>NZ_CALJHY010000001.1 GCF_937770335.1 uncultured Glaciecola sp.
CGGCAAGTTAGGGGGAGTTAAACCTCTTGTTAGGTCGCTTATTTTTCAATGCTTAAAACCTTTTTAGGCCTTACCCTTCGAGCAGAGCTATTCAAAGCCCTTCACCAATATCGAATTAGCCGTACTCCCCGCTTCGCGATGCTTTGAAATAGCTTGATACTCATCAGACATTAACCACGTAATTGCGCTTCGCTTTGAAGGAAATTTAATAATCACAGAACGTGTAGCTTCCCACTTGCCTGCGAGGACAGTTGGCTCTTCGTCAACGCTGAGCATTTGGCCGTCGTACTTTTCGAAGACTTCGGTAAAGCCGCTTTCATACTCGTCGTATTTAGAGCGGTCGTGGATAGTAAGTTGTGAAACAATGTAAACTGTCATAAAAATTCCCTATAAACTTTCAACATGGACTTGGTTAGTGAATTGATAGTACATTAATCGCCGAGGATTAATGACTAACGCTGGCGTATATATGTTTATAAATTTGATGAAGTTTACACTCAGACTATTTCAAAACCACAAGGCTTTACAAAGCCAAAAATGATTAAGCACATAACTTCAAACCCTAATCACGTGCCTCTAACCTGTTGATTTCAGCAAACCGGATGATGCCAAAAAGCGGCGCTTGCTATCGTCATCTCCGCAACATACGATTGTTTTATTTACGAAATCTCTGAAGCGTAATCTAGGTACTGTCGAGTTAACGAGCAGACTCAGAAACGTGCGATAATCAGGGCATGAAAAATACTACTATTTATGCCGGATATCGCTATCCCTCCCAAATAATCAGTCACGCTGTGTGGCTTTATCATAGATTTACACTTAGCTTTCGTGACATCGAAGAATGGCTGGCAGCAAGAGGCATTGCCGTCAGTTACGAAACCATCAGAAACTGTTGTCATAAATGGAGTGCTGCATTATCTTTGGCGGGCAGTCGGCAGGGATGGTGACGAAATTGACATTCTAATTAAGAAGCGTAAGGACAAGAAAGTCACGAGACAATTTTTTCGAAAGTCACTCAAAGGCCAGCAGGCCTCGCCAATCAAGATAGTCACTGATAAATTGCGCCGTTATTTAGCAGCAAAAAAAGAGCTGATACCTGATGTTGAGCATTCTATCAAGCAATACGAAAATAACAGATGCGAATTATCCATCATTCGCTTAACTTCATATTTAACACTTAGCCATTGATAGTGGTTGAATTGCCATTTTTATAAATATTATTTAAGCAGCGACTAAAAAACAAACGGAGAAATATACTCATCGTAAATATAAACAGCAATTTTTAGTCCGCCAAATACGATAGCGATATCACGTACCAAAACAAGTGTTTTCTTTTCTTTTTTTGCATTAATCTCTTCGTCCAATGGCATTGGGGATAGTTCGTCAAGATGATCAAAATCCACATATTTACCTTCCGCATTAATAGCCAGTAGCTCTTCTTGTTTTTTTAAGGTGAGGTCATTGTTTGCGTCTTTAATCCAACTGTTAATGACATTTGAAGGCATAGTCATTGCGAAATAAGTAATGATGAAGAAAAATATCTTTTGAATTGCTCGCCATACCTCAGGCCACCACCCCTGTGAAACGTCATGTGGTAACATGATTACCACCCCTGCTAACGCCATAAAGTAAATGGCGATCCAAGGTACGTAAATGACATATTTTAATCGAGTAAAATACTTTATAGCATCTTCATGAACCCAATATTGCTCACGTATCTTTTCAGCAGTCTTAGCTAAAAGCGCCTCTTTTTGATGCTGCTCAGCAAGTGCATGACATTTTTCTGTATTTAACTTGATATAGTCAGCGCATCCTCTTCCATATGCTGCTTTCATATCCGCACCTTGAAATGGCGGATAAATCATCGAAATAACTTCTCCAGCATCGTTAAAGACAAAGTGTACTTTTGGGTAGGCTGTAAAGAAGAAAACAAATTCTTTTGTTTTATGTCGGATACTGAAACTATCATGACAGTTCCCATCCGCACCAGCATTATAGGCCATATCAAGCATATATTGGCTTGTTGCGCCGATAATCCCTACGTCTTTTAACCTAGCTAAAAAACCTTGACTGATAAGGCCCCTTATTCGAGAATCATATCCATAATCTGGCTTACAGCTATATGTCAGGCTACCATCTTCATTCAGGATATAGCGGTATGTAGCGACCTCAAAATCTATATTGTAGCCCCAGCCATATGCGTACCTGAATTGCGCATTCAACCTAGATTGATTTTGTCGGTCCTCCTGATCCAAAAGGCTGCGGCGACAACTAGGGCAGTACTTCCAAAGCATGCCAGAGTTATCCCTATAATAATTATAAAAATATGAATCAGAACAACGTTCACATGTACGCATATCAGACATTTAGTAAACTCCATATTTTTCATAGTGTTGATAGGTGAAGAAAATATACCCTAATCAAGTCCAATGTAAACATTGATTTGGGTGGGCGTGGGCAGGATTTTGTATAGGTAAAATAAAACAAGCACTTACCCTTTAGTGCAAACAAACTCTGAATATTTTTTATGATGATGAACGGCTTTTATTCAATGCCATTTACACTGAGCTTCCGATACATCAAGGAATTTCTATCCGCAAGAGACTTTGCCATCACTCTCGCCTTTTTCTTAGTCAATGAGCCCAAATATATACCGAAATTGGGTGCACAATCGATGCACGGATCACCACCAGTATTAAGTAATAAATGGCTCTTTTGGATTAATATTGACAATTTGACCCACATCAATATCGCCCGTCACTATTCAGCTTAGATTAATAACACTTACATTAGTCATCTGCGTCTAAAGTCGCGGATGTAAATAAGTGCGATGCCAACAATTATTAACTTATTAAGAGGAATATAACCATGTCAAAGGTTTCTATAAAAACTCATTCAGATAACGGTAAAAATAAGAGTCTCAACCCTTTCAGTATGCATGTACCCTATATAGACGATTTCATTGATAAATTTGCTGAACGCTTGCCATTTAACCGTCCTAGCTTGCCGTCAGTTGGATTAGGGGACTTCAATCTAAACCCAAAAGTTGACGTCAAGGAGGACGACAAGTCCTACAAATTATCAGCCGAACTCCCAGGACTAGATCTAGAGAACATCAATTTGGAATTGTCGGACGGCATCTTGACTTTAAGTGGTGAAAAGAAAACCGAAACAGAGGAAGATAAGGAAGGAAGCTACCACCTTATGGAGCGCAGCTACGGATATTTTAAACGCAGTTTCACCCTTCCTCCCAGCGTACAAGAAGAGAAAATAAAAGCTGACTTTAAGAAAGGCGTACTGAGTGTTTTTATGCCCAAATCAGAAAAATCCATGCAACAGCAGCGTAAGATAAAGATAAATGAATAAAAGATAGTTTGAGCTTACTATCTTTTATAAATAATATTTCTATACATAATCCTACAATCTAGTATTACTCCATTTTCGAGGACTCACTATAATGGGGTATTACTAGATCTCCAATCAACGGTAACCGCAGTGAAGCGGTTCTTAGATGATAATAAATCCTAATATTTGTCATCGAAACTTGATTACAGTCAAACATTTTTAAACTCCCAATCTTAGAATCGTCAATTCATACTTTTTGGCTTTTAAGGTTACCGTCATGTTAAACAAATCGCATCATCACTATAAATCAATACTAACTGTAATCGTTTGCATTGCTTCTTTGTCATCCTGTGCAAATACGCAAGGGCCCAACGAATCTAGCGGTATGATTATTGGAGGCCTAATTGGTGGGGTTTTAGGGCATGAAGTGGGCAGAGGTAATGGCAGAACCATAGCGACAGTATTGGGTACGATGGTTGGCACAACGATTGGCGGTAACATCGGCCGCACCATGGATGCGGCCGATAAGCTTAAACTTTCACATTCCCTTGAGACTGTTCGCTCTGGGGTTTCAACAAGGTGGAAAAATCCCGATACAGGGAATTATTACACAGTCGTCCCAACTCGAACTTATCAGGAAGGTACACAACCGTGCAGAGAATATCAGCTTGATGCGACTATCGGTGGCAAAACCGAAAAAGTATACGGTATTGCGTGCCGAACAGCGGATGGCAGTTGGAAAGTGAAAAATTAAGGAGTACTCACTTGACTCATAATAATCATTTTCAGCCGCTTTGGTCCGTGCACGAAGGCGAAGGCCCTATCTTCGCTACCGCACTGCATTCAGGGCATGAAATACGCGCTGACTTAGCCAAAATTTTAGCGCTTGAGGAAGACAATAGACTAAGAGAAGAAGACCCATTCACTGATATATTGACCAAAGCAGTGGCAAACAGGATTGTCCCTATTCGTTCAAGATTCGAAGTCGATTTAAACCGTCCTCGAGAAGACGCTTTTTATGTTGAACCCGACGATGCTTGGGGTTTACATATATGGGAACAGGCTCCAGATCAAAAAATGATCGAGAAGTCACTGCACGAATTTGATCTTTTTTATGCTAAAACTAAAAGACAACTCTGTCGTCTCGAGGCTGAGTTCGGCCGGTTTGTCGTATTCGATATTCATAGTTACAACTACCGAAGAGAGGGCCCCAACGCGACTCCGGATGATCCAGCAAAAAACCCTGATATTAATATCGGCACGGGGACAATGGATAGAAAGAAATGGTCAAGTTTAATTAACCACTTTATTTACGATCTTAGAACGTTTGACTATTTTGGGAAACACCTCGATGTGCGCGAAAATGTTAAATTTAAAGGGCGCCAATTTGCGACATGGGTACATCAATCGTTTCCTGACAGCGGCTGTGTGCTATCAATAGAGCTGAAGAAAATATTTATGGATGAATGGACTGGCGAGCTTGATAGACGAAAACTAGATTTATTGTATGCCGCTTTAAAATCGACCCTTCCTGGGATTTTAAATGAGTTAAAACTATTATGAAAAGCAAACACACTTGCATTGATGATGACTTAGCAGAGGATGTCTGTAGTGCATTGGATAAGCACCAATCGGTAAAGCGAACGTTCCCTGGCTGGGGGCGGTTGCATATTGACCGCCAATTACCTTTTTTATGTATCTATATAAAACCCGAAAATCATCTCGATAAAGGTACTCCGGAATTGATACTAGGCCAAGCTAGCTATATTTTAGTGCGTGAACGCGACGCAAATACCCCCTCTTTTAAAAAATTATTAGATACCATTTCGCAAAAACTTGAATCTTTGTTCGGTGCTTTTTTATTTTTCGAATTTTGGACAACTAAGCCGCCTTCTCAGCAATCAAATAGACAGGTTAATCTGCATTTTGATATTAAAACTAGCGAAAATAATCCTCCGTTAAAAATCCTAGAAGAAATGGAAAACGCACTACTCGATATTGATTTTAACCAAGCAAATATCAGACTCAGTTTGGACTACGATTTCTATTCGCAAGAAAACCGAGTCCAAAATTTATCAATTAGTAACCTATCTAGTTCAAATAATCAGTATTGGTTGGGTTTGGCTGTGAACCCAATTTTTCGTCAGGGAAATATATTGTTACCTTACGAAATGCGACTGTTGCATGCCGGTTTAACTAGAGCATTACGTCGGACATTTTTTGCTTTTATTAGGAACTATACTAACCAACTACCTACACATTTCCATGAGCTAGGACACCGTTCTATCACTCCAAACGTGCTGGATATTGATAAAAAGCTCGCTGCAGTAAAGGACCAGTTTGATATTTTATTTCACGTGACGCCGGTTAATTTTGGAGAAGCATGGACTGCTTTTAGTGATAGTGAATATCTACGGATGCCGACATTTAAGTATCGCCCACGTCCTATTGATCCGGACCTTCTAAAACGCAAATTGTACGCTATTGAGATCGAACATATTGAGGATCCGACCCTACTTCATATTTTTCAAACTCAGCGTGAAGAAACAAGTCGACTACTTGGCATGATTGCCGACCGCAATACGACTAATTTTATGCATGCCAGTATGCAAGTATTTGGTGGTGTCGACGAATCGCTGCTCGCCACTGCTAGGCATATTTTGGGATGCGTAGCGGCAGAAGAACCCAAAGCAGTAAAAATTATGTTAACAGCACAAGAATTCAAGGAGAGAGCACAAAACCTGATTGCTGACTATCAGTTACAGCATCCGAGCTTTTGTTATCCAGTTGAACTTCGTAAAGATATTCCAGGCGTTTTGGTTTCGAACGGAAAATTGATGATAGGTGAATCGAGTCATTTTGATAAAAACAAGGCTGACGCCACCTTAGCTCACGAAATAGGTACACATATGGTGACGTATTTTAATGGCTGCGCACAGCCCTTTCAACAGTTTTATTCGGGGATGCAAGATCACGAATCACTGCAGGAAGGTTTAGCCGTACTGGCTGAATATTTAGTCGGCAAATTATATCCAAATAGGCTAAGAACCATTGCTGCAAGAGTTTGCGCAGTGCATGCATGTATCAATGGTGCGGACTTCATCGAAGTATTTAGAATGCTGACCAATCAATTCAAATTCGCACCAGAAAACGCATTTCAAATTTGTATGCGTGTTTTTCGTGGCGGGGGACTTACAAAAGATGCCATATATTTAAAAGGGTTATTGGAGCTTATTGACTATTTAAAAAAAGGCGGCGATTTACATACTCTTTTTATAGGTAAAATAGCGCTCAAACATCTTCGATTTATTGAAGAGTTGAAATGGAGAAAAATGCTCAAAGAAGTCCAAGTTGTGCCGCACTTCCTGACCTTACCGCTTTATAAAAGTAGAATAAAAAGATTAAAAGAATCTGAATCCATTATTGAATTGGTAAATGGAAATGAATTATGAAAATGGGTCTGTTGGTCAATAATATCTTTACTGAAAAGGCCAACTATACCACTACGCTAATTGCAATGACGGCCACAAATATGGGCCATGAAGTGTTTTACATTAGCGTAGACCAGCTGTCTTACGCCGTTGACGATACCGTTTATGCTGAGTCATTAAAGGTAACGCCAGGTAAATACCGAACGCTTAAAACTTACCTAAACAACCTTCAAAGTGAAAAAGCGCTCCATCAAAAATTAATCTTGGATAAATTGGATGTTTTATGGTTAAGAAATGATGCAGCTGAAGATGTAAATAATCGACCTTGGGCTCGTTTAGCAGGCATAAACTTTGGTCGTTTGGCGATGCGCCATGGTGTACGCGTAATAAACTCTCCTAGCGGATTAAGTGAGGCCGTAAATAAAATGTATCTTCAGTACTTTCCTGAGGAGGTTCGTCCTCGCGCCATAATAACCAGAGTTCCAAGTGATATTAAACATTTTATTGAGCAGGAAAAGGGATATGCAGTGTTAAAGCCATTATCTGGTTCAGGTGGACGCAATGTATTTTTAATTCGACCCGACGATAAATATAATATTAACCAGATCATTGAGTCAGTATCGCAAGAAGGTTTTATTATCGCCCAAGAGTATCTTAAAGAAGCAGCAAAAGGCGACACCCGATTGTTCTTACTTAATGGCGAACCACTATTGGTTAACAATAAATATGCAGCGATTCATAGATATCATTCAGGCGAAGAAGATATGCGAAGTAATATCAAGGCAGGCGCTATATCCTATACAGCCGAAGTTACCCCTGAAATGCTCAAAATTGTAGATATTATTCGTCCTAAGCTTGTGCGCGATGGAATGTTTTTTGTCGGACTAGATATTGTAGGAAACAAATTGATGGAAATTAATGTTTTCAGTCCTGGTGGCCTAGTTGACTGTGAAAGGCTTCAAAAAACTCAATTTTGTAGAATTATTATTGATTCTTTAGACTCCAAAAATATTAAACAAGATAACGCTCAGAACATATCTATAGCGCTGAAATAACGCCAACCGAGCAAATTACTGAGCGGGATATTGTGATTGAAGATGTAATACATTTGTCGTTCTGCTATCAGTAAACGACATTTATATATATGACTAAGCACGAGTAAGTGCATTATGAATTGAAAGCGACTTAGCGCGATGGCACAACTCATGCCTGTTTCAATTCCATTGATTGCATTTACAAACTAATGGCACTTACTTCACCATCAAGAAATAACCTACTGTGCCAGCCTCTGTCGCATAAATCAGGTATAGCTTTATTTGTCGCACAATCGATAAAAATGTCTATTCCCGTTACCAAACAGCTGTCGAATATTTTTACACTTGTAAAACTAGCTTTTTTTTCCAAAAAATTTAACAAATATATGAAATTAAAATATTTTTTAAATAAAAAAAGGATGCTTTTTATTTAAAACAGAAAATACCCCTTAATTTAGCGTCCAAAAAACATACAGCAATAGACCATATAGTAACCATCAGTCAAGTATAATTTTAATCGCAAGTCATTTAAATAAATAACAAAAAAATAAAACATGTCATTAATTTTAAGAGCTGGCACCAGATGTGCAATGTTTCTCACGAGATATGCCTAATTGCGATACGTAGTAGGATTAGACGAGTTGATCTCAACATGTAGTAACAATTTTATTAGTACGTTCATACATAATACCAAATGGAGAATCATCATGAATAACCTACGATCAAAGTTTAAAATATTGGCATGCTCATCGATTTTGGCTAGCAGCCTTGCCGTCTCTAGTTTTGCCCAAGCAGGGCTAGTAAGCATCAGTGACCTTAACGCCTCTTGGCTTAATATTAATCCAAATTCCATTAGTGCAATCGGTAATGGAACTAATTCAGCGTTTATGTACTGGGGCAATGACACTGGGTCGGGTCAAAGTGGCTATAATTTTACCACCGCCGCTGTGCCCATTAATATAAACTTACCACCTAGTCCTTCAGCCGCTTTTGACCTGGGATCTTGGACTCATTTCAATAATCCAATCACAGGTACTACACTGAATTCAGCCACGCTGGAACTTGCAGCGGACATATGGGTAGATACTGTTTGGGTAGGAGTAAAGAAATTTCTGTTCACCTTCAACCACAACGAAACACCAAACGGGGGAGTGTGTGAAGCAACAGGCGCCGGTGTCAATGTCAATGGTTGTGCTGACATAGTGACTGTCGACTATAGTCTTATTTCGGATACTTTTATGGTGGGAAGCGATGAATATACACTTAATATTTTTGGCGGTAGTAGTTATTTTGAGACCAAGGAAGCGGCTGATAACGCATTCAACATTCAGGGCGAACTGACCCTACGTAGCAACCTTGTACCCGAGCCCTCAGGTCTCATGATAATGGGTATAGGACTAGGACTGCTAGGATTTATGGGGACTAAGCATCGCCGTAAGCTGTAAATAAGCAACATCACTGTTAGTTGAAAACCCGCATTGAACGCGGGTTTTTTATTGGCTGTTAGTTTTGATTTATTACATAATTTATAGTCGATAAGGAGTTCTTTGACTTTGATCAAAACAGGTTAGCTTATTTTCGTGAACAATCCTCAATATGATTTGGTTATTTTAGACGCCCCCGTATGGATGATGAGATTAGCATCGCCTATGCGCGCACTGATTAATCAAGAAAAGTATAGGTTAAAGAGGATCGCTTTCTTTTGTACCGAAAGTACCTCTGGCGGACCTAGCGTTTTTAGAAGTATGGAAGAACTTTGCGAAAAAACACCTATTGCAACACTCGAAATAACGCAAGCCGACATAACTCATTTTGATGATAGTAAAAAGTTAAGCGATTTTCTTAACATTTGCCAAAAGGCGGTTAGCAAGGAAAATGACGGCGCCTCCTAAGAGAATAAATGTTATTTGCCATGATATTAATCAGAAGGAACATGCTATGAGCGTTCGAAAAAAGGTTACTTTAATTTTGATACTTATTGGGCTCAGCTTATTCGCTCCGCTCACATGGTACAAAGTCAATTATTCAATGGATTTTATACCACCCTATTCTGTCCAGCCTGACAATCCTAAACATAAATTATTAATTGCCACTCAGGGCAGTGAATATAAAAACGCTGTCGTTGCTGGTATTATTGATGCGCTTAAGAATCGTCAAATTGACGTTCGAGTGGTAGACGTTTCTACGCTCTCAAACATCAATATCGACGAATGGAGCGCGGTAGTTATTTTGCATACGTGGGAAAACTGGCAGCCACAAAAAGATGCTATGTTATTTATTGAGCGTAATCCGGATCTTAAAAATATCGTTGTGCTGACTACCTCAGGACAGGGTGACTTAAAGATGGAATCGGTCGACGCAGTCACCTCAGCCTCAGCCATTGCTAATATAGAAAAAGATACTGCTGAAATGGTGCTTAGAATTAATTCGGTGATAGCTGGCGACTAAGAATCCTAGATTTTGTTATGTCTCATTTTACTGACTTAAGAAAACGGGTGATAAAGTCACCATTAACTAGCCTTGGTTTTAATGATGATCAGTTACTGAAGGCAATAAATTTCTTAAAAATCGAATGTGAACTATACTCAGTTAAATCAAAACGTTCGATTTTCATGATTACTATTTAGTCGTATTTGACCAGTTTTTTAAGCTGTTCATAGACAATATGAATCAAATTTAGTGCAAACGATTATAGGAAGTATCTTACTTGAAGGGAAATTAATGCAGATGAAGCGCGCCGTAAATAATGATTTCTTCAAGTCTGTCAGAAGTAATTTGCCCTCCTGGCTAATATTTTCATTAAGTATCTGTGTTACCTTTATCACTTGGTCCATCGCCACCAAATCTGCTCAACTCCATACCCAAGATTTATTTAAATTTGAGGTTACTCAAACGATTAGCTCAATCGAACAGCGCATGAAGGGATATGAACAAATGTTGCGCGGTGGTTTAGGGTTATTTAAATCGAGTAAACAAGTTAGTCGTCTCGAATTTCATCATTATGTGAGTAATTTACAAGTTAATAAATATTGGCCGGGCGTTCAAGGTATTGGTTATGCCGTTATGCTCAACCCAGAAGAAAAAGACGTTTTTGTTAACACGGTGCGGCTAGAAGGTTACGACCAATTTAATATATTTCCCCCAGGATTGCGCGATAAGTACAGCAGTATTCTCTATCTCGAGCCATTCACGGCAAGAAATCAGCGTGCCTTTGGGTATGATATGTACTCAGAAAATTCTCGCCATCTCGCCATGGACATCGCTCGTGACAATGGCGAGATCGCATTTTCAGCTAAGATTAAACTGGTTCAGGAAGATGGTACTGATTTACAAAATGGATTTCTTATGTATCTTCCCTTATATCGCGATGGAGCAACTGTTGAAAACATAGAACAGCGTCAAAAAGCACTCGTTGGATATATATACAGCCCATTTCGTATTGATGACCTGATTAACGGCATTCTCTTAAATAACAATAATCCGGGTATAAATTTTTCAATATACGACGGAGATTCAGAAGATGCAGATGCTCTATTTTATGCGCCTAAAATAATTGACGGTTATTTGCCTAGTTCTGATATAAAAGGATTTAAACCTTCTTTTTCACTTGTTGAAACTATTGAGTTTCCTGGCCGAATTTGGACTATACAGTTTTATAGCACCTCCATTTTTGAAAGTGATGTTGATAACCACTTAGCTAACTTGGTCGGCTTCAGTGGCATGGTTTTATCGGTACTTTTACTGATTGTGATGCTGAATATTACAAGCAGCAGCAGAAAAGATAGTCAGTCGAAAGCGAAATTGGAAGTATTAGTTGATCGCCTAAAAGCGGGCGCCTCGGCCGGAATTGTAGGGATTTGGGATTGGGATGTTGAAAACGATATTTTGAATTGGGACTCCGTTATGTATCAATTGTATGGCTTAGATGAATCAGAGTTTGACGATTTATATGAGGCATGGATTTCCAGAGTACACATAGATGATCGGATGCATATTGACGGCGAAATACAGGCGGCCCTGAGAAATGAGAAAGAATATTGTCCTGAATTCCGTGTTTTATGGCCTGATAATTCGGTTCATTATATTAAAGCGGTATCAAAAACCAGTTTTGACATAAAGGGCAAAGCGATCCGGATCGTTGGTGTCAATTATGATATTACTGAGCAAAAAAACATCCAAATACGTCTTGATAAGGAGGCCTCATATGATCAGTTAACACAACTGCCTAATCGTCGCTTACTCGATGACATATTAAAGAAAGCTACCGCCTCTGCTCAACGCAATAGAAAACATATGGCTGTTCTTTTTATTGATTTGGATGGATTCAAACAAGTAAATGATGTCAATGGACATCACGTCGGTGATTGGTTATTAAAAGAAGTATCCAAACGTATTCAATATTGTTTGCGATCTTCAGACACAGTTGGACGAATTGGGGGGGATGAGTTTTTGGTTGTACTCCCTGATATTTCTGACAATGCAACGGATGTAGCAAATAAGATACGAAAAATTTTAGAAGAACCTTTTGTAATGACAAATAGTAAAATTGTAAATATTTCTTCAAGTATTGGAGTGGCGGTTTATCCTCAGCATGCAAAAACTCAAAGTATGTTGATCGAATGCGCTGACCAAGCAATGTATGAAGCAAAGAAAAGAGGCCGTAATGAAGTTATACTTTTTGGTGATTTTTAAATTTAATATCAAAAAAAAACAAACAGTGGAATAATAAGCGTTCTCAAATTTAGGTTCATGTTGAGGCTAGTCTCAGTTAAGTTAATCGACTATTTTTTCAATTACTCCTCTAGCAGATATTATTGCCCCACCTGCTGGGACAACTTCGGCAATCAACTCAGAAAATTATCAACTTATCGACTTTAGACAATCTCATTTTCAGACACTTCGATTCAGTTGTTTCAGAATGCGATCAATGGAAGCCACATGCTCATCGCTATCCCCTAACGCTTGCAACGCCTCGGCTAATTGAAATACATAATCTCGGTTTTGCCCGCTTGGGCCTGAACTGCGATGAATTTGTTGGGCGATTTCATGATCTGATGCATCCCCTAAAAAAGCAGCATTATCTTCATGAGCAATATAGATTAAGCCTTTTTTATATTCAGCATTCTTAATATTTTCATGTTTAAGTCCCTTAAAATAAATATCTACCTCGTAACGTAAATAACCATTTTTTTCCCGATGATCGAGATGTTCAAAAACATCTTGGGTGACCTTATAAGCCATTCCAGAACATTCATTCAATGCTGATGCAATAAGAGTAACAACACGGCCAGGTTGTTGCGGCGTACCTCGATGATCGTCACTACCTTGCCAGAATCGACGTTGCCAACCTATGATGCTAGCAGGGGCTTTTTCAATAAATGGAAAGTCCACTTTATAAATCAGCGAGCCATAGCCAAACACCCAGATTTCATCAAAGTCGTGGAAAGATTGACGGTGTTTATTCTGGTTTATCGTATTAACAGACATGACCGTTTTTATCCCCCGTTAATGTTTCTATCAACACGTCTTCTTCAACACGGCACTGACCCCTCTCCAATCTTCTAAATCCTGGTCGGGTTTTTCAGCACGAAAGCGAGCATAAAGTTCGATGCCTTTGGGGTCTTCTTTGATATCAACTTGTATGCCTTTTTCGCGTAAAAACGCTTCGGTACCTTCTGCGTTAGTCACATCGCCCACGACTACGCGACTAAAGCCTCTCATGTGCAGAAGAGAAGCACATACCGCACATGGGCTGAGGCTGCTATAAATAGTCGTATTACTAAAGTCGATTCGACCAGCATCACGAATAGCAGAAGTTTCACCATGATTATACGGATGATCTTCTTGAACAAGGGTGTTATGCCCCTTACCAACAATTGTTTTTAGCGAATTATTCACTATTACGGCTCCAATTGGGCAGCCACCTTCGTCATAACTTTTTTGCGCGAGTAGCACAGCAATGCGCATATAGTCAGCATCACTGAGGCCTTTAGTAAAGTCATCATCCATTAACACCGGTAAACTTTTGGTTGGCATATGAGCAATCGTTCTTAATGCCGCTTCAGTTATGTCTATTTGTTTGTTTAGAAGGGTTTTCATATTAATTAGGGATAACCGTTATGACCAAATGACTTCATTGTGCGCAGATTAATTCACATAGTAAAGACTCGTTTACTGTTACTACTTTAAAACGCAAATAGGTAGAATAAAATATCGATGTATCTTGAATTAGCGCTTTCTATCGGCAGCCCACCCCACAGTTTTTTGAATAATATTTATGTATGGGCGTATCACTAGAAAAATTACAATTATTATAATAATAATTATAATAATAATTGTATGAGCCACTATTAGAGAACACCCTAACGTTGGGGTAGCAAAAAAACGTGGTTCTAGTGGTTCTAGAAGTAACGAGGTAAATGACCAAAGTGAAATAGAACTGTATATCACTAAAGGTTTTATATTTAACAAAATAGTACTATAGCTGACTTTCTTAGCAGTTGTTTATTTACTTCAAATTGTATGGTTTTTGCTAAAAAATAGACAGGATAAATTAATAATGGCACTTATTTGTAAGCTTAACTCTCCCTTAAAATGGGCTATGCTAATATTATTGTGTATTTATTCAAGTCTCAGTTACAGTGCGTTTATGGTCACCCAAACCAGCTTTGGTATTGATCTTGATAAACCCGTGACTGTAAGCACTACACTTATCAATCAGAGTGACAAACAGGTCCGAGTCAGAGTGGATTTTGCAAAACCAACATGGGCTAAAAGTCAGTACTACCTAGGCGAACAATTAGTCGCTTATCCCAAAATAGTAAGCATCCCGCCTAATGGCAAGATTCAAGTGATGATAGCACCAAGGATAAAAAAAGATTTACCAGATGGTGAGTATGTGGCTCTTCTTCTTTTTAAAGAGCTCCCGCCTAGGGAGCCTGGTGCTCAGATAACAATGCTAATGAATATTGGTGTTCCTTATTACGCAAGAAAAGGTAAATTAGAAATTGGCATGGATTTTGAAAATTTACGAATTGAAAAATTGGAAAAAAGCTATCAATTAAAAGGTTTGATTAAAAATACTGCGAATTTTTCCTACACACTTGATATAGAAGTTAAGTTTTATCTAAATCAGAAATTAGTGAAGGAGCAAAAATTTAAGCAAGGAGTTTTTCGCGAAAATCTTGTGGAGCTTAGTCAAACAGTGGACACAAATGAGGATGTAGATTACGTAGAAATTGCTTTTTCTAATAAAAAACATGAATTTTTAGAGACTTTGAACTTTAGCCGCTCTGCAGATGAGTAAGTTTTTGTTATGTTTGCTATTTTTTTCAAGCACTTTGCAAGGTGCCGAAGGCGAGTTCTATATCGATGGCTACGCTATAAAAAAATTATCGGTGGCGCTACCTGTTCGTGTAATTGATTTTGGCGATGTTTACCCCGGTATGCACGAAACCACTGAGTTAGTAAACTTTTCAGTAAACGCTGAAATTGATTATAAATATAGAATAGAGATAAGTAATGACGACAACACAGGAGTTGTTCAAGTTTCAGATTCAGCCTACGGAGAATATACACCTAGCCGCCTCACCTTCAATAAGGTAGGCGTAGGAGCGACTCAACAGGTTAAATTTTATGTGAGCCTAAATTCAAAAAATATTAGCAGTGACGTGTCTGCTCAAATTACTATACTTGTAGCTTATGTCGATATTGCAGGTATATAACACTCAAGAAAACTCATCGTTAATTTGTTTTCTAATGCCAGTGTATGACTCATACAACATACAACATACAACCAGAAGTTTAAGGAATATCAATGAAAAAATTATTGTTTGCAACATCCATATTAGCAGCCTCGTCGGTTGGCCTCGTTAATGCACAAGAGCCCGCAACCTCCGTAGACACTATTACTGTTAAGGGTAAATACGTGAAACCCATAACGGTTGCGGTACCAGCTGAAGTGGACTTTGGTGATATTTATGACGGTGCAAGTTTTAGTGAAGCAGTTGCAGCAACTATTTCTGGTGCAATGAATGAAACGGTGCTGGTTACGGTCGGACTTATTGCAAATAGCGCTTTATCAGTGACTAGTTCGTCCCCCTCAAGTATAACTTTCGCAGCAGAACCGATAGTATATAATTTTGCGGTTAACCTAACAGGAGACACAAAAATAGCCGCCTTTACGCAAGAAATTGTCACTATTACTGTCGAGTATACTAGTATAGTTTAGGCTATCGTTTAATTATTTTTCAGGCAGCCTTGAAGCTGCCAAGCTTAATTTAGCGGCATAATCATGAAATTTTTTTTATTTTTATTTTTATTAATACTGATGATACCTAATTCAGTGTTTGGTTTGGAAATCATGTGGGTCAAAAATGTCCAATTAAAGGGCATTCTTTTCTATAACGGTAGTACCCAAACTGTGCATCCTGAAGATGGAGTGGTTATCTCTGTTAAAGGTAAAGCCAGTAAGCAAGTGGAACTTGAAATTAAAACACGCGGGGACGTGTATCTTACCCCAGGCGCAAGAATTGCAAATCTCAAACCTAAAAATAGAATCATTACCCTAAATAAATATGGCGAAGGAGACTTTTATGTAGGCTTCTTACTGCTAGGTGAAACGGATGTCAGCGGTCAACACAAAAAATCAATCAAATACAACGTTAACTATGTTGACTGAGCGACTAACCCCATAAAACTTTGGACAACATCATGTTACGTAAAAGCAAGACCAAATCAAATTATTCATTAGTTAGTTTTTATGTACCTGCGCTATTGAAACACCAGTTCTGTTAGAAAATGCGCTTTGCATCTTCCTAAATTTCCTCCCGCCACTTTATCTACTATTGAAAAATTAAGGATAGTAGTGACTAGGTTTGCAGCCGTCATTTTATACAGCCTTATATTTATTAACCCCACGTTTGCCGTTAGTCAGGATGAATATTTTGACGAAATGATTACTATCAAGGTTGGCAGCCACTTAAAACAAGAGTTCTTTGAGGTCAAGAGTGATTTTGAAGGAGGCATTTATATCGGACTCGATCAATTTCTAATTTTTACAGAACTTAGCGAATATACAAAGCTCTCTATCGACTCTGGAACTATCAGGCTATTTATGGCGGCCAGTCTCTTTACTGATAAAAAAGCAAGAAATATAGAAAGAGAACTCAAAACCCTTAGCAGTATCATGATCGATGGGCAGCTCTATTTGGATAAACAGGGGATCGCTGAATTACTTCCCGTCAATGCGATAAGATGGCTAGCAGAAATTTACACTCTTGAAATACTACTCAATTTTAACCTACCACTGGACTATAGGATTGCGGCGCAAAGACGGAATAGGTCAGTTGAAAAGGACAAGCTCAGCCAGCTGGTATTAAAAAAGACAGATCTTTTTATGCGAGACCATAGAAAAATAATAGATTTCGGGATGCTTCGACTTCGCTATGATATAGATGATGTTGGTAATTATTTTAACAAAGAGCAAGAGGGGTCCAAAGGAAACGTCGAGCTAGACTATAGCTCACAGCTCCTGTACGGCGATTTTAATATCACCCACAATATTTATGGCACCCAAGAACTGAAAAATATCAGCTTGAAATACCCCTACATTTTCAAAGATAAAACGGTAACCATCGGGGATAATCGTATAAATGGCAATAATGTTCTTCGCTCGAACGAAAACATACGTGGGATATCAGTAAGTGACAATGAATACAGTATTACCCGTTCAGGCAGAAACGTCACGATTCGAGGCGAAGCTCCCACAAATGCATTGGTTGAGATCTATCAAAACGGAAAGGTTAGTGACTTTGCGCGTGTAGAAGGAGGTGACTATGAGTTTACCCTAGAGATGCGGAGCCAAAACGATGCGTTTGTGATTAAGATATTTGATAGAAATGGGGTTTTACTAAAACAGAGAAGTGTCAATGTGTTAGAAGGCAATGATTTTCTCGACAAGGGTAAGTGGGACTATAATTTTTTCTATGGACAAAACCCGGAGGCAGAAAATAACGCATGGGATGATCTAACATATGGTATTTCCTATGGAGTGACAAACAATCTGACTTATTCTTTTGATTATTACGATACGCGCAACGAAGACACACTCTATAAATATACGAAACACCAAGCGAAATACCGTTTCTCAAACCTAGTTGTCCCACTATTGACTAAATTTTCCTACTATAATTCAATTCCAGACAACAGTAAGGCGTATATTGGAGAATTGAGAAGTGAAGTATTTTCTCATCAATTATCCTACAACTATGAGCGTTACAGTGACCAATTGGCCGAAGAAAACAACAAGGAAAGTTATCAGGAAGCGGAGTTAAGCGGCAATTATGGAAGGAGTGATTATTTTTTCAGGTTTTCTAGTCAAAAATATAAAGGTAAAAAGGAAAATAGATTCGATACAGGATTAAGTTATGACATCAATAAAGCAGCACGCCTAAATGTAGACCTCAGAAAAACCGTAAAAAGACAGAGTGAGCGACGTTCTAATTACACTGGGAAAGTAGGGCTCGATTATAACCGAGGGAATTTCGCCTACAGTTTAAATGCACAATTCGATCAGGGCCGTGATGCGAATTGGAAGTATGCTGCCAGACTGAGAAAAAGACTCAGTCCAAACACTAACTATGCTTATAGAGTCGGCATAAATTATGATAAAAAAGATAACTTCAGCTTTGAAATAGCGTTTGAGTATAAATTTAACGATTCTTTAAAGATAGATGCTAACTACGACAGCAAGAGAGAGAATCGGTACAAGGTTAGAGCAAGTTATGAAACCGTTATTAATATCAGACAACCATTTATTTCTAACAATGCGAAATCGCCTGACAATGGTTACCTTGAGGGTATTATTTTTATTGATCAAAATGCCAATGGGGAAAAGGAGATAGAAGAAAAAAGCTTAGTCGGGGTGGAAGTTGGTATAGGTAAAAATAAAGTAAAAACCGACAGCGACGGTATTTTTTATCTTAGCGATGTATCGCCATATAGGAGTAACCAAATATTTTATGATTATTCGGGTATTTTGGTTGATCCAACACTGAGAGCGGATAGCGCTACAACAGTAAAGTTAATTCCAGCATCGGGTAAAAGAGTAACGGTGGGACTTGTTCCTTTATCTATGATCATGGGCTCGATATATCTGCCAGAAATAGACATTAGAATAAGCAAGAAATTCTTTAGCTACGCTGAAATAGTGGTGGAAAAAGACGGTAGTTATTACGCCAGTATAACTCCTGAATATGATGGTTTCTTTGTTTTACAAGACATAAAACCAGGAAAGTATGACCTCAAAATAAATTACTTAGGAAGTGAAACTATTGTGCTTACGAAAGATACTCTTACCGTCAACGTTCTCTCTGGATCGACAGGGGAATTCTATGAGGGGATTGACTTTAACGTTATTACAATAAAGGCGAAAACGACCCTTGGGTTCATTAAAGATGAAGATACTGCAAGATCAAGCAACTGACTCGAAGGTGCGTGGTAAGCCGACCCTCGCACATTATCACTTCTAACTAAGTATTGCCGTTTTTAAGCGAGTAATACCATTCACTATTTAATGAACAGTGACGCTAAGGCAATGTGAGAAGTACGTAAAGACAAACTTATTTGTGCGTTTGTCTTAGTAATAGTCTGAACAGACAGGTTCTCTTTACGTAATAATCATTAATCTCCAGCCTTAATTTTTTTGTGCCATTAGACATTACCTATTAAACACTTTTGATACTTATTCGGTGATACATTGGTATATATTGTAAACTTAACAAAACAAAAATTCAGATTATAAATGTGGATTTAGACCAAAAAATATTCAATATAAATATAAAATGTTACAATATAGTGTATAAAATATCCGTAAAATTATATGTTAAATTAGTTAGCAAAAAAAAAAACGAATAAATCTTATGATAATAATAATAATAATATTTGTTATTGGTTGAACTAAAGTTTAGCTTAGTACAAAAGGCAAGTGGAAAGTGGAAAGTGGAAAGTGAATTATTATTGCGTATTTAGTAATTCATCTTGAATCCAAGAAACATCCTGCATATCCAATAGTCTTCTATGGAATGTTAATATGGAGAGGAATATGGCCTTTGATAGCCACGACAAATTAAGGGAAATCAATATCATTATTAATGGCTTTTTGGATTCTATGGATTCTATGGATAAAGACATTGAATATGGAGATAAGAATAAAGAAAATGATTTTGGTTTACAAAATTTGCCGCAAGTCTGTGGTGCCTCTTGCTTTGAATGTCCACTAAATTTGAATGAGATTACGCTAAGTAAAGATGTTATTATGACACGTAAAAACATAAAAGTTGGTGCCCATAATTCGTCTATTAATGAGTCGAAGTATAGAATGTTGTGCGCGTTTAAACATTATAAAAATAAGATATTATCACGACAATTTTTACTTGAATATACATGGGGGGTGGACTGTCACATTACAAATAACGTAAACGTTATGGTCTCAACATTGCGTTCTCTGCTAAATAAAAGCGAATTAGAAATCGTTACAATTCGCAACAGGGGATACCTGATGACCGATCGCAAATCATAAGCAATGCGAACAATATACCGCCTCATTTGGTTAAGTGATGTTGGCAAGCAAAGCCTTAGGATAAATAATTTGCAAGTCTTGTTCATTGCTTGTTATAACTCCCCTAATTAGCACGGCTTCTTCGTTTTCAATGTTCAGTATAACTAATCACTTCATAGACGCACTGATATATAGAAAAAATAACGCGTTACTCGTTCAAAGGTTTTAAGTAAAATTAGGTCGTCAGTTTCAGTAACAATATTATTTGAATTGATAAGTATAAATACCTATGAATGCAGACTGCTCAGGGATACAAATTAGTATCAACGATTGCATCACAACCATATAAATGCTCTAGGGCTACTTGATTTTCCACTGGTATATTCTCAATTTTGCTTGGTACCCCCCAGAAATTCATGGTACTTGTCCACAGGTTACCTTTACCTCACATAAGTCATTTTCAGCACCTAATTAACGAGATAAAGTTACACTGCATATTGAGCCATTAATAGACTGCTAACTTACTTATTGTAATTACTGGCATATAAATGACAAAAAATCTAATGGCTAAATGAAAACGGATCTTCAGTTATTTATTTCCTCTTAGTCTATTTTGTGCCCAATTGTGAATAGTTTTTCCTACATAAAGTGCATCAAATTTATCACTAGTTTCTACATCCCAATATTCAATTTGGTACGAACCTGAATGAGAGACTGAGAGATTCCTGATCGTTGAGAACCTACCGCCAGAAAACATGACTTATCATTTTATCTTCTGAACATTTAAAGACAAACGAAGGACCTTTTTTCACCATTAAAGCAATAATAATCGATACTATTAGGCCAATGATCGTAATCAACAATTCCATATTATTCCTATTTAATTCTGTTTATAACTTTTTGAAAAAAACAACCTACATACTGACTAAATACGTTTACTCATTATGTTAATAACAATCAGGTTATAGGATGTTAATCGCTTATTCAAACGCACGAGGATATTTCAAGGATTTTCAGACAGATAGTATTACCCCTAAATAAGTTTGGATATAAAGTGAAGTAAAATATCATTAAACGGAAGCTTGCCTCCAAAGAACGTTGAAGGTGGGAAGCACTTATGAGGCGGCAATTTTGCAACTACTAACTTATTGCTAGAGTCACTCTATCTGCCGCATCAAAAGACAAATGTAAGGCTGATTTAAATTATAATAGACCAACGATTAACCGGTACAGCGAATACCTGTTATTACCTTCAAGAGATAAGCCTCAATCATCATTAAGCTTAAATTTAGTAGGAAATAATTCCGCTAATTTGGAGGATAAAACACAACCGTCATTTAGCAGCAATTCGATCTTGGGAAAGTCTAAAATGGAATCAGGCTTAAGTTGATTTTTTTCATCCATATTTTCAGACTGACTATCTGAATCAGGTGATTCATTACTTACAGAAGCATCAGTTTCGGGAAAAATTTTAAATGGGTTTTTCTTTTCTGTTGGATAAGGGAAAGCGAGAATTGTGTCTGTATTAAGCGTTTTAGGATCTTCTGATACCCAATCATTCAAGCGAGAACTTGGAAGTTTGCACGCAAATGGATAATCACTAATCCAATCCTTAATGTTTTCCATCTGTAACAGAACAGTTCTATCTACCGCGATGCTTTTTTGCTTAATAACCTCTGATGAGGCCTTTTGATCCAGTCTTACCAATCCTTCATAAGTTGCACATCCAATAGATACAAACTTTCTATTTGAAAGGCTACCTATTAAGTATTTCTCTGCTTGTCTATAAAAAACCAGACATAGGCCTTTTCGCTCGATAGCGAAACTGATATCAGCCATTGATATTTGAAATAGAGAATTGAGTTCATTCAGGTTGTAGTACTTTTTATCTAGCATTTTTTAAAAAGGTCCATATCGATTAGTTTGTTTAATGAGTTTTAAATTAGTAAAGCTTGAGAAAAACTTCTGAAGATAAAATTTACGTCTTCTTGTTACTAATTTTTGTGATCAGTATAAAGTAGTAAACGAGGTAGTGGTATGATTAATCTAAATACTCTCCTCGAGATACTGTTTATTATCTAGTTATAAGCTTTGAAAAACTTTGAACCTGATGCTTGGGGGAGATTAGATCTCCAAAGTTCTTAAATATTCCTCTAATATTTTTATAACCCGCAGGTTTCAATCTCTTACAGGGAATTTCCAATTTCTACTTCCCCGCCCTTCCGATCTCTGACGATATCTTATCTGAAAACGCACAAATCTAGCTGATCGTGACTCCTTAAGCCCACTTTCAACGATATTAAAAAGCTCATATTCAATTATCATCGGCAGGATTTACTCTGAAAACTTTATAAAAAAATAGGTGCGCACAACGTTAAGTTACTGGCTCACTTTGATGCCTAAATAGATTATTACGTGATATTCTACTTTCCCGAATTGAGTGTTCCGATATGGTATTTTTAAAAGGAATTCACCCTGAATACGTCCTCCCGAATCAATTGGCTTAGAATAGCCCGCATTGGGCTTTTGAGCAGTGTTGTGCTGATTTTTTTATCCTCCTGAGTACCTATATATTTAGAGTATCATTGGCCAAGTGGGTAATTGCAGCCTATATACCTCAGGGCGCACATGTTACCTGCCTTGAATTTGATATAGGTTCCTCTCCCACCCTTTTTATAAAGGAGATGTGCCTAGATACTGAATCTATCAATATTGAAGTGCATAGTGCGAGCTAGTTTTTGGATAGCTGGCGGAGTAAAGCCAGCCGCTTGAATATCGGTAAACTCAGGATTAAGCATAAAAACACGGGTACTCAAACAAACAATGGGCCTGCTATGCCGACACTGCCAAATATCGTTTTGCCAGATAGCCTGCCTCGCATCACCGTTGACTCGCTTACTCTTCAGTCATATTTATTGCATCAACCATTACACCTTGTTTTTAAACAAAGTTCAGCGTCGAAGTTTAAGCTATCTGGCGATGTAAACGCTGCTTTAGATTATCTTAATGGCACGCTGCAGGGAGCGATAAACTGTTTTCAGTGACGACTATTTTAGGAGTAAAACATGAAGATTATTACAACTTTAAAAACAGTACTGATTGCCGCTATTTTATTAAGCGCAGCCGCCTTCGCCATTGAGCTCGATTCAGCAAAAACATCTGGCTTGGTTGGCGAACAGGAGAATGGTTACTTAGGTGCGATTGTTATAAGTGCTGAAGTCACAACATTGATCAATGATATTAATGCCAAACGGAAAGCTAAATATCTGGAACTGGCGAATAAAAACGGTATTACCTTGAATCAAGTAGAAATATTAGCTGCTAAGAAAGCTTATGAAAAAACTGAGGCTGGGCTCTATCTGCGCAGTAATGGACAATGGGTCAAAAAATAATGTAAGCGGGTATGGCACTGAATATATGAGGTTCGAGGTTATTGGGGAAAATCCTGAGATGTAGACACGGAATCTCCATTCAGTTCAGCTTAGGCCGGCAAAACTCGGTTCGGTAATAAATAAAAAACTCTGCTTATTGTGAAGTGCCCCCCGAAAGTTAGACAAACCTTCGGGGGGCTTTTTATTTAACGTTGTCCAACCTTAAGGGTGTTGTTATAAAATGGTCTTCCTTACGATTATCGCAACTTAAGCAGTTTACATTCAGCATCACCGCATTTACATAGGAATTCGACTAACTATCATATTACAAGAAGTAATCAGCAAAGGTGACCATTTTAATCTAAACGATTATTTGCCATATATACAAAGATAAGCGGTATCGACGGTGGTTTTCACCTTGAATTTCTTATTAGCTTCAATCGTAAACACTTCTGAAGTTGTAAATGTTTTCCACTCTTGTTGTTCTGGTAACAACACCGTTAATGCCCCATTAACAACGGTCATAGTTTCAAATTCACTGGTGCCAAACTCATATTCACCGGGAGCCATAACGCCAACTGTAGCGGGCTGAGTAGCTGTATTAAAGGCAATTGATGCTACCTTGCGCTCAAAATATTCGTTCACTTTAAACATATTTGCTTTCCTAATTCAAAACTATAAAGGTCGATATACTACATTCTTGTAACCTATCTGTAAGCAATCTACATTAATTTAATTTATTCCAATACCTAATTTACTCCTATAATTCAGTCGATAAGCTCAACCATTTGATAAATAAAATCGTGAAACTAGTGCAAAATTAGTGACCGTCTGTCGCGCTATGAGCCTCAGCCCCGTCTTCAATTTAACTTATTCCCCCCTAGCAAAGGATGACTTCTGGCAATGCTAAAAAGTCAAAATTCGATATGTTGCACCAAGTGTGCAATCTCAACAACACGCTCTCTATGGGTTGTGGTGAGCAATCACGATAGAAAAAAAATTATTTACTAAAAAGCGAATTAGTTGCTTTTGGGTTAGAAAGGAAAAATGCTTAAGTTATTAAATATATGGTATTGTGAGAATATTGACGACAAAATTTTTAAAATGATTAATATATAGTTGCGCGTTTTTTGAACACCTTATGGCCCGAGTAAATTCACTGTATTGACTGTTTACAGTGATTAAATAAATGGAATTATTGTTTTTTAACTATGCACCAGTAATTAGAAACTAAGTATAAATGTTATCAATAATTCTACATTTTTTTAATATCTCAATTCATATTTTTGAGATTATTTGACACACTAATAAGCAGGTCGAAGGGAGTTTGCTATCCTTTCGACTATAAGGAAGCTAAATGATTAAACCCAACATTCCAGAAAATGAAGCTGAGCGAATGCATGCGCTAAGAACATTACAAGTTCTTGATACTTCGCACGAGGAACGGTTTGACCGTGTAACTCGTATGGCTAAACGCATGTTTGGTGTATCTATTTCACTCGTTAGTTTAATTGACGAAGACCGTCAGTGGTTCAAGTCTAAGCAGGGTCTTGAAGTAAGTGAGACACCAAGGGATATTTCATTCTGCGGACATGCCATAAATCAAGATGGCTTATTTATTATACCTGACGCTGCTGAAGATGAACGCTTTTATGATAATCCTCTTGTAACTGACTCACCTAAAATTCGTTTCTATGCGGGTTGTCCTCTGGAGATTAAAGACGGATTAAAAATAGGTACTTTATGTCTTCTTGATCAATCGCCAAAAACCATGGATGAAGAAGACAAGCAGCTTCTCAAAGACTTAGGCGCTATGGTTGAGCAAGAAATTAAATCGATACAATTAGCCACGCTGGACCAACTCACATTAATTTCCAACAGACGCGGGTTTTTATCACTTGTCGAGCATAGCGTAAAAGTGTGTCGACGAACCAGAGTACCGATGTCATTTTTATTGTTTGACCTTAACAAATTTAAAATCATCAATGATGAATATGGTCATCATGAGGGCGATTTTGTGTTAATTACCTTTGCTCAGATAATGCTGCAGACATTTCGTAATAGTGATGTTATCGGTCGGCTTGGCGGTGATGAATTTGTTGTCATGTTGTCGGATTCCGACCAAAATCACACCAACGGGATCGTAGAGCGATTTGCAAAAGCGGTTGAACAAGCAAATGCGACTATCAACAAACCTTACGAAATAGAATACAGTGTGGGTGTAGAATATTTTCAACACGATACGAAAAAATCTGCAAAAGAAATGATTCAAGATGCTGACGCTTCCATGTATAAACAAAAGAAAAGCAAAGCTCGGTAGTATTCTAATAGTAGTAAGTTTGACTCTCACGATATATTATTAGAGTGGAATATACGAAAGGAACAAATGATGTTAAAGACTATCCCTGAACTATTAAATGAAGCGCGAACAAATGTTCGATGCATCAGTGCAAACGTCGCAGCAAATGAGTTAAAGGAAAATCATGGCTTGCTGATTGATGTCCGTGAACCCTCGGAGCACATAGCAAAAAAAGCGGTTGGAGCAATTAATATTCCGCGAGGACTTTTGGAAATGAAATTAATGGAGATAGAGAAGAACCCTTCTAAAGCTATTTATTTGCATTGTGCTACATCGGCAAGAGCGATCCTTAGCGCTGAACAACTTGCTCGAATCGGCTATCAAAAAGTCAGCGTAATCACGTGTAATATGGATACAATTCAACAGTATTGTCAATAAGATTGAATTCGAATCAGCCACCAAAAACAAGCTGATTCCACCCTTTGTGTTACATCTGAAGGGAGTCAAAAATATACTGAAAAGCTTCCTGTCGGTTTATTTCATTGAAATTTTCGTGCAAATTATCTTCATAATAGCGATATTGAATAATCGGTGACTGAATGCGGTGCATTTGAGCCCTCGTGAACTGAGAGTCTGCCAAATGATCCATTCCAGCTATCACAACAGCCAGAGGATAGTCTTTCCAGTTCGATAGTTCTGCTTCTAGGTGGTCCTGAGCCTGCTGCGAAATCAAAGCAAAACGAGGAGTGGTTACTCTACCTCGTAATCCATAATCGATGTCTATCTGATGTTTCTTCAAAACTGCTTGGTCATGAGTCAAATGACTCAAATCAATTTTTAAAGGAACCGCCAATGTTGGTAAAAACCGAGCGAGCAAGTTTACAATAAATGCCGGAACAGGTGATTTTGTCCTGTTCTTAAGCCAAGGTGCTGAAATTCCAAAACCGCGAATGTATTTTTGATCCTTACCTAAGCCTAATCCATACAGCAAAGCGATTAGACCGCCCATAGAATGACCAAAAATATAGATTGGCAGATCAGGCGACTCGCTTTGTACACTATTCACCAGATCATGAACGTGCTCGACATAAATATCAAAGCTTTCAATATCAAGTAAGTTCTTTTTACCCGGATTTATTTCAGCGTAAGTTCCATGCCCAGGCAGGTCGAGAGCATGCAACTCATATCCCTTCTGATTGTAAAACTGTGCAGGAAGATGCCAGTCTCCAGAGTGAGCCATTCCTCCATGGACCGCGATAATAATCCCTTTGGGTATTTCACACGCATTCCATTTACGAACAAGAAGCTTTTCATTTTTTTTGCTTGGTAAAATGTAAGTACTGCTTTCGCCAAAGGAATGAGTCGTCATGGATAGCTCGTATAGTGAAATTGGTTATGGCTTTGTCGATGTTTTTATCGTACTTATGTTAAAGCACGTTAGACTTGAAGGGACATTACCCGAGTGAGTTTTATCGAAAAGCACTGCAGTTAAAAGCTGAAATTAAAGCAGCGCAATCCAAATCATATCTATTACTTTTATGAAATGAATTGCACTCTTATCCGCCTAAAAGTAGCTAGTCAGGCTTGTCAGTTACGGCTCCCGTAGAAGCAGAACTGACTGTTCTTGCATATTTTGCTAGCAACCCTCTGGTATATTTTGGTGCCGGCTGTACCCAGTTTTGCTTTCTTCTCGCCATTTCTTGGTCATCAATATTGAGCGTCATCACACGATTTTGCGCATCAATTGTAATGCTATCACCATTTTCTACCAGTGCGATCGCACCACCCTCGTATGCTTCAGGAGTGATATGGCCTACCACAAACCCCCTGCTGCCGCCTGAAAAACGACCATCAGTGATTAGTGCAACATCATTACCTAAACCTTTGCCCATAATTGCAGACGTGGGGCTTAACATTTCTCGCATGCCTGGGCCACCTCTTGGACCTTCATAGCGGATCACAACCACGTCACCGGCAACGACTTGACCATCTATAATAGCGGCAAAACCCTGTTCTTCAGAGTCATATACTTTGGCTGTGCCAGTGAAGCGCAAACCTTCTTTGCCTGTAATTTTTGAAACTGCTCCTTCGGGCGCTAAATTACCATTGAGTATTACCAAGTGGCTGTCTTTTTTGATTGGCTTATCAAAAGGTAAAATAATATTTTGCCCTTCAGGATAATCCGCAACTGAAGCTAAGTTTTCGGCCATCGTTTTGCCTGTTACTGTCATACAATCGCCATGTAGCATTCCAGCATCTAATAAACGTTTCATCAGAGGTTGAATGCCTCCAATTTCAATTAATTCAGACATCAAATATTGACCGCTTGGTCGCAAATCGGCAATTACGGGTGTTTTTTCTCCGATGCGCACAAAATCATCCAGGGTCACTTCCACACCTATGGCGTCAGCCATAGCAATTAAATGCAGTACCGCATTTGTCGAGCCTCCGAGGGTGATCACCATCGTAATCGCATTCTCAAATGCCTTTTTAGTCATAATATCAGACGGTTTAATATCATGCTCGAGTAGGTAAACTATTGCTTTCCCTGCATCGACGCAGTCTTGTTTTTTGTTATCTGAAATCGCATTTTGAGCAGAACTATTTGGCATACTCATGCCCAAAGCTTCGATGGCTGAGGCTAAAGTATTGGCCGTATACATACCGCCGCAAGAGCCGGGACCGGGGATCGCTGTTTTTTCAATATGTTGCAACTGAGTAATGGGAATATCACCATTAGCATAACTGCCTACAGCTTCAAATACCGATACGATATCTGTGTGGTTTTCACCGGGTAAAATAGTACCGCCATAGACAAAAATAGAAGGACGATTTAGACGAGCTAGCCCCATTAAACATCCTGGCATATTTTTATCGCAGCCACCGATAGCAATAATAGCGTCATGTCCCATGCCTGCCGATACAGCCTCGATTGAGTCGCAAATAACTTCTCTTGAGACCAAAGAATACTTCATACCTTCAGTGCCCATAGAAATACCGTCAGAAATAGTAATGGTATTATAAATAACGCTTTTAGCACCGGCGCTATCTACGCCCCTACCCACTTCGTCAGCCAACGTATTGATGTGCATGTTGCATGGCGTCACCATTGACCACGTTGAAGCAATACCCACCTGTGATTTTTTGAAATCTTCATCGCCAAAGCCTACCGCCCTCAACATAGATCGACTAGGTGCCTGAGCGGCTCCATCTACAATTTTTTGTGAATATTTACGTGGTTTATCAGTGCTCATATATTACTCTTTATTTTCATTTTTATTTTCAACATTTATGACTGTACTATAGAATTGTATCCGCGATACTGTCAACCTATCGACTTTACCAGTAACTGCTTGGTAATCCGAGTGTTACGATACGAAAATGTACACTGTTTGTGGATATCACATCCAAGAACGCTTGTCGATAACGAGCTGATCTAGAATGCTATTTATAATATTTCTCACTTCATTTGCCGGCATATAAGGAATAAGTTTCGCGCCTGAAGCCAGAACTATTTTTAAGCTTGCCAATTGATAGGGACGAATAAAGATGCTTTGTTTGAATTGAGCTTGCTGCACTTTATACAGAGGGAAACAGTAATAATTAACACCTAAAAAACCCTTTCTAAGGTAAAAATATTCTTGGTCGTAACTGTAGCCCCACCGCTTCCATCTTATAACCAATATGACACCAATGAGTACAACCGTCGAGAAACTAACCGTCGTTGCTACAACAAGATCATCCCTAAATATAGCCACAAATAAAAATATGCCAACTGGCACAGCAAAAAATAACAACCCACGCAATATATAACGCTTAGAGATGGGCTTAAACAATTGCTCGCCCATCGTTTGCGAGGGCATCGCATCTTTCATTAACGCCAAGGATTCTTCAATAGTCACCGATGGAACCAGAAGTTTATTCGACATCTGCTCACCAGCTTTACTCGCATTGGCTACCCCCGACGTATTTTGTTCAAACGACAAGTTAACTCTGCCAAGTAGCACATCGAGCCAATCTTGTGCTTGCACCATTATTTGAATACGGCTGAGTTTCATACTTACTTCGTGTTTAGTTAACAAACCTGAGCGTCGAATATAGCGATTCTGTGTTTTGCTCAAGGTGTATTTGTAAAACATTAGAATAGCACCGACAACTGACAACGAAACGATGACGAGCATTATTAGCATCGCTACAGACAAAACATGTAAGCCAAATTCCCACCAGGCTTGGGTTTCTAAACTGAAATAAACTTCTGCATCGAAACCTATTGACTCAAAGAATTGTGATAAAAAATCAGATATTGCATTATAAAATGGTGCGAGTGCACCCAAAAAAATCCAGATCCGATTATTGGTTAAGCCATGAATAACTAGATCACGCATGCTTCTGCGATTCAACATTATTTCATTTGAAGCATTGCTTGAACCAACAGAAGAAGCCAAAGCATCATCACTAGTTTCTTCAGTTGCGGTCTCTAAGATTTTAATGCGAAATTGTTTAGCTAAATCAGTTTTTAACGCTACAATTTTTGCTTCTTGTTTTGCGCTGCCAGCGGTATCTAATTCAATGCAGGAGTAATCATTGATGCGGTAGTAAAGCGGTTGAGATAACTTAACATTCTGAATTCGTTCAAAGGGCAAATCAATATGTGACTTCTTAAAAACACCCTGTTTTATTTCTATTCTGTCACTGCCTACGCGAAATCGATAAAACCAGTAATTAAGCACTCCCATAATAATAAATAAGGCCAGAATACAGGATGCCACTACAACAATAATCAAGGGTTGTTCTTTTATTTTGTTAAAGTTGAGCGCGAGTACCGGTATTAAGTAAAAAAACGTGTTGGCTAAATCAACAATTGAACGTACCGTAAAGTAAATAATGCTGATCGGCGAAAGCTTGTTCCATTCTCCGTTTTGCAGTTCGGCAACTTGTTGCATACCCTCGCTTCGCTGAGAAAAGTCATTATTATCCATTCTGACTAACATCCTTGTGATTCAAAATGAATTGGCGCAGTTCAATGGCTTTTTCATATGCCAATCCCGGAATTTCAAACGCGTGATTAGCGCCACCTGCGCTGTAAACCTGCAAAGTAGCCAAACCAGCACTTCGCTCTATGGGTCCGCGTTCAATTTCAATGTGTTGAATCCGCATAATAGGCTGGCTAATGATTCTAGAAAATAATAAACCGGATTGAAAATGTACATCAAACTCTCGAACCGAATATTTCTTTTTAGGGTCAGCTAAATAACTGTATAAAACGGACCACAGCGTAAAAATAATAATAATAGTGACACCGATATAATAATAATCTAGAAATTTTTGCGGCATTGAAAATAAGGGCTGAATTGCCAGAAACACAATAATCATCACAATCACAAAGCCAATAATTGAGGACACAATAATATTCAAACTACGATACTTAGGAGATAAGGAATGTAATACCATATCTTCAACTTTACATGTTCCCGACAGCTCAACCTGTTGATTTGAAGCAAATTCAATACTCATTTTTATCCCTAATTAACTTTATCCAGAAGTAACCACGATATTACAGTATAAGTTTGATTGAATTCTTTGTTTTGTACAATTGCCGATGTTGAAAATATCAACGATGTATTATATTGGCACAATAAATCAGGCTAAATATCCACAACGAAATAAGATGAAATTATTTAGCGTAATAGTTTTGCGAAAGATCCTTATACTATAATATGAAAATGTATACGCTCAAATTTGAGCTATTCCTTTTCATTGTCAGTTTCACCTTTATAATCAGCGCATGTTATTTAAAACAATCAGATCAACATTAACCGCATTCAATAGTTTAGCTATTGCCGTTTTATGTGCTGCTGTTTTAAGCCTTTCAATTTTCGTACATGAAGAACTTTATAGCGAAGCAGTAACACATAATCTAGATGGGCTGTCTAACAACATGGCCCACGATCTATTTGCTATTCTAGGAACACCCGAAATAGATAGAATCGCAATATCCACTACGCTACTGCGTTTAGAAGAGTATGAAAATGTGGAGTTGGCAGCAGTATTCGATAAAGATTTTAGTCAACTAGATATATATGCAGGTAGGGCATTGCGGGTATCTGGTAAGATTGGTACTAAAGTCAGTTTGGAGCAGCTTCGTGATATTCAATTTGGTACATCGACAAAAAATGGCAAACTATTTTCTTTTAAATTTATTGGTGAAAAAGCATTTCCAAGCGGCTATTTACTCATAATCAATGACTTGGAAAATCCACTTAGTCGAAGTAAACTTTCCCTCCTACTAAAAGTTCTCCCTTTAACCTTTGTGGTTATTTGTATTGGTATCGTGTTGTCGTTATGGCTGAACAATAAAATGTTATCTCCATTCCAAAAACTCGCACACCTGGCTCATCAAATAAAAGAAACAAACGACTACAGCATTAAGATAAATGTTTATGGTAAACAAGAAGTTATCGATTTAAGTAACGAAATTAGCAGCATGATGGATACCATTCATTCAGAAGAGGTTAAAAACAAACAACATACCAAACTGTTAATGGAGCAGCGGAGGGATATGGAAAGGCTCGCCAATTTTGATAGTTTAACAGGATTACCTAACCGCCAATTTTTCATGGAAACGTTGCGTAAATCGCTAAACGATGCAGATCGCAACAACCAGGACATGGTACTGATGTTCTTCGACCTTGATGGCTTCAAAGACGTTAACGATACGCATGGTCATGATGTCGGCGACAAGCTGCTGATTGAGTCGAGCAAGCGAGCAAAGCGATTTTTGCGGCACGGCGACCTTATTGCGAGACTCGGTGGTGATGAATTCCTTATTTTACTTCACAGCAATCCAAGCGACCTTGTAGTAATCGATATCGCTCAGCGTATCATTAAAGAAATCAGTAAACCTTTTGTTATCAATAGTTGGGAAATACAAATTAGCGTCAGCGTTGGCATCGCTAGAGCAACAGATGCTAAATATAACTTAAGTGATTTTGTAAGCAATGCCGACGTTGCAATGTATGAATCGAAGGTGAAAGGAAAAAATACACACACTATTTTCATACCTACGATGATGGAGGACAATAAACGTCGACTTTTTATAGCAAAAAGCATTACAGCCAGCTTAAAAAATAATGAATTCGAAGTTTACTATCAACCGAAAGTAAATGCCCAAGAGGAAATTGTTGGATTCGAAGCTTTACTTCGCTGGAATAATGAAGAATTAGGTTTTATATCGCCTTACGAGTTCATCAGTATTGCGGAGCAAAGTGGCAAGATAAATCAAATGACAGAATGGCTTTTAAAAGCAGTTATGTTCGATTATGCAAAAATACTCGAACATTACGGCGCAAACACAATGATTTCAATTAACTTATCCGCATATGATTTAAAGAGTACCAGAACATTAGAACTTATCACTGAGCTTTATCATCACTATCTTATTAACCCCAAATGCATTGAATTTGAAGTTACTGAATCGACTTATCTTGAAAACTTCGACATGGCAAACCAGTTCTTTGGAAACATTAGAGGCTTAGGATCGTCAATTGCTCTTGATGATTTTGGCACGGGCTATTCGTCTCTTAGTTACTTGACCAAAATCACACTGAACACGCTCAAGATTGACAAACAATTTGTCGACAATTTAGGGATATCAAAACGCAGTACATTAATCACTAAAACAGTCATTAAAATGGCAAAACAGCTTGATCTCAATATTTGTGCAGAAGGCGTTGAAACACGTCAACAAATGGCATTTTTGGTCGAGAATGGTTGCGATCAGTTGCAAGGTTATTTATTTGGAAAACCAACAGATTTAGCCACTTTATTAGCCTCACCGCATCAGAAAGTAAATACGAACATACTTCCCTTCATACTTTAATGCCTACGTCACATCAACTTATATGAGGCCCACTTAGCACAAGGGCACAAGGGCACACTAGTCTTCACTTCGATACAAAATAACTATTCCAGCTTTGAGCTCAACATCACTACTAACGTAAGCGACTGCTCCCTTATGCTTGACTAAATAGTTAATTAACTGCTCCTCATTATCGAATTCTCTGGGTGGCTTTTGACGCCCAGAAAATCGCATTTGAGCCCAGTAAGACTGAATTCTAGATTCTGTCATACCTATGATTCTTGCATTAAACATCGCTCTCGTTTTATTTTCAGCAGTCAAAGCAACGGCATTCAAGTCGTAAGATGTCGCTCCGCCCATAAAAATGGCTTTTACCTCTGATTTACTTAAACTAATTGGTTTATCAACATTGGCTACCACAAGAAGTGAGGCGTTTGCCAATGCAGGCAAAGTTAGCATATAGAATAATAATAATTTGTTAATTGGTTGCCGTATGAGCGATTTCATTAAAACACCCACTCTGCGGCAAGCTGAAATAATACAGCTTCTCTTTCTTCTATTGTGGGGTCACCTACGGTGAAAAACGCTCTTTTGTTATTCTCGCCTTTGAGGAAACTCACCTCCGCTTTAAAAGCGATATTTTGTTTCCAATCATAACGACTGCCGATAGTTAAGGACGTTAAACTGTCGATGGGTAGTGACATAAATATTGCTTCAAAGCCCAAATGTACCTGATCTAAAATCGGATTGAGTCCAAGTGGAACTTCATTAACTGGCTCGCTGTAACCAGCATCACTATGAGCAATAGTCGCATGGAGTGTGAAAGGATAAAGGTTATAACCCAACGTCAAATAACCAGCATTTACTTTTGGAATGAAAGCGGAGCCTGAAGTAATTTTACTAAATTCTGACTCAATAAAATAGTCGAAGCTGTTGTAACTTACGCCTAACTTTATAAATCGTGCTCTGTTGTTAATACCAAGTTCATTCGCTGTTGTTATAAAGTTGAACATCCGCAATAAGTCTTGAAATTCTTTGAACTCTGGAATATCTACCTTTACTTTACCTTCATGGTAAGCAGCGCTAAACGTGAAGTTCTTATAATTAAGTTTTGAATACAATCCAGCAACATATTCAATATCTGCATCTAAACGCTGCCCTGACTGGACGATGGGACCTTTATATTGGCCTACATATGCCTCCAATGACCCCGAAACAGACTTTGTTGAAAAATCATAGCGCCCCATCGCACCGTCAAACTCTGAAAAGAGGTAGTTTGCATAAACTTGTATAGGTGGTGTTATCCACGGGTACGCAAAACCCACATCAATGACGTCGCTGTATGTAAAGAAAGGAATGCGTTGCCTTCCTAACTTAAATGACCAATCTTGAGTGGGTCGATAGTCCAGATACAGCCATTGAATACCACTTTCTCTAACATCTGAAGAATGCACTAGAGCTTGCCCTATGACCGATATTTTGTCGGTGATAGATGCATCTGCCCGAAAGGCAAATAAGCTTTGTTCGCTAAAAGAGTAGCCTTCATCATAACCGAGAAAAACTAGGTTATCATCGTTTAAATGACCTACAACCGCGCGCGCAAAACCGGAAAATTCAATTTTAGGCTCTGCAGCGGTGCTAAACCCTGATGTTATTATTAGTGCAACAATTACTAAACTAACTTTGATTTTCTTAAGTGATTTCATTGTTGGATTTACACTCGTCATATTAGATTTAATTTAACTGTTCATTAAACAGCATTGCTCTATAACGCAGACTAGCAAGGTTATCATCTATATGCATGCCTTCTTTCCAATAGCATTCTAATTCAGCTAAATATAGTCGCAATACCTCTTTAGTTTAGGCTCTCTTACATCGATAACAGTAGTAATATTCTACAATTCGCAACGAATTATCGACACAAAGAACGTTTTATCTATTATTAGATATAAATATTCATACTTAATTATAAAAGCTCACTCTTCGAACTCACTGTACTTTATCGCAGTCATCGATTAATTAATTATTAAAAAACAATATGTTCCGCATAAAAAAACCAACAAACCAATAAATTACCGTCGTTTTTGTCACCTTGACTGTAGGTCAAAACGCACTTACCAAAGTGGTTATAATAGAAGGTGTAGATAAAAATGAGGCACCAATTCAATATGGAAGTCTTTGCGGAAGGTGTTGAAAACCAGAAGTCGCTCTATTTACTAATCGAATATGGTTGTGTCGGTACGATGTACAAACTTTATGGTAATGCCGTTTATTCGACATTGCCGCAAATAAGTAGTGCTGTTCAACATAAGTCACTAGAAAGCAAAGAAATAGCAAAAACCTTTTGAGCTGAAGGCCAATACATTTGCAGTAGTCTTATTGTGTGGTCTATCCGTAAATGTTGTAATATTTATTATTCTTTTAGTTCGTCCACGGAGTCTCGATGTCGCATCTTGTTTTTCATCCTATATATAGTCAACTCGACTTACCCGTTCGACATCGCTTTCCCATTCAAAAATATCAAGGAATAAAAGATGCGTTACTAAAAGAAAATGTTTCTGCTGACTATTTTCATCAGCCAGACCCCCTCAATATTGACGCAATATCGCGGGTTTATGACCCCCTTTATATTGAGCAACTGTGTTCAGGTGAGCTTGACCCTAAAGCTATGCGACGTATTGGTTTTCCATGGTCAAAGCAACTTATTGAGCGCACATTAACGGCTGCAGGCGGCACCGTACTCACTTCATCATTGGCGCTGGAACATGGCAAGGCATTGAATCTTACCGGTGGTTACCATCATGCATTTGCTAACTTTGGTTCAGGCTTCTGTATGCTCAACGACTTGTATCTTGCTGCACTAAATATGCTGCAATCAAAAGGCATTGACAAGGTTTTGGTGTTTGATTGTGATGTACATCAAGGCGACGGAACGGCAAAATTAGCAGCTAACAACAATGCCGTTTATACCGTTTCTATTCATGGGGAAAAAAACTTCCCGCATCGAAAGCAAGTATCGGATCTAGACTTTGGTTTAGCTAAGGGCACTGGCGATGACGAATTTTTAACAACAGTTGAACAAGCATGGAATATGGCGATAACGTACTTTCAACCCGACGCCGTCATCTATGATGCGGGAGTTGATGTGCATATTGATGACGATCTTGGACATTTGAATATTACTACCGAAGGTGTATTAGCGCGCGACAAATTTGTATTTGCACAATGTGAAAGACAGGGACTTCCAGTCGCTGCTGTTATTGGCGGCGGTTATCAGCGTGATATTGACGCATTAGTTAACGTTCATATGCAGTTATTCAAAGCGGCTGGCGTTTTCTAGTTTAAAGTAGGGTTAATATTGTAATATAACCATCTGAACCAATTTTTCTGGTTATTTGAATAATGTTATTAATGATAATATCTATAAGCGCTTTTTTACGCTATAAATGATTTAGGTATATTCACGACTTCAACATTAATATCAAAACGCTTATGTTGCGGCTTCAATTGGTCCTAAGTTTCAATCATGACTTTACAGAATATCCGACGCCCTCTAAGTATTCGCCTAACTGCACATTATGTTCTAATAATAAAATTTGAATAACCCGAGAATAGGCCTTCGTAAAAGAGCGGACAGCCTATTTTTTACATGAAGGTAGCGTAAAACTGACCACAATTTGGACTTCTTTTTTTTTGGTTTAAGTTTATTTTAAGTTTCATATGACATTTTGTTCACATACCAACCTTTATATTACAATATTCGTGAGCTTTGAGAAAAACACTTTGGAACGTGATCATTTTAAGTGGACCTATCTTATTTTAGGTTTCGTCGCATGTGCTCTCATCTTTCTGAGTGTTTCTAGACTCCTACTCATTTTCTGGCAAATAGACCGAGTGACCAAAGTCAGTGGTTTTTGGTATGTGCTTGCCCAAGGTATTCGCTTCGATATCGTGTTTCTGGCTCAGCTAATTATTATTCCAGTGTTGCTCATCCCTTTATTTTCTGTGCATAAGGCTAGTTTCAATTTTATTATAATTGCAACTAAATACTACTTTATTATTGCAGCAGCTCTTCTCATATTCGTTGAATTTATTACACCCAACTTTATCGACCAATATGATTTTAGACCTAACGTTTTACTCATTGAATACCTTGCATACCCACGAGAAGTGCTATCAATGTTATTTAAAGCAGTGCCCTTGCAGTTGTTTTTTGCAATAACGGCAACCGCTGTTCTGGTATGGCAGTTTTGGAAATTAATGGATCGCATTCAATCTAAAACAGTACCGTCGGTTGTGTGGAGCTCTCCGTTGTTAGCCTTATTAGGCATTGTTCTGTGCATAGGAGGAGCGCGCTCAGCAGTTGGACATCGTCCAGTTAACCCAAGCACAGTTGCTTTTTCATCCGACCCATTAGTTAATTCACTGCCACTGAGCTCAGGCTATTCCGCACTTTATGCTTTGTATGAAAAAATTAAGCACGAACAAGGGGATAAGCCAAGCTATGGCGAAATGCCACAAGAGATAGTACTAAAAACAATCTATCACAGCATGAAAATGCCTGAAGATGCATTTTTTGATTCTGAACTCCCCACATTGCATAAACAAACCAGTATCAAAAAAAATGCCAATGCACGTCCAAAAAATCTCGTTATTATTTTACAAGAGAGTCTCGGCGCAGATTTTATTGGCAAGCTAGGAGGCAAAGATATTACGCCGAATATTGATAAGCTTGCGAATGATGGTATTTGGCTCGAAAATTTATATGCCACCGGCACGCGATCGGTGCGCGGTATTGAAGCTGTTATTACTGGTTTCCTGCCCACACCAGCGAGGAGCGTAGTCAAACTAGGCGGAAGTCAAAATAACTTTTTTACAATTGCAGAGTTACTCTCTCGACAAGACTACGAGACTTCATTCATTTATTGGGGCGCAGCACATTTTGACAATAATGGATTTAATACAATTATTGACCAACCCGATTATGTAAACCCATCCTTTGTTGGCTCTTGGGGCGTTTCTGATGAGGATTTATTGCAAAAAGCACATGATACATTTAGTGAATTATCAAGTGCAAAAAAAACGTTTTTTAGTCTAGTTTTTACATCCACAAATCATTCACCATTCGAATTCCCTGATGGAAAAATTGAATTAGCAGAGCAACCTAAAAATAGAGTCGCTAATGCAGTCAAGTATGCAGACTTTGCGTTGGGTCAGTTTATTGAGACTGCAAAGACCTCTGAATACTGGAAAGATACTGTTTTTTTAATTATTGCCGACCATAGCGACCGTGTTTATGGCAACGAGTTGGTGCCGATAAACAAGTTTCATATTCCAGGGCTCATATTAGGAGGCAGTATTGAGCCCAAAGTAATCAAACAAGTCGCCAGTCAAGTTGACATGTTACCCACGCTGTTATCGTTAATTGAGATTGAATCTACTCATCCTGGAATTGGCCGCGACTTAACACGCCCTGAATTGTCTGACACTCCTGGCAGAGCGATGATGCAGTTTGCAAACAACTTCGCTTTTATGGAAGAAAATCGAGTTGTCATATTACAAAAAGAACGTGAGCCATTGCAGTTTATCTATGCCAACAACCAGCTCACACCAACCACGATAGACCCTGAGTTACACCAGACTGCACTTGCTTATTCGATATGGCCTGTGCGTGCATATCAGGACAAAACTTACAGATTACCGAAATGAAGCAATGCTTTTAATCAAATTATACGAATTAAGGTAGATATGACCCCGACCACTAACAAGCAAAATGGAGATGGATTTCAACGGATATTTAAAGCCACCACATGCTCATTTCAAGGCTTTAAGGCCGCCTGGTTGCATGAGTCTGCTTTTCGACAGGAACTTGTTCTCAGCATTCTTTTACTCCCTTTCAGCTTTTATCTAGCGCAGTCGCGCTTGCACTGGTTGCTTCTATTTGGCTGTTTATTATTTATCCTTTTTGCTGAAGTTATTAACTCCGCTTTAGAAGCATTGGCTGACAGCATTACGCGTGAACATTGCATTTTAATTGGCCGTGCGAAAGATTTAGGTTCCTCAGGTGTATTTATCGCATTGTCTTTCTTAGTGGTGGTTTGGGGTGAAGCCCTACTCAATTTATTTGTATAACTTGTTGCCGAATATGTCACTCAATTCACATTTTCTAGTGCATGTTTAACATGCCAAAGCTGCCAATACTGCGACGTCATTAATTTTTTTGGACAACCAACGACAATGAATACCCAATCCATCACACAGCTAGCTAGTCGTGTTCGCGAATATAGTTTCACCACAAATCAACTTATCGTATTCACTGCGATTTATATCGCATTTGTTTGTAACTTACCATTTTTGCTAAGAGCAACATCTGCAATTACCCATACCAGTGACTACAGTCTCGTCTTCTTGTTATCTGTTCCGTTGCTATTACTCAGTTTTTGTATCATCTTTAACAGTTTATTTGGCATTGGTAAGGCATTAAAGCTTGTATTAATTTTCACCTTGTTGTTATCAAGCATCTTACTATATGCGACAGGTAGCTATGGTATCGTTTTTGACTACTCGATGATTCAAAATGGCATTGAGACAGATTCAGCAGAAGCTTTTTCCTACATTAATATTTACGCTATCTTGTTTGTAATTATTGTTGGTGGTCTGCCAGCACTCTGCATTTTTTATGCAAAAACAAAGCCTCAATCTTGGCTGCAGACGCTAAAATCTCGGTTTGCCTTGATCACGGTGAACTCCGTTATTATTATATTAATTGCTAGCTGCTTTTATGCTAATTATGCGTCAGTCGGCAGAAACAATCGCGAATTGCTAGGTTATATTACTCCTTTTAAGTTTATTGATGCTTCAGTTAAGTATGCAAACCGACATTACTTTTCAACGGCACTGCCGTTTACCATATTAGACAGCGAACCACTATTAGCGATTCAGCATAACAACGCAAACGTAACAGTATTAGTGGTAGGCGAAACCGCCAGAGCACAAAGTTTTTCACTCAATGGATATAGCCATGACACCAATCGACACACGAAAAATTCAGGTGTTGTGTCATTTTCAGAGGTCTATTCGTGCGGCACAGCTACTGCTGTCTCTTTGCCATGCATGTTTTCGCGATTAGATAGAAAAACCTATGACAATCGAACCGCAAACGCGCAACAGAATTTGTTAGATATTGCGAAGGCTGCAGGCATGGATGTGTTATGGATAGACAACAATAATGGAAGTTGTAAAGGTGTGTGTGCCCGAGTCGATTCTATCAACATTGACACAAGCAAATCCAACCCATTATGCGACGGCGAATATTGCTTAGATGAGGCTTTATTATTGCCGTTGCAAGACAAGCTTAATAATTTAACTGCAAAAAGCACATTGATCGTTCTGCACATGATTGGGTCACATGGGCCCACCTACTACAAAAGATATCCGCAAGAGAAAACGTTATTTCTGCCGGATTGCCAGCGCAGTGACATCCAACATTGTAGCGAACAAGAAGTGATTAACACCTACGACAATACTATCGCTTATACCGACTTTGTGCTCAGCGAAATAATAGGTCGATTGGAAAAATTAGAAAGCGGATCAACGGTAAAAACATCGATGCTTTATGTATCCGACCATGGTGAGTCGCTAGGGGAAAATGGCGTTTACTTGCATGGCTTGCCCTATGCGTTTGCTCCTGAAGAACAAATTCATGTACCTATGTTGTTTTGGCAAAATAAGAGCTTGGCTAGTCACAGCGATAATTGCCTTGCATCTGTATCAAACGAAGCTATTTCACATGACAATTTATTCGATATTGTTCTTGGCGTGACGTCAGTGAGCAGCAGCCAGTACATCGAAAGCCGAGATATACTGGCTAAATGTAGATTAGGTTATGACATGCTTGCGGCAACCGATCAGGCGTTAAACGAGGATTTGATGCTTAGCACAATAGAACATCATTGAAGAATAGTTCATGCTTGAAGCAACGTGTCGTGCTTCAAGCAATACGCAGTGATTAAATCCATTTCTTTCGTCTAAAGAAACAAAGCATGCTACAAATCATCACTGCAATAATGCCCCACACCATTATTTAGCCATACTGCCAATCAAGTTCCGGCATGTTAGTGCTGCTAGTCGCGGCGTTAAAATTCATCCCGTACACACCAACTAAAAAAGTGGGTGGAATAAAAATAGTAGTGAAAATAGTTAAAAATTTCATAACGTCATTAAGCTTTAGGCTCACACTCGTTAAATAAAGCTCCATCAAACCCGACGTCATTTCATGATAAGTTTCTAACATTTCCATAATAGAGATAACATGATCGTGACAATCCCTAAGATGAAGTAGGGCATTTTCTTTTAGGAGCGGGCTATCGTCAGCTCGCAATAGATCATTAATGACCTCCCTTTGCGGCCATAATCGTCTGCGAATAAGTAACAACTCACGGCGAAGTTCATGTATTGAACCTAATAAGCGTTCGTTTTTGGTTTCCATCAGTTCATCTTCTAATGCCTGAATTTGTTCAGAGTAAGTTTCGAGCATAGGAAAACCAAAATCGATAACAGTATCGACGAGTGCATACATTAAATAATCTGTTTTCTGTTTACGTAGTTTGCCTATTTTGTTTTCCAGCCTTTCAATTACTCCTTCAAATGGATTTTCTTTACCTGTCGAAAAAGAAATTAAGGTGCTTTTGGTTAAAAACAGGCTGACTTGATCTACATGAGCATAGCCATCTTGCTTTACTGGCAAATTAAGGATAAGAAATATATTTTCGTCACTAACGTCTACTTTTGGCCTTTGCCCTACGTTAATAATATCTTCAACGTAGAGTTCGTGTATACCTAAGTCTTTGCCTAATAACTTCATCGCGTCGGCAGATGGATCACCTTGGACATGGATCCAGGTGCAATTCTCACTTTCGATAAACGCTTTACAAGTAACGACATCGGCATCTAATTCGACTTTAATTTCGGTCGCATTATAATCGTAAAGATCGATACTAAAGACGGGGTTTTTATCGATTTTTAAAGTGCCCGGCTTGGTACCTGGCTTGTGATATTTTTTATTAAATAACTTCACTGCTAGTTCCCTACCCTATGATTTATATAAGATGTAATCGCGCTTACTTTCAAACTACCCAAAGACAATAAGCTGAAAGAATAAATTTGTTATAAAAGCACGTTGCGCCAATTCATAAATACCAATATACACATTTACTCTTATGCGTCGTTAAGTATAAGCGAAATGCGTTCTGTTATATCACTAAAAAGGACTTAGGATAATTGTGACGTAAAGCCAAACCACCCATTAGTGTGTTGAAATTGAGATGTGATACGTCCGCTATTCTGTACGTAATATGCAAATAATGAAGCAATCATTTTGATTGCACACTGGTCATTTATACACTATTCTGTTTACGCAGGTTTACCTAAAAAAACGATATTTACACGAAGCTAGTTAAGGGAGAATGAAAAGAGTGAACACCACCGAAATCATAAACGAAATGCCCCATGCACAAAGAGAAAGATTAGCGTTCATCGACTTTTGCCTGCATTTTTTTGGGCATATCACACGCAATGATTTGGTCAATCGCTTTGAAACTGGATTAGCGGCATGCACCAGAGATTTCGCTGCTTATCGCGAATTAGCAAGCGCTAACTTAGTGCTCGACCATTCTACCAAACAATACTATCGCACAGCTGCATTTACTCCGCTGTTTAAATACCAACCGGATATTATTTTGCAATCGCTCAGTCGCGGTTTTGGTAATGGCATTTCACATTCAACACAGCCATCCGAGCAATGCTTTGATGCAGTGCAACTCATTCACCCTGAAAGCAGTATGATTGCAGCTTTGATGCGCAGCATTCACAATCAAACGGCATGTGAAGTAGGTTATGTGTCGGTTTCGTCTGGTGAATCCGTGAGACAGTTCATCCCGCATGCGATAATTAATAATGGTCATCGCTGGCATGTTCGCGGTTACGATTGTAAACACCAAGGTTTTAGAGATTTTGTGTGTACTCGTTTTACCTATATCACAAGCATAGACAACGACATATTGCCGCACCAACTCGCGAGTGCAGATGTTCAATTCAATCAAATTGTTAATTTAGTTATTGTTCCCCACCCAAGTATTCAAAACCCCCTGGCTATTGAAATGGATTTTGCGATGCACAAAGGTAAGAAAGTAATGACGACACGGGCAGCTTTGGCAGCCTATATTTTGCGGCAGTGGCAGGTAGATTGCTCTGAAGGTCATCGAATTAGAGGGCAAGGATGTCAACTTGCGCTTGAAAATATCGACGTGTTACAGCGTATCGAGAACCCAACTTTAGCTCCCGGTTATTCATTATAAATTGAAAAAAAGCTCGCATCTTTAGCGAAGTAAAATGCTTATTTTAATAACCTTGTGCGTTTGCGGAACTTTACTTGACTAATTTTGGTCTCTATAAATTATAATTACACGTTTTTTAACTTTTTTTAACTTCAAAGGTAGGGATTATGTCTGAACTGAATCGATTAGATACTGGGCAACTTCAACTCCACAATGAGGCTTTGATTAAGTTAACTGTTTTGCTTTATCAGATTGACGGCAAAGTGAGCTTAACTGAACAAGATTACTTCGACGAACTTTTGCAGGAAATGTCCTGGCACAGTGGTATTTCAAAAGAGGCCTATGTCAACGACGCTATTCACCAAGCTCGCGAGGCAATTGATGCCTCAGCTGCGGCTGACTTTATCCGTTCACTATCCGACGGATTAAATATCGATGCAGCGCGTTCGTTGGAAGTGGCTATGATTATTACTAAAGTAGACGGTGTGCGAAGTGAGAGCGAAGTTGAATTGCTTGCGTTACTTGCCAACAGAATACTAGCCAAGGGTCTTGTTGCGTAAACCTCAAATGACGTGAGAGCGAATGCAATGAGGCACAGGATACTTTGTTAATAGATAAAAAGAGTTAGGTACTATTTGGGTATAATTAGTTGAGTGATGCATTAAAAATAATTTTATTTTTCGCGGCTTTGTTAGCGGGGCTAACTTGGTTTTTTTCCTCTATTTTGGGGCCTGATATCAGTGGTGTGAAGCGTTTTAATAACGGTGTAATTCAATATTTTGGTCCTATTGATATGCAGCGTGTTGAGAAATTTAAGCGGCTATATCAACCGGGTGACCGATTGCTAGTAAATAGTAACGGAGGAAGTCTGTACGCTGGTATCAATATGGGTAACTTCATACATCAGAATAGGATGACCGTAGAGGTAGCTAACCTCTGTATCTCAAGTTGCGCCAACTATATTTTTTTAGCCGCTGAAACTAAAGTACTCAACAAAAATTCACTCGTTGTATTCCATGGAGGCCCTAAACAGGCTAATTTTTTGTCATTGATGCAACAAGCTGATGCGTCAAACTCTGCGCCCGGAACTACTTTTGGACAAGCTGATTATGAGGGAGTAGTAACCATTGAATCTGCATCTGTTCAACGGGAGTCTAGAGCATCCAATTATGGCAATCAGTGTGAAATTGGCGAAATTGTGAATATTAATGGTTACTGCGAAGCCATTACTGCCGAACAACGCCTGCAGTTTTTAATTGATTTGGAGGAGCAGTTATATAGCAAAATTAATGCAAATATGGATATGAATATTCCCTATCGTGGGCAAATTGATGATTACGAGCAAGTGTATCTGGAATATAAATATTATGGCTTTTTTTATAGTATAGAGAGTCTCAGAATACTCAACGTCGAAAATGTGTATACCAAAGGTGGAGAATGGTCACCTCAAAATAATTCTCTATTTAACAAAGTGTATGAAGTTGTCGTTAGCCAATGAACAACACTGTTTACCGCATATTGTGCATAGTTAAAACTTAAACGCTATCTATTTACAAGTTAGTTTTAGGAATATTTAATGAGGCTACTGCAACCAACTCTCTATCTTCTTTCTATCGGGCACAGAGCCTGAGTGCATCAGTTGGTTATCCACAACGACTGCTGGCGTGCTCATCACTCCATATTTAAGCATAGCTTCGACGCTTGACTCTTTCACTATCAGCACGTCACCCCCACAATCATTAGCAACCGCTTGAATAAGCTCGGCCGTTTTAACACATTTTGTACATCCACTACCAAGTCATTACTTGCTTCAACAAGATAAACTCAGGGAAACTCGCAGCTACCGTACTCATGCAAAATGCCAATGTTGTCCCTAACGGAAGGCCTTTTATAATTAGACTTTCCATCACAGGAATAACGCCTGTGGCATTTAAGTAGAGAGGAATACCAGCTAGAACCGCCATCGGCACAGATCACCATTGGCCACTACCCAAATTTTCGGCAAACCATGCGTCAGGAACAAATCCATGTAATGCAGCACCTAATCCGACACCAATAAGAACCGACACTTAGAGAGTAATGTGAATAAACAAAGGGAAATGTTGTTTTCTCTAATGATCATTTTCACTATTTTTTGCATATTGATAACTATTAGTAGATGTTTAATGAGGTACAAATTGCGTTTAGTAACTAAATTAATTTTAACAGTCGGTATAAGCTTAATCGCTTTTTGTTCATGGAGTATTCAAAACACTACAATGGAAAAACGTATAGATTTTAGTAATCCTCAAGAAACACAAAATTGGATCATTGTTAACGATACCGTCATGGGTGGTCGTTCTAGAGCCAGCTTAACCCTTGAAAAGAATATGTTAGTCTTTGCAGGTGATTTATCGTTACAAAATAATGGTGGGTTTGCTTCAATACGCAGAATATATGAGCCGTTAAGTTGGAACCGTAGGGGAACATTGGAAATAAAAGTGCTCGGTGATGGACGTAGCTATCAGTTTAGACTGCGTACAAACCAAAATGCAGATGGTGTTGCTTATGTTGCTAACTTCACGACCACAAAAAATCAAATTCAAACTTTACAATTCAATATTAAAGACTTTACACCTCAATTCAGAGGACGGCTTGTGAGTAGCGCACCAACATTAAATTTTTCTGATATTGCACAAATAGGCTTTATGCTCGCTGACAAAAATCCAGGCCAATTTGTTTTACAGATCTCTCATATAAGGCAAGTTCCAGAAACTATTTAGTCTTTTCCTGTTACTATTGATTGCAGGGTTAACAAGACTCTAAAAGAGAGAGTGTTTCCTGCAATCAAGCGCTTACCTATTGGATCGTAAATACCTTGAGTATCGACATTTTGTTCTTTCATGGTCTTAGTGCGCTTAGGTTGAAATTCACTACGGTATAAAACCTAATACTACTTCCATAGGTTGAATACGTAACCTTACCCAAGCGACTGTATCCTTGGGCTCATTAAAAATTAACGGGCACAATCGTGAACTTCCGACTTTCAACTCTAGCTATATGTTTGTGCATGGGGATCACCACAGCATATGCAAATGACCCTTTCCAACCCGTTGGTACAAGTATTACAACGGGCAATATCAGCTTTAAAAAAAGCATGGCTAGCATTTCAAATAATCCCGCTTCTGCATCGTACTTTATGCAAGGCGAATCCGGTCTAGTAATGAATATTCTACCACCCATTGGTGCCGGTTATGAAGTAGGTAAAATTGATTCTTTAATTGATGAGCTAAATGAGCTAGTTGATATTTTAGAAAACGATAACCTAACCGCTCAGAATGCATTAGATGCAAAAGACAGGTTTGAGCCGTTCCTAGAACTGGCAAGCAAAGACGGCCTCCTCAAAGCAGCCGGACATGCTGGCATACCCTTTTTCCCCTTGTTTTATTTCAATAGTGAAATGGGTACATTTACCTTAAATGCGAAAATAAATGGGAGTTTACGTAGTACCGTTATTGACGACACCATTGATATTGTTGGATTTAACGACAGTTTTAAAATCATTACTTCTGCGGCCTTGTACGTAAAAAGTGCAGGCTTAACTCAGTTGAGTGCTGGATATAGTCGACCGGTATGGAAGCGTGATGAGGGAGTTTTACATGCAGGTGCCACTTTAAACATTAATCGCTTGAGTCTATCTAAAAACCTTATCTCATTTGCAGGTTTGGAGGACGGTAATGATATAGCGGATGCCATAGAAGACGATTACGAAAACAACGAACAAAGCAGTACGAATCTATCCTTAGACGTCGGTGTGTTATGGGTAGATACTAATTACAGCTTAGGGTTGAGTGTAAAAGACATCAATCAACCAGAATATGAATATAAAAACTTAGTTAGCGACTGTAGCCAAGAACAAGGTATTTCAGTAGATAATTGCTTGGTTGCACAAGACGCGATTGCGCAGGGACGGATCAGCGGACAAGAAACTTTCGTTGCTAATTCCCAAGCCACTTTAGAAGCATCTACTTGGCTTGGAGACAGCACCAAGTGGTTGTTACATACATCCATTGACCTAAACGATAACAACGACCCTATCGGCGATATATACCAATGGGCTAGTGTTAGTGCATCAGCACAATTTAATAACTGGTTTATTCCTCAATTAAGGATCGGCTACAGCCAGAATCTTGCAGGCACCGAGCTTGGCTACTACAGCTTAGGTGTAACTCTATTAAAACGCGCACAACTTGATGTTAGATGGAGTAGTGACAGCGTAGAAGTAGATGGCTCAAGTATTCCTCGGTCCGCATTTTTCAGCTTGTCAATTCAATCACAATTTTAAAAGGGATAGCTAAATGAAAACTATCGCAAAATATTCGCGCATTGTACTTGCTCTAACCCTCGGACATTCTTTGTTTGCTTGCGGTGGTGCAGAAGAAAATCAAGATGGTACATTACCTGATGCTGTGCAGCTGCCGAAAATCGACAATAGCACTCCTATCGCGGGTGTTGCTATGGATGGTTTTATTGCCAACGGTTTAGTGTGGGTTGATTTAAAAGACAATGACAGCATAGATGGTTCGGAGCCATTCGCCTACACTGACTCTGAAGGTTATTTTAGCTATAACCCGAATACAGGTGTTAATTACTGTGAAGCTGAAGAAAGTCATTTACAACAGTATTGTCTGAAAACGGGGTTAACCCGAGGCAGTGTTGAAGTAAAAGTAGCCAAAGGAATTAAAGTATTAACTGGAGTGCCTTTTCGCAATGTACTTTCAACCACTGTAGACTTGCCATTGGCGCGAAGTAACTTCAACTCACTCGTAGATTTGGGAGCAAAGCCTTTAGGTGATACTCAGATATGGCAAGAGCAAGTCAATGGTAAAATTGTTGCATTGTCGCCGTTAGCAACGTTGGCACATTATATGCCTGAGAATACTGATGTTTTAGGCGCACTTTCCATCCTCGGTTTTAACTTTACTATTGATGGTTCAACAACTGAATTGATGCAAATGGACTATGTAGCAGGCGTTTATCTGAATACTCCGCAATCTTATGAGTTATTGACTGCTAATATTATGATTTCTAGCTTAGTTAATTCATTGACAGGTACTTATGACCTTGCTTTTAAAAACGTTGACCTTGGTTTTAGTGGATATCCAATAAGTTCGGCAGATTCTGTTTACAAAGGCTTAGCAGAGAGTCTTGTTATGTCTATCAACACGCAAAAAAAGGTGTCGGCGCTTGTGCATAATCAAGCCCTCTCGGCTGTGTCCAATGTGTCCGTGCGAGATGAGCAAACAGAACAACTTATCGCAGCTTATCGAACGCGTGTGGCAGAACAAATTAGAGCGGCTATGCTACTAACTGGCAACACTATTTCTAATCAAGTTGAATTAGACAATATAGAAGCCGATGAAACACTAACCGAGTTTATGACAGCAAGAATTGAGTTGATCAGTGAATTACCAAAGATTAGGGCGTTACGCCTTTCTTCTAGTGCTAATATTGAGGTTTTGGCAATTACTAGTATAACTGACCCTGTGGACATGTTGGATAACATAGGAACCCCGTCTCCATTGGCGATAGAGCAACTCACCACTCGGGTTACACAAACAATAAGCGTTTTAATCGGCGCCCTCAACTCCGATGCGGCAGTCGTTGAATTCGATCGTATATTTAACCCAACCCAAGCAATTGATGGCACAACAAATCCTAAAGTTAAAGACGTAGATATTCAAGCCATTGCTAAAGCAATTCAAGGAAACATAGAAAACATCAGTGATTTACCATCTGGTAATGACTTCGCATTGGCCAGTGTAAACGGCGACACTAATATTCTCAGTGCCAGTCATTTAAGCTTATCTGGCGTCCAAGACGGCGGAGAACAAGGCCAAATTGTCGTGTTCTTCGGAGGAGGGGCACGGGACAGCTCTGGTTCACTAGTTATGTGCATTGCTTACAACAATGACAATGATCCAGCTGATAGTATCAGCGGACAACGCTTTGATGGCTCTTGGAACACCATTGGTGATAATCAGAATAGGATATCATTGCTTGCTGAAGGCTTCTCTTTACAAATGAATATAGCCGGCGAATCGAGAGGAAGTGATATTCCTACAGAACAACAAATAATAGGCCTGCAACGCAATCCAAATGAGCTTTATGGTAAGTTCCGGTTTACCCTCAATGAAGACAATGCCACATGGCATTCGGATGACACATCCATTGACCAGAGTTATGGTTTGTTAGCGACCACCACATTGCCAGCAACAGACGCTGAGTGTGCGAGTTACCTTTCATTCAAAGCGCAATAGCCTGAGGCATCTCAGTCTTATTCTGTTGCTCTTTATAAAGACTAGAAGGTAGTACTTAGAAAGAAAAAAGCCCCCGCATTGCTGCAGGGGCTTCATTTGATAAGCGAGTTGGCCGATAAGCCGGGTTCTGTCTTGGACAATCATTCGTCTAGGCCAATGATCGCTCATTGGCTCCAGCAACCTACCCGTTCCCAACGCGGGCCGCGCCATAAGGGAACCTATTTGGTCTTGCTCCGGGTGGAGTTTACCTTGCCATCCACTGTTGCCAGCGATGCGGTGCGCTCTTACCGCACCCTTTCACCCTTACCAAGTGTAAACACTTGGCGGTCTCCTCTCTGCTGCACTTGTCGTCGGCTTGCGCCGCCCAGACGTTATCTGGCACCCTGCCCTGTGGAGCCCGGACTTTCCTCCCCCCTAAAACATATAAATATGAATAGAGCGGCGATTGCCTGGCCAACTCGCCCGGGAGTATAAACTAAACGTTAGCGTTGTGATATACGTTTTGCACGTCATCACAGTCATTCAACATGTCCATGAATTTTTCGTACATAGGCAGATCTTCTTCGCTAATATCTTTACTGTCTTGTGGCACCCATGTAATTTCTTCAACATCAATTTCCAAATCTGGAAATGCGTCGCTCAATGCTGTTTTACATTTAAAGAATTCAGTGTGAGGAACGAAGACAGTAACAACACCATCTTCAACTTCAACATCGGATACATCAACGTCAGCCTCCATTAATGGCTCTAGTACAACCTCATCGTCATCACCTTTAAACGAGAATATAGCAAAGTGATCAAACATGAATGCTGACGAATTCTGCGCACCAATTTTACAATTGGTTTTAGTGAAACAATTGCGTACATCCGTAATGGTGCGGTTTGCGTTATCAGAAAGGCAATCGACAATAACCATGCAACCACCCGGACCGAATCCTTCATAGCGCATCGGTACGAAATCTTCACCAGCACCACCAGCTGCTTTTTCAATAGCTTTTTCAATAACATGACTTGGTACTTGGTCTTTTTTTGCTTTTTCGATAAGTCGACGAAGCTGCAAATTCGCATCAGGATCAGGACCGCCACTTTTGGCAACAACGTAAATTTCTTTACCATAACGAGAGTAAACCTTAGTTTTCGCACCCGCAGTTTTAGCCATGGAGACTTTTCTTACTTCAAACTTTCTACCCATTTTTTATTTCTCTTTTTTATGGATTTTATATTCGCACGGCCATGCAGGCACTGCGTTTTGATTCAATAATCAAGATTGTACTGTTTTTCGCTTGCTCTGTCAGCGTTGTATCATTCTTTCGGACAATTGCTTTGCTACTTTATAGCAAGCTCACATCATGTTTAATTAGCACGTGTAAAATCAAGCTATATGTTGCGAAGCCAAATATTCTCTTGATTGCATTTCCTGCAATCGACTTAAACATCGTTGAAATTCAAAATTTAAACGTCCTTCAGAATATAAGTTTTCCATCGGCACTGCTGCAGACATGATCAATTTAACTTTGCGTTCGTAAAACTCATCGACCATGGCAATAAAACGCCTTGCGATGTCGTCAGAGCTAGCGCCCATCTGCTCAACGTTAGCGATCAAAACAGAGTGGTAACAGCGGCTTATTTCAATATAATCGGACTGGCTTCTTGGTCCGTCACATATAGATCGAAATGTAAACATGACCACACCGTCAGCTTCTCTCATTGAAGCAATATGTCTGCCTGCAACATTAATATTCACGTCGAAATAACCTTCCTCCGGTGCAAGTTGAGTAAAATAGGTTTGCAAATTAGTAGTTGCATCATCATCCAATGGATAATGGTATATTTCAGCTCGTTCGAGCGTTCTAAGTCGATAATCGACTCCACTATCGACGTTCACCACACGAGTGTTTTGATTAATTAATTCAATAGCAGGTAAAAATCGAGCGCGTTGAAGTCCATTATGGTAAAGCCTATCAGGGATGATATTAGAGGTCGCAACTAATACAATTCCGTGACTAAACAATTCTTCCATGAGAGTACCTAAAATCATCGCATCAGTAATATCTGACACAAAAAACTCATCAAAACAGATAACTTTTGCTTCAGTCGATAACTTCTTTGCAATAATTTTCAACGGATCTTCTTTGCCACTTAACAACGTTAACTCTTCATGAACTCGGTGCATAAAACGATGAAAATGCACTCTCATTTTATTCTTAAACGGTAAACATTCATAAAATGTATCAACCAAATAGGTTTTACCGCGCCCAACACCGCCCCAAAAGTAAATTCCCTGAATACTAGGTTTTAACATTCCTTTGCCAAAAGCTTGCTTTATTTTTAGTCGCCAAGAAGGCTTCCTTCCCGGATTCGTCAACTCGTCATATAAACGTTGAAGCTCGTTGACTGCATTTTCTTGAGCCGCATCGTATTGAAAATCAATAAGCGACAAATCATCTTGATATTTTTCCCAAGGGGTCATTAAAGTTCCAAAAATCATTTCTTATGGGTTGAAAATAAACTCAACAGCCTATATTAAATATCATAGTGCAAAAAGCTAGTTTTGTAGTTACGTGAAAACATGGAAAATGGGTTTCATGGCTAGTATACAACCCTTAGACTAAGTTGAAAATCGCGACAACCGTCTTATCACAATTTAATACGAATAAGCGCTTGCATGGAATCGATGAATAGCTGATCATTTATCTCAAGCAATCCTCATTTTGGAGACAACATGGAAATCAGCACACTAATTACTGGCATCGTTATCGGGCTCATCATTGGCGGTATTATCGGTTTTATTATAGTTAAAAATAGGCAGTCAAACTCTGATAGTAAAGTTAACCACAATGAAGCGGAGCTCAAAGCATTGTTAGCAATACAGGCTCGCCAGCACTTGGATATATCAAGACAAGCGTTAACTGACATTCAAAATAAAACGGCTGCCCTAGCTACTCATTTAAATGATTATGAAGAATCACTCACCCAAGCGACGATGAGTGCTAGTGATTCTAAAGAATCGTTCTTTGGTGAACATGCTAGCGTATTTTTGCGTAATAGTTTAAAGGCAAATAAAAATGACCTTGCTTTAGCGCAACCCGATACTCAACCACGTGACTTTGCAAACAGCGGTTCGGGAGTATTCGGCGGAGTTAAGGCGAAAGCATTACAAGCGAATAAATCACAAGACGAGTGAACTTAAGTTGTTTTTCACTAGTCTTTGTTAGGTATTCAACTTTATAGATATATTTGGAGTATCGAGATTAATGAAATCATTTCTTCGTAAATTGACTGTCGGCGTAGCCGCTAGTTGTATTATTTTTGTGACCGTATCAAGTGCGAGCGCTGCACTACCTTTTTTCTCAACAAAAAAAGATGAAGTTCCTTCTTTAGCTCCCATGATTGAGCTTGCAGCTCCAGCAGTTGTTAGTATATCCGTTGAAGGTACTCAGGCGACTCGTCAGCAAGTACCTGAAATGTTTAAACGATTTTTTGGGGCACCCGATGAACAAGTCAATGAGCAGCCCTTCCGTGGAATGGGATCCGGAGTTATTATTAACGCAGCGAAAGGCTATGTTGTTACTAATAACCACGTTGTGGAAAATGCCGATGAAATAATCGTTAAATTGACTGATGGTCGCGAGTTCACAGCAAAAAAGCTAGGTGCTGATGAACAAAGTGATGTTGCATTATTGCAAATCGTCGCTGACGACCTATCACAACTGCCATTAGCTGATTCTGATAAATCACGTGTTGGTGATTTTGTTGTCGCTATTGGTAATCCTTTTGGGCTAGGTCAAACAGTCACTTCAGGTATTGTGAGCGCATTAGGTCGTTCAGGATTAAATATCGGAGGACTCGAAAACTTCATCCAAACCGACGCAGCAATTAATCGCGGCAACTCAGGCGGTGCATTAATCAACTTAAACGGTGAATTAATCGGTATCAACACCGCAATATTTGGTCCTAACGGCGGTAACGTCGGCATCGGTTTTGCGATTCCAACCAACATGATGAAAGGCTTAATTGACCAAATTGTAGAGTTTGGTGAAGTAAGACGTGGCTTACTTGGTATTCAAGGCGGTAACGTTGATGCAAAACTTGCTGAAGCTATGCGCTCTCCAAGTAACAAAGGGGCCTTCATTAACGAAGTGGTTCCTGATTCTGCTGCAGCTAAAGCGGGCTTAAAATCAGGCGATATCATCACTAGCTTAAATGGTAATGAACTCAGCAGCTTTGACGAACTGCGCGCAAAAGTTGCCACTATGGGTGCAGGTGCAAATGTAACGCTGACCATTGTGCGTGACGGACAGAAACAAGAAGTCGACGTTGTACTAGGCGATGCTGGTCAGCCTGTTGCCGTTGCTAAAGAGGTGCACCCTGCGTTCGAAGGCAGTGAAATGAACAATGGTAAGGACGCTGAGGATAATGATGGTGTTGTTGTTACTGAGGTGCAAGCGCGCTCACCAGCAGCAAGAATTGGCCTTAAGTCGGGTGATGTCATTGTTGGTTTAAACAGACAACGTGTAACTAATATTGTAGACCTCCGTCGCCTTGTAGAAGAGAGTGAAGGAAATGTCATGGCATTGAATGTAAAGCGCGGCACATCTACGATTTATGTTGTTATTCGACAATAGCTGAGCGACCCAATATATCCTTCCATGCAGCCACTTTTGAGTGGCGCATGGAAAGTTTATATCACGATGCTGTAACACGATGGATTATTTTGGTATTCTTACCAATTAATTACTAGTATCGAAAATTTTACCATGCCTTCATTGCAACGTTTTTTTATCGCTCTCCTAAAACCAATTATACTTGGTTTAATTGTTGCCGCTATTCTTCTTATATTCATTCCCGAATTTCGTCAAGGTAGTGGTCTTAATGTGCATTGGTTGCAGAAAGAAGACAATCCTCCTGAACGCCTCAGCTACTTCGATGCAATAAGTAGAAGTGCACCCGCTGTGGTATACATATATGGAGTTAGTATCGATAATCCGAATCCAAATAGTATATTCAGAAGCAGAATGACAGAGCGTACTAATTTAGGTTCCGGAGTGGTAATGAATGAAGATGGCTATCTAATGACCTGCTATCACGTAATAAAAGATACTGATACTATATTTATTCGATTACAAGACAGCCGGACGCTTGAAGCGCAGATTGTTGGCTTTGATGTAGAAACCGACTTGGCCGTATTAAAAGTTGACGCTGAAGACTTGCACGTGATGCCTCAAGTTCCTAAAACAGCTCTGAGAGTAGGCGATGTCGTTATGGCTATCGGTAACCCGCTCGACTTAGGTCAAACCATTACTCAAGGAATTGTAAGCAGAATTAGTCGAAACAACCTAGCAAATTATTTTGATTTCATTCAAACAGATGCTGTTTTACACCCCGGAAATTCGGGCGGAGCGCTAGTCGATAGTAATGGGTATTTAGTCGGAATTACGAATGCGAACTTTAAAACGCGGGGACCAAGTGGACTTGGGTTAACTACTGTCGATGGTATTAATTTTGCGGTTCCGTACGAGCTAGCGAAAAAAGTAATGGAAGAAATCATCGTATCAGGAACGGTTGTTCGTGGACAGTTAGGCTTTGTAGGCAGCGCTCTAGTGGAGCGTAAAGGTATGGTTGTTACCGAGGTCACTCGTGGCGGACCTGCCGACAACGCGGGGCTGAAGGTGAAAGATATCTTACTCGCCATTAACGGTTTTAAAATTGAAGAAAATGATACTGGCCAAGCACTGAATATAGTCAGTCAAACAGTCCCTGGCACTGCACTCACTCTGGAGGTTGAACGCAATGAAGAACTCATTACGTTAACTGTCATTGTCGGCTCTTCAGCATCTTCTTAGCCTAATTTAGCTCTGGTTTGACACTGTAATTAAGTCGATAAATCAGTGCTAATGGTAAACTACTCAGACTTTTTGTTCTTTCACGCGCTTGATATTCGCACCTAAACCACTGAGTTTATGTTCAATAGCCTCATAACCTCTATCTAAGTGATAAATTCGATTAACAATAGTCTCACCTTCAGCTACTAAACCTGCAATTACCAAGCTTGCTGAAGCTCTAAGATCAGTTGCCATTACCTGAGCCCCCCTGAGCTTTGAACTGCCTTTAGACAGTGCGCTATTGCCTTCTAATTCTATTTCGGCGCCCATGCGCTGTAACTCAGGTACATGCATAAATCGATTCTCAAAAATTGTTTCGGTGATAACACCAGAACCTTGAGCAACGGCGTTGAGGGTCATGAATTGAGCTTGCATATCGGTAGGGAAACCAGGATGCGGTGCGGTTTTTAAATTAACGGCTTTAGGCGCATTGCCTTGCATATCTAGTTCGATCCAATCTTCACCAATGGTTATTTTGGCACCCGCTTGTTCGAGCTTGCTGAGCACCGCGTCGAGAGTTGATGGATCCGCCTTTTCACAACGCACACTGCCACCCGAAACTGCAGCAGCAACTAAAAATGTGCCGGTTTCAATACGGTCAGGCAGAACACTATAGTTGCAACCTTGCAGGCTTTTCACACCGGTAATTTTGATTTTATCAGAGCCAGCACCGGTCACTTTCGCACCCATGCTATTTAAACAATTTGCTAAATCAACAATCTCAGGTTCTCTAGCCGCGTTTTCGAGTATCGTCTCGCCATCGGCTAAGGTCGCTGCCATCATTAAATTTTCAGTGGCTCCGACGCTTACAATGTCCATAAATATGCGGGCACCTTTTAAACGCCCGTCGACCTCGGCTCTTATATATCCTTCATCTACTTCGATCTTGGCACCCATTTTTTCTAGGCCAGCCAAGTGCAAATTGACAGGGCGAGCACCAATGGCGCAACCGCCTGGCAGAGATACATTTGCTTTACCATATTTTGCTAACAAGGGCCCTAAAACCAAGATTGAAGCACGCATTGTGCTCACTAATTCATATGATGCGGTAACACTTTCTAAACGACTTGCATCAATTTCGACGTGGTTTTTGTCGACTTGATTAATGCTCGCGCCAAAGTCTTTCAGTAACAGTAACGTGGTACTAATGTCCCTGAGAGCGGGTACATTTTCAAATGAACAAGTTGAATCAGCCAATAAACTTGAAATAAGTAATGGCAATGCGGCATTTTTCGCACCTGAAATTGTAACTGAGCCAGATAATGGCGGGCTTTTAGTGATTACCAACTTGTCCACGGATACTCTCTTATCTATTTATTGTGTATTTGTACTAAGGGAATGTTCATTCATTTCAAGAGTGAAACAGCTTCTCTCTTTTCCATTGATCAACCGTAAACGTTTTTATAGTGATAGCGTGCATAGTACCGTCCGCAATTTGTTCGGCCAACGGACCATAAATTAGTTGTTGTTTCTTTACTCTTGGCATTTCTTCGAAGCGGTTATCGACAGCAATAATCTGAAAATGTGAACCTTCGCTCTTAACCTTAACATCAGCTAAAGTAAGCTCAGACTTCAATAAACCCGCTATTTCTTCATTTGTCATTCTTTTCTCTATTCTAATCTATTCTAGGAAACTGTCAGCATTGCTTAGTTTTGCCAACTCAATTAATTTTGTAGGCGAGTTATGAATACTAACATCAACGTTGTGTTGTTTTAAATCACGTTTTAAATTAATTAACCACGCAAGTCCTGCACTATCGGCTCTATCCACCCCTCTGAGAGAAACAATTAAGCGAGCAGCGTCCGTTAACTTTTTTTTAGCATTAGTATCGATTGAGGCCCAATAGTCTTTAGTTAACGTAAGTTGGTCCAAGTCACCTTCCACGACTAGCGTTAATACTTTGTCTCGCAACTCAAGTACAGCTTGCATTTATCGCACAACCTTATTTATCTAGTTTATCGTTAAGTTTAATAGGCTCAGCGATATTTTTTCTCATTAATTCGATCACTTTATCAATACCATCTTGACGCAAAATAGATTCAAACTCAGTGCGCTTGCTCGATAATAAACTAATACCTTCCGCTACCATATCATATACTTGCCATTGATCAGATTGCCGATCTTTGCGGACCTTAAATGCGACTTTGATTTCAGGACGATCGCCATCTTTAATAACCGCTCTGACGGTTACATCTGAACGGCCATCAAACTCTAACGCTGGAGCAAACTCAACAAGTTGATCATCATAATAACCCAGAGCAACAGCATAACTGGTGATTAAGTACTCTCTAAATACTGAAACAAATTCCAATAATTTTTCTCTTGGTACTTTACTGGCGTATTTACCTAAAACTTTAAATGCTGAAAAGCGATAGTCAATGTAGGGCAGTAACTCTTCTTCCATTACCGTACGCAATAGCTCGGGGTTCTTCTGAATTTGCTCTTTTTCCCGTTTTATTCGATCAAAGGTTAATGAAGCAACCTCATTAATCATAACGTACGGGTCGCTTTGCTCTGACGCAATTGTTGCCATACCTGGCACCATAAAAATCACGGCCGTTGAAATTGATATAAACCATTTTTTTAGGCTACCAAAACGCTTGTTCACACTATTTGCCTTACCTGCTGCTGTCATAATTATCACCCTGAATCCTTACCGAACAAAAATTGTCCAATCAGGTCTTCTAATACTAATGCTGATTTTGTATCAACGATATATTTTGTTTCACCTTCTTGGTCACCAATATAAATTGGATCTTCACCCGGGAATACGAAACCTGGTGTTAATCCAATATATTGTTCGCCTAACAAACCCGCCGTCAGTATTGATACTGAACTTGTTTCAGGAAATGTTTTGATATAATTTGACGATATTTCCATTTCAACAACAGGGATAAGTTCTCTATCATCTAAGTATATGCGAGAAACCCTGCCAATGATAACCCCTCCGACTTTTACGGATGATCTCGCTTTCAGTCCTCCAATATTGTCAAACTTAGCGCTGACGTTATAACTTTCACCATTGCCGCTCATACCTTGGTTAGCTACTTGCAAAGCCAGCAACAATATTGCTGCTATTGCTAGCGCAACAAATATACCAACCATTAATTCTGTTTTTTTGCTTGTCATTTTATTTCCTAATTAATTCCAAACATCAGTGCTGTAAGCACGAAATCTATACCTAAAATGGCCAACGAAGAAAACACAACCGTTTCTGTCGTTGCCTTACTAATACCTTCTGATGTTGGTATCGCATCGTAACCTTTATAAAGTGCAATCCAAACCACCACTAAAGCGAAAACAATGCTTTTGATAACACCATTAATGACGTCTTTATCCCATTCTACCGTTGACTGCATAATCGACCAGTAGCTGCCTGAATCAACACCTAACCAATCAACACCAACCAAATGCCCACCTAAGATTCCGATCGCACTAAAAATAAGAGCCAACAAGGGCATCGAGATTACCCCAGCCCAAAAACGTGGCGCTATGATACGTCTCAATGGGTCAACAGCCATCATTTCAAGACTACTTAATTGCTCAGTCGCTTTCATTAAACCGATTTCTGCTGTTAGTGCCGAACCAGCCCTACCGGCAAAAAGTAATGCAGTAACAACTGGCCCTAACTCTCTCAGAAGAGATAGCGCAACCATCGGACCTAAGCTTCCTTCAGCTCCATAGTTGACTAGAATAGTGTACCCTTGCAACGCTATAACCATGCCAATGAACAAACCTGACACAATTATAATCAACAGACTTTGCACACCAACCACATATACCTGCTGGATAATGAGCGAAATATTCTTCAACCTTGGAACAGCAAAAAGAGCGCCCCACAGCATCAAAGAAGCATTACCGATAGCACTCAATCTTGATAACGTGCTTGCACCCAAACTAATTAGCCAATTCACGATTTAGTCCCCATAAAGGTTTCTTGCATTGATTGTGCAGGAAAGTGGAATGGCACAGGACCATCGGCGTTGCCTTGCAAAAACTGCTGTACTAACTCAGATGAGGAATTTCTAATTTCTTCTGGCGTACCGGCCCCAATAATTCGTTTATCCGCCATAATATAGGCGTAATCGGCGATAGTAAGTACTTCTTTTACGTCATGAGTAACAACGATGCTTGTCAAGCCTAAAGCCGAGTTAAGCTCTTTAATTAGCTTAACCAGTACACCCATGGATATTGGATCTTGTCCGGCAAAAGGCTCGTCATACATGATCATGTCAGGGTCCAACGCAATTGCTCTTGCTAATGCAGCCCTTCTGGCCATGCCACCTGACAACTCATTCGGCATTAAATGCGCAGCACCGCGCAAACCAACCGCTTCTAATTTTAGTAAGACGATCGTTTCAATCACTGTCTCTGCTAATTTGGTGTGCTCCCGCAAAGGAAACGCCACATTGTCAAACACAGAAATATTGGTAAACAACGCACCACTTTGAAAAAGCATACTCATTTTCCGGCGAACATCATACAAGCGCTTACGACTCATCTGATGAATGTTTTCGCCTTGAAACAACACTTCACCGCTGTCTGGATAGAGTTGCCCACCGATAACTTTTAAAAGCGTAGTTTTACCTATACCACTCGGTCCCATCACTGCTGTGATACCGCCTTTTTTCACTTGCAACGAAATACTGTCATAAATGACACGACCACCTCGTTGAAAGTGCATTTTGTTGATATCAACTAAAATGTCTGACATTAGATTTCTTTTATTCCTATTTGAGTGATTGTCACTTTTAATAATCTATTCATACTAAATTCTATTAACACCTATTTATTCGACTTGGTTTAACGCATTATTTTAAATTACCAACTAAACTCTTATTTATCAGCCGAGTTAAAGCAGAATATGTCCAACATTAATAAAGCTCGATACCCATAGAGACGAACAGGCGCATCTAAAAGTTCATTACATTACCAATATTTAATGACTGTAAGCTGAATAAGACCTGACTTTTTGAGTTTTTATTTTGTTTTTTGTGATTTTGTACACGGGTAATTAAAACCAGATTGCATTATCTCGTATTGTAACGTAATAGCACAGTCATTTTGTTATTGATTCGCAATTTTCCAGAGCTAAAAAGGCATAAATATGTAACAAAAAATATATAATAGGAATTGACTAGTGAGCTAAAACACTAAAAAAGTATATTTGAATGATATTTTACTCTTTTTTAGTGTCAAACTGGTGGGGTTTTTGCGACAATGGAATACCATTTAGAGGAGATTTAATACTACGTGATTACACAAATCATTATATTTTTAATAGGTTTAGGCGTGCTGAGTTGGAGTGCGGACAAATTTGTTTATGGTGCTTCAGCACTCGCTAAAAACTATGGAGTCTCCCCTATGATGATAGGATTGACAATTGTTGCCATGGGTTCAAGTGCGCCTGAAATTGTGGTTTCAGCAACAGCCTCCTTAAATGGCAATCCAGACACTGCAGTAGGGAATGCAATAGGGTCCAATATTACTAATATTGCGCTTGTTCTCGGAATAACCGCGCTTATTAAGCCTCTATTCGTTTCATCTACTACCCTAAAACGTGAATTACCCGTACTCCTGTTGGTCACACTTATTGGCGTGTACTTTCTTTCCGACAATTATCTTAGCCAAGCTGAAGGTATAATATTAATCACTTTATTTGTCCTAGTGCTCGCAGTGATGGCCTGGCTTTCCTTTAAAGTAGAAAAGAACGACCCCTTAATCGCTGAAACTGAAGACGAGATCCCCAGTAATGTGCCGACCAAAAAGGCGATAATGTGGGTAATCGTTGGTTTGATTATGCTGCCGTTAAGCGCTCACTTCTTAGTCGAGAGTGCCGTCTATATAGCACATTTTTTTGGTGTGAGTGATCTCGTTATTGGTTTAACAATTATCGCATTAGGGACTAGTTTACCTGAGCTGGCGGCAAGCATTGCAGGTGTCCGCAGGGGTGAAGATGACCTAGTAATCGGAAACATCATTGGATCCAATATTTTTAATCTATTAGCGGTACTCGCCATGCCAGGATTGATTATTCCTAGTATGTTAGACATCAATGTTTCAGCTCGTGACTCATACGTCATGCTGGGATTGACCATATTACTCTTCGTGTTCTGTTTTAATTTACAGGGCACCCGACGAATTAATCGGTATGAAGGTGGTATTTTTGTGCTGGCATTTTTTGCCTATCAATACATGTTATTTATGTAGTACCCCACGCATACGATTCAGATATAATTCATGTAAGGTGTTCTATGGTAGTCGCCGAGAAAAATAAAACAGAAGGTTGCTGTAACAGCATGAGTGAACAGATTAGTTTTTTAAAAACCGCAAAAACTGTCTTTCAAAACGAAATTGAAGCTTTGCAAAAGCTACAGTACAGTTTGAATGACAACTTTAATCAGGCCTGTGAATTAATGCTTAACTGCACAGGTAAGGTAGTCGTATGCGGAATGGGAAAATCGGGGCACATTGGTAATAAAATTGCGTCAACACTTGCCAGCACTGGCACTCCAGCATTTTTTATGCATCCAGGTGAGGCCAACCATGGTGATTTAGGGATGTTAGCTAAGGGTGATGTGCTTATTGGCATATCTAACTCAGGCGAGACTAATGAGCTAACTGGCCTTTTACCCGTGGTCAAAAGATTGGGTGTACCGGTTATCGCAATTACTAACAATCCAAATAGCACATTAGCTAAATTCTCAGATGTTGCTTTAGATATAAACGTCGAAAAAGAAGCCTGTTCACTCGGACTTGCGCCGACTACAAGCACAACAGCAACGCTCGTATTAGGCGACGCATTGGCAATTGCATTGCTCGAAGCAAAAGGCTTTACTGCTGACGATTTCGCATTGTCTCACCCGGGTGGTTCATTGGGTAGAAAGCTATTGCTCACGGTTGACGAAATTATGGCGGTTAACCTCGAGCTCCCACTCGTTATTGAGTCTGCAACGGTAATGCAGGCTCTTTTGGAAATGTCCGATAAAGGATTGGGTATGACCGGAGTGATTGATAATGATAACAACTTACTCGGTATTTTTACCGATGGCGACTTGCGCCGAGCATTAGACAAACATATCGACATTCATAAATCGACAGTACAACAGGTGATGACGGCTAATAGTATTACGATGATTCACGGTAAACTCGCAGTAGATGCCCTAAATTTAATGCAAAAACATAAAATTAATGCGATGTTTATCGTAAATGATGAACATAAACCCGTCGGCGCCATTAAAATGCACACATTATTGAAAGCAGGTGTTGTTTAATGTTGAAAGTCGATACCTTATACGGCCCAATTGATGCCGATTTATTTCAGCGTTTCAAAGCAATTGAATTACTAGTTTGCGATGTTGATGGTGTGTTTTCTGACGGTACTATTTTATTAGGCAATAAAGGTGAAGAACTCAAAGCATTCAATACTAAAGACGGTTACGGTATCAAAGCATTGACCAAAATTGGCGTAAAAGTGGCAGTTATTACTGGTCGTAAATCTAGTATTGTAGAGCAGCGTATGACAGCGCTTAACGTTGATCATATTATGCAAAATCGAGAAGATAAACTCACTGCAATAAATGAATTAATTACCGAGTTTGGTTATACCAACGCAACGATTGCAAGTGTTGGTGACGACATGCCTGATTTAGGTATGTTTAGCGTGAGTGCAATCGGCATTGCGGTCGCTGATGCCCATCCTTTCGTTAAGCAACAAGCAACATTTTGCACAACATTACCAGGCGGACGCGGCGCAGTGCGTGAAATCTGTGACATTATTTTGCAGGCGAAAGGTAAACTTTTTGATATTCATGGAGCAAGTGTATGAATAGGCTAGTAATCAGTATTGTCTTAATTTTTAGTGCTGCTTTTGCATTATTTTTACCAACGTGGCTTGCTGACGATAAAAAAGTTATTTTGAGCGATAAGGATGCTGCTTTATTTCCCAATTACGAAGCCAAAAATCTGCGTAGTAAATTATTCGACGAAAGTGGTAATTTAGCGCATCAGGTCAGCGCAGAGAAAATGGAACATTTTGATATGCTAGGGTTCGTAAACTTTACACAGCCTGAATATACAATTTACCTGCAAGGAGATGGATCACGCTGGCAACTGAATGCCGATGAAGGCACTTTTTACGACTCGAATAAAATCGAATTAGTCAGCGGAGTGCAAATTCGCAACTTGCAACCCGAAAATTATATTCAAACAATTTCTACTGATTTCATAAAAATCGATTTGTTGACGAAAACCATAGCATCAGATGCGCCATTAGTTATTTCTGGCGAAAACTTTATGATTAACGGTATCGGATTCGAAGCCAATTTAGAAACCCAAAAATATGAGTTAAAAAACCATGTTCAAACTGAATATTTACCTGTTCGCTAGCCTATTATTATTGGCCGGCTCGAGCATATTAAACGCACAAGAAGTTAGCATAAAAAACGATTTCAATAAGCCTACAATGCTTTCATCTGATAAAAGCTTTGGTGATGGCAAAGAGAAAGTAGCCGTGCACGAGGGCAATGTAAAAATCACTCAAGGTTCCTTAGAAATAAAAGCGGACAAGTTAAAAGTGTCAGCGGCTCTTGGTAAAGATAAAGAAATATTTGAAGCTACTGGCAATCCAGCAAGTTATACACAACAACTTGCCGATGGAACTATGGTCGTCGCTAAAGCCAATAGTATTCGATACGAAAAAGCGACTAAAATCATTTCATTGAAAGGAAATGCTGAACTTTATCAAAATGCATTTAGTATCAAAACTGACTCTATTATTTATGATATTGAAAAAGAACAGTGGCAAGCTCAGAAGAGCAATAATAGCGAACAACAAGTTGTCACTGTATTTGATGGTGCAACGTTGAAAAAAACAAAAGAAGCGATTGAAAAGAAAAAGGAAACGGAAAAGTGAGTACCCTAGTTGCCAAACATCTGGCTAAATCGTATAAAGCAAGACAAGTGGTAAGAGACGTTAGTTTAGAAGTGTCGACAGGTCAAATAGTGGGCTTATTAGGTCCTAATGGTGCAGGTAAAACAACCACGTTTTATATGATTGTGGGTTTAGTACCGCTTGATAAAGGCGAAATTTTTATTGACCAATTAGACATAACAATGCAACCAATGCATGAGCGGGCGCGACAGGGTATTGGTTATTTGCCACAAGAAGCATCTATTTTTAGAAAATTAACTGTATACGAAAATTTGATGGCGATTCTGCAAACACGCAAAGAGTTAACAAAAGATCAGCGTGAACAGCAGGCTGATGATCTTATGGATGAATTTAATGTTAATCATATAAGAAATAATTTAGGAATGAGTTTATCAGGTGGAGAGCGCCGCCGCGTTGAAATTGCGCGTGCTTTAGCAGCAAATCCTAAGTTTATTTTACTTGATGAACCATTTGCCGGTGTTGACCCAATTTCTGTTAATGATATAAAGAAGATAATCAAACAATTAAAAGAACGAGACATTGGTGTTTTGATCACGGATCATAATGTTAGAGAAACCTTAGATGTCTGTGAAAAAGCATATATTGTGAGTCACGGTGAGCTGATCGCATCAGGCACATCTGATGAAGTACTCAGTAACCAAAAAGTGAGAGATGTTTATCTCGGCGACCAATTTGTATTATAGGTGAATCATGTTTAGTAATAGGTTTTTTTCGCAGCTAGAAATCACTGAAGGGAATCAATGAAACCTTCATTGCAGTTAAAATTTAGTCAACAACTAACAATGACGCCTCAACTTCAGCAGGCGATTAAATTACTACAACTTTCGACACTTGATCTTCAGTTAGAAATTCAAGAAGCGTTAGATTCAAACCCTTTATTAGAAATTGACGAAACGGAGCATAATAGCAGCGCCTCAGACAACGACTCGGAGCCGCAAGACTATACTGATAAAAACTCGCTTAGCGCTGAGAATTCTGACAACGTTGATAGCCATGACGCACTTGAAAACAATCAGATTCCTGATGACCTACCCCTTGATAGTTCTTGGGATGAATATTTAAGTGCTTCATCTGCGCCGGCAAATATATCTAATGGTCCGGCTGACGACGACTATATATTCCAGGGTGAAACTACCGAAAATATCCAAGACCACCTTATATGGCAAATGGAGTTAACTCCTTTTTCAGATATTGATCGTTCAATCGCAATTGCCATTATAGATTCAATTGATGAGTCTGGTTATCTTACCGTTAGCAGTGAAGAAATTTTAGATAGTTTACAAAATGAAGAAATCGAATTAGACGAAGTTGAATGCGTACTTAAACGAATTCAAATGTTTGATCCTATTGGCTCAGGATCACGCAATCCCCAAGAGTGCTTAATGATTCAGTTGGCACAATTCGACCCTGCTACACCGTGGTTAACAGAGGCACGGCTTTTATTGCGTGAACACAGCGATCTGTTAAGTAGTAAAGATTACCGAACATTAATGCGCAAAACGAAGCTTAAAGAGGATCAATTGCGTGAGGCAATGCGTTTGTTGCAAACCCTTAATGCGCGTCCTGGCAGTTCAATTGCCGTAAAGGACGCTCAATACGTTATTCCAGATGTATCGGTCGCAAAAAAGAACGGTCGCTGGACTGTTGAATTGAATGGCGACTCTCTGCCACCGCTTATAGTCAATAAAGAGTATGAAGCACTCAGTAAAAGTACAAAAAATACGAACGATTCACAATATATAAAGTCACACTTACAAGAAGCTAAATGGTTTATAAAAAGCTTACAAAGCCGCAATGAAACACTATTAAAAGTGTCACATTGCATTGTTCAGCAACAAATGGGCTTTTTCGAGCATGGGCCTGAAATGATGAAACCGATGGTTTTGAATGACGTTGCTGAAATGGTGGACATGCATGAATCAACTATTTCGCGAGTAACAACTCAGAAATACATGCATACGCCTCGGGGTATTTTTGAGCTGAAGTACTTTTTCTCTAGCCATGTTTCAACTGAATCTGGCGGTGAATGTTCCTCAACGGCAATTAGAGCTTTGATTAAGAAGCTCGTCGCAGCGGAAATTGTCAGTAAACCACTTAGTGATAGCAAGATTGCGCAGTTGTTGGCCGATCAAGGCATTCAAGTTGCTCGACGCACAATTGCAAAATATCGAGAGTCTCTCTCGATTCCCCCGTCGAACCAAAGAAAAAGTCTGTTGTAGACTACATAAGAGGACGTAACATTATGCAAATAAATCTAACTGGTCATCACATTGATATTACCGATTCACTCAGAGCATACGTCGACACTAAATTCGAAAAACTAGAAAGGCATTTTGACCATATCAGTAATGTACATGTGGTTTTAAATGTAGAAAAAATAAACCAAAAAGCAGAAGCAACTCTGCATCTGAAGGGTGAAGTTGTTCACGCAAATGCCGAACACACCGACATGTATGCAGCTATTGATGGATTGATTGACAAACTAGATCGCCAGGTTATTAAGCATAAGGAAAAGTCAAAACGACATTAGTCGACTACGTATTATGATTATATCTGATATTATTTCACTCGACCGCACTGAATGTGCGGTAGAGTGCTATAGCAAAAAACGAATTTTTGAAGTCATTAGCGAAATTGCTGTGAAGGGAAACCCGCAGCTAAACTTAAGCGATGTACTCTCAAGTATGTTGGCTCGCGAAAAAATGGGCAGCACTGGTATAGGTAACGGAATTGCCATTCCACACGGCAGAATTGACGGTATCGACGACATAGTTGCTATTATTGTAACTAGCGAAGAACCAATCAAATTTGATGCAATTGATGATAAGCCTGTCGATATCTTCTTTGCTCTACTAGTGCCCAGTGAACAGACACAAGAACACCTTCAAACACTTTCTTCGATCGCCAAAAAGCTTAGCGATAAAAATATTGTAAAGGCTATTAGAAACGCGGCCAGCAAAAGCCAAATTATCGCTGCGCTTGCATAACTAAAGCAATAGCTGTCTTGCATGCAACTTAACAACCCCGAAAGGATATGTATACGTGAAACTCTTGATTATAAGTGGCCGCTCTGGCTCGGGGAAATCAATAGCATTAAGAGCCTTGGAAGACCTTGGATATTATTGCGTTGATAACATACCCGTTAATCTACTGCCGACTCTCACACACTCCCTTGCGGATGAAAGCGAAAAAGTAGCGGTCAGTATTGACGTAAGAAACATGCCTAAAATGGCAAATGAACTGAGTGAAATTGTCGATTTTCTGCCTAGCGTTTGGGACATTACAATCCTTTATTTAGATGCGAGTGATGATGTGCTGATCAAGCGCTACAGTGAAACAAGACGACTCCATCCCCTATTCAAGCTAAACAAATCACTTGCAGAGTCAATCGAAGCTGAGCGAGAAATACTTGTTCCAGTGTCAGAAAAAGCCGACCTACATATTAATACAGATAATTTGTCGCTGCACGAACTATCAGAGCTTATCAGAGAGCGCGTTCTAGGTAAAAAAAGTACCAATCTTGTTATGGTATTTGAGTCATTTGGTTTTAAATATGGTATTCCAAGGGATGCTGATTATGTGTTTGATGCGCGTTTTTTACCTAACCCACATTGGGAGCCTGACTTAAAAGAGCTGACTGGACTTGATGCGCCCGTGCAATTATTTTTAGGTGCACAACCGCTTGTCACAAAATTTATTTGGCAGATCCAAAACTTGATATCAACTTGGTTACCGCATTTAGAAAGAAATAATCGCAGCTATGTTACTGTTGCCATTGGCTGCACCGGCGGACAGCATCGTTCTGTGTTTGTTTCAGAGGCACTAGCCGCTAGCTTTCGGGCTAGTCATGGCGATGTACAAATTAGACATCGCGAATTGAAATTAGTTAAGCAGGAAGAGACCGCGTCTAATTCTCTTGATACGCCCCAAGCATGATAATAGAAAAAGAACTCACCATTGTTAACAAACTGGGCTTGCATGCTCGAGCTGCAACCCAATTAGCAAAATTAGCCAATCAATTTGAAGCGACAATCACAATGCATCAAGACGATAAAGATGCATTTGCTAACAGCGTATTAGCACTGATGATGCTTGAGAGTAGTCAGGGTAAAAAAGTATTGTTGCGCTGCGATGGCATTGATGCTGAGAATGCGATGCAAGCGATTGAAAACTTGATCGTAAATAAGTTTAACGAAGACGAATAATGACAACCCCAGTTAACCTCTGTGAAATTTTCTATTAATGCTTCCGTTGTAAAAGCCCATCTAAACTAGCTAATATTTACAAGGTTAATGTTATACTATAGTTTGAGCTCACAAGTTGTTGCAGCTTTCTCTTCATTTCGGCTTTCAATCCAGATTTGGCGACAATAATAATAGGGTCTTATGGCTGAAACTTTTGAACTAAAAAATGTGCAGGGTCAATTAAGCTCGATAAGCGAATCGCTTAGCGATGGGACTTTTGTACAAGTTCGACAGTTACTGCATGATCTGCAACCAGGTGACGTTGCTCTTTTATTAGAGTCTAGCCCCAGCAAGACCCGAAATGAACTCTGGCAACTCATTGATGCTGACTTTCATGGTGATGTACTTGAAGAGTTATCAGAAGATGTTCGTAATGGTATTATCTCTAAAATGGTGCCCTCAAGTGTCGTCGATGCACTTGAAGACATGGATACGGATGACTTAGCTGAAACCCTAAGCTCTCTGCCCGATCCGGTTCTGCAAAGCATTTTGAAATCAATGGATGCGCAAGACCGTTTGCGTGCAGAAAAAGCCCTCTCTTATGGTGAAGATACAGCCGGATTCATGATGAACACCGACACTATCACTTTACGACCAGATGTCACTATTGACGTTGTATTGCGCTATTTGCGTTTGAAAGGTGAATTACCAGAAAATACTGACACCTTATACGTTGTTAATAGTCACGATAATTTAATCGGCACAGTGCCGGTCACAAAGCTACTGACCTCATCACCTAATATCAGCGTAAATGAAATCATGAATGAAGAGGCAAAAACCATTCCTGTTAACATGAGCGATAGTGAAGTTGCTGGTATGTTTGAACGTTACGATTGGCTTTCAGCGCCGGTCATAGATGCAAATAAAACGTTGGTAGGCCGTATCACAATTGATGACGTGGTCGACATAATTCGCGAAGATGCTGAACACTCAATGATGAGTATGGCCGGTCTCGATGATGAAGAAGATACATTTGCTCCCGTTGGGAAAAGTACACAACGTCGTTCAATTTGGCTTGGTGTTAATTTAGTAACTGCGTTAATGGCTGCAGCAGTAAGCGATTTATTTGAAGCAACATTAAGTCAACTCGCCGTATTAGCAATTTTGAATACCATAGTACCAAGCATGGGCGGTGTAGCCGGTAATCAGACGCTCACGCTAGTAATTCGTGGTATGGCTTTAGGTCATGTAAGTCAAAGTAACGCGGTCTGGTTAGTTAAGAAGGAACTGGCAATTGGTTTCTTAAATGGCATCATATGGGCAACGCTTATCGCCTCAGTTATCGCACTGTGGAAACAAGACTTTATGCTTGGTGTTGTGATCGCCTTCGCAATGCTGATGAACATGATTGCAGCAGGTTTGGCTGGCGCTACTTTACCGATTATTATGAAGAGATTGAACATTGACCCAGCTCTCGCCGGTAGTGTTATATTGACGACAATCACAGACGTTGTTGGTATATTCGCGTTTTTAGGTACCGCTACCTTATTCTTGATTTAATTGGTATGCACTCGCTAATAAGGTTATTTAACAAATCAGCTTATACAATAAACGATATTGGCCTATTCATCAGGTCGGCAAACAACAATATTGTCGGATGTGATATTAATCAACTCTGCTTCTAATGCAGAAGCTTCAGTGACCGCTACCGCAAAACTATTAATAACACTGCTATGATACGTTTCTACAAGTTCTTGGACGGCATAGTGTTGCAGTAATCGACTGATCGCTCCTTGGAAGCTATAGTCATATTCAATTCTCAATTGAAGTCGACTCACTTTTAGCGTTAATGGTAAATCTTCTAATACTTGAACAACAGCATCTGAATATGCCCGCTGTAAACCTCCTGTTCCTAGCTTTGTACCGCCAAAGTATCTCACTACGGCAACCGCTATATCACCCAATCCACTATATTGCAGTACTTTCAACATAGGCATTCCAGCGGTGCCACTTGGCTCACCATCATCACTCATAGAACGCTCAGTGGTCTCGGGCGAGCCGGCTATATAGGCCCAACAAACGTGATTAGCCCTAGGGTTAGTATTCTTTAGATGCTTTACAAAGGCGTCAGCCTGTTCCCTATCGGTGGCATTAATCGCATAAGCAATGAATTTACTGCGCTTTATTTCTAATTCAATCTTATTTTCGCCAGATGGTATCGGGTAACTTATTTTCATTCTTATTCTCGATACCTATCAATATGAGCGTGAACTCGGGTTTAGTCATCTATCTTGTTAGCGTTAACCCATTCAATCAAGTGCTCAACGTCCTTATCGATTGCCATTTCCAGCTCCTCGACCCAATCATGAACGTTTTCCCACCACGCAGGGTGATCTCCGTCTTGAATTTTGTTTGCCGTTTGTAGCACTCGCAATAAGCCAACTGAACCGGCTGCACCTTTAATTTTATGAGCTTGAGAGCAGACTTCAGCCTTTTCATTTGCTGCAAGAGAGACACTCAATAATTCCATATACTCAGGTATTTTGTCTTTGAATATGCCTAAACTTGTTCTTACCATATCCTCACCAATGGTATCAATCAGCATCTGCAACATATCAACATCTAATATCTTATCTACTTTAGGAATACTAACTACTTTGCTTGTTGGACGCCTTTCATCATTTTTCTGCTCTTCACCAAACAATTCATTGAACACTTCGATCACTCGGCTCTTTTTGATCGGCTTAGTAATGATATCGTCCATGCCATTTTGCAAATATTCTTGACGTTTTTTAATAACGTTCGCAGTCAATGCGACTATTGGCGTTTGTAATACTAACTCTTCTTCATGAAGCACTTTTGCTACGTCAAAGCCACTCATATCGGGGAGTTGGATATCAAGTAAAATCAGGTCATATTCAGTTTTTCGAGCCATTTCAATTGCGGCGGCTCCGGTCATAGCAACCTCGACTCGTTGTCCTAATTTTTCTAATAGCGCTTTAGCAACAAGTACATTTAACTCAATGTCTTCAACCAACAGAATATTTAAGTTACTGACTTCTAGCTCAGCCATTCTGGCTTGTTGCTGACTAATTGCCACCGGCAACACGATTTCAAAACAGGTGCCTTGGCCAACGACGCTGTGCAAAAGGATTTCACCGCCCATCTTATCAACCATCTGTTTACAAATTGCCAGTCCTATACCTGTTCCAGTTGCAGATTTATGGTCGGGGTGATCAACTTGATAATACATAGCAAATATTTTATCCAACTCACCCGCCGGGATGCCAACACCCGTATCAGTGATCCTGAAGGTCACTTTAGCGTTGCCTGCGCCTTGCTCAGTCGCCTCAACCGTGAGCTTCACGTCCCCTTTTTGGGTGAACTTAATTGCATTAAACAGTATATTCCACAGTACTTGACGCAACCGTGTTCCGTCGGCTTCAATGGAAACCGGTATGGGCTCAAGTATTTCAGATTGGAAGGTTAAGCTTTTTTCTTGTGCTAACAGGCCCACAATACTACTAATTTCATTCGTAAATTCACGCAAGTTAACCGTTTTCAGATCGATCTCAACTTTGTCTCTATCAAGCTTATCGAGATCAACGATGTCGTTAAAAATATTGCCTAACGTAATTGAACTCGCGTAGATAGTGCTTACCCAATCAAATTGCTCTTTGCTTAATTGGGTGTCTCGCAACATTCGACTCAAACCAACAATACCATTTAATGGCGTGCGCAGTTCATGACTAATAGTAGCGATAAACTTAGTTTTGTCTTTACTGGCTTGCGCAATTGCACTTTCCGCCTGTTTACGATCGGTCATATCACGGCCAAATGCTAATAATCCTAATCGGTGCCCATCGTGATCAAAAAATGGTACTTTGCGCATTTCAAAAAAGCGCCGGCGTCCGTCAGCAAACTGTAACCAGAGTTCTTGTGTCAAACTTGCATTTGTCTCTAATACTTCATGGTCACTCGCTGCGACTTGCTGAGCAAGTTGTTCATCGTAAACTTGATGTGGTGTTAACCCTAATAATTCCGCTTCCGTTTTACCTGTAACTTCCTCTGCAACGCGATTACAACCGGCAAAGCGCCCTTCTTCATTACGGTAATAAATTAAGTCAGGAGATGCATCAATAATAGAGCGCGTCAAAGTAGACATTCTTCTTGCTTCCATTTCTTGTTCCGACTTTTCTTTTATTTCTCGCTCTAACTCTTCAAAAACAAGTTCACGCTCGGATTGAGCGTTACGACGCTGCTCTATTTCATGATTTAATTGGCGAATATTGTTCTGCAATTCACGATTTAAGATAACGTCATGTTTTCGCAGTCGCTCTAATTGGCTGACAGCTTCTTCTAAATTAATTCGACTATGTTCGAGCTGTTTAATTAATTTACTAAAAAAGAACAATAGCCAAGGTGCACTCAATAAGGTTAGTACCAGCGGACTAATGAAGTCCACCGTTTCAATTTGACTGCCTAAACTAGTTCTTATCAAGTAAGAACCCATGACGGTAAATAGAAGAGTAAATATGACAAATACAATACTGATTTTTAAGGTCCCAAAACGGTCAACAAATTTTGCAAATTTGATTGCCCAAGAATCATTAGGTGTTTTTAAGTACATAAAAAGAAATCGTCTAAAACTAAAGGTAGAACGCTATGCTACCAAGAATGTAAAATAAGTGACAATAAAGAAATAACTTCAGGCTAAATAAGCACTACAATATATAATATTTATGTAGCTAACTTTGCATTTTCATTCAAAAAATAAGACTTTAAACCTTGATGGATTCAACATTCATGCCATGATGTTAAAACTAATATTTAATGTTATCTATAGGAAAAACGCCAGAATTTAGGTTTTTCTCAGACTAGGATGCCGTGCTTCCCTTATTATTATTGAATAATATCAACATTCACGAAATAAATGTTGATATTATTTCTATTTATAATTGATTTCTTTGCAGGGAATAGGTATTTTGTGTCTCCCGTTTTGAATGCATAAAGATTCGAAATAACTGAATGTCAAAACGGCTCAAAAATTCGGTCATAGTCGGCAGCAAAAAACTCAAATAATAATAATAAAACGAAATACAGCGATTCCGTCGCTTTTTTATCAAGTATCACGCTTGTTCAAGGACAACGTGCCTCGGAAAGGTCTATCGAGGAAGGAGAAAAAATATGAGTTTGTATCATCAAAATGATTCTAAAGATAATTGTGGTTTTGGACTAATTGCACATACAACAGGTGAAGCAAGTCACCAGCTAGTCAAAACGGCAATTGAAGGGTTAGACAGAATGCAGCATCGCGGCGGAGTAGCCGCCGACGGTAAAACAGGAGATGGTTGTGGACTCTTATTGCAAAAGCCCGACGCTTTTTATCAACAAATTGCCCAAGACAGAGACTGGAAGCTAACCAAAGACTATGGCGTGGGCATGATTTTCTTAAGTCAAAACCCAACGCTAGCTGAACAATCTCGACAAATTCTTAATGAAGAAATAGAGCGCGAAATGTTGCCAATTTTAGGCTGGCGAGTCGTTCCTGTTGATAAGACTGTCCTTGGTGATTTGGCTCTAACTGGCGTTCCACAAATTGAACAAGTCTTTGTTAACTGCCCTAATGGGTGGAGAACAGATGATTTAGAGCGTCGGCTCTATATGGCAAGACGCCGAGCCGAGAAACGCTTAGCAGATGACCCCGACTTTTATGTTGCTTGTTTATCAGGGTTGGTAACCATATATAAAGGCTTGGTCATGCCCAAAGACTTGCCTACTTTTTATCTTGACCTTGCTAATGAAAATTTACAATCAAGCATTTGCGTATTCCACCAGCGCTTTTCAACCAACACATTACCCAAGTGGCCGCTTGCTCAACCGTTTAGATACTTAGCACACAACGGTGAAATTAATACGATAAAGGCCAATCGCGATTGGGCTGCTGCGCGCGAAGGTAAGTTTGCAACGCCGTTGATACCCGACTTAATGCATGCCGCTCCTTTTGTAAATTCAGACGGTTCTGACTCAAGTTCGCTTGATAATATGCTCGAGCTATTCTTGGCAGGCGGAATGGATCTATTCCGTGCAATGCGTTTATTAGTGCCACCGGCATATCAAAATAACAAAACCATGGGTGACAAATTACGTTCATTTTATGAATTTAACTCAATGCACATGGAGCCATGGGATGGTCCGGCCGGTATAGTGCTTACCAATGGTCGCCATGTTGCGTGTAACTTGGATAGAAACGGATTACGCCCCGCTAGATATGTCATTACAAAAGATGGTCTTATTACACTCGCTTCTGAAATTGGCATTTGGGACTATAAGCAAGAAGATGTCATTGAAAAAGGCCGCGTCGGTCCAGGTGAAATGCTAGCGGTAGACACCTATACCGGTAAAATTTGGCGTACTAATGAAATTGACGAAGACTTACAGTCTCGCCATCCTTACAAAGAATGGCTGGACAGTAATATCAAGCACCTTGTTCCGGTTGAAAGTGCAGACCATAGTAAAATAGGCCAACGCGCGTTTGATGACAACACGATGGCGACCTACCACAAACTGCATGGCTACAGTTATGAAGAGATGCAGCAAATAATAAAGGTACTCGCAAAAGATGGCCAAGAAGCAGTAGGTTCCATGGGCGACGATACCCCTATGGCTGTTATGTCGTCGAATAACCGGACCTTATACGACTACTTTAGGCAACAATTTGCGCAAGTGACGAACCCGCCGATTGATTCATTACGTGAAAACCACGTTATGTCGTTAGCAACTTGCATCGGTCGTGAGCAAAACGTATTTAATGAAACGAGTGGCTATGCAAACCGGGTACTTTTTCAGTCACCTATTCTTATGTATACCGACTTAAAACAGCTGCGCGAACTCGACGCAAAGCACTATTACAATGAAAAAATTCAACTCAATTATCTACCTGAAGAAGGGCTTGCTGCGGCAATTACGCGTATTTGTGATGAAGTAGAAGCTGCTGTTCGTGAACGCGGCGCCGTTTTTGTCGTGCTTACCGACAGAGACATTAGCCCGCGTACCCTCCCCATCCCAGCGGCCATGGCTGTTGGGGCAGTTCAACGCAGACTCATTGATAGCGCGCTGCGTTGCGATGCCAACATTGTCGTAGAAACAGCTTCAGCTAGAGACCCCCATCATTTTGCCGTACTCATTGGCTTAGGTGCAACGGCTATTTATCCGTTTTTAGCATACGAAACTATCGAACAAATGGTCGAAAAGAAAGAGTTAGATCTTACTCCTATGCAGGCCGTGTTGAATTACCGTAAAGGAATAAACAAAGGATTGTATAAAATAATGTCGAAAATGGGCATTAGCACGATTGCCAGTTACAGAAGCTCTAAATTATTTGAAGCTGTGGGTATTAGTAGTGACGTCATATCCCTTTGCTTTAGAGGAGTACCAAGCCGCATCCAAGGTGCTTCATTTATTGATTTCGAACAAGATTTAATCAATCTATCAAGAGTTGCTTGGCTAAAGCGTAAACAAATTTCTCATGGTGGCTTGTTAAAATATGTTCACGGCGGGGAATATCATGCTTATAACCCGGATGTAGTGACCTCATTGCAAAAAGCAGTTGTCAGCGGAAACTATGAAGATTATAAAATATATAGCAGTCTAGTGAATGGCAGAGCTCCTGCACATTTACGCGATCTAATGGAAATCAAGAGCTTTAAACAAGCTATTCATATTGATCAGGTTGAACCTGCAGAAAATTTATATCCACGCTTTGACACTGCGGCGATGTCAATGGGCTCATTAAGCCCAGAAGCACATGAAGCGCTCGCAATTGCAATGAACCGTTTAGGCGGGCAATCCAATTCAGGTGAAGGTGGTGAAGATCCGGCTCGTTTCAATACGGAAAAAAACAGTAAAATAAAGCAAGTAGCTTCTGGGCGCTTTGGTGTAACCCCTCATTATTTAATGAATGCGACCGTTATTCAAATTAAAGTAGCACAAGGCGCTAAGCCAGGCGAAGGTGGCCAGTTACCTGGTGATAAAGTGAATAAATACATTGCTGATTTACGTTTTTCAGTGCCCGGTGTCACCCTAATTTCACCGCCGCCTCATCACGATATTTATTCAATTGAAGATTTAGCACAGCTTATATTTGACCTTAAACAGGTCAATCCTAAAGCGCTGATTTCAGTAAAATTAGTGTCTGAACCGGGTGTAGGTACTATTGCGACTGGTGTGGCGAAAGCATATGCCGATTTAATTACAATTTCTGGATACGATGGCGGCACTGGAGCGAGTCCATTAACGTCAGTTAAATATGCCGGTAGTCCTTTTGAATTGGGTTTAGCTGAGACACAGCAAGCACTGGTTGAAAACGGTTTGCGCCACAAAGTTCGGTTACAAACTGATGGTGGTTTGAAAACGGGTTTGGACGTAGTTAAAGCTGGAATTCTAGGTGCGGAAAGCTTTGCCTTCGGCACTGGTCCTATGGTCGCCTTAGGTTGCAAATATTTACGTATTTGTCACTTGAATAATTGCGCGACAGGAGTTGCAACACAAGATCGAGCCTTGCGTGAAAATTACTTCATTGGTTTACCAGAAATGGTAATGAATTACTTTAAATTTCTCGCAGAAGAAGTGCGCGAAATTATGGCAAGTATAGGTGTCGTTAATTTTGAAGATTTGGTAGGTAGAACGGAATTATTAACTCTGGTGGAAGGCAAAACGGCTAAACAGCAACGCCTTGATTTATCACCCCTTTTAGTTAAACCAGAAGCCGGCAAACACACTCGTTTGTTTTCGACAGGAACAAATAATGAACCAATTGATAAAGGCGTATTGAACAAACGAATTTTAGAAGACAACAAACATGCTGTTGAAAGCTTGGAAGGAGCGCAGGCAACTTACAATGTTCGTAATACGGATCGAAGTATTGGTGCAACGTTATCTGGCTATATTGCCAGCATACATGGCAACCAAGGCATGGTAGATAACCCTATTCAACTAACATTAACGGGTACCGTAGGCCAAAGCTTTGGTGTTTGGAACGCAGGCGGTTTGAACATGCGCTTAATTGGTGATGCTAATGATTACGTAGGGAAAGGCATGGCTGGTGGAAAGCTAGTCATTCATCCACCGCGTAATGTGTCATTTGACACTCATAGCAGTACCATTATGGGTAATACTTGTTTATATGGCGCAACCGGCGGAAAGCTTTTCGCCTCAGGTCGTGCTGGTGAGCGTTTTGCTGTGCGTAATTCAGGCGCAGTAGCGGTTATTGAGGGTATGGGTGATAACGGTTGTGAGTATATGACCGGTGGTATTGTGGCCTGCCTTGGTAGTGTTGGAATAAATTTCGGTGCCGGTATGACAGGTGGTTTTGCCTATTTGTATGATGAATTCAATGATATAGATAATAGAGTGAATGAAGACCTTGTTGACATTATGAATGTTGACGACAAACCTATTTTATCTGAGCATTTGCGTGGCCTCATCAATCGCCATTACGAAGAAACTGGTAGTGACCACTCACTAGCATTGCTTACTAATTTCGCTGAAGAAAGTAAAAACTTTAGGCTCATTAAGCCTAAAACCAGTGACGTCAAAAATTTGCTTGGCCATATCAGCCGTTCTACTGCAGAACTTCGCGTACAAGCGCAATAAGAAGGGAAAAATATTATGGCTAAAAATATATATCAATTTGTAGACGTTGAACGCATCGATCCTCCGAAAAAACCAATTATGGTTAGAAAAGAAGATTTTGGTGAAATTTATCAACCCTTGTCTAAATCGCAAACAGAAGGACAAGCGGACCGCTGCTTGGACTGCGGTAATCCTTATTGCGAATGGAAATGTCCAGTACATAACTTCATTCCGCAATGGCTAGAGCTCGCAAAAGAAGGCAGAATTATTGAAGCTGCCGAGCTTTCACATAAAACCAATAGTCTACCTGAGGTTTGTGGTCGTGTTTGTCCGCAAGACCGTTTGTGTGAAGGCGCATGCACGCTAAACGACGATTTTGGTGCTGTCACTATCGGTAGTATAGAAAAATATATTACCGACACTGCATTTAAAATGGGGTGGCGTCCAGATATGTCCGACGTTGTTTGGACCGATAAAAAAGTAGCTATTGTTGGTGCCGGTCCTGCAGGTTTGGCTTGTGCGGATGTATTAGTGAGAAACGGAGTTAAGCCTGTTGTCTTTGATAAATACGAAGAAATAGGCGGATTACTAACGTTTGGTATTCCATCTTTCAAACTAGAAAAAGAAGTTATTAAACTACGTCATCAAATATTCTCTGATATGGGTATTGAATTTGTTTTGAACACCGAAATTGGTAAGGATGTTCAATTTCAAGACTTAATAGACAGCTACGATGCCGTTTTCTTAGGAATGGGTACATATAAGTCAATGAAAGGTGGCTTTGAAAATGAAAGTGCACCAGGCGTTTATGAAGCACTTCCCTTTCTTATCGCTAATATTAATCGCGTAATGGGCATCGAAAAATCCCCAGCTGACTTTATCGATATGAAAGGTAAAAAAGTAGTCGTGCTTGGCGGTGGTGATACAACAATGGATTGCGTTAGATCCTCTATTCGTCAAAATGCCGAGTCGGTGACTTGCGCATACCGTCGAGACGAAGAGAGTATGCCAGGCTCAAGGCGTGAAGTAGTTAATGCCAAAGAAGAAGGAGTGCATTTTCAATTTAACTTGCAACCTCTCGATATTGCGGTGGATGAAAAAGGCAATACCATAGGCGTTCGGGTAGTTAAAACACAAATGGGCGATGCGGATTCAGCAGGACGTCGTCGTCCAGTTGAAATTCCTGATTCAGAGCATGTTTTAGAAGCAGATGCGGTCATTATTGCTTTTGGTTTCCAGCCTAGTCCAGCTCCTTGGTTTGGCGAGTTCGGTATCATGCTAGATGAAAAAGGTAGAGTAAGAGCTCCTGCAAAAGGTCGCTTCGCTTTCCAAACATCTAACCCTAAGATATTCTCAGGTGGTGATATGGTCCGAGGTTCAGATCTGGTCGTGACAGCTATAGATGAAGGTCGCAAGGCGGCAGATGGTATACTTGACTACATGGGTATTTAATTAACCTCACCTATAAAAATAACGATACTAATTAGGCGATCGTGCAGCAAAAGAAAATAAATGCTTTGCCGCGCTGTCGCCTTTTTTGTGTATTTCAACCTCGTTCAAAATAGATCACAAGTGGCTTAAAGTCATACTCAAGCGCTGTTCAAGTGCCTCATTAGGTTATTACTTAATATACCTAGCTATTATCTAGCAGACTACAAACCTTTAGCACAGCTAGTATCCTGTCGATGACACTTTTATAGTGCGTATGAAAGGGCATCACTTGCGATTGCGTGTTGTAAGGTAACCTCACCAATTTATTGCAGAGTGCAAAAGTGATAAAAGCGGGTACTAGTTTTTAGTATTGGTGACGCAAACAGTTATTTAGCGAGAGTCAGCATTTAAGGCAGGTGAACACAGTGAGAAATTCAATGAAAGCCACAAATATCCAGCACAGATCATTAGCCAAACTGCTGCTAAGCGCAGTGGCTGTTGTTGTCATCGCCTCTTTATCAGCATCTGCGACAGCTAATCAAATCAATACAAAGTTAAAAACGCCAGTTCAAGTAGAGCAAGCATTAACTGCATTACTAGATTCTCGGAGCAGTAACCTTCAATTAGCATCTTATACCGGCAAACAGTCATCTAATACAAGCAGATCAGTGCCTAAACAGATACCCATTAATAAGGTAGATTACTCACAAAAATCCGTTGCTGAATTAATTCTAGCTGGTTTAGCTATTACGAGCGAAGCAAAATACGAATTATCTGCGCCTACAATCTCAAAAGAGCCCAAATCTGTCGTCATAGCTCAAGACTATGCCGTAACAGATATTGTGAGTGTCGAAGAGCTAGATGCATATCAAGAGGCTACAGCGCTAGCTGCCGATGGATCCGGATTTACGCCCATTGAAGAAACAGTTGACCCATCCAGCGACGTAAATAACCAGATTTCCAATGACATAACCGAACTAGCAGAGACTGCTCTTCCAGCATTACCGGCAGCTATTGCAAAAGAGCTGAACAACGAAATTCAAATTGCTGATACCGAAGTTGAAGAACCTGAACTTTTAGGGACTGGGTTTGCAGAGATAGAGACTGAATTTATTGAACTTGAAATATCAGAAACCGACGCTCCAGTGACCGAGTTTGTTGAACTTGAAATAGCAGAAACCGAAACTCAAGCTACTGAGATTGTTGAACTTGAAATAGCAGAAACCGAAACTCCAGAGACTGAATTTGTTGAACTTGAAATAGCAGAAACCGAAGAAGTTGCTTCTATTTCAATTTTGGAAGAGCAAGCGCCAATGCTTTTAGCTAACCTTTCAACATACACACAAACTTCACCCGATAGCATGTCTGATGATACGACATTGAATATTCCGGAAACGCGTCAGGTAACTGACAACGTAAGTGCTAATGTCAATGTAGCAATTCGCAGCGAAGGGTGCCCAGAGAACTTTAATAAGGTCAGTATTCCGGTCAACGGCAAATTGTGTCAAATATTTGCCGCCGACTTTCCGGCATCTATGATTTTATTTATTCCGCAAACACCGGAAGAGGTCGTTCAGTATTATTTAGCGTCTTCTGACAGCTTTATTGAACCGAAGAAAATTAAGAAAAGAACAATGCTAAAAAGTGCTGACAACAACACAATTTTAATCATTTCTAAAGACGGAGGTGGCACTCAGGTTGACATTCTCGTTAAGTCACCCATTTCATAAAACTTATATATTTCATGTTGTTACGAACATAACTCACTAATAAATACGGGTATTTATAATTATAAGCACCCACTTTATTTTCACTATAGACGGCTTATATAAATTTAAGAACACCCAGAAAAAAACTACGTTCTTACTCTCCTACTGTGTATTTTCAACTAACAATATCTATTGGCACATCAATTGCAGTTATCCAAAATGCAATGGGAACGTTCTCATTGCATTTTGATTTGGTCTTGATGAGTTTCTTCCTCACTACAAAATTGAAGATACTAACTAATGTATTAGGAGTTATTATGGAATTTGCAATGGTACTTATTATGGTATTAATAGTTGTTGCTATTGTTGCTGTAAAATTCAGTGTTGAGGAGGTTAGTTTTCCCTTTACGAGTAAGTCTCAACTTTTTTCTCCTGTTGAACATCAATTTCTCGATATGATTGAAAAAGCAGTAGGCAATGAATTTAGAGTTATGTGTCGGGTCAAACTGACCGATGTTTTGGCTTTGCGCAAAAACACCAATAAAAAAATGGCAAAAAGCGCATTGTTGCGAGCTGGTGGTAAACAACTCGATTTTGTTTTAGTAAGTAAAACTGATATGACCCCAGTATTGGCATTAGATCTTGTACACTCACTAGGCAGAGAAGGTCACAAAACAACCCGAGACTTTTTTATTACCGGTGCGCTGGACTCAGCAGGTATTCCTCATGCACGCATAAAAGCACAGCACGGCTACAAAATTGAAGATATCAAAGCATGTATTGAAGCGAAAATCATGCCACTTAGACGTCGTCAGGGTAAGCTCCCAATGCAGGCAGTTGAAGAGACACCCAGTCTATTTACCCCAACCAAGCGTCCTACTCGCCCCGTTCGTTCATCAAGACAAGTAGCTGCGTAAACCTTCGCGATTAATTAACGCAAGATTTCATATGATTTCTTGCGTTTCTGCGCATGCTTAGTAAACTTCTCGTTAATTGAACAAAGAGAAAATACATGAAAATAGCAATCTTAGGAGCGATGGATGAGGAAGTTAAACTCATTAAGGAATCACTCGCGCACTTACAAGAAGTCACTTACTCGCATTTAGTCTTTTTTACTGGTGAGCTGCATGGCCATGATATTGTTTTGGTCAAGTGCGGTATAGGGAAAGTGGCAGCAGCGGTTGCTACAACGATGATTATCGACAAATTTGAACCTGATTTTGTTGTCAATACCGGCTCGGCCGGCGGCTTTGATAAAGAACTAAATATTGGTGACATTGTGATTAGCGATGTAGTAACTCATCATGACGTAGATTTAACAGTATTTGGCTACGTGCCAGGACAATGCGCTGGTATGCCTGAAAACTATGTCTGCAACGAGCAGTTAATTGAGGCAGCAGATAAATCAGCCAAGCAAATTAAAGGTGTAAAAGTGAAGAAAGGCTTAGTTTGCTCTGGTGACAGTTTCGTTGGAAGTGATGAACTAGCATTGGCAACGCAACAAAAATTTCCTTCAATGATGGCTGTGGAAATGGAAGGAGCTGCTATTGCACAAACGGCTTATTTAATGGGTATTCCATTTCTAGTAATTCGCAGTTTATCGGATATAGCAGGCAAAACATCCACGCTTTCATTCCAAGCATATTTAGAAAAAGCGGCCAAAAACAGCGCACAGTTGGTGATGGGAATGGTAAAAGCCCTTAGCTAATCCATGGACAGTCTCATCAGTTTTATTACGACCCCAGCTATTTCGCCTTGGTTCATTTTATGCGCTGTAGTCGTTTTCGAGCGATTTTGGTGCCTACCTACTCGGATAAATCCGCTTGCTTTCGTTCGTTTATTAGGGACCAGAATGGCAGACAGAGTTTGCCCTACTGACTCTTTGGCTGCAAAATTACTGCCTAAAAAAACACAATTTTGGATATCCGGGTCGCTTGCCGCATTCATGATAATCATGCCCAACCTGCTTATTTTAGTTATCTTTAGAGAGTTCGTTTATTACCCAGAGTTATTTGATGCCATTATTTTATATTTATGTATCCAGTTTTCATCTCATATCCAGCGTTTCCAACACATTCGACAAGCATTACTAACCGGTAAAAAAAAGCTAGCAAAAGATTTATTGGCACCTATGGTATTGCGAGAAACCGCAATGCTGTCTGACGTTGGAGTAAGTAAAGCGGCGATTGAAACCCTGTTACTTCGTTTTCATTATCAAGCGTTAGTGTGTTCCTTCTTATTTATCGTTTTTGGCCCATTTACTTTACTTACCTATCGATTATGTTATGAATTACACCTCGTTTGGAACACTAAAATTGACGCCTACCGAGAATTTGGAAAGCCGGTGGCAAAGTTAGTCATGCTTTTTCAATGGCTGCCTATTCGATTAAATTCTTTATTATGCATCTTACTAAATCGTGGTTTTACACTATTTTCTTATCTTAAGGCACAAAGACTGACGAGCCATTGGAATGAATCTCACGGCGCAATATTACTCCGTGCAAATCATTTTGCACTAGATGTTAACCTCAGTGGCGCTGTGTTTTATAAGGGTACAAAAGTACGCCGAACTAAATATATTGGTAGAGGTGAGCCAACCGCGCAATTTATGCCTAACGTAATCGCTATTGTAAATCGTGTTCTCGCGGTTAATCTATTGCTCTTGCTGTTAACTTGCCTAATAATCAATACTCTTTTCACTAGTATATAAACAACCAAAGAGAGCTCACTTATCGTCCTTTTTAACTCCTATTTATTTTATGCGCTCATCAAACTAGTCGTCATCATTAAAAGTACAGCAACAAAGAGCAGTCCAATTGTACTGCTTATAGTATTATCATTAGGTGCGTTGCCGAGCCATGCTGAAAACGACAAACAACGTATTGTGAGCTTGTCCCCGCACCTTACTGAAATTGTATTTGCACTGGGTAAAGAAAAGCAACTAACAGGGGTAAGTGAGTATAGTGATTATCCTTATTCTCAAGGTTGTATTGATAAACGTTGCTCGGTTAAATTACCATCGATAGCAAACTACCAAGGTGCTGATATTTCAGCAATCATTCGATTAAAGCCTACCCTTATTCTTGCTTGGGAAGGTGGTAACAAAGCCCAAGATATTGCTCGCCTAGAACAATTAGGTTATCCCGTTTTTCGTTCCTCCCCAATAAATATTGAAACACTCATGCAGGAGATCCTTAGTTTAGGAAAAGTCCTTAATGCAGTATCAAAAAGTGAAAAACTGCACGAAGAAATGAGGACACAAGCCGAACTGATTAGGACCCTATACGCTAACAAAGAAGCAAGTGCGCTGTATTATATGAGTCAACAACCATTAAGCGGTATGGGAAGGGATAGATGGCTCAATTCGCTACTTTCGCTGTGCAATATTAAAAATATTTATGCACAGCTCCCAACGGCCTACGCACAGTTCTCTGTTGCAGATATTATTAGGAAGCAACCTGAGATTGTCATTGCTGCAACCCACCAAAATGCAGCTTCTGTAACTGAGTTTTGGGCTCCTCATTTACACGTTTTTGACCCCACAGTGGTCATAGTAAATCCAGATGCCCTGCATAGGTTTACACCAAGAGTCTTGCCTGAGTTAGCCTTGTTATGCAAAACTGTGTATCTTTAGAATATAGAGCTAATATAGTTAGATGCAATAAATCAAATAACATCGTGCAAAAAATTAAATGGAATAAACACAATGAAAAACTCAATCCTGACAAAAAGTAAAAGATCTATCGTTAAGCTACTCACTTGTGTCTGCTTAGTTTTCGTTTCAGTTGTAACGATGGCATCAACAGACATTAACGCGGAAGCTATGTTAGCCATGGAAAAATCCGAGCGCTTGTTGTTAGATGTAAGAACGGTTGAGGAATACACCAATAGTCATATTCCGACCTCGGTTAATATCCCCCTTAACGAGATAGAAACTCGTTTATCTAGCCTCTCTGAATTTAAAGATTCTGGGGTTGTTGTATATTGTCGGTCCGGCTTTAGAGCAGGCAAAGCGATTACCCTATTAGAAGAGAATGGCTTTACTAATGTGATGCATCTGGACGGTGACATGTTAGGCTGGGAAGCGGAAGGCAGACCAACCAATCAGTTGGATAAATAAAATGCGTGACAGTCGTTGACCTCCATCATAAAGGCAATCAATGTCAGAGCAAAAATAAAGCAAGCGATTAAAGTAAACTTCTTGCCTGGAGTGGTCCTGCAGGTGTTTGCGCTTAGCATCGTGCTACTCTATTTCTTTTATGCTCCGGCGCAACCTACTTTTGATTTTATTGGCGCATTAAAACTAAAATACAGCACCTCATTTGCAATCATCTCAACCGCGATTTTTGGCGGATTACTCCCGTTTGTTATTTTATTTTTAAAGAAACGGGTAACTACGCACGTTATTTCGCATCTCCTTTTCAATATTCTGTTGTGGGCATTCATGGGTTGGCTGATTGATAGCTTTTATCAATTACAGGCTTTTATTTTTGGCGAGGGTGTTGATCTTACAACTATTGTCAAAAAGACCTTGTTAGACCAATTTGTATTTAGCGTTTTTATTACGAGTCCATTTATCACTGCGATGTATGTCTGGCGAGAAAGTAACTTTAATGGGCAAAAAACACGAAACGAGTTAAGAGTGAGTTTTTTTAAAGAAAAGTTACCAGCGACTATTTTCAGTACCTGGATTGTTTGGTTACCTGCAGTGACATTAATATATAGCATGCCACTAACGTTACAATTACCTCTATTTAATCTAGTATTATGCTTTTTTGTTCTGCTGATTAGCGCACTTAACAAAGATTGAGTGTCTTTGTTTTGACTTCTAAACGCACTCGAAAAAACAGGAGTGTGTTTAGAAGGTATTAACATAAACTGACATTAGCGCTAGGTGGCCATTGCGTACTAATTTTCTTAACTAATCCTTTTTTTATACTAACTTAATTCGAGCAAATTTACGCTTACCTACCTGATACACATTTTCGCCTTTTTCATGCAAAACTAATCGTGTATCGCTCACTTTTTCACCATTGACTTTTACAGCACCTTGCTTAATCATTCGCATCGCGTCTGATGTTGAAGCAACCAAATCTGCCTGTTTCAACAAGTTCCCGATAGCAATACCTTCGGCGTCCATTGTAATTTCGACTTCAGGCATTTCATCCGGTATCGCATTTTTCTGGAAGCGTTGAATAAAGTCTTGCAATGCAACGTCTGCGTCAGCTTCACTGTGAAAACGTGCAATCAGTTCCTGTGCTAATGCAATTTTAATATCGCGTGGGTTTTTACCGTTTTGCGTATCGATTTTAAGCTGCTCGATTTCGTCGATCGGTTTAAAACTAAGCAAATCATAATAACGCCACATTAATTCATCAGAGATCGACATTACTTTACCGAACATCTCCGTTGGTGAGTCCGTAATTCCAATATAATTATTTAACGACTTAGACATTTTCTGCACGCCATCCAGACCTTCAAGCAGCGGCACCATTATTACAGTTTGAGGTTTTTGACCTTGGTCTTTTTGCAATTCTCTGCCCATCAGCAGGTTAAACCGCTGATCTGTTCCGCCCAACTCTACGTCAGACTCCAACGCAACAGAATCCCAACCTTGTACTAATGGGTAAAGAAACTCATGAATAGCGATAGGTTGACCGTTCGCATAACGCTTTTTGAAGTCATCACGCTCTAGCATTCTTGCTACCGTTTGACTCGCGGCTAGCTTAATCATGCCAGCAGCGCCTAATTTATCGAACCACTCAGAATTGAAGCGGATAATGGTCTTCGCTGGATCAAGAATTTTAAATACCTGTTCTTGATAAGTTTTAGCATTTTCAAGAACTTGTTCCTTAGTAAGTGGCTTGCGCGTTACATTTTTACCCGTCGGATCACCAATTAAGCCGGTGAAGTCTCCAATAAGGAATGTAACTTCATGTCCTAACTGCTGAAATGTTCGAAGCTTATTTATTAAAACCGTATGTCCCAAATGCAGGTCTGGCGCAGTAGGATCAAAGCCAGCTTTTATTTTTAAAGGCTTACCAGCTTTTAACCTCTCAATAAGCTCTTCTTCAATTAAAATCTCATCTGATCCGCGTTTTATCTCTGCGAATGCTGTTTGCCAATCTGCCATTACTTATTCCTGTAGAATGAAAAGTATAAAGTGAAGCACTTTATAACTAACTAAATTTACTAGACTTTAGTTAAAGTATTTTACCTGTACGGAAAATACGCTCGAAATTTCGATAATAACAACACGTAAATTGAATCTTTACGCTGGATTCGAGACCAAAATCATTATATTCTTACGTTTTACTAAATAAGCATTTTACGGTCGTATGATTACGAATACAATAAAACAACTGCCAAAACCACATCGTTGGACACTTGCATGTGTCGCGCTAGTCTTGGTGTGTTTGATTCTATTCCCCTTTGACTCAGTGAAGGCCTCTAAGAATATTGAGGTCAAACAATTATTACCGGGCATTGAATACGAATTGCATCTTCCTGCACTCAGAGCTGATGCTGCTATCGCTGTGTCTGAAGATGATATAGATAACTGGCAAACCTATAAAGTAAAAAGTGGTGATACGTTAGCCAAAATATTTTCACAAGTGGGTTTGACTGCACGCGACACCTATGACGTTAGTAGAGCCGGAGATTTAGCCAAAAATTTAATCAAGATAAAACCAGACGATATTCTCTATATTCATGTCGACGACTCCAATCAGTTTGTGTCGTTGCGGTATCCTTTGTCTAAAACAGAAACCTTAGCCGTCGAAAAAGACACCAACGGCAAGCTCGTTAGTGATGTATCAATTAAGCAAGTCGAAACATTGCATAGCTTTGCTCAGGGCGAAATCCGCAGCAGTTTCTGGAATGCAGGCACCGAATCAGGCTTAACCGATAATCAAATAATGCGCCTCGCTGGTATTTTTGGTTGGGACATCGACTTTGCGCAAGAAATACGTGAAGGCGACTCATTCAATGTCATTTTTGAGAAACAATATATCGATGGAGAATTTATCGGTTTCGGCGATATTGTTGCGGCTGAATTTAAAAACCAAGGCGAAGTTTTTCAAGCGGTAAAATACGACGACGGTAACTTTTACACGCCCGACGGGAATAGTATGCGTAAAAGTTTTTTACGCGCCCCAGTTTCGTTTAAATACATTAGCTCAAGTTTTAAAAAACGTCGTTTCCACCCCGTGCAGAAAAGATGGAAGGCGCATCGTGGCGTCGATTACGCAGGTAAAGTAGGCACCCCAGTGATGGCTGCAGGTGATGGTAAAGTAATTAAGTCGGGCTATGACAAATACAATGGTCATCATGTTTTTGTTCAGCACGGAGAAAGGTATACAACAAAGTACTTACATTTCACCAAACGCGCAGTGAAATACGGTGAGACCGTAAAGCAAGGACAAACCATTGGTTATCTAGGCTCAACCGGGCTGGCATCTGGACCGCACTTACATTATGAATTTTTGGTTAATGGTGTGCATCGCAACCCGCGAACAGTGAAATTGCCGCAAGCAAACCCAATCGCAAAAAAGTATGCACAAGCGTTTAAATTGATTGCTCAAAAACGTGTTGAGCAACTGAATAATAATAAACGAATAATGTTGGCGATGAATTAAGCAACCATCGCTTCAGGACGTGTGACTAAACTTAGCTTTTCAAGTGATGCTATCCACCCGTATTGCTGGTGCAACATATCTTCTTCACGCTTAAAGCCACTTTGAAAGAGTTTAATTGATGTGGTTGTGGTGTTATCAAAGTTGAACTCTATACCAACTTGAGTGACCTCGTTGGTATCTTCCCAACACCAACTAAAATATAAATTTTGGCGTAAGTTAATGGTTTTGTAGGTACCCACGATGGTCTGCTGAAAACCGTCAGGGGATTGCAGGATCAAACGATAGTTGCCGCCTTCAATGAAGTTTGATACGAACTGCGACACCATCATATTTCCGGGTGCAAACCAACGCACAAGTACATTTGGGTCATAAAAAGCAGTATACACATCGTCAAGTCGTGCGTTGAGTGTACCGTTAATGGTGAAATCATACATAGAATCTACTTCGCTTATTATTCTCAACTGTGATAGAAATGTTATCGGCACCAATGCCATTTTCTTCACCGTAAATTTCATCAAATTTGGATTATGTTGTATGCCCAAGCTAGCTATTATTTCCCGAGAGTACCTCGCCTATCAAAAAGCGCTACATAATTTACAGTTAGCGGGTGAGTTCAATGATATTGACCTTATTTGGTCGAATGACCATGCAGATGGTGCCTGTTTAGATGATATAGAATATGCGTTAGCAAATCCAAATATCATGTCACGATATATTGATGAATGTCCCAATATTACTTGGCTACAGTCAACTTGGGCCGGCGTTAACACTCTTGTTAATAAGCCCAAAACAGACTATCAACTAACTGGTTTAAAAAACGTATTTGGCGCTCAAATGCGTGAATATGTGATGGCCTATTTACTTTATTTTCAACGTCACATTCCTGAATTAATGGCTAATCAGCAACAGCGCCACTGGCAACAATATCGTATTCCAACACTTCAACATCAAACCATGGGGATCATGGGTTTAGGAAGTATTGGAAAAGACGTAGCGCAAGCTGCCAAAGTATTTGGCATGAACGTGTATAGTTTAAACGCATCAAGCAAACCGATTGAGGCCGATGAACATTTCAATTTAGCTCAGTTATATGAATTCGCTAGCAAAGTCGATGTCATTATCAATTTGCTACCACATACAGTTGAGACCACCGGCATTTGTGATGCAACATTTTTTGAAAGCATGCGAGCGCACGCTATATTTATAAATGCGGGACGTGGAAATGTCATTAAAGACGACAACGATTTAGTCAATGCATTAAATAACCATAATATACGAGGCGCTGTTATCGATGTATTCAAAACGGAACCATTATCCACTGACCATCCCTTTTGGCAAACATCAAACCTTCTCATGACCAATCACACAGCTGCAACAAGTCAACATGAGTTAGTCTTTAAGGTATTCGAAAACAACTTACGTAAAAAATTGCAGGGCTTACCTCTTGATTCAGAGATTAATATTAAGCGAGGGTACTGAGCGCTTGCATCAAAAGACGTCGAAGCTGCAGAAACTGCAGTTGAGCTGTACTTATCGTTTTTTTGATACAAACCCTTTCTAGCTTGTTAACGGGTTTGTTTATGAGTTGAAGTTAGTCCTTCAATAGTCTCGTCATTCCAAGATTAAATAAACGCAACCAATGACCACTGAGCTTGCCTTTAAATTCTTTATTGATTGTGATGACCGCATCTTTCTTTGATTGCTTTTTATACTTAGTAGAATTTATTAAACCATCATACTTATCTAGTATGGCGATTAACTTAGCACCATCACAGATTTCGTCAGCTTTGAGCCCCATTGGGTACCCAGTGCCATCCATAAGTTCATGATGTTGCATCACCATTTTTCTAGCTTCATCCCATATACTCAAATTTTCCAACAAACGCGCGCTTTTATAAACATGAGAACGCAATAAACGTTGCTCCAAACTAGTCAATTCAGTCTCTTTATTTACGACCTCTGCTGGCATAAAAGATATGCCAAAGTCATGCATATAACAAGCTACCGCTAATTGTGCTTCGTCGATAGGTTTAGCATTTAATGCGTTTATATAAAAAGCCAGTTGCGCAATTCGATCGCCTCGCCCCTCGGCATAACCTGCTCGCATTTCAATTGGCTTCATTAGTTCTCTAAAAAACAGTAGATCGACTTGTTGTTCAGGCGTCAAATTTTTAGGAATACCCGAGCGCGTTAAATTAACCATATTTTGCGCGGACGCATCGTCTTGCTGTAATTGTCGAGACGGTTCAATCAAATTAACGGCTTTGGCAAGTAAGCCTTCATGACGATCCTGATTTGTGCCATCTATTTCAGAAATAATCTTGATAACTGCATCATTTAATTCGCCGTCATATTCTGCTTGACCCGATTTCACACAACTTTCAACAAACACTTTTACTTTATCCATAAGCAGAAGCACTAGATCGCTCATGTTACTGGTGTAATCAATTTCGCCTTTTCGAAGCAAATCAAGTAAGTCTTCAAGGTGCTGTAACACATTTATCATCGGGGTAAATGAAACTAAGCCTAAATCACCTTTAATAGTGTGCACTGAGCGGAACAAAGCGCGTTGTAACTCATTATCTGTAGGGGTGATTTCTAACTCTATTAGTGTTTGCTCACTCGCCTCGTATAATTCATTAATTTCTCCAATTAAGTCGTGAAGAATGTCATCTTCTAATTCTTCATGCTTAAAAATAGGCATAAGCGCTCACTTACTAAAGTTAGATAGGTAATGGCAGTATATCGGCACTCGTGCAGAATTCATGCATTAAATCGGCTGATAAGGTATCTTCAAACAAAAATCTCCGTATAATTGCGCACACTTCAGCCTTTCGGGATTATCTGTGCTAGCTATTATTCGAGTCATAACGCTATTCGTCTATTTTATTGGAATTAATATCGTACTTTTTTTAATTTTTCTGACCCGCCCTTTTCATCGTAATAACGTGCATTTAGCGGGGCAATGCTACTCAACTATGACCCGAATTATGGGCTTAAAGATAGAATTACGTGTGTCACGAAAGGTAGATTCTGAGCAAAATTATGTTTTTACTGCTAATCATCAAAACAGCTATGACATTTTAACAATAAGCAAAGCTGCATTGCCTGGGGTGGTCACTGTTGGAAAAAAGAGTATCAAATGGATCCCTATTTTTGGTGTTATTTATTGGCTCTCTGCGAATATAATGATTGACCGAAAAAATACGGGAAGCGCCAGAAATACGCTGAACGAAACCCTAGATAAAATGAACGAAAAGAAACTGAGTATCTGGTTTTTCCCTGAAGGTACCCGCAGTTATGGACGCGGATTACTGAAATTTAAAACAGGCGCTTTCAGATTAGCACTCGAGGCTAAAAAAGCCATTGTCCCAGTATGCGCAAGTGAAATGCATAACAAAATTAAGTTTAATCGTTGGAATAATGGCACGGTCATTGTTGAGGTGATGGATCCGATTGACTTGCCAGAAGGACTGAGTGCTAAGCAACTAGCCGCTCATGTTCATTCTATTATGGCCAAAAAAATTGCTCAGCTAAATATAGAAGCTGAAAAACTAGATAACACATAGGGTCGATTGACCTTGATTGATAAGACGAGGGTAATATGAGTCAGCATGACGCCAATGAATGGTACGAATTTAATAAAGAAACAATAGAAGCATTGATAGAAGATGGCAGTGACGCGGAGCTTCCACACACTATTGAACATCATTTTGCTTGCAGTGACTTTGATGTGCTTGAGAAAGCAGCTGTAGATGCTTTTAAAGCCGGTTTTGAAGTGACAGACGCAGAAGAGCTTATTCTTGATGATGGCGAAACTGTTTTTTGTTTTGACGCTATTGTAGAAAAAAAATTGGATGTTGCTGTCTTCAATGCCGATTCGGATAAGCTGATCGCGATTGCCGACAAGCACAAAGTTGACTATGACGGTTGGGGTACCTACTTCATTGGAGAGGGTGCGCTTGAACGCGACGAAATTGAGGAAGATAGTAACTATGATTATGACGATGACGATGACGAGGATTGATATCTCCAATCCATTTACATAAGAATACTCGATAAAATGAGAGAATGTAACCAATGTGGAAAGTGCTGTATTAAATATGGCGATGGTGCTCTTTCTGCTACGACCGAAGAAATTGATCTCTGGGAGTTATTTAATCCGGAGATTTTCAAATTTGTGAGAAATAACGAAATTTGGTTCGGTCCCGACTCGGGCTTGCGCTTAACAACATGTCCTTTCCTTGAGATTGAGCCCACGACTAACCCGCTTGCTCAAACTAAATATACTTGTAGTATATACTTAGATCGGCCAGAAGACTGTCGCCACTATCCTAGTCTTATTTCTGAAATGATTAGAGACGAGTGTGAGATGATTGAAGTCGTCGATTTAAATAATCACAAACAAGCTCAAATTAAGTTGGATGTATTAATGGAAGATAGTCGTCCTTCTAATCACTCTTAATATTTTGGGATGTTAATCTATCAATGGCGATAGGAATGCGGGTTATGTAATTGCCTTTCCAGTCAGCTACCGTTCAGTTTAATTTCAGATTAGGTTCAGGTTACCAACAGCATAATGCGTACTAAGCATTAAACTTACGGTGATACATAATGAAAACGTCTAAAAATACATTTCTTCCTGCAACTGCTTCTTTCGTGGCAAGCGCATTGGCCATTATCTTCTTTTTGGGCTTTGTTGCGTCACCAACACTAGCAAAAGACACAACGTCTCAAGCTAATACGACATTACAAGATGTTATTGTTAAAGGAACTGAATACCAACCAAACATGTTGCAAGCAGACGGTTCTCATTTAAAAGTTAAGAAGCATTTAAAAGCAGCAAAACCACTTGTAGCGAAATCAACTAATGGCGCGCAATTAACATTATCCGAAAAAATACCATTATCCAGAGAGTCAGCTCGTAATAATGATGATATTGATTTTTGGATATACGATAGTTTTGTCACATTTACTGCAGATATTGACTACGATGGTTACTATTCGTCCTTTACGCTCGAATTCGATGTCGACACCGTTTATACATCAGCACCTATTTATGCCGTTATTTACACGTCGACGTCTGACGTATTCACCCCTTTTTATACCACTGATATTTATGATATTTATGGCGATAATACGCAAGACGCTATTATCATTGAAAACGATTTAGTAACTGGCTTTCCAAGCAATGACTATGAACTCATGATAATGATATATGATGCAGATACTGACGAAGTTGTTGCGGTTGCGGATGGTACTGATGATGCCGATTTAGCTTATCTTAGCTTGGAAAGTGAAGACTACGAGTATGTTGAAAGCGTTGAAATTGTTGTTGTTGAACATGGCGGTGTGTTTGGTATTTGGTTAATTGCAGGGTTAGGCTTTATTACTTATAGACGATTTAACGTTTAATTTTACTAACATTCAGTCAATACTCTATTATGTATGCCGCTGATTAGCGGCCCGGTTCGACCACTAAAAATAAAAAGCGCGCTTACTTTTCAGTCGCGCGGTTTTATGTTTCTCTCAGGTGTACTGTATGTGTTGCTAGTTACTTCGTTATGCTGTGTGACGCTAACATAAATGCAAACTCTTCAGCATAGTCACGCAAACGACCATAGCGCCCACTATTTGCGAAATGGCCTGCCCCCATATTGATGCGCATCACTAATAAATTATCATCTGTTTTAAGTTCACGCATTCTAGCCGTCCACTTTGCCGGCTCCCAATAAGTTACTCTAGGGTCATTTAAACCGCCGGTTACTAGCATTGGAGGGTATTCTCTAGCGACAATATTGTCATACGGAGAATAGCTTTGAATATAATTAAATGCGACGGGATCCTCAATTGGATTACCCCACTCACTCCACTCAGGTGGTGTCAGCGGCAAGTTTGCGTCAAGCATCGTATTTAGTACATCCACAAAAGGTACACCCAAGGTCACTGAACTCCATAATTCAGGTGCTTGAATAGTTGCTGCTCCCATCAATTTGCCACCGGCACTGCGGCCAGAAACGCTAATATTGCCCTGTGCGACATACTTCTCAGAAACTAAGTGACGAGCAACATCAACAAAGTCATTGAACGTATTCATTCGTTTGTCTAGCTTACCGTCTAGGTACCATTGATGGCCTAACATATCACTGCCACGAACATGCGCAATTGCATATGAAAAACCTCTATCGAGAAGACTTAGGCGCGTAGTTGAAAAGCTTGGGGTAACTGTACTGCCGTATGCGCCATAACCATATAAGTGCATGGGTTGGCTCGAGTCTCTCTTAAAACCCTTCTTATACACTAACGTTACGGGCACCAAAACACCATCACGCGCCGGAGCCATAATACGCTCGGTGACATATAGTGATTTGTCATAACCTGATGGAATCTCTTGGACTTTTTTAGTAACTAACGTTTTGCTAGCTATCCTATAATCGAACACCGTACTCGGGGTTATCATAGAGTTATAATTGATACGTACAAAGTCTTGAGTAAACTCTGGATTATTTCCATTTGATATAGAGAACACTGACTCCGGAAACTCAACGTCATGTTCGTTGCTGGCATAATCATACAGCGTAAAACGTTCAATACCGTTTTCCCTTGATGTAACAACCATGAAACTTTGAAAGTTTTGCATGTCCATCAGATAACGTTTATCCGACCCTGCAATTACTGTCTCCCATTTATCATAACTTGGCTGTTTATCCGATACTTTCGCTAATCTTGAGTTGGTATGGGTATCGTTTGCAATGATGTAAAAATAGCCATTTGCATGATCGATATCATTTAGAAAGTGCTGCTCCCTCGATACCAGCTTAACAGGGGTTGCAGTGAAGTCCGCGCTTGGTACAACATAGGTTTCAGAGGTTTCGCTTTGACCACTAGTAATAACCAGATATTCCTTGCTACTAGTGAGACCAAAACCAAGAAAATAGCCTTCATCACGCTCGGAATACATGACTTTATCATTTACTTGTTTGCTACCTAGTTTATGTACATTCACACTCTGGGTATACCAACGGTCAATTGCCAGTGCACCATAAACGATAGATTGACTGTCAGCGCTAAACTCAATGTCACCGTTAGTATCGCAAAGTTCATTTGAAAGCATCTGACCCGTATTCAGATCTTTTATTACGATCTTAAATCGTTCATCGCCGTTAGTGTTATAAGAATAGGCAATAAATTGATTATTTGGACTTACGTCCCAATCACCCATTGTGAAATAGTCGAATGGTTTAGCTAACTCTGTGACACTTAAGAAAGTGACTTCTTCATCATTATCTAGTTTGCGACGACTAAAAGTGAGATATTCCTCACTTGGCTTATAAAACGCCTTATATTCATAACCATTGGTAACCCAAGGAGCAGAACTGTCAGTATCATTCGTGCGACCTTTAAATTCAGCAAACAGCGTATCTATTAGTGGCTTTTTAGGCGCTAAAAAGGTGTTAAAATAAGCATTTTCTTCGTTCAAATAGTCAATAACAGCTTGATCGTTCACTTCGGGATAGGATGGATCCTTTAACCAATTGAAGTGATCAGTAATGGTTTGATCATGAAACTGTGCCCTAAACGGTATTTTACTGGCTTGGGGTGTTGGAATACTCAGTTGTTTCAATCTTGGATTTTGTACTGTTGGCTTTTCTGGCATTTAATACTCTTGTGATGATAAGCAGTCAGCTAAAATAGCCTGACTGCAAATTTCTACTGCGGGTAAAGAGGGGGAAGCAACACGATACTTTCTTTGTAGTTAAAGTACGTATTGCAATAATTCAAAATTTAAATAGCTTCAATTTCAGCTTTTTGTGCTTGAATTTTACCCAATTGCATTTCCATATCAGCGAGTTTCGCCCGTTCTTTATCAATCACAGCAGCAGGCGCTTTACTCACAAAGCTCTCATTACTGAGTTTACCTTTTGTGCGTTGTGCATCTTTCTCGATCTTCTCTGCTGCTTTGTTCAGCCTAGCAAGCTCAGCTTCTTTATCAATCAAGCCGGCCATTGGAATAAGAATCTCCATTTCACCGACTAAAGCAGTTGCAGATACTGGGGCTTTTTCTCCTGTCGATAAATGCGTTACAGATTCGAGTTTAGCCAGTTTCGCTAAATAGCTTCCACTATTATCCAGTCTTGATTGGTCGCTTTCACTAACATTGCGAAGTAAAACCGGTAACGGTTTTGATGGAGGAATGTCCATCTCTCCGCGGATATTCCGAATACCCACAATGAATGATTTAACCCATTCAATATCATCGATGGCAGCTTGATCATGCTTGCTTTCATCAAATTCAGGGAAAGCGTCTACCATGATACTTATTGCCGTTGTTTTATTGCTTGATAGCGGCTGAATTTTCAACCAAATTTCTTCAGTGATAAATGGCATAAACGGATGCAGTAAACGCATCATATGCTCAAGTACGTTAATCAATGTGTGTCTTGTGGCTCGTTTTTCTGCTTCAGTGCTTTGCTCTGAATTTAATACGGGCTTAGATAACTCCAAATACCAATCGCAAAATTGATTCCACGTAAACTCATACAAGTGCTGAGCAGCTATATCGAATCGATATTGCTCTATAGCGGTTTCATAAGCCTTTAGGGTTTCTTGGAATTGTGACCAAATCCAGCGGTCAAAAACGCTAAGCGACATTTCGCCGCCATCGCGACCGTTGTCGAATTCTTCAGTATTCATTAATACAAAACGGGTGGCGTTCCAAATTTTGTTACAGAAGTTGCGATAACCTTCAACACGGCTCATATCAAAATTAATATCGCGACTGGTCGACGCCATTGCAGCGAACGTAAAACGCAATGCATCAGTACCATAAGCGTTGATGCCATCAGGGAATTGCTTTTCTGTCGCTTTGCCTATTTTGGCTGCCATTTTTGGCTGCATCATACCCGACGTGCGTTTTTCCATTAACGAGTCTAGGTCAATGCCATCAATCAAGTCTATTGGATCAAGCACATTGCCTTTTGATTTAGACATCTTATCGCCGTTCTCATCACGAATAAGGCCTGTAATGTAAATGTCCTTAAATGGGACTTTGCCAGTGAATTTTTTGGTCATCATGATCATTCTAGCAACCCAGAAAAAGATGATATCGAAACCAGTCACTAACACAGAGCTTGGTACAAAGGTTTCTAGTTCAGGTGTCTGCTTAGGCCACCCCATCGTTGCAAACGGCCATAATGCCGATGAGAACCAAGTATCTAAAACGTCTTCATCCTGTCTCAAATTAACTGAATCTGGAATATTATTCTTTTCTCTTATTTCAGCTTCATTACGTCCAACAAAGATATTACCCTCTTCATCAAACCAAGCCGGAATACGATGTCCCCACCACAATTGACGCGAAATACACCAATCTTGAATATTATGCATCCATTGGTAGTAAGTCTTGTTCCAGTTTTCTGGTACAAATCGGATTTCACCACTTTCTACCGCTTCAATAGCCGGCTTTGCAAGTGACTCAACAGCCACATACCACTGATTAGTCAGATAGGGTTCAATGACGACACCTGATCTATCACCTCTAGGAACTTTTAGTTTGTGATCATCAATTTTGATCAACACCCCGCCTTCTAACAAGTCCGCGACAATGGCAGCACGAGCATCAAAACGGTCCATACCTTGATACTTGGCTGGCGCAACATCGTTCAACTTGGCATCGTCAGTCAATATATTGATAATATCTAGGTTATGGCGTTTACCCATCTCATAGTCGTTGAAATCATGTGCTGGGGTTATTTTAACGCAGCCAGTACCAAACTCTTGGTCAACATAATCATCTGCAATAATAGGGATTTCTCTGCCGGTTAGTGGCAGTGTAATGGTCTTACCAATAAAACTAGCATAGCGCTCATCATCTGGGTGAACCGCCACTGCTGTATCGCCTAACATAGTTTCAGGGCGTGTTGTTGCTACCACTAAATGGCCAGAACCATCCGTTAACGGATACCTCATATGCCACATGTGGCCATTTTCTTCTTCGCTTATAACTTCTAAATCAGAAACTGCCGTGAGTAATGCAGGATCCCAATTAACTAACCGTTTACCGCGATAAATTAGACCGTCTTCATGTAATTTAATGAACACTTCTTGCACGGCATCAGATAAATTATCATCCATCGTGAAAACTTCACGCTCCCAATCCGGGGATGTACCTAAACGACGCATTTGTTGTGTAATCGTGCCGCCGGACTCTTCTTTCCATTCCCAGATCTTTTTCACGAAACCATCACGACCTAAGTCATGACGTGTTTTACCTTCGGCATTTAATTTACGTTCGACCACCATTTGCGTGGCAATACCCGCGTGATCAGTGCCACATTGCCAAAGTGTATTCTTGCCTTTCATACGATTATAACGGATCAAAGAATCCATAATGGTATGTTGAAAAGCATGCCCCATATGCAGGCTGCCTGTCACGTTTGGTGGTGGCAATAAAATACAATAAGGCTGACCTTCACCAGATGCTTTAAAATAGCCTTGTTGCTCCCACTTTGCGTAACAGTCTTTTTCAATATTGTGGGGGTCGAATGTCTTATCCATTAATTACTCTCGTTTATTTGATTAGCCGGGGTAAACTGCATATTGCATCCCGCTAATTTATACTGCTTGTATCTTTCTCGAGCCTGCTGCTTTTGGCTTTCTTCAACAGGCACAAAATCAATAATATGTTGATATTGGCGATGGTTCTCTATCATGCTTTGCGATAAATTAATGAGCGTATGTCGGCTATTTAACGCTTGTCCTAACCAGGTGATTTCAGCTGGGGTTCCTTGTTTCGGACCCTCCCCCGCCAAATTATGCGGGATGAAACTATCTACTGGATGTTGCCAAACAAATTCGTCGACATCCTCCGCCTGTTGCTTGTCAATGCACAATACAGTCGCCCATTTGCGTTTCTTGACGGTCTCTAATAGCAAGTGCGAGCAGGCTTTTAATATATCCTGCTTAGTGTCTTGGCTACTCTCGTCCAATTGATAAAAAGTCACGATTGGCATTATTGGCTACTTCCATCGCAAAGAATAGAGTCTAGTTTTGACTCTTCTTTGTTTACTTGTCGAAATACACATTGTATAGCAGAATCTTTATTTGGTGTTCTCTGGTCTAATTGAACAAGTAATAAAGTGCGTAATTGACGATAAGAAAAATTAATCATTAATCTTCACTAACTAACCCAGCTTTATTAAATAAATATTGTGACAACATGGATACAGGTCTACCTGTTGCGCCTTTACGAGCGCCACTTACCCAAGCTGTTCCTGCAATATCTAAGTGTGCCCAGTTATACTTTTTAGTAAATCGAGACAAGAAACATGCAGCTGTAATTGTACCTGCCGCTTTACCGCCGACATTCGCCATATCGGCAAATGGACTGTCAATCAATTCTTGATATTCATCCCAAAGCGGCAAGCGCCACGCCTTGTCAGAAGATTGTTCAGATGCATTAAGCAATTCATGCGATAACGGATTGTGAGTGCTTAATACCGCAGTTGCGTGAGGGCCTAATGCAATGACGCAAGCGCCGGTTAATGTAGCAATATCAATAACGGCTTCAGGCTCAAATCGTTCAACATAGGTAAGTGCATCACAGAGTACTAATCTGCCTTCGGCGTCAGTATTCAGCACTTCAACAGTCTGTCCTGACATGGTGGTCAGAATATCACCAGGGCGATATGCATTTGCATCTGGCATATTTTCACAGCCAGCAATCACACCGATAACATTGATCGGCAGATTCAACTTAGCAACGATATGCATGACACCTAGCACTGAACTTGCACCACACATGTCGTATTTCATTTCGTCCATGTTAGCACTTGGTTTTATTGAAATACCGCCAGAATCAAAAGTGAGTCCTTTACCCACCAAGACAATAGGTGCTTGGGAAGCATCAGCGCCTTTATGGTGAATAATGCTCATAATTGATTCATTAATTGAACCACGTCCAACGGCTAAATAACTGTCCATTTTAAGTTCAGCCATTTGTTTTTCGCCTATAGTGTCGAGGCTCAATGAAGCATAGTCCTCGACTAATAGGGCTGCTTGCTCATTTAAATATTTAGGATTACAAATATTCGGTGGCATGTTGCTTACATCTTTGGCAACTAGAACACCTTTGCTAATAGCAGAACCATGCTCAACAGCACGTTCACCTGATGGCAATTCTTTGCGCGTTGGTACGTTAAAAACCATTTTACGCAGTGGACGACGTGGTTCACCCTTTTTAGTTTTTAATTGTAAAAAAGTATATAAGGAATCGTTAGCTGCTTCGACCGCTTGACGAACCTTCCAGTAAGTATCTCTGCCTTTAACGTGCAACTCGGTTAAAAAACAAACGGCTTCCATAGAACCTGTTTCATTTAATGTCTGAATTGTTTTCGCAATAATTTGTTTATATTGTCTTTCATTGAGCTCTCGCTCTTTACCACAGCCGACAAGAAGAATGCGCTCACTTAACACATTGGGTACGTGGTGTAATAACAACATTTGCCCTGCTTTCCCTTCCAGATCGCCGCGGCGTAGCAAGTTACTAATATAACCGTCGCTTATTTGATCGAGCTGTTCAGCAACATGAGTAAGACGGCGAGGTTCAAACACGCCAACCACAATGCAAGCACTGCGTTGCTTTTCTGGACTACCGCTTTTGACGCTAAATTCCATGATATTTCCTCAATGATTATGCTCTGTTTCTCTGCTTACTAACGAGTTTGCGTTGTTTCTCTGGTTCATGCGAATAAAAATCTATTTATCTGTGTTAGCAAAAGAAATCTTTATGCTAAACTTATCGAGATTTATAAACGTTGTGTGCATTAAAACAGTTAGAAACAACCAGTTTACTGATATATTTGCACCTTTCCACTAAAACCTATGTTTTCATCAGTAACTAAATGCTAATTTTCCGATATTTATTGCGCGAAACATTCAAATCGCAAATTGCTGTATTTTTAATACTCATGGCAATCTTCATTACACTTAAATTTGCAAGAATTTTAGGTGATGCTTCCGATGGTGATGTACCTGCCGATTTAGTACTAGGTTTCATTACACTTTATAGCCCAGTTTTAGCCTCACTAGTACTGCCCATCAGCCTATTTTTAGGTGTTATGCTTGCGCACGGTCGCCTATATGTAGACAGTGAAATGACTGTTCTCAAAGCTTGCGGAGTAAGTGAATGGTACGTCACACGAGTCACGTTGCTGTTTGCAGTCATAATGGCAATAGTCACCGCTGTTGTTACACTTTATCTCGCTCCTGCTGCAGCAGAAAAAGAATATCAATTACAAGAACAAGCCACGGCAGAATCAGGACTTGCGTCAGTCATGCCTGGCCGCTTTCAACAAACCGGAAATGATAAAGCGGTTATATTCGTTCATGATATTGATGCTGATAGCGACAGCTTGAAAAAAATATTCCTATCGCAGCGTAGTCAAGACGATAAACAAATCCAACTTATCTACGCTAAAACGGGCACCATCGAAACGAGTGAAATAGGCGAGCAGCAATTAGTGTTGTTTGATGGTAATCAATATGAAGGTTCGAGCACCGAGCAAGCATTTCAAATAATTAATTTTGACGAATATCGAGTGACGATTGCACCAAAAGACCAAGAGCAAAAACGTCGAAAGCTAGTGGCATTGCCGACCTCGGAACTAATGAAATTGGATAATATTGAAGCTATTGCAGAGCTACAATGGCGAATTGCGATACCACTTTCGCTTCCATTTTTAGTACTGATAGCTGTTCCACTCAGTGCTGTTGACCCTAGACAAGGCCGTTTTGGTAAAATGTTTCCAGCGTTACTTCTGTATCTTGGTTATTTCTTGTTGCTACTTGCTAGTCGCCAAGTGCTTGAGGACGGGACATTACCGCCAGCGCTTGGCTTATGGTGGGTGCATATTGTGATGTTGCTTGTTGGCATGGCCTTGATCGCCCGAGACCGCAAAACAGGTGTAATTCTACGTCAGCTACTTTTAAGGAGAAAAGATGTTTCGTCTTCTTGATTTATATATAGCGCGCACTCTATTAGGAACAGTAACGGTAACATTGTCGGTGTTAGTCGGACTAAGCGCGCTTATCAAATTTGTTGAGCAATTACGTCGAGTAGGACAAGGCGACTACGATATGACATTAGCTGCTTTATACGTGCTTTTGAGCCTGCCTAGAGACATCGAACAGTTCCTGCCCATGGCAACACTCCTCGGTGGTCTCATCGGTATGGGATTATTGGCACAAAACAGTGAGCTTGTTGTCATGCAAGCGTCAGGCCTGAGTCGTTGGAATATTATAAATTCTGCTATGAAGTCACTTATTATATTGATTATTGCAGTCATGATGCTAGGCGAATGGGTGACGCCGCGCAGCGAAGCAAAAGCGAAAGAGATTAGAACGCAAGCATTGTCCGGAGGTAGTCTGATTTTATCAGACGAGTTATTCTGGGCCAAAGATGGCAATGATTTCGTCAGCATTGGTGAGGTGCTCACGAGAGAAACATTGCGAGACATCACAGTGTATCAATTTAGCGCTGAACTCGAATTAACCAATGTTTTAACAGCCGATGCAGGGCTCTTTAAGAATGACAATTGGGAGCTTAGGAACGTTACTTTACTGACGTTTTCCCCAACGAAAATAGATAAATCACAAGCCAAAAGTCTGTCTTGGAATAGTACGTTAACACCTGATAAATTAGGTATTGTAGCGATAAAACCTGAGGCACTTTCTATTCAAGGTCTAGTTGGTTATGTTAAGTACTTAAACAACAGCGATCAAGATTCTGCGCGCTATGAACTCGCCTTCTGGCGAAAGATAACGCAGCCTATTTCAGTCGCAGTTATGCTATTAATGGCTTTGTCATTCATCTTTGGACCGCTTCGCAGCGTAACAATGGGTGCAAGAACGATAATGGGGGTAATGGTTGGATTTTTCTTCTTTATTGCAAACCAAGTTTTTGGCCAAATTAGTCTCGTGTTTCAATTACCCGCTTTTGTAGGAGCATTACTTCCTAGTATTGTTTTTGCAGGTATTGCAATGACCTTATTGCGACGCCAATAAGATTATCGTTACCAACTTTTATGGTCGTTTGCCTCTTTGGAAAGATACAGCACTTCAGTTTGCGCAACTCTATCTTGTAATGACTGCCTGTTCTTCACATCAAACAGTACCAAGAGCGTTCCTAAGCCTAAAAAAGACGTCACTAACCTAAGAAAAAGTCGAGCGTAACTGATATTTTCTTCGTCCTTTAAATTATAGATCTTAAGCCGCCAAGCACGCATTCCCAAGGTTTGACCGCCATGCTTCCAAAACCATAAAAAGAAGCCTGTAATCCAAAGCGCGACCCAAGCGTTGGCAATTAACTGAAGTGTGTGCGAGGACTGAAAATAATCCATATAATTTTCAAACCCACCATTCTTAAGCAATTGAGTTTCAAACAGAATAAGCACCACGACTTGGAAAACTAACCCAGATAACATGCCCACTGCAGTAGCAACTAATGCATCGTATACCATGGCGGCTAAACGTCGAAAGAAACCAGCACGTTGAAACGATTTATCGTTTTGTACTAAGTCTGGACTTTTTTGTGATGTAGATTTACTTTTTGCCAACGTTTACAGCCTCTAACAAATGAAAACAACAGTATCTAATCTACGCATGTTATCACTGTTTAGACTCCTGAAAACATCTGCAAACATACTTTTATTGGCAAAATAGCTTATCTTTTATGCATAAGGCTAAAATAACACTTGATACATGATCTTAGATAGATATAATGCTCCTCCATTCGGCGCAAGTCGTTTGGCACTCTGTGCCAGAGTGGCGAAATTGGTAGACGCAGCGGATTCAAAATCCGCCGGTAGTAATACTGTGCCGGTTCAAGTCCGGCCTCTGGTACCATCTCTTTGAGAGACTCAAAACCTATTGATTATCAATAGGTTTTTTTGTATAAGCGAGGAAATATTTTTGTTCTCGTTAGGTATTTTGTCGGTGAGACACTCATAGCTGATTTTTTTAAATCAACATTACAGACTTATAACAGAGCATTATTATTTTATGCACTGAATCTACTTCCAAGTATAAACGAGACAGACATCGCTTTTGCGCCCAAAACGTGACTCTCAATAAAACACCTATGCTCAAAGCCAACTCACTCTGTGTTGACGATGTTGCTCTTGATGCAACATTCTATTCAGTTCCGTATTGAGTGCCTATTCTTGTTCACGGGATGGAAACTCTTTTATATACAAATCGTGCTTTGAATAAGGTATCTCAATTTTATTTGCTTTAAATTGGTGAAAAATCTGACAATTTAGAAGATCTATTAACCGGCCTTTTAACGCAGGCTGTTCAACCCATACCAGTAGTTCAAAGTCTAAAGCCGAACCACTAAAGCGCCGAAATCTAACTCGCGGTTCAGGATCTGCACAAACTAACTCTTCTTTCGAAGCAATATCAATCAATACAGATCTAACCAAATCGATATCTGCATTATAAGATACGCCTATGGGAAGTCTGCATCGAGATTTCTCGAGTTTACCACCTGACTCATTGATTATCTTCGAGTTTCCCATTACCGAATTGGGAATTGTAATTTCAACATCATCTCTGGTTAACATGCGGGTGCTACGTATTCCTATGTGAGTAATTTCACCTCTATCTGTTGAATCTAAAATAACGTAATCGCCGACTTTGTATGGTGCATCGGCCATAATGAATACGCCCGAAAATAGATTAGCCAAGGTATCTTTTGCTGCAAATCCAACAGCGATACCGACAATACCGGCTGACGCCAGCCAAGCCGTCATGTCTACATCCCAGACCGAAAATATTAGGTACACAGAAATAATAATAATAACAATATTAAGAATATTTTGAAAAAGCGGTAACGTTTTACTGTTTATTGCGCTGAAATGAATGGGATGAGAAGAAAACTGCTTTAATAAAACACTATTAGCTTTCAACAAAAAGACAGTCCAAATAACCACTCCTATTGACTTCAATGCTCCAGATTCAATGAAAAGAATACCCTGAGATGGTTTAAGAGTAGTTAGTGCTATTGATAGTCCTAAAAAAAGAACACTGTAGTAAATCGGTGCTCGTAACAAGTCTAAAATATCAGTGCCTAAATTAATATCGAAGCGCACAACTAACTTCTTTAAGCCTACAATAATAACCCGCTTAAAAAGTGTCGCTGCTATAACCGAAAGTAAGATCGCAATTGCTGCCTGGACAATCGGATTGTCACCAAAGAATACTAAAATAGATGAGAGTGATGATTCGATTTGTACAAGCATTTTGATTCGTCTTATCGGTAAATGGAGTGCGCTAAGTATAGTTCAATATTGGCTAGAAAGATTCATCACTATTAGTGGAATAGTAAACCTGACTTCTATATTGAAACTTTACATTTTAAGTTTCGTGTAACCAATTATTTCTATATTTATTAGACTGGGAATGGTCAAATTTACATACCTAAGCATATACAAAATTAGGGAACCCGAACATTTCGCGGTCATTCAGCTTTGTTGGCCCCTAATTAATCGTCCTAGCCTTTACCTTGTGTTCGAGTACGATGTGGTTTTGCGTTTTTTTCAATAAAATCAAAAACCAAATCTGCCACATCTTTCTTAGTTGCCGCCTCAATGCCCTCTAAACCAGGTGATGAGTTAACTTCCATTACTACTGGTCCACGAGATGAACGCAGCAGGTCAACACCGCACATGTTCAACCCCATTATATTGGCTGCAGCCACTGCTGTAGCTCTTTCCTCTTTAGTAAGTTTGACCAAAACGGCGGAGCCTCCGCGATGTAAATTCGAGCGAAACTCACCTTCAGCTCCTTGCCGTTTCATTGCTGCAACTACTTTGTCACCCACAACAAAGCAACGAATATCTGCACCGCCGGCTTCTTTTATAAATTCTTGGATCAAAATATTTGCATTCAGTCCCATAAATGCTTCGACAATCGCCTCTGCTGTTTTGGTTGTTTCTGCTAGTACGACACCAATCCCCTGAGTACCTTCAAGCAGTTTAATAACACAAGGAGCGCCACCCACATTTTTGATTAAATCTTTTACGTTATCGGGTCTATTGGCAAACCCAGTTCTTGGTAAGCCAATTCCCTTTCTTGATAGCAATTGCATGGATCGCAACTTATCTCGAGATCTACTAATTGCTACAGATTCATTAATACTATAACTACCCGTCATTTCAAACTGTCTAACTACTGAGGTGCCATAAAATGATACAGAAGCCCCAATACGAGGAATAATAGCGTCATATTGTGGTAACTCTACCCCTTTCATTCGAACAGCCGGCCGGTTGCTCGTAATGTCCATATAACAATGCAAAGTATCAATAACATCAACTTCGTGACCTCGAGCCTCACCGGCCTCTTTTAAACGGCGGGTTGAATACAGTCTTTTATTTCTCGATAGAATAGCTATTTTCATCTTTATTACCTTTAATTATCAGCATTTAAGAATTTTTCGAAACTGTATTATAGGATAATTCGGAAATAAACAAACCCTTAATAGTAGATAAATACGACTAAGTCGGTCTATTAAGTAGTCGTTTTTATGAGTTAACAAGGAGAAATGTAAGCAGCTATTAACAATCGCCTAGCTAATACCTTAGCAATTGTGTCTGAAGTGATTATTAAAGCGAGATATGAACTGACTCAATTTAAGATTTAATGCTGCTTTGTACACCTTGTTTTACCTGCTAAAATGCGGACACAATTTAGCAGGGAACTAATATGGAAAGCATAATCAATTTGGGCACAGATATATTCATCTGGATAGGTATCTTGCTGTGTATTTGTCACAGCGCAGTCTTCTCAGGACTTAATTTAGCCTTTTTTAGCATGAGCCGCTTGAAGCTCGAAGTTGAAGTTAAACAAGGCAGCGAACCAGCCAAAAATATTCTAAAACTGCGCGAGGATGCCAACTTCCTGTTAGCAACCATATTGTGGGGTAACGTTTCAATAAACGTGTTGTTAACCCTACTCTCTGATTCTGTATTAGCCGGTGTTTCATCCTTTTTGTTTTCTACTATCGTCATTACTTTTCTTGGGGAAATTATTCCACAGGCCTATTTTTCACGAAATGCATTGAAAATGGCTTCATTGCTAACACCCGTTATTAGTTTTTATCAAAAAGTATTTTATATTGTTGCCAAACCAACGGCTATTATGTTGGACGGCTGGCTAGGTAAAGAGGGCATAACCTATTTTCGAGAAGAAGAACTTAAAGCTATTATAACTGCGCATGCAGAAGCCAACGAAGCTGAAGTAGTGCATGTTGAAGGGCTAGGCGCATTAAATTTCTTAGAAATAGACAAAGTGTCGGTCATGGAAGAAGGTGAAGAGTTAGATCCTAAAAGTATTATTGAACTACCTTGTAAACTAGACTTACCCATCATTCCAAGCGCTGATAGTGAGGAAGGAAAGGCATTCATAATTAAGGTGAATTCATCTGGCCACAAATGGGTAGTGTTGACTAACCAGAAACAAGCACCTCAGTTGGTCTTGGACGCCGACGGCTACCTGCGCTCATTGATGTTTAATAATACAGTTACGGATGGTTATCTATTTTGTCACCGTCCCGTTATTATTAGAGATAGAAACTGCACACTCGGCACGGCGATTAGTGAGTTGAAGCAAGCAGCAAACCTTGAAGAAGTATCTACCGACGTTTTGAATCATGATTTAGTTATATTATGGACAAGCACCGCCAAGAGAGTTATTACTGGAGCCGATGTATTAGGTAGATTATTGAAAGGTATTGGCCATGAAAATAGCTAATCAGTCCAACACAAAATAGCCCGATAAACATCGGGCTATAGACATTTCTTATTGCTTTGTAGCTACTGAATTTCAATATCTAAATAGTATCCAGCATATTTTCTAATATTAATGACCCTGTCGTTATCAAGTAAAAGATATTGCCCCTTAATACCCTTTAATTGCCCTTCAAACCCGAGCTCTTTGTCCAAATTTATAGATTTTATTTTTGTAGGATAAACCTCAACTGGATAACCTATGTTAATAATATCTGACTCAATACCTGTTAAAGCCTGAATCCCAAATTGATTCTCTAATTCGGTCAATTGAGGAGCTGCATTTTTTAACAAGGTATCTTTTAATGCTATTAGGTCGATAGGTTCGGCTTCTCCTTGCAACATTTTGCGCCAATTAGTTTTATCTGCAATCTGTGCTTTTAATGCCGTTTCAACTAAACCACTCATTAGCCTATTTTGAACACGCAAAATGGGAATTGCTTGAGACGCTCCCTGATCAATCCATCTAGATGAGACGCCGTCCGTGACAAACCGAGTAATTCCTACCTTTGCATTACCCGTGTTTGATAGGTAAACAAAATGCGACTGTAGACAATTCTTTTCGCCCCAAGACGGTTCGCGACACGTCCCTTGATCGTAGTGGCATTTTTCGGGCTTTATTATGCATATATCGCACTGCGCTAATTTAGTTAAACAAGGATAACAATAGCCTTGGTTAAAGCTCTTCTTTGTTTTTCTGCCACAGTGAACACAGTTAATGGTGGCTTGATAGTTAACGGAAATATGTTTTCCAACAACGTCATTCATATTGATTGCAGTATCACCTACATTTAATTGATACTGCGCCAAATTGGCCGCGTTTACATCTACGGACATCTTTTTAATATTGCCAGAAATTACAGTCATACTACTCTTAATAAAAACCTCTATGCGGCAATGATAATGTGATCTGGTTTGGCTTACAAATAACACGCTCAAATAATCACTAATATGGCTATTTATCTTAATAAAAACGGCTTTTTAGCGTGCCGTGGTAACACTGGCTATCGTATTGAGTACCTTGAACCAATAAAGTACATTCAACAGACAGCGATAAAGACGATGTAGGCCAAAATAAAGTCGAGAATTGCACCTCGTTCATGTATGTTCTTATTGCATATTGCATTAATGTTAATTCAATCAGGTTATTCCACTCTGTTAGTCGCTTTGCAGATAGAGTTGTCACCACGGTGTTTTAGCTTAACTATGGTATTTTAGTTTTTTTAATTCTACCGCTTCAACCTGTATGGATAAAATATGTCGAATAATGATCCTAGTAATATTAATCAATTGTTAGAGATGGCCAAAGTTGAATCTATTAACTATTTAATGGATGTCGACAGCTTTCCAGTTTTTCCGACAAACAATGCGTTAAAGTTGCTACAACTATTCGATGAAGAAATTCCAACTAAGCAAAATGACCCAATAGATACACTAAAAAAGCTCGCGGCAATAGGCTCAAAAACAACAGTTAACCAAAGCGGTAGCAGATATTTCGGATTTGTTAATGGTGGCATTCTTCCTATTGGCATTGCGTCACGTTGGTTAGCGGATACTTGGGATCAAAATGCAGCATTGGAGGTAATGTCTCCTATATCTGCGAAACTAGAGCAAGTTTGTGAACAGTGGATAATAGAGTTACTGAATTTACCCAATACAACAAAAATGGGATTGGTAGGCGGCACCTCTGTTGCGACATTATGTGGGTTAGCCGCTGCCAGAAATCATCAATATAAAAAAATGAATTGGGACGTGAATGAAAATGGACTCATTGGGGCACCCAAGCTACGCATAATAATGGGCGACCAAACTCATGGAACAGTGAGTAAAATGGTTAAACTATTAGGCTTTGGGGCAAAGTCTATAGAGATAGTACCGTCAGATGATCAAGGTCGTATGATAGTCGATCGCCTGCCCGTTATCGACGAGTCGTGTATTCTTATTTTGCAGGCGGGAAATGTTTGCTCTGGTTCCTTTGATGATTTTAATGCTATTTGTAGGATAGCCAATATGCTCGGCGCTTGGACACACATTGATGGCGCATTCGGTCTTTGGGCTCAGGCCTCTGAGCAACTGAAGCATTTAACATTGGGAATGGAGTTAGCTGACTCATGGTCTGTAGATGGGCATAAAACCTTAAATACGCCTTATGATTGTGGCGTTATATTATGCAAGCATCCAACGGCGATTACTGAAGCATTGCATCAGCAAGGTAGCTATATCGAACTCGGTAAAAGCAGAGACAATATGATCTATACCCCTGATATGTCACGACGCGCGCGTGGCATTGACCTTTGGGCTTGTTTACATCACTTGGGTAAAGAAGGCCTTGCATCATTACTTAATAGACTGCACGAAGGCGCTCGGTACTTAGCTAAGCACTTACAGGAAATGGGTTATGTTATAGAAAACGATATTCATTTTAATCAAGTTATTGTTTATGCTGGTAATGAAACGTCAACCAGACAAGTATTAAAGAAATTGCAATCTAGCGGTGTTATTTGGTGTGGGAGTGCCACTTGGAAAGGGAAATTTATTATACGACTCAGCGTCTGCTCATGGCAAACTAATGAGCATGATCTCGCAAAGGCAATTGAGGAGTTTAGAAAAGCATTAAGGTAAACGGAATGACACTGGTAGAATTTTTCTCATTACGACAAGTTAAGCGTCTAGAAAGAAAAAACCCGTCACGAGGACGGGTTCTTAAATGGGAGCCTGACGGTGTGCTACTCTCACATGGGGAAACCCCACACTACCATTGCCGCTAATACGTTTCACTTCTGAGTTCGAGATGGGATCAGGTGGGACCGTATCGCTATTGCCGTCAGGCAAAAACTGGTCGATGCCTCAGCACTCGCTAAGTCATCTAAATTCAATGTCTTTGAACAATATTGGAAAGCTAATAATCAATGGCTTTATTTAATGCAGAGTATCACTACTCTTTCTTACTTATTTGATTTGGCTACTTGTCATTACAACGCCACTTTGGTGTTGTATGGTTAAGCCGCACGGGCAATTAGTACAGGTTAGCTTAACGCCTTACGACGCTTCCACACCCTGCCTATCAACGTTGTAGTCTACAACAACCCTTCAGGACAGTTAAACTGTCTGGGATGACTCATCTCTGGGCTCGCTTCCCGCTTAGATGCTTTCAGCGGTTATCGATTCCGAACGTAGCTACCGGGCAATGCCATTGGCATGACAACCCGAACACCAGCGGTTCGTCCACTCCGGTCCTCTCGTACTAGGAGCAGCTCCCATCAATCATCCAACGCCCACACCAGATAGGGACCGAACTGTCTCACGACGTTCTAAACCCAGCTCGCGTACCACTTTAAATGGCGAACAGCCATACCCTTGGGACCGACTTCAGCCCCAGGATGTGATGAGCCGACATCGAGGTGCCAAACACCGCCGTCGATATGAACTCTTGGGCGGTATCAGCCTGTTATCCCCGGAGTACCTTTTATCCGTTGAGCGATGGCCCTTCCATTCAGAACCACCGGATCACTATGACCTACTTTCGTACCTGCTCGACGTGTCTGTCTCGCAGTTAAGCTGGCTTATGCCATTGCACTAACCTCCTGATGTCCGACCAGGATTAGCCAACCTTCGTGCTCCTCCGTTACGCTTTGGGAGGAGACCGCCCCAGTCAAACTACCCACCAGACACTGTCCACACGCCCGATTAGGGCGCAATGTTAGAACATCGAACGTACAAGGGTGGTATTTCAAGGTAGACTCCACATCATCTAGCGACAATGCTTCATAGTCTCCCACCTATCCTACACATGTAGGGTCAATGTTCAGTGCCAAGCTGTAGTAAAGGTTCACGGGGTCTTTCCGTCTAGGTGCGGGTACACAGCATCTTCACTGCAATTTCAATTTCACTGAGTCTCGGGTGGAGACAGCGAGGCCATGGTTACACCATTCGTGCAGGTCGGAACTTACCCGACAAGGAATTTCGCTACCTTAGGACCGTTATAGTTACGGCCGCCGTTTACCGGGGCTTCGATCAAGAGCTTCGCTTGCGCTAACCCCATCAATTAACCTTCCGGCACCGGGCAGGTGTCACACCGTATACGTCATCTTTCGATTTAGCACAGTGCTGTGTTTTTAATAAACAGTCCCAGCCTCCTGGTCACTGCGGCCCTCACCTGCTTCATGCGTAAAGCATTACACAAGCAAGGGCGTACCTTCTCCCGAAGTTACGGTACAATTTTGCCGAGTTCCTTCACCCGAGTTCTCTCAAGCGCCTTAGTATTCTCTACCTGACCACCTGTGTCGGTTTGGGGTACGGTTCGCTATATCATAAGTTTAGAGGCTTTTCCTGGAAGCATGGTATTTGCTACTTCAATTCCGTAGAATCTCGTCTCGTGTCTCAGGCATGTAGAATTCCGGATTTTCCTAAAATTCAACCCTACGCACTTTCACTTGGACTACCAACGCCAAGCTAGCATAACCTTCTCCGTCCCCCCTTCACTGATATAACAAGTACGGAAATATTAATCCGTTTCCCATCGACTACGCGTTTCCGCCTCGCCTTAGGGGCCGACTTACCCTGCCCTGATTAGCATGGGACAGGAAACCTTGGTCTTCCGGCGTGGGGGTTTTTCACCCCCATTATCGTTACTCATGTCAGCATTCGCACTTGTGATATGTCCAGCATTCCTCTCGAAACACCTTCAGCCACTTACACAACGCTCCCCTACCACTTGATAACTAAATTAATAGTTTTCAAATCCGCAGCTTCGGTATATTGCTTAGCCCCGTTACATCTTCCGCGCAGGCCGACTCGACTAGTGAGCTATTACGCTTTCTTTAAAGGATGGCTGCTTCTAAGCCAACCTCCTAGCTGTCTTAGCCTTCCCACCTCGTTTCCCACTTAGCAATATTTTGGGACCTTAGCTGGCGGTCTGGGTTGTTTCCCTCTTCACGACGGACGTTAGCACCCGCCGTGTGTCTCCCGGATAGCACTCATCGGTATTCGGAGTTTGCAAAGGGTTGGTAAGTCGGGATGACCCCCTAGCCTTAACAGTGCTCTACCCCCAATGGTGTTCGTCCGAGGCTCTACCTAAATAGATTTCGGGGAGAACCAGCTATCTCCCGGTTTGATTGGCCTTTCACCCCCAGCCACAAGTCATCCGCTAACTTTTCAACGTTAGTCGGTTCGGTCCTCCAGTTGATGTTACTCAACCTTCAACCTGCCCATGGCTAGATCACCGGGTTTCGGGTCTATACCTAGCAACTAAACGCGCAGTTAACACTCGCTTTCGCTACGGCTCCCCTATTCGGTTAACCTTGCTACTAAATATAAGTCGCTGACCCATTATACAAAAGGTACGCAGTCACCCAACAAGTGGGCTCCTACTGCTTGTACGTATACGGTTTCAGGTTCTATTTCACTCCCCTCACAGGGGTTCTTTTCGCCTTTCCCTCACGGTACTAGTTCACTATCGGTCAGTTAGGAGTATTTAGCCTTGGAGGATGGTCCCCCCATCTTCAGTCAGGATAACACGTGTCCCGACCTACTTAATATGGCAACTATGACGCTTCGTGTACGGGGCTATCACCCTGTATCGCTGTGCTTTCCAACACATTCCACTACTTCATAATTACTCGGCTGCTCCCCGTTCGCTCGCCGCTACTTGGGGAATCTCGGTTGATTTCTTTTCCTAAGGGTACTTAGATGTTTCAGTTCCCCTCGTTTGCCTCGTTAACCTATGTATTCAGTTAACGATACCGCCGAAGCGGTGGGTTCCCCCATTCGGACATCTGTGGCTCAAATGCTTTTTGTCAGCTCACCACAGCTTTTCGCAGACTTACACGTCCTTCATCGCCTCTAACTGCCTAGGCATCCACCGTATACGCTTAGTCACTTAACCATACAACCCAAAATGGCGTCTGTATTCACCCCGCCAAGAATGAAGTACAACGCATTTTACCAACCCACGCCTTTTTAATCGCGGATTGCGGTGCAGCTTACTCATTACTGAGTATCTGCTAGCTATATGCATGACAAGTTTTTTTGCTAATCAAATAAAATTTGATTTCCCTAGTTGCTTGCGCAACTAACGTCATCAAGTTGTCAGATAGAGTAGCGTCGAAAGAACCGTTTTCAACCTAAGTTGAATTCAATCATTTCAGTTACTCTTACTTTAAATATTGATTACTAATTATCAGCTTTCCAAATTGTTAAAGAACTAAGTCAAGCGCATCGCGCTTCACTTTTAAGGTTTAAAAAACCTTAATGGATAAACACACGTTTCGTGCTTATTCATTAAGGTTGTTGCCTTCATGTAAGGTCAATCTCCAAGAGATTGGTGGAGCTTAGCAGGATCGAACTGCTGACCTCCTGCGTGCAAGGCAGGCGCTCTCCCAGCTGAGCTAAAGCCCCTTACAAGTGAGTAAAAGTTGGTAGGCTTGGGCAGACTTGAACTGCCGACCTCACCCTTATCAGGGGTGCGCTCTAACCAGCTGAGCTACAAGCCTATGTCGCAGGCTTATATAGGGCCTAAACTACTTTTACTCTTTCTTTTATATAACAAGATAATCTGTGTGAACACTGCATTATAAATGCGCAACTAATAGTAAGGAGGTGATCCAACCCCAGGTTCCCCTAGGGTTACCTTGTTACGACTTCACCCCAGTCATGAAACACAAAGTGGTAATCGTCCTCCCGAAGGTTAGACTAACTACTTCTTTTGCATCCCACTCCCATGGTGTGACGGGCGGTGTGTACAAGGCCCGGGAACGTATTCACCGTAGTATGCTGACCTACGATTACTAGCGATTCCGACTTCATGGAGTCGAGTTGCAGACTCCAATCCGGACTACGACGAGCTTTAAGGGGTCCGCTTACTGTCACCAGTTTGCATCCCTTTGTACTCGCCATTGTAGCACGTGTGTAGCCCTACTCGTAAGGGCCATGATGACTTGACGTCGTCCCCACCTTCCTCCGGTTTGTCACCGGCAGTCTCCTTAGAGTACCCAACTTAATGCTGGCAAATAAGGACAAGGGTTGCGCTCGTTGCGGGACTTAACCCAACATCTCACGACACGAGCTGACGACAGCCATGCAGCACCTGTATCTAGATTCCCGAAGGCACCAATTCATCTCTGAAAAGTTTCTAGTATGTCAAGAGTAGGTAAGGTTCTTCGCGTTGCATCGAATTAAACCACATGCTCCACCGCTTGTGCGGGCCCCCGTCAATTCATTTGAGTTTTAACCTTGCGGCCGTACTCCCCAGGCGGTCTACTTATCGCGTTAGCTTCACTACTCACGGATTAAATCCACAAACAGTTAGTAGACAGCGTTTACGGTGTGGACTACCGGGGTATCTAATCCCGTTCGCTACCCACACTTTCGCACATGAGCGTCAGTTATTGACCAGAGAGTCGCCTTCGCCACTGATGTTCCTCCAGATATCTACGCATTTCACCGCTACACCTGGAATTCCACTCTCCTCTCCAAAACTCTAGTCTGCCAGTTCTAAATGACCATCCCACGTTGAGCGCGGGGCTTTCACATCTAGCTTAACAGACCGCCTGCGTGCGCTTTACGCCCAGTAATTCCGATTAACGCTTGCACCCTCCGTATTACCGCGGCTGCTGGCACGGAGTTAGCCGGTGCTTCTTCTGTTGTTAACGTCACAGCTAGCAGGTATTAACTACTAACCTTTCCTCACAACTGAAAGTGCTTTACAACCCGAAGGCCTTCTTCACACACGCGGCATGGCTGCATCAGAGTTTCCTCCATTGTGCAATATTCCCCACTGCTGCCTCCCGTAGGAGTCTGGACCGTGTCTCAGTTCCAGTGTGGCTGATCTTCCTCTCAGAACAGCTAGAGATCGTCGCCTTGGTGAGCCTTTACCTCACCAACAAGCTAATCTCACCTGGGCTTCTCTTTGCGCGGGAGCCGAAGCCCCCTTTGACCCGTAGGTATTATGCGGTATTAGCTATCGTTTCCAATAGTTATCCCCCACACAAAGGCAAATTCCCAGGCATTACTCACCCGTCCGCCACTCGACATCATCTAGCAAGCTAGACATGTTTCCGTTCGACTTGCATGTGTTAGGCCTGCCGCCAGCGTTCAATCTGAGCCATGATCAAACTCTTCAATTAAATTTTTTGTAAATCGTTTTTTGTTGTCGACACTCATAATGAGTGCCCACACAGATTGTCTTGTTATAAATTGTTAAAGAACATGCCAGCTTCTTTCTATTTCACTGGCGGCTTGAAAGTCACGTTCTGCGTGGTCTCAAGCGGGATGCATATACTACCTACATCATTTTTATTGTCAAGCTTTTTTACAATTCTTTCTGAATTTATTTTTAACCGAACTTCCGATAAAACCAATTCAAACTGCGCTAAAACTTTCTCTCTTAGTAAACTTCCGAACGTTTGTTTGGATGTCTCCGTTGAAGAGAGGGCGCATAATAGAGATATATAGAATATGTTCAAGTCTTTTTATTAAAAAGATGAAAATAGTTTGCTTACGGTGGTGCACATGCTTTAAATCTAAACATATCGAACAAAATACGAACAATTACCCACAAATATACCCATCTGCTAATAGAGTACTAGTAAATCTCTTATAAAACCGTCATATTACACCTGCCTTTTACATAACATTAACAACAAAAAGAGAAGGGAAGGTTATGGTATCCGTTAAAGCGCCACTTTTACTCGTGGCTTCAGCCATTTTGGCTATTATTGGCTTTTTTGTCGCTGGTTTAATACTTGGAGAAGCATCGACAAGTATTGAGAAATCGATGTTTGCAGTTGGGGTCATTTTCAATGCTGTTTTAATGTTTCTATTAAGCCGTATGACAAAATCTAATGCTTCTGCAGCATCAAGCAAACAGACTAGTTCAAGCATTCCGAATGATGATGATGAATTTGATGAATCTGATGAAGACGTTTCCACTTTATATGTAGGCAATCTACCGTATCGTGCTAACGAACAAATAGTTAAAGAACATTTTGAAACTTTTGGTTATGTTAGATCGGTAAGACTAATGAAAGATAAGCGAACTGGAAAAAGAAAGGGATTTGGATTCGTCGAAGTCTCTGCACAGGAAGCTGATTCGATGATTGAAAAATTAAATGACTCAGAGTTTCAGGAGAGAACAATAAAGGTTAGGCCCGCTAAGGATAAAGTGGCTTAAACATAAGGTTTTTTTTCAAAATATAAAAGCCCGCTATTCAGCGGGCTTTTTATTTGGGAGAATGAATGATGCATCTAGTTATAACTGTCCATCAATTTCGCATTAAATGTATGAAATCTATTTATAGCACTTAATATATCCGGTACTTGTACATCCTTCATTTCATTAACTAGACTATTAATTATAGATTTAAAATCTTCTTGCAAACCTAATTGTTGAGCGGCTTGATTCATTCCATCTAAGACCTTATTCACATATTCAGCGACTGCTTTAGGCGCTTGTAAAGCTTTGCTCGGGGTTTCAGAATATTTTTGTACTTCTCCATATTTTTGAATTTTTTGCGAGCTTTCTACTCTAGACTGCTGCAGTGCAAAACTGGATAATTCTTTATTATCGAAGCCAACGTTGAGCGCTTTGTCGTAAGCCTTTTCAATGTCGCCACGATAGAAGGCGTTTGCAACATCATCAGCTTGCGCTACTAAATTACCGATAGCCTGAAGTTCATTGTCATCAAGCTCTCCCTTTATCTCCAAAGAAAAACTTGTCGTTTGCTTGTAAATGATACGAGCTTGCGACCTACCATTATCTGACGTAAAGCTTTCTTTCGACGTATTTTCCAGAAGGCCAAAACGGATCTGTACCTTGTCACCGTCTCTTGTGCGAACTGAAAACTGGCTCAATTCTGTTTTTTCTAAGGACCCAGAAGCATTAGCCGTTTGAGCACTTGCACCTGACTTGTCGAGAATGCTCTTTTCAAGCTGCTGAATTCCATCAAAGATAGATGTCCTACTCTTAGCAATTCCATCTTTAACTTCTTGAGTGGCATTTAAACCCAACTCGTCCTCGGCTAGTTTAATACCTTTCGACACACCGTACCGAGCTTCTTCGAACAATGCATTGAGCTTCTCGTCGGGAGCGCCATCAGCTGACGCCTTTTTAACAACATTGCCCACAAAGTTAAGAACATTCCGAGCAACTTCCTCAAAATCAAAGAATGGCTTTTTAGCTTTTTGTTCATCATTTTCATTTTTAGCGGATACGTCTGCGGCTCCCCCATCAAGGGTTAAACTTTGACTAATGGATATACCCAATACCCGCGCGGCAACCTTTCGATTGTCCGAAATACTTTGATTTTCATTTACAATAGTTTGTTGGAGCTCTTTAGCTTGCTTCAAACCATCTTGTTGTAGTTGTTTATTGAGCACAACTTCAGGGCGAATCACCTTGGATTGTTCTGACTGTGCAGCTTTGATTTCACCTAAATTCATTACCAATACCTCTTTAGCCTCGACTTCCTTATCGGCAGGCAAAAATAAAACCTTTAGCTTTAACTTGGTAAATTTTAAAAAAACTTTACACTTCACCCACTTCAATAAAAACTTAGGTAATACATGTCAGACCATCTAACCGAAAAATATCAACAACAACTTGATGAAAAAACTAATCGGGTCAAAGACTTACTATCGTCATTTTATGGCTCAAATATTGATATTTACGCCTCTCAACCGACACATTTCAGAATGAGAGCAGAGTTTCGGATTTGGCACGAAGGCCAAGACACATACCACATCATGTTCAACAAGGTGGATAAAGAACAGTATCGAGTAGACCAATTAGAAGCCGCTAGCGAAATAATTAACACGGCGATGGCATTAATGACAGCTGCATTCAAAGGGAATGAAATACTAAGAAGGAAGCTTTTTCAAATTGACTACTTGAGCACACTCACAGACGAACTATTAATCACCTTGGTTTATCACAAAGCGCTTGATGACAATTGGCAAGCCGAAGTAAATAGGTTAAAAGCGTCATTCCCTGCCCATTTAAATATAAACTTTATCGGTCGCTCTAAGAAACAAAAAGTAATGTTGGATAACGACTTTGTTATTGAAGAACTTCCTATAAACAACAAGACATACCAGTTCAAACAAATTGAAAATAGCTTTACGCAGCCTAACGCGCGAGTTAATTGCAATATGATTGAATGGTCAATTGCTCAAGTGCGAGATCAAAGTAGAGACTTACTGGAATTATATTGTGGTTCTGGCAATTTTTCAGTTCCTCTAGCCAGTTGCTTCAAGAATGTATTGGCCACTGAGATATCAAAAACATCAGTCAGCGCTGCTCAGTTTAATATTGCGGCGAATAATGTAGACAATCTGACTATAGTTAGACTCTCTAGTGAAGAATTTGTTGAAGCAATGGCAGGAGTGAGGCAATTTCGACGCTTACAAGATGTTGATTTAACAGCATACGATTTTTCAACTGTCTTGGTTGACCCTCCTCGCGCCGGTATTGACGACGATACGATAGCGCTTATTCAGCAATTCGATAACGTTATATATATTTCATGTAACCCACTTACGCTTGCAGATAATTTGCAGACATTGTGCTTAACCCATGAAGTTAAGCGTGCAGCGGTATTTGATCAATTTCCGTTTACTGAGCATATCGAAAGTGGTGTTTACTTAGAGCGCAAACCATAAAGATAACTCTACCTTTATTTTACCTTGAAGCATATTTTACCGCACCAAGTTGCACAAACCGAAGTTGAAGTTTGACCCGCTTTGCAGTTTCAACAACCGACGGTTTGTCGGAATCAAGGGCTTCGGCCCCCGCGCTGAAAACGAGTTTAACCATTGCCTCGGCTTGCATAGTGGCAATATTTCTGGGCAGTTTTAGTTGCAAGACAACATAATCACTTAACTCTTCAATGAAGTGTTGGATTTCCCTGGCAACCGCCGCTCGAAATGCTCCAGAAGTGCCAGTGTGTTCCCGCAACAACAAACGGAATACATTTTTATTGTCAGTAATAAACTCCATAAACGTATCGACTGAAATGTCGATCACACCTCCACCCGCTTCAATTCTCTGCCTAGCTTGGCGCATAAGTTGGCGCAGTGCCAAGCCGGCTTCATCAACCAGCGTCAAACCTAACTCATTAATGTCGGTAAAATGCCTATAAAAAGAAGTTGGGGCGATACCTGCTTCACGTGCAACCTCGCGCAAACTCATTGCAGATAAGCTTTTATCTTCATTTAATAAACTAAAGGCCGCATCAACGATACGTTGTCTTGTTTGAAGTTTTTGTTCTTGTCTATTCATATGCTATTAGAATACAACAAAAAATGTAATTTTAAGAACTTTATTTCTTGCCAAATAAGCCAACAAAAGTTAAATTAGCGTACAGTTGTAAGCTGAAATTAAAAGGCATCTCTTGAAAAAACCCCCATTTATAATTACCAACGTTTTAATTTTTAGCGTTTTTACGCTAATCGCATTGGTAGGGACACCAATTTGGGCGCTAACCTACGGTTTCGATTGGGTCGAAATAGGTACAGCTATCTTCTTGTTTTATTTTACTGGTATGTCAATTACTGCCGGTTATCATCGTCTTTGGTCACACAAAACGTACAGCGCTCATCCGGTTGTTCGATTTATCTTAGCCGTTGGTGGTGCTATGACTGTGCAAAACAGTATTTTGCATTGGTCTTCTGATCATCGCGTTCATCATAAACATGTTGATGTTGAGGATACAGACCCTTACTCCGCTAGTAGAGGGTTTTGGTTCTCGCATATGGGTTGGATGTTGCGCGAATATCAGGCAACTCGATACACTGACTACAGCAACTGCAAAGATCTGCAGAAAGAAAAAATTGTTATGTGGCAACACAAGTATTATTTACCGATTGTTTTAGTATCTAATTTTGGTATTACTGCTTTATTGGGCTGGTTGAACGGTAATATCTTAGGCATGATGTTGCTTGCCGGCATCACTAGGATTGTGTTAGTTCATCATGTCACGTTCTTCATCAATTCATTAGCACATATGTGGGGTTCGCGTCCTTTCACTGATAAAAATTCAGCACGAGACAATGGTATTTTGGCTTTCTTCACTTTTGGAGAGGGCTACCACAATTTCCATCATATCTTTGAATATGATTACAGAAACGGTGTGAAGTGGTGGCAGTTTGACCCAACTAAGTGGATGATAAAAGGCTTATCATTTTTGGGACTCACTACTAATCTGAGAACTTGCCCTGAAGAGCGTATTGAAAAAGCTAAGTTAGAAATGCAGCTAAAATATGCGCAAGATCAGGCAATACACTTACCAAACGCTGAAGAAATTGTTGCTAAAATTCAACATGAATACGATATTTTGATGCATCGCATGGTTGAGTATTACGCAACTAAGAAGCGTCTGGTCAATATGAAGAAGAAAAATTTACAGGCTACATATGAGCGTTTAGAGCTTGATTTTAAATACAGAGAATTGAAGCAAACACTGGCTCTTCAGAAACAAAAATGGAGAACTATGTACTCCTTTTACTTGGAGCCCCAGTCGGCTTGAGTGTAGAGTTTAAATAATAAGAATGCTACTGCATGGGCTGAGAAGGTTTAAGGGATCTAGTTTAACTAGGTCCCTTTTCTTTATGCCTTGTCTTTATCCCTTTTCTTTATTCTTTCCTCCCTCTTTCTATCTCTTTTCCGACGGTAACTTTACAACGTTAAATAGTTATATAAACATATCGAGTTTCAGTATTGCTGATTAGCGCGTACCAAAAATTTTATCTCCCGCATCACCTAAGCCGGGCAGTATATAGCCATGCTCATTGAGCCTATCGTCAATCGAGGCGACATATATATCGACATCCGGATGTTCTTTGACCATGGCTTCTATTCCTTCAGGCGCGGCCACCAAAAACAAACCTAAAATATGCCTACACCCTTTGCTTTTAAGTAAATCAATTGTCGCTATTAGGGTGCCGCCTGTTGCCAACATAGGATCAACAATCAGTGCAATGCGCGAGTCAATGTCATTAACTACTTTGTCGAAATAGGCCACAGGTTGCAAAGTTTCTTCATCCCGATATAAACCGACTACGCTAATTTTAGCATTAGGAACCAGGCTCAAAACACCATTGAGCATACCTAAGCCAGCCCGAAGTATGGGCACGACTGTGATTTTTTTACCTTTAATTTGGTTTATTGCGATAGGGGCGCCTGTCCAGCCTTTAATTTCGATACTTTCGATATCTAGATCTCGCGTAGCCTCATATGTGAGCAAATTAGCGACTTCGCTGGCAAGCTCCCGAAAATCTTTACTGCTAACACCATAAGCGCGCATTAAACCAATTTTATGTTGAATAAGCGGATGTTTTATTTCGTAGATTGACATGGTAAGCCCTTTTCTAAAGCGTGTAATTAATATGCATAAGGATACGGGTAAAAAGGCATCTAAACAAACATCGTGAGTTTTGTTTAGATTAAAGAGTATATTTTTAAAAGGTTGGCAACTGATAACCAGAATTGTTATGAATTTACGATATTGTTATTCACTCATTACAACAAGTTGTGGAAATGCTAACCACAGTAAACCAAATATTAGGTTAGTTTATTTTTTAGTAATACTTCATGATTTTTAATAGTTTCAGTTCGATCATTAAAGTAAACAAAGTAAGTTCAAGCATATTTTATGGTGGTCACATTCTTAGGTCTCACTAACCCCCTCTAAAACGCAATGTCACTCAACAAATCCCAACACTAGTAGTCAGCTTGTTATCTTTCAAATCGGCAAATTCAAACCTTCTTTGAATCGCTATTTCTGTTCAGGAATATCCTCTATTAGCTTAATGACATGGCGGTTATTATTAAGTTTGGCTAAGTCGAGCAAGTAGCTTTTTTCAAGTTCTTGCATCGGCTGTTTTGATAATAATTCTTTTATCAGCTCCTCTTCACCATTTGCTATGGCCGTTTTTAAGGCTGCGAAATCCGCTATACTGTGTTTAATTTGATTAGTCATGTTGCATACCGTTAGTTTGGTTAATTTCTCGTTTTAAAGTTATCGCTTGCTGTTAGCAATATGAATGTATCTTTTGCAACGCCACTGTTTGGATAAGCGAAGACTTAAATTTAAGCAATAACAAACAAGTCCATAAAACGATTTACTGCTATGGACTCAAGCGCCGCTTGATCTTTACAAAGCGTGAAAATCGTTTTGCACTGATGGCTTGGAAATCGCGTGGCTAAGTTAGCGTTGAATTTTTGCTCTAACAGCGGGATTCCTTCTTCGCGGCGGCGACGATGACCCACCGGATATTCCACCAGCACCTCTTCTGTGCTGCTGCCATCGTTGAAGAAAATCTGAATGGCGTTGGCAATAGCGCGTTTATCTGCTTCTAAGTACTCTGCGCTAAAGCGTTTATCTTCAACAACTTCCATTTTGTCACGCAGTTCATCAATGATGGGATGTGCTTCGTGAAAGTCATCTTCATAATGTTCGGCGGTTAACCCTCCAAACGCGAGCGGCACTGCAACCATATACTGCAAACAGTGGTCACGATCTGCAGCATTAGCAAGTACCCCTGTTTTAGAAATAATACGAATGGCTGATTCGTGTGTGCGAATGACGATCTTCTCAATATCCGCTAACCGACCTTTCACCTCAGAATGCAGTATAACTGAAGCTTCTGCAGCAGTTTGCGCATGGAACTCTGCGGGGAAAGAAATCTTAAACAAGATGTTTTCCATTACGTAAGATCCATACTCTTGAGAAAACGAAAACTGACGTTCAGCTTCCGGTTTAAGTGCTTGGTCCTTATTCGTCTTCGAAAAAGAGACGTCATAAAAGCCCCACTGCGGAGCGGTTAATGCGCTCGGTATGCCCATTTCACCGCGCATCGACATATCAGCCAAACGGACAGCTCTTGAGGTAGCGTCACCCGCGGCCCAAGATTTACGAGAACCTGCATTGGGTGCATGACGATAAGTGCGCAGTGCAGAGCCATCGACCCAAGCTTGCGAGACCGCCGCCATGATTTGTTCTCTATTGCCGCCCATCATTTTTGTGATAACCGCAGTTGAAGCTACTCGAACTAGCAATACATGGCACAAGCCAACGCGATTAAAAGAATTTTCTAGCGCGATTACGCCTTGAATTTCATGCGCCATGATCATGGCTTCAAGCACTTCTCGCATAGTAAAAGGCGATTCGCCATTAGATAATCTTACCTGCGATAAATGATCAGCTACGGCCAATATGCCGCCTAAATTATCCGATGGATGTCCCCATTCCGCAGCCAACCAAGTGTCGTTATAATCGAGCCAACGGATAAGACAACCGATATCCCAAGCGGCTTTAATCGGGTCGAGCGACAGCGATGTTCCTGGCACCCGCGCGCCGTTAGGTACAAAGGTGCCTTTCACGATAGGCCCAAGGTGTTTTGTACATTCAGGAAAGCGCAGCGCTAGCAACCCGCAGCCGAGGGTATCCATTAAACAATTGCGCGCGCTATCGAGCGCTTCTTCGCTGGATACTTCAAAATTAATAACATAATCTGAGATATCTTGGATGACATGATCGTAATCGGGACGGTTATTAATATCTGCATTATTATTCATTTCTTATCCTTATTCGTTTATTTCTTGAGATGAGACGATAAATTCGATACTTTTATCCGAGTGGTTTTTTGAAGCCTTAGCCCCGGTTTGACTGGCCGATTAGACTTATTCTTGAGCAAGGTTTTCTACCAGCAGTTTAACGCTCACAAGTTCAGTCAAGGTTTAAAAAGCAACTTTTTTCGTCACTTGCGAACGATGTACCTCACTATACTTTAGCTTACTACCTAGATTTAACCACCTAGTGATAAAGCACACGATACCATGTCTATCGAATTAAAATCCTGCAACTCTTTTGCCGTTCACATCAAAATGTGTGAGTGCAAATACTCCCTTTCTAGAGCAAAGTATATTGAATGCGTTTGACGACATTGACAGCGGACTAACCTAAGATGAGTTGTAACACTGGTCATATCGTTTTTGATGCAGCGCGAGATAGACATTGTCGTTTAAATTCGACGACCACAATCCGGACTTTATAATTTATGTTCCGTTTTCTTTCGTTTTATGCAGTAATGTATAACGAGGTACAAAAAATAAATTTTGTACCTCTTTGAATTAAAGGGTTTAAATTATGATACTAGTTAGACTATGTTTGGTAGCACTTTTTGTTTTCGCTTTTTCGGCACAAGCACAACAGCCGAATTGGACTAAATCACAAATGGAAGTTTGGGATATTGTGCAGAAAAGTTGGGTCGATGACGCCGCAGAAAACGGAAATTGGCCAAAAGATTATTTACATGATGATTACGTTTCGTGGGGTGCTAGTAGTGGTGGTCCATCCTACAAAGACTCGACTATTAAATGGTCTAGATACAGTGATGAGAGCAGTAGCACATTGATTTTCGAAAATTCACCTGCATCGATCACCGTTGCAGGCGATACCGCTGTCGTTAATTACTACTCCACGACGGTCACTACTGATTCTGAGGGCAAGCGTACGCGTTCAGTTGCACGAATTTCTGAAGTGTTGATCAAAGGTGGTAATAAATGGATGTTTCTCGCTGGCAGTAGCTTTGAACCAAAAATGAACTAGGTATTTTAAGATAATAAAGGAGTACTTTATTAGTTCTTCTTTATTTTTTTACCACACTTATAAACTGCACTTATAAACTGCACTTTTGGATTATGAACAAGAACACTATCCAAGTGCAGTTTTTCTAAGGTAAAATATAGACATAAAAAAGCCTCCATTTAGGAGGCTTTTTTGTATAGTAAGAATACGTTTTTAGTTTTTCGCTAAATAAGCATCTCTATGAGCCACAATATCGATGGACATTGTTTTAGGATTAAAAGTCATAGTAGCTATTGCTCTATCACTTACATCGCTAGCTTTTTGAAATACAGCTTCTTGAGCTCGTTTGAAGACTAAATTTGATGCTATTTGTTTACTCATACATTCGCTGTTTACTTCGAATGTAGACTTATCCATGCAATTGAACAACTTAGCTTCACCGGACTTTGCATTCGCAGACATTGCGATCGCAGAAACTGTTATTAACATGATGACTTTTAAATACTTCATATCAGTTCTCGGTGAATTAACAGTAAATTTAGTATATGCATTTATAACCTACAACTCAAGTAGAATCATACAAATATTACAGTTATATTACAGTTAAACGACAAAATCGTTAAATATTGGTAATTTTAAGCGGCTAATTTAACATTTAACACAATAAATGAGCAACGAGATAACGGCGGCCAGGGTAACCTAGCAATTCAAAACTCGTGTTAGGTATTATAAGCAACAACTTTATGAATAACTGTTGGCCTAGCAACTTTTAGGTTACATCGCTTACCAGAAATAGACTTTATTAAATTTTTCGTATAAAAAACCAGCGAAAGGTGCTGGCTTTAGATATATCACTGGGTATGAATATGAGCTCCACATAAGTTTTTAAAGGTCACTATTCTTAGATACCGTCTCCATCACCAAATTCATGTAATCCACACTCTCTCTTCAAACCATGAAACCGGGTATCCTGCTCTGTCATACCATCGGTTAATGCAACCGTCGTATGCCAATCACCAATAGAGACAAATCCTTTTTCCCACAACGGGTGATAGGGTAATTGATTAGCTTTGAGGTATTGGTGCAATTGCTTGTTTGATTGATCAAGTATTGGATGAAATTTAAATTGCTTGCTTTGCTTTTGCAACACTTTCAGTTGCCCACGTGAATCAGATTGATCTCTACGCAAGCCCGCAAACCACGTTTTAATATCTAAATCGTCAATTGCACGCTTCATTGGTTCGACTTTATTCAATTTATTATATGTTTCAATACCTTCTACGCCCTGCTCCCATAGTTTCCCATGTCGAGCTTCTTGCCAGCCCGCACTGAGCTTAGCTGAGTACACGTGTAGATTGAGATCTAATCTTTTTGTCATTTCATCAATGAATTGATAGGTTTCAGGGAATAAGTAACCTGTGTCAGTAAGCACGACGGGCAAACCTGGCGCAACATCGTTAAGTAAGTGCAGCATCACTGCTGATTGAGCTCCAAAACTAGAAGACACCATATAATTACTAGGTAAATTATCTAACGCCCATTCTACTCGTTTTCTGACAGGCATAGCTTCAAGCGTTTGGTTTAAGTTAGCCAGGTACTCTGCCTCAACATTAAAATCAAGTACTTCTCCAGACCTTAGATGCTGTGCCAAGTTACTCATAAAAGTCCCTTGGAGAGTCTAAAACAGGTGCAATAATGCCAGCCCTAATTACATAATCACCAAACGATTCACTTGTATTTCGCTCTTTAGACCAGCGGCCAATTAATTCATCTAGATGGCTCATGATTTCAGTGTCGGTAATATTTTCTTTGAACATTCGAGGAATTCTTGTGCCTTGACGATCGCCTCCAATATAGAAGTTATATTTACCAGGTCCTTTACCTATTAAACCAACTTCAGCCAACATTGAGCGACCACAACCATTCGGACAACCTGTTACTCTGTAAATAATACTTTCATCTTGCATACCATGCTTTGCAAGTAAGCCTTCAATTTCGGTAACCGCGGCAGGCAGATAACGTTCAGCTTCAGCCATCGCAAGTGGACACGTAGGCAAGGAAACACATGCCATTGAGTCCTTGCGCTGATTGGATACTCCTTCTTCCATCAAACCATGCTGAACGGCTAATGCCTCGATTGCAGCTTTATCTTCTTCGGCTACACCAGCAATAATTAAGTTTTGATTAGCCGTCATTCTGAAATCGCCTTTGTGTATTTTCGCGATTTCTGCGCAGCCTGTTTTTAATGTTTTACCTAGGTGGTCTTTGATTCGCCCATTTTCAATAAACAAGCTTAGATGATGTTTACCATCAATACCTTCAACCCAGCCGAAGCGATCGCCACGCCGGGTGAACTCATACGCTCTACTTGGGCCAAATTTCACGTCAGCACGACTTTCGACCTCCGCTTTAAAGTTTTCAACACCCACACGTTCAAGTGTATATTTAGTTTTCGCATTTTTACGATTAACTCTATTACCCCAATCGCGCTGAGTTGATAACACTGCTTCGGCAACATCTAATGTTTTATCTAACGATATAAAACCAAAATCATCGGCTTTACGCGGGAACGTAGTGTGGTCACCATGAGTCATTGCTAATCCACCACCAACAAGGACGTTAAAGCCAATCAGTTCGCCATCTTCGGCTATCGCAACAAAGTTCAAATCGTTAGCGTGTACGTCAACGTCATTTTGTGGCGGTATTACAACGGTCGTTTTAAATTTACGCGGCAAATAGTTTTTACCTAAAATGGGTTCGTCTTCTTGCGTTGACTCTACTTTTTCGCCATTTAACCAAATTTCAGCATACGCGTTAGTCTTTGGTAATAAATGCTCACTGATTTTCGTTGCCCAATCCCAAGCTTGTTTATGTACTCTCGATTCAATTGGGTTAGATGTGCACAACACGTTACGATTAACATCACCCGCAGTTGCAATAGAGTCGATTCCGGCTTTGTGTAACGTTTGGTGCATCAACTTCATATTTGGCTTTAGCACACCATGAAACTGGAAGGTTTGACGCGTTGTTAAGCGTATGCTGCCATACATCGTATAGTCGGCAGCAAACTTATCAATAACTAACCATTGGTGAGGCTGAATAACACCACCGGGAAGTCTAGCTCGCAGCATCACATTATGTAGAGGTTCTAATTTTTGCTTCATTCGTTCAGCACGAATATCCCGATCATCTTGTTGATACATTCCATGAAAACGTATGAGTTGGAAGTTATCCGCAGTGAATCCGCCGGTCACGTCGTCTGTCAAATCATCGGAAATCGTACCACGTAGTAAGCTACTCTGACCTTTCAATCGTTCGTTATCAGAAAGTTTACCTTCAACCTTGAACTTGTTGTCATCACTCATTAGTAAACGTCCTTCTGATAGCGTTTTGATTTGCGTAAGTTGGTTACGTATTCTTTTGCTTGTGCTTCAGTTTTATTGCCATGTTCGGCAACTAATGCCAATAATGTTGTTTCGACATCTTTCGCCATTCTCAAGGCGTCACCACAAATATAAAAATGTGCGCCTTGCTCTAGCCATTCAAATACTTCTTTGCCGTTTTCTTTTAATTTGTCCTGCACATAAATTTTGTTCGCTTGGTCACGCGAAAACGCTAAGCTTATTTTGCTCAACAAACCTGATTTCAAGTAACCCTGCCATTCAGTTTGATAAAGAAAATCTTGAGTGAAATTAGGATTGCCGAAAAACAACCAATTTTTACCTTCAGCTTCTGTTGAATCTCTTTCTTGCATGAAAGATCTAAATGGAGCTATACCGGTGCCTGGGCCAATCATGATAATGGGAATATTCGGGTCAACAGGCAGTCTGAAGTTATCATTATTTTCAACATAAACGTTCAGATTATCGCCCTCTTCCAAACGAGTCGACAGGAATCCCGATGCACCGCCCTGATGGGTAAAGCCGTTAGCTTCGTATTCGATATGCGCAACGGTTAAATGAACTTCGTCTTCAACTTCTGTTTGGCTTGATGCTATTGAATAGAGCCTTGGCACAATAGGTCTAAGTGCGTTTGCTAATGCTTGGGGTGTTATTTTTGCTGGATACTTTTCAACAATATCAACAATTTGGGAAACTGATAAATACTCTCTTAACACCGCCTTGTCTGTCATCAAGTCAGCCAATTCTGCTTGGCCAGTCTCTGCTTGATACGATTTTACAAAGCCAGGATAACTTAAGGTCAACTCTAATTTATTGATTAGAGCATCAAGTAGAGTAATCTCTACATCTGCGAGTATTATTGTGTCATCAGCACTGGTCGATGTCGCAGATAAAATACGCTGCGCAACTGCTTCATCATTGCTAAACCAAACACCTAATGCATCACCTGGCTTGTAAATTATCCCACTGTCTTCTAATGAAATTTCAATATGGCGAATATCTTTGACCGAATCACGTCCCGTTATTTTTAAGCTTGCACTTAAATTAGCAGCAAAAGGACTTTTCTTGTTGTAAAGAGATTCAGCTACAGCGTTGGCTGCAGGTGTTAAATTACTAATTTTCTCAGTTACAACGGGTGTTAACTCTTCTTTCAACTTCGCATTTAAGGAAACCGTCCAATCGGCCACAGCAGAGTCATAGTCGACGTCGCAATCTAAGCGCTCAACCAATGCAGTTGCGCCCAGAGAAAGTAAACGCGTCTCGAAGTCTTTGCCTGTTTGACAGAAAAATTCATAACTAGTATCACCTAGACCCACAACCGCAAATTTTAGATTGGGTACTTTCGGTGCCTTTTTGCTTGCTAGGAATTCAAATAACTCCACGGCATCATCAGGCGCATCGCCTTCACCATGCGTACTTACGATAACAACCAGGTGAGTTTCATTCTTCAATTGACGAGGCTTATAGTCACTCATGCTGACTACATTCGCTTGATAACCTTGTTCAAGTGCAGACGCTTTATAATTATTGGCAACGCCTTTTGAGTTACCCGTTTGCGAGCCATAAAGTATTGTCAATGTAGGCACTGAAGCAACTGGATTAGCCGTTTCAACTGAAGATGAAGTTTGTAGTGTACTGACAGACCCGGATAAGCCAGCTAAAAAGCCACTTGCCCATATGAGCTGTTCTTTATTTAGAGATGAAGCGGCACCTGAAAGCAACTGAAGTTGCTGTTCTGTTAGTGCCGAAAAGTTGTTATTTGTTGTCATTAATCGTTAACCTTAGCTAGTACCCGCTAAGATTAACGACTTTCTATCATAACTTGAAATAATTAAATCAGATTTTTTATTACTTTTTGGACTTAAAAACCAAGTAAAAAAATGGTCTTTTTTAGAAGTCGAACTCTAGCCCTACAAATACTCCCGTGAACTCTAAGTTAGAATAGAGATTATCTACGTCATCAAGCTCTATTTTCATTGCTCTGTAGCCGGCTTGTAAGGTCATATCTAAAGCCAGTGATTCAACGAAACTATAGGTCAACGCAGCTTGGAAATCAGAGGCTGTACTATCATCAATTGCTAAAAAGCTGCCTTCAGCATATAAGCCTAAACCAGTAAAAGGTAAACCAAGTTCCACTTTTGCGTAACCCATTGGTATCACACCAGAGAAATCTTCAGATGTCATTCTATTTCCAGTGGCTTCAGAAACCATAATAGTGCCATCGATGTACTTACCATTTATTCCAATATCGATGCTAACTAAGTCATTATCGAGTATTTCATAATATAAAATAAAGTCCGTACCGGTCATTTCAATATCCGTATTAAGGATAGTATTATTAGCGTACAAAGTACCGTTAAACTCGAATTCTGTCGCAAGTGTCGTAACACCAGCCGTGTCCAATACCGTTCTACTTACTTTGATATTTGGTATGAGTGGCACCGGATGCTCTAGTGCTACGTAAAAAGCACCATTTGTTTTATCATCGAAAGCAAAGTTAGTTAGCGTCGATTCTTGATTCGAAAAACCACCGTCTGTGCCCATGTTCCATGCCTGAGCTCCAACATAAGCGCCCAATAGCGTATCGGCCTGCACAGGAGCAACAACCGCAGCTGCAAGTAATGCACAACCCAAAAGTGACTTTTTCATATTTTATCCTTGATTTAATAGTTCTGATAATTCGATTAGAGCAGCATTCGCCCTTGAAATATAGTTCGCCATTACTAACGAGTGATTAGCTAACATACCAAAGCCGTCCCCATTAAGTATAACGGGTGTATACATAGCTTTTTGAGTGGCTTCTAATTCACGAATAATCTGACGCAAGCTTATAGTTGCGTTTTTGTTTTCCAAAACATCTTGAAAATCGACTTCAATCGCCTGTAAAAAGTGCAGCAGAGCCCAACTTGCCCCGCGTGCTTCATAAAAGTTATCGTCTAATTTGAACCAACTCGTTTTATTTCGAACAACAGGGCTTTGAGGCGTTGACTGAGTTGCTGCCGGGTCGCCGGCTAATTCAGTATTAATTACATCGGAACCCACACTAGCACTTAATTTTTGCGACAAGCTTCCTAGTCTTTTTTCCACCTGCTTTAACCAATCACGTAAATTGTCGGCTCTTGCATAAAACTGCGTATTTGAGCTTGTGATGCTGCCAAGTTCAGCTTGATATAAATAGAGTTGTTCTACCGCTTTTTCATATCGAGATTCAGAAGAAGGCAGGATCCAACGATTGCTATCATTATTATAGTAAGGTTGTGCCTGCACCAATTGCGGACTTTCAAGTGACTGTGATTGAGAGCGACTGAAATCTTTGCGCATCGAAAGCGCGAGATCTCGGCTCATTTCTAGAACACCAAATTCCCATGCAGGGATATTGTCCATAAAAATTCCCGGCGGTAGTACATCGTTAGTGATGTATCCACCATTTTTGTACAACATCATTTCAGTGACTTTGATGAGTGTCGATGTTGTTGTGTACCCGGTTACCACTTGGTGACCTTTTTGCGCGGCCATGTCTTGTGCATTTTTGCGAACATTAAACGTATCTGGAGCAAAACTCCACCAAAAACCAAGCAATACAAACAACAGCACGATAATAGAGATACCCGCAGAAACTGTTTTAGTAGAGAGAAACTTTGTCATAAATATCCTTTGACGCTTATTAACCTGAGCCGAAACAACCACAGCCGCTTACACGACTGAAAATAACGACTAGACTCTTAAAGCCATATTGTACAAGCGTATTTACTTGTATCGCAACAAAAGGATTGCTAAAACGTATGCTAATGCAGTAGGAAAGGTTAAAAATATCATACTTACGATAGCCCCAACTCTTACCCAAAGTGGGTCAATATCTAGATATTTCGCCAAGCCAGCACATACACCTGAAATAATAGCCCTATTTGCGTCTCTAAATAATCTTTTATCGTTGATAACTGTTTTCATTGTAAGTACCTCTTTAATGTATAATTTATAATATTGCAACAATATTAAATACAAATGCGGGCTGTATAAAGTTAACTATTGTTAGATGTAATCAACTTAAAATGCTCAAGACATATGACAATAGTCGCGCTACCGATGTAAAGTAGGATGGGTGTTGCAAGCAAACCGATAAGATTAATATGATCTAACATGACTCTCTCCCTAGCGAACGAAACAAGTCGCGAAGCGACTAACCTAATGATTAGTCTTCGCTGTTCTCGGTAGCAACAGATTCTGTAGACTTCGCGTTAGCGATATCAATAATTGTTACTTTCATAGAAGGTGCTGATGGGTCAACGGGCTTTGCAAAAGTGAAATTATAAGCTGAAGTAAAAATTGATTTCTGAACTTCATTATTAATTTCTGTTTTTGCAGTTTCCATTGCTTGGCTAACCATTGTTGATAAAGCGCGATCAACATGTGATTCATGTGCTTGCACCGAACCAGTAAAAGCAATAGCAGTAGCGAATAAAGTAGTTAAAACTGTTTTTTTAATGGACATGATATTTTCCTCAAAATTTCAAAATTATTGGCTACGCTTACGGCTACGGAACCTTAAGTTAAATGCCTTTTCGGCAACGACACTTAGGTATAGCGATTGTTGTGCCAACTTTGAGAAAAAGTAACTTATCTATTAATATCAATCGCTTATTATAACTGCATTAATTAATTGGAGTAATTCACGACTATAGCGAGGTCTTAACTGGTTAAATTAACCAATCGAGTTGGGGAAATTAACCAAATTTTGGGCTTGTCTATTTTGATTGCAAGAATGTTATGCTGTGTGGGTATTAACCTTCTGCTTTACTCGCTTTAAAATCGCGCGCTTTTGCTTGTGCTTCTAATACTTGGTCGTAAGCATGCAGTAACAGATCAGTAGAAACATCTTTTTGTGTACCATTTTGACTTAAGTAGCGACGCCAAATCCGTCCACCGGCTTGTCCTTGAAACAAACCCAGAACATGCCTTGCAATATGCCAAACTTTTGAACCTTGCACTACTTGCCCTTTAATATAGGCTGTCATTTTTACCACAACCTCTTCTCTTGTTATCGCCGTTCCTGATTCGCCAAAAAATAGAGAGTCAACATCACTTAAAATGTAGGGATTTGAATAAATTTCGCGCCCCATCATTACGCCATCAACAAGTTGTAAATGCTGCTGCGCGTCTTCAAGTTTAGTTATCCCGCCATTAATGGAGATTTTCAATTGGGAGAACTCATCTTTTAAATCATAAACGCGCGGATAATTTAACGGCGGAATATCTCGGTTTTCTTTTGGACTCAATCCTTGCAACCAAGCTTTTCGAGCATGCACAATAAAATGCTCACATCCGCCATCTGCAACGAGAGACACGAAACGACTTAAACCCGCGTAGTCATCCATATCATCTATGCCGATACGACACTTAACTGTAACTGGGATAGAAATCGAAGATTGCATCGCCGCAACGCATTCAGCAACAGTTTCAGGCATTGCCATTAAACAGGCACCAAAACTGCCATTTTTGACCCGGTCTGAAGGACAACCAACGTTGATATTCACCTCATTGTAACCACGCTGCTCTGCAATTGCGGCGCAATGCGCCATTGCTTGGGGGTCACTACCTCCAAGCTGCAGTACCAGTGGGTGCTCTTCTTTGTTGTAGCCCAAATAATCACCTTTTCCATGTATAATTGCCCCAGTGGTTACCATTTCTGTATACAACACAGTATGTTTTGATAGTAGGCGGAGGAAGAATCGACAATGGCGATCAGTCCAATCAAGCATGGGGGCAACTGAGAATCTATTTGAAACGTACTTTTTATTTTCTTTACCATTAATCAATGAGTTAACCACCTAAAACCACGATAACTCTAAATCGAAGTTTGTTTATTATGTGTTGTTTTGCTATATTATTTATTCTAAATGATCCCAAATAACACCCCAAATTGATCCCAATTCGATCCCAAGCTGTTATTTATGATCCCATTACTGACATAGCGTTTGATAGAAAGGATTATACATGGCATCTGTAATTATTGAAAAGAGAGTTGGTAAAACAGGCAACATTACCCACCGAGCAAAAGTCCAGCAAACGCACGGAGGAAAAGTAATCGACAGGCTATCTAAGACATTCAAAACAAAAACACTTGCCAAAACGTGGGCGAATAAAATTAAAAAAGAGATGGAAGATAAGTTTGAACGAGTCAAAGCTGGTATTTATCGTCCTGAGACCGAATTAGATGAAATCACCGAAGGCGACTTAATACGAATGTATCTTGAACACCCTCGTTTATCTCAAGATTTAGGTAGAAGTAAGTTTTACGTTCTAAACTCCCTCTTAAATTATGAAATATCATCTGTTCTAGCGAGTAATTTGAGAGCAAGTGATCTTGTTAAACATTCTGAAGAACGGTTCAACGAACCGACTAGCCCATCACCTCAAACATAACTGACCAAGCAAGCAAGACACACATCACAACTAAGAAGCAACCTCTTTACTCCTTGAAACTGTTTATGCACTGTAATGCTGTAATTGATATTTATTAAAAGGATAATTTATGTCATTCGACTCAGAAAGGCTTCCAGCATTAGCAAGAGAAGGTTATAAAAGAGGGCAAAATATGACTCATCTTACCTTGAGTGTGAATAGTGCAATTCAAAACGAATTGAGTGGAAAGGGACTTTTGGACAACTTTTTCAACTTATCCCTGATCCAGAAGTTCAATATGTAGTTCTTGAAGAACTTGAGTGTAGAGATGATTTTCTGCGTGCAGGATTAATTATCGAAACGGATGAAGCGTGCGAACATACTTACATTGTGCCAAAAGAAGCCGCTGATTGTTTTATCGAACAACAATAACCTCATACGTAAACAGCACTTATCAAATGGTAAGTGCTTTCATTAAAAGGTGAAACTGTTTTGGATACCTACAAATGAGTAATGTAAGGGTTAGATCCTTGATGAAATGAAGGGTTCAGCTTTTGATTTTTCAGCGCAAAAGCACAGACTAACCCAATCAGCATTGCAGGCCAAAGTGTCAACATACGAGTGATTAATGACGTAATAATAGCAATATCATTGTCGACTCCAACCTGAGTCAAAAGCCAAATCATTCCAACCTCTGTTACACCTATACCACTGGGGATCAGTGAGGCAGCGCCAATTAACAAGCTCAGGCAATATATACTAACCGCCATAGCCGGAGTAATTTCTACGTCAAACCCTCGTAACATTAGAAATAAAATCAGCCCTTGTGCTGTCCACGCTAATAGTGTGAACAGTTGACTTTTTAGAGCCACTGGCAGTCGCCACAAGTCACTTAAAACCCTAATAGGCTCAAGCCACGCTTTGCTTTGAGCCAACTTAAATAAAAACCTTAATGCTACCGCAACAATAAAGGGTAAAAGGAGCAAAGCACCCGATAACAAAGCAAAAGCAACATTGAAATACTCAATAAGAAAATAAGTTCCTAAGAATAAAACGACAATAACATCAAATAATCGCTCCGAAACAAAGCTTAAAAAAGTGTAACGGAATGGTACACCTAGATTATCTAGATGTGTCCCTCTCATTAATTCCCCAACCTTTCCAGGTGAGGCAGTAAAGGCAAAACCAGAAAGATAAATAATGATGTGGTGCTTTATCGAAGCCCTGTATTCTATCAATCGCATATACCCTAACCAGCGAAGTGAACGACAATAGTAACTCAACACAGCAAGTCCCAAACACTGTATCACCAATTCTAAGGAAAGCGTCTGTAAAGATTCTACCGCTGCACTAAAATCCGATGAATGCTTCCACGTTATATAAATAACAAAACCTAAAGCTAACCATAAATACAGGCGTTTTAATTGCTTAATGTAGACATTGTCGTTCATAAACTACATTGAATTACTTTATACAAAAGTGAAAACATAATGGACACACCAAGCTGAAGCGATGCCAGTGACGATACCCGCTAAAATCTCAAAGCGAGTATGTCCCATTCGTTCTCTTAAAAGTTTTTCTTTTTTATTTTCATTCAAAATATTAATGGCTTTAGCGTGTTTTCCTACTTGCTGTCTTAAACTACTTGCATCAAGTATGACAATAAATGCAAGTGCCAAAGCAACAACCAAAGCAGGTTCTTGAAAACCTTCATTGAAAAAAATAATTGCTGCGGCACTGCTCACAATACTACTATGATTACTCGGCATACCACCGTAACCAATCAAATCAAATGCTAAACGTTTTGCTCTGATTGTATTAATAGCAAACTTGGCACAACCTGCCACTAACCACGCAAAAAAAGGCGTAATAAGGTAACTAAGATCCATAATGTATTCCTTTTTTTTAAACGGTTAATGAATAGAAACAAGCGCCAATCCAAGCTACAATAGTTAATTGTAGCCAATGGTCTGCAAACAAGGCATCAGTTGGCGACTCTCCAGAATCTTTTGACTCGACAATAAACCAGTATCTGTATAGCCCAAATAAAACGAATGGAATGGTGTAGACCATATCTGGCTTATCTGAAATGATAAATAAACTATAAAACAATATGGCACAAGTCGCCGACATTTCAGCGTATTTATCAACAAGCCCTATAGTATAATATTGCAATACACTTCGAGTTTTGCTCCCACTTTTAGTCAGTTCCTGACGTCTCTTAATTGAAGCTAAGAATAATGCCAATGAAAGCGTAGTAATAAACATCCAAGAAGATAGCGGCACATCTAACGAAACAGCACCAGCATGCACTCGCAATACAAAACCTATCGCTATTGTAAAAATATCTAATACGGGTTGGTGCTTAAGGTAGAAGGTGTAAGCTACATTAAGTAATAAATATGCTGCAACAACAGCAACTACCTGAGGATAAATCAAGGCAGATAGCGCTACTACACCATACAAAAAAAACATTAAAAGACGAGCCTGTGGTTTGCTCACTTCACCTGATGCTAGAGGTCTTGTTTTGGATTTAACAGGGTGATTTCTATCATTTTCAATATCATTATAGTCATTCAAAACGTAAGTAGCTGATGAAGCCAAACAAAAAATAATAAAGGCAGAAAAAGTATGTTGAATCGACAACATATCAGTGAATAACCCTGAGAAAAGCAAAGGCGCAAAGACAAAGGCATTTTTAACCCATTGCTTTGGCCGCATAAGGCGTACTATTGGTGGTAAAATAAACATACAACTCTCTAATATAATAAATGAAAAACAGATGAAAAACAGATGAAAAACAGATGAAAAACAGATGAAAAACAGATGAAAAATGATATACTGATAAGGTATGAATATCAATGGATATATAATGACTAGAAGTATGCTTTATGTCGCTTTTGCTATAATAGCGACCATTGTGAATCTTTTCACACAAGAGATAACATCAAATCTTTTTCAGTATGAATATGAAATTCTTATTAGTATGTTTACAGGAACTTTGGCGGGCCTTATTGTTAAATATCTGTTAGATAAGAAGTTTATTTTCAAGTTTAAAACAAAGAGCCAGAAACAAGATCTCACTACGTTCTTTTTCTACAGCTTAATGGGCATAGTAACTACACTCCTTTTTTGGGTAACTGAGTATACTTTTGATATGTGGTTTGAAACCAAAACAATGCGTTATATCGGCGCTGTAATTGGTTTAAGTATTGGCTACATTACTAAATATTATTTAGATAAAAAATATGTATTTATAGAGCGTTAATAAAATGAAAAAAATAACTAGTTGGGGTAAATACCCCCTTATTGATGCGAATGTCAATGCACCTTCAACAAGCAAATCGTTGATGAATAAAAAACAAACAGGAATAGCACGAGGCTTAGGTCGAAGCTATGGTGACAGCGCATTGTCAGAAAATATCATTATTAGTGAGGAAATGAATCATTTCATATCTTTTGATGATGAAACGGGCCTTCTAAGTTGTGAGGCAGGTGTATCGTTAGATAATATTTTAACGTCATTTGTCCCTAAAGGATGGTTTTTATCTGTCACTCCTGGAACAAAGTTTGTTACCGTTGGTGGCGCTATAGCCAGTGATGTCCACGGAAAAAATCATCATGTTGAAGGTAGCTTTAGTGATCATGTCACTTCTTTAACATTAATTGTTAATGACCAAGAGTTAAAGTGTTCTAGAGATGAAAACCCTGACTTATTCCACGCCACCTGTGGCGGAATGGGATTAACTGGCATTATCACGGAGGCAACATTCAAATTGAAACCGATAACTAGTGCTTACATTAATCAAAAAGTAGTTAAAGCTAAAAACCTTGAAACCGCTTTAGAACTATTTGAGCAATATAAAGATGTAACCTATTCGGTTGCGTGGATTGATTGCTTATCTACAGGCGATAACTTAGGTCGTTCATTGCTGATGCTGGGTGAGCACGCAGACAAAGGTGAACTGACCACGCACAAAGACGGTTTATTAAATATGCCGTGTGATATGCCTTCTTTTTTGTTGAACAAATACACCATACAGGCATTTAACTCAGCCTATTACAACAAGCAGCTTAAAGCTGAAGTGAACAACACCATTCACTATGATCCATTTTTCTATCCGCTTGATGGTATCAACAACTGGAACCGTATGTATGGCGGAAATGGCTTTACGCAATACCAGTTTGTTATACCCAAAAAGGCAGGAAAAGAAGGTCTTACCGAAATACTCAAAGCCATTGCTGAATCAAAGCAAGGGTCGTTTCTCTCTGTCTTAAAAGTGTTTGGTGAAGGTAACAAAAACAATTTATCTTTCCCTATGGAAGGTTATACCTTGGCGCTTGATTTCAAGCTAAACGACAAATTATTTGCTTTGCTCGATCGCCTAGACATTATCGTAAGAAAATATGAAGGGCGCTTATATCTATCTAAAGATGTAAGAATGTCAGAAGAGATGTTTAAGGCTGGCTACCCTCAATGGGAAGAATTTCAAACGTTAAGAAAAGAATATGGCGCAGATGAACTGTATCACTCGCTCCAGTCTAAACGGATAGGATTATAAATATCGTGCAAAACATTATTATTATTGGGGCAACATCAGCGATGGCAAAGGAAGTTGCCAAGCTATACGCCATAGAAAAAGCCAACCTTTATCTTATTGCTAGAGATACTCCAAAACTCGACACCATCAAGCAAGACTTGACGATAAGAGGCGCAAACACAGTTCATACAGCACCGTTTGATGCGAACCAGTTTAACTCTCACCAAACGCTAATTGAACAAGCTTTCAATACACTAGGTCGTGTTGATGTGTTACTTGTGGCTCACGGAAGCTTACCTAATCAGGAGCTTTGTCAAACAGATTCAATGAAAGCCATTGAAGAGTTAAATACCAATGGTGTTAGTGTTATTTCAATACTTACTCATGCAGCCACTAAAATGGAGCAGCAGAAAACAGGAAACATAACCGTCATCACCAGCGTTGCAGGCGACAGAGGTCGTCAGTCAAATTACGTTTACGGCGCAGCAAAAGGAATGGTTTCCATTTTCTTACAAGGACTAGCTCAGAGACTCAGTAAATCAGGCGTTCACGTTCTCGACATTAAACCGGGATTTGTTGATACGCCAATGACTGCGGAGTTTGATAAAGGTGCGCTTTGGGCAAAGCCTGAAAAAGTAGCTCAGATCATCAAGAAAAGAATAAGCAAAAAAAGCTCTTTTTCTTATACGCCTGCTTTTTGGTTTGTCATTATGACAATTATTAAGTTTGTTCCCAAATTTATTTTCGATAAAGTTAAGTTATGAACAAAACATTACATATAAAAATACTAATTCTGCCAATACTCGCCATTTTAAGCATATGGGCTTACACAGTTTACAACCACAACATATTTGAAGAGTGGGACGGTGTAATGCATTATTACTCTGGCCGACATTTGTTAGAAACAGGAGTTTACTCAGGGTGGGCATCACATTTTTGGCCACCTTTACAATCGCTTTTATTGTCTTTAGGAGATCCATTACTAATAGGTAAGACTATTGCTGTATTCTCAGGCCTAGCAGTCTTAATTGCAGCTAATTCTATACTATCCCACTTTAACGTTAATCAGAACTGGCGCTTACTTACTTTAACAGCTTTAGCTAGTTTGCCTTTTTTCACTATAGCTTATTCGGTAGTGGAAAATCACGCCTTAGAAAGTGCCTTTTTTTTGCTTTCTGTAAGTTCTTATTTGAAATTTAAATCAAGCTCTAGTGAGCTTTATTTAATTGTTTGTTCAGTGCTTTGTGCTTGTGCAGGTTTAGTTAGATACACGTCATACACTCTGGCCTTAATTATTGGTATTTTTCTTTTGCTATTCTCAACTAGAAAAATGAGGCATTTTATCATATTTAGCATTGTGTTTATTATAGTATCGTCTTTTTGGTGGGCACCTAATTACTTAATGAATGGTTCACCATTAGCTACATGGCAATATTTGAATATGGGTAGCCATCTAGCGACTATGAATTCTTCCGAATGGTGGTGGAGTGGACAAAACTCATATGATGGAATGGTAAGTTTGATTAAAGCCTACCCATATGAATATATTAAAAATATAGCTTCAAACATCACTATATCTATTGCTTTGATATTTTCATCACTATCAGCATTGCAGGTTAAATTATCTATAATACCTTTTCTTGTTTTTTTAAAATTAGTACATCTTCAGAGAAAAAGCCTAATAAATAATGACATTTTATTTATTGGAGTTTCAATAGTTACATATATATTATTATGCTCAACTGCGTTTGTTTTTTTCGATGTATTATTGCCCGTCATATTGCTTTCATTACTATTAACATTCCTTTTTATTTCTAGGAATACGTATAAACCATTTCAAGTGCAAGTCATAATTATCGCCTTTATTTTGGCAAATATAGCGGTCAGTATTGTGAGGGTAGATGGTTATTTAAAAAACCAAAGAACTAATGACCAACTTTATGACTATAATATTGTGTCCAATATTATAAAAAATGATTCAGAAAATATTAGATCAACCGTAATGTCTATTCATCCAGCTTACGGCTATTATACTGAAAAAGATTGGATCATGACCCCCTTAGGCGCTGTAAATGATTTATGTGATGTTCTAAAATATAATGTATCGAATAAAGTTTTTAACTATGCTCCAAAATCAAACTTCAACTTGAATAAAGAAAGTTTAACTATTGACTATATTGTCATAACAAAAGGTCTTGCAAAAAGATGGCCTTTTGTAACTAAAGACTTAGAAATTAACAATAAAGATAAATGTAGCGAATCTTTAAATGAGTTATACCGCTCTCCAGGAGTAGTATTACTAAAACGGAACTAACATTATAATAAGTGATCAGTCCTCTCTGCATCAATTGCAAAGGGGCTATTTCATTCACAAGTTCTATAGCATTCCACCCAAACTCCATAGCCTTCTTTTTCACAAGCCCATAGTATTCCACCAATAGATATACTTTATTTTAAAAGATAAATATTTAGATGAAGTGTAATTAATCACACAATGCTTAAAACAGCACAAAAATATTTCTGGTTTTTTTTACCTTTCTGCTCTTGATATTTTTCAGATCTGCGATACAACATAGAGACAAAACAAGAAAAACCAAGCGTCAACTTGGTTCTTATTCAATTACAACAGATGCATTGCAGTAGTTAATAATTTCAACGTATCACGGATAATAATTGAGTCAAGACTTCTTGTTAAACTAACTAAGGAGTAGACCTATGAACAATAATCCACTGATACACTACGAGTTTCTTTCTAATCAAGCTTTAGCTTTACCAACAGAACTTCTTCAAGTCGGATTTTTCCGCAACAACGAAGAGCAGAACAGCGAAACCATAAAACACAATTTGTCTAAGCAGAGGTATGAGCTTGAAGAGCTTCACTGCGATACGTTCGTTGAATGAAGTGGTCAAGTTATTTTGGCCATGGGTTTATAGTATTTCCAATACCGATATTCCGATTCATTTGGCGTCAACCCACCGTTATATGAATGCGGCCTAATTTCACTGTAATAACCAATTATATAATCATTGATACAGTGCTTTGCTTCACTAAAACTGCCATAGCCTGTTGTCGGTATCCATTCCGTTTTTAAGCTTCTAAAGAAGCGTTCCATGGGGCTGTTATCCCAACAATTACCGCGTCGACTCATGCTTTGTGTCAAACGATAACGCCACACTACCTGCCTAAATTGGCGACTTGTGTAGTGACTTCCCTGATCGGAATGGAACATGACCTCTTTAGGTCTTCCTCGACTTTCATAAGCCATGCTCAATGCCTGGCACGTTAAGTTACTATCGGGCGAATGACTCAATGCCTAGCCAATAGGTTTTCGTGCAAATAAATCCATAACAACCGCTAGATAAGCCCAGCGGTTGCCCGTCCAAATATACGTCACATCACCGCACCACGCTTGGTCTGGCTCTGTTACTGCAAACTGCCTATTCAATGTGTTAGGAATGGCTAGATGCTCTTGTGTCGCTTTTTTATAAGCATGTTTCGGTAACTGACAGCTGACTAAATCAAGCTTCTTCATGATGTTGCCAGCGCGATAACGAGACAAAGGATGACCATTGTTGGTTGCCATGATTGCCACTGTTCTTGCACCAGCTGAGCCATTGCTTTGGCGATGCACTTCTTTCACCTGACTGTGCAATTTAGCCGTTTCTGGTGTAATGCGTTTATCACGCTTACGCCAGTATTTATAGGTGCTGCGGTGGACTCCAAATACCTCACACAACAACTTAATTGAATAACGGCGTGCATCGCTCTGACTCAGTTTCTCGATTACCGAGAGTTGTTCATGGAGTCCGACATCAACAGAGCGGTAGCCTTTTTTAGAATCTCCTTTTCTAGTTCGAGACGTTCATTTCGCCTCTTTAACTCCCTAATTTCGAGCTGTTCTGGCGTCATTGGAGTTAGCTTTACACGCACGCCTTCGCGCTCTTGTTGAAGCTGCTTCACCCATTTACCAATGGTTGAAAACCCGATTCCCATTGCTTTAGCTGCTTCGTCATGTGTGTAACCTTGATCGACAACTAATTGCGCTGTTTCTAATCTGAATTCAGGACTAAACGTCCGTCTTGTTCTTTTACTCATCTTTGGCACCTAATCTTGCTATGCTGATAGCATAACATCTCTTGATAGGTGGCCAAATTAACTATGCCACTTCATCTGGTGGAATTAGTGAAGTATATAGATAAGCGTACGAATGAAGCTAGAGATCTATGGAAAGAGTATCAGTATCGTTAATGCATTTGTCGAAATCGGTGCTACTTCATCTTTTAGGTGGAGCTAGCGCCACTTTAATAAGCATAATCCTACATATCACTGCAAACAAAACATCCCAAACACGATCCCATAAAAAACAAAATGCAATAAAAAACAACAACTTAAATTAAAAACCAGTCCAATCAAGCATCGAGGCGACGGAGAGACGATGATTTAGCATAGAGTGGAACATAGACCTATTAGTTAAGAAGCGACTGATTAGCATCAGGTTGAGTTGAATTTAGATAACAGGACTCTATTTTCACCAAAGTGAAAAAGGCACACTCATCTAACGCAAACAGATTATAAAGAATCTACAGCAACTAAACAAAACTAAAAGAAGGATTAAAACAAAATTAACAGCATGATTGAGGTTAAATTAACAGTTCAGCACGATATAAAAATTTAAAAACGGTACACCAGTTCGACAGCAGCTAAGGTCCAATTCTCCGAGTCTTGTGTTACAAAACGAGGGACTGAAACTTGTGGTATCCATGCCGACCCATTTACAGTCTGAAGTTTGGCAAAAACGTGCAAGCCCTCAAACACAGTCCAATTTAATCCAATTTCTCGGGCGGTTGAAGTTCGTGACTCAGTTGTTAGGCTCCATTCTACAGGGCGTAAGATTTGCCTTGCACCGTAACCATCGTCGTATGAATCGTGAAGACGGGTCAATTGACCGGTTAATGTCAAATCAGTTTTTAGTGTGAGTTGAAACTCGGTAAAGTAGCCGAGATGACTGATATTAGCCGGTAGATATTGATTTTCATAGTTCGCATAGTAGCTTGAAATGTCCATATCACTAATAGATTCGACCGCACCACTTGTCGCGGATATAACAGATAACATCAGTACGTAAACCAGTTTGATTTTAATTTCTCACATTAAATAGTGATTAAAAAACGATCTCCATAGTAACGTACTTATGTCGTCCTGAGTCCTAACAAGGGTATTCTTGAGGTGGATTTGATATCAAATTAAATACGCTAAATACCCCTTACTTTATTCATCTGCAAAGAGACATTTCGCATGAAAATATAAGTGTTCGTCAATGAAACTGCTTATAAAGAAGAAGCTATGGTCATAGCCCGAGCGCATATTTAGTGTTAAATGATAATCAGACATTTGTGCCACTTTGATTAAATTATTAGGCTTTAATTGTTCCTCTAAAAAATTATCAGCGGTACCTTGGTCAATTAAAATCGGAGGCTGTTTTATGGCATTCCGTATAAGATGACAAGCATCATACTTTAACCAAGTCTGCTGGTCGTCGCCAAGATAATGTGTAAAGGCTTTTTGACCCCATGCACAGTTCACCGGATTACAAATTGGGCTAAATGCGGAAATAGAAGTAAACCGTTCTGGATTCCTCAAGCCAATGGTAAGCGCACCGTGCCCCCCCATTGAATGGCCCGATATGGCTGAGTTTTTATTAACTGAAAACGTTTGCTGAACAAAAGGCAGTAGGTCGTTTAGAATATAGTCATACATATTAAAGTGCGTTGACCATGGCTTTTGCGTTGCATTGAGATAAAAACCTGCGCCCAAGCCAAAGTCATAGGCATTGTCGGGATCGTCGGGTACGTTTTCCCCGCGCGGGCTGGTGTCAGGAGCAACAATCGCAATACCTAGTTCAGCTGCGGCTCTGAAAGCGCCGGCCTTCTGCATAAAGTTCTGGTCATTGCAGGTAAGTCCTGACAACCAATATAACACGGGGACATTCTGCGCCTCTTTACCCTTGCCCAAGGCTATTGGCGGTAAAAAAATAGCAAAGGTCATCTCACACTTGTTAGCTTCAGAGTAATGACTGTATTGCGCATGTTCGCCGCCGAATACTTTATTCGAAGATAGTTTTTTCATCGCCGCTCCCATTATATTTTTGGGCTAGGTTGAAAGTGAACAACTGAGCGTATACTTTTACCTTCATGCATTAAATCGAAGGCCTCGTTGATTTTTTCAATAGGTAAATTGTGAGTAATGAAGTCATCTAAAACGATTTCGCCTTTAAGATATTTTTCAACATAATCAGGTAATTCGCTACGACCTTTAACACCACCAAACGCGGTTCCTCTCCAGACTCGGCCCGTCACAAGTTGAAATGGTCGTGTACTAATTTCTTGGCCAGCTCCAGCTACGCCTATAATTACCGACTCGCCCCAACCTTTGTGGCAGCACTCGAGAGCACTTCGCATAACGTCAACATTGCCTATACACTCAAATGAAAAATCAACACCACCATCGGTTAATTCAACAATATATTCTTGGATAGGTTTATCTACTTTCTTTGGATTAATACAATCGGTTGCGCCTAACTTTCGAGCTAATTCAAATTTACTTTCATTGATATCAATAACTAAAATTCTTGAAGCCTTGGCCATAACTGCGCCGATTATGGCTGACAACCCGATACCACCCATACCAAAAATAGCAACGGTATCGCCTTCTTGAACTTTAGCCGTGTTCATTACCGCTCCAATACCTGTGGTTACACCACAACCAAATAGACACACTTCATCCAGCGCCGCTTTCTTATTAACTTTAGCTAGGGAAATTTCTGGTAATACGGTGTACTCAGAAAAAGTAGAGCATCCCATGTAGTGGTAAAGTGGCTTGCCATCCTTGTAAAAACGAGATGTTCCATCGGGCATGACGCCTTTACCCTGAGTTTCTCTAATTTTTTGGCACAGATTAGTTTTACCTGATAAACAAAATTTACATTCTCCGCATTCCGGAGTATAGAGAGGAATAACATGATCACCCACAGAAACACTTGTGACACCCTCCCCGACTTGTTCAACAATACCGCCACCTTCATGGCCTAATACGACGGGAAACAAACCTTCAGGATCTTCACCAGAGAGAGTAAATGCGTCGGTATGACAAACACCACTGGCAACTATTCTTACTAAAACTTCACCTGCTTTAGGAAGCATTACGTCAATTTCTTCGATAACGAGTGGTTGATTAGGACCCCACGCAACTGCGGCTTTAGATTTGATAAATTTTTGTTCCATGATCTCTCCGTACAGACTAATTTTCAATACATAGAGTATTCAGCCTTTGATGATTAAGATCAAACCTAATTGCAAGATTAATATTAATGCAAAAATCAATCATCAAATATTGAGTAGTCATTATTTACTGGCAATCTCTTGATCTCAAAGTTCAAAGGATTAACATAAAGTTAGCATTGTTATTCCATTCAAGGATATAATAATTGCGCTTAGAAAAAGGAGATTTCGACATTAGAAAGTTAGTAGCAAAGCAACTAGATCATTCAGAATCTGTTTTTTCAGCAGACGTTCTTTTGTTTGGCCTCAGTTTTGGCTTTATTGGCGGCACAATTAACTATTTTTTAAGCATCCCTTTCTATGGTCATTTTTCACTTTATTTTGGCCAAATTTTCGTTCTAATTTGTCTTGTTACGCGAGGGCTAAATGCAGGCATCATTGCCTCAGCAATCGCAGCTGCTGCGCTGGCACTAAAACTAGACGATCCGTTCTTATTTATTATATTAGTCAGTGAAACGTTTACTATTCACATAATGTTGCGAAAGGGTCAGGTATTGTTATTCGCTGATGCCATTTATTGGTTAATAATTGGCGTGCCGCTTACATTAATGTTGCTGACGTTAACAAGCTCAACATCATCAGAAATTCTCATTATTTCAGGCTTAATCTTAACTATTAATGGGATATTTGGCGCGTCTGTGGCGGCTTTATTCTACTCATTTATTCCTATTCAAAGCGTCTACAGAAAATACAGAGGAAAGCCGCCAAAGTTCGCAACCGTAATTTTTTCGCTTTGCATGTTAACGGTAACATTACCCACTATTGCTATTTCTTTAATTTTTACGTGGCAGAACACAGCTCAAAAGGAACAAGACATAGCGAACATACTGACGCGACAAGGCGACCAAATAATATATGTCGTAGAAGCATTTGTTAATAATCATATAACCGCTGTCAACACGCTATCAAGCACCTTGTCAAAGTCTAATTTTTCTCTCCCTGTACAGGCTGTTCTGGATGCAACCGCAGAGACCCATCCCTACTTTATCAGTATGTGGGTATCTGGCTCAGAAGGACAAATTCTGTACGCTACGCCAAAAACAGATGGCCTAATGCTTAGTGATGGAAACCAGCGCACGTTAAGCAGTAGGTCATATTTTAAAAGTGCCAAACAAACACTCAAGCCGCAATTATCACAAGCAATTTCAGGTATTGATTTTGGTAATAATGCAATACTGACTATGTCAGCTCCTATAATTCTAGGGGGGGAATTTTCTGGTGTTTCACAAGGTGCTATCAGGCTATCTACTTTTGCCGAGTTTAAACGCGAATATATTGACGATAATTCCTTTTATGAATATGTTATTACAGACAAAAACAATAAGATCATATTTGCTTCAGAAACCCTCAAATTGCCGACGTTGTCGAAGTTTAGCTACCAACCCAGCCATAATGTGCTGATTAATAAAATACCGGAATTAACCTTCCAGAATAATAAATACCTTTATTACCAATCTGTAACACAGCATGGCTGGACAATAACTGTACTAAGCTCTCCTACTATTGTGACGCAAGTTATTTCAAAAAACTTTTACATATTAGCAGCGTGCTTATTCATCACTTTTGTTGTTTTTTCAATTATAGCGAGTCAATTAAGTAAGCGAATTACCCTACCTCTTGTTCATCTAGCTGACCATTTTAATGACAATACTGTGTCTGAAGATATAATAAAAGAAGCCGAGGTTAGTGATGAGATGATGAAAGTCACCGGTAAGCTACTCAGTTCCCGTGAAATCATGTTGAATTTTCAAGGACAGCTTACAGCGCAAGTACAAGAAAAAACAAAGCAGTTAAAGTCCTTAAATCGACAATTATATAATTTAGCGCAGAAGGATGGGTTAACTAACTTATTGAATCGAAGCGGGTTCGATGACTTAGCCAAGACGACTTATCAGAATTGTGTGCGTAATCATATTCCTTTGTCGATGGTATTAATTGATATTGATGATTTTAAACACATTAATGATACCTATGGGCATCCGTTTGGTGATACTTGTATTATCTCAATTTCTAGCACGCTGAACCAATTTTGCAAACGTAACACCGATTTACTCGGACGGTATGGTGGCGAAGAGTTCATCGTTCTGCTGAGTGGTGGTAATATTGAGGAGCATCATGAACTAACGAAGAAAATTCATCGTACAGTGCAAAGAACAAAAATTAGTAGCGAAGATATTAGTGTGAGAATGACAATTAGCATGGGTATTAGTAGCTTAAGCAGTAATTATGGAATGAGCTTCGAGGGATTGGTAAAATCGGCAGACGAGCAACTCTATAGAAGTAAACGCACGGGTAAGGACAAAATCTCAATCTATTTTCAATAATATTTTAGTTTCTTCTGTGCGCTCAATTTATTAATGATAAGTTGCGCAACATCTAGACTTTCAATCGGAATAAGGCTAGGGTTAAAAAACAAAACGTACAAAAATCAGTCTCATAATTAGATGTCGAATTTAACTGCGAAATGGTCTAGGGAAAGTGTCATGCAAGGATTGCTATTTGGCGTTTTTGCAGCTGTTGCTACCTTATTTTTATCCGTTCCTATTTACGGTGCATTAAGTCTTTCTTGGGGCATGGGCTTGTGCATATATGTGTTGGTCAGTTTTGGAATTAGGGCATCCTTCATTACCCTCGTATTCAGCCTCGTTTCAATGTATATGATAGACAAGCCACTTGTTGATATTGGCATTAGTTTAGCCGAATTTATCACTATTGCTTACCTTATTCACAAACGCTTTTTTGTTATTATGGCGTCTCTTTGTTTTTGGTTATTCATCGGTAGCCCTCTGTGCTGGCTTTATTTGAGTAGCTCATCAACAAGTGTAAGTAATCAAGAGTTCAGCTTTATATTTGCTGCTATGCAAGGATTGAATGGCTTATTTAATGCTTCGTTAGCCGCAATGTTGTATCTATTAACGCCCTCTCGATGGCTTTCTGAAAGCAGAAATGCAATTAATAAAAGCCTATCTTCGAATATTTTTGCATTAAGTTCGCTCACACTCATTTTGCCTCTCGTTACCGTATCCTTCGTGTTAGCAAGCACAGCGAGTATGCGCAACGAAGAACAGCTGATTAAAATTTTGAGAGCTCAAGCCAACAGTGTGAGCCTGGCAACAGAACGTTTTATAGATGAGCACTACACGGTTGTAAATCAGCTTGCGAGAACATTATCCAGGGTGCCCGATGAGGTTACTAGGCAAAGAGTTTTGGTAGATGCGCAATCTGACTATCCCGACTTTTTTAATCTTACTTTTATACAAGCCGACGGATACACCGCCTTCTTTGCACCAACTAAATTCAATGACCAGATAAAGAGTCTTCCAAAAAATCTCCGGTATGTAAACGATCGCCTTTATTTTATTCATGCCCGCGATAAAAAAACGCCCTATATTTCTAATGCAATGATGAGTAGAGGTGTTATTTCAGCTCCTATGATTGCAATGTCGAGTCCTATAATCATAAATAATGAATTTCAAGGTGCTTTATTAGGTGCCATGAACTTACAATTTATTACGACATTGCATCAAAAAATGGAATCAAGCCTGCAAACCGATTACGTCATCATCACGGACAAAGAGGACCGTGTAATTTACTCATCCTCCCCAACTGGTTTACATAATTTAGAAAAATACGTTATTAATGTTGGAAAAAGTAAATTCACACCTGATTTCCCTGTCCTATCTGTTAACGGTAGAAATCATCCTTATCACTTAGCAAAAAATAGCTTTGATTGGAAAATTTATATTATTAAACAACCATCCGAACTCGTGCAACTATTCAGCCACCATATTTCGGTAATCGCTTCTACAGTAGTCAGTATTATCCTGTTATTTCTATTTATAGCCCATAGGTTAGCTAAACAAATTACCTCGCCTCTTGTGAAGTTATTAGAGAATAGTTCTGAAAACCACATTTCAGATTTTGAAAATATAACAGGATCAACCTCAAGCCAAGAAATTAACGACGTCGCGGATAAACTTCAAAAGTCTCATAATTTATTGCGTGACTTTGAGAATAAATTACAGCAGCAGGTCTCGGAGAAAACGACTCAATTAGAGCAACTTAATTTGCAACTTGCAGCTCAAGCCCGAGAAGATGGACTAACACATCTCCTTAATCGCAGTGGCTTCGACGAGATAGCATACAATGCAATTAAAACAAATCAGCGACTGCATCAACCGATCAGTTTAGCGCTAATTGACATCGACCATTTCAAACTCATTAATGATAATTATGGCCATTCAGTAGGTGACGAATGTCTCAAAGCATTTGCTGAATTAATGCAGCATAGTTGCAAACGTGAAACGGATATTATCGGTCGCTACGGGGGCGAAGAGTTCGTTATCCTAATGGCAGGTAAAAACGTGAAAGCACACCATCAGCTAATCCATAACATTCAAATACAAACACAAAAAATGTTAGTAAATATTAAAGACTTGCCAACCCCAGTTAGTTTTACCGTCAGTATTGGGGTCTGTAGTCTATTAGGTAGTAGTTTATTAAGTCTGCATGAAATCATCAACATAGCGGACGAAGAGCTATATAAATGCAAGCGTAACGGGCGTAATCAACTATCCATAATCACCATTGATCCTGAGTAGACGCTTATATTTTTTATATTGTGCTAACGGCAAAATTTACGCTTTATTTGTTTCGGCATAAATTGAGTGTTCGTATATACTGAATGCTTCGAATTAAATAACACTAGGTCATGCACGCATTGCTTAATTTTATCAACGGCTGTCTTTCAGCACTCGGCTACTTCATTAATACCATTTTCTGGGTTATCCCTATCGTTATTTTGTCGCTGTTAAAGGTAATACCAATCAAACTGTGGCAGAGGCTGGTTTCTTTTCCGCTCGATGGCTGTGCTACTGCATGGATCAGCATCAACAATATAAATCAAAACATATTTTCTAGAACTCGCTTTAACACTAAGGGTATTGAGGGATTAACCACAAAAGAATGGTATTTGGTTATTTCAAACCATCAATCTTGGGTTGATATTTTGGTGTTGCAACGCGTGTTTAATCACAAAATCCCATTTTTAAAGTTTTTCCTCAAAAAAGAACTTATTTGGGTTCCTTTTATAGGGATTGCATGGTGGGCACTAGACTTTCCTTTTATGCGTCGCTACAGCAGAGCATTTTTAAATAAAAATCCACATTTAAAAGGAAAGGATTTAGAAACGACTAAAAAAGCGTGTGAAAAATTTCAACATAAGCCTGTTAGCGTAATGAACTTCATTGAAGGTACACGCTTTACTAAACAAAAATGGCACACAACAGGTGAGGTTTATTCCAAGCTCCTTCTTCCCAAAGCTGGTGGGATCGCATTTGTACTGAGTGCTATGGGCAAACAATTAACTCGACTCGTTAACGTTACAATTCATTACCCTGAAGGAACCCCCTCTTACTGGGATTTTGTTACTGGGAAAGTAGCTGAGGTAAACGTTAGTGTCAACACAGTGTTGATTGATGACTTATTTAACAACGGCATTTTCTCAGACTCCTACTTTGACGACCCAGAACAGAAAGAAATATTTCAACAGTGGCTAAACAACATGTGGCAAGAAAAAAACAAAGAGTTAGAATTTATGGAGCAAAACAACAAGTGAAATCGTTTAAGTCTTATTTAGTTTTCCCTATTCACTTTGTATTACAAATGACAAATTTGGGGTTTTGGGGAATATTGATTTTTTGTTTCGGTCTTGTCCGTTTTATTATCCCTGTCAAAATAGTAAGTAAGTTATTGATAAAACTTATGCATTTTTTCTACTTTACGTTTAGCGTTATTAGCGTTGGTTTGATTAAATTTTTTAATAAGGTAAAGATTGAAGTAAAAATGGATGAGGAGCTTAGTAAAAAGAAATGGTATTTAATTATAGCTAATCATATAAGTTACTTAGATATTATATTGCTTATTCGTTTTTGCGCTGAACATACCTCACCGCCAAAGTTTTTCCTTAAGAGGCAGCTCATTTGGCTCCCCTTCGTTGGGGTTGCTGCTTGGGCCTTAGATATGCCGTTTATGCGCCGATATTCGCAAGAATTTGTGGAAAAAAACCCACATTTAAAAGGGGCCGATATAGAAACAACTCGACTGTCTTGTGCAAAATTTATAGATAGTCCGACATCAGTTATTAACTTTGTCGAAGGCACTCGATTTTCACCAGCAAAAGCGCTAGAACGTAAGAGTCCATTTTCAAATTTGCTCCGTCCTAAAGCGGGTGGAATTGCATTCACGCTTGCGTCGATGGGCGAACAATTTAGTAACTTGCTGGACATTACACTAGCTTACCCACAGAATGCACAGCAGCCAATGCGCGATATGTTGAGCGGCAACATGACGTATATTGTAATTGATGTCAGTGTGCAGCCACTGTCTGATGAAATCATTGGCGATTACTTCAATAACTCAGACTTTAGATCCCAATTTCAGGTGTGGTTGAATGAGCTCTGGGTTAATAAAAATGAACGCGTGAAAACCTGGATGAAAGGATTGAAGGCACAATAGAGTGAATTATGTAATGACAATTTTATCTTCAATTTTTACATCAAACGCAGCAGTTGACGAGCCCGCAGCGGAGCCAATGCGTAATCAAGCCGTCGCTGATTTTGTCGAGTTAATGATTAAAGCCGGTCAATATCTCGGAATGAAGTTAGAGCTTGGCAGTATTTCATATCAATTATTCGCCTTGAGCAGTATTTTTCTTGTCGCTATTGTTGCATTTTTGATTGTTAAGTTTGTTCTGCACTTTAAAGTGCTCAGATTCGTCGCTAAATCAAATAATATATGGGACGACTGTTTACTAGACGCAGGCGTATTTAGACGCCTTGCTAGGATCGTTCCAGGCATAATTGTTTATTCGACATACAGTTTATTTTTTAGTCCAGAAGAAAAGATATATAGCGTATTGGCTAATCTGAGTGCCATTTACCTGTTGTTTACCGTGTGGAGGACCTTGAGTGCCTCGTTAACGGCAGTGGAGAGTATCTACAGTAAAAGTCAGCTAGCTAGAAAAGCACCTATCACCGGGTTCATTCAGGTCGCTAAACTACTCTTTACACTTATTCTAATATTCTTAATTTTATCGCTATTATTGGGCAAAAGTCCTATATTTTTATTATCAGGGCTAACCGCTATTGCTGCAGTGCTGCTGTTAATATTTAGGGACACTATTTTAGGTTTTGTTGCCGGTATTCAAATTGCTGCAAACAGAATGTTCAATACTGGCGATTGGATCGCTATGCCTAAGTATGAAGTTGATGGTGAAATACTTGAAATTGGACTAAACGTAGTCAAAGTCCAAAACTGGGATAAAACAATTTCAACACTCCCAACTTATGCGCTCACCACTGATGCGGTAAAGAACTGGCGCGGCATGATGGAGTCTGGTGGTAGAAGAATAAAGCGTGCTGTTTACATTGATGTCCATTCTGTTGCATTTGCTGATAGCCAGTTACTTGAGGAGTGGGAAAGTATGATATTACTAAACGGCTATTTGAAAGCTAAAAAGCAAGAATTAGTTGATGACAGAAAGCTAAAAGCGATAGCAGAGACCGATATTTTAAACTGTCGGCGCCTAACTAATTTAGGTACATTTAGAGCCTATTTGGTGGCTTATTTAAAAAAGCACGAATTGGTAAACCAGGATCTAACATGTATGGTAAGACAGTTGCCACCATCAGAAATTGGTATTCCACTGGAAATATATTGCTTTAGTAAAGAAAAAGATTGGGTAACTTATGAACGTATTCAGTCCGATATTTTTGATCATGTGTTAGCAATAATGCCTATTTTTAAATTACGAGCCTACCAACGAGTCTCTAGCAATAACGAGCAATCACAAAAAAACGCGCCTTAGCGCGTTTTTTCACTTTTATATTAAACTGCTGCGTAAGCTAACAAAAACGTTATCGTTAAACTTGATATACCTAGAAATCCATATTCAATTTTTTCACGAAGTCCTTCTGCACCTGATTTTTCGGTCAATAAGGCCATAACGATACAACTTAATCCTAAAACTAGCGCTATTGCAGTCGCACCAAATAAAAAGCCGCTAAGTACACCGTTCATAAAATTCCTAAATTGAAAGCTGAAAACGCGCGTATTATGCACTAATCTGCAAAAATGTCACACGCTACCCGATGGTTTTCAACTAAACTTGGTCTTGGTCAATATCACTAAATGTTAGGTAGAACACTCATTTAAGTAGCTTGAAATTCCGTATATTTCTAGTTTAAAAATCATAACCTACTGAATTAAATGTTGATTTTCAAATGGGTACAATCTTTGCTAACAATACTTTTAGAGACTCTAAACAGGTATATCATTTACGATAGAAATGTTTAAAAAAATGATTATGAATACCTTGTAGACAAAAACATCCACATCTATAAAAAGAATGCTAATCGCAAAGCGACCGAGACCTTTTCATAGCGATATCAATAAACACAGACTAAACTATGGCTTGACCAAAAGGATTATCCAAAATGAAAAAAGTAATAGCGACCACAATAAGCCTTTGTGCTTTAACTGCATTCAACGTCAACGCTAGTCAATATAATTCAGAGCAATGCGATATCAATCTAAATGGTGATTTACGCTTTGCAGAAAATGCATTGACCCTTAAAACAAAAGCAGATGATGAAGTAAGAATCACGGATAGTTATATGGTCTTTTTGAATGGCCAAAAATTATCACTTTCAGCAGAAGAGACAAGGTGGGTTAAAGGATATTATGAGGGAATAGAGCAAAGTATCCCGCAAGTGATGACTGTGGCTGCTGAAGGTATCAAAATTGCGAACTATGCGGTTACTGAAGTATTACGAGGTTTTCTAGGTCCACAAAGCAAAGTTGCATCGCAGCTCGAAATTAAACTGAATGATTTATATGGAAAATTAAAAGACCATGTTTATCAGAACCCTGAATCACTCACGTTCGATTCAGCCAAACTCGAAAGTGAGTTAGGTCTTGGCCCAGATTTCAATGCCGAAGTTGACCTGATAGTGTCTGAAGTGATGGAAAGTGCAATGGGTGAATTTTTCGTTCAAATGGGCAGAAGCATGTTAAATGGCGACAGCTCAATAGAATCATTTGAACAACGTATGAAAAAAATGGGGGAAGCCATTGAAACCAAAGTCGAAAGTCAAACCGAGAGCATTGAACAAGAAGCTAAAAAACTATGTGAAATGCTAACTACTATAGATGCTTCGGAAAGCAACGTACAAAAAATCAAAGGTCTTAATGACGTTGATATTGTCACAAGAAATAAAAATGCATAAGCATATTATTGTTGGACTAGGCTGGCTCGGGACTCCGTTAGCAGCGCATTTTTTGAGTGCCGGAGATTCTGTTGCCGGCACTACACGCAACTCAGGCAAGGCCACTACTTTAGCACTTAAAGGCATTCAAACTGTCTTATTTGAGCTCTATGACAATGATGTTAAAACCCTGCCTAGTGATATTTTTCAAAACGCTAATGTGATAATCAACATTCCCCCAGGACGCAAATCATTTAAACCACCATTGTTTATTGCGCGCATGAAATCGCTATTCGATTATGCGCTCTTGCATCAGGCGAAACATATTTGTTTTATTAGCACTACATCGGTATTTGGTGGACTTGAGGGGCGCATAAGTAACGATTCCGTGTTACAACCTAACACTGCATCAGGAGCCGCTCATGTTGAACTAGAATTATACCTCAAGGAATTAGCTGATACCGGCGACTTTAGCTGCTCTGTACTTCGCCTTGCTGGCTTAGTTGGGAAAGACAGACATCCTATTGCGACGTTGTCGAAAAAATCGAATGTTATGCTGGGTAGAAAACCCGGTTAACCTAATCCACCAGCAAGATGTAGTTCAAGTTATTTCTGCATTGCTGCAAAAAGCAGGGCGAAAAAAGCAGCCTAGTAACTCATTGCAATCTGCAAATAGCATGTTCGAAGGCAATTTCTATGCGGCGAATCTATGCAGCGCAGAACACCCAACCAGAGAGGATTACTATACCTGGTGCGCAGAGCAAAAAGGCATTCCCAGTCCTGAATTCACGCCTGACAGTAGAGAAATAGTGAGCGGCAAATGGATTGATTCTGAACAAACAACAACTCACTTACAGGTACAGTTGCAGTATCCAAGCCCCTACAATATGCTTGAATAAGCACCGCTATGAGGTTCTTTACTAAAAGACCCTCAGACTCTCAGCCGCTATTTTAACAACTCAGCTAATGTAAACCCCCTCAAAAACCGCTTCAGCCTATCCAGTGGGCTTTCTCATACTAATACTCATAAAAAAAGCCCTGAACATATGTGGACAGAGCTTTTTAACAACTTTTTTTACTATCAGTTATCCATAAAAATTACTTTGTGAAAACTATTCACAATAACTTTTGACGAAAATTAGCACATATTAAAAGAGCTCAGTCAGCAACGAGATACCAAAGTATTTTACTGCGACTGTATTAACGAAAATAATCAATAATATGACCGGTATGAAAGTTCCTACAGATAAGTTCACATAGCGTTCAAATAAGCTCTTTTTGAACTTAGGTGCGCCTTTGTCCAATTCTGCATTAAAGTTATGCTTTTTTCCAGCGATACATTACAAAAATACAAATCAAGAAACCATTCAGCGGTAAAATAGTGTCGTAAAAGACATCATAAACCACTGTAAAGAATGAATTATCGTTGCCCGCATATGTAAGGAAATTTGTGAAAAAATCAGAATGGCCGAATGATAACGCGCACATTACTGAAAAGATTATTAACAAAGAACCACAAATAAGCAGGGATGGTTTTCTTCCTAGACCTTTTTCACTCATCAACGACGCTACCGGAACTTCAAAGATAGAAACCAATGAAGTAATTGCGGCAAAGAACACTAACAAGAAGAAGAGACTAGCAACCATGCTTGCACCTATGTAACCGATACTTGTTTGTAATTCTAAAAATATTTGCGGTAAAAATGAGAAAATCATACTCACAGAAGACTCACTTAAGTCTTCCGGATTAATGTCTGGGTTAAACGAGAAGATTGCTGGCAGTATCATTAAACCGGCTGTAAAAGCGACGGCAGTGTCGGTTAATGCAACCAGCTTAGCAGACGTTGGTACATCAGCTTTACTGTCAATATAACTACCGTAAGTAATCATGATCCCCATACCTAGAGACAGAGAAAAGAAAGCTTGAGATAGCGCACCGTTAACAACGGAGGCATCAATTTTAGAGAAGTCGGGCACTAAATAGAATTCAACACCAGCCATTGCGTTGTCGCGTGTTAATACAAAAATAACCAGTACTATCAGCATAAAAAAGAGGGCTGGCATGAGTATTTTTGCTGCTTTCTCGATGCCCTGTTTTACCCCTCCTTGCAAGATCAGATAAACCACCAGCAATACACCAACCATATAAACAAAAATACTGTTGCCGCTAATGAATGAACCAAAGGTATCAGCATTGGCTAACTCATCTAAGTTTCCGATCACTGATTGCAGCAAGTACCCAAATATCCATACTGTAATAACTAGGTAGAAAACCGCAATCATGAAAGGCGTAATTACAGACAACCAACCAGCTACGCGCCAAAATGGTGAGCGATTAGACAATGTAGCATAGGCCCCTAACGGATCTTTTTGACTATTTCTACCAACTGACATTTCAGCAAGCATGACAGGAAGACAAATGAAAACCACGAAAATGGCATACATTAGTAGAAATGCACCACCACCGTTTTTGGCCGCACCAACTGGAAAACCGACCAGGTTACCAATACCGACCGCAGAACCAGCCGCAGCGAGAATAAAACCCAACTTTGAGCCAAATTGCTCTCTTGAACCACTCATCAATAATCCTTTTTCTTATTGTCGTTTTTATGATGTTGAGTGGATGATGTTAACAGTCTATTTACAAAATGTCTTGAGCTTAACTCAATAAAAATAGCCGATAAAAACCGGCTATTGTAAAGATATTGAATTACTCATAATGAATTACCAGGGGATAATTTCCCCTTTCCAATCTAAATAGAATGGGCTCGCTTCTGGACTTAAATCATGACAAATAGATAGAAGTTGATTAACCGTGAACTCGGGAGTAAATAATTTACCCGGTTTTACATTTGCTTGGAATGGTTTGGACAAATCGGTATCAACAGTCCCGGGGTGATAGCAAATTAAGCTTGTTTGCGGAGCTCGACGTTTATATTCGATGGCAGCCGTTTTAACTAACATATTAAGCGCGGCTTTAGACGCTCTGTATCCATACCAACCACCTAATGCGTTTTCACTGATACTGCCAACTCGAGCACTAAAGAAAACAATCTTTGCCCCTTGTTTATCAACAACATTAACTAAGTTTTGCAGCCAAATCGCTGGCAGTATACTGTTAACCCGAAAATACTCAGTAAGTTGCCTCTCATGCAAGTCTTCCAAACGCTTTTCTGGTTTTAGTTTAACAACATCTGTACCGTCAGCTGAAACTGCTTCTTGATGCAAAATACCGGTGGTACATATAACCAAGCTGAGCTTAATACCCTGATCTTTTAGTTCATCAATGAAGCTTTTTACAGCCGCTTCATCTCCAGTATCCATCACTTTGTGGACTACCTGCGTTGACGCTGTTTGAGTGAAAGTCGCTGCACTGCGAGAAAGTGTAAAAATCGTTTCAAATTTTGGCTGGTCGCTCAACTGCTTAACTACTTCTTTGCCAATACCACCATTTGCACCAATAATTAATGCATATTTTTTTTCGCTTTCTGTTTGTTGCATTCTACATCCTTTAATTTGGTTCGTTATTGTTGTCAGGTTTAACAATCCGCCACTATTTTAAATTGCAGCGATTGCTTTCGCATCTTTTCTTTCCAGTCAACCAATAAGATATTTTATATCTATGCTTGGCAAATACTAAATAAAGTTTATCCGCAAACCACCTAATCACAGGCCAACGCAGTGGAGCATATAGCCAGGTGACTCCGACTAAACTCCATGCTTTGTGTGTAACATCAAGCCCAGTAATCATAGTGCCATCTTCTAATTGTCCATGAATCCGGGCGTTTAACTCTTGCAAACATAAATCGGGATAACGCTGCGAGAAATCGGGTAATGAAATATCCTCAAAGACAATTTTTTTGTCTTTGTCACGCTTTATTAGGTGAGTCATTTCTTTTTCGCACAATGGACATAGGCCATCATAAAAGAGCGTAAATGCCATATTTGCCTCGTTTATTTATTCTAGTGGTCCTTGTACGTGAATTAACTAAGAATAGATGACTTGAAATTTGACCTGATGCAATTGTCACGGAAATAATGCCTCTCTACAATTATTTCCAAACTGAAGATTACCATCAAGATTATTTTACTAATAATGTGCAAAACCAATACTGCAATATGGTGGTGGCACCTAAATTAGCAGAATTTAAGAAAACGTTTGCCAGTAAGTTAAACAAACTAAAGACAAGAGAGGGCTATTAAATAAGTAGAAGTTTATTTGATAAAAGGAAAACAAACCCGCTGACAACAAAACAGCAAGTTTGAATCACATGTTTACTGGTATGCAAACTTCAGGCTGATGATTGTATGACAAGAAAAAAGGACCGAGTAGACAGGTCGATTGCGACTGATAACTGGCCCCCGATGCAAAGCTCGACTGCACGACGCTAGTCAAACCAAGCGTCATCAATTTTCATTTTAAATAATAGTGGCGCCATTTTCTGGTAGCGATATTTATCTGCTGGGCAAACGATATTTTTTTGATAATTAACTTTCCAAGGGTCATTAACCATCCACACATGATCATTCACAACAGCAACGCCTTCAATTGACGCATTATTCATCAAATGCGTTGTTTCACATACGCTTTGCGTTTTATCTTGGGTTATATACGAAGGGGCCGAAAATGCGAGCTTTATGCGTTTCGTTGGCTTCTGCTTTGCTAAGTCTATAATCCATAGTTCGTTATCATTGCGCGCTGCTGCTAACAAATAACCTTGACTGCTGGACGTTGGGTAAAATACATCCATTGCATTTATCGGATGGTTTCCTTGCTCAAAATTGGGCAACAATAACTGGCTGTCTTGCACTTTCACAAAACCTGACTCTTGCCAAAAGTTATCGTCTACCGTTATCTCAAAAACTCGTGGTTGTTTATTTGCATCCTTTTCCAGACCTAACAGGAGTCGATTATCCCTAGTAAATGCCAACCCCTCTATACCATCATTTGGAAAATCGCCGACTTGAGCCTCAGCTAAAAATTGAACGGGACGGACATGCGTCACTTCTAAGTTTTTATCCTTAACCTGCAAACGCACTAATAGTGTGGGATAGACTGTGGAGCCTGTTTTTGCATACGTTTTCTGGCATGCATCACTAAGCTTTTGTGAGTGGCTTGCATCTTCAGTAACAAATATCCATGCACCGTCTTCCCCTCTAATCGGTGAAAGTCCTTCGTAATCAGGTTTGTTAGCAAGATAGTTATAAAAACAACCTCTTTTAACCCTTTTGCTAAATACCGTTGGTCCTATTTTTTTAATAACCTGACTATTGCTTAATGAAATTTGGTGTAATCTTAAAATCTGACTTACATCTGCACTTGCATCGGACAGTGAATATAAATATCCATTGTCATATTTGAGCCCTGACGTTTGCGGGTCGAACATCACATCACCGTCAACATCAATAATCCAGCTACCTAATAAATGCGTAACAGAACTAATAGGGGCATCGACAGTAGCGTCCGTTTTATTTTTTTCTGGAACGCAAGCAACACAGAAAGTTACAATTGACGAAATAACAGCTATCGCCATTAGCTTTTTCATTCTATATCCTTTTAACTATATTTATTTTGATGTGAATATAAGGCCGTGGTGAGTATACATGCTGCACACAAACTTATTTATCATAATTTACGTAGTATTAAGTGATAAGCTGTTTTGCATTGCTTAAATGGATGAATTTTAGGCAACACTATTCTGCCTTTTAAGGCCAAAGCAAGGGAAAACTAGAAACGTGACACCATCAGTGCCCACCGTCATCGCAGGCCCTATTTTACGCCACATCGATCATCAGCATATTGTTTGGTGGCTAGTGACCTCTGTCGCAATTGATATAAAACCAGTGTTAGCTGATGCACAGAATAACGTAATAGCACTGCACAATGCGAAGGTTACTCAAGAGACATTTTGTATCGGCCAGCGTGCCTACATACAATTAATTAGCGTAGAATCGACAGCGCAACAAACACTAATTCAATCCGGCCTTTTATATCATTACGACTTGTTGAGTGTCTTAGAAAACACACAAAAAGACGGTTCAGGTCAGTTGAATACTGTTGCCCAGCGGCAAAGCCACGACAGTCACACTAATAAAGTAGACCCACCTCCTAAAACGGGACAACTCCAAAGCATTTTAAAAGCTATTTCTCACTTGGTTTATGAAGGCCACGAACGACCTAACTTTCGATTTAATCAACATTTGACCAAAGTTACACAAGGCTCTTGCCGCAAACCCCATTTTCATGGTCAAGACGCCTTACCGCAACTTGATAACTTAGTAGCAGATGAACTCGCAAATAAACTTAATACATCAAGGACCAGTGAAACGAAAAGTACAGACCGTCCCGATTTGATGTTGATGACCGGCGACCAAGTATATGTTGATGACGTTGCAGGACCAATGTTGCATGCAGTTCATCAAGTAATCTCTTTACTCGGTCTACATAACGAAAAATTTGAAGGCGCCACGGTTGATGATTTAACAGAACTGATATCACATGAGCATGGTTTTTATCAACGGGAGTTATTGCTGCCAGCAGTTGAAGCTAATGATAAGCTCACAAAAGCCTTTTTCGCAGCAAAGCGCAAACCCGTATTTACTTCAGTCAATGCCAAAAATCATCTCATCGCGCTAAGCGAAATGCTGGCAATGTATCTGTTAACTTGGTCACCATTACTCTGGCCATTTATTAATTTGGAGAAGCAAGGGTTAAGCCAAGATAAGCAAATGACGTACGACAAGGAAAAACAGAACATACAGGCATTTCAAGGGGGCTTGTATAAGGTTCACCGAGCACTTGCTCACGTTCCAAGCTATATGATGTTCGATGATCATGACGTTACCGACGACTGGAACCTGACCCGTGGTTGGGAACAGCAAGTTTATAGCCATGCTTTTTCAAAGCGAATTATTGGCAATGCGATTACAGCTTATTTTTTATGTCAAGGTTGTGGCAATCCTAGAGCAAAACTAGAGCCCTTATTTAGTCAATTCAGCACTGTATTTTCAGCTAAAGCAGTGAAAGAAAATACCACGGGAACCGATGGTCTAGGTGTGTATAACACTTCGCACTCGGAGCTCATCGACACTTTGCTTGCTTTCGATAAATGGCACTATGAACTCGCAACGCAACCCCCCGTGCATGTGCTTGATACCAGAACCCAGCGTTGGCGCTCTGAATCATCACTGAATAAACCATCAGGACTGATGGACTGGGAAGCGTTGTGCGAGCTACAACAGTCTATCATCGGCAAAGAATCGGTGATTATGGTATCTCCTGCACCTGTGTATGGGGTGAAGTTTATAGAAACCATACAAAAAGTATTTACCATTTTCGGTGGTGCGTTAGTTGTTGATGCTGAAAATTGGATGGCACATAGAGGCACAGCTAGTGTGATGCTGAATATATTTAGACATAGTAAAACGCCACCAAATTTTATTATTTTGTCGGGTGACGTTCACTATTCCTTTGTTTATGATGTGAGTCTACGTTTTCGCCGCAATAGTCCGCATATAACCCAATTTACGAGTAGTGGATTGCATAACGAATTTCCACCTGCTCTTTTAAAATGGTTCGACCGTTTGAATAGGTGGTTCTATGGTCATCGCTCACCACTTAATTGGCTAACGAAACGTCGGAACATGTCGGTTAGGCAACGAGAACCCGACAATCATAGCGGGACGTTGGTCAATAGGTGTAATATTGGAGTGCTAACCTTGAATGAGGATGCCAGTCAGGTAGACTGCGCACTTTTATGTAGTGATGGCAATTATATTAGTTTTTCAGAGACCAACACCCGACTTAAACCACAAACAAGGGTAGCAGCCAACAAATCGCCCGCGAAGGTAGAAAAAGAGCAATGAATTTAGCAACAAAACAAATCGCCATTTTTTATGGTTCAACCACCTGCTATACGGAGATGGCGAGTGAGAAAATACAGTCTGAATTAGAATCTATGGTCAGTGAGCAAGGACTCAAAGCCACAGTAAGCATGTTTGATATTAAAGAACATACACTCGAAAAATCGACACAATACGACTTAGTACTTTATGGCATCTCCACTTGGGATTTTGGTGAACTACAAGAAGACTGGGAATCAACATGGGATGATATAAAAGCACTGAATTTGGCAGGCAAGACGGTGGCTCTTTTCGGCTTAGGCGATCAATTGGGCTATGCCGATTGGTTTCAAGACGCTTTAGGAATGCTACATGATGAATTGATCGTGTTGGATTGCGATATTATTGGCTACTGGCCAAATCAAGGTTACGAGTTTGCGGCATCAAAAGCACTAACCGAGGATGGTGATTTTTTTGTTGGTTTGTCGTTAGACGATGAAAATCAGTACGATCAAACTGACGAACGAGTAAGACGATGGTGCTCACAAATTATAGAAGAATGGACTGTTACTTAACCTTACTAATTAAGGTAAACACTAGTCCACTCTTCACACCATTTTACTTTTCAAATAAAGCGTTGTATATCTACACTTTGTACTCTGGGTTGAGGATCTTAACTTCACGTTGAGGGAATGGAATTTCGATACCGTTCTCTCTCAGAGTTTCAAGAATGGTCAGCATTAAATCACCACCGACACGGTTTTTGCCGTCATCAACACCTATCATCCAAAATTCTACAAACATATTAATTCCTGAATCACCAAAACTATCTATTTCACAATCAGGACGCTCTTCAAAAGGCACATCTTCGCCACTGATAACTTGTGGATGTTGACACACTGCAACTTTAATAAATTCAACCATACTGCGCACATCGGTCGCGTAAGGCACTGAAAAGTCAACACGATAACGTTGCTTAGGATCTTTATGTGTCCAGTTGACTAAGAAGTCTGAAATGAATTTTTCATTGGGCACTAAAATATCTTTGCCATCATAGGTTTCTAAAACTGCATAACGCATTTTAAATTCGCGTACGAAGCCTTTTTGACCATCACCTAATTCAACGAAATCACCCACCGTGAGTGACCGGTCGAGTAGGATGATAATACCCGATATGAAATTAGAGGCGATAGATTGCAAACCCAAACCGATACCTACACCTACAGCGCCTCCAAATACTGCAAGTGTTGTCAGGTTAATACCCATTACGTTTAGTAATAGTAATATAATAATACAGAATAACGCGACTTCGAATAATTTAGAAAACACCTCTTTTGTCGGTATATCTAAACTCTCTTGGCGCTTAATAACGGCTTTGCCAAAGCTACTAGACACACGGCCAAGCCAGAAGAGAAAGCCACCAAAAACAAGCACGCGTGCGACCCCATAAGCAGAAATATTGACATTACCAACACTAATTGATATTTCTTCTAAGGTGCCAATAATAGCGGGAAGTAGTCCAACCAAATGTAAAAACAAAATAGGTAAACCAATCCATCTAAATAAGGACATGGCATAATCGTGGGTAACAAATGCGCGAATAATGGAGTTAAAAAATAACAATATTGCGACCGATAGGGCGACCTGTATCACCCATGGTGAATATTCAAGGTTTTCCCCAGCTTTACGCGAAATTTGTAACAACAAAATAGCAATAAGCGGGAATAATACACCACCAATTCGAAAGGCAAACTTGCGCATTGGGTGTGCTTTTTCATCAGGTTCATTATGCATTAGCCCAATGCTATGGCGGACTTTGTATGCAATAGCAAAAGCAATAGTATAAATAACAATCAGCATCGCTAACTGGACGTAAGTTTGCGTACTTGATAACAGCTCAAATCCTTTTTGAAGATTGTCACTAACGAAGGTTAATATTGATGAATAATCCATAGCTGAACTTCCTTTACAAAATTGCCCGAGGTGGAACGGGAACAAAGCTTTTCAGACGCATGCTTGCACAAGAACGCAATTATGCCAATGTATTTTTGCTTTTGGCATCAGAATTAAAAACTAAAAAGTGATAACCTTTGCGTGTCTTTAGGTATAAAGAACAAAGCCCTGGATAGCACAGTGTAAATAGAATTAAATGAATTCAAATAAATCGACAACCTACGCGGCAAAAAATAACAAAGGTAGACTCTATAATGAATTCTACCGAAATGGAGACGAGCACCGAGCACGGTACTAGCAACTTCCCACTTAAGGTAGGCAAAACCACTCAATATGATATCCGACTAAAAGTACCAACTGACGTTATTTGGCCTGTGCTCACGCAACCTAATACCCTGAGTAATACCCCTATTCAGTCCGGAGATTACTTTCCCACATAGAGTGTAGGTAAAATAAAACGTCATTTTTCACAAAATGAAAACACGTCTTGCCCCATATTTTGTATATCGACATTCCTTTTATACCAATGATGCCTAACTTGTCGACGAACTGTGGTCTATTATTCAACTATTTTCACGCAATTCAGAATTCAAGAAAAGCGTCTCCAACTGTTGTATAAACCAATTTTTAATTTATTATTTAGCAGCAACATTTTTTGTAAAGTGGTGGCCTTGCGTTTTACTGGGTAACACATATAATCCTTTCATTGCCTCCGGTTTGAGCTTTATTGAAGTCTTATAACGAGGAAGGGGAAATCGTCCTCCCACAAGAGTCGATGGCGGTGAACACTTCAGATGGACAAGGTAAGATTTCGCAGATGCCCATGAGCTAGTTTTAAGTGCCAACACTGGACATTCACTATTGACCAAGACTATGTCCACACAGTTTTCTCCTGCATTTATACCTGATTACCAGTCACCCAAACAGCTTAAAATACAGATTCTGAGAAGGCAATTTGAATTACAAAAGGCATGCTAACTGAGTGGTGCTAAAAAGCCTGAACAGATCACATTGCATTACGATGGACATGGTAATGCAATAAAATCTCTTCATTAGTAAATGGTTTCGACAAAAAACCGGTAATCAAGCCTTCTTCAATAGCATTGCAGATGATAGGGTCATTGGCATAATGATAGCCTGAGATCATTATTATTTGTGGCTTGTCGTTACCTAATTTATTAGCAAAGCGGGCTACATCCAAACCATCCATGTCAGGCATTTTAGCATCCAAAAACACTAAGGAGTAACATCCTTCTGACAATTTTCTACAAGCTTCCTCACCGCTCGAAGCAGTTACAATGGATTGTCCTTGTGATTTCAATATATGCGATATCGCCCAACACATATCTTCCTCATCGTCGATAATAAGAATACGATTTTTCATACTAGATGAGCAATAATGGTAGGTTAATAATAATGGAAGCTCCTTTTCCGGGTGAACTCTCCGCTCGAATAGAGCCCAGATGCTGCTGAATAATCCTATAGCAAATCGATAAACCTAGGCCTGTTCCTTGGCCGGTTGGTGAAGATGTATGGAACGGATCAAATATTTTATCAATATCACCCACAGGAATACCAATCCCTGTATCTATAAATTGTACCTCCACACTGTCTGATAGGCATTCAATTGTAACCGACACCGAACCACCCGAGGGCATAGCTTTAAAAGCATTGAGAAGGATATTCATAAACACTTGCTGTAATAGCCCCACCACCCCAGACACCAAAATTATCTCTGGACTTTGCATTAGTTCGATTTTAATTTTTTGAACCTTGGCTTGATTAGCCACTAACGCAATGGTGCCTTCGAGAGCCTCAGATAAGACAATATCGGTCATATTGCCATCCATCGATGACCCGGCGAAAGCCATTAGGTTTTCTATGATAGTCGAAGCTTTGTTTATGTTAGTCTGAATCTTCATGGAGCATTGTTTGCGAAATTCTAAGTCCACACCGTCTGATAATAGAAATTGAGCTGCTGATGAGCATACTGCCAAAGGATTACGAATTTCATGAGCAATGCCTCCAGCCATAATTCCTAAAGCACCCAATTTCTGAGACTGACGTAACTGCAACTCTAGTTTGCGTCGCTCTGCCAAGTCACGACCTACAATCACAGCTCCAATTGTAGCCCCATCGATATCCTTCATAGGTGAAAATACCCAGGATATAAGGATACCAGTATTGTTGTTATTTGTCGGCGTTAATAAACAAAACTCGATAGTGTAGGAATCGTTCGCTCGCCTTAAGCCACTTATATATAAAAGTGATTCTTCAATTATTGTTTTTTTACCTGGTTCACAATACTCATGAAATAACTGTGATTGAACCTCATCTGAACTTAGCCCTGATAAATCTGCCGCCGCTGAATTCCAAGTTAAGATACGCCCGTTCATATCTATGGACAGCACTATATCACTAGCACTTTCAACGACCGAAGCTAGGTGTCTCTCCACTCGGCGGACATCTTCAGATAGGTTTGTCTGCTCAGTGACATCCTCCATGATCAACATAACTTGTCCCGGTACAACTGGTAGTATCGAATAGTAATAGATTCGAATCGGCACGCCAGGTCCGCGATAAGTCATCTTCTGGCCGCGAATAGCTTTGCGAATGCGAAGCACTGAACGAATATGATTATCAAACCCAGTATTTTCTAAAATAACTGATGGAAAAACATCTGATAGAGGACAATTAATAGTGTTCTCTTTGCTACGCCGACTTTTCACTAAATAATTCTGGTTAACCGAGATCACATTTAGTTTATCATCGATCATCAGCACCGATGAAGGAATAGAATCTAGCAAGGTCTTATATAGTAATTCAAAGTGGTCGCTAGGTTTTTTACTGTTTTGGTTTGCTAACACAAATAGGCTACCTTAATAGTTATTCAGAAAAATTATACGGGGGCCAAGGCCCGCTTAACGTCGCATTGCCGCCCAAGCTTGCAGCTAAGTCGAAATACCCCGTTTTAAATTGTATTAGCGTTGCACGCGGCACCAAATAGCTCAGCAAATAAGTACGTTGACCGTTAAATAAGCTGAGCGTAGCTCGGTGGTCCCTATACAGACCGGCTAATGTATGATTAATAAGTGTTTCTTGTTGCGCGGCCAATTCTGGAACTGAGTATACATTCTTGCGGGCTAATAAATAAGCTTGGCCGCTAGCTTGCGGAGCATCAGCTTCATTTTCACTTTCTGGCAGCGTCATTCGGATACCAACTTCTTCACAGTCATCCAACTTGGCCAGGAGGGTATGATAATGGGCGGCGTGATCTATTAGATGTTTGGTAACTTCTTGTTCATCAGCCAGCAAGCTGCCGTAGCGCGCAGGAATCAACGTAGTTTGCTGATGTATCCGCATGATTTGATCTCCATACGCTATCACCGCAGATGATTCTCGGTTTAACTCCGCATCACTCACTTTTACCAACGCAGTTAACCCTTCAGACTGAATTCGCCTAAGATCAGAATCAATAGGATTCAAATGCTCGCCAGCAATAATTCCAAATAGTAATAAGCTCATCGTCGGTTAGCGGGCAAAGCTGTAGGCGGCCCAAGGGCCGGTTAACCGAAAGTTAAACCCAAACGGCTGATAATCTAAAGCGATTTGATCAATGTGCAGCAAGAACGAAGCTGCTGCATCTTCGGGAATTAAAAAAGCCCAATGCATCACTTTTTGGTCGCTCAGTTTTCTTTCGCAGGCATCACGCGTCATTGGCTGAATTCTCTCATGGATTGCGACTAGAGTACTTTCTATCCAATCGCTCAAACCAGCATGCAGGTTGCGCCGCAGTTTCTTCTCTTCCAAATGTCGTCTACCAGAAGCTTCCGATAAACTTATGCGTCCACTACTCAATTCTTCTCCCAATAAATTGTCAACCGCTTGATTACGGTCCACTGTAACCTCAAGTGACCATTCTTGGCAATCTACTATATGCTCAAGTGATGCTGTAACGTCATTCGCGCGTTGCGTCATGACCTGCTCCAGAGCATTAACACTGGAGAACAGCGTCCCAAATGGCAATGGATAAACAGCACCTTGCTCCATGACTTTATCGATAACCGCTGAATGCCGACAGGCACGCGGTGTTAACCAAGCGAGGTATTGAGCATTATCTTCAGAGTCAATACTCTCAAAATCAACTAGCAGCACCAAGCTCACGACGGCAATTAATCCGCCGCAACCATGCAGTTCTAGTGAATACGCATCATCAACCCCCAGCATGGCCGGCGCAACCCTATTCGATGGAACAAATCCGTAAAGATAAATGGCCTGAGTGGGATCTGGTTCAATGATCATTTATTGCTCGCACTGCCAAACATTTCTGTCATAACTTCCTCAAAGTCGTCCTTCTCAATTAATACACTTACATTAAATTTGGCGCCATCGTCTTGAGAATGCGCTCCGATGGTGCGTCTTAGTGCGACCAAGGCAGCTCGATTACAAACAGCAGCCAGTTCAGCGCCGCTGGCATTAACACAACGTTGGGCTATCGCTCCAACATCAATGTTTTCTGCCAAAGGTTTATTCCGCAAATGCACCGTCAAAATTTGCAATTTGGCATCATTATTAGGTAATCCTAATTCAATGACATCATCAAAGCGCCCAGGCCGAAGCATGGCGGGATCAATTAAATCAACACGGTTGGTAGCACCCATAACAAAAACACCATTAAGCTCTTCTAAACCATCCATTTCTGTCAGGAACTGGCTTAACACACGCTCGGCGACACGTGAGTCTGTAGAACCTTCACCACGGGCTGGAACTACTGAGTCCACCTCATCAAGGAAAATAATACAAGGTGCTGCCTGTCTAGCTTTAAGAAACAACTCACGCACACCCTGCTCTGAATCGCCTACATAGCGTGACATTAAGGCTGGGCCCTTAACTGAAATAACATTAACACCGCTTTCATTGGCAACGGCTTTCGCGATTAGTGTTTTACCTACTCCTGGTGGTCCGGCAAGCAATAGACCTTTGGGGGGTTTGATGCCCGCCTGCGTAAATAATTCGGGGTATTTAATCGGCCACTCAATTGATTCTACCAAGCGATGGCGGATATGCTCTAAGCCGCCGACATCCTCCCAGCGAACATCTGGGATATCGACAAATAATTCACGAATGGCTGATGGAGATACTTCACACAGGGCAGCACGAAAATCATCCATGGTAACGGTTAATTCGGCGAGACGTTCGTAGGGTAATTCAGAAACGCTAAAATCAATTTCAGGCAACAAGCGCCGAAGTGCACTCATCGCTGCCTCCCGGCAAAGGGCTTCTAAATCTGCACCGACGAAGCCGTGGGTGATATCGGCCAGCACATTCAATTCAACATCTGTATCCAGTGGCATACCGGTACTATGAATTTCCATAATTTCCCGGCGTCCCTCACGATCAGGAATAGGTATACTTATTTCACGATCAAAGCGGCCAGGTCGACGTAAGGCTGGATCAAGGGCATTGGGTAGATTGGTAGCAGCAATGACAATGACTTTACCACGGCCTTTCAGTCCATCCATCAAGGCCAGCAACTGTGCCACTATGCGCTTTTCAACATCGCCAACCACCTTATCACGACGGGGGGCAATGGAATCTATCTCATCAAGAAAGATAATACTCGGACCTTTACTACTTGCCTCATCAAAAATCTTGCGCAGATGCGCCTCACTTTCGCCGTAAAACTTATGCACAATCTCGGGGCCACTAATAGTGAAGAATTGTGCGTCTGTTTCCTGGGCAATAATGCGTGCAATTAACGTTTTACCGCAGCCAGGCGGTCCGGTTAAAAGCACGCCTTTAGGTGCGTCAATACCCAAACGATCGAATATCTCTGGATAGCGCAAGGGCAATTCAATCATTTCCCGTATACGTCGAACCTGACCTTTAAGGCCACCTACATCCTCGTAGGATAGGCGCGGAGTATTAGTGTTTTTATCATCCAGCCCTTGTCCCATTACCAGTGCGGTAGTTGGATTAATCAAAACAGCGCCTATTGGAGCCGTGCTCTCAACCTTGAACTCTGTAAAGCGACTACCAAACAAATTCACCCTAACCAGATCACCTTTTTGAACTGGCAAACCGTCAAGTAAGCTGCCGATATATTCTAAATCACGCGCCGATGGTTTAACGGAAGTTGGAATTAAAGTAACGCGCGTCGCCTGTTTACAATTAATGACTTGTATCGCCGCCTTCTCATCTAAGCTGAGACCGGCATTACGGCGCGTTAGTCCGTCCAATTGAACGATGCCTTGATTACGCATATCAGGGTAGGTGGGCATAATTTTAGCTATGCCAAAAGCTTTCTTACTGGTTAATTGAACGATATCACCAACCGACAATCCGAGTTTAGACATGTCAGCTGGATCAAGTCGTGCATAAGCACGCCCTATATCTTTGAGCAGCGCTTCAACTACCTTAAGCTTAAGTTCATACGTCATTCAGTTTCACTTCTAAAATACCGTTGCGGCAACTAGAGCTCATCCCTTGGTTTTCGAAGGAACGCGGCAAAACTGCTTCCTTATGATATTTTTTACTTCCACAGGCAGCATTGATTGTCAGTACATCGCCGTTCAGTTCAATACTGACATCGGCATCAGAGATGCCGGGCATTTCAGCCAGTACCAAAACATGATCAAGTTCTTCGATAATATCAATAAGTGGCTCAGAAACCTCCTGAACGCTGGTGACACCAGTATGTTCATCACGGCGTACATTGCCGAAAGGTTCAACCTTCGGCTCTTCATTTTCATTTAAGCCCATTTTTACTGAAAAACCGTACGCCGCTTTTGCATTTCCACCGTCGCCAGTATCGACATCAAAAACACCGCTCCGCTTCATTTTTTCGCCTGTTTCAGCCAGAGTCCCAAGCTTACCCACGAGATCACCTAAACCGCGAAGTATGCCTTCAAGATTTGCGGTCACCTTATCTTCTTTGTTATTCATTATTATTCCTCGGTAGTGAAACTTTTAATCTTAAGAAGTAGTGTTTTATAGTCTATTGATAAACGTCGAGCAGTTTCTGATTTATTATTATTTGTTACCTTTAATGTGTTTTTAATGACTTCTTCAGAGAACATAATCTTCATGCTCTTTAGTGATAGATTTTCGGGCGCAAGAGTGGCCATATAAGCAATACAATCAGAAGCCGTATTGAGCGTTATTTGTTGCACGCCATCTTGTTTTAAAACCAATTCGTTATTGTTGCCATCGGCGGGAAAATCTAAATCAGAAACATCTATCTGACTTCCAGCCATTAAAGTTGCGCGGCGCATGGTAGAGCGTAGTTGTCGAACATTTCCAGGCCAAGCATACCGTTGCAACTCATTGATCGCTAAGTTGGAAAGTGAGGGCACCGACTTACTCATCTCTATGCTGGCCTCTACTTTGAAGCGGTTGGCTAAAAAGAGCATGTCAGCAGGACGATAACGCAAAGGGGTAATGTGTATAGTGAATTCATTGAGTCTGTAAAATAAGTCCTCGCGGAATTTGCCTTTTACCACCGCGTCCAACAGGTTCTCATTACTAGCCACCAGAATCCTGATATTTACAGGGATCGGTGCGGTGCTGCCTACCCTGTAGATAACCCTCTCTTGAATCACTCGCAATAACTTGGCTTGCGCTGATAAGGACATATTGATAATTTCATCCAAAAATAGCGTCCCCCCCTCTGAACTTTCGATCTTTCCAACATAAGTCCTATCAGCACCGGTATATGCACCTTTTTCATGCCCAAATAATTCGTTTTCAATTAGTGCATCAGAAATTGATCCGCAGTCAATAGGAGTGAAGGCTTGAGCGGCGCGTAGGCTAGCTTGATGGATATTTTTGGCAACTAACTCTTTCCCAGTGCCAGATTCACCTTGAATGATTACCGAGAGGTTTGTAGGCGCGACGAGTAATATATTTCGAGTCATCACTCGAATCTCTTCACTGTCCCCCATAAAATTAGCGATACGGAGACTAGTCGTCTTCTGGGGCTCACATTTCGTGGAGCCACCACTCGTCAACTGGTTACGGATGTTGGAGAATTTATTAACCAGATCAAGTACCCGTGCATTGTCGAAGGGCTTGGCCAGGTAATCGCTCGCTCCTGCTTTCATCGCGCTCACCGCACCAAAAATACCACCATTGCCTGTGATCATGATCACAGGCAAGCGGGGAAAATAAAGGTTTGTGTACGCAAGGATCTCCATGCCGGTAGTCCCAGGCATAATATTATCTAACAATAGTAAACTGGGCTCGCATTTTGTTAGTAAGCTGATCACTGCGTCGCCATCTTGCACTTGCTGTGTTTTATAACCTGCATTACCTAATAAGTAAGCAAGTAAATCACACATATCCTTATTGTCGTCAGCAATAAGGACATAATTGAGCTCTTCTTCAGATTTCAGAGTCACTCTTCCTTGTAACGTTAATTTTACGGTTTAATACGACATTACTAGCTAGCATACTACTGGTCTCAATTTGTGGGACTGGGAGCATCACCTAAGGGTTTTATTACTACTATATCCGATGAAAGATGAGGTTCAATATCATGCATTAGCCCCACAAAAATCAGACCCATCTCCTCATCGGCTAGGCTTTCATTGATTCGTTCACCAATAAAACTATCTCGCTGACTCAATGAATCCCGGGCTTTTTCTGCTGACTCTTTGCTGCGTTCAGCAGACTGCAACACATCTTTCATAAGTGCTTTTTCTTGCTCTAGTAAATCGGGACATTCTGTACCCATTAGCGTTGCGCCCCTCTCTTGCAGCGTTTTTAGTAAGGCATAGTTCTTACTGCCAGATGCTGCAACGTCAGCCACTATGCGAGCCACCACATTACAAACTGGCAAACTGTCCTGATATACCTTTAACTGCTGGTAATTAAGATTCATGCCCTCGATGACGCCATCAACAACAGTCCAAAAGTGCTCTACGGCATCAAGGTATTGACGTGTTTGAGCTTCATTGCGAGAACTTTCAGCCGCAGCGCTTAAGGTACCTAAATCGGTAGGACTATGAATTATTGGTATTAAAATGAGTGCGCGCATAGTTTACCAGTTTATACCGTGGTTTCTTGAGCATTAACTGGATTCGCAGGCAATTGCGACTCCAAATGCTGCAAGCGTTGCTCAAAACTTATATCAGCTGCCGGTAAAGCCGCACCGGTTTCTCTTGCTCGAGAGTCAAATGCAGGATTTCCAGTCCACCAATCTAGTCCCATTTCCACAGCTTTATCAACAGAACAGATCAATAATCGTATCTCTAATGTTAATAGTTCTACATCAACCAGCTTAATGCGAATGTCGCCACTAATAACGACCCCTTTATCCAGCAGCCTTTCCAAAAGATCAGCTACGGTTGTTGAATCAGTTGATTTGGTTACCCTGTTACTCATCTCGTCATTCCTTACGGTAATCTTATACTAATTTAACTTTATTTTTCGGTTGCAGCCTCTATTTACTGGGCCTTTGATGAGGCTTAAACTATCAGACCCGCAACCGATATTTTTTGTAGCCAGGGTATAAAAAATTACGCCTTTGCCACGACTTTATCTATTTTCTCCAGCAAATCTAGTGCAACACGAAACTGCCCTTCTTTTTCATAGTGTTGCGCAATACTCAACATGCCATCCTGAGCCACTTTCCGCTCTTCAGAGCTCGGGTACTCTTCGATGACCCTGATAAATACATCAGTGGCTAGCCGTAATTCATTTTTTGCCAGATGCGATTGCGCCATGCGCAGCATAAATTGACAAGTGGAGGATTTGAATGTGGTAACGGGCGTGTTTTTCGGCATTTTATTGTCCACTGAAACTTCAAGGTCTGGTAATGGCGTATCCATTGGGTATGTCCTCATAACAATCGGCCTAATGGGCCTAAGTCCATGTTTAAGTCATCTTCTGTGAGGTCAAAAACATCTCGCAGTCGATCTAATTCTTCAGCTTGCTGCATTAACGTTAGGCCTAATCGCTCCACTTCCTCATCACTGAGCGATCCAGAATCCATTCGTCTTATTGCTTGACGCTCGAGCAATTCATGCAATAGCTTGACTAGGGTTAATACCAATTGAGCCAAACCGTTACGAACACGCTCTCCATCAATGTCTAGCTTTGGCTTAACACTTGCCGTTGGTATATCAAATTTTGGTGGTAAATTATGAGTCACTTTATTCCTCTTGATTACGTAATCGTTGTCCAGTTTCTACCGAAGTGATCAAAGCTTGTAGGCTTAAATAAACCAAATCTATACCCGCAACGGAGATAGTCACGTCGGCAACCACTACGGCACCTTTATTTAATATTCGGTCCAGCGCTTCACACAAGGAAACTTGTTCTTGTCTATCTTTATCTTCTAACATTTTTTCACACTGCTTTAGTTTTTTGGTACAGAGAATTGCCTAGTGATGCTAGCATATTTACACCTGAAGGATTGATGTGTTTATATATTCCAGCCTGCGGCAGATCAGAAAAAGCATTTCGCGCACGGTCTATCTGTGTTGCTTCACGACTTGACCTAAATTGACAAAAATCACACATGTTAATTGGAGTCATCTGATTCATTAATAGTCCTTGCAATCGCACGCCGACTTGCTGCAATGAACTAACCATACTAATGCTTTTATCTATCGACAATTCGGTTGGAATTGTCACCACATAGGCCCCTGTCTTTTCAGGATTCTGCAGCAACCTTTGTAGGCCTTTTAAACCCCGTGAAAGCGCTACCAAACGTGCCGACAAATTTGGAAGTCGCATAACATCTCGATATTTTAATAACAGCTTAAAAAACAACTTTAACCAGTCGCTAATCAATTCAGGCATCTCCAGCAACCGCAACAAATGTCCTATGGGCGCAGCATCTACGACGATAACATCATAAATACCATGATCGATATGGTCCATTATTTCGGTCAATGCCATAATCTCATCCAATCCAGGAGGTGCTAAATCGAGCAAATGCTCCATCACCTCTCGATCAAACGTCAGGTCAAGATTTTGCAACGCCTGCTTAAGGAAAGTATCAAGTTCCTCAGAAAACTCATCCCGAATACTACCGAAATTTGCTTCTGCATTGATCTCTTGCGCATCGAGGTTATCGACGACCTTGGTCGGTATCGAATTTATGGGTATACTCAAGCAATCACTGAGAGAATGCGCTGGGTCGGTTGAAAACAACAAAACACGCTTATCTGAGTGGTCATGGTGCATTCGAAGGGCTGTTGCGCAAGCGGCTGTCGTTTTGCCCACGCCACCCTTGCCAGCAAATAGGATCACACGCAACGTTTCGGCAGGAGGCTCTAAAGGCTTTACGACCAGAAACGGGGGGTTATGATCTGCTTCGCTATAGGTAGGCTCCTTAGCATCAAAATCAACCATCTTGACATGCTGCCAAAGGTCATAAAGCAGTCTACCACGGGGCTCTACAGCGACCATTGGGAGGCTCCAAAAAATCGAGCCTGTTACCGAGGAAAACGCAATTTTTAGTGCCCGGACTTGCCTAATGTTTTGCTGATTGCAGTAGTCACAATCATGTGTTGGTTGAAGTTGATTAACCACTATATGGTTACGTGGGATAAGCTTTTGATCTAATGCGTTAATGAGATCAATACTTTCTTCCACGATCATCGACTCCGCCTGGAGTACTAATACAAAGCGACACTGGTCTGTGTCCGTCATCATGTTTTGCATCGCCATCAAATCGTCATTCATACTCAACAAAAACTCATCAAGGTGATCCAATTGATGATTTCGAGTGAAACGTCTGCGCATGTAGCGATGTTTTGCCAGTAGCGTGTCCAAAGCCACCAACCAACGATGAATCAAGTCAGGCATCTCCAATAAACGCAAAGTATGCCCAGTGGGCGCTGTATCGACAATAATGCCATCATATCGATCTTGACGAATCCAGGTAGCAATATCAAGATAAGCTGCTAATTCATCCATGCCTGGTAGCGCAGCATCCATCATCCCATGTATATCTTCATCGTCAAGGAAGGTACCTCTTTCGGCGATTTGCTTTAGCAAACCATCGTATTTGTCCTTGAATTTTTGTAGGGAGTTTGCAGCATTAAGTTCACACACTTCCAGGTTTTCAGGTAAACGCATGCCATCGAGAATATTTTTTATTGAATGTGCTGGATCCGTTGAAACCAACAAAAACTGCTGGCCAGTGTGTTCTTGTGCCAGTGTTAATGCTGTTGCCGCAGCACAGGTGGTTTTCCCCACTCCACCCTTTCCACCAAAGAAAATTAACTTTTGCAGGGAACCTTGCAGGAAGTCTGGATACAAATCTGGTTTCATTCCTCGTCCTCATACTCGTCCTCATCCTCGTCCTCGTCGCCAATCATTACATCGTCTTCGTCCAATGCATCCAACCTGTCCAATAGGTCACTTTCCTGGCGCTCAAATTCTTCTTCAGTAATTTTCTCGGTTTCAAGCTGCATGTAGAGCTCGACCAAACTTTCTCTGATTCTATCTGACTCTCCAGACAACTCTTCTTCAGCCAGTTTGTGAACTTCCTTAAAGATCCATTGAATACCCTTGAGAGGAGAAAAGAGTATATCATCGATGAGTAGCATAGTTTAATTTGTGTCCGTTTCTAAACCATCATCTTTAACCAATTCTGACACAACATTATCACTGGTTGACGTCTTTTTAGTTTTTGTGGGTGCATGTAAATCCAATTCAATAAAGTTATGCGGTGCCCACGGGCCGGTGTAATCAAAAATATAGGAGCTATCGAAGGCTTTTGAGGCTTCGAATACGCCGCTAACAAACTCATCAAGTTTGCCCCTCTCGATCAAACACGCAAAATTAATGACGTCCTTTTCTCGCTTAACCGGATTCTCTACAATATCGTCGCAATAGTCGTACAGAATATCTTTAACTTTTTCCGCAGCATCTTGTCGATCGGCCGACCGTAATGCTTCATACATATTACCCAGTTGAATCTTTTCTTCTCGGCGAGCACTGCTGCCGGAATGTTGGCTCCAGATTTGATCTCGGCCTGCAGCCAAAGTAGGGTGCAAAGCGACAAAATGTTCATAAATATTGGTCACATCCCAAGAAACTCGTAGGCCCATCTCTACGCGACCATTGAGTCGATCAAAATGCTCATTAATGCTTTCCATGTTGGTCGCTAGTAATCTCTCAACAGCCCCAGCATCGCGGGCCAGCACGCCAAAACGCATAGGCAATACTGTGGCGTCGGTTGTCAGAGACTTGAGGACTCTTTGATGAGCACTGATATTGCTCCTGTCAGGACGCAAACGAGCACTTAGGGTATCGCTAACAATAGCACGTATACCGGACTGATCTATTGCATAAATAGGAGCAGATTCCAAACCTCGAACATTGTGATTAGGCCGGATGTCATCGGCCCGACATAATGCGTAAAGTATTTTCCCTCGGTGTTTTTTTCTAACGACGCTCACGACAGACTCCATTTATTTTTTTGCATTTTGATCCTATTTTGGCTGTTAAATTCCACAATGGATATATGGTCTAATATACGGACTAAACAGACAAGCATTGGTGACATCTCGGCTGCATTGAAAGCCTTGTTTCATGTATATGGAACCAATGTTTCTGGAGGTACGTAAATTATGAACAATGTTCATGATTTTGATATCAATATTTGATTCGCAAACCAGAGGGCTCTTTCTTTGTTGAATCTGCATTACCGTCATGTGCAGCGGCAGCAGTGGCAAGCAGAGTAGCCTTTTCACTATCGATTTCTGCAATTCGAGCATTGATGATGGTAATTCGGTCATTAGCAGCATCTCGTTCTTTAACTCGCCTAGATCGCTCTAACTCCAACGCCCCAACCTTAAAATAGTCACGATGCGTTTCACCAGCACCGCTCGCTCGTCCAGAGTGAGTTTTGATACTTGAGACTGATCGAGGCGAACGCGCATTAATAGCCATGGTCACTTACTCCGCTAGTTTTATCTTGGTGGGCTTTTTCTTAGCTGATATCGCTGAGTCTGCAAGTGGGCAGATCTTATGAATAACACCATCGATCATTTCATGTAAAACCGAGTGTCCAGCGCGTTGTACTTTTGCAGTTTCCATGTTCAAGATATCATAGCAAATATTATGAAACAACTTGTCGCCAGCTCGCGGTTTTAGGCCTTGTAGTTTAAGGATGCGTCCAATCGCAATTCCTGCACGCAATCCATGCTTAGTCTGGATGTCGTTGCCACGTAAGTCATTAATAATATCGACAATGTAAGCGGATTCTTGCAAACCCAGGTCAGAACGGGCGTGTACTATCTTTAATTCGGTTTCACGATCAGGATGATCAACATTAATAGTAATCATTCGGTCCGTTAGTGCATCCTGAGTCTTGTGAGTCCCTGCATATTCTTCCGGATTTGAGGTAAAAATAGCTCTAAAGCTTGTATGTACATCAAGATAACCTTCACCAGCACCACGTAAGCCAGGTAGATTCAATATGCCCTCAGATAAAACCGACAATAATACGTTATTAGTTTCGGCTTTTGAGCGATTAAACTCATCGTATATTAACATATCGCCGTTTCGACAAGCAGTAGTCAAACGGTTATCAACCCAAGTGCGACTCATTTTCTCTTCAGTTTTAACCACTGAGTGGATATAATTATCTACCAAACTGCTTTTATTATAACCAATGTCTTTACCCGTTAAATCAGAGCTTACAAATTCTTCATTGCCTTGTAGCAAAGTCACTGGGCGGCCCCATAGTGCGGCGAGATGAAATGCTAAAGTAGTTTTACCTGTACCAGATGGTCCTGCAAAATGTACTGGATAGCCGGCTTCCAAGTAAACTAAAGCTCTATCCATAAGCTCTTTGACAAAGGAGGTAACCACAAATTCATCGCTCGCTTCAGGGACGATAAGATCATCTTTGTTTTCGTAATTTAAACTTGAAAGGGTGTTTTTATTACCCATATTTACTCCTGTGCCATTTGGCAAGTGACCTTTTTAAATAAGGCATGAATTTCGCAATAGGTGCACCATAAGTTGATGGTATGGCTTAAATTTTAGCCAATACTTTGCATCGTCAAGGGGCGTTGTAAACCTAGCATTTATAAAGCTCTAATCAATTTTCTCATTAGAGCCTAAAACCACAAATCAATTAGGTTGTGATTTTTTAGTTACTTTATCAACTGCATTAACGGTTACGTCTTGACTTCACACGCTTGGGTGCAGATGCCTTAGGAGTAACGTGTGCGCTGGCCTTTGGCGTAACAGGTGCAGCGGCCTCAGGAGCAATAGGTTCAGCAACCTTAGGCGTAACAGATGCAACAGTCTTAGGCGTAACAGGTGCAGCAGTCTGAGGCGTAACAGGTGCAGCAGTCTTAGGCGTAACAGATGCAGCAGTCTTAGGCGTAACAGATGCAGCAGTCTTAGGCGTAACAGATGCAGCAGTCTTAGGCGTAGCAGATGCAGTAGTCTTAGGCGTAACAGACGCAGTAGTCTTAGGCGCAACAGATGCAGCAGTCTTAGGCGCGACCGATACAGTGGCCTTCGTCGCTGTAGAGGGAGCGGTAGCAATTTGGGTATTAAGAAGTCTAGTATTTACTTCTGCTGTAACAATGCCTGCATCTATATCTAGCTCGGCTGTTTTAGTGGCCGCTAGCCTACCGGTGGCATCGCCATGAGTATGACCTGTACCTTTTTTAATCAAAGCAGCAACACTGGTAGCATTATCAGCTATTTTCGCAGCGCTTTCATTAGCAATATCTTTGAGTGATCCGTTTCGAGTAGCACTAAGCTTCTCTAGAAATTCGGCTCTTTTCTTAACCATATCAGATACAAAAGCAATTCTATCTGCACGGTCTTGTAGTCCATTTGCTATGCGTGAATCGTGAAACTCCTTGAGCATGCGGTTAACGCTAAGGCTGTTCTCAACCACAAACATCGCTCGCTCACGACTGTCACGAGCAGTATCGCTGGCGCGGCTCAACTTAAACTCCGCAAGTTGTGTGCTTGTAATTGAAACTCGTGATTTCACATCTTCCTGTAATCGAGCCATATCATCTATTAAACGTTGCATAACATGTCCTTAGGTTTTTCATTTTAGTTTACCTCCCAAGCCAAATGGATTGAGAGGTAGGCAACGACGTACTGACTAAAAAAAATCAGTCACTACGTCATGCTTTTTTCTATCTAAGCAGGGGTCGCAGCACTGGAGGTTAGGCCAATTGCTTCAGCATACTTTAGGTAAGTTTCTACAGACGCGATTACAACGCGCGCTTCAATAGACAGTAACTCAATACCTACTAATGAAACCTTAATCCAAGCGTCAACAACGATACCTTTATCAAGAATTCGGTCGACAACTTCAGCTAAACCAGAAGAAGCCGTTGAGTTTTGTACTGTTGCCATGATAGTTCTCCAAAAATTATAATTATAATAAAAATTCAGCATTTGCCGAAACACGCAGCATAGTACGACGTGCAAGACCGGTTTGCAGTTATCATACCAACCATGCAAAAAATAAACGACAAGTGTGACAGACACGACAAAAAAGGCTTTAAATTAATCAGCGAGTGTCTTTTTATTAGTCAGTTAAAAAGATTATAACTATACTAAAGTTCTGATTTTAAGACATTAATTTTTAATTACGCGTTTAACTTGGGAGAATAGGAGTTACTCTCTTAATATCATCATTTTATGAGAATTGACTATACTTTAGTATATTTAAATCTCGCTATATGGGGTGATTTATACCTAGTTTGAATTTATTTATACCTGTTATGTAGGTAATTTATACCTATCAAATAGTATAGACTTTACTTAAAGAGTTAAATATAAAGCCAAACTCATAATAGCGATTCAGTGTGTGGTAATGCACAATCAAAAATTCTGATGAATATAGTAAGACTGTCTCAACGGACAAGGATACACAGAATGTTAGGAAAGGGGGGCTTATGGTATTCGTAGATTCAAGTCGGTATATCACCTTTTTATGATGATGAAATCGAAGCAATCAATTAATGAGGCACCGTGCTGCCCCATTCTCAGTATTTATTGGTTCCAATTTCAGAATGCAATTAATCAACTAAAGTGATGTCATTTTGGATTGTTTTCTAGGACGGAACCGAGATAAGAAAAATAGCGCAAAAAATATCGAGAGATTATCATGCGTTGCTCTTCCTGCGGATAAATCCCTAATTTGGCCTCTGGAGATTGTTTAGTCCCTTGAACCAGGAATTCGTTTTTTAACGGCTGATCTTGAATAAATGCTTCAAATGCTCTGGCGCAAATTTCCTGAGGCCTCGAATAATAATAACCATTAAGTGCTTTATCTGCTGCGGCACTTCTAGCAAATAAAGTGCTGAGTTCGTCACTATTAGGCTTTAAGAAAATATGCTGATAACAGTCTTCTAAGCAACTATTTAGTGGGTGGTCCTTAACTTGATTATTGTTTAACCAAAGTGAAGATGCGAATTCATAATGACTTGTAGATTGCAAAAATCGGGGCACAATAAAATGATCGAAACTGTGAAACCACTCATGCGATAAGGCTCCCGCACCAGCATTTTTTGCTAGCGCTAATGTTCTTGTTTTAGCATCATAATGAGCTGAGCTATATTTCTGACCACCGTTGCCGAAGGCAATGGATAAAGTGCCATTAAGTGAAATCACCTTCTCTGGTACTTGCAGAATAATCATCAAATCGCATAGCGCATCGAAGAATAGATTTGCTGCTATCTGCTGTTCGTCTTTTGTCACCCAAGCACCAATAGTAGCCGTTCTAAAACCAAATATTTTCACAATGTCTCTGAACGTCACGTCCGCACCGGCGCGATGATTCGGGCCATTACGATAAAAGAGCTTATGAATACGAGGTGATTTTTTTGCGTTTGTCATGGAAACAAATGTTGCTTATCTAATTCACAGCATTTTAAACACTATCATGAAGTTTATACCAATGTTATTCATTACAGAGCGCTGAAGCTAAATTAGGCATTTATCCAAGCGGTGAACAACTCACTGTTATTTCGGCCCAAATGGCAGCTTATTTCAATTGGTTGGGTAAAGCCCTTGATCATAGCCCCACTGACGAGTAAAGTTAGTGTAAAGAAACTTAACGTAACGTTCCTTTTCGCTAAGCTAGCCGAAATATGAAAAGCAATTAAGAGACAAAATGCATTTTTTTGTTAAAATCGTTTACAAAACTCTATGCTTTTACCATTAAGGTATTATACTATAACGAACCGCGAGAGAGCAGAATTAGAAGGACTGAGTGTAAAAATGAAAAGAAAAAAACATACATCCGGTGATGACGACGCAGCAGTAGACATGACTCCAATGTTGGACATCGTGTTTATTATGTTGATATTCTTCATCGTAACGACCACCTTCTCATCTGAGAAAGGGTTGGAGCCAACACGTCCACCGAAGAGCGATACGCCACCACCACCTAACAGTAAGTCTTTATCGATAAGAATAGACGCGTCAGGTCAAATTATAATGGCAGGTCGTATTGTCGATATTCGCCGAGTCGTTGCGAACGCGCAAACATATTTAGCCAACAACGACACTGACACCGCTGCAATTCAAGCAGATGAAGACACACAACATGGTGTTGTTGTAAGCGTTATGGACCAAATAAAACTAGCCGGCATTACGAAAATATCTGTGTTGGTGAAAGAATAGTAATAATCACGAAGATTATAAAAACAAAAAAACGCTGCTATATGCAGCGTTTTTTTCATCTGAATTAAGTGGTTAATCTTTTGGTTGTACTTTATTTTCAGCCGCTGAGTCTTGATACAGCGTATAAAATATACTAAGTAAATTAGTGATGTTAAATATAGTACCAAAGATACTCCCAACCATAATCGCATAAATCAAGCCCAATACTTCAGCTAAAATAAACCATTGGCGGATCATTTTTGCACTGGTTAACGAAATTGATCCTATCGTAAATATCAGTGATGAGGCATAAGCGATCACAATAATCCAACTGTGGTCAAGCCAAAGCAGCTCATAAAAAAAGAAACAAAGATTGGCCGTTACGAAGGTAATTAATACGGGCAAACCGCGATACTTAATAGCAACAATGTTGCGGATACAGGCTAGCATGCAACCAATGCCTGCTGCCATTGCGCCGATTAGAAAAAAGTGAATACTAACGCTCAAAAGAGCGATAGCTGAAATAAAGCGATATCGGTTGATATCACTTTGTCGATAGCCTATAAAATTAAAAACAACGGCTATTGCGCCAAAAACTTCTGCTACTGGTAGCATGTGTTCTCCGTAAATTACTTGTTAACCCAATATTGGGGTAGCACATGAAACACAGCTAGAAGAATTTATAATACGCAAAAAACGTTATTGAAATGAAGATTGGGTTTCAAACCAATCGTCGTATGACAGCATAATATGATCATCTATATGGTCAGCCGGATAAGCAAACAATCCAAACTGATTACCCTTGTGATGAGATATAACAACCGCTAATTTTGGCATATCGGTCATGTTTTGATGAAAAGGATCCCAAAGTGGGATCAGATATTTGTCGACACGTATCAAAGGCACGTTAACGCCATTGATACGCTTCCATTCATCAGCTACTGGATTGGGAATGCATGCATACACACAATGAAAAGGGATTTTAATTTGCACCCCGTCCCACCAGAACTGTTCAATTCTTATATTTTCTATCAGTGTTTCAACATCTGTTGGAATAGCTGTAGCCATAATGAATTGCCTCCGAAAACTTCATAAAGGGTCATAAACAGTATGTCCCTATTTAGGTTATCAATGCAAATTAAGATTAAGTTTAGCTAAATTTCGGCGCGAGTATAATAATTATCCCCTAACACTGCCAGCGCTATTTTAGAAAACTTGAAGTTGTATCATCTGATAAGCCACTTGATCCGCGGCGACTGGCCTATATTTGGCCAAGCGGCCCAGCATGATTGGAGACAGAAATTTAACAATCCTAATGCCCCAACTTTCTGCTGTGCGTTTTTGTGTACGATGTCCGAGTAACAAGCTGGGTCTAACCGCCGCTGCATTATCTAGTTGAGGCATACTCAGTATCGCGTTTTCTAATTCGCCTTTCACTTTTAAATAAAAATTTTTACTTTTCGCGTTGGCACCCACAGACGAAATCCAAACAAAGCTTTTTGCACGTTGCGCTCTAGTCAATTGTGCTGCTACATGTATAAGCTGAAAATCTACTCGACGAAAATTGGACTGTGAACCAGCCTGCTTGATTGTTGTGCCCAGACAGCAGAAAACATGTTCCACCGAAAAATAACCTTGATAATCTTGTAACTCATCAAAGTCGATGACCATCGGTTGAATTTTATTCAGTGGATCATGAAATTGTGCTTGAGATAATGGTGAACGCACCAAGCAAGTTACCTGAGAATAGCGGTCGTCCTGACACAATTGATTTACTAACGCTTTGCCAACTAAGCCTGATGCACCAAGCACTAGTGCTTTGTATTTTTGAGTCATATCTTCCCTAGATTGTAATGGTCTATTCAATTGTTCGTGCAACAACAATCTGAACAAAGAGCAATTAATGTTTTACAGACTAATCATTACTTCAGCCCAGGCATTTGAGTTCAACTTAATCTGAAATGTAATCCAGTTTCAAAACCGTGCCATTTTTTCATCTGCATAGCATTCTTTAGTAATGGCTTACGAGCTAAACATCATATTAGCAAGCGTCTTTTGAACATCCTGTGCTAAACCTGATTTTAAGTTAGTTTCTATCGGTTCAGATTGCCCTGAAACCCATATCTTCAGATCACGGACCACTTTGTAGGCTTCGACAACTGTTTCTGACTCCGGAAGTATAGGAGAAAGCTCTTCAGTTACTAATGAAATATCAACTTTTGAAGCATTGCCTAATAATCCATCTAATAAACCCATTTTGGCATCCTTTTATTAAAATTTTAATATATCTGTAGATACAATAATAATAACAAATTTTAAATAATTCCCCAGGACTTCCAAAGTCCATGAAAGCTGGTTCTGTGTATAGTCAAATTGCAAGTTCGCAAGTCCCGATAATTATTGATCCGAGGACAGCCAGGTCATATTGCACACTGAAATTGTATTTATTTTTATACGAACACTTCATATCAAAACAGGATACGTTTAGTATATGGTGTGTTTAAGATAATTTATTTTCGTAAAAGGATATTTTTTTAATGGTATCAATAGCTGACATAGAGGCAGCACAAAAACGCATCAGCAGTATAGTAAAAGAGACACCTATATTCGAATCACGTTTACTGAATCATTGGCTAGGTCATCAAATCTACTTTAAAGCAGAGTGTTTGCAGCGAACTGGAGCCTTTAAACTGCGCGGTGCAACAAACATTATAGCTAAGTTACATGAGCAGGGGGAATTGCCGCAGCGCGTTGTCGCAAATTCATCAGGTAACCATGCGCAGGCTGTTGCTTTTGCTTGTGCACAATTTGGTATTCCGGTTTCCATCTATTGTGCGGACACTATTTCCCCAATCAAAGCTGCAGCAACCGAATTTTATGGTGCAAAAATAAACCGATTTGCAACAAGAGAGGAAGCCGACCTTGCGGTGGTAGAAGCAAGTCATGAAGAGGGAACGTTATGGATCCCACCTTTCAATCATCCCGACATTATTGCAGGGCAAGGAACAGTGACACTAGAAGCCTTGCAGCAACTAGCTGAAAAAGGAGTGGAGCCTGATGCCGTTTTTGCCCCTTGCGGTGGGGGCGGTTTACTATCTGGGGCAATTATCGCAACGCAAGCACGTTTGCCTAACGCTGAAGTTGTTGGTGCTGAGCCTCTGAATGCCAATGACGCGGCTAGGAGCCTACAGAGCGGGAAAATTGAACGCTTAAATGGTATACCCGATACATTAGCTGATGGCGCGGCTACCCCAGCAATCGGTGAACACACCTTTGAAATATTAAAAACAGTCGATGATTTTTATGAAGTCGAAGAACAACAAATAGCATATTGGACTCAATGGCTACATCATTTGTTAAAATTACATATAGAGCCTACATGCGCTATGACAATGGCTGCTGTTGCAGCTTGGCTTAGTGATAAACCCCCTAACCAGAAAGTGTTAGTATTGTTATCAGGGGGAAACATCAGTCAGGCATCGATGCTAAAAATATGGCAGCAGGATTATCTGACACAACCCCCTATCATGAATCCAGATGCTTAAGTCGTACACACAATATTAAATTGATATCAAAAGGAATGTAAATGAACTCGATGCAAAGAACACTGCTTTGGACAACTGTACTGTTGCTAGCATTAACCTCGCAGGCCGCCTATTCACTTACGTTTATTGAAAACGTAAAGGGTTACACATTAAATCAACAGGGTAAGTTAATCACATTTACGAATATCGCATTTGAAGATGAATTTATTATTGGTATTAATCTTAGCCAAGAACCTGGAGGAATTGTCACGAAGATTGATGGCAAAGGCGGCGTTATGCTACCTGGATTGATTGATGCTCATGGACACATTTTAGGTCTAGGCCAAAATTTACTGGAAATTGATTTACGTGGCAGCCAAAGTGAAGATGAAGCCGTAAAACGTGTTTTGGAATTTGTAAGCGCTCATGCATCGCCGACCAAAAGGTCTACAGATGAAACTACCCAGTGGCTAATTGGCCGCGGTTGGAATCAAGTTTTGTGGTCAACCAAAGCTTTTCCCAGTAAAGCGAGTTTAGATGACGCATTAAAAGATCGCCCTGTCGTTTTATCCAGAGTAGACGGGCATGCTATTTGGGTAAACAGCGTAGCATTGAAATTAGCAGGCGTTGACGCTAACACCCCCTCACCTGCAGGCGGCGAAATAGTAAAAGATAAAAATGGACAACCGACAGGTGTATTAATAGACAACGCCGAATATTTAGTAACCAAACTCATTCCCAAAGCGGATGTTGGCCAATTATCTGCGCAACTTGATGCTGCATCTTCACATCTACTGTCGTTGGGTATTACTAGTGTTCACGATGCCGGTATTAGTAAAAAGGGATATGACTTTTATAGACAGAAAGCCCAAGCAGGCGAACTTAGGTTTAGAATATACGCCATGCTGTCTGCTACCGATCCCCAAATTAATGACATGTTAGCCGCGGGACATATCAAGACTGCAGACGACATGCTCAGTATCAGAAGTGTTAAAGCTTATGGCGATGGCGCGTTAGGAAGTCGAGGTGCAGCCTTAATCGAACCTTATTCTGATGATAAAGATAATCATGGCTTGTTAGTTACTCCGCAGGAAAGCTTGCCTAGTTTATTTTCACAAGTGCTCGGTGCTAATTTTCAGCTTAACTTCCATGCGATTGGAGACAGGTCGAACAGACTCGCATTGCAACAGTTTGCTAAAACCTTTCAAACTTTCCCAGAAAACACCGAACGTCATCGTATAGAGCATGCTCAAGTCGTCGCTGTTGAAGATATCCCTTTATTCAAAGATCTCGGTATTATCCCGTCAATGCAGCCTACTCATGCAACTAGCGATATGAATATGGCCGAAGATCGTATTGGTAAAGCTCGATTAAAAGGTGCATATGCATGGAGAACCTTTTTGGATCAGGGTTCAAGAATAGCCTTTGGGTCTGACTTCCCGGTAGAACTCGCCAACGCATTCCACGGACTGCATGCAGCTGTCACACGCCAAAGCAGCGAAAACGAACCTAACATGGGTTGGATACCGGAGGAAAAAGTGTCAATTGAAGACGCGCTTCGTGGTTTCACCCTAGATGCAGCTTATGCCGGCTTTCAGGATGATAAACTTGGAACACTAGAAGTGGGTAAGCGAGCCGACTTTATATTTATCGACAGAGACATATTTACTGTACCATCCTCAGATATTCGAGATACACAAGTATTAGAAACATGGATAAATGGCCTGCAGGTATATGCCAAATAATTAAAGGCATTGATAACACGCTAATAACGCAGAGTCATAAAGCGACAACCAACGACGGTATTGATGCCAGTAGGCGTCGCTGACTCTACAAAACCAAACTTCTCATAACAAGCAATAGCGGTGGTGTTTTCCATATATACAAACAAAGACACTTCTTTTAATGCTATTTGCTGCTGAGCATTTCCAATTAATTCTGCCAACAATCGTTTTGCGAGTCCTTGCCCCCGATAGATAGGGTTGATAGCGAGTCGAGCAAAATGTGCTCGTTGCTTTACCAACTGGATTTGGCCGAAGCCAATAATATTTGTATGTTCAGCAAGAATAAACGATTGGTATTGACCGGCTATCAAGTGACTAGTTAGTTGTTCAACCGAACAAGGGTAAGTGATATTGGGGCCAGCCCACTGTCGAATAAACGATTTCTTTTGAGATGTTGAGGCTTCTTTCACTGAAAAAAACCAATGATAAACAGCCGCAAAATCGGCTTCTGCGGCTATCCTTAGTTCAAGGTCTGAACCTACTTGTATAACGTTCTGATCCATCTTTCTTCAGTAATAAAATTCCATGACCAGCTTTTCCATTCTTTCTCTAAGCCAGCAGCGACCAAATCATCTTCACTCATACCCGCTGTCTTTTTCGCTTGAACGTAAGCATAAGTCGCCTTAAGCATGTCAACAAATCGGGTGTAATCGGCCTTGTTAGCCAAAGCACCGTGTCCTGGAATAACTTTTGTGTCATCGTCAATCATACCCAACAATGTCTCAGAGGCAGCGATATAGCCTACAACCGAACCACCTGAATCTAAATCAATAAAGGGGAACCAATCTTTAAAGAATAAATCCCCAGTATGCAATACATCAGGTTGTTCAAACCAAACAGCACTATCACCATCAGTATGCGCATTAGGTAGATGAAATACATGCACGGTTTCACCATTCATATGAAACTTAACACCTTTTTCATACGTCACTACAGGAAGCATTGCTGGGTCAGTCTCTTCACCTGCTGACAAACGAACACGTACATTTTCATGGGCAAATATTGTGGCTTCTTTATGCTTACTAAAAAATGCGTTGGAGCCGGTGTGATCACCGTGAAAATGAGTGTTGATAACGTATCTAGTCTGCTCTTTGCTGATATCAGCAAGACTAACCGCAATTTTTTCTGCTAAATCGGCATATTGGTCATCAATAATAAGTATGCCATCAGGCCCCGCGGACACGCCTACATTTCCCCCTGCACCAACTAACATATGTACAGAACCGCCAACTGCTTGAGCTTTCACTTCTACGTCATCAAAACGACCTTGTGAAAATGCTGCAGATACAAATAACCCAGCAAGTGACACCGCTAAAATACTTTTTTTCATTATTTTTTTCATTCATTCACCCTTAATGTTCATCATTAGATAGCTCGATACTATGTTAGTTTTTACCATAAGGTTCAAAATGTGGTTCCTTAGATAAAGAGTTACATGCCACCAATAAACGCAAACCTTGGTATTTCTTTACCGTTAACTTCCACACTTTCAGTAAACATAGCTAAAGGCCGAACCCATAGACCGCGTTCACCATAGGTTGGCCGGTAAACCACAAGGTCTGTTTCATCTTCAGAATGTGTGGCAACGCCTATAACCTCGTAAGTATTGCCTTTGTAGTGTTTATATAAGCCAGTTTTCAAATCGTCACCTATAAGTACGTGTTTACGAATACGTTAACTGGCGAACCTGTTGGTTTGCCATGTTGCCAATCAAGATTCTCTATGCCACTGCCAGCGATATCAACATGCGTGAACGGCAAAGGTAGCTCGGAGTTAACTTCATGTTTATCCAAACCAGAAGCGATAGTCAAAAATGCCATCGGAAATTGGTGACCTCGCACAGTCGTAACAGAAGGACCGTTATTCGACGATAATACATCATCTGCTTTTGTCCTTGGTTTCACAAAGTCAAAATCTTCACGACGCGAAAGTGATTGCTCTACTTGATCAGCACATAATTCGCCTTGAACAAACAACCCTTGCGCAATACCTTTGTTGCGGGCTGATTTGTTCTCTACGAGCGCAGTGTAGGGTCCAAACGCAATTGCGGCATGACCGGTTAATGTTGCAACGGAAAATAGTTCAGGGTTAATTGCATTGATGGCATCTTCACGCAAGTGAGAAAGCAAATCAGCTAATAGCATTCTACCTTCAGCATCGGTATTGCCAACTCTGACTCTTATACCTGCATGACTGGTAATGATTTCATCTGGAATGAATGCTTCTGCACCAATACTGTTTCGCACAGCACCTAGTTCGGCAATGACCTTTATGCCCTTAGGAGCGAGTAGGGAGAGCGTTTTCATAAAGCCAGCAACGCCAGCTGCTCCGCCTTTATCGCGACTCATTCCTGCCATATGACCATTAACTTTTAAGTCAGCACCACCGGTGTCAAAAGTAATACCCTTGCCAGCAAACAATAGCGTTTTAGTTACCTCGCCTTCAGGCTCATACACCATGCGAATAATACGTGGGCGGTGTCTTTTTACTTCAATTGAAGCCCGAGCTACTGCATGCAGCAATGGGTATTCATGTCTAATTTGAACATCATCTGTAATAACACTTACTTTAACGTTGGAGTCTTTAAATGCATCAACACAATAATCAGCAAACCCAGGTGGGGCCATACGCTCTGGCTCTGTACCACACAGGTCACGAGCAAGTCGTTTACCAGCTTCTAACGCATTTAAACGCTGAGTATTAACCACGGCCTTACTTTCAATCAAACCGACGAACTGGATAGGTTCAATCTCATTTTCATCTAACGCTTGTCTCGCCTCAAGCGGTTGCCATAAACCTTGGCATAGCCCAAGGTAGGCTGCCTCAATAGCATTCTTAAATTGTGCAGCTTGGTTGTCAGTTAAACCCACTAAATTGATTTCCAGTAATGGCTTGCGAATACCTGAATCCAACAGCATTTGAGCGACATTTCGCGTTGCATCAAAAATTCGGCGAACATCGTCATAATCGCGACTTAACTGACCAACAGGAACTTGCAACAACCTTTGTCCAGCAACATCAGCTGCAAAGAGGATTGGGGTAACGCCAACGCGCTCATCTATTGATTGATGTTTCTCTAAATTTTTCTGAATATGAGGATAATATTGACTTGATAATGTATTACTTACCAGCACGTAGGCATCATAAGTATTATTTAATTGTGCAATATTGGTTTCTAAAACTGCATTAGGGAAAGGCATTCATATCTCCGTTAGGATCTGCGTACTGACTAAAAATATAGTCCATTGTTTATATCAGACCGATATTTCTTACGTTGCTTATTATTATTTTTGTTCAAAGTATAGGGATTATTCATCGCTAAACAAGGGCAAATCTAATTGATTACTGTTCAACTGATCTGCCAGTGATACGTGAAGACCGACCAAACGGACTTTTTTTCCTTCTCCTCTCTCGAATGCTTTAGCAAGTAACTCGATTAATAATTGTTCGTTTACTTCTTGTGCTTGTTGTTCAACTGTTGTTTGTTGAAAATCATCAAATTTAAGTTTTACACCGAGTGATTTAATTGGGCTATGCTTTTTTGTGTCAATTCTTTCACATAACTTAGGTAATAGCAGCATGACGACTTCTTTGCATTCGTCTAAGCTAACAAGGTCAATATCTAACGTTCTCTCAACGCCTATCGACTTTCGTTTTCTATTAATCGAGAGCCTCCGTTCATCAATCGCGTGTGCTCTTTTCCATAGTGATGCACCAAATTTACCAAAGTTTTGATATAATTTTTCAATCGGAAAAGAGCGGATATCGTCACACTTGTAAAGTCCTAACTTATTCAATTTTTCGAGTGTTACTTTGCCCACTCCTGGAATTTTTTTCAATGGGAGAGATTTTACAAATTCATCTAATTGTGCGGGCGTTATAACGCAAATACCGTTCGGTTTGTTTTCGTCACTAGCAACTTTAGCCACAAATTTTATAGGAGCGACACCTGCTGAAGCTGTAAGTCCGGTTTCTTCCAATATTGCGCGTCTAATATCTTCAGCTATATAAGTTGCACTACCGCCAAACAAATCGCTATCGGTTACGTCTAAGAAGGCTTCATCTAATGAAAGTGGTTCAATTTCGTCCGTATAGCGCAGGTATATTGCTTTTATTTGGTCTGAAGCTTTTACATACTCATCCATTCGACCTTTGACCAACACGAGGTTCGGACATAGTCTCAGGGCCGTTGCTGTTGCCATCGCTGAGCGTATACCAAATTTCCTCGCGGGGTAATTACAAGTTGCAATGACACCCCTGCGATCAGCACTACCACCGATAGCTATCGGTTTATGCTGTAATGTTGGATCATCTCGCATTTCGACAGCTGCATAGAAGCAATCCATGTCGATATGAATGAACTTACGCATTTAATAACTTTGGCAATAGAATAATATAAACCCTCAATTAATCGGTATTATATATAAAAACACTGTACATAAATACAGTTTAAGACAGTATTTGGAATTTACCAATCAATCCTCGCTCGGTTTTGTCGGGCGCAGCTTCTAAATTTTCTTGTGACAATTAGAATGTAAATTCAAATAAACGTCGCCGGCTCTCAAATATATAAGTCACGAATCTAGCACATGTATAAGGCATAAAGCCCACGACGGACGTATTTGGGTGATGCAATAGGAATATCCCGGAATAGATATTTTAGAGTTTATTACGATTAGTAATAATGTGTTTATCGGCTGCGGTGCAATAATACTATTAGCGATAATGTTGCAATAGTCGCTGGTTCTGTTGTATCAAAAGATATTCTAAGTCACGTTTTAGTCGTTGGAGTCCCAGCAAGAACAATTAAAGCGATAGAAGACCATAAGGTAAAGGCTGCCCTGTATGGACACAATACGAAACGGATGAGCGCAGCTTATAAGAAATTATATTACGCAAGGTTGGTCACTGAATAGTGCCGGCTAATATCTGTATTTAAATGTAAGCTCGTTGCCGATTTACTACATTTATTTATAAACGGATGTGTAAATTGACAATCAAAGAATTTGATTGTCCTGCCATTCCTTGATTTTTATCTGCCTTTTTTCTTCTCTTTCCATTCTGGCTTTTTTTCTATCACAAGGTTCAGGGCAGTCACACGCTTTTGAAATACCTAATGCGCCTAATCCACCGCAACTTCCGGCTATTGTTTTCTTTTGCAATATATAACCAATAGCCATAGCCGCTACCATCACTAAGAAAAATACAAACGCTAAAATAAATGTACTCATGCTAACCTCTTAAATGTCAATTTATTACTGTATGAACCAATAAAGCCAATATCTGCCAATCACACAAGTAGCTAGTCTTGTTCTACGTCCCTGATGAAAGCAGGAGAGGCATATTCAATAAATTCTTGGCCTTGTTTTATAATCATAAAAACAGCTAGGTCCTCGGATGCTGCGACCGCCTTTGCTTGGTCGGCTCCCATTACATTTAATGCTGTAGCTAAGCCATCAGCAGTCATAGATGATTCATGGACAACCGTCACTGACACCAAATTATGAGTAATTGGATACCCCGTTTTAGGCTCAATCAAGTGCGAATAGCGGATACCGTCCTGTTCGAAATAATTACGATAATCACCAGAAGTAGCAACCGCATTATTGCCTATACTTATAATCTTCTGTATCGCTCGCTCATTGGTTATCGGCTTTTCAATCGCAATACGCCAATCATTACCGTTGGCTTTTTTACCTGCGACTCTCATTTCACCGCCAATTTCGATTAGATAATCGCTTATTTCATTCTCTTCTATAATATCAGCTACAGCGTCAACGCCATACCCTTTTGCTATGGTCGATAGGTCAATATATAGCTTCGAGTGTAACTTTGTAACAACGCCTAAGTTCATTTGGAACTTATCAATACCAACATAATCTGCAATTTCTAGTAATTGTGACTGAGTAGGAATAACTTCAGCTCGTTTATCGGGCCCAAAGCCCCACAAGTTGACTAGAGGCCCTACGGTTACATCCAAACTACCGTTACTTAAATTGTGCAACCTAATGGCCTCTTTGAGCACAAATTCGGTTTGATCGGAAATAGGGAAAGGAATACCTGCCGCCGTTTTATTTAATTGCGATAACTCTGAATCTGGATCATAGGTCGACATCAACGCATTAACTTGTATCAATGCACCATCTATCTGATCTTTTAGGGCTTGCACATCTAGTGGTATTTCGGATTTTCGAACCACTTTTATAGAGTATGTAGTGCCCATAGTTTCACCTAAAATTGCAACTTCGACAGGTTGATTTGGCGCACAGGAGACGATGAATAATAATAAAAAAGGGAGTAAAAATTTCAAGACTGTCCTCGTAAATATCAAATTAAAGAAGGGATCACACTATGAGCGACGATACATTTCGTTATTGAAGATTATACATTAATTTTTGGGGTTATATAAAGAACCGCTCAAATGTAAACGTAGCGCAAAGCAAAAACCAAAAAATATGGCGTATTTTGTGCAAAAAAGGCGCCATTAAGGCGCCTAATCGAATCTTCTACGTACTTGTTACCAATTACCCGCCGAAGTCATCTAACATGATGTTTTCATCTTCTACACCAAGCTCTTTAAGCATGTTGATTACTGCTGCATTCATCATAGGTGGACCACACATATAAAATTCGCAGTCTTCAGGTGCTGGATGATTTTTCAAGTAGTTCTCCAACAATACATTATGGATAAACCCGGTATCGCCCGTCCAGTTATCTTCTGGTTGTGGGTCAGACAAAGCAACGTGCCAGTCAAAGTTATCATTTTCTTTCGCCAACATATCGAAGTCCTCTACATAGAACATTTCGCGTGACGAACGAGCACCGTACCAGAAGGTTATTTTCCGGTCAGTTTTGATTCTACGTAATTGGTCGAAAATGTGTGAACGCATTGGCGCCATGCCTGCACCACCCACCAACAAATACCATCTCTGCGTCTGATTCTTTGGCATAAAACTCACCAAAAGGACCAGAGATTGTGGCTTTATCACCTGGCTTCAAAGACCATATGAATGAAGACATTTTTCCTGCAGGAAGGCTTAAGTTTTTGGGTGGCGGCGTAGCAATACGCACGTTCAACAAAATAATACCTTCTTCTTCTGGGTAGTTTGCCATTGAGTAAGCACGAATAGTTTCTTCGTCACACTTTGACTCAACATCAAAGAAGCCGAAGTGCTCCCAATCTTTCCGATACTCTGCAGGTACATCAAAGTCTTTATACTTTATGTGGTGAGGTGGAGCCTCAATTTGAATATACCCACCCGCTTTGAAAGGTACGCTTTCGCCATTAGGAATACCTAACTTAAGTTCTTTAATGAAAGTTGCTTCGTTATTGTTAGAAAGAACGTCACATTCCCATTTTTTAATACCAAATACTTCTTCAGGGAGCTCTATATCCATATCTTGCTTAATAGATACTTGGCAAGATAAGCGACAGCCTTGCTTAGCTTCACGCTTTGAAATATGGTCAAGCTCAGTAGGTAATATTTCACCACCGCCCGACTTAATATCAACGGTACACTGACCGCAAGAACCACCGCCACCGCAAGCAGAAGATACAAAAATGCCTGATTCCGCTAGCGCACCGAGTAGTTTCCCACCTGGCGAGGTTGTAATAGTTTTATTTGGATCGCCATTGATGGTAATTAAAACATCACCTTCAGGGACTAATTTCGATTTTGCAAACATGATGATAAACACTAACGCCAAGACGATAGTAATAAACATGCCTACACCGAGATAGATTTCTATTTGATTCATTATCTATACTCCTATTCGCTTTACAGCGAAATACCTGTGAATGACTGGAAACCTAATGCCATCAAACCTGCAATCATAAACACAGAACCTAATCCGCGAATACCATCAGGCATATCAGCATACTTTAATTTTTCACGTACCGCAGCTAGCAAGATAATGGCCATTGCCCAACCTGCTCCACTGCCGATGCCGTAAACAATACTTTCAGTAAAGTTGTATTCGCGCTGAACGGCAAACGCAACACCACCGAATATGGCACAGTTTACGGTGATAAGCGGTAGGAAGATCCCTAACGCGTTATATAAAGCAGGGAAGAACTTGTCAAGTGTCATTTCCAGTATCTGAACCAAAGCCGCGATTACGCCGATAAAGGTCAGGAAACTCAAGAAACTAAGGTCAGCGTCGGGGAAACCGGCCCAACCTAAAGCACCTGGTGCAAGAATGTTTACAAAGATAACTTGGTTAACAGGTACTGAAATACCTAACACCACGATAACTGCAACGCCCAGACCCATTGATGTCTTTACTTTCTTTGATACTGCTAGAAAAGTACACATACCTAGGAACAATGACAATGCCATGTTCTCTACAAATACTGCTCTTATAAATAATGCTGCATAATGTTCCATGATTATTCCTTAGGCTCCACTTGTTCAGGGCGAATGGTACGAATAAACCAGATCATACCGCCGATGAGGAAGAACGAGCTAAATGGGAGTATCAATAGACCATTACCTTGATACCAACCGCCATTAGTAACGAGTGGTAAAATTTCAAAGCCAAGAATCGTACCAAAACCAGCTAATTCTTTGATCGTACCAATAACAATCAGGATAAATGAATACCCGAGACCATTACCAATACCGTCCAAAAAACTCATTAGAGGAGGCGACTTCATTGCGTAAGCTTCGGCGCGCCCCATTACGATACAGTTTGTAATTATCAAGCCCACAAATACCGAAAGCTGCTTCGAAATTTCATAAGAGTAAGCCTTCAATACTTGGTCAACAACGATTACCAATGACGCAATGATTGTCATCTGAATAATAATACGAACACTTGACGGTATTTGATTTCGTATAAGTGAAATAAACAAGCTAGAAAATGCGGTTACTGCCGTTAATGCCAATGACATTACCAGTGCGGTTTCTAATTTTGTTGTTATTGCTAATGCAGAACAAATACCAAGTACATGTAAAGCAATCGGGTTACTGTCTAATATTGGCCCGAATAGGGCTTTTTTCATTTCTTTAGTGTCAGCCATTGTGATGCCTTATGATTTCCAAGATTGCTTTTTAAGGTAATTGCCGTAGCCATTATCACTAGCCCAATACTGCAGTGTATTCTCTACACCATTGCTGGTTAGTGTTGCACCTGATAGTGCATCAACCGCATACTGGTCATCTCTGTTGTCGCCTTTGTTAACTTCAATAGCAACGTCACCGTTACTGAAAAGCTGTTTACCGTTCCACTTAGCCTGCCATTCTGGGTTTTGAATCTCGCCACCCAATCCTGGAGTTTCTTTGTGTTGATAAAAAATCAATTCGCGAATGGTGTGACCATCATTGTCAAGTGCAAGGAAACCGTACATTAGGTCCCATAGACCGCTACCATGAACGGGCAGAATGATGCGTGATATAGAGCCTTCATCATCTTTAATCAAATAGACGCTGGCAACGTTAGCACGACTTGAAAAGCCAGCTGGACTGCCTTCTACTTTCGTACTCGTACCTTCAGCTTTAGCTACTCTTCCATACATATCGTAAGGCTTAGTCTCGCCTTCCGCAGGGTTAGCTACATATTCACCCGTTTGTAAATTAACGAAACGCTCTTCTACTTTTGCATCGTAGATTGTTGCAATGTCTTTTTTTGTTTTGGCTTCACCAAGTAATCCTGCTGCAGCCAAAATGTTCGATTGTTTATCGAGCGCTGCGTTAGTCTGTTGCAATTCACGTAAGCCGACTGCTGCGCCTGACACTATGATTGAACAAACTAAACAAACGGCAACGACAACGGCGACTGTTTTACCTAAAGTTTCTTTTTTAGCCGACACGTGCAACCCTCCGTTTAATATTGCTCTGCGCTACAAAGTAATCGAATAATGGCGCCCATAAATTAGCAAATAGTATCGCTAGCATTATCCCTTCAGGGAATGCTGGGTTAATTACACGAATCAACACTGTCATCAAACCGATGAAAAAGCCATAAAACCACTTACCTTGATTAGTGAATGAGGCTGATACTGGGTCAGTAGCCATGAAAAACATACCAAACGCTAAGCCGCCGATGACGAAATGCCAATAGAAGGGCATTGCCCAGATTGACGTTGCGTCGGTCGCGAAAAAGTTTAGCAGTGTGCTAAAGAACACAACACCAAGCCCTACGCCAGAAACAATTCTCCAGCTCGCTATACCCATGTAAATGATGAATAATCCACCTAGCATGATCAATAGACTAGAGACCTCTCCAACTGAACCAGGTACGTTGCCGATAAAAGCATTCATCCATAGGTCTGCTTCACTGATTGTTTGATTAACTAAGTTACCCGAAGTGTCTAATACTTGCTGAGTAGAAAACTTAACTGAATCGCCAAAGTTCATAGTGTTATTCGCAGCGTTACTTAACCAAGTCGCCCCTGAGTAACCATCCGCTAATTGGGCCGCGATCCAAGGCTGATCGCCAGAGATTTGCGCAGGATAAGCAAAGTATAGGAATGCACGACCAGACAAAGCTGGGTTCAAGAAGTTACGTCCTGTTCCACCAAATATCTCTTTAGCAATAACGATACCGAAGGTAATACCTAAAGCAACCTGCCAAAGTGGAATAGTTGACGGTAAAGTCAATGCAAACAGCACCGAAGTAACAAAAAAACCTTCGTTAATTTCGTGTTTTCTAACCGAAGCAAACAACACTTCCCAAAAACCACCGACAATAAAGGTAGTTGCATATATAGGTACAAAGAAACACGCACCATAGAACATCATCGAAAGAATGCCAGAATCGGCAGTTAAGGTGCCCCCTAGTGCAGAAAATAAACCAGCTTGCCAACCGTCATACAAAGCACCTCCGGCTTCAATGGCCGTAAATGCCTGCATACCAACGTTGTACATACCGTAAAACATCGCAGGAAATGTTGCTAGCCACACCATAATCATAATACGTTTCAAGTCAATGCTGTCTTTAACGTGTGTATTGGCGGTGTTTACTTTACCCGGAGTATAAAAAATAGTTGCTGCAGCTTCGTAAAGCGCATAAAACTTGTCGTATTTACCACCTGGTTCAAAATCAGGTTCGATTTTTTCTAAATAAGTTTTTAATCCCATGACTAACCCTCTTCCTCGATCTTGGTCAAACATTCACGTAACACTGGACCATAATTATATTTACCAGGACACACATAGGTACACAATGACAAATCTTCTTCATCTAATTCCAGAGCTCCTAGGCTACTTGCGCCGTCACTATCGCCCGACAAAAGGTCACGCAACAACAATGTAGGAATAATATCTAACGGCATGATACGTTCATAATTACCGATTGGCACCATAGAACGATCAGAACCATTCGTTGTCGTTGTCATGTTAAACAGTTTTTTAGGTGACAAGTGACCTAAAAAGGCACGTGTCACAGAATGTTGATTTGAGCCTGGCGTAGCCCAACCAAATAATTTTTTCTCTTTATCTTCTACTAAAAGTGAGACTTGGTTGTGATAGCGACCAACGTAAGCCTGAGGACCGACTGCTGTATTACCATTCAAAATAGACCCAGAAATAACGCGTACAGGTCCGTCAATTTTCTGATCAGCAACCAGTTCATCAATATTTGCACCTAGAACAGTACTAATCAATTTGGGTGTTTTCGCCGCAGGACCTGCGATAGATACTATTTTAGTTGTGTCTAACTTACCGGTTTTAATCAACGATCCAATAGCAATAACATCTTGATAACCCACATGCCAAACAAACTTCTTCATACCAACGGGGTCAAGATGATGAATGTGAGTACCAACCAGACCAGCCGGATGTGGACCTGCAAATTCGTTGACGTCAACAACAGCATCACCAGTGTCAATATCTGCACCAGGGGCTTTACTTACAAACACTTTACCGTCTGTTAGTTTAGCCAATACTTTCAAACCAAAGGCAAAATCGGCCTTACGGTCAGCAATGATGACTTGAGGGTCTGCCGCCAATGGATTAGTGTCCATTGCAGAAACAAAAATCGAAGAAGGCGTTGAGCCTACCGCTGGATTTTTACTAAATGGGCGAGTTCTGATTGCTGTCCAAGCACCAGATTCCACCAATAGTTCGCTTATTGCAGCGCGTTCAGCCGCTGCCAGCGACACATCATCAAATGATGTAAAGGTAACTTCATCATCACCTTGCAGTTCAATAACCACAGACTGCAAAATACGTCTTGCACCACGATTAATCTCAATGACTTCGCCAGCTGCAGGAGCCGTGAATTTAATACCAGGATTTTTTTTGTCTTCAAAAAGTAACTGCCCTTTTTTGACAACATCACCCACTTGGACATGCATCGTGGGACGCATGCCGTTATATTCTTGCCCAAGGATGGCGACTTTCGTAACAGCTGGTCCTGGATAGACCTTTTGTTCCGGCGCGCCTTCAATAGGAAGATCTAAGCCTTTCTTGATTTTTATCATACGTAATTGACTACTCTAATTTAAAATACCAATTCTAATAAGCCTGTCGAACTGCTTGTCTGAAAGCTGATTGAAATTGGTTTTTTCTTTCCGTTATTGTTATGGGTAAGTTACCTTAACCATTGTAAAATTAATTTAAATCAACTACTTACTACTACATAAAGGGGGAAAAACACATTACCAAACCTAAAACATTGCAACTTACATTACAAAAATAACCACATAAAGCGATGGGTAGTTCCTATAAAAAGGTCTACTTTGATCCGTGGTTTATAATTATTCTGTGTACACGCAACATCACTGAGATAGTATTAGTAAAGAAATCCAACTATTCTTTGTCCATCTAGCAATGGAACGGCAATATTTTAGCATTAATGAGTGTGAAAAGGCTATGCCAATAATAGTAAAAACTGTATTTTCTTTACTATATTGCGAACAAAATTTTCCACGTCTCAATCGAATGAAGCTACCATTTACACATGCAGAGCAAATGATAGCTTCAAAAATTGAGTTTTTCACACTCCCTAAATAAGCGTTTTACCCTATCTAGATATTGTAACGCTAATTACGACCAATTCACTACGTGGTTAACACCAGCGTCATAATCAACACCTTGAATGTCAAAACCGAATAGCGTTAGGAACTCGTGATGATAACCCGCATAATCACTTAAATCGTGGAAGTTTTCTTGTGTAACCTGATCCCACAAAGTCTTTATCTTCGCTTGAGTTGCATCATTCGTTTCTTTGTCTTCCATATGATAGCGATTCATATTATCCACGGCAGGATTGGCTGCATAAAGACAGTGGCTGAAAAGACCTTCTATTTGCTCAATGCAACCTTCATGCGTACCCTCAGCCTTCATTACTTTATAAATCAAAGAAATATATAATGGCATTACTGGAATAGCGGAGCTTGCTTGAGTAACTAATGCCTTCAAAGAAGATACGTTTGCACTCACCTTATGGTTTTTTAATTTATCGACAATCGCCGTTGCTGCTCGATCTAAATCTTCTTTTGCCAAACCGATGGTTGCTTGTCCATAAATAGGCCAAGTAAGTTCTTTGCCAATATAGGTATAAGCAGTTGTTTTCGCTTTTTCTGATACCACACCAGCGTCATTAAGCATGACCAACCAGCGCTCCCAGTCTTCGCCGCCCATCACTTTGACCGTCTGGTCGATCTCATCTTGATTGGCTGGTTCAAGGGTTATTTCATGGACTTTATCTTTATCAGTATCATATGTTTTAGTTGTATACCCTTTTCCAACTGGCTTTAGCGTCGACTTATAAACTTCGCCAGTATCGGGATCTGTTCTTCTTGGGGACGCTAAACTATAAATAATGAGGTCAACTGAGCCTAAGTCTTTCTTTATTTTCTCAATGACAGCTATTTTCATATCGTCAGAGAAAGCATCACCATTCATCGTTTCAGCATACAAACCTTCGGCCTTGGCTTGGTCATGAAAAGCAGCCGTATTATACCACCCTGCAGTGCCTGTTTTGCGCTCTGTCGGTTCTTTTTCAAAGCAGATACCAAGGGTTTTTGCACCATAGCCAAATGCAGAAGTAATTCGAGACGCTAATCCGTACCCTGTTGAACAACCAATCACCAGTACATTTTTAGGACCATCCAGTTCTGACTTGGCCTTTACGTCTTGCGACTTTACATAGTTGATTTGATTTTCAACACTCTTCGCACATCCAGCAGGATGAGCATTAGTACAGATAAAACCTCTAATTTTTGGCTTAATGACCATAAAAATTTCCTTTTTTATCACGCATAAAAAAACGCGCGATTGATTAATTGGCTAATTTACGTAGTGCTTATAATTGAGCATTCTACGCAAAACTAACTGTTATATCTAATATACGCGCGCATTCTAGTGCCATTCTGCAAAAAAACAAATCAGATCAGATAGAAAGTCTACTCTCTATTTTCATAATACTCTTGTTCTGATACCTTGTGATACGCTTTTACTTCTTGGAAAAAAGCATCATACGACGCATAAATCCGATCAAAGTCTGCATCACCGGCACGCTCTTGCTTGATTACTTTTGCAGTGGCCACTTTTAATGCGTCGATGACATCTTTAGGCAATGGGCGAAGTTCGGTCCCATACTCTACGAGTTGCCTCAGTGCGTTCGGATTTCTTGCTGTGTATTCATCTAACATGTCTTGATTCGCAGCTCGTGTGGCTACTTCGATAATTTTTTGCAGGTCTTTTGGCAATGCATCAAATGCCGCTTTGTTTACAGTAAACTCGAGCACTGTGCCGGGCTCATGCCAACCGCTGTGGTAATAATACTTGGCTGCTTTGTGCAGACCAAAAGCCAAATCGTTATATGGACCAACCCATTCAGTTGCATCTATCACCCCCGTTTGCAATGCCGTAAACAATTCACCGCCAGTGAGGGTTATAGGTAAGCCACCAACTTCCTTAAAGACTTCTCCACCCAAGCCAGGTATACGCATTTTTAGACCTTGAAAATCTTCTAAATTATTAATTTCCTTTTTAAACCAACCTGCCATCTGAGTACCTGAACTACCACCTGCAAATGGGATAACACCATATGGTGCATATAATTCACGCCATAATTCCATACCGCCGCCGTAATGCAGCCAAGCATTCATTTCTATCGCATTCATACCAAATGGAATGGCGCTAAAAATTGGCGCAGCCGGCATTTTGCCTTTCCAGTAATACGCGCCGGCATGGCCCATCTCTGCGCTTCCACCCGACACAGCATCAAATACTTCAAAGCCAGGAACAAGCTCACCAGCACCATAAACTCTCACTTCCAAACGACCGCCAGACATCTCGTTCACGTATTCTGCGAAGGTTTCTGGTCCTTTGCCCAAACCCGGAAAGTTTTTTGGCCATGACGTCACTAACTTCCACTTTATAGTTTCAGCCGGCGCTTTAATAATGTCCGTTGCCGCATTTTCTTCATTCTTGCCACTGCAAGACGCAATGGCAAACATCGCTGCAGCAGCACACAACAAACTAACTGACTTTTTCATTTTTATTCTCCTTTAAAAACTAGACTAGTTACCGCCATAAATGATCGAAGGCAACCATGTAATGATACTTGGCCAAATCGCCATAATAATTAATAAAAACAACTGGATAATAATAAACGGAATCACACCTTTATAAATTTGCTCAGTCTTGACTATATCGGATGTGACGCCCCGGAGATAAAACAATGCAAAACCAAACGGAGGCGTTAAGAAACTAGTCTGTAGATTGACAGCGATCATAATGCCTAACCAAATAGGATCGATGCCCATCACTAGTAAAATAGGCGCGATAATTGGAACAACAACGAAGGTGATTTCAATGAAATCGAGAATGAAGCCGAGTAAGAAAATGACCACCATGACTAATAGCACAGCGGTAAATACGCCACCGGGCAAGTCTGCAAAGAACGCTTGTAACAGCTCCTCACCACCAAAGCCGCGGAAAACGAGAGAAAATATTGATGCACCAATTAGGATCAAGAAAACCATTGATGTCACTTTTGTGGTCTCGCGCACCACATAATTAGTGTTCCCTATATTGATCTTCTTTTTTAACAACGCAAGAAAGACCGAACCAATGGCGCCAACGCCAGCGGCTTCAGTCGGTGTTGCTTTACCGGTTAATATTGAGCCTAAGACAGCAATGATCAATAATAATGGAGGCAGTAAAGCAATCAGAAGTTCTTTTAAGTTAGCGTGCTCACTTTCCTGGCCATGCGTAGGCACCTGAGAGGGGCTAAACTTACTGACACCCCACAAATAAAGTAAGTAAAAAATAACAAGAATAAGCCCAGGAACTATAGCACCGACAAACAAGTCGCCGACAGACACACTTTCTGGAGAGAATATACCCATATCAAGTTGTGCTTTTTGATATGCACTAGATAACACATCACCGAGCAATACGAGTGCAATAGAAGGTGGGATAATCTGGCCTAGCGTTCCCGTTGCACAAATAGTTCCAGTAGCTAAAGATGGCGAATAACCGCGTTTTAGCATGGTGGGTAATGAAAGTAAGCCCATTGTAACTACAGTCGCCCCAACAATACCGGTGCTCGCTGCGAGTAACATACCCACTAATACCACCGATACACCCAAACCTGTTTTAAAGCGTCCTAGCAGACCTGACATTGCCACCAGCAGATCTTCAGCAATTTTGGAGCGTTCTAGCACCACGCCCATAAAAACAAAGAGCGGAACGGCGATAAGAGTTTGATTATTTACAATACCGAATAAACGACTTGGTGTTGCTAACAAATAATTACCGTCGAATACATCAAAGAAAATACCAATGCCAGCAAAAAACAATGAGGTGCCAGCGAGAGTCAATGCGACAGGGTAACCGATCAATAAAAAGAGGCAAACGACTAGAAATAGAACGAGTGAGAGGATTTCCATTATTTGGCTGCACTCGCCAATATTAAGCTTTGTTTAATAGCTTCCGATACGCCTTGCAAAAGCATCGTGAGTGAAAATAGAAGAATAAACGACTTCAACACATATAGAAAAGGAAGACCACCTGACTCCATAGAGCCTTCAAGTGTTTGCCACGATTCGTGTACGTAATGCCAACTAACAACGGTAATGAAAATCATCACCGGCAATAACAAAAATAATGTACCTAATAAGTTGACCAACGCTTTTCGTTTTTTACTGAAACTTCTATAAAACACATCAACTCTCACATGACCATCATGTTGAAGTGTGTAAGCACTACCGAGCAAAAAAACAGCCGCATGTAAATAAACAACCGACTCTTGCATGGCTATCCAGCCCAAGTTAAAGCCATAGCGCAATACGACCACTGCAAATGTAACTGCCGCCATTAAAAAAGTAAAATAGCTGACCCACTCACCAATTTTTTGATTAATGATATCAATTACTGCTGATACGGATGAAACGGAGCCGATTAACGACATGGCATACCCTCGCCTACTGGTCATTCTTTAATGAAATGTTAATAGACACATTCTTGCACATATAAACGACTGACGTTAAGTATTTTTAAATAGATTGATCTTCGACTAAAACTGAATTGTTTTAACGTCAATCAAAGTCATCGGCATTTTATACAAAACGAAAGGGATAATGTTGAGATTGCCGCGGTTTGGTTTGCAGTAGATATGATGTTAATTAGCATTACAATGACTAATTATCAGATAGCATCATTAACAGTTAAAGTGGCGCCGCGGCATACAGATATTAAGCTACCTATCATGATAAAAATAAGAATCAACGCACAAAAAAAGGGCTAGTAAAACTAGCCCTTAATCAATTAATAACAAAACACTAAGGTCTAACCTGACCCACACCATTGACCAAATACTTCTCAGTGGTCAGCGATTCCAAGCCCATTGGCCCGTAAGCGTGCAGTTTAGTGGTCGCGATACCAATCTCAGCACCTAAGCCAAGTTGGCTTCCGTCAGAAAAGCGTGATGATGCATTTACCATGACTACCGACGAATCAACTGTGCGTTGAAAGCGTTTAGCTGTTATTTCGTTTTTAGTACAAATCACTTCTGTATGATTACTTCCAAAACGAGCAATGTGTTGCATCGCTGCTTCTACCGAAGGCACAATACGAACTGCTATTTCTAAGTCTAGGTACTCTTCACCAAAGCCTTCCGTTTTAATTACGGTTGCATTATTGAAGTACTTACTTGAGTTTTCGCAGCTATTCACTTTTACAGAGTGCTCTTCTAAAATAGCGCCTACAATACTCAAAAATTCCTCTGCAATGTCTTCATGTACTAGCAAGCCCTCGAGTGCGTTGCAAACGCCTGTTCTCTGAGTCTTCCCGTTAACAAGTAAATTAATACCCGACTCGATGTCTGCATCTTTGTCTATATACAAATGGCATACACCCTTGAAATGCTGAATGACGGGTATTTTGCTGTTTTCAGTAACGTAATTAATTAGACCTTCACCACCGCGCGGTATAATTACGTCAATATAATCTTTTTGTTCCATGAGTTCTTGCATGAGAGCCCGGTCAGCGTTCGGCACTACTGAGATTAACTCTCTCGGTAAATTATGCTTCTCTAGCACATTCTGCAGAATAGTAGCGATGTATAAGCTAGATGCTAATGCTTCTTTACCACCGCGCAAAATAGCAGCATTACCTGATTTAAAGCATAAACCGGCTGCATCTGCTGTTACGTTCGGGCGTGCTTCAAAAATCATGCAAACCACACCTAGTGGCACTCTCATTTTTCTAATTTGTAAACCATTCGGGCGAGTGCCTAAATCTCTTTCAATACCGACAGGATCTGGCAATATTGCGACTGTTTCTAGTCCTTCAGCCATTGCTTCAATACGTTCTTGATTTAGCGTAAGTCTATCTATCATTGCATCAGGCAAACTATTGTTCTTAGCATTAACCAAGTCTTTACCGTTTTCTTCAATGATCCCAGTTGCATTGTCACGCAACGATTTTGCCATATCAATGAGCACAGCATTCTTAACTGCCTCGTCTAAAACTGAAAGAACTTGTGCTGCTTCTGCTGCTTTTCTTGATAAATCTTTAATTAAACTCATTCGTCCTCCAGTAGGGCTATATTACTATCTGATATTATTGGGCCAGTGGTATCTTGAAACTTACTGGCAAAAGCTTGATCATCTTGCTCTGTGATGAAACTTAACAAACAACTACTATAATTTGACTTAGCTTTTGCGAGTCTAGTACCGTCGTCTTTTCTTACCAAAATGGTATCACCAACCGCAAAATCACCGTTTACAGCAATAATTTCGTTGCTAGTAAGTTGCTCACTGTCACCGTCAAGCTCAGTATCAAAATCGTTTTCCACCACAAGTTCACCTTGCGCAGTTGACGTGTGCGTCATCCAATGCAAATGGTCATTCATCGGTTTTTTATCTGGTGAAAAGTGAGTTCCCGGGTTTTTACCATTTAGCAATGTGTTGAACGTTTGCACGGTAAAACCGTTAACAATATAAGTATCAATGCCATGAGCGACTGATTTTTCAGCTGCTTGTATTTTAGTTTTCATGCCACCGGTGCCTACGGAACTTGTTGCCCCACCCGCCATTGCAAAAATTTCGTCGGTGATATTAGGAACATTCGAAATCAATTTAGCATCAGCATTCTCATGTGGATTGCTATCATAAAGGCCATCGACGTCAGAGCAGATGATTAGAGTATCAGCATCTGCTGCTGCAGCGACCATCGCTGACAAGTTATCATTGTCGCCAACTTTGAGTTTATCGGTAGTCACGGTGTCGTTTTCGTTTAAAATAGGCAGTATTCCATTTTCAAGTAAACTAAAAATGGTTTCTTTAATGCTGACGTAACGCTCACGGTCTCTTAAATCACCATGGGTAACTAGAATTTGGGCTGTTGGAAAGTCAAATAACTTATCCCAAGTTGCCATCATCTCCATTTGGCCAGCCGCAGCCATCGCTTTTTTAACTGCAATTGACGGCTTAACGCCTTCTTCATGTTCTTTAAAGAAGTGCGCACCTGCAGCAACCGAACCTGATGATACTAGCACCACTTCAATTCCCATCGCCTTGCAGCGCACAACAAATTGTGCGATACCTAATAAATAGTGACTACTGCAACCATTTTGGTTAGGCGCAATTAACGCACTACCCACTTTTATGACAATTCTCTTCCAGCCAACCAAACTCATTTGTGTTTCCAAAATTAATAACTCTTTTTTGTAGAGCAGCATTCGCTTTGAATATGCTGCTATTTTATGAAAATAATGAACAAGCTCGTTCATGCCGAGGTTACGGCTAAGGCTATCGGAAAAACCCAATAACCGAGAAAGAACTCAATGGAATTTTTGATGCCACAAGAATTAGGGCATCTTATTTTTTAAACAGTCAGGTTGGAGAGTGTGCGCCGCCAAATGCAGAGGAATGCATATATGCAGATTGGACAATCGTGTTGCACTTTTTGAATTGGGTCATCGCTGTGTTGTGACCTTTTTTCGTAACCATAATATTTAAATCGAACTCAATTAATTAGATGTCTAACTATATTATTGACTATTTTAGGGGTAAAAAGCAAATAAATATGCCTTAAGGTGTCCATATACGAAGTTAAATTTGTGTTAATGGATACATAAATAGGTTGATATCGAAGTATTTAATCCCGCTATTGGATAAATTTTAGGCAATTTAGCAATTATCAGCCCTTTTTACTCATAAATTAGAGCAAACTCTCTTTTTTCGATAGCGTTCTAATTAATAACAATAAACTATAAAGAACGAAGGACGAAGATAAAGAATACGTGAGCTGTTCACCTCTGTAATCGGACTAATTGCGCGAAACTCAAAGAGGCTGAGCGGCGATTCAAGTCTAATTAAGCTAGTGTAGTAGTTGTTCTACTCTACAAAAAAGGAAGCAAACTTGCTTCCTTTCATTTGGTATAAATCGCTTAATGATACATCACGCTATTGGAACTCAATGCATCATTAATTAGCAACAATTACGCAATAATGTCTAACAATTCAATGTCAAATATTAATGTGCTAAATGGGCCTATTGCACCACCAGCACCTTGCTCACCATAAGCTAGGTCGTGCGGTACATATAAACGCCATTTTGAACCAACCGGCATCATTGTTAACGCTTCAGTCCAACCTTTAATGACGCCACCGACCGGAAATTCAGCTGGTTGGCCACGTTCATATGAGCTATCAAAAACGTCGCCACTAATAAGCGTACCATGATAGTTGGTGCGCACTGTTGATGCAGCTGTCGGAATGTCGCCGTTGCCCGCAGTTAATATTTCATACTGCAAGCCAGATTCAGTCGTAACAATTCCTTCGCGTTGAGCATTCTCTTCTAAGAACTTAATGCCTTCTTCAACCGCACCTGCAAATTGCTCTTGCTTGGCAGCTTGCATACGTTCATGAATTTCGGTAAACGCTGCACGCAAATCGTTATTATCTACTTGTGACTGGGCACGGTTAAAACCGTCAGTTAAACCAGTTAATACTGTCTCTAAATCTAGTCCGTCGAAAGGGTTTGATGCAAGTTGCTCACCCATTTGATAACCGATACCGTAACTTGCTTGTGATTCTACTGTTGAATACTTATCTGACACAGTGTCTCCAAAATAGTAATTTTATAATATGAATTGTAAGTGCTTATTTCCAGCGTAGCTTAACACATTCTGTAAAGCTTTAAAATTGACGGCTTATCCTATAACGACCATTAACTTATAAATCTTAGAATTAGACTTTAGGCACAATGATGAGTATCTTGTAAACAACGCTTTTATTTTAGGAAAACAGGAAAAATGAACGATTCGTTCGATGCACAATTAAAGGACACTGTACGTTATTTGGGTGCAACACTTGGCGAAACTATTGAAGCTGAGTTGGGCAGCGAATGGTTACAAAAAATCGAGCAAATCAGACAGGATGGTCGCGATTCATATGCTGATGTGACTCAAAGCACAGATAATCTTACTGCCTTATTTTCTAGTTTAGACAATCAATCTTTATTGACCATTGGCCGAGCGTTTGCCCAGTTTTTAAATTTAGCTAATATTGCTGAACAAGAATATAACAGTGCGAACCAGCGCGATGAGTCATTGGCCACGTCACTCGGAAAAATTAAAGCCATGGGTGCGAATAAAGAAAAAATGCTCGCTGCCATTAAAAATTTAAATATTGATTTAGTGCTGACCGCTCACCCAACAGAAGTGACACGCCGCACCCTTATTCATAAACACAGGCAACTAGCGGCTCAATTGGAAGCGCTTCATACAAGTGATTTAACTGACAGAGAACGCCAAAGAATTAAAACGCGTATAGCAGCCTTAATCAGTCAAGCATGGCATACCGAAGAAATCCGCTCAGTGCGTCCAACGCCTGTCGATGAAGCACGTTGGGGATTTTCCGTTATTGAAAACTCGCTGTGGGAAGCAGTACCTGAATTTTTACGTGAACTTGAAGAGTATCTTCAAGCAGAATTCGATATTACGTTGCCTCTGGATGCCAAAGCGGTTCAATTTAGCTCATGGATGGGCGGCGATCGCGACGGTAATCCATTTGTGACATCAAAAGTGACAGAAGAAGTTCTGATGCTTGCTAGGCGCCGCGCTGCCAAGCTGTTCTCATTAGAGATGGACGAGCTATATATCGAACTATCCATGAATGACTGTAATGACAAATTACGCAGTATCGTGGGCGATGCAAAAGAACCTTACAGAGCGGCACTTAGAAATATTGGTAATAAATTAGAGAAAACAAGTGGCGGCCTTCTTCCAATAGAGGAATGGGTATCAAGTAACGATGAGTTATTAATACCATTACTGGCGTGTTATGAATCATTGCATGAATGCGGTATGGCCGTGATTGCAGAAGGCGCGTTGAAAGACACTATACGTCGAGTGCACAGCTTCGGTGTTAACTTATTAAAATTAGACATTCGACAAGATTCTGATCGCCATGCCGATGTATTCAGCGAGCTAACACGCTATCTGGGTCTAGGCGATTACGCTCAATGGAGCGAGGAAGATAAACAAGCATTCTTATTACGCGAACTTAGTTCAAAACGCCCTCTTATTCCACGAAATTGGAAACCTAGCGAGGACGTGCAGGAAGTATTAGATACTTGCGGTGTTATCTCCCGTCACGGCCAAGAAAGCTTTGGCATATACATCATATCGATGGCACGAGAAGCGTCTGATGTAATGGCTGTGCAATTGCTCTTAAAAGAAGCCGGAGTGAGCTGGCCAATGTCAGTTGCGCCGCTTTTTGAAACTCTCGATGACTTAAACAACTCACCAAAAGTGATGCGTAATCTACTTGAAATAGATTGGTATCGGGGTTACATCAAAGGCCGTCAATTTGTAATGATTGGTTATTCTGATTCAGCCAAAGACGCAGGTTCACTAGCCGCGGGTTGGGCGCAATACGAATCACAAGAAGCACTAGTGGCATTAGCTGAAGAAAAATCAGTTACCTTAACCTTGTTTCATGGTCGCGGTGGCACGATCGGTCGCGGTGGTTTGCCAGCCAAGGCTGCTATCCACTCGCAACCTCCAGGGTCACTGACAGGTGGGTTTAGGGTTACCGAGCAAGGTGAAACTATCCGCTACAAATTTGGTATGCCGCAATTAGCAAAACGTAGTTTATCAATTTATGCGGCGGCAGTTGTTGAAGCGATGTTATCCCCACCACCTGCTCCAAAACCTGAGTGGCGTGAAACAATTACCAAAATGGCAGCAAAAGCGCGTGATAATTATCGTGGGGTTGTCAGAGAAGACCCTGAATTTGTCCCTTACTTTCGTGTTGCCACTCCTGAACAGGAGTTAGGTAAATTACCATTGGGAAGCCGCCCAGCAAAACGTAACCCAAATGGTGGCATTGAAAGCTTACGTGCTATCCCGTGGATATTTGCATGGGCACAAACTCGCATGGTGCTGCCGTCTTGGTTAGGTGTGATGAAAGCCGTTGAAAGCGTTATCAGCGAAGGCAATGAAGAGACGGTTCAGGACATGATTGATAATTGGCCTTTCTTTAATTCCAGATTGTCGATGCTCGATATGGTGTTTAAAAAAGCGGAACCGCATATCAGTGCTGCTTACGATGCTCGTTTAGTGCCGGACAATCTGAAACATTTTGGCGAGGGATTACGCGCAGAACTTAAAGAAAGTATCGCCTCAATTCTGCGCATTCTTGATCACACCGACATGATGGAAGACGACCCTCACGGCAAATTATCGATGGAAATTCGTGGTGGGTACCTTGAGCCATTACATTACTTGCAAATAGAACTTCTAGACAGAATACGTAAAGAAGGCTCTTCTGAATATAATGATAACGACACAGCCACCCTAGAAATGGCGATGATGGTGACTATTACAGGTATTGCTATTGGTTTGCGTAACACAGGGTAAATTGATTCTGCTTGGGGGTTGTTGCGCAGCAAGAACCCCAAAGCATTTGAGATTTGCAGCCTTCATGATTCAAGGATATATGCCAAGAAAAAGACTGTGAATTTAGTATGAGATATAAAAAACGGAGCCATAGACTCCGTTTTTTTATATTTATTCAATTAATGAGAAATCTACCTTAGAATTGACGTTACTCATCCTTGTTCTGCACTATGTTTTACTTGTATATAATCGCGATGCGTAATGTATAATAAATCAGCGACTTTTCGGATTACAGCTTCTTCATATTTGTCTAAATTGCCATCAACAAATGCCACCTTCCACATTAATTTCAATAAATTTACTTTTTGATCGTACTCATAATTGTCATTAATCATTGACGTAAATGGATGTATCGATGTTGTGTCTTTGCTTGCTTGGCTGCTACGTTCAAATAACTCTGCCAATTTTTCATTTGACAAATCAAACAGTGACTGCAGCGTCTGCTTTATCTTTTCTTTTTCAAGGCTAGACTCCTCAAAGTCAGCATTAGACACTTCCATCAATAGCAAGGCACATGCTTGCTCTAGACTGTATTGCTGTTGAGCATTAGTACTTTTTGAGGTATTAAATGCGATTTCAGTTTGAAAAAATTCTTTTAATTTAATCAACATATCATGTCCTTTAGGGTTACTTTAAAAACGCCCAAAAATATCGTATTTATTATTTTTGAACATCCGAAAGCTCGAACGATAGTAAATATCAGCATTTCTACTCCAACTGAGTAAATGTATATGCCAATATAGGCGAATTGTTTTTTTAGGAACATATGAATAGATTTATTGACAATTAAATCATTAAAAAAAACCGGCTATCATTAATAAATGGTAGCCGGTTTTTATGTTAATTCATGTCTACAGCATTATCTAGCCGTTAACGAAATCAACACCCATTTTAATATCACCACGCAAGCCATCTAGCATTGCATTTTTTGCGTTTTCTTCAAAATCGCTTAAATCACCATAAGGTAGAATTTCTTCAACACCATTGATGCCCAAGCGCACTGGGTGAGCGAAGAATGCAGCGTCATCAGAACCGTCAACTTGTATGTAAGCATATTCGACGACTGCTTCACCTTGCATTGCAGCAACAAGTGACAAGCAGAAACGCGCAGCGGCTTGGCCCATAGATAATGTAGCAGAACCACCACCAGCTTTTGCTTCAACAACTTCCGTTCCCGCATTTTGGATGCGTGTAGTCAAGCTAGCAATTTCTTCGTCAGTGAAGCTTACGCCGTCAACTTGTGAAAGAAGTGGAAGAATAGTTGTACCTGAGTGACCGCCAATAACTGGAACATGCACTTCAGTTGTTTTCAAACCCTTAAGGTTTGCAATAAATGTTTCTGAACGAATAACATCTAATGTCGTTACACCAAACAATTTATTTTTGTCGTAAACGCCTTTTGCTTTAAGCACTTCAGCAGCAATAGCGACCGTCGTATTTACCGGGTTAGTTATAACACCGATACACGCTTTTGGACAATTGTCGGCAACTGCTTCGATAAGATTCTTAACGATACCAGCATTGATGTTAAACAAATCAGAACGGTCCATGCCTGGCTTTCTTGGAACGCCAGCGGGTATTAAAACGATATCACAACCTGTCAATGCTTCAGCAAGGTCATCTTTACCATGACCAGAAACGGCAACATCAGTTGGGATATGGCTTAAATCAACAGCAACACCTGGAACAACAGGTGATACGTCATATAGTGCTAGCTCAGAGCCAGCAGGTAATTGTGTTTTCAATAACAATGATAATGCTTGACCGATACCACCAGCGGCGCCTAGTACAGCTACCTTCATAAAATTCTCCTGTTAATAAAAGCTTTTATTTGCGGGCGACACAATAATCTATATACGTTAAGATCTCAATAACCCGATGGTCTTATCCCGCTTTTTCACACTTACTTTCACACTAAATTTACAAGGCTCACAATTCATCAACATATTTTAGTGACATTCGTTTGCGAAAAGGGTGTAGCTGATGCAAAATACGGCAATATACAACATAAGGCTTTAACCAATATGTCATCCAGCAAGCAAGACGCCCTAGTTAAATCATTTAAAGAGCTATTAAAAACCGAAAGTTACGGTTCGCAGGGTGAAATTGTTAATGCATTGAAAGAAGCCGGCTTTGACAATATTAGCCAATCCAAAGTATCTCGTATGTTAAGTAAATTTGGCGCAGTGCGCACTCGAAATGCCCGCGGTGACATGGTTTATTGCCTGCCGCCTGAACTAGGTATGCCTACAGCTAAAAGCCCTCTTAAACAATTAGTTTTAGATATTGTGCATAATAACGTGATGGTGATTATTCGTACCAGTCCCGGTGCGGCACAGCTGATTGCTCGTCTGCTTGATTCATTAAGCCATACTGACGGCGTGCTTGGTACTATTGCAGGTGATGACACTATTTTTATTGCGCCTGCTGACATCACCCAAATCGAAGACCTACGCCAGCGCGTTGAAGACCTATTTGAGAGTGTCTAAACCTATCGCATAGAGTGCGTTTTTCTTGAGACCGTAATGTGCGGCAGTTATTGCTGCTGCTTTCTTCAGCGGTAATTCTTTTGCTAGCAAAGTGAGTAACGCCAATGCCTCTTGTGATGCGCCATCGGACTGCAAATTATTTGGGCAATAAATCATTAGCACAAATTCACCCTTTTGATGAACAGCGTCAGCATCTAACCACGCTAAAATATCTTTAGCTTTACCTTGTTTATAAGTCTCAAACGTTTTACTTATTTCTTTTGCTAGTACAATTTCATGGTCATCTTGCAAACTTGCATCACACGCGGCCATTGTATCGCGGATACGCCTTGGAGCTTCGTAGAATACAGTAGTACAACCTGAGTTAGTGAGTAATGTCAGGGCGTGAGCTTTCGCTTGCTGCTTTGCGGGCAAAAAACCATGAAAGGTAAACTTGTCGGTTGGTAAGCCAGACGCACTGAGCGCAGTAGTTAGCGCACATGGGCCGGGCAACGCGATAACCGGTATGCCTTGTTCTCGACAATCACGAACAAAAATAAAACCCGGATCGCTGATCAAAGGCGTACCTGCATCTGAAACTAATGCGATGCTCAGACCTTCGAGTAGCTTCGAAGTTAATTGTTTTGAACGAGCCGCTTCATTATGGTCATGCATCGAAATAGTCTTGGTACTAATAGAGTAGTGGGACAGCAAGCGTGACGAGTGTCTCGTATCTTCAGCTGCTATCAAATCAACCTCTTGCAAGACACCGAGTGCACGAGAGCTTATATCAGACAAATTGCCTATGGGCGTAGGCACTATGTAAAGAGTCCCTGGTGTGGTCATAATCTGCATTTTTTATTTTTTCTCAATTTGTCTTCGCGCTGCTAATATTACACTAAATCAAACAATAGCTTTTACACTTTATCCACCTACTTTGGGACAGAATATGTCAAAGTAGATAGATATTTGGCTGAGCTTGAGTAAACTATCATTATATTAGTCATTTGAGAGCGCTTGTGAACGTATTTTTTAATTTACGCACCTATCTAAGTGTTGCATTCATTTTATTGTTTTTGGCAAGTTGCGCCAATCAAACAAAAACCGTCGATCAAAAACCTGTTGAAAAGAAAACAAAGCCGTCTAAAGAAGTTGTTTTAAATAACGCAGAAGCGGCATTACAAAAAGCTCAAATTGAATGGCTAAAAAACAGCGATATTAAACAACGTAACGATTTGTTGCTAGCTGCTGCTCAAGACTTTCAGACAGGTGGTGAGTGCGCTCGTGCTGATATTATTCTTGCTAATATCGAACCTTTCTTAGAAAACCCAGTAAAACAGCAGTATTCATCATTATTAAAAGCGGAATGTGCGCTAATACAGCATTATGCATCGGGTTTATCGGTAGAGCTAATTCAAACTCCCATCGACACAGTGATTTCATGGCTTGCACCAATTACTGCAAATCAATTTTTTGCTCGTAAAGAAGTCGTTATTGCACATTTGGCGGCACTGCATCAGCGCTGGGATTTTGCCGCTAACGTGCTAAGCGAGCAATTAAACGCAGATAGTCCGTTAAACCAAGCTCAAGAACAAATATTGTGGCAGTGGTTTTTGAAATCATCAAAATCGACTCAAAGTACAATGGGTGAAAACAATTCATTTATGCGCCCGTATTTATCACTGGCTAACATTTTAGAGGACGGGAATTTAACGGATTCGAGCAGACAGCAAGCCATCGTTTTTTGGCGACAACAAAATCCTACCCACCCTCTGTCTATTAATCTCCCTACGGGGGTAAAAGGCTATGTTGCACAATCATTAAAAGAGGTACGTAATATCGCAGTTTTGCTACCATTAACTGGTCGTGTGCAAGTGCAAGGTGATGCTATTAAGCAAGGCATTATGACAGCCTACTTTGCAAAGCTTAAAAATATTAATACCAATAATCCAGGCCAAAACATTCCAAGTATCCGTTTTTTGGATACGGGTTCAGATAGTGACCGTTTTGTTAGTAATGAAATTACGCCCGAAGCACTTATGCAATATGACATTGTGATTGGTCCTTTGTTGCGTGAACATGTAAGTTTAGTCAAAGACTTTAATTTACCTGATTCGATGCTCGTATACTTAAATCGATTACCGGCAGATCCTACGACCATTGAATTAACAGATAATGCGAGCACAGCAACAGGAACAATATTAGGAGATGAGCTTGATAGCTTATCGAATAATAACTTAACCAATTTACCTTCGGCTCAAGACATCAAACAACAAGTTCGAGCGCAAAATAGTAATCAAGCCCTCGGGAGGTCCACTGAAAGCGAGTCTGCTAAAGTGTATTTTGCTTTAGCACCTGAAGATGAAGCAACACAACTTGCAAATTTGATCAAAAAACAAGGGATCAGAACCCCTATTATTATTAGTAATGGCTCATCTGTTAGTCGCAGGATGATAGAAACATTTAACACACAGTGGATAGCGTTAAATGGCCTTGACGAAATAAAGTTACCTAAAGTTGTTACCTTCTCAGATAACAAAGGACTGCGTATTGGAATTACGGCTGCACTTGACGTGCTGCAAAGCCAAAGACGTATTAGTCAGATGTCGAGTTTAACAACTGAAACCGTGCATAGCGTGACGCGCAATAGGCGAGATGTGGACGCTTTTGTAGTATTCGCTCTTCCACAACAAGTTGAATTGTTAAACCCTATTATCGAAGCAAGCATTAGCCTATTTACGGAGCGCACGATCCCTGTATTTGCTACTTCATATAGTTATCAACATCAACTTAATAAAAATAGTATTCGCGATTTACGTAATTTAGTCTTTGTTGATATGCCCTTCCTAATGCCCGCGCAAAGAAACAGTGCGCTCGCACAACAGGTAGATAGCCTTTGGAACAAACCACCCAGTGCTTTCTTACGTTTATTTGCTTTTGGCTACGACGCTTTTCAGTTCTCTGAACAAATGCAGCAATTAGCTTACTTTAGCCATACTGATTTAAACGGGTTATCAGGTAAATTGAGCGTCAACAATAAGCGTCAGGTAACACGCGGTTTGCCTAGCGCAGTTATTGAAAACGATTCAATAAACCAAGCAGACGGCTTTTAATCGTTTGCTATCCTATCAATACATGGCTAGCTCAATTGGCCATGACGCAGAGCAACAGGCAAAACAGTATTTACTCGATCATTCACTGCAGTTTTTGGAACAAAACTACAAGGCAAAATTCGGAGAGATAGATCTGATTATGCTGGACAAGCAACAGCTGGTATTTGTAGAAGTCAAATTTCGGTCAACAAATACATACGGTTGTGCCGCCGAGTATTTTACATTTAAGAAGCGAAAACGACTTGAAAGGACCATTAATTGCTATTTACTGCAAAAAAAACTAAACGCTCATCACACAAATTTGCGAATAGATGTTGTAGCAATTGATGGCGAGCGGGTAAACTGGATTAAGAACGTGTAATTAAAAACTAAAAAACATCGCGACATGGAAACTACTTAAGGGGCAATAAATGCTGGATAATATTAGAAAAAGTTTCACCGAAAGCATTCAAACAAAAATAGCGGCGGCTGAAGAGCTTCCTGTTCCAATCGAGAAAGCAGCAAACATGATGGTGCGAGCACTTATTCGTGGTAACAAGATTTTAAGTTGTGGTAATGGTGGTTCAGCTGGTGACGCGCAGCACTTTTCATCCGAACTATTGAATCGCTATGAGCGTGATCGTCCGTCATTGCCGGCTATGGCCTTAACTACCGACACATCTACAATTACGTCAATTGCTAATGACTATAGCTTTGATGAAATATTTTCAAAACAAATTAAAGCGCTTGGTCAGCCTGGAGACATTCTGTTAGCAATTTCGACCAGTGGTAATAGCCGCAACGTTATTAATGCAATGGAAGCTGCATTGGCTCGTGATATGACAATTGTCGCTTTAACTGGCAAAGACGGTGGAGAAATGGCCGGATTTTTAAGTGAGAATGACGTTGAGATCAGAGTGCCTTCATCGCGCACTGCGAGGATACAAGAAGTGCACCTTTTGGTTATACATAATTTGTGCGAGTCAATCGACAATGCACTATTCCCCATCAGTGAATCAGAATAAAGAGTAGGTTTTATGTTTAGCAGTAAAAAGAGCGCTACGATATTAATTATTTTTGTTGCGTTTATGCAAGCAGGTTGCGCACTAGTGACGGTAGGCACAGTAGGAGCAGCCGCAACTGCATCAGCAACAGACAGACGAACGGTTGGTACACAAATAGATGACAAAACCACGCAGAGCAGAGTCAGAAGTGCAATCAATGATATTCCACTAATCAAAGACAATGCAGCAGTGACCGTTGATGTTTACAACGGCCAAGTCCTTCTGACCGGTCAAGCGCCGATGCAAGCAATGATTATTGAAGTTGCAAAAGCCGCAACTGCAGTGCAGAACGTAACCAAAGTACATAACCAAGTCAGACTTGGAAGCCCTATTCCTGCAACTTCAACAATGAATGATGTGTGGTTGGCCTCAAAAATTAAAACCATCATGCTAGCCGATGAGCGAATCCCGCTATTTAAACTGGTTCTTGTGGTTGAAGATAGTGAAGTATTTATTATGGGCTTGCTTACTAAGGCAGAGGCTGCTGCAGCTGTTGACGCTGCTCGAAATGTCGACGGAGTTTCAAAGGTAATAAGAGTAATGGAACTCATTCCTTGATACGTGTCATCTGATAGGTATTGCTACATAGGTATTACTTGAAAGAGACGCGTGTGCTTCGACACGCAGTCTAAATGTGCTGTTTACATGATGCTATTTAATCACTTTCAAGCTAGGTGGTTTAGATTTACCATTGCTAGCTTTCGACGATTTCTCAGTACTGCTCGTTTTACTTTCTGGCGTTAACGATAATTTGCTCGCCTCTGACTGTTTTGCAGGGCTATTTTCAATTGATTTAACACTTTCAAGTTTCTTAGTAGGTTGTATAGAAGACGCACTCGATGACTCCAGCGTGCTCTTTTCATATTCAGCCATATCTTCTGGTGTATGCGTAAAAACAGTCCCAGCTCCGTTCTCGCGAGCATATATGGCGCTAACTGCAATACTCGGAACAAATACTTGCATAGGCTGCCCAGAGAATCGAGCTTGAAACGCAACTCCCTCCAGTCCTACGTTTAAATTTACACAAGCGCTCGGTGATATATTCAGAACGATTTGGCCATCTTTCACAAACTGCCTGGGTACTTCTACACCAGGTAAATCAGCGTCGACCACAATGTAGGGCGTCAAACCATTATCGATGATCCAATCGCTAAAAGCGCGAAGCAAATACGGTTGGTTGCTAGTCATGTTGTCCATTAGTGCTCTCAAGTTATTGTCAAACGAAAAGGATATGCAAAGAATGGTTTAAATACGACCCATTGATATAGGTCGTATTTAATAACTTACTTATAAAGGATTATGAATTTCGCGTTCTTGGTCAGTCAAAGATGCTTTGAAAGAACCACGTTCAAATATACGATTCATATAGGCAACAACGTCTTTACTGCCTGCACCACTTAGCGTGATATTCAATGCGGGTAAACGCCATAATAGCGGCGCTAGGTAGCAATCAACCAAGCTAAACTCATCACTCATAAAATAAGCTTTTTCCGCAAAAATTGGGCCTAAAGCAAGCAACGATTCACGCAACTCTGTGCGTGCTTCATCTGCACCAGGCTCATTACGAAAAATCTTAGCAGCTAGCGCGTACCAATCATGCTCAATACGATGCATCATCAAGCGGCTTTCACCACGCGAGACGGGATAGACAGGCATCAATGGTGGGTGCGGGAAGCGCTCGTCTAAGTACTCCATGATAATATGAGATTTATATAGCACTAACTCTCTATCAACTAACGTTGGAACCGTTCCGTATGGGTTCAATTCCAATAAATCTTCACTTAGCTGAGTCGGGTCAAGATAGCTAATTTCTACGCCGACACCCTTTTCCGCTAATACTATGCGTACTTGGTGACTATAAATATCAATATTGTCAGAAAACAACGTCATTATTGAACGTTTGTTCGCGGCTACAGCCATTAAAACCTCCGAATTCTCTCTCAAAAAGAGAATTGCAAAAAAATAAACAGTTAAAAACACTAAAAGGGGCACACTGCCCCTTTTATTTTATTACTAGAGGTAAGTCGTTATTTTTTAACGTCTTTCCAATAATCTTTCTTTAGCAAGTAAGCAAACACAAAGAAGATAAGGATGAAAATCAACACACCTTTACCAATTTTTTCTGATTGCAATCTTGACGGCTCGCCAGTGTACGCTAGGAAGTTAACCAAATCTAAAATAGTTTGGTCATATTCGTCTGTTGTGAGTTTACCGTCACCATCGGTGCGCAGACCCACACTTATCTCCTTCATCTCACCGTCGATCATTTTCATTTCAGTTGCTAATCTTGGGGTACCTTGCAAACCTTGCAAAACATGCGGCATACCCGCGTTCGGAAACGCGAGGTTGTTAACACCAAATGTTTTGCTCTCGTCTACATAAAATGTGCGAAGATAAGTATATATCCAATCAACTCCACGTGAACGAGCAACTAAAGTTAGGTCGGGCGGCGGCGCACCAAACCACTTTGCTGAGGCGTCCTCTGGCATAGTCGATGTTATATAGTCACTTACCTTTTCACCAGTAAAACGTAAATATTTATCACCCAATTCATCTGGCACTCCAATATCTTGGAAAGTGCGCTGGTAACGTTGGTACTGCATTTGGTGACAACCTAAACAATAATTCATAAAGGTTTGCGCACCGCGCTGCAACGATGACTTATCGGTCAAATCTATATCAGCATGATCGTTAGGATACTCAGTTCCTGCTGCAAATGCGAAACTAGGCACTAACAACAAAATCGCTAACCATTTTTTCATAGTGTGATCCTCGCAGGTACTGGTTTAGTTTTCTCTTTACCCGAGTAAATCCAAAGTAAAACAAAGAAACCAAAATACATAATAGTTGCTATTTGAGAAGCGACAATTTTCCAATTCTCTTGTGGCGTTCCACCAAGATAGCCCAAGAATACGAAAACAGCAGCAAATACCAAAAGATTAACTTTATGCAAACCACATCTATAACGCCAAGATCTTACTTTACCACGGTCAACCCAAGGCATTGCGAAGAGAACAGCGATTGCTCCAAACATCGTTAATACGCCAAACAATTTGTCTGGAACTGCCTTCAAAATTGCGTAGAACGGCGTGAAATACCATACAGGAAATATGTGCGCAGGAGTCTTATATGGGTTTGCAATTTCGAAGTTCGGGTGTTCTAAGAAATAGCCGCCCATCTCAGGCATAAAGAACATGATATAACAGAAGCCGAATAAGAATATGCTAAACGCCACTAAGTCTTTGAGCACAATGTGTGGAAAGAACGGCACAACGTCATCAATGATGTCGTACTTATCGGTGTAATATTCATGGATCTTATAAACTGTTTTGTCTTCTGCAGCCAATGACCCTTTTTTATGCTTGATGTTTGTGCCATCTGGGTTATTCGAACCTACTTCATGCAACGCAATGATATGTAAAAAGACTAAGATAACGATAACCAACGGCAATGCAATTACATGCAATGCAAAGAATCTATTGAGTGTGGCGCCAGAGATAACGTAATCACCTTGGATCCATTCAACTAAATCAGGTCCAATGACAGGTATAGCACTAAATAGCGATACAATAACCTGTGCACCCCAGTATGACATTTGGCCCCAAGGTAATACGTACCCCATGAAGGCTTCAGCCATAAGTGCTAGATAAATTAGCATACCAAATACCCACAACAACTCGCGAGGTTTCTGGTAGGAGCCGTACATCATTCCTCTAAACATGTGCATATATATGACGATAAAGAATGCTGATGCACCTGTGCTGTGCATATAGCGAATCAACCAACCGTAGTTGACTTCACGCATGATGTATTCTACGGACGCGAAAGCGCGCTCTGATGACGGTTCGTAACTCATCGTCAACCAAATACCGGTTAGGATTTGATTTACCAGTACAATAGTCGCCAAGAAGCCGAATATGTACCAAAAATTCATATTTTTTGGTGCTGGATATTGAATTGCGTGCATATTTGTTACGCGCATCACTGGAATACGTTGCTCAATCCAGCTCATAAATGCATTCATTACACAATCTCCGCTTCTGAGCCGATAATAATCGTATTATCATCAACATACTGATATGGCGGCACGACTAAATTTAGTGGTGCAGGAACGCCTTGAAAAACACGGCCAGCCATATCAAACTTAGAACCATGGCAAGGGCAAAAGAAGCCTTCTGCAACGCCTTCAGCATATTCTTCGAACGTACCATCAGCTAAATGCTGTGGTGAACAGCCTAAATGAGTGCAAATACCTACTAATATCAAGTATTCAGCTTTTAACGAGCGATATTCATTTTTAGCGAAGGCAGGTTGTTGCTCCTGTTCTGAATTCGGATCTCGAAGTTGATCATCAATAGCGCTCAAACTTTTCAATAACTCTGGCGTTCTGCGCACTATCCATACTGGTTTGCTTCGCCATTTAACGCGAATCATTTGGCCTGGTTGGATAGCACTAATATCTACTTGTACATCAGCACCAGCCGCTTTGGCTCTTGCGCTTGGCTGCCAAGAGGCAACAAAAGGGACTGCAGCACCTACAGCACCAATCGCACCGACAACACATGTACCGACAGTTAAAAATTTGCGACGATCGCTACTTTTAGGCTGTTCGTTATTTGTTGCTGATTCATTGGTATCTACTGATACATCGCTCATCAACTTTTCTCCGGGGTTGGAAGGACGGGTTTCAAATAATAACTTTACGTTTAATAATGGTTTACTCGCAACCTAGATCAAACTGACATATATAATTTTAAACAGACGATTATAGTTAGCCATGTATTTTAGAAGAAAACCCTTAGTAAACACAAGGATTTAGTCATAATATTTGACTGTTTTTGGTGTTATAAGTCAAGTTTTGTCTACAGCGGCTGTATTTGTATACATGTAGGTTAAAATTCTTAGTAAGATGTTAGTTTTTAAGTACAAATAAAAAACCCAGCCGAGGCTGGGTTTTTGAACAATGTATCGAAAAAAATTAACGCTTCGAGAATTGTGGACGCTTACGCGCTTTGTGTAGACCCACTTTCTTACGTTCAACTTTACGAGCATCACGTGTTACGAATCCAGCTTTACGTAGCGCAGGACGCAACGTTTCATCGAACTCCATAAGAGCGCGAGTAATGCCGTGACGTATTGCACCAGCTTGACCGCTGATACCACCGCCAGAAACGGTAACGTAAAGATCGAATTTTTCAGTCATTTCAACAAGTTCTAGTGGTTGCTTAACTATCATAACTGCAGTTTCGCGACCAAAGAAAACGTCAACTGGCTTCTGGTTTACAATAATCTTACCAGTGCCCGGACGAAGAAAAACGCGAGCTGTTGAGCTTTTGCGACGGCCAGTGCCGTAATATTGAGTATCTGCCATTTTGCTCGCTCCTTAAATGTCCAGTGATTGTGGCTGTTGTGCAGCATGCGTATGCTCTGGACCAGCAAAAACTTTCATTTTGCGGAACATAGCACGACCTAGTGGACCTTTTGGAAGCATACCTTTAACTGCTTTCTCAATAACCATTTCTGGTCTTTTTTGAATTAGCTGTTCAAAAGTAGCTTCTTTTAAGCCACCTGGATAACCGGAGTGAGAGTAATAAATTTTACCCTTCGCTTTATTTCCTGTTACCGTAATTTTTTCTGCATTAATTACAACAATGTAATCACCAGTATCCACGTGAGGAGTATACTCTGGCTTATGCTTACCGCGCAGTCTCAGCGCTATCTCAGCCGCAAAACGGCCTAAAGTTTTGTCTGCGGCGTCAACCACATACCAGTCGCGTTCTACGCTTTCTGGCTTTGCAACAAAAGTTTTCATTTATTCGTCACCCAAAATTATCAGTTAAGTTCACTATTAAGTAGTCTAATTACCACCTAAAGTGCATTTATATCAACCTGTTAGCCCCTTCGAGCCGGTTAATCTACCACCTTCCCAAAGGTGGGTGCTACTGGGCAGGCCGCGAATTATACAGACTTTGGAGGAAAAGCGAAGTGTTTTTGTGGATTATCTATATATGCATGTAACTACGACAAGCATCTATCGCTTTATTCTGAGACTCGCCAGCCTCCGACACAACCTCATACACCTCTTCGATGCGAATGCGTTGCGCTAGTTAATTGGTCACAAATTCTATACCAATGATAGATATTTTATCCAGCAGCAGATATATAATTAGCTTTGCTGCTCGCCCTTGCTCAATATTGCCTTCGCTTTTTGCCAAAGTAGCTCTAGCGCATCTATATTCAAACTGGTTAATTCGACATCTTGCGTCGCCGCAAATTGCTTTACTAACATAAAACGTTGTGTAAATTTTTCACTCGCTTTTTCAAGTGCAAGTTCAGGATTAACTTCTAGATGACGAGATAGATTAACAACAGAAAATAATAAATCACCTATTTCATCTTCTATTTTATGCTGCTGTTGCTTATGAGCATAAACTTCAACTTTAACCTCTTCAACTTCCTCCAGCACTTTGTCAAAAACAGGAGCAACTTCGGGCCAATCGAAACCAAGTTTGGCGCATTCTAATTGAATATTTAACGCCTTTTGCAAGACGCTAACTGAGTTAAGAGAAATAGGATCTTTTATCATTGCTGAACAGATAATTTTTGTGAGACATTGGTTAATCGCATTGGCTTAATCTCTAGCTACGTCATTAACATCAGGCAATTGTTTTAACTTATCAACAACGCGGGCCAAGTTATCCGCATCGATAACTTCAATAGTTAGTTTTATGAGTGCTGAGTTATGACTTTTATTACTTAAGCTATTCACGCCAAGCAAGCCAACTTTCTCATTTGATAACACCGTCGTGATATCTCTTAAAACGCCAGATCTGTCGTTACAGTATACGTTGAGCTCGGTTTGAAAACTAGTTTGATGTTCAATTGCCCAAGATACATCTATTTGGCGTTCGGGATGCTGCTCTAAAAGATGGGATAACTGGGCGCAGTTTTCCTTATGCACACTCACCCCTTTACCCTGGGTAATATATCCAAGGATTGACTCACCCGCGACTGGTTGACAACACTTCGCTATTTGACTGAGCAAATTACCTACACCTTCAGCAATAATCGGCTCACTACCTTTGCGTAATTTTGCTCGCCGTGGCTTCACCGTTATCTCAGCTGGCTCTGTCGGCGGCGCATGCTTGTGCATTAAAAAATGCACAACCGTCATTACGCGTGTGTCACCCACACCTATAGCGGCAAATAAATCATCTATCGAATTTGCATTAAACTTATCAATTGCACCAGTAGCAAGCTTAATAGAAAGACCTGCTTTTGATAGCTCTCGTTCTAGGAGCTCTCTACCAGCGTCAATATTTTTGTCTTTATCTTGTTTTTTGAAAAAGGAATGAATCGTTGCTCTAGCCCTTGCAGAGAAGACATATCCTAAACCTTGATGCATCCAATCTCGACTTGGGGAGGTGTTTTTACCCGTCAGAACTTCTACCTGATCACCACTTTGCAACTTATAAGTGAATGGTACGATGCGCTTATTAACCTTAGCACCAATGCACCTATGACCAACATTGCTATGCACATAATAAGCAAAATCCAAGGGCGTTGAGCCAAGCGGCAAATCAATAACATCACCTTTCGGGGTGAAAACGTAAACTCGGTCGTCGAATACCTGACTGCGGAGTTCTTCAACTAAATTACCCGATTCTGCCATTTCTTCTTGCCACTGAAGAATTTTGCGAAGCCAATTTACACGTTCTTCTGAACCGCCTATTTTGCCAGTTGTACCTTCTTTATACTTCCAGTGAGCCGCAACACCCAACTCCGCATCTTCATGCATTTTTGGAGTTCTAATTTGAATTTCTACAGACTTGCCTTGTGGGCCAATAATAACAGTATGTATGCTTTGATAACCGTTCTGTTTGGGTGTCGCAATATAATCGTCAAATTCTTTAGGGATATGCTTCCAGATAGTGTGCACGGTGCCTAAGGCGGCATAGCAATCCTGCAATCTATCAGCCACAATGCGCAATGCACGAATATCAAACAACTCTTCAAAGGAAAGTTGTTTCTTCTGCATTTTTTTCCAGATACTGTAAATATGCTTTGGACGTCCAATAACTTCTGCTTTAATGTTCTGCTCGTCTAACAAGCCTTGTAGCTTTTGCACAATATCAATAATGTATTGTTCACGATCAAGACGCTTTTCATCCAACATCTCCGCTATACGTTTGTAGGTCATCGGGTGTAGGTAGCGAAACGAAAGATCCTCAAGTTCCCATTTAAGTTGACCAATACCTAAGCGGTTAGCCAGAGGAGCGTAAATACTCGAACATTCATGCGCGACGATAACCCTAGTTTCTTCATCAGCCTCCTTGACAGAATGTAAAGCACAGATGCGTTCAGCCATTTTTATAACCACAGCGCGCACATCTTCCACCATACTTAACAACATGCGGCGCAAATTATTAACATGATTTTCATCTTGACGATTTCGAGATTGCAGCGTCTTAATGGCATCCATTCGACGGACACCAATAATCAGGTCCTTAATTTGAGCGCCAAACTGATCTTCAATTTGGTCTGCAGATAATTCATGAATTTGACAATATGGGAAGACTAATGCTGCTTGTAGTGTTTCATCATCCATGTGGAGTTCGTGCAATATTTCAACCATCTCTTGACCGATTAAAAGGTCATCAGGTTTATCTGAAATTTGACTTAATTTCGCTTTGGTTTTTTCAGGCACATCCAAGTCGGCCAACCATTGGCTAAAGGTTGGCCGACTGTTTTGATGAACACGTCTTATCGATACCATATATTTTGCACTCTACTTTGAGCTTATTAGGGCTACCATCTCAATATGCTTTGTAAAAGGGAACATATCAAGTGCTCGCGCTTTTGTAATCTCGAATTTGTTGGAAAGAGCATCAACGTCTCTCGCAAAACTGGTGGGGTTGCAAGAAACATACAATATTTTTTGCGGCTTAAATACTGATATTACCTTCATGATTTCCAGCGCGCCTGCACGCGACGGATCGACTATAAACAGCGCACCTTCGGGTATATTTAGCGTTGCCTTCAACGCTAAATCGTTGAGGTCATAATGTTCGAATCGACAATTTTCAATGCTATTTAATCGTGCATTTTCGGTTGCTTGTTGCACCATTTCGGCAACACCTTCAACGCCGATCACTTCTTTACAATAGGGCGCTAAATAGAGCGAAAAGTTACCAACGCCTGAAAATAAATCAACGACACAATCTTCTGGCGTTGGGTTTAACCAGTCCTTTGCTAATTTTAACATCTGTTCATTTACGTGTTGATTGATTTGTATAAAGTTATTGGCCGTTACCGCTAAATTCAGAGACGGGCTATCAGAAATTGTGAATACGGCATTTGCAACGTCACTTTTTGCTTCGTCATTCGTTTTATTATCAATCTGCAATGCAGCCACATTCAATAGTTTTGATGCTTTGGATTCAATCATATACTGAGTGCCGGAGGACTGTTGTTCTAGCATCAGCATTTGAACTGATTCAGTGCTCAAGTTTTTGGTTAAATGCAAACATACTTGCGCTCTTTGGGCGCCTTCAGTTAAGGTGATATGTCCAATAGAAGACGCGCTTGGTAAACGTTTAATAAGACTTACTAGGCTTTCATATACGCTTTGTAAGGACTCTGTAAGCACTGCACATTTAGGTATATCGACAACTTTATTCGACTTTTCTTGCCTAAAGCCTATTTTGATCTCACCTGAATTACGCGCGTCAATCGCAATGCGAGCTCTGCGTCGATAGCCATGGTGATGATCAGAAATGTTTGATTTAATGACATCCTGCCAATCACAATTCTCGAGTCTAGATAAAGGAATAGCCTTATTTAAGTAACTTTGCAGACTTGTCTGTTTTGCCTCAATCAAATAATCGGCATCAAAAGATTGATGAGAGCAGCCCCCACATTGACTTACATAAGGGCAAAATTCTTTTACTCGAGCCGATTCATGCTCTTGCAATACTTTACCTATTTTGCCATGCCATACTTTTTGCTTTTTCGAGAGGATTTGAACACGATATAACTCACCGGGTATCGAAGCGGGTACTACAATGATCGGCTTGTGAGATAAACTAATCCCATTGCCGTTATGATCGATGACGTCAACTGACATCTCTAGGCTCTCAAGACTAACCTTCTCTTGAATCCTATTTTTGCGGGATGGCGATTGTTTCTTCGCTTTAAAAAATTGAACCACAATCGTTAACTCTCTAAAATTACTGTAGCTATTGCGTAATGCTTTTCATCTGAAATAGAAAGATGAGTATGCTTTACTCCTTTCTGCTGAAACAGCAATTCAAGATGACCATTTACTTGTAAATAGGGTTGGCCTGTTGTGTAGTGGGCAACTTCTATTTGTTGCCAACTCACGCCATTACCAATGCCATTGCCAATGGCTTTAACTGCGGCTTCTTTTGCAGCAAAACGTTTGGCTAAAAAGCGGGCTTGTGAACTAATAGTAGACACTCCTTCATATTCAGCTTCCGGTTTTTGACGCGGCCTAATTCTAGGTAAGTTAGTTAATGTTAAATAGTCTTTATATTCATTAGGAGTAAGTATTCGCTTCGCCATTGAGTCTGACTTATCGACACTTCCCTGTAACCTAGAAATTTCAACTATATCAGTTCCTACTCCAACAATTGGCATTCAATACTCCTTTCTTGTATTCACTTACAGAGTATATACCACAGCACTGCCAACGGCTCTTAAATATACCGACTAAAATGGCTTCGCATTGAATCTAGCATGCAAGATTAACCGTGGCTTAATCTAGCATGCAAGATTAACCGTGGCTTAATCTTGCTTCTTGCATCAATAAACGCATATCTCTAACTGCCTTTTCAAGACCATCAAATGCTGCTCGAGCAATAATACTGTGTCCAATATTTAATTCAATTAATTGAGGAATGGCAGCGATTGGTTTTACATTGTGGTAATGCAGACCGTGACCGGCATTTACTTTCAGTCCAAGTTTGTGGGCATACTCGATACCTTTTACTAATTTGGCTAATTCTAACTCAGCTTGAGCTTCAGTTTTCGCCTCAGCATATTGTCCTGTGTGAATTTCGATATAAGGTGCACCGGCCATTACAGCTGCTTCAATTTGCCTTTCATCAGCGTCTATAAATAATGATGCCAGTGTATTCTGATCTTTTAACTGCTCACAGGCCGCTTTCATTTTTGCTAGATTACCAGCAACATCTAAACCGCCTTCGGTAGTCAGTTCTTCTCTTTTTTCGGGCACTAAGCAACAAAACTCAGGTAGCACTTTGGCTGCAATTATTAGCATTTCGTCAGTGACAGCCATTTCAAGATTAAGTCGCGTATTAATCGTTTCTTTGAGTAAATACACATCTTTATCTTTTATATGTCGACGGTCTTCTCGTAGATGAACTGTAATACCATCAGCACCAGCTCTTTCCGCAATATCAGCCGCATGAACTGGATTGGGATAGTTTGTACCTCTTGCATTGCGAAGCGTCGCAATATGGTCGATGTTGACGCCTAATAATATATCTTGCACTGAACTCTCCTAGGATATCCAAATAGGTTTAGCAAAAAAGGAATATGTTTTAAGTAGTGATTTTTGTACTAAATAGTTCACGGCTTTTAATTGGTTTGTTACCTAATATTGGATGCAAAGCGATACGGCTTATTTTTTTCGCCGCTTTTAGCGACGATTGCTGCCAATCACTATTGTTGATTGCCAATATATCTTTGCCGCTAATTGCGAAAGACTGATTCTTATCGCATTCTACAAAACCAATTTCATTCATTAACGAATAGCTCTTATCATGTATAATCTCGAGTTCGTTTTGGGAGTCAAAAGTAAAGTCCGGGAAATAACCTAATTCCTCAAGTAAAACAAATTCAAAGTTCCTCAATATAGGTTCAACATCAGCTAATTTAGACTCTACATTGGACAGCTCTTGCAGCATGTTTAAGGATAACTCGTATTGTTGAAATAAACGTGTAAACACTTCCGACTCAGGAAGCGCTCTGTTCAATACTTCATTTAGATAAAAAGCACAAAATAAGCTTTGCTGAGACAGCGAAAAAGACCTTGATGTCGACTCAATACGTCCTAAATATCGCAACGTACCGCGACCACTTAATTCAAAGTTGACGGCCTGAAGGGGCTGCAACAAGCTTTTCTTATCCGACTTTGGACCTCTCGCACCCTTAGCCATAGCACTAACTCTGCCATTTTGTAGCGTAAAAAAGTCAATAATTAGACTAGTTTCACGATAAGGTCTTCGATGAAGAACATAACCATCGTAAATGTCTTTGTTCAAGCTAACTCACTTTAATCCTAACAACTTTCATTGTTTCGAATTCCATACCCGCAACATTTTTAACTTCAGGGTAATAGGTTAGATTAACGACTCGGTCTACCAAGTTGTTGTATTTTTTTCGACGTTTGAATATAAAAGGAACATCTGTTTTAACTATTAAAAGTGTATTCACGTACCAGCTGTCTTCTTCACGTTGAACATGTGACGTCACTTTGCATAATTCTGAATGCACCAAGTTTGGGTGTGTTTCTAGTAGTAGTTGCAAAGCTGTTTTTCTTGCCATCGTTCTAATATGCCTCTTTCATTAATGCATTGCAGGGCAATGCAGCTTAGCTATGCCCGTTTATGCTGCTTGTTCAAAATAACTTGGCAGACTAAATGTTAACCTCAATTGATAATACCCTTCAGTCAACTTCTTGAAGCCCTTGCACCAATAATTGTACACTGATTTGGCCTCTAAATTCATTAATATCTAATTTATAAGCCAGCTTTACTTGCCTAACTTTTAGATTTGGCCAAGTTTCAATATCAATATTAAAAGCAATCGCGTCAAATTCAATACCATCTAAACTAACGACCATTTTTAAGTGATTCTTACCAACAATTCGTTGACTTCGCATTTGAAATACACCATCGAACAGCGGTTCCTCAAACGTTTGGCCCCAAGGAACAGCAAGTTTTATTAAGCTCGCATTTTCAATATTGATTTCTTGGCAACCTAGCGCTCCATCTGACAAGATAAGGTTTTGAGTCGGAAGCCCATTAGTGGCCTCTGCCGCTGCAGCTTCAAACGCAGCTTTAAACTCACTAAGTCGCTCTGTTTTTAAGCTCAACCCTGCTGCCATTGCATGTCCCCCAAACTTATCAATTAAGCCAGGATTTTGAGTATTGACAGTTTCCAATAAATCTCGAATATGCACTCCAGGCACTGACCTAGCCGAACCTTTGATAGAAGTCTCATCCTGTTCTGCAAATACGATGGTAGGACGATAATATTTTTCTTTAATTCTACCCGCCAATATACCAATAACACCTTGGTGAAAATCAGATTGGTAGAGCACCACACCTGAGGGTAATTCGTTACCTTGTGAGATAAAGGCTTGTAACGCTTTTTCCGCTTCATCTTTCATTGAAGATTCAATCTCTCTGCGCTCAAGGTTTAAAGCATCAAGACGAGCTGCGATCTGGCGCGCTATTTGTTGATCTTCAGTAAGTAAGCATTCTATGCCCAGTGACATATCATCGAGTCTGCCCGCTGCATTTAAGCGAGGGCCTAGTACAAAGCCAAGGTCCGTAGATGATAATTTGTGACAGGGTCTTGCTGCTACTTCCAAGATGGCCTTAATACCGGGACGAGCGATACCGCTGCGTATACGTTGCAGACCCTGATGAACCAACACACGATTATTTTCATCCAATGGCACAACATCAGCAACTGTCCCTAAAGCTACAATATCGAGGTAATTTGCTAAGTTGGGCGGCTGAATATCTTTTTGTTCAAACCAGCCTTCATTTTGCAATTGGGCTTTTACCGCCAACATGACATAAAAGGCAACACCCACACCAGCTAAGTTTTTAGATAAAAACTCACAACCGGGCTGATTAGGGTTCACAATTGCGTCAGCATCAGGAAGAGTATAGCCGGGCAAATGATGATCTGTGACCACCACTTTCATACCTAACTTTTTGGCGTGACCAACACCCTCAACACACGATATCCCATTATCCACAGTTATAATAAACTCGGCTTTTTGCTGATAAGCAACATCAACAATTTCTGGGCTTAAACCATAACCAAAATCAAATCGATTAGGCACCAAATAATCCACATTTTTATGCCCAAATGCCTTTAACGCTAACATGCAAATGGCTGTACTGGTTGCACCATCAGCATCAAAATCGCCAATAATACAAATAGCTTTAGCTTGCTTTATTGCTTCGCAGATTAAAGATGATGCTCTCTCAATTCCTTTTAACTCATTGTAGTGACGTAATTTTTTTATTTGAGTTTGTATTTGAGCAACGTCAGTTATCCCTCTGTTTCTATAGAGTCTATCCAATATTGGCGGCAGTTGAGGGTCAATAGGAGTAGAAATGACGGCATGGCGTCGCTGTATTTGCAAAACAGGCCTCTTTGATTTAGTAAATAAAGATGAGTAATAAGCGCATCTACACAAAACATAATAGTAAACATAGCACGAAGTGAATAGTAACAAGTGATTGCTATAGTCTGCGAGTCTTTATTGTCATTGATTTGCAGTTTAACTTAACTCAGAGCCAATATTGTTGACTTACAAGCGGCTCACAATATGACTAAGTAGATTAATCGAGGACAAGTAAAAAATGACGCCGCAGATACAAAAAAGACCTTCAGATGAAGGCCTTTTTTGCTCACGAATAGTACTTTATTAAATGTCAATTAACCGTGCAAATTCTCATAAATAACCCGCAATGTATTAGAAAATGAACGCTTAGTGTTGGGCCAGGAAATTGATATATTATCGAGCATACCCGACCCACAGTCTACTTCTAGGCGACTGACGACATCAAACAAAGCATCCGCATTTACTTTTTTACCGGTTTGAACAAGCTTCCTGGCGCCCCTTAAAATCCCACCATTATCATCTTGCATCACTGCATTTTCCGTAGCGGCGATAGCGGTCTGAAGCTCAGAAATTAGTTCGTTTAGCGCGGTAGCCAATGAATCCACCTGCCCTTGTTGCTGCAAATAAGGCAGTAAATCAAACCACATACTTGGGTTTTCAGGCATAGGCATTTTCGCAATGGCGGACTCTGGTGCAGGTTCAGCACCTTCTTGCTGTTTAGATTTCAATTGTTCTTGCGCTTGATGTAGCTCTTCTTTGTGTGCAGCGACAAGCGCGCTCTCCTGCTCTGCGAGTATTTCCTCATTACTGTGTAACTGCTGCTGAGCTTGCTGCAGGGCCTGCTCTTTATCATCTAATTGCGCCTTACTCGATTGCAATTCACTCTCTAATGCAGCTAATTGTTCGGCAAGACCTGACTGATTATTTTGTTGTTCACTTAAACTCTGCTTACTTTGGCTATATTCTTGCTGAACAGCTTCTAACTGAGCCAATAACTGACCCTGTTTTTCCTCCATTGCCTCAATACTTTGTTCACGGCCTAGCAACGCAGCCTGTTGTTCTTCTACTTGCTTCTTAAGTGCGAGCTCTTGCTGCTCTTGTTGTTTAATATGTGCTTCAAGTTCTTCTTGTTGCGCCTTCGCATTATTCAGTTCATCTTGCAGTTTGTTCTCTGCAGACTGTGTTTCTGTTACTTGCGACTCAGCTTGCTGTAACTCACTTAGATTTCCTTGCAGCTTTTCTTGCAAGCTTTGGTTTTGTTGCTGTGCATCAATAAGTGCTTGCTGTAATTGCTTTTTCTGTTCTTCAATTTGCTTGTGATGCGCAGTCCATTGTTCTTCGCTGCCCTCAAGCATTTCACGTTGCTTACTTGCTCTACTTTCCACATCAGATAGTTCAACCGCTAATTGCTCAAGTTTTTGCTCTTGCTCAATGCGTGCCAACTTCTCTGCATCAGCTTGTTGCTGAATTTCGTCTAGCTTAGTTTGTGAATCTTGCAACTGCTGACGCTTGGCTTCGACTTCCTGCTTAAGTTGAGCTTGATGTTGTTCCCACTGTTTACCCGATTGCTCAATTTTGGCTTGCTGTGCAGCACTGCGCTGCTCAAATTCTTTTAACTCGCCTTGAAGCTTATCGAATAATTCTTGCTGGCGAAGCTTTTCTGCTTTTTCAGCTTCTGTTTGTTGTTTCGAATCGCTCAATATCTGCTCAGTCTCAAGCAGTTTTTGTTGCTTAGCCTTTAACTCTTCTTGCAATTTCTGTTGCTCGGTCAAACGTAAATCTTCAGCCTCTTTCATCTCTTGTAACTTGCGCTCTGCATGTTGCTCAGCCTCAGCTAATTCAGATTCGACTCGTTTCATCTCTTCTTGTTGCTTTTGCTTCTCTAGCTTCTCTTGCTCTGCAGTTTGTTTCGCCTCATCAAGTGCCTGCTGAGTTTCTTGCAATACATTTTGCTTCTCTTCTAACTCGTGCATTAATTTGCTTTGCTGTGCTGCCATATCGCCTTTCTCTTGCTTCGACATCACCTCAAATTTTTGCATCTCGTTTTGTAGATGCTCAACGTGGCGAACTTTGTTAGTTAACTCAGATTGTGCAAGTTTATAAGTTTGTTCAATCTCTCGACGCTGCTTCTCGGCTTCTTCACCTGCTTTACGCTGATTAATAAGGGCTTCTTTCAATTTTGTACTAGTATTATCACTAGTATGCAATTGCTTTTGAAGATCGGTGATTTGCGAGCCAACTTCATTAATTTCTGCATCTTTATCGGTGATCGATTGTTTTAACGAATCGATTTGAGTCACGTAAGCTTGCATTTTTTCTTGTTGCTGTTGTTGTTGCGACTGCAATTGCTTAGAATTCTCTTCACTGACTTCAAGCTGTTGTTGTGCTTCTTTGAAATTTTTCTCGCTTAATTGCAATTCATTTGAAATTTCATTGCGCTGGCTTTGCAAGTTATCTACTTTCTTAGTTGAAAGCGCTAATTGCTCAGTTAGTGTGTTATTAACATCTTGCGCTTCACTCAACATTTCTCGACTCTGTGAATACTGCTGTTGCACCTTTTGAAGATTATCAGTTACGCTCTGATGTTGTTCTTGCAGCGTGATATATTCAATTTTAGCTTCGGATATTTCATCTTGGGCTAGCTGAAGCTTGGTTTCGGTATCACGCAAGTCTTTAAGTTTAGTGGTCAGTTGTTCATGACTTGACCGCAACAATAGCTGCTTTTCAGCCACTTCACGCTCGGCTTCTTTATGCGCTGTAATCGCCTCTAATCGGGCTAGGTCCGCTTGAATCATTTCAGTCAAGTCAGTCCACATACACAAGATTGAATCGAACTCTTTACCCTTATAAACAGGAATATAAGTGGCATGGCAAGTGCGTAATTTCAAGCCAACTTTGTGTTCCCAATTAATCGATTTCGCTCTACCATCGTATTTGACTTTATTGACAATACGCTCTAATTCATCAGCTTCGCCTTCATCCTTGTTGAGGTCTAGTGAATAAGGTGCGAACCCCCACAAATCATCTTCATTCTCAACACCGAAAAATTCACAAGCGGCTGGATTCACACTCGAAAAGCCTTTTTCATCCAGAATTGCCATTGGCATACTACTATGCTCTAGTAGGCCGTGAAATTTATCCTCTTGGAATTGCTCGCCTGATCGATCTGAAATCCAACAAACGTACTGCTCTTTTTCTTTATCAAATAAATCGATATGCAGCTCACTGGGGTGCATCACTTCATTTTTGCCACGTAAACTGGTATGGAAATCTCGTAATCGACCCGTTTGATGTAACTGTTTAGCCGCTCTAGCTGCAGCATCGGCATCGCCGAACAACTGATAAAAAGTCCCTTTTTTGAGCTCTTTCTCGTTTAACCCCAAACGCTCCGTCATGGCTGAGTTTGCATGCACAATCCTATCATCTGAATCAACTGTCGCGACGGCAATTGGCGCAATATCGAGTAAATTAGAAAAGTGCGCTCGCTCTGATTCCAGCTGACGCTGAGTTTCAGTTAGTAAGGTTAAATCTTGGAACATACCAGCAAAACCAACGCGTTGATTTTTATCATCGCCAAAGGCTTGTATCGTCACCCTCAGATGCAACGCAGTATTCTCATCATTGGCATTTCTCAAATCTTGAGGCGTATCCGCTGAGAAATGGTCGGCACTGTCTTTTTTACCCACTTTACCAGTAAACTCACGGTTTAGTGCTCTGCCGATTGTGACAGGCGTATCGTCTGGATTATGCAAAATATTAATGTCTTCAGGTACGAGGTTGAGCAAATCAAAGCGTTTATTTTTGATTTCAGCTAAACGCACGCCAAACATACGTTCAAATGGATTGTTAACAGATATAATGCGACATTCATCATCAAGTATATAGACAGGATGCAGCGACACGTTCAACATCGCTTTTGCTTTCTGCTCACTCGCGTATTCTTTTCTTTGATTTTGGCGGATCTCGGTTTCATCAATCACCAAGAGTTTGAATGCCGTCGACTTACCTTTGCTATTTTTCGCGATACTAATAGCAACAATACGCACAGGAACTTTAAATTCTAATGATTGTAGTACGCTCTTAAAATCAATTTCATGCTGCTCTTTTGCAAGTTCAAAAGATTGTTTCCAAAACGTAATATTGTTAGGGCAGATTAGCTGATGCAGTTTTTCAAAGTCACCCGAAACATCTTCGCTGTAGCCTAAAATAGTAGATAATATTTGATTTACTTGAAAACTTTCCGACTCAAAATCAATAGACATTTGCCCCAGATATAAATGCTCAGTGAGTTGATTTAGTTCCTCTAGATTAATCTTTGCTTCTTTTAGTTGTGTTTCGTAATTATTGACATTTTCAAGACAAACAACAAAAGCAACACCATCATATAACGAGTCGTTTTTTGTGATAGTTAGGCGCAATTCTATGTTGCTTGAAAGGGCGGTCACCACCAATTTAACGTCTTCATTACCATCCATTGCATTGGTTATTGCTATTTTTGATTCTTCGTTAAAAAAACCAACAAGGGGCTGATTCACCACTCTACTTTTCTCGCGCCCGAGCAGTTTTGCAGCCGGATTAGTCAATTCAACAACCCTCCCTCGCAAACCTACGAGCACAAGTCCACTATTCATTTTATTCAAAATATCGTCTTTATTAGCAACCACTTCATCATGTATTTCAATGATTTTATCTTTGGATTTCATGCTAACGAAGGAATAAATGATAAGACAAAGAAGCAGAACCAGAAGCGTAATTCCCGAATAAGCGATCAAACTCAAGGTAGCTTCGTCTTGGCGTGCTAATTTCTCACCTAATGCAAGGCAGGTAGGACTGATAAGAAGCAAAGCTAAGAAGACAAAGTGCTTTGTCGAAGAAAAAATTGAGAATAGCAAGTGTCGTGGCATCTTAAATGTTTCCAAAGAAAATAAGTTAATATCCTAGGAGACAACTTACATCGTGAGCATCAACTTAAAAACAGTCGATCGGCATCTAGTGTATATTTATAAATAACTAATAAGCCGTATCTGTCGCACCAAATGTCACAAATTCATTAAGTAAGAGTGACTTAATGATTCCTGCGCCAGCGTCATGATAGTTGTTTCGTCATGACTCTGTATCGGCAGACTTAACTAAATTTAAAACTTATTGTTACTACAACACCCGATCCATCTATTTGATTGTCGATATTAATCTCGGCATGATGAAAAAGTGCAATCATTTTAGCTATATACAAACCTAAACCCAGATGTGGCTGTTCGGAACTTTGCTCTTTTCTAATTGAAATCATTGAGTCTAAAAGCTCTTTTTGCATATTTTCTGGTAAAGTTGGCCCCTGATTACTGATGTGAATTTCAAACCCATCAGACTTGCCTTTAAGAGCAAACTTAATAGCTGAATCAACCGGGCTAAATTCAACAGCGTTTGCAACAATTTTGTCTAGCATTTGAGCAAAAAGCTCAGGGGAACCCGGTATCACCTGTTTTTGTAACTCGACCTCGAGTAAAAACTGTCTTGAAGGATAGGCTAGCCGATAACCTTCTGAACAGCCAGTCAGCACTTCCTCTAAGCTAAATTGTTCAATATCACTGCGCTGAATAGCTTGCTCTAGACGGGTTGCTTCACTCATGTTGGTCAGTATTTTACTTAGTCTTTTAATTCCCTCTCTTGCCCTATCTATATAGGCTTGATTATCAGATGAGTGCGGCTCAAGCGACAGGTTATCCAGTGATGAGCTAACAATTGCGACAGGCGTTCTGAGTTCATGCGACAAACGCGACGCCATATTTTCCAAATAGCTGTTGTACTGGTCTAATTTAGATAACACGTTATTGAAGGTTCGACTCAAGTCGCCAATTTCATCATTGGTAGGCGACGCTTTAATTTCGCCCACTATTTTACCTGAACTATCGATGGCACTTTCTGCTTCATTTCTTAGTTTACGAATTCGCCATGAAATTCGAGATGCTAATAAAAATAAGGAGAGCGTTCCTAAGACAATAACCGCTAAAATAAAGTGAAACTGCTGCTCTAAGGCCTGGTTTCGTAAGGTTCTTATACCATTAGTTGTCTGTTCAACGACCACAGCTCCCATCACCTGCTCATCAATATATATCGGATGTGCAGCAGACAAAATGACCGCTTTTTTATCCGCACTCAAACGCCACAAACTGCTCGGTGTGCCATCTAAAGCCTCTTCAACATCCTTACCTTCAAGTGCATATGCATTGTCTAGATCGTCAATAAAATCAGCGGGGGGCTTGATGAGGAAGGTATAATAAATAGGCAGTAACCATTGGTTTTCAATATACTGCCACCAACTTTCTGTATTTCTTTTTTTAGCGCTCGGTGCTTTTACTCCGCTTGAGCTTTGTATCTCACCGGACTTAGCCAGTACTCGCATATGTTTATCAATTACCCAGACTCGTGCATTCGAATATTTTAATCCTTTTAATATATTTTCAATATCAGGTGACGGTATTAGTACCGTACCCAAGGACTCTTTTTTTGCAGGGTCGGAAGTGCCCAACGTGTATTTTGCAAAACCAGTTTGCGGGTCATCTATGTCAGTTATAGCAAAAGCGATTTTATTCGACATCATATCAACCGGTAGACGTAACTCTATGTTATAGCCAGTTAATGTTTGTTGCCAATAGCCTTGAATTTTAGTTTCTAGGCGATCTGGTTGAATACGTTGAGTACCCGACTTAAGTAAATAAGCGTTAACCCATCCGGACTGCATGGGCGCAATAACATAACGCTTGAAATCACCTTTATTGTCTATCATCGCAACCTGTAGATAATCGTTACGGTCAATTCGCAGACTATTGCGTGCGCGGAAAACTAAGTTGTCATCCGAGACTTCAAATACCGCATATAGAAATGACTCATAACGACCAATCATATGTTTAAAAGTCAAACTTTGTGGCAGATATGTTTGCTGAATTTCAAGTAGATTTTGTTCAGCGTAGTTAAGTTTAAAAGCTTGATATTCGTCCCAGTCAGAGGTGTCACCGTCGAGCTGAATAGGGAAATCGATACTATGTGCATACAAGTCTGTACCAGGCCTTACATCACTCATAAAAGAAGACTGCAGATCGAATAGCTTAGGCCTCTCATGCAGCGCAGTTGCAACCGCACGAGCAGTTCCTACCATCGTTTGCTCTTGACCAATGCGCAGGTAAGTTTCTAATTCCCAAACATATTGGTATCCCAAATACGGAATTGTAAATAAGAATGATGAGAAGAAGAGAAGCTGAATTCGTAAACCAATGCGCCACTTTTTCATGAAGCGTCATCTTTCCAGCGATAACCCATGCCATAAACTGTTTCAATACGGTCAAAAGAAAGGTCAACTTGCACGAACTTTTTTCTTATTCGTTTAATGTGCGAGGTAATGGTGGTGTCATCAACAACCATGTTCGATTCATCCATTAACTGTTGTCTACTTTTCACATGCCCGACATATTTTGCAATCGCATGTAGCATCCAAAACTCAGTGACGGTTAGATCAATAAATTGCTGGTTCCATTTTACCGTCATGCGTTTAGCGTCCATGACTAAATTACCTGACTGAATAAGATCTGATGCCACTTGGGGTTCATTTAATAATTCATTACGTCTAAACAGCGCGGCAATACGAGCTAACAAATGAGGCAAACTGATATCCTTTGTTAGATAATCATCCGCTCCCATTCTTAAACCACATATCGTGTCGTAATCATTGTCGCGCGCTGTCAAAAAGATAATAGGTAAGGTTTTAGAAAGGCTACGTAAGGTTTGACAGACAGCAAAACCGCCGTCAATTTCATCGGCTAAACCTATATCCACAATTGCTAAGTCAGGGAGTCTTTTTGTAAAGGCAATTTCCGCTTCCTGTCTATTTGAATACGCTTTTACTGCATAGCCTTGCTTAGTTAAAGCAGACACATAGTTGTCTCTAAGCGCTTCGTCATCTTCAACTAAAGCAATTTGCTTCGACATAACACACCTTTAATTTGCACAGTTAAGCATAACTATATAGAAAATCACGATGGGTGAAAGCCTTTGCTAGCAATTTCCATTTTTTCGCCACAATTGACCTCCACATTGCCACTTTCCCCCCCTTAAGTTGCCACCAAGTTTTTGTTTAATGACATGGCGATTCAAAACTGCTTTTAAAAACAAACGTAAACATATTTGGAGAAATACATGAAATCAACAGTTAACAAAACCAACGCAAATAGATTGAATAAAATCACCTTAGCGATCGCTTTTTCCAGTTTAGTGAGTGTCTCTGCATTTTCAGTTGCAAAGCCATCCTCAAACGACCACGTAACTGATCTGACAACAAGTACACAGGAACTTAAAAATACGGCACTTAAAAATACCGATCTTAAAAATAATGAAGCTCAAAATAACGCGATGGGATTGGGCTCCGGAATTATAGTTGGTGCGGTCGTTGCAGGCCCGATTGGTGCCGCCATAGCAGGCCTATTTGGCTTATTTATTGCCGATGATATAAATGATGGGAATCGTTTAGCGCTAACTAAAGAAGAGTTAAATAATACGAATCAAGAACTGATCGTATTGCAGCAGAGTTATCAGGATTCGATAGCCTCAGCAAATCAAAAAATTGCAACTATGGACAGTGCAATGACTCAAGTAATTCAAGGTGTCATGCCGACGCTTGAAGCGAACATTCAATTTAAAACCGCCTCATTTCTAGTTGAAGACCATTACAAGTCACAACTTGATGGCCTAGCAAGTGAATTACGCAAAAACCCTAAGTTAAAAATTGAACTGTCTGGTTTTGCCGATCAACGCGGCGAGTCGACCTATAACCAAGTGCTTTCGCAACAGCGTGCTAAGTCCGTAAAAGACTACTTAGTGAGTCAATTCGCGAATGAAAATCAGGTGCTAACGCAATCATTTGGCGAATCTGAACTAGTGAGTGAAAGTGATAACTTTGAAGATAACTTTTTCGACCGTCGAGTGCTGTTAAAAGTAATTAATAAATCAGCAGACATGACTGCTGCAAGTGGCTCCCTACCCTATAGTCACTGATAAAAATGCTAATTATTTTGTGACTTCTATTCATAAGCTGTCGTCAATATAATAAATTGCCAATAATGGCAGTCATTTTAATGGAGATATTTTAATGAAAAAGTCAATTATTGGTATCAGCATTGCGTTAGTTTTACTAGGAGGATGCCCATTAAATCCTGCGGTAAGTGAAGCTGAAGTTTTTAAGCAATGCCCGAGTGCGCTTGAGGCTAAAAGTGTGAAGGCTTGTGCAATTGCGTTTTAGCGTTTTTATAGAATGGTTAGCAAAACTCAAAAATACATTGATAAACGATTAGGAACTAAGCTTACCTATAATAAATAGACGATAGTTTTATCCGAAAAGTCACACTTTTTACGTAAATTAGGTAGGTTTTAGTGAAGTTGCCGTCTAGCAGCCTGTTTTTTGAAAACTAAGATAAAGTGAAAAGCAAGCTTACTTGCTTTTCACTTATATTACGCTTTGTGCGCTGCTTTAAGGGCTAGCAATAAAGACTGTGCAGGCTGATAACCTGGGACAACTGTACCGTCAGGCATAATGATATTAGGCGTTCCGTTTACGCCAATCGCCTTGCCAAAGTTATATTGGTCAGCAACTTGATTCTCGCATGACGTGCTAGCAATATTTCCACCAGCTTTGGCTTTAGTCATCGCTTCCTGCGGATTTTCAGAACACCAAATGGAAACAGCATCACGGTAAACTTGACTATTAATGCCTTGCCTCGGGAAAGCAAGATAGCGAACCGTAATCCCTAAATCATTAAGGATATCCATCTCATTATGAAGCTTGCGGCAGTATCCACAAGTTGCATCGGTAAATACATTAATGACGTATTTTTCTTTTTTTGATTTAAATTCAATTGCAGAATCTTTGAATCTCTCGATGCCTTGCAAACGGTACTTTTGTAATGCTGCACCAGTTTCATCGACAATCTCATCGCCAACGCGATAGATTCGAGCACTTAGAAAATATTCACCATTTTCACTACCATAAAAAATACCCGTATTTGTATTAATCTGTAACAAACCAGGTACATTTGAATCCGCCACTGATATTATTTGAAAGTTTAGCTTTTGCTCAAACTTTAAAATCAAATCAGCATACTTTTCGGAAGCGCCCTCTTGTGTCGCAATCTCTTGCACAGCATTAACCCTTGCCGAAAACACTAAAGCAGAAAACATAGCTGATATAACAACAAGCTTCGATGCTATTATTAACCTATTGATATAATTCATATAAAACCCCAAAAGAAACACGGTGTAACAGATAATCGTTAAATAATTAATTCGTTCAAAATATAGAGACCGTTGTTTTTTGTAAAAACATTCAACGTTGCCTTAAATGTAAGCCACTTACATAAAACACATCGATAAAAAAACACGATGGCAAAAAGCTACCCCCTTGGATGATGGTTTTTTACCAAAGATTGAAGTCTTTCAGTGGCAACATGGGTATAAATTTGCGTTGTCGACAAGTCACTGTGCCCTAATAACATTTGTACCACGCGCAAATCAGCTCCGTGGTTTAGCAGATGCGTAGCGAATGCATGCCTTAACGTATGCGGTGACAAATGAACCTGAATACCAGCTTGCTTTGCGTGCAATTTTATACGATGCCAAAAAGTTTGTCTCGTCATCGTTGTACCGCGCTTACTCGGAAAAATAGTATTACTTGGTTTGCTCAATAGTTGCGGGCGCCATTCTTTCAAATACCCGGCTAAACAATCAATTGCAACTTCACCTAAGGGGACTAAGCGCTCTTTATTTCCTTTACCCATAACTCTGATAACCCCCTGTAACAAACTCACTTCGTTCATCTGCAAATTGACTAACTCTGATACTCGAATACCAGTGGCGTACAATACTTCTAGCATCGCTTTATCGCGAGCATTAATAGGATCATCATCATTTGGAGCCGCCAATAAGTCGTCTACTTGTTGCTCCGTTAATGTGCTGGGTAGGTAACTGGGTAGTTTAGGGTTACTTATACCCTGAGTCGGGTTATCGGCTCGCCATTTTTTTGTAATTGCATACTTGAAAAAAGATCGCGATGAACTCAAAAACCTCGATGTTGATCGTTGCGATAACTTTTCTTCAAAGCGCAATGTTAAGAAAGCTTGAATATCCTCTTTGTGAACTGAAACCAAATCGCACTTATCTATTGAGTTCCTTTGTAAAAAGAGAGAAAATTTAGTGAGGTCACTTCTGTAGGCTCCTGCAGTATTGTCACTCAGTCCTTTTTCAATCCACAACATACTAATAAAATCGTTAATAGCAATTTCATTTTCAGCAGACAAAATAACTTTTTCTTTTTTACTATTAGTAATCTGCGTCTTCATTTAAACATGCTTATGTTTGCGAACTAGCTCGTAGGCTGCTTGAATATCTTGGGCTCTCTGTTTGGCAAGTTCAAGAGCCTGTGCAGGCAACCCTTTGGATGCGACTTTATCGGGGTGATGCAGTGACATTTGTTTGCGATATGCTTTTTTAATCAACCTTGAGTCATCCCCTTCTTTAATGCCCAATATCTTAAACGCATCCTCCAATTCTGCCTTTGCAGAATATGAACTAGCATCTGCATATTGATTCTGTCGGCGTCCTTGTTGATGACTTTGTTTATAACGGCCTTGCTGCCGGCGTTGATTGTTTGTTTGCGACCTACCGTTGCGAAAGCGTTGTTCTGCCTCAAATGTAATTATCAAGAAATCGAGTTCTACTCGTCTAAAACCCAGTGCCTTAGCAACTTTTTCTAACAGCGTATATTGGGCAGCACCTAGCTTTTTGTGCGCGCAGGACGCTTGAATTAGTATCTCCAGATAAATGTGTAGCACATCTCGTCGAGCATGGCATTGTTGTTTAAATTGTTGGAGCATCTCGATAATCGCAAAATCACGTTGTTTACCGTCCCTGAACGCTTGCTGTGCTTCTAATCGGACGTCACCAGTTAAGTCCATTTCATCCATCAACGCAGACGCTACCTGAATATCCTCTTGAGTGACTATACCGTCGGACTTTGCAATATGACCTAACGCAGAAAATAAACTATGAAAAAAAACGGCTTGTTGCTGGATTTCATCTGATGTCGTGAAAAAGCGAGCAAAACCACCTTTTTGCGAAAAGTCTTTACTGAACGTTGTATCGAATATGTGGCCAACTATCAACCCTAATATGGCACCTGCAACGCGGCGGAACATGAAGCCCAAAAGTACACCAACAACTTTTCCCCAAATTTGCATATTTTCATTGCCCTCTGGCGCGTTAATTTAAAATATTTATCACAGATTACGCTAAATTAAAAAAGTAATGGCGTAAAAATCGAGAACATTATGTATTTTACGCCCAAATTAGCTGTAATTTTCGGCATTATACAAAAAAAAACGTATTTATTGCCCCTTTTCCAACAATATAGTTGGTTATTCTGCTTCAAAGCATTAAAATTTAGGGTCATCTGAACGTTATACAAAATAACGCTTCAAAATTCTGAGTGTTTAGATGCTAAAGCGTCGGTATGCAAAAATTAGTAATGGCTTAAAAAGTCTGAGACTAGCTAAAAAGGTTACCTAAAAAATCATTTAATGATCAAATTTTTTTCTACCATCACGCTCAGTATCAGTGCATTTTTTGTAAGTGCGCAAAGCACTGAGTTGTGCATACCTCAAAGTACTGAATTTGATTCTTCGCTGTTAACCACAAACAAACAAATCAGAGTAAGTTCTGACGTTGCTCAGATGATTCAGAACAGTTCAGCTTTATTCAATGGTAACATTACCATTACTAGTCCAAATTCAATGATTAATGCCGATGTCGCACAAATAGACAATAACGGCAAACAAGTCATCGCCAGTGGCGATGTTCTTTATCGCGACCAAGCACTGCAAGTCGAAAGTCAAGGCGTTGAATTAAATAGCGATCTCAAACTGTTACAAATGCAAGATACTGAATACCAGTTTAAGGACATTTCAGGGCGCGGCTCAGCCGACTTGCTTTCACTTTCTGGTGAGCAGGGCTTACGTTTAGAGCAAGTTTCATTTACGACTTGCCCAAAAGGTAGCGAAGATTGGAAAATGTTTGCAAGTGAAATAGTCATTGGCAAAGACAGTCCATTCGGCGAAGCTTACAACACCAAGTTTTATGTTGGCGGTGTACCTGTATTTTGGCTTCCCTATTTTGCGTTTCCAGTGACGGCCGAGCGTCAAAGCGGTTTGTTGTTTCCAAATATTGGCAGCTCAAGTCGCACAGGTGCAGAATATGAACAACCATTGTATTGGAATATTGCGCCTAATTATGATGCAACTATTTCACCAAGAATAATGACCAACCGTGGTATTCAGCTGAAAACAGAGTTTCGGTATTTGTTCAGCCAAAGCCAAGGTGAAGTCCAATTAGAATACTTACCTAAAGATATCGATACTGAAACTCAAGATGAGCGATATTTTTATCGCTATTTGCATCAAGGAAAAATCAGTGAAAACTGGAATTTAAACATTGATTTCAGTGGAATAAGTGACGACAACTACATTGTCGATCTCGGGTCTGACTATTATAATCGCGCGGATACTCATTTATACCGACAGCTTGGACTAAGTTACTACTCATCTAACCTAGATTTCTCATTGAACTTTCGAGATTTCGAAGTAGTCGGCGACCATCCGGACGTGTATCGTGCATTGCCAGAAATGAAACTCAATTATGACACTGACTTAGGACAATATATTGATTTTACGCTAGCGAGTGAAGCGACATATTTTGAAAATTCACTGGATTCAAAACCCAATGCTTTTCGGGTTCATATTGAACCTAGTTTGTCATTGCCGTATCAACGTGCTTGGGGGGAATTATTAGCCGAAGTTAGTGTAATACAAACCTACTATGAACAAGAGTTGCCAGAGGGCTCATTGGGTGCGTTGGACGAAAGCGTTAGCAGAACCATCGGCCAAGGAAGATTATACGGTTCACTTATTTTTGAAAAAGAAGACTTAGTATTAGATAATAAGTACTTACTTACCATCGAACCCAAAACACAGTACCTTTACACAAGCTTCGAGGAACAAGACAATATAGGTCTGTATGATACGACGCCCCTGTTAACAACCTTTAATAATTTGTTTCGAGGTCAGGAATTTACTGGTTTGGATCGAATTAACGATAACAATCAATTTACTCTGGGTGCCACAGCTAGATTAGTAGACCAACAAAATAGAGAGAAACTCGTGTTGAGTGTTGGACAAATATTTTACTTACAAGATAGTAAATTGATAAGTAGCGCAAGGGAGGATAAGCGCTCAGCCTTGGCAGCAGAATTTGATTGGCAAGTGAACCAACGCTGGTTTTTGCACTCTGATATTCAAGTTGCTACGCAAACACAAAAAGTAAAACGTAGTAGTATTGCGACTGAGTACCGTATTGACGATAATAAACTGATTCAGATGAACCATCGTTATATTCGTGACCTTTCAGGAGAGGAAATAAACCAGTTTGGTGTGACAGCTAGCTGGCCAATAAACCAAAATTGGCATTGGGTGGGACGTTGGTATAGAGACGCTCAACGATCAAGAACGACCGAAAGCTTTACTGGCATTCAGTACGAGAGCTGTTGCTGGGCAATGCGTGTCACTTATCAACGCAGCCTGAGTAATCGATTTGATGCTACCGGTTTGCGAACAACCGATGAGTTTGATTCAGGTATAGCCTTACAATTTATTATAAAAGGTATAGGCAGCCGAAGAAATAATTCCGACATTTTAGAACAAGGTATGTTTGGTTACCGCCAACCCTATGTTTTAAATTAACTAGATTTTGACGTTATATAATAGAGAAAATATGAAATCCAGATTATTAAAAGCAAGCTTACTGAGTGCTTCCATGCTTTTCAGCATGCTAGCAAACGCGGTTGAAGAAAGACTCGACAAAGTATCTGTCATCGTAGACCAAGGCGTAATTCTTGAAACTGAAATATCCGAGCTTGTAAATGGGGTAAAACAAGGTGCAGTAGCGCAAGGTCAGGCGTTACCGTCAGATAGAGCTTTGCGTACTCAGGCAATTGAGCGCTTAATCTTGAAGAGTTTGCAAATGCAAATGGCAGAGCGTATGGGTATTCAAATTAGCGACCCACAACTTGACCAGACTATCGGCAATATTGCAAAGGAAGACAATATCAGTGTCGAGCAGTTGCGCGACAAAGTTCAAGTTGACGGCTTGTCGTATGAAGTCTATCGCGAAAAAGTACGTGAAGAATTAATAACAGGTGAAGTAACCCGCGCAAATGTAAGACGTCGTGTTTATATCACACCACAAGAAATCAGTACTTTGGTTAACTTGATCAACCAACAAGGTGCGGAGCAAGCTGAGTATCGTTTAGGTCATATCCTTATCGCGGTACCATCAGGTGCAACCGAAGATCAAATTTCCACATCAAGGGAGACTGCAGACAAAGTTCTTGAGCTATTAAACTCTGGTTCTGATTTTACCAAAATTGCCATTGCATCTTCTTCTGGTCCAAAGGCGCTTGAAGGCGGTGACTTGGGTTTTATGAATGTTAACTCTATGCCGACGCTGTTTGCCGAAGCAATACAAAGCAAGAAAAAAGATGCCTTGATTGGTCCATTACGCAGTGGAGCCGGTTTTCACGTTTTGAAAATATTAGAATTAAGAGGCGTCGAGATTGTTGAGGTTGAGGAAGTTAATGCACGTCATATTTTAGTGACACCATCTATTATTCTTAGCGACCAAAAAGCAGAGAAGATGCTTAAAGAATTCCGTACTAAGCTTATTGAAGGTGAAGAAGATTTCGCCAAGCTAGCAAAAGAATACTCGGAAGACCCTGGCTCAGCTTTGAAAGGCGGCGTATTGGGTTGGAATGACCCTAGTATATATGTACCTGAGTTTAAACAATCACTTAGTACACTTAAGAAAGATGAATACAGCCAACCAATTAGAACTGTGCACGGTTGGCATTTGATACAGTTAATTGATCGTCGTATTGATGATGCGACAGAAAAACGTAAAGAAGATCGCGCATATCAATTATTATTTAACAGAAAATTCAATGAAGAAACTGATACTTGGTTACGTGAAATGCGCGATGGTGCTTACATTGAATTACTTGATAAAAAAGATCTGTAATGTCAGAAATTCTAAAGATTGCGGTTACACCGGGTGAGCCAGCAGGTATTGGCCCAGACCTGATCATTATACTATCTCAGCAACATTGGGATGCTCAGTTGGTGGTCTATGCGGATTCGGATATGCTGCAAGACAGGGCAAAACTGCTTGGTATTGAGCTAGATATTATTCCTTATGAAGCGGATAGTACTTACCTACAGCAACCCGGGCAATTAATTGTTAAGCATATTCCTGTGAGCGTTCCGGTAATAGCGGGAGAGTTAGATAGCGAGAATGGTCATTATGTTGTTGAGACCCTGCGTCAAGCTTGTGATGAAAATATTAGTGGCAAATTCGACGCTGTTGTTACTGGCCCTGTGCACAAAGGTATCATAAATAAAGCGGGTATTTCGTTCAGTGGTCACACTGAGTTTTTTGCCAATCAATCTAACTGCAGCGACGTAGTTATGATGCTTGCGACTGAAGGTTTGCGCGTGTGTCTAGCGACAACGCACATTCCATTGCAATATGTTTCACAAGCAATCACACCAGAGCGCCTCGACAAAGTGATTCATATTATACATACCGACATGAAGCTAAAATTTGGTATCGAATCACCTAAGATCTATGTTTGTGGTCTAAATCCACATGCCGGAGAAGATGGCCATTTAGGTAAAGAAGAAATATTGGTGATTACCCCTAAATTGAATGAGCTGCGCGCACAAGGGATTGACTTAGTAGGCCCGCTTCCTGCGGACACTATTTTCCAACCTAAGTATTTAGAACAAGCTGATGCCGTATTGGCGATGTATCACGATCAAGGTTTACCAGTATTGAAATACAAAGGTTTCGGTGCATCAGTGAATATCACTCTTGGCCTCCCTTTTATCAGAACCTCAGTTGATCATGGCACTGCTGCCGATCTGGCCGGTTCAGGTAATATTGATTGTGGTAGTTTCAGTATGGCAATAAAGAAAGCCATCAAGTTGGCTAGGAAAAAGACATGAGCCAAAAGCATTTAGGCCACACAGCAAGAAAACGCTTCGGTCAAAACTTTTTACACGATCAATATGTGATTGATCAAATAGTATCCGCTATTAACCCAAAACCAGGCGAAAACTTGGTAGAGATTGGACCGGGCTTAGGCGCGTTAACCGACCTCGTTGCAGAAGAAGTGGATCATTTGACCGTTGTTGAGCTCGATAGAGACTTAGCAAAAAGACTACGTGAACATCCATTCTTAGGTAAAAAATTAACCGTTATAGAAGAAGATGCACTGAAATTTGATTTCGCTAGTTTAGTTAAGACCGACGGTGATTTAAGAATTTTTGGTAACCTCCCCTATAATATTTCAACTCCATTAATGTTCCATTTATTTTCTTTCACTAAAAAAGTCAAGGATATGCACTTCATGTTACAAAATGAAGTGGTAAAGCGCCTATGTGCAACTCACGGTGACAAACTTTATGGTCGTTTATCGGTCATGGCACAATATTATTGTCTACCGATTCCCGTTGTCGCTGTTCCACCAAGCGCATTTAAACCGGCTCCAAAAGTAGACTCTGCTTTTGTTAGGCTCATTCCGCACGCAACACCACCAGCCCAAGTTGACAACATCGATCGCTTACAGCAAGTCGTTACTACTGCATTTAATCAGCGCCGTAAGACTATTCGTAATAGTTTAAAAGAGTTAATGACGCATGAAGAAATAGAAGCATTGGGCATAAAACCTGAATTGAGAGCCGAAGCCTTATCTTTACAACAGTTTGCTTTACTAGCAAATTACGTTGAAAAAAAGCGGGTAGAAGCTGGAATAGCGTTACAAAAGGCAGAATAACACGATGAAGAAATCATTAGGTATTAGCACAAAAACAAGATTTATTGGTCTTCAGGATAGTGGTGACAAAACCCCTGTTTACGTTTTTAGCTACACGGTGACCATTAACAATAACCTGTCTCAACAGGCTCAGCTTAAAAATCGATATTGGTTAATTACTAATGGTGACGGTGAAAAAGTAGAGGTACAAGGTGAAGGTGTTGTGGGTGAACAACCTATTATTCAGCCGAATGAGAGTTTTGAATACACAAGCGCCTCAATGATAAAGACCGAAGTTGGGACTATGGAAGGTTATTACGAATTTCAATTTGCTGACGGGCAATTTCATCGTGAACCGATCCCCGTATTTAATTTATCAAAACCAAATAGTATCCATTAGTTTTCGCTATGAATAATTATGTCGTTGGCGATATTCAAGGGTGTTACAAAGGATTACGCAAACTTCTTAAAAGTGCAGGGTTTGATCCGAAAACAGATAAATTGTGGGCAGTTGGAGACCTTATTGCACGAGGTCCCCAGTCACTAGAAACTCTTATGTTTTTAAAGGACTTAGGTACTCCACATTTTGATACCGTATTAGGTAATCACGACTTACATCTGATTGCGATGGCTTACGGCATCAGCACACCCAAACCGGTCGATAAATTAGATCCTTTAATTAAACACAAATCCTTTGATGAGCTTATCGATTGGTTGTGTACTAAAAAATTGGCTTTAAAGCCTGCAAAAAATCACTTAATATCACACGCAGGCTTATACCCGATGTGGTCTACAAAAAAAGCTATTTCACTTTCGGATGAAGTCAGTGAAGCTTTAATGGGTAGTCATCGACTTCAATTTTTGAAGAAAATGTATGGTAATTCTCCAGCCATTTGGAACGACGACTTAGAAGGTGCGGACCGTCTTAGGTTTATCGTAAACGCCCTCACGCGAATGCGTTTTCTAAATGGCGACGCGCTCGAATTCAAAACTAAATGTCACTCCGATCTCGCACCAGCAGAACTGACACCTTGGTATCGTTGTCCCAATCCTAGTTTGAAAAAAAACAAAGTGCTTTTATTTGGTCATTGGGCATCTTTAATGGGTGAAACCAATAATGAAAAGATAATTGCACTCGACACCGGTTTTGTATGGGGTAAGCAAATGACGCTTTATTGTATTGAAACAAAGCAATTTTTTTCGCAACAAGCTTAAAGAAAAACGGTTGCTTTCCGATACCATCTAGTAGACATAGCTATAATACTGCGTGCACGGGTGTTAGGTGAAATCAACTACACTAAATCGGATTTTCAGAAAGTCGTAATTGTTGCCACAAAATCGGGTAATTAAGGGTCAAAAATGAATCTTACAGTAAAAATGCGAGTCATTAGCGGATTTACCATCATCAGTTTTCTGCTCGTGTTGTTAAGTATACTTTCTCTTGTCAGTCTAAATAAGATTGAGGGTGCTACTGAAGAGGTCAGTGATTTAGCGTTGCCCACTGTCGGCGGCAGCAATAGCTTAAAAGCATCGTTCCTTAATATGGGACGCTTGACCTTTGAAGCTTATGTAACGACAAATCAAAGCGAATTAAATGAAAAGCTTGCCGCATTTGAGGCGAACAAAAGTAGTTTTAAAGAAGAACTAGCGGAGTTACGCGATGTTGTTCAATCTGAAAGTAACTTGAAAATTGCGCTTAGTGCTGTTGAAGCTGTTTATGAAAGCTACTCTACAAATGCAATCGAAGTCTACAATAATCACCTTTTGGAACAAGATCTCAACGATAGCGTAAAAGCTGAGTACGCGATTATAGAGGATAGTGCTGATGATGCGACATCCTTACTTTTAGACTTTGCCGACTTAGATGCTGTCATTGACTCAACTCTACTTTCTAAAGTGGCGGTTGAAGGGGTCACTCTAGAGTCAAATTTACTGTCAATTTTATCCTCTGTTGCTGAGTATGTTTCTAGCGAAACCTTGCAGCGAGCAGAAATTCGTGGCCAAGGAGTCCTTGTCATGATGACTCAAGCTGAAGAACGTTTTGCTAGCATGCAAGATACCGCTGATGGACAGGACAATACTGGAACGTTGGATGAAGTAAGCGATTTAATAGAAACGATTAAAGAAACTATTTTAGGATCTAGCGGTATTCTAGCTAATCAAGTGAGTATGCTAGAAAGAGCGAATGACTCAGAAAAATTTTTAATTGCATCGGATGAAGATATTTCCCGAGGGCTCAATTCATTAGAAAAGTTGCTAGAATTAGCAAATAACAAAGCTTCATCAGTAAAGCAGGGCGTGAGTGACCAAGTGGGTTCTAGCATACAATTGGTTATTATTATGGTTTTGGTCTCTCTTGCTATTGCGACCTTTACCGCTTACAAAAGCGTCACGGCTATTACAAAACCGTTAGCTAAAGTCAATGAGCTTCTCAGAATAGCCTCCTCTGGTGACCTCACGCATCGTTTAGATGATTCTTCTACAGACGAGTTCGGTGTACTTTCGAAAAACTGCAACTCTCTCATTCAAAATCTTAAAACACTGATTGAAGGGATCCATGGCAGAGCGGAGCAACTTGCAGCTGCGTCAGGTGAAACATCTTCAGTTACAGAACAAACAACAAGATCTATACAAGAGCAGAAATCTCAAATATCACAAGTTGCTGCGGCAACAACTGAAATGCACAGTACGTCTCAATTGGTATTGCAAAGTGCTGACGATACTCTGAAAGAAATTGGTCACGCCGATGAAGAAGCGGAAAAAGTGAAGCAAATTTCAATGGAAAATAAGCGTACAATTGAAGTCCTTGCTCGTGATGTAGAAGAAGCCGCTAATGTGATCAACAAGCTGCATGAGGACAGTGCCTCAATTGGCGGTATTCTTGATGTTATTCGCGGTGTAGCAGACCAAACCAACCTACTCGCGTTAAATGCTGCCATTGAAGCCGCTAGAGCTGGTGAGCAAGGCCGCGGATTTGCAGTCGTTGCGGATGAAGTTCGTACTTTAGCAAGTCGGACTCAAAAGTCGACTCAAGAAATTAATTCAATGATAGAAGTGTTGCAAGCAGGCGCTGAAAAAGCGGTAACTGTTATGACGCAAGGTAAGCATCAAGCCGAGATTTGTGTAGCTCAAACTGAAAAAGCAGCACAAGCATTAGATTTGATAACAGACGCTGTACACAAAGCGCATGAAGTTAGTACTCGAATTGAGCAAGCTGCACGCGAGCAAAATCAGGTCTCCGCTGAAATTAGCGAAAAGCTTGAGACCATCGTTGGTATTGCCGAAGAGACAACTTTAGGAGCGCAGCAGACAACTATATCCAGTGCTGAAGTTGCTAGACTAGCCGATGAACTGCAAGAGTCTATTGGCACATTTAAGGTCTAAGGTTTCGCCTTTTTAACGGCAAAGAAACTAGATATAGCTGTAACATGCAAGTTTGAGCAAAATATTGATCGTTAAAACAAAAAGAGCGATTTCGGATTAATTCGAAGTCGCTCTTTTATAAATTGATACTTATCAACCATAGCTAATTTAACTACTCAAATAAAGCTTTGTGCAACACCTTAACGACATCTTCACTATCGATATTACTCACCACAAACGATAAGTTATGTGGGTTTGCGCCGAAACATATCATGCGCAAATTAAAGTCTGTCACAGCCTCAAATATCTTACTCGATACACCTGCAGAACTCTGCATATTGTTACCCACTACAGTCACCACATCATATCCCTGCTCGACAGTTACATCACAAATTGTGGTTAATTCAGCAAGCGTTTCTTTATTCATTTTTTCAGATACAGAATTAGGTGGGTTGTCGAGTGTAAACGATACTGAGATCTCAGAGGTCGTTACCAAATCCACTGACAAATTATGTTTTGCTATAATTGTAAAAACACTCTGTAGGAAACCTTGGGCATACATCATCTTGGGCGTCTTTACGGTGACCATGACTTGGTCTTTACGCCTAGTTATCGCTCTATATGAAGGTTCATGTTCACAATTTCTGACAATCCAAGTGCCTCCCTTATCAGGTTCGCGACTAGAGCCTACGAACACCTTTATGTCTTGCCTAAGCGCAGGTTCCATTGTTGCTGGATGGAGTACTTTTGCACCAAAAGTTGCCATTTCTGCCGCTTCTTCAAAACTCAGTTCAGATAAAGGGCGTGCTTTGTCGGTTATGCGCGGGTCAGTTGTATAAACACCAATGACATCAGTCCATATTTCACAAGTTTCTGCATCAATAGCCTCGGCGAGGAGAGCGGCTGTAAAATCAGAACCACCGCGGCCAAGCGTTGTTGTTCTACCTTGATCATCAGCACCGACGAAACCTTGCGTCACAATCACCGAAGTATATAATTCAGGGATTAACAATGACTGTGCAAGTTGTCGTATAACGCCAAGATCGGGTGCGGCTTGAGTAAATATTGAGTCTGTGCGCATCACTTTTCTAACGTCGAAATTACTCGCTGAGACAGCGAACTCTCTAAGCACCGCAGCAAACAATAATGAAGACATACGTTCACCCATCGACACTAATGCATCTTTTAAATCGTCTCTGAAATTGATTTCTTCATGTTTTGCTAAATCGGTTAGTTCAACTAACAAAGCATTGAGCTTGTCTTTAACCTCTTCTGGTTTTTTTAACTTAGCGACAATAGCGAGCTCAATTTCTTTGATGTTCTCTACAATTTCTTCAATTCGCTGACTAGTCAAAGCTGTATTAGCTAGCGCCACTAAATGGTTAGTCACCCCTGCAGAAGCACTAACTACCACAATTCTAGTATTGCTATTGTTAGCGATTATTTTTGCACAATTACCCATAGTCTCATAGGTAGCTAGGCTTGTTCCGCCAAATTTGGCAACATTCAACGCTGAATTCATTTACTTTTTTCTTCCTTTCTATTAATCCAAAGAAACACGTTATAGATATCTGTTAGGCGTAGCGAATGTAAACTACTTGAATGAAGGATGCTTAACACGGCCTTCTATAGATATTTTATCACCCACTCTTATCACATTTTTGGCGAACCATCCCTGATTCATTTCCAAAGCATAAAGTACCGGCTTGGATGATTTTACTGAAGTAAGGTCATGCGGTTTTAATTGCTTAATATCTACTATATAACCATCTACAGTAATATAAGCCAAATCTAGTGGAACGAAGGTGTTCTTCATCCAGATACTTCCTATGCGCTCGTCATCAAACTGAAAAAGCATGCCACAGTCTTCACACAAATCTTTACGGTACATTAGTCCAAGGGCTCTTTCTTCAAAAGAGTCGGCAAACTCAACTTGAAGAGATATGTTAGCAAACACGATGTTGATATTACTGTCATCCATGAGTAAGGCTAACTCGTCTTCAGTTAGTTCATCTCTAGCATCCATTATTACTTGCTTTACATCAGCCTTAATATGCTTTGCTAAATCGGTTGTATTGCTTTTTTGTGCTAAAGCTTGTACCGAGAATAACGAGATGACTATAATGGCAACCAAGCCGATGACGTTGCTGTATAAGTTATTTTTCACGACCCAATCCTTGTTGTAATCATTATTAACGCATTTTGCTTTAGTTACGTTGTTTGCTCATTCTTTTTTTCAATACCACTTAGTATGTAGGTAAATCAAATGTCTGTTAATGACTTTTTTGTTCTTTACAGAAAGATTTAGCACTAAGCTGCAAAATAAATGTAAAAAACGCCGAAGCTCTTATGCAGAGTCTCAGCGTTTTTAGTATTTATCATATGTGAGTAAACGTTGCGTAAAGCAGCCGCTTACCTTACCAACATTGTATCGAAATTAAGCGATATTCAACGCTGGAATGATGTTTGCTTTGGCTGCTTCAGCAGCTTTGCTAAACTTAGACATGCGATCAAAGTTCAAGTAGCGGAACACTTCACTACTCATTGATTCAATTTTACTCGCGTATTCCATATATTCATCAGCAGTTGGTATACGACCAACAATAGCACCAACAGCAGCCATTTCAGCTGAACATAAGTATACATTTGCGCCATCACCTAAACGGTTCGGGAAGTTACGCGTTGATGTCGATAATACTGTCGCACCTGCAAGTACTCGTGCTTGGTTACCCATACATAATGAACAACCTGACATTTCCATTCTTACGCCAGCTTTACCATAAATACTGAAGTAGCCCTCTTCCATTAACTGAGCTTCATCCATTTTAGTTGGCGGAGACATCCACAAACGTGTTGGCAATGTGCCTTTGAATTGCTCAAGAAGCTTACCAGCAGCTCTGAAGTGACCAATATTGGTCATACATGATCCAATGAATACTTCATCAACCTTGTCGCCAGCAACTTCAGATAATGTTCTAGCATCATCCGGATCGTTTGGACAACACAAAATTGGCTCGTTAATTTCAGCTAAATCAATTTCAAGTACTTCTACGTATTCTGCATCCGCATCAGCTTGCATTAGTGTCGGCTTAGCTAACCATTCTTCCATTTTGCGCGCGCGACGCTCTAATGTTCTCGGGTCGCCATAGCCTTCGTTTATCATCCAGCGGAGCATCGTGATGTTTGATGTCAAGTACTCGGCTATTGACTCTTCAGACAATTTGATTGTACAACCTGCAGCAGATCGCTCGGCAGAGGCGTCAGACAATTCGAATGCTTGCTCAACAGTTAAATCATTTAAACCTTCAATTTCGAGTATACGACCAGAGAATGCATTGATTTTGCCTTTCTTAGCAACAGTCAATAAACCGTTCTTAATGCCGTATAACGGAATAGCGTGAACTAAATCACGAAGCGTAATGCCTGGCTTCATTTTGCCTTTAAAGCGAACCAATATTGATTCTGGCATATCCAGAGGCATAACACCCGTGGCGGCTGCGAATGCAACTAAGCCAGAACCAGCAGGGAATGAAATCCCCATTGGGAAACGCGTATGTGAATCACCGCCTGTACCAACTGTATCTGGCAATAACATGCGGTTTAACCAAGAATGGATAATACCATCACCCGGACGCAGCGACACACCACCACGATTCATAATGAAATCAGGTAATGTATGCTGAGTATCGATATCTACCGGCTTCGGGTAAGCAGCAGTGTGACAAAATGACTGCATTGTTAAGTCGGCAGTGAAGCCTAAACATGCTAAGTCTTTCAGCTCATCACGCGTCATAGGACCCGTTGTATCTTGTGATCCTACGGTAGTCATTTTAGGTTCGCAGTAAGTACCTGGGCGAATACCTTCTACGCCACATGCTTTACCGACCATTTTTTGGGCTAATGTAAAGCCTTTGGTGGATGCAGCTGGAACTAGAGGCTTACGGAACATATCATTTGTTTCTAAACCTAGCGCTTCGCGAGCTTTATCAGTTAAGCCACGACCGATAATTAGGTTAATACGACCACCAGCACGAACTTCATCAAGTAATACGTCTGACTTGTATTCAAAAGTCGAAAGTAGTTCGCCTGTTTCAGCATTTTTAACTTCACCAGCGAATGGATAGATATCAATCACATCACCCATGTTTAATTTGTCGACATCAGCTTCAAATACTAGTGCACCTGCATCTTCCATTGTGTTGAAGAAAATAGGAGCAACGTTGCCGCCGATACAAACGCCGCCACCGCGTTTATTTGGGACGCCAGGAAGGTCATCACCAAAGAACCACAGTACTGAGTTAGTTGCTGATTTGCGCGAAGACCCTGTGCCGACAACATCACCGACGAATACAACAGGATGGCCTTTCGCTTTAATTTGTTCAATTTGAGCAAGTGGACCTAGCTCACCATGAACTTCTGGTGTTAAGCCGTCACGTGTCATTTTAAACATTGCCCGAGCATGCAGAGGAATGTCAGGACGAGACCAAGCATCCGGTGCTGGTGACAAATCATCAGTATTCGTTTCACCCGTCACTTTGAAAACAGACATTGTGATTTTCTCAGCTAGATCATCGCGAGAAGTAAACCACTCGCCTTCAGCCCAAGAATGCATAATATCAGTCGCAAATGCATTGCCAGCTTTATGCTTCTCATCAACATCATGGAAAGCATCAAACATCAATAAGGTATGCTTAAGCTCTTCTGCAGCAAGTTCAGCTAAATCATTATTGTCTAGCAAACCGACGAGAGTTTCGATGTTATAACCACCGTGCATGTTACCGAGTAACTGCACCGCAGCATCAGCACTAACTAATTCGCAAGACTCTTCGCCTTTAGCAATAGCGCTTAAAAATACAGCTTTAACATAAGCGGCTTCATCAACGCCAGGAGGCACGCGTTCTGAAATTAATTCTAATAGAAATGCTTCTTCGCCTGCTGGCGGATTTTTCAATAGTTCAACCAGGCCAGCAACTTGCTCTGGATTCAATGGCTTTGGTGGAATACCTTCAGCGGCACGTTCTTCTACGTGTTTACGATAATCTTCTAACACTATTTAACCCTCTTTTTTATGCTGGTTTTTGTTCATATCAGTTGTTCGTATAAATAGAACTAACCTGCAGGAATAAACTTGATTTTAAAAATGTACATATATTATAACGCTTAACGTTAAGAATATGAATGGCAAAAGCTTTTTGTCGAATTATAGCCGATATTCATCAAACTAATTGTTTGAATAATGTTAACGGATTTGATTTATATTTAGTCTATTTGGTAATCAGCTTAAAAATTTTGGTATTATCACCATCGGTTAATAATAAAATATTTCCATCACTGTCTTGTTCTATATCCCGGAGTCTATGATCAAAATTTGGCAGTAATATACGCTCATTCGAAACCTTCTCTCCATCTAGCAACAAGGCTCTAAGCTGCTTAAACTTAAGTGAAGTCACAATTAAATGTTGAGTTAAAGACGGAAATTTATCCGCCCCATATAAAATCATACCTGAGGGCGCAATAGAGGGCGTCCAATCAAATTCAGGTTGTTGCATTCCGGGGTATTCAGTAAACGGAGTGATCACTGCCCCCGAATAATCTTTACCGTTGGTAATAATTGGCCAACCATAATTATTGCCTTTTTCAATAACATTAATCTCATCGCCACCCGCAGGACCGTGCTCATGCGAAATAATCAAACCTGAATCGCTTACCAATAATGCTTGTGGGTTACGATGCCCCAGGCTATATACATAACCGGCATTGCTGTTAGGCATCTCTTTCTCGAAGAAAGGATTATCAGCTAAGGCTTTACCTATATCACTAACTCTTATTATTTTACCTAAGTGCGAGGACTTAACCTGCGCTTGCTCACGAAAATCGAAACCATCGCCAGTGCTTATAAGCAGGCTGTTATCGGCTAAAAATGCGAGACGACCAGCATAATGTACTGGCGTATTTTTGTCTGTATTGACACTAAAAATGTCTTCGACTGTTGTAATTTCATTGCCCGAGTCTGGCATTTTAAATCTAACTACTTTCAATCGATTTGAGTCGCTTGTTCCCGCACTATAAGTTAAATATATCCACGAGTTTGTTTCAAAATCAGGATGAAAAGCTAAATCGAGAAATCCGCCCTGACTATCTACAATTAAATCGGTTATTGGAGTCGTAAAAGTTTGTTTGTTCCACTTTTGGTCATATACGATGATGCTTCCGCTTCTGTCCGTTACAAACATTTCATTATATGGAGAAAGGTTAATTGACCATGCTTTGGGTAATCCACCGACAACTAATTCCACATCAAAATTGGTATCAACAAGAGCTGGGGCAGACTGGGCATATGCTATTTGCCAATTAAACGCGACTAGCACTAAGGATGAAGCAATAAATCTAGCAATGAACGTGGGGAACTTGTTAAGCATCATTATCCTTTTTAAAAGAGAAAATTACAGAAAGTGAATCATTTTTTTCTTGCTGCAAGCATAATAAAACGAGAACATAATAATCACAACTTAAGAAAAAAACATATATAGTAACAGCAAGCCTAAAGAGAGAGTAAAAACATTGGAAAGCCAAATTAACAATCCTCAAAGAACTAAATTAGTGCGTTTTAGCTTATTTCTTTTTCAACTATTGGTTACTACAATCATTACTTTTTTAATTGCTAGTGCCTTGCACACTCAATCAGTTCTATCGGGGTTAATATCTGTCGGCGCTGAAATTCCTTTGAGTATTCGTATAAAAACGGTTTTTGTTGATTTTGTAGGATTGCTACCCACTTATGGCGTCATTGTACTAATAGGCATGCTGATTGCTATGTCGGTCGCTGTTTTGATCGCAAAAACATTGCTAAAAAAACCGGTAAACAATACGATCAATAACCCGCAAAAATCACAAATTTGGTTGTATGCAATGGCTGGGGCTGTTGCAATGTTTACCATACTCGCTGCAATGCATCCGATATTGAATGTGAGCATAATTGCTGGTGCCAGAGGACTTTCAGGTTTACTTACGCAGAGCATAGCCGGAGCAATTGGTGGCGCCGTTTTTGGATTAATCAAAAGTAGAACAAACACAGTTAAAGCAGCTAATTAAAAGTTGTGCACGTAACTAATTCCACGATGTTCTATTTCTATTTATTATAACTTAGCGATAGTTAGACTATAAATCCCCCTTAAATCTCAGTAAAAATCATCAATAACTGGTTATAATGTAAATTGAATGTTAATTTCATCCAATTAAGACTATCTCAAACTAAGTTAAATAATGACATGACTGTGCCTCTATGACATCGAGTTTCTATGATGACAAATATGCGCTAACGACTGCTTAAATTTATTTTCTTATTTAATTTAAAAACTCACTTTACAGATTAAGGATGCGACATGACTGAGCAATTAGTAATACCGGCTCATATTAGTTCTCTTGCAGATTATATTGAAGAAACCTTTGCAAAATATAATAGTAAACCAGCATACAATGCACTAGGACAAACAATGAGCTTCGCTGAAATTGATGTGTTATCAGCTCAATTTGGCGCTTGGCTATTGACCAAAGGCAACTTAGTGCCTGGTGACAGAATTGCGATTCAATTACCCAATTTATTGCAAAATCCAATTGCTGTTTATGGTGCTCTTCGAGCAGGCTTAGTTATTGTGAATACCAACCCACTTTACACTCCAACTGAAATGGCGCATCAATTTAGCGATTCAGGAGCAAAGGCGCTAGTTATACTAGAAGATTTTGTACCTAAATATGAAGAGATAAAAAGTCAAACACAGATACAAAGCGTAATAGTAACGGCAGCAAATCAGATGCTAAGCCAACAAAAATCGACTTCCGGTTACCCTTGTTTTATTCAAGTATTTGAAGACGCGAAGGATCTTCATCTACCAGTTCGTCCACAAATATCCCTTGATGATGGCTGTATTTTACAATACACAGGCGGCACTACCGGCGTATCTAAAGGCGCTGAGCTAACTCATAGAAACGTACTTGCCAACAGTATTCAAACCCTTGAGCGCTTGGGGAAAGGCTTTAAAGATAGTGACGAAATTATTATTTGTCCGCTTCCTCTCTACCATATCTATGCCTTTACCGTGTGCATGATGACCTTGTTCGCAAAAGGTGCGATGTGCGTACTGATCCCCAACCCAAGAGATATGGATGCCTTTGTACAACAAATTAAGCCCTATAAATTTACTGCTTTAGCAGGCTTGAATACTTTGTTTATGGGCCTATGCGCCCACCCCGAGTTCCCATCATTAGACTTCAGTAAGTTAACGCTTACTATGTCTGGTGGCACAGCCTTGACCAGTTCAGCTGCTGACCTCTGGAAAAAAACTACCGGCTGTACTGTTACTGAGGGTTATGGATTGTCTGAGACGGCACCTGTGTTGGCTTTCAACGAACCAGGCAATGAAAAAATTGGTACCGTCGGACCTCCAGTTTCACATACAGACATCCAACTGTTGGACGAAAACGATAAACCAGTTGCCGATGGAAAAGAAGGCCAAATAGCAGCCAAGGGTCCGCAAGTAATGAAAGGCTACTGGCAACGACCAGACGAGACGGCTAAAGTGATGACTGCTAATGGTTACTTCAAAACCGGTGATGTTGGTGTAAGGCTTCCTGATGGTAGTATTAAAATTGTCGATCGCCTAAAAGATATGATTATCGTATCAGGCTTCAATGTTTATCCAAACGAAATTGAAGACGCACTTACTAAACATCCTGATGTGCTTGAAGCTGCCGTTATTGGTAGGCCAGATGATAGGACTGGGGAACGCGTATGCGCATATGTGACGTGTAAAGGTGAACTTGATAAAGAGGATGTTCTGAATCATTGTCGAGTCCTATTAACGGGCTATAAAATCCCAAAAGAATTACATGTGATTGATGAGTTGCCGAAGTCGACGGTTGGTAAAATATTACGTCGAGAATTGCGTTAAAAAAGGCCGCAATAATTTAAAGTAGTTACGCTTTTTGATGACTCTGCGCTTACTAATGATAAGCCAGAGTCATCACTATTATCCCACCTTTAAAAACTTTACCGCCTTTAGACGTAATTCTTACAAATACCAAATTAAAGCGCGTATCATCATCTTAATATTTTTCCCTGAGACGTTCTGTGTTGGATACAACAAACATTTTCGATTTTGCGTTTTCTGTCATTGGCCCTGTCATTTTATTAATCGCATTCGGATATGGCCTCTACAGAAGTGGTTTAATGACCGATGACTTTGTTGAGCGCGCGAGTCGACTAATTTTTAATTTCGCGCTGCCAGCGCTATTATTTACTACCATCAGTAAAGGCAATATCGATGCAATGTCACAACTCAATATATTATTAATTGGGGTGACCGGCACCATAATAATTTGTGCTATTTTAATGCTTATTAGCCCATTTTTAGTTACTAAGCGCAGTGATCGGGGTGTTGTTATTCAGGGCGCGTTTCGCTCGAACATGGGCATTATCGGATTAGCTTATTGTTCGAATGCGTATGGCGATGCTGGTCTGGCATTAGGTTCTATTTACTTAGGTGCCCTTACAATTACTTATAATATAATTAGTGTTGGCATCTTAAACTTCTACTTAGATAGCAAAACATCCTTCATTAAAGTCGTCAAAGGCGTTATTAGTAACCCAATAATTTTGTCTATCGTGACTGCGCTTTTAGTTTCGAAATTTAATGTTGAAATTCCTAATATATTACTCAATAGTGCAGGTTACTTTGCGCAACTAACTCTGCCATTAGCCCTTCTATGCACAGGTGCTGCACTGCGTTTCTCTAGCATTAGGAATGATGCAAAAGCGGCAGCGTTAAGTATATTCGTAAAATGTTTAGTGTACCCAAGCGTTATTGTTTTTGCTGCAATCTATTTCGATATAAGAGGAATGAAACTTGGTATTGTTTATCTTATGTCTATTGCCCCGACTGCAGCAGCTAGCTACATCATGGTGCGTAAGATTGGGGGGAATCATCAATTGGCAGCTCATATCATTGCAATTAGTACGATATTGTCGGTACCAATTACGATAGTTGGCTATACTTTGCTTACTGTTTATTTGTAACATTGTCTTTATACTACTATTGAAAGGACGGATGCATGAATAAAAACCAAGATATTGGCAGACATCATTTTCAATTGACTAAAAAAAATGTATTAATTGTTATTGCCGTATTTATTATTAGCATCGGCCTGCCTATGCTAATTTTACTCAACCTATAATGCTAATTATTGCGCTGCAGTTTCATGCTGCATTTCCGATAAAGCTAAGTCAACAGCTGCCTGAGCATGAAGCTCAGCTGTATTAAATAAAGGGGCCTGAGGAAAATCTTCTGGCTTCAATAACAAAAATATCTCAGTACAGCCTAGTATGATGCCCTGCGCGCCGTTTGCTAACAAATTTTCGCATACTTTTATATATACTTGCTTCGAAGCTGCCGTTATTTTCCTTCTAACAAGTTCGTCAAAGATGATGTTATCTACGCTGACTTGGTCCGCTTCATTTGGCGAAATCACATCAATATTAAAATTTTGTTTAAAACGGTCTTTAATGTAGCGAGCTTCCATAACGGGCTTTGTTCCTAATATACCGACTTTTCTTAGTCCTGCATGCTGTATTGCTCGTCCTGTAGGGTCGCTAATGTGAATAAACGGAATGTTGACCACGTTATCAATATTATCGAGAACGCAGTGCATTGTATTACTCACACATATCAGCATGTCTGCGCCACCGAGTTCAGCACCTTTTGCTTTGGCTTCGATATACGAACGAGCTTCAGCCCAAAGTCCGTTCCTTACATAATGTTCAATATTGCCAAAGTTTACCCCTTGAATGAGTGTTTCGGCAATTTCCCAACCGCCTAAGCGCTGGTTAACAAGTTCATTTATCATTCGATAGTATTCAGACGTAGCTTGATTGCTCATACCGCCAAGAATACCAATTGTTTTCATTTTGGTTGGGCGAGTCATAATAATTCCTTTAGATAGTCTGATTATTATTAAAGAGTGTAGCCTACACCTAAAATAAACCGTGAGATTTCGTCAAACAGATCGAAACGCGCAAATTTTTAAGCAAAAAAAAGGCGCTCAATGAGCGCCTTTCTTATTAATTTACTGCGTTATTATGCAATAACCTTCGATACTACACCAGCACCTACTGTACGGCCACCTTCACGGATTGCGAAGCGTAAACCTTCGTCCATCGCGATTGGAGTAATCAGTTCAACGACAAATTTCAAGTTGTCACCGGGCATAACCATTTCTACGCCTTCAGGAAGCTCTACAGCGCCTGTTACGTCAGTTGTACGGAAGTAAAACTGTGGACGGTAGCCTTTGAAGAATGGAGTATGACGTCCGCCTTCATCTTTGCTTAGGATGTATACTTCAGCTTCGAACTTAGTATGTGGGTTGATTGAACCAGGCTTAGCTAATACTTGACCACGTTCAACGTCTTCACGCTTAGTACCACGTAATAGAACACCCACGTTCTCGCCAGCACGACCTTCGTCAAGCAACTTGCGGAACATTTCTACGCCAGTACATGTTGTCTTAGCTGTGTCTTTGATACCAACGATTTCTACTTCTTCGCCGACGTTAACGATACCTCGCTCAACACGACCCGTTACCACTGTACCACGGCCTGAAATTGAGAATACATCTTCGATTGGAAGTAGGAATGGCTTATCGATATCACGCTCTGGCTCTGGAATATAGTATCCAGCGCTTCTGCAAGCTCAAGAATTTTCGCTTCCCATACTGGGTCGCCTTCAAGTGCTTTAAGTGCTGAACCTTGAATTACTGGTAAATCATCACCTGGGAATTCGTATTCTGAAAGAAGCTCACGAACTTCCATTTCTACTAATTCTAGTAATTCTTCATCGTCAACCATGTCACATTTGTTCATGAAAACGATCATGAAAGGTACGCCAACCTGGCGGCCTAACAAGATGTGCTCACGTGTTTGTGGCATAGGACCGTCAGTTGCCGCAACAACTAAGATAGCGCCATCCATTTGGGCAGCACCAGTGATCATGTTTTTAACATAATCGGCGTGACCTGGGCAATCTACGTGTGCATAGTGACGTGCTGGCGTATCATATTCTACGTGAGACGTAGAGATAGTAATACCGCGCTCACGCTCTTCTGGAGCATTATCGATTTGATCGAATGCTTGAGCTCACCACCGTAAGTCTTTGCTAATACCGACGTGATTGCCGCTGTTAAGAGTTGTTTTACCGTGGTCAACGTGGCCGATAGTACCAACGTTTACGTGTGGTTTATTACGTTCAAACTTTGCTTTTGCCATTTTCTTTATTTCCTAAGTTTGGTATTCATTACAATATTGCAACGATCCGAACTCTATAGTTAATTAAAAGTTTACGTACGGGAATCGATTATTGCCTTAGCGACATTATTCGGTGCTTCCGCATACTTATAAAATTCCATTGAGTATGACGCCCGACCCTGAGTTGCATGAACGCAACTCAGTGGCATATCCAAACATTTCTGAAAGTGGTACTTTAGCGCGACAATCTTAATGCCTGCTACACCGTCTTCCATACCTTCAATTATCCCACGACGGCGGTTTAGGTCTCCGACCACATCACCCATCCAATCTTCGGGAGTGGTTACTTCAACCTTCATAGTCGGCTCAAGCAACACAGGGCTGGCACTAGCCATCCCATTCTTGAAACCCATCGAACCAGCGATTTTAAACGCCATTTCAGAAGAGTCAACATCGTGGTATGAACCATCGAATAAGGTTACTTTGACGTCAAGTACAGGATAACCCGCTAGCACACCATTTTGCATCTGTTCCGCGATACCTTTATCAACTGCTGGTATGAATTCTTTTGGCACAGTGCCACCAACAATCTCGTTTACAAATTCGTACCCGGCACCTTCTTCATTCGGTTCTATTTTAACCAAACATGACCATATTGGCCTCTACCACCAGATTGACGAACAAACTTGCCTTCAACTTCAACTGCCTTGCGAATAGTTTCACGGTATGCAACTTGGGGTTTACCCACGTTGCATTCGACGTTAAACTCACGCTTCATACGGTCAACAATAATATCTAGATGCAATTCGCCCATTCCAGATATGATTGTTTGACCTGACTCTTCGTCGGTCTTCACTTTAAATGATGGATCCTCAGCTGCTAATTTACTTAACGCTATCCCCATTCTTTCTTGGTCGCCTGTAGATTTTGGCTCTACCGCGATAGAAATAACCGGTTCTGGGAAATCCATGTTTTCAAGTGTAATAATATGCTTAGGATCGCACAGGGTTTCGCCCGTTGTAACATCCTTTAACCCGATCGCGGCGGCAATATCACCAGCGCGAACTTCTTTTAATTCTGCTCTATCGTTCGCGTGCATTTGCACTATACGACCAATACGCTCTTTTTTACCTTTAATCGGGTTATAAACAGTATCGCCTGTTTTAATAACGCCTGAATAGCAACGAAAAAATGTAAGTGTTCCCACGAATGGATCAGTTGCTATTTTAAATGCTAAAGCAGCAAATGGCGCACTATCACTTGCTTCTCTTGACGATTCAGTTTCATCTTTGTCGTCTAGGACCCCTTTGATCGCAGGTACTTCTGTCGGCGCTGGTAAATATTCAACAACTGCGTCAAGCACTGCCTGAACACCTTTGTTTTTGAATGCTGAACCGCAACAAGCTAAAACTATGTCATTGTTCAGGGTGCGAATACGCAACCCCTCTTTAATTTCGGCTTCGGACAACTCTTCACCATTCAGATACTTGTCCATCAACTCGTCATTTGCTTCTGCGGCGGCTTCAACCATTTCGGTTCTATATTTTTCAGCTTTCGCAAGATATTCTGCCGGAATGTCTTCATAAATGAAGGTAGCGCCTTTGTCGGCTTCATTCCAATTAATCGACTTCATTTTTATAAGATCAATTACGCCTCTGAAATCTTCTTCTGTGCCAATATTTAATTGAATTGGTACACAGTTTGCACCTAAACGTTTGCGGATTTGACTCACAACACGTTCAAAGTCTGCGCCTGCTCGGTCCATCTTATTTATAAAAACCAAACGCGGTACATGATATTTATCGGCTTGACGCCATACTGTCTCTGATTGCGGTTCAACGCCTGACGAACCACAAAAAACAACGACCGCACCATCAAGAACACGCAATGAACGTTCAACTTCAATGGTGAAGTCAACATGTCCCGGTGTGTCTATAATATTGATGCGGTGTTGATCGAACTGCTGCTGCATACCTGCCCAAAAGCAAGTAGTTGCAGCAGAAGTTATTGTAATACCACGTTCCTGTTCTTGTTCCATCCAATCCATGGTGGCAGCGCCATCATGAACTTCACCGATTTTATGTGAAATACCGGTATAGAACAAAACACGCTCTGTTGTTGTGGTTTTACCCGCATCAACATGCGCAACAATACCAATGTTGCGATAGCGTTCGATAGGTGTACTACGTGGCATACTTCTCTCTTTTTCCGTAAAGTTCGAGTGATTAACTCAAGACTACCAGCGGTAGTGAGCAAACGCTTTGTTTGCTTCTGCCATGCGGTGAACGTCTTCACGTTTCTTAACCGCACTACCTTTGTTGTCTTGTGCATCAAGCATCTCAGCTGCTAAACGTCCCGCCATGGATTTTTCACCACGTTTACGTGCCGCATCAACCATCCAACGCATACCAAGAGCATTACGACGAACTGGACGAACTTCTACTGGTACTTGGTACGTAGAACCACCAACACGACGAGATTTAACCTCGACTGTAGGGCGGATGTTCTCTAGTGCATCTTCAAACACTTCTAGGTGTGGCTTAGACGTTTTTTGAGCAACAATTTCAAGGGCACCGTAAACGATTTTTTCAGCGGTGGACTTCTTGCCGTCGAGCATTACGACATTCATGAACTTAGCAAGCAACTGTGATCCGAACTTAGGATCTGGTAGGATTTTACGTTGACCTACGACTCTTCTTCTTGGCATCTTAATTCTCCGTGGAATTCAGGTATAACCCAAAACTCTAATTTAATAGTTTGGCCTTACTAACGGAGAACCGTTAAGACTTAGGCCTTTTTGCGCCGTACTTAGAACGGGCTTGTCTACGATCGTTTACACCAGAGCAATCCAATGTTCCGCGGACTGTGTGATAACGAACACCTGGTAAATCTTTAACACGACCACCGCGGATAAGTACCACGCTGTGTTCTTGTAAGTTGTGACCTTCACCACCAATGTATGAAGACACTTCAAAACCGTTTGTTAAGCGAACACGACATACTTTACGTAATGCAGAGTTCGGCTTCTTTGGCGTAGTTGTATATACACGAGTACATACACCACGACGTTGTGGACATGCCTGTAAAGCTGCTACGCCCGATTTCTCGACCGGCTTTTTACGTGGCTTGCGCACTAACTGGTTAACTGTTGCCATTAACTAGCTCCTGGTTAAAATTTAATTCTCAAATAATTATTTCGCTCTTGCGAATATCAGTTGAGTTCTATTACAGACATATTTGCGAAACGATTAGTCGCCGAGTCAAATACAGTCTGCTGCTCGTTAGCCCAGTAAAATCAACGATTATTGCTTTAATTTAAAAACAAAAAACCGCGACTTAATTTTACCAAAACATGTAATTGGCAAAATTGGGTCGCGGAATGGTATAGATCAAAGGCTGTAATGTCAAGCGGGGAGCATGTTTTCACATACTCCCCGCTTCATTTTATAGACATTTTACTAACGTCGATTTACTAGGCGTTATCGTCGCCTGCATTTAGCAGTTCTGACATTGCTTTTTCAGCTTCATCAGCGGCCATTGAAGGTTCAACAGGCGCAAACTGAGCAGCTTTTCTAGCAGCACGTTTTTGGTGATACGAGAAACCAGTACCAGCTGGGATCAAGCGACCAACAATAACGTTCTCTTTCAAGCCACGTAAATCATCTTCTTTACCTTGGACTGCAGCTTCCGTCAACACACGAGTTGTTTCTTGGAATGATGCAGCTGAAATAAATGATTCAGTAGACAGTGAAGCTTTAGTAATACCTAACAGCTGTGTTTCATAGCCTGCTGGAATTTTACCTTGTTTCTCCATTTCACGGTTAGCGATCTTAACTTGAGAAACCTCAACTTGTTCGCCTTCCAAGAAACGTGTATCGCCAGGAGTCGTAATCATACACTTACGTAACATTTGGCGAATAACAACTTCAATGTGCTTATCGTTAATTTTTACACCTTGCAAACGATATACTTCTTGTACTTCGTTTACGATGTAATTAGAAACAGCACTTATGCCTCTCAAACGTAGAATATCATGTGGAGATTCAGGTCCATCAGCAATGACTTCGCCTTTCTCTACAGATTCACCTTCATAGACGTTCAGGTTACGCCACTTCGGGATCATTTCTTCGTAATGGTCTGCATCTTTTCTAGTAATAGTTAAGCGTTTCTTACCTTTAGTTTCCTTACCGTATCCGATAACACCAGAAACTTCTGCAAGTATCGCAGGCTCTTTAGGCTTGCGCGCTTCAAACAAGTCAGCTACACGTGGAAGACCACCTGTAATGTCTCGAGTTTTCGAACTTTCTTGAGGTATACGTGCTAACACGTCACCTTCTTTTGCTAACTTACCATCAGTTGTCTCGATGGTAGTAAAGCTTGGTAAGCGAATTTCTTGAAGGCCAAATTCGACGTTATCAAGAATAAGCTTAGGCTCTTTAGCATTTGCTTTAGAAAGATCTTTAACAACGATACGAGTTAAACCAGTCAATTCGTCTTGTTGCATCTCCGTGTTTGAATCGTCTATGTCAGCAAAACTGATCTTAGAATCACGCTCGGTCACGATTGGGTGACTATGCGGGTCCCAATTGGCAACGATATCGCCAGAGGTAACAGATGCATTATCATCAACATTCAACAGCGCGCCATATGGCACTCTATAACGTTCTTTCTCACGACCTTGGTCGTCGATAACCGTTAATTCAGTTGAGCGTGAAATGATAACCACTTTCTTATCACTGTTACGTACGAATTTCGCGTTAGAGAATTTCAATGTACCGGTTGTTTTCACCTGTACGTTGTTTTCTGCTGTTGCACGAGATGCCGCACCACCGATGTGGAATGTACGCATAGTTAACTGTGTACCAGGCTCACCGATTGACTGTGCAGCAATAACGCCGACAGACTCACCGGCACCAACCATGTGGCCACGTGCTAGGTCACGACCATAACAATTGGCACAAACACCAAAGTCATTGTCACAAGTGATAACAGAGCGAACCATAATTTGGTCTACTGAGTTAACTTCTAGTAAATCAACAAGTGCTTCATCGAGTAATACGTTACGCTCTACCAATACTTCATCAGTACCAGGCTTAACCACGTCTTCAGAAACAACACGACCTAGAACACGTTCGCGTAGTGCTTCAACAACATCACCACCTTCGATTAGCGGTGTCATTTTGACACCTTCGAATGTGCCACAATCATCGTTATTGATAACCAAATCTTGTGCAACGTCTACGAGGCGTCGAGTTAAGTAACCCGAGTTAGCTGTTTTCAATGCTGTATCGGCCAAACCTTTACGAGCACCGTGAGTAGAGATAAAGTACTGAAGTACGTTAAGACCTTCACGGAAGTTAGCTGTGATTGGTGTTTCGATGATTGAACCATCTGGCTTAGCCATCAATCCACGCATACCCGCCAATTGACGAATTTGTGCAGCACTACCACGAGCACCAGAGTCAGCCATCATATAAACAGAGTTGAATGATGTTTGCTCTTCGTCTTCGCCGTTTTTGTTTTTAACAGTTTCAATCTTTAAGTTATCCATCATAGCTTTTGCTACGTTTTCATTGGCCGTTGACCAAATATCGATAACTTTGTTGTAACGCTCACCGGCGGTTACAAGACCTGATTGGAACTGCTCTTGAATTTCAACAACTTCTGCTTCTGCAGCGTCAATGATTTCCTTCTTCGCATCTGGAATTACCATGTCATCAATACCAACTGATGCACCCGCGATCATCGCGTAGTGGAAACCGGTATACATGATTTGGTCAGCTGCAATAACAGTGTCCTTCAAGCCCAGCGTACGGTAGCAAATATTCAACAGTTGCGAGATTTGCTTTTTGCCCATCGCTTGGTTGATGATTTCAAAAGGTAATCCAACTGGCAACGTCAAAGAGAAAATAGCACGACCAACCGTTGTATCGGTTAATGTTACTTTTTCAGATTTAGTGCCGTCTTCTGCAACAACAATTTCAGTGATACGTACTTTAACACGAGCATGCAGCTCAGCGCTGTCTGTGCGATAAGCTTTTTCAGCTTCAAGCGGACTCGTAAATACCATGCCTTCACCTAAACCATTAACACGGTCTCGTGTTAGATAGTAAAGACCCAAAACCACATCCTGTGAAGGAACGATAATTGGCTCACCGTTAGCTGGTGAAAGAATATTGTTCGTAGACATCATTAGCGCGCGAGACTCTAACTGAGCTTCGATTGTCAATGGTACGTGAACCGCCATTTGGTCACCATCGAAGTCAGCGTTGTAAGCTGCACATACTAATGGATGCAATTGGATTGCTTTACCTTCAATCAAAATAGGTTCGAACGCTTGAATACCTAGTCTGTGAAGTGTTGGTGCGCGGTTAAGTAACACAGGATGTTCGCGAATTACTTCGTCAAGAACGTCCCATACTTCCGGCGCTTCACGTTCAACTAATTTCTTAGCTGCTTTGATAGTTGTTGCTAAACCACGAGCTTCTAATTTTCCATAAATAAACGGCTTGAATAATTCAAGAGCCATTTTCTTAGGGAGACCACATTGGTGTAAACGCAATGTTGGACCAACGGTGATTACAGAACGGCCAGAGTAGTCAACACGCTTACCAAGAAGGTTTTGACGGAAACGACCTTGCTTACCTTTGATCATGTCAGCAAGTGATTTCAATGGGCGCTTGTTTGAACCAGTAATAGCGCGACCACGACGACCATTATCAAGAAGCGCATCAACCGCTTCTTGCAACATACGTTTTTCGTTACGTACAATGATGTCTGGTGCAGCAAGGTCTAATAGACGCTTTAAACGGTTATTTCGGTTAATTACACGACGATATAAATCGTTCAAATCTGAAGTCGCAAAACGACCACCATCTAGTGGTACTAGAGGGCGTAATTCAGGTGGTAATACCGGTAGTATTGTTAGGATCATCCACTCAGGCTTATTGCCAGACTGTTGGAAAGATTCTAACAATTTCAAACGCTTAGTGATTTTCTTACGCTTGGTTTCAGAATTAATTGATGGTAATTCTTCGCGCATAGCGGCAACATCTGCTGCTACGTCGAGTTGCTTAAGCAATTCAAATACTGCTTCTGCACCCATCTTAGCTTCGAATTCATCGCCATGCTCTTCCAAAGAATCTAAATATTCTTCTTCAGTTAATAGTTGTCTTGCTTCAAGCTCTGTATAACCGGCTTCGGTTACAACATATGATTCGAAGTAAAGTACACGTTCGATATCACGTAATGTCATGTCCAACATTAAACCGATTCTTGACGGCAATGATTTAAGGAACCAAATGTGCGCAACTGGACTTGCCAATTCAATGTGACCCATACGTTCACGACGCACTTTAGTTAGGGTAACTTCAACACCACATTTTTCGCAGATAACACCACGGTGCTTCAAACGCTTGTATTTACCACACAAGCACTCGTAGTCTTTTACTGGACCGAATATACGCGCACAAAAAAGACCATCGCGCTCTGGCTTGAAAGTACGATAGTTTATCGTTTCAGGCTTTTTAACTTCACCAAAAGACCATGATCTAATCATGTCCGGCGAAGCAAGACCGATTTTGATATTATCAAATTCTTCGGTCTTATTTTGTTGCTTAATAAACTTTAGTAAGTCTTTCACATATCTCTCCCAACGGAGTCATTGTCACGACCCTGAATTCACCTAAGTGAAAACAGGGCCAACCTGTTTAAGCTCAATCGATGCGCTTACCGTTTTTGTTCTTCAAGCTCAATATTAATACCCAATGAACGGATTTCTTTCAACAATACGTTGAACGATTCTGGCATGCCAGGCTCCATTCTATGGTCGCCGTCAACGATGTTTTTATACATCTTAGTACGGCCATTAACATCATCAGACTTAACAGTCAGCATCTCTTGCAAGGTATACGCAGCACCATATGCTTCTAGTGCCCACACTTCCATCTCACCGAAGCGTTGACCACCGAATTGTGCTTTACCACCAAGTGGCTGTTGCGTAACCAAACTGTAAGAACCAGTAGAACGTGCATGCATCTTGTCGTCAACCAAGTGGTTAAGTTTCAACATGTACATGTAACCTACAGTAACAGGACGCTCAAACGCTCTACCTGTGCGACCATCAAACAAGGTGATTTGGCCACTTTCAGGAATGTCTGCTAATTTCAGCATTTCTTTTATTTCTGACTCACGCGCACCGTCGAATACCGGAGTAGCGACAGGAACACCTTTGCGCAGATTTTCAGCTAAACGCTTAATTTCATGATCAGAGAAAGTATCAAGATCTACTACCTGATGACATTCACCAAGGTTGTATATCTCTTTTAAGAAACCACGTAACTTAGTAATTTCTTCTTGCTCTTTAATCATGCGGTCAATTTTCACACCTAAGCCATGGGCAGCCATACCTAAGTGAGTTTCAAGAATCTGACCAATGTTCATGCGTGACGGAACACCCAATGGGTTTAATACGATGTCGATCGGCGTGCCGTTTGCATCGTATGGCATATCTTCAACAGGTTGAATTGCTGAGATAACACCTTTGTTACCGTGACGACCAGCCATTTTATCACCTGGCTGAATATGACGCTTAACAGCAAGATAAACTTTAACGATTTTTAACACACCGGGTGCCAAATCATCGCCTTGTGTAATCTTACGACGTTTATTTTCAAACTTCTTATCGAAGTCGTTTCTAACTTCTTCATGTTGCAGCGCACTTTGATCAAGCTCAGACTGCGCATCTTCGTCTTTCAACGTGATATCAAACCATTTTTCACGTGGCATGCTGTCTAATTTAGCTTGGTCAATTCCGTTCTTAAGTAACAAGTTCGTAGTACGAGCAAAGATACCGTCAGCTAGAATACCGAATTCATCACCTAAGTCTTTCTTCACTTGACGCAACTGCATATCTTCAATTTCTAACGCGCGCTTGTCTTTCTCAACGCCGTCACGTGTAAACACCTGAACATCAATAACTGTACCGCGAACGCTGTTAGGCACACGAAGTGAAGTATCTTTAACGTCAGACGCTTTTTCACCAAAGATTGCTCGTAATAGTTTCTCTTCTGGCGTAAGTTGTGTTTCACCTTTAGGTGTCACTTTACCTACTAGAATGTCGCCACCTTTCACTTCAGCACCAATATATACAACGCCTGACTCATCAAGCTTGCCTAACGCGGACTCGCCAACGTTGGGAATATCAGAACTAATTTCTTCTGGACCTAACTTGGTATCGCGAGCGATACAGCTAAGTTCTTGAATGTGAATAGTTGTAAAACGATCTTCTTCAGCTACACGCTCAGAAATAAGGATTGAATCCTCGAAGTTATAACCATTCCAAGGCATAAATGCGATGCGCATGTTTTGACCAAGTGCTAATTCACCTAAGTCAGTTGACGGACCGTCGGCCAGCACGTCACCAGTCACAATGGGGTCACCCACATTGCATGTTGGTCTTTGGTTAATACATGTATTTTGGTTAGAACGTGTGTACTTAGTTAAGTTGTAAATGTCGATGCCAGCTTCACCGGCTGTCATTTCTTCTTCATTTACTTTCACTACGATACGGCTCGCGTCGACATAGTCGATCGTTCCGCCACGTTTAGCCACGACAGTAACGCCCGAATCTACAGCTACCGTCTTCTCCATACCAGTTCCAACTAAGGGCTTATCAGCTCTTAGTGTTGGTACAGCTTGGCGTTGCATGTTCGAACCCATCAATGCACGGTTAGCATCATCGTGTTCTAGGAACGGGATAATACTCGCTGCGACTGATACGATTTGTTGTGGTGACACATCCATATAGGTAATGTCATCTTTTTGCATCAACGTGGTTTCACCACGATGACGACAAGGTATCAAGTCTTCAACTAATGCATTCTTATCATCAAGTAACACGTTTGCTTGTGCAATCGCGAATTGACCTTCTTCAATCGCTGATAAGTAGTCAATATCGTCAGTCACGATACCATCAACAATACGACGATATGGCGTTTCTAAGAAACCAAAGTCATTTGTTCGAGCGAAGCTCGCAAGGGAGTTGATCAAACCAATGTTTGGACCCTCTGGCGTTTCGATTGGGCATACACGACCATAGTGAGTCGGGTGCACATCTCGTACTTCAAAGCCTGCTCTTTCACGCGTAAGACCACCCGGGCCTAAAGCAGAAATACGACGTTTATGCGTCACTTCTGATAGCGGATTGTTCTGATCCATAAACTGAGATAATTGGCTTGAACCAAAGAACTCTTTTACAGCAGCAGAAATAGGCTTAGCGTTAATTAGATCTTGCGGCATGATGGCATCAAGATCGCCGAGGCTTAAACGTTCTTTTACAGCGCGTTCAACACGTACCAAACCAACACGGAATTGGTTTTCTGCCATTTCACCAACAGAACGGATACGGCGGTTACCTAAGTGATCGATATCATCAACTTCATCTTTACCGTCACGAATAGTGATAAGTTGCTTCATTACTGAAACAATATCTTCTTTCGATAGTGTGCCTGAACCAGTGAGTTCTTCGCGACCTAAACGGCGGTTGAACTTCATTCTACCTACAGCTGACAGATCATATCTGTCTTCAGAGAAGAATAAGTTGTCAAATAAGGTTTCTGCGGCGTCTTTAGTTGGTGGTTCACCAGGACGCATCATGCGGTAGATTTCAACAAGCGCTTCTAACTTATTCGTGCTTGAATCGATCTTAATAGTGTCTGAAATATAAGAACCATGATCAAGCTCGTTGATATACAAAGTTTCAAATTCAGTAACACCTAGTTCACGCAACTCAAGTAAGTTTTCTAACGTTACTTCATCGTTTGCGTTGACTACCACTTCGCCAGTTTCTTCGTTAACGAAAGTCTTAGCATAAATTTTGCCAAGTAAGTATTCAGCTGGAACTTCCAACTCAGTTACTTTTGCTTTCTCTAACGCACGAGTATGACGAGCAGATACTCTTCGGCCAGCTTCTACAATTACTTCACCTTTGCCATCCATGATGTCAAATTGTGCAGTTTCACCACGTAAACGGTCAGGAACAACGTCCATCAACAGTTTATCGCCGGTTATGCGAACATTGGTTTTATCGAAGAATAAATCAAGGATTTCTTCTGTGCTCATTTCTAAGGCACGAAGGATTATTGTCGCTGGTAACTTTCTACGACGGTCGATACGAACAAATAAATTATCTTTCGGATCGAACTCGAAATCCAACCATGAACCACGGTATGGAATAACGCGCGCATTATAAAGTACTTTACCAGACGAGTGAGTTTTGCCCTTGTCATGGTCAAAGAATACGCCAGGTGAACGATGTAGCTGAGATACGATTACTCGCTCAGTACCATTGATCACGAAAGTACCGTTTTGAGTCATCAATGGGATTTCACCCATATATACTTCTTGTTCTTTGATGTCTTTAACTGTACCTGCAGCGGCTTCTTTATCAAACAAGACAAGACGCAGCTTGACTCTTAAAGGAGCTGAATAAGTTACACCACGGATTTGACATTCTTTTACATCAAATACAGGCTCGCCTAAGCGATATGCTACATACTGTAACTCACTGTTACCGCTGTAACTTTTAATTGGAAACACAGAGCGGAATGCCGCTTCTAAGCCGTATTGACCATCAGGATCGTGATCAATGAACTTTTTAAATGAGTCCAGTTGGATTGAAAGGAGGTATGGAATTTCCAATACCTGCGGGCGCTTGCCAAAATCCTTACGGATACGTTTCTTTTCACTATTAGAGTAAACCATGGGTTCCTCAGCCGACTGATTTTAGACCCAACCTGCTACACGTACCATCTTCATGTGTAACAAACTTCCAGTACCCTTTTAGTAGGGCATTAACTTAAGCAAACATTAATAAAAATTCAATATTTTATAATGAAAACAACTACTTAGCGGTTAATTGCCAACGCATTTTTAGATAGCAAACAAAGGGTGAAATATTGCATATCATATAGCGCAAAAAGGCAGGTGATTGAAAATCACCTGCCTGAGCCTATTAAGGCCAGTAATTAAAAATGCTAATTACTTGATTTCTACTTCAGCACCAGCATCTGTTAATGCTTTTTGCAATTCTTCAGCGTCGCTCTTAGAAACGCCTTCTTTAATTGCTTTTGGTGCAGATTCAACTACATCTTTAGCTTCTTTCAAGCCAAGACCAGTTGCGCTACGCACTGCTTTTATAACAGAAACTTTGTTAGGACCGAATGAAGTAAGAATTACGTCAAATTCAGTTTGTTCTTCAACAGCTTCAGCCGCTGCAGCTGGACCAGCTACTGCTACTGCTGCTGCTGCAGATACGTTGAATTTTTCTTCTGCTGCTTCGATCAGTTCTACCAATTCCATTACTGGCATTTCTGCGATTGCGTTTAATATATCATCTTTGGATAGAGCCATTTCTCTAAACTCCTGGGTTTTTGAATGTTAAAAATTATAATGCCAAAAAAGAAAATTATTTCTCTTCTTTGATCGCCGCCAATACGCGCACAAACTTGCTAGGAACTTCGTTAATAGTACGAACGAATTTCTCAACAGGTGCTTTGAAGGTTGCAAGTAATCTTGCAAGTGCTTCGTCGCGGGTCGGTAGTGAAGCTACTGCGTCCAATTTCTCTGGACCTAATAGACCGCTACCAATTGACAATGCTGTGACCTGTAACTTAGGGTTAGTTTTAGAGAAGTCCTTGAACAAGCGCGCTGCGCCGCCCGGAGCTTCAATAGAGAAACCATAAATTAAAGGACCCGTTAAGGCACTGTCGATGTCTGCAAATTTACTTTCTGCCAATCCACGTTTAGCTAGAGTATTACGTATTACCTTGAGGTATACGCCCTGCTCACGAGCCTTGTTGCGGAGGTCAGTCAGTTCACGAACTTCCATCCCACGGTATTCAGCGACGGCAACGGATAGAGCGCGAGAAGCAACTTCATTTATTTCAGCTACGATCTCTTTTTTTGCTGCTAAGCCTAATGCCACTGAGTTCACCTTCTTAAAATCTGAATCAAGTTTGAGCCTTTCGACCTTACCTTCATCAGTGTTTACAGATTGATACTCGATATGCTGGATGAAACCATCTGAAACATATCTTGTACCGCTCTACGGTGTTCATTCCCAGAGAGTCTGAGTTGAAACCACCGTCTGCGCAGGTAGTATTAAGCTATGACATTCGCTTCTTTCGAAGTGTGTGAAAGTTCTCTTACCTCTTTCACTGCCCAGCGCCTGCGGTCTTGGACGGGAGTTGACTTACGCTTTTGGCGTAAACAACTCCAACCCACAACCTTAAGGAGAAAAACTAGTTAAGCTTTTTGAACCAATGAACTCTGGTTTACAACAACACCAGCACCCATTGTTGTGCTTAAACTAACTTTTTGTATATATGTTCCTTTGGCAGAAGAAGGCTTTGCTTTCTTCAATGCTTCTAGCAATGATTCAAGGTTTTCTTGAATATGGTTTGCTTCGAAAGCAATTTTACCAATGCTAGCGTGGATAATGCCGTTCTTATCGTTACGATATCTAACCTGACCCGCTTTTGCGTTTTTAACTGCAGTAGCGACGTCTGGAGTAACGGTACCTGTCTTAGGGTTAGGCATAAGGCCACGTGGACCAAGGATTTGACCTAGAGTACCAACTACACGCATTGCGTCTGGGCTGGCAACAACTACGTCGAAATTCATTTCGCCTTTTTTAACTAACTCAGCAAGGTCTTCCATACCAACGATGTCGGCACCTGCAGCTTTAGCAGCTTCAGCATTTGCACCTTGAGTGAATACAGCGACACGAACATCTTTACCAGTACCGTTTGGTAGTACAGTTGCACCACGAACGTTTTGGTCAGATTTACGAGCATCGATACCCAAGTTAATTGCTACGTCAACGCTTTCTGAAAACTTAACAGTCGCAAGTTCTTTAAGTAGCGCTACCGCTTCATTAATTTCGTATTCTTTACTTGCGTCAACTTTGTCAGAAATGTTGCGCATTCTTTTAGATAATTTAGCCATTCTATTAACCCTCTACTACCAAGCCCATGCTACGAGCAGAACCCGCGATGGTGTTTACGGCAGCTTCTAAACTAGCAGCTGTCAAATCAGGTTCTTTTGTTTTTGCAATCTCTTCAAGCTGAGCGCGAGTAACTTTACCCACCTTCTCAGTATTAGGACGACCAGAACCACTCTTGATACCGGCAGCTTTCTTAAGTAAGAAAGAAGCTGGAGGAGTCTTTGTTATGAATGTAAAAGAACGATCTTCATACACAGTAATTTCTACTGGTACTGGAGCGCCTTTTTCAAGTTCTTGTGTTTTCGCATTGAATGCTTTACAGAACTCCATGATATTTACACCATGTTGACCTAGTGCAGGACCAACCGGTGGACTTGGGTTTGCAGCGCCGGCTGCAACCTGTAGCTTAATTAAGCCAGTGACTTTCTTCGCCATTATATTTACTCTCTATTAGTGGGTATAACGCCTTGAAGATACAGAGAATATCTTCTCAAACGGCTTCCCGATGCATAAAAAAGGGCGCAAAGTATAGGCTTTTGGTGAATTAAATACAAGCCTTAATTCAAGTTTATTTTATACACGCCTAACCACTCACAGCCAAGACCAGAACTGGGATTAACTTGCGTTTAACGCCCGAGTTAACGTGTTTTATTCAGTGCCATTACAACGTAACAAACAACCCAATTATGCTGCCAATTAAATGAGACTTACAAGAAATATAACTCGTGTAATTCGGTACCGTATCCAATTTTAACAGTATGTTACTCGGTTTATAACAAAAAAAGCCACCTATTTATTAGGCAGCTCTTTATCTTTTTGATCAGTGTCGAAATTAGCCTTTTGGCATAATGACGGTATCGATCACGTGAATAACACCATTTGATGTCTTGATGTCTGTTGTAGTTACGTTTGCGTCGTCAACTTTAACAGCACCGCCACTCACAGTTACCGTAATGCTTGAACCTTCTAATGTTTTAGCAGAGTCGATTTTTACTACGTCCGCTGCCATCACCTGGCCAGCTACCACATGGTATGTCAAAATTTGCACTAACTTCGCTTTGTTTTCTGGTAATAATAATGATTCGACCGTTCCTGCAGGTAATTTTGCAAAGGCTTCATTGGTAGGAGCAAACACAGTCAGAGGCCCTTCAGCTTTTAGTGCATCGACTAAGCCTGCCGCTTTCACTGCTGCAACCAATGTCGTGAAATCGCTATTACTAGCTGCTGTATCAACAATGTCCATCTTTTTGCCATGGTGCTCAGCCATTACGTTTGCTGAGAAGACAACAGACAATACAAGTGCCGAAACCAGTTTCATTGTGTTATTAATTACGCTTTTCATAATTCATCCTTAAGAGAACGTTGTAGTTAAGTAGAGTACGAAAATTCATACTGCTGCAAATTGATACAATAGAGCGTCGCAAATAGTTGCATTATTACAATTATTTAATAAAGCGACAATAATAAGGAGGCTTTAAACAGGGTAGTTAATAATTAAAAAGAAAGGGATAAAAAAAATCCAGCATGTGCGCTGGATTTTTTTTTTTTGGATGACAGTAAAGAAATTAACCTTTTTCTACTTGTCCAAATTCTAGCTCGACCGGTGTTGAACGACCAAATATCAATACAGAAACTTTCAAGCGACTCTTTTCGTAGTCTACTTCTTCCACTACACCATTGAAGTCGGCAAATGGACCTTCGGTAACGCGAACAACTTCGCCCGGTTCGAACAATGTTTTTGGTCTTGGCTTATCAACGCCTTCTTGTAAGCGATTTAATATAACATCAGCTTCTTTTTGCGTTATCGGCATGGGACGATCTGACGTTCCACCAATAAAACCAAGAACTCGTGGAATACTTTTCACTAAATGCCAAGACTCTTCGTTCATTTCCATTTGCACTAAAACATAACCAGGGAAAAATTTACGCTCCGACTTACGCTTTTGACCAGCGCGCATTTCTACGACTTCTTCGGTTGGTACTAAGATTTCACCAAAGTAATCTTCCATGCCGTGCATCTTAATATACTCGAGCAGTGTCTTTTTAACACGACCTTCGTATTGTGAGAATGCTTGTACTACATACCATTTTTTGTCAGACATGTTTATACTCCGATGTTAGTAATTAAGCCAATTACCCAAACTAATACCATATCAATCAGATATAACATCACACCGACAACTGCGGTAGCTAAGAGAATAATAAGTGTCATCCGATTTGCTTCACTGCGGCTAGGCCAAATTACCTTGCGAACTTCAGTACGCGCATCTTTTGCGAAGATTAAGAAATTACTTCCTTTTTCAGTCGTTGCCGCAATACCTAAGGAAATAACAACAATGGCAACAGCAGCAAGCGCTCTGTATAACACTGATATTTCTTCGTAAGCACTATATGCATAAACCAAACCACCTAAAAGGGCGATCACTATAATCCATTTTACCAAGTCTAACGGGTTAGACGCGTTTTCTGCCTTGTCACTCATCAGTGTTACCCTAAACTAGCCACGCTTACAAATCGCGAGCTATTAATTAAATCGTTATTTCGGACCTACGCCACTATAAAAAGTGGCAGGGGTGGAGGGACTCGAACCCCCAGCCATCGGTTTTGGAGACCGCTGTTCTACCAATTGGAACTACACCCCTAAATCCGTGCGATACATTTTTTCAGCTACAATTCCCTTGTGATGTTGTGTTCTTAACAGGAAGTCATCAGCGTCATAAGGGAGGGAGCAGTATTATACTCATGCAATCAAGTTATACAAGTACCTTGAACCGCTTAGTTGCACTAATCTAGCAAATTACTTGCGTATGAAGCAAACACCCTATTCTTTATGTGTGGATAGTGTTCAAAATATCAACTATTTACCGATTATGAATTCAATATTGTTACCTGTTGCGAAAGCCGAAATGGGTGCCCCGCTAGCCTACTCCATTGAATCCCTTTGTAAATAAGGAAATCGGGCCTGTTATGAGTCACATGTTCGCTGTTAGTGCTAGTCCACACCAATAAAACCTCCGGTTTGATGTGTCCACAACTTGGCATAAATCCCATTTTTTTCAAGTAATTCTTGATGGTTACCCGACTCGACAACCTTACCCTTGTCGAGCACTAACAACCTATCCATTTGAGCAATAGTAGATAGTCGGTGAGCAATAGCTAATACCGTTTTGCGCTGCATAACTTGGTCTAGACATTGCTGAATTGCTGCTTCGACCTCCGAATCTAACGCTGACGTTGCTTCATCTAAAATTAGAATAGGTGCATCTTTCAGCATAACTCTGGCAATTGCAATTCGTTGCCTTTGGCCACCCGATAGCTTAACACCGCGCTCGCCAACATGAGCATCATAGCCTGTGCGGCCTTTTGCATCACTTAGTGATAAAATAAATTCATGCGCCTCAGCCTGTTTGGCTGCATTGATCATGTCTTCATCTGTTGCATCAGTACGCCCATAAATAATATTGTCGCGCACGCTACGATGCATCAACGAAGTATCTTGAGTGACCATACTAATATGCCTGCGTAAACTCTCCTGCGTAACGTCAGAAATACCTTGTCCGTCAATAGCAATTTTTCCTGACTGAATATCGTAAAAGCGCAGAAGTAAGTTCACTAACGTTGATTTTCCTGCGCCAGAGCGCCCCACCAGCCCTACTTTCTCTCCCTCTCGAATACTGATATTTAGATCGTCCAATACTTTTATTTCAGTATTGTTTTTGGCGACATAAGCAAAATTAACATCTTTGAATTCAATACCGCCGCCCTTAATTTTCAGAGCCGGTGCATCGTTCTTGTCCTCAATAGTCGCCGGCATTGCCAACGTATTAATACCATCTTGAACGGTACCAATGTTTTCAAATAACGATGAAACCTCCCACATTATCCACTGCGACATACCGTTTAAACGCAAGCTCAGGCTAACCGCTATAGCAATGTCACCTGGCGATACAGATCCATTTACCCATAAGTAAATTGCGAGTGCTGACACTGCAAAAACTAATAATGAGTTACTCGCCCAGACGCAAGCCTGTAATACAGTAACCAAGCGCATTTGCGGGTAAACAGTTTGTAGAAATCCATCCATTCCCTCGCGCGCATAGTCTTCTTCACGCTTGTTATGCGAAAACAATTTGACCGTCATAATATTAGTATAACTATCAATGATTCGACCGGTCATAATAGAGCGAGCGTCTGCTTGTTTTTGTGACACTGCTTTTAACCTAGGGAGAAGCGCTCGAAGAATGACTACATACACCACAAGCCAAATAATTAATGGCACACTTAAACGCCAATCGGTGGAAAAAACTAATACGATAATGCTGATAAAATACACACAAATGTAAACCGCAAGGTTCATGATTTTCATGACTGTCTCGCGCACAGAAAGTGCAGTTTGCATTACCTTTGTAGCAACCCGCCCGGCGAATTCGTCTTGATAAAATGATAAGCTTTGACCCAGCAGATATCGATGCGCTTGCCAACGAATGCGCATCGGAAAATTACCTAATAACGATTGATGAGTTAGCGCAGATTGAATAATAACGAGCACGGGGAGAAAAACCATGACTACCAGCCCCATCCAAATCAAGCTGTTCATTTCCTCTGCTATAAACGTGGATTTTTCGCGCGTTGCAAACCAGTCTACAAGTTGTCCCATATACCCAAACAAGGACACTTCTAAAATTGCTACTACGGCACTAATGACAGATACAGAAATAAGTACTTTCCACATACCGGCAGAATAATAACGGCAAAATCCTATAAAGTCTTTAGGGGGTTGCTCAGGTGGACTCTCTGGAAACGCTTTGGTTAGATTTTCAAAAAATGAAAACATGCTCTCTCTTTATTTAATTGGATGCGAAATTGGTATTTGAATAGCGAATAACAGTGATTTTTGATCTCATTCGATAATCACAATATAAGTAGTTTGTATCAACTCAAATATGCGCAGTTAAAGGAATTTATATTAGGCCTGTATGGCAACTAAGCGACTATAAAATGACAGTCGCTATTATACTGACTATTCGCCATTAAGACACCAAACATGAAAAATGTAGTGGATTAATTAGCACCTTTTTCATGTTTTTAAACAGTTCTTATGACGTTATCAATGCATAAAAAATACAATTTAATGATAACAAGCTGTCCTCTCTGTTACCTCGATTATAGAAACTTTGCGAACAGTCCAAAAACCCAATAGATAACAATAATGAACTGAATTAAAAACAGCACAAACCGAGCTTGAATTGCAATATCAGAGGTTGATACTAAATGTACAATAGATTGGCCCAATCTTGCCCCTAATAATATATAAGCAAGTCCATTGGTAATAGCCGCAGAATCGGTTGCAATAGCCAACAAGAGGACACCCCCAATAAAGCTAAAACACTCAACACAATTTGCCTGTGCGCGAGTAAGTCTGTTACCAAAACCGGGGACATCCGAACCGTCAGATTGAAATTTAAGCCCTTTGAATTTGCCACTCTGTGCCAAATAAGTACGATATAATGCCAGTGTTAACAATAATAACAACGTCCAACTTATATAGCCTAACAACACAACAATTGATGCATTCATATCTTGTCCTTTTTAGTTAATTTACTATTTTGATAAACTCATATGCTTATAGTATACGCTTTAAAAGCCCCCTAATACCTGCTAAAACCAATACAAAAATACCTCACTATTAAATGACCGTAAATTGAATAACACAATTAACAAAACCAACGATTAATTACTAACGCAATATTGAATAACTCTCGCCTTAGCCACAAAACAAATAATTAATGTTACAAGTTATTTCAATTTCGTGTTTGTAGTTGATTCTTTTTACTTTGGCTATAAGGTACTTTAAGACAAAAGACCAGAACCACAGGACAAATAGATGAAGTATCTTAAAAAGGTATTATTAGGCATTAGCGTAGCTATTGCAGTTGGTGCTTGCACACCGGCTCAACAAGCAGCAGAAACCCTGCCAATAGCCGCGGAACAAGAACTAGCAATGAAGTCGGGGATACTCAATCAGAACATGGACTTAAGTGTTAGGCCTGGTGACAATTTTTTCAATTATGTGAACGGTACATGGTTGAAAAAAATAGAAATCCCTGCTGACAAAGCGTCTTATGGGAGTTTTGCTATTTTAGCAGACGAAGCCCAAGAGGATGTTAAGGCCATTATTGATACAGCATCACAGGGCGATTACGCTGATGGCTCTGATGAGCAAAAAGTCGGAGACATGTATAGCTCATACATGGACATCGACAACCGCAACACAATCGGGATTAAACCATTAAAGTCCGAATTTGACAAAATTGCAAATATCGCTAACTACGATCAGTTAGTCGAATATTTCGCATATTCAGTAAAATATGGTTACGGCACTCCGGTTAGTTTCTTCCAATATGCGGATTTTAAGTCACCAAACGAATATGGACTCTATGCATGGCAAGCTGGTATTGGTTTACCTGACCGTGAGTACTATTTTAAAGAAGACGAAGACGGCAAAAACATTCTAACTGCATACCAAGCTCACATTGAAAAAATGTTCAACCTTGCTGGCCTAGAAAATGGCGCTAAAAATGCTGAAATGTTGTTAGCACTTGAAACCAAAATTGCTCAAGAGCACATGAAAAAGGAACAAGCTAGAAATTGGGCTGAAAACTATAAAAAATTAAGCATGGAAGAGTTAAAGGTCCTAATGCCTAATTTTAACTGGAATGCATTCGTAACAGCGTCTGGTTTTGATATGCCTGAAAGTATGATAATCATGCAAAATGACTTCCTGGCCGGTATCGATAAAGTGATTGCTGAAACCTCACTAGATGATTGGAAGTCATTTTTACAATGGGGCGTGATTAATTCCTCTGCTGGTTCATTAAACATGGAAATGGATAAAGCAAATTTTGATTTCTACAGTACCGTTTTATACGGCGTAGAAGAGCAACGTCCTCTGTGGCGACGCGCAACGGGATTACTAAATAGCACCTTAGGTGAAGTAATTGGTAAGGTTTACGTAAAACAGCACTTTCCGCCTGAAGCAAAACAGCGCATGCAAGTCATGGTTGATAACCTTATTTCAGCTTATGAATTAAGTATTAAAGAACTGGATTGGATGACAGAGGAAACACGTATTCAAGCCCTTGAAAAATTGTCTAAGTTTACGGTCAAAATTGGATACCCTGATAAATGGAAGGACTATTCTGCATTGCAGGTATCTGGCAGTGACCTATTCGGTAATTTACGCAATGCTGCAGATGTCACTTACGCTGAAGAATTAGCGAAACAAGGTAAGCCTGTCGATAAAACTGAATGGGGTATGAATCCACAAACGGTAAACGCTTATTACAATCCAACAGCAAATGAAATTGTGTTCCCTGCTGCAATACTGCAACCTCCTTTCTTCGACTTAAAAGCGGAGGATGCCGTTAACTATGGCGGTATTGGTGCAGTTATTGGCCACGAAATTGGTCATGGTTTTGATGATTCTGGCAGCACGTTTGACGGTGACGGCATGTTACGTGATTGGTGGACTGACGCTGACCGTAAAGAGTTTAAAAATAGAACGGGCAAACTTGTTGATCAATACAATGCGTTTGAACCGTTAGAAGGTGTCTTCGTCAATGGCGAGTTTACATTAGGCGAAAATATTGGTGATCTTGGTGGCATAAGCATTGCGCTTAGAGCTTACCAAATGTCATTGAATGGCGCAGCGTCACCCATGTTAGATGGCTTTACAGGTGAGCAACGTGTTTTCCTTGGATTTGGTCAAGTATGGGCAGGTAAGTACCGTGATGAGGCCTTAAAAAGCCAAATCAATACTGACCCGCACTCCCCTGCCCAATTCCGTGCAAATGGGTCGGTTCGCAATGTGCCAGAATTTTATACCGCATTTGACGTAATACCAACTGATGCGCTTTATCTTCCAGACGAAGAACGCGTGAAAATTTGGTAATCCCTCAGCTGTAGATAGGTATTAATTTGCGAATTTTTAAACCGCTAACTTAGTACTAATAAACAAAACAGGATCTATCTAATATAGATCCTGTTTTGTTTAGCCATTGCTCAATATTGTATATTCGATAATAACAGCTTGACGATAAGTTGTTATATTTTAACAAAATACTTCATGTGTTCCCGAGTTATCAGTAAGTGCATTAATTTAAAAGTAAACGGTGACATCGTTTAAATCAAGTGTTATGTTATAACAATCATGAAAGCATTTACGCCACACTATTTTAGAAAGCACCGATCACTGTTGAAATATCTACTGGTGGTTGTCGTCTTGTTCTCTGTTTTTTCTCAGTGGCATAATGCAGCTCACGCCTTGCATAGCGAGCCACAATGTCGATTATGCTTGAGTTCTTCTGAATTTGAGCATTCTTTACCTATCGATGTTACGTTTTTTGACACTGTGCAAACAAGCTTTACTCCCATTGACTTAAACTATCGTTCTTTTCAATCTTTATTCAGTACCTACTTTGGTAATAGAGATCCCCCCTCTTACTCTTTAAAATTCATTCCATAAAAAACCTGTTAATCCTGAGTATCTTCTGATGGCTCAGTGAGTTTTGATTTGCAATTTAGAGAAAACATATAATGAAAGTGAAATATTCAGCGATCGTTCTAGCGGTCTGTACAGCGCTAACTCCCACTGTAAATGCGGTAGATAAAAAAATTCAAAAAGATGAAAATGACATAGAAAAAATAGTGATCATGGCATCGCCTTTTCAACGCACTATACTAGAATCTAGTGTGCCTGTAACAATCCTCAGTGGAGCAGAATTGGATCAAAATCAGGCTGCAACTTTGGGCGAAACACTCAAGAGTGTGCCAGGGGTGCATAGTTCGTATTTTGGCCCCGTGGCAAGCAGTCCTATCATACGTGGTTTAGACGGTCCTCGTATTAAGGTCCTACAAAATGGCTTAGGTGCATCTGATGCATCGCGCGTTGGACCTGATCATCAAGTGTCTACCGAAACCTCTACAGCAAGCCAAATTGAGATCCTTCGAGGACCAGCCACGCTTTTATATGGAAGCGGTGCAATCGGTGGTGTAGTAAATGTGGTTGATAACCGACTACCCGTAACCCGACAAGAAGGCGTTAGTGGTGAAGTCTTTGGCCAATACGACAACGTGGCTGACGCAAAAACGCTCTCAGCCGACTTGAATGCTGGTTCGGGTAACTTTGTAGTGCATATAGATGCATACAATCGCAGCACTGGCGATTATAAAATTCCGGTACCCGCAAATATAGACGAGCAAGGCGGTAGCAGTAAGTTGTCGAATTCCGCTATGGACGCAGATGGGTATAATTTGGGTACAGGCTGGATACAGGATGATACTGTCGTTGCGTTTGCTTATGGAAGAATTAATTCTGAATATGGCTTACCTGGCGAAGACGGCATATTTATAAAGTTAAAACAAGATAGATACCAAGCGACTGTTGACTGGAAAAATTTAGATGGTTTCATAAAGTCAGTACATTGGCAGAATGCCTATACCGACTATAAGCATTCTGAAATCGACGGTGTCGAGGTTGGTACTACTTTTAAAAACCAAAGCACTGAATCAAGATTATGGGCCGAACATGCACCAACATTGGGTTGGAAAGGCGTATTTGGCCTGCATTATAACAATACCGACTTTGAGGCCATTGGTGAAGAAGCTTTCACCCCCCCAACTAAAACAGACAGCCTTGCCGTATTTGTAATGGAAGAACTGCAAACAGGGGCATTTATATGGCAGCTAGGTTCTCGAGTTGAGCAAGTGACCCATGTTGTGAATAATGACTTTTTTGCCGAACGTGATTCACAACAACCTATTGCGTTTGCTGATACCGATTATGTTGCAGTGTCCGGATCCGCGGGCGTCGTTTTTAAAATCGATAGCGACAACACGCTTGCCTTTAACTACGCTTACTCAGAACGAGCACCGTCTGCTTCTGAATTCTTGTCGTATGGCCCACACATAGGTTCGGGTACTTATGAAATTGGTGGCGGTTTTGAGATAGTTAATAATAATGAGCAATACACTGTTGTTCAGACTGCAAACGATATGGATAAAGAAGTATCTAATAACGTTGACTTAACTTATCGTTTGACTACAGATCATTTGAATGCAAGTTTTAGTGTTTTCTATAATCAAATTAATAATTATATTTTCGAAAATTTTACCGACTTAGTTTTTAGTGATGGCGGATTAGTATCATCTCAAGAATTTGATGACCAAGTTACTAATTTTGGAGAGCCTGAAGATGAAGCTGATGGCTTACCCGTTGTTGTCTTTGCGCAACAAGACGCTAAACTTTACGGCTATGAAGCTCAAATCGATTGGCACTTAAACGGACAATGGCGGGTAGAAGTCTTTACCGATTATACCCGAGCGAAACTAGCTTCAGGTATCGATGTACCAAGAATTCCGCCCATGAGGTTAGGCTCTTCAGTTCATTTTGAATACGGCAATTGGCATACTGAGATGGAAGTTATTCGAAATAGTAAACAAGATAAGATAGCGATTAACGAAACTGAGACAGCTGGTTATACGATGGTATCTGCCTCTGCTAATTATTATATTGACCTAGATAATGTCGATATGACGATTTACATAAAAGGCGATAACTTAACCAATCAGGAAGCTCGAGTTCATTCGTCTTACTTAAAAAATGAAGCTCCACTGTCCAGTCGTTCGTTAAGTGTTGGTGTGAGAGCGCGCTTTTAAGCACTTTGCCTACACCAGCGGATACGACAAAGTATCCGCTGTTTAGGTGCGGACTTGGCGCTTAAATACGACGACAACGACCATAATGGCGACACCAATAGTTAAACTATAACTGTGCTCGCCACCTATCAAAAAGCCTAAAGAATAGGCCGGCGTGCATATCCCTAATACCCAAAGAAAAGTCGGCTTTGACTTTCCTAATAATAAATATAATGGGAAGACTAGACTGTAAAAGAACAAAAAACTTTTATACAAAATTTCTTCGAGCGGTAAATTCCCCCAGGGAATGGTGGTATCTTTCACCACGCTCAGTAAACCCACCATAATCACTGAAAATGCAGCTATTGCGCTTGCCAATAAGGAGGGCTTTAGATACTTTTGGGTACTTAGCTCGCTACTGTGTGCTGCAATAGTAAATGCGATTTGAAGTGCTAAGAAGCCAATAACAGGATAAATAATAGCGGCAGGTACTTCTTGGTTGAAGAAAATATCACCCAAGTTACCTGCATAATAGAATACAAATCCGAGTAGGCTCAAAAACAATACGCCAAAACCTACGGCAAAGCTTATCTTGGGGTTACCACTATCGCGGTATGCGCGGTGGAAAGTAATATCTAAATAGGGCGAAAATATAAAACCAATCGCAAGCGGAAGCAAAGCATGAGGCCAATAACCTTTTGCACTGACATCGACCGGCTGCCAATCACTTCCCAAGAAACCGATAAATAAACCGATGGACAGAAGATAAATACCCAAAGCCCAATAGGTGATAACACATTTGCTAAGGTAAATAACGAACGCGATAGACAAAACAATAGCGAGTAACAAGGGTTGACCAATTGTTACGCCAAGCCACGCCACAAAGAATAATTGATAGGCGATCGTTACATACGAGAAAACCCCAATCGCGACTTTATGCGTACTTTCAAAAACCTGCTGCTGTGCACGCTGTTTGAAGTAAAACCCCATTGCAATTGCACCGCCCACATTGAAAATAGTGAAAGCAGCTAATGCAGGCCAGCCATAATCTCGGCCCAGTATTAGAGGAAAAAAACCGCCTAGACACCATAGCCAAGAGCAGGCCAGATAGAAAGCGTATTGTAGAGTAGTTGACAAATTTAAGTACCGACAGGCCACATATGGAAACTGATGGTACCAGCACCAATTCGACGGCTAGCTTTGTTTTTATTGGTTCGAAATACTTTGATAGTCATTTCTATATTAAATTTACCACCTGCTTTGATTTTCTCCGCTAGCTCATCTAAATCGACAGACGCCTTGTACATAATTGCGTCTATGCTTGGTAACAAGAAACGGTAGTTCAACCGGGTGCAAACCATACGATAATTACCTTTGCTTAGCATAAACAGATAAGAACCTGCAGCCAATTCTGAATTACCTAAAATAGCGCCGCCGGACACTGTGCCATACCAATTCAGGTTCAAGCGTCTTTTGGGCAATATCGCATAATAATCGTCTTCGACGAAATTCATTTTCAAGCCACTTTTGAAAACAAAAGGCATATATAAAAAGCTAAGAAGCCTATTAAAAAACCGACTTTTCATCGACAAGCGATTCAAACATTTTTCTAGCTTTGGTGGTAATGGAATAGCCATGGAAAACCTACAAAAAAATCAATAATATTAACGAATAAACCGCACTCATATAACGAGTGCAACATATTAACAGCCGTTGAGTAAGATGTTTAGTTAAATTCGCATTGAGCACAGTTCATCATCTATGGATCTACACTTTGAGTTTTTTAACCAATAAATTACGATGCTTCAACAATCACTTATTCTGGCCCTTGAGCTGTTGGGCGCCCTCCCCTTTTTGGTTTTTTCTTCTTTCACATCTTCAATATCGCGACTATTGGGTAAGTGTTCAGCAACCTAAACTCGCGAACGAGGTAACCCCAGCGCCTGCAACACACCGTATATGGAACAACGCATTCATAGTATTAAGTTTATTTATAGATGTTGCGTATAAAGCATGATACCCTATTTAATTAGTGCAATAATATAGGGTAAATATTATTAATTCAGTTTACAATAATTCAGCCGCTGAATGGCTTTCCATTCCTTATGACCCTATATTGGTCGCTCTTTCCATTATAATAGCTATTACATCTTCATTTAGCACCTTTAGCCTGATTGAACGGGCCATTTCAGCTCCCCAAAAAAGCCGGAAAATAGCGTGGAATTTATTTGGTGCCACCGCTATGGCAGTCGGTATTTGGGCGATGCACTTTATTGGAATGTTAGCGTTAAAATTTCCAATACCGGTTACATACGATGCCTATTTAACACTGCTATCTATTATTCCGGTATTTTTGGCTTGTAGTGTTGTTATGTGCTTAATAACGTCAAAATCGTATAACAATTATCGATTATTAATTGGCGGGCTGCTATTAGGCTCAGGTATTGCCCTTATGCACCACGTTGGTATGGCTGCGATTAGATTAAATGCAGTGATGGTTCATGATCTTATTTTGGTTTATTTATCAATTTTAATAGCCGTATTATTGGCAATAGCGGCTTTAAAAGTACAATATAAAGCAGTTAATCAAGAGCATTACAAATTTATAAACCGAAGATGCATATATAGTGCGGTAATTATGGGATTGGCGTCTTCCGGTATGCATTATACAGCCATGGCAGCTGTTAAGTTTATGCCCAAAACTACCAATGAAGTTGTTAATGGGGTAGATTCAGGCGTATTAACGTTAATTGTAGCCCTAGTAACGTTGGTGCTATTGGCATTAGCGATTTTCATTCCGTATCTACTGCGACATATCCAACTAATAATTACCGTCAATGAGGATTCAGCGCGTATCCGTGACATGATGAACATATCACAGGATGCGTTCATCAAGATGGATACTAACGGGTATATATTAGGTTGGAGCTCTCGAGCACAAGTTATCTTTGGTTGGACACATAAAGAAGCGATTGGACAGGAATTAATAAATTTAATCGTTCCAGCACGATTTCATCATGCGTATGAACAACACTTAAATCATTTTCTTAGCACTAATGAATGCGCGATTATGAATAAGACAATTGAAGTCGAAGCGCTTCACAAGGAAGGACATAATTTCCCAGCAGAGTTGACTGTTTCTTTTATTAATACAGCGAATGGATTTGAATTTAATGCTTTTGTTCGAGACATCAGTCAACGCAAAAATGCAGAAAAAAAACTAATTATTGCTAACCAAGAACTTGCCTTGCAAAACGAAGAGAAAGATAAACGAGCAAATGAATTGATGCTTGCAGCCAGTGTTTTCACGCACGCCCTAGAGGGTATTATGATTACCGATTCGAATACTAAGGTTATCGACGTTAACAGTGCATTTACTAAAATTAGCGGTTACTCCCGCGAGGAGCTGATCGGACAGAGAACTCGATTCCTTCGCTCAGGCTTGCATACAGCGCAGTTCTATGCCGAAATGTGGCAAGTAATTAACACCACCGACCACTGGATTGGAGAAATTTTTAATCGTAATAAAAACGGCGAAAACTATACCGTAAGCATGTCTATCAGTGCAGTAAAAAACGCTGAAGGCGACGCCAGTCATTACGTCGCTTTAATGAGTGATATTACTCAGCAAAATGAACATCAATCTCAATTAGAAAAAATCGCACACTACGATCCCTTAACCAAATTACCTAATCGTGCATTACTAACCGTTCGACTAAACCAGACTATCAAGCAATGTAAACGCGACGAAAAGGCACTTGCTGTCGCATATATGGATTTAGATGGCTTTAAAAATATAAATGATACATATGGTCATGCTATAGGTGACAAACTACTCATTATTGTGTCTCAAAGGATGAAAGGCGTGTTGCGTGAGATGGATATTCTTGCCCGTATTGGTGGTGATGAATTTATCGCAGTAATAACAAATCCGACTGAAAATGAAGATTATCAGCTGACATTAAAACGCTTATTACGTGTCGTTTCAGAGCCTATAAAAATTGACGAACATATACTAAACGTATCCGTCAGCATCGGCGTTACTCTTTACCCTCAAGATGACGCAGATACAGATTTACTTTTACGCCATTGCGACCAAGCCATGTATTTAGCAAAACAAGCGGGTAAAAATTGTTATCACTTGTTCGACAGTACTTTCGATGATGCGGTTAACATTGAACGAGAAAGCATCGACAATATCAAAAAAGCATTTAATAACCGTGAGTTCGTCTTGTACCATCAACCCAAAGTAAATATGTCTACAGGTGAAGTGGTCGGCACAGAAGCGCTGATCCGTTGGCAACATCCCGAACGCGGCTTAGTCCCGCCATTGGACTTTTTACCTATTATCGAAAGCCACCCCATTAGCCTCGATATAGGTGAATTGGTTATCGATTCCGCACTGAGCCAAATAAGCCAATGGCAAGGTGTGGGGATCACATGTCCTATCAGCGTCAACATCAGTGCTTATCATCTCCAGCAGGGTAACTTTGTGGAACGCTTATCGATATTGTTGGCTGCACATCCTGACGTGATGCCCGCTAATTTAGAATTAGAGATATTAGAAACTAGCGCATTTAGTGACATCAACAAGATTGTATCTACCATGAGAGCTTGCATTGAACTAGGCGTGAAATTTGCGCTAGATGATTTTGGTACTGGATATTCATCTCTCACCTATCTTAGACGACTGCCAGCCAGCTTAATCAAAATAGACCAGAGCTTTATTAGAGACATGCTGACTCACTCTGATGACTTAGCTATTGTTCAGGGCGTTGTCGGTTTGACCAAAGCATTCCAGCTTGAAGTAATAGCTGAAGGAGTAGAAACGATTGAACATGGTGTTGCCCTATTGCAACTAGGCTGTGAATTAGCGCAAGGTTATGGCATTGCACGCCCGATGCCTGCTAGTGATATTCCAGACTGGATATCGCACTGGAAACCAGATCCATCTTGGCAGGTCGCAAGGCACCAACGAGGAGCTGAATAGCCAGGTACTTTGCTAGTGCTTCGCCTGAGCCCTGGTGTAGCCCACCAAAAACAATTCCGAGCAGCAACAAATCAAAGAAACCGATCAAAGCCTTCCTAAAGGAGGCTATTTCAGCCTGAAAATGCCAATCACCAGACAAATGGCGCCGCCAATTAAGCCTAACCACGCCTCAATAGGAGTATCTCCGCTAAAAGCGCGTCCAATTTGTGACCCCGCAGAGTCGTAAATATCGTATCCCCAAAAACATAAAGCCGTTCCTAATATAATCAAGATGATACCAAGCAGTTTATTATTCATTATAATCTCTTTTTATTATTCTCTAAATTTGGTTAGCCAAGTCACTCTAATCTATAACAGCGTTCAGTTAGAGCTTTCTAGCCTTAAAACGCTTCCCTTTAATGCGCCGCTCGCGAAACTGATTCAATGCACGCTTTACGCTTCTGGCTTTTATCGCAATATAAGTATTACGAGCAGAAATAGAAATTTTACCTATATCTTCACCCGGTACTTCTGCCTCTTTAGTTAACGCGCCTAAAATGTCTCCAGCGCGTAATTTGTCGCGTTTACCGCCATCCACCGCGATACAAACAAATTCAGGCTCTCTTATGCGGTTTGCGTGAAAGCGCACACCTTGAATATGAAGTTTGCTAATTTTCGCATCAGTTTTTGCTGCTATCTCATCTAGCCTGCGTTCTTCGGCATCATCAATTAACGTAATTGCTAAGCCTTTTTCTTCCGCTCGTCCAGTGCGTCCAATCCGATGCGTGTGAGTATCGATGTCTTCGCTGACTCTGTGGTTGATGATTAAATCAACACGTTCAATGTCTAGTCCGCGCGCGGCAACATCAGTCGCCACTAACACGCTGACCGTTTTATTCGCAAATCTGGCGAGTACTTGGCTACGTTCCGACTGCTCTAAATCACCATGCAAACCGACAGCAGCGAATCCCATTTGGTATAACTCTTCACTCAGTTCTCTGGTTTCACGTCTTGTACGGCAAAATACAATAGTCGACTCGATTTGATGATGAGTAAGCAGAGCTGCCACCGCCTGAGTACGATGCTCGTTACTAATTCGATAAGCTTGTTGTTCTATATTTGGCGCTGATTGGCCATCTTCAACCTTGATGATTTTTGCGTTACGTTGGTATTGATCGGTAATACTTTTTATTTGCTCTGGGAAGGTAGCGGAAAATAACAACGTTTGTCTTGTTGCAGCTGAGGCTGTTTGTGAAAGATGATGCATAACCACCCGCATCTCGTCTTCAAAACCCATATCAAGCATGCGGTCAGCTTCATCGAGAACAAAGCAATTTACTTTTTTTAAGCTTAATGTGCGCTTGCCAATATGGTCCATAATACGGCCTGGTGTGCCAACCACAACATTAGCACCGTAGCGTAATGATATTATTTGCGGGCCCATCGGCATTCCACCTACTAACGCCACCACTTTTAAATTAGACATCCGCTTGGCCAATATACGAATTTGCTCAGCTACCTGTTCGGCTAATTCGCGTGTTGGGCACATAATGAGCGCTTGCGGATTTTTAGCTTCGATATCGATTTTGCTTAGCAACGCTAATCCAAACGCAAGTGTTTTACCACTGCCGGTTTTGGCTTGTACAGCAACGTCAGCGCCTGCCAATACATCAGGTAAGCACGCCTGTTGAGTTTGTGTCATTTGCGTAAACTCTAAGGCATTTAAGGCTTCCATCAAAGGTTCTGATAAACCTAAGCTAGAAAAGGAAGTTGCGCTATTTGCAGCAGTTGATGTCATGCTAATTTCCATTGTAGAGTTTCACCAGCAAAAAATGGCACGATTTCATCGTCTACGCCATCGTTTGTGGGTAATTTGATATTACTAGGAACTTCCCAGCTTTGTTTGTTGAGTGTGATTGTGCCTTTATTGCGCGGCAGCCCATAAAAATCAGGACCAAAATGGCTGGCAAAACCTTCTAGTTTTTCAATAACACCTAAATCTTCAAACACCTTGGCATATAATTCAATCGCACTCCATGCACTGTAGCAACCAGCGCAGCCACAGGCGTTTTCTTTTTTATGCTTTTCATGCGGTGCAGAATCAGTGCCTAAAAAGAATTTTTTTGAACCTGATGCGACAACTTGTCTTAATGCTTGTTGATGAATATTACGTTTTAACACGGGTAAGCAATAATTATGCGGACGCAAACCACCTATAAATAAATCGTTACGATTGAGTAACAAATGCTGAGGAGTTATGGTCGCTGCCACATTATCTGAAGACTCGAGCACAAAGTCGACTGCTTCTTTCGTAGTAATATGTTCAAAAACAACCTTCAAGTTTGGAAAATCGTTTACGATGTCACGTAAATAAGTCTCGATAAACGCTTTTTCGCGATCAAAGATATCGATATGTGTTTCGGTGACTTCACCGTGAATAAGCAACAACATACCCACTTCTTGCATCGCTTCAAAAACAGGGTATAGGGTCTTTATTCCCTTTACAGCAGCATCAGAATTAGTTGTCGCCCCAGCTGGGTAAAGTTTGGATGCGACAATGCCTGCATCTTTGGCATTTTTGATTTCTTGTGTGGAAGTTTGATTAGTCAGGAACAACGTCACCAGTGGCTCAAATTCAATACCCGGAGGCACTGCATCTAAAATACGTTGTTTGTAATCTAATGCCATTTGAGTTGTCGTGACAGGGGGCACCAAATTAGGCATAGCGATAGCGCGTTTAAAACAACGAGCTGTTGCAGGTACAGTTTCTTTGAGCATTTCGCCATCACGAAAATGCAAATGCCAATCGTCTGGGGTTTGTATAGTAAGCGTTGTCGTCATGCCAAGTCCACCGTGCATAAGAGCCAAAATTAGAGGTCAAAATTTATGCTGCATATTATGCCTTATTTGGGACCTAAACGGGCAAAAAAACCACGTTAATTAATCACAATTCTAGTTTTTTAAACTATTTAAAGGCGTTAAGCTTATTTTTGCTATGAATAAGGGGGTATCTTCCTTGCCATAAGCGACGCATTCTTGGATTATACGTTTTAATCAAGTATGCCCAAAGTACTCAAGTGAATGACAACAAATACAAATGTTGAATAAACCTGAAAGAAGCACTAACAAAATGAAAGAAAAAAGGATAATCTTGGTCATATTAAAAATCATCTTTATCAACAAGATAGTTCAACTTCAAAAACATTGAGATTCATGCAGCGCGCCATTAGTATTCGTAACATCTCTCCAGAGTCCAACTTTGGTAACAAGGTCCTTATCTGGTTTCTTGATCGCCTGCTTGGCATCAAAAAAATGGATGCACTCTACCGAAAGCATAAAATGCAGGGCTTGAGCAAAGAAGATTTTTCAGATCGACTCATCCAAATACTTGAACTAGACATTCGAGGCAAAGAGGAATTGCAACGAAAAATCCCTAAAACCGGCCCGATAGTCATTGCTAGTAATCATCCATTCGGTGGTATAGAGGGCGTTATATTAGCGCGCATAATTGGCGAAGTTCGCCCCGACTTGAAAGTACTTGCCAATAAAGGACTCGGGATTTTCAAGGAGATTTCAGACTACTTTATTTTTACGAACCCTCTGTCTCCAAACGATCCCAAAAATGGTCCTTCGTTGCGTCAATGTGTCAAACACGTTCAATCACAAGGCGCTTTACTCATTTTCCCTGCGGGCAAAGTGTCTTATTATCAAAAGGCTAAGTCAGGTATCAGTGAGCACCTTTGGAATAAACTGGTTGGCCGCTTGGTAAGCATTGACCAGTGTCAATACGTTCCTATTTTCATCAATGGTAAAAATAGCCCTGCCTTTTATCGAATTGAGAAAGTGTATTTTAAGCTAAGAATGCTCTTATTAGGTCGTGAATTGCTTAATAAAACAGGTGCTAAAATTGTCATTAATACCGGCCGTGCCATTAAAGAAAAACAGTTCGACAAACAGCTAAATCATACCGATAAAGCGATGCTATGCAGAGCATTAAGTTATGCTCAAGAGCAAAGTTGGCGGTATCAATGGCCTGCTGATGCAGTGATTGGGCAATTACCCATTATTGAAGAAATTAAAACAGAACGATTAGTCACCGAAGTTGATGCTCTACCAAGTGGTCAGTTGTTACTTCAAAATAGAGATTATTCGGTTTATTTCGGCTATCAATCGCAGCTTCCCGGGGTCGTTCAGGAAATTACTCGATTGCGCGAAATCGTTTTTCGAATGCATAATGAAGGCAGCGGGCAACCTGTAGATACTGATGAATTTGACGCAACCTACACTCACCTTTTTATCATCAAAAATGTGGGGCATAAAATAGTCGGCGCATATCGAATTGGATTCACAGACAAGTTAACTGAGAAACAGGGGCCCGCTGGCCTGTATTTACAAAAGATGTTTAACTTCAAACCCAGCTTTGCAAATCAACAAGGTCCCTGCATGGAAATGGGTCGCTCATTTTTAATCCCTGAAATGCAAGGTTCATATCAAGGTTTGCTATTGCTTTGGAAAGGTATTGGCAGACTTGCCGCTAAGTTCCCACAATATCGAACGCTGTATGGAACGGTATCAATTAGCAAGTTATTTGACCCTCGCAGTGTAAAACTGATCGCGCAAGCCTTTATAGATGACAAAAGCGCGACTCAAGTAGAACCGGTAAATTCATTTGAATTTAATAGCCATGGAGAAATAGACGACATAGCGACGAAAATTAATTTACGAGAGCAGTTGTCTGCATTTTTAACCAGTATTGAAGATGATGGAAAAGACATTCCAGTTTTGGCGCGTCAATATCTAAAAATGGGCGCTAAATTTCATGCCTTAGGCATTGATAAGAGTTTCAATCACACCCCAGGTTTATTACTCAGTGTCCATTTTCCAAGTGCTCCAGAGAAGTTATTAAAATTGTATGTCGGGGAAAACTACAAGGCTTATCGCGATTGGGACGCCAGTTAATCAAGCTAAAAAAACTGCGCCGGGCTATATACTAGGCTCTTATCAAAATACTAAGAGCCGCATCAGTGCGGCGTCTTAATCAAATTATGCTGGGGCCTGATTAGTTCTTTTTAGTATACGCCGCGATAATGACAATTCGCTGGCCATTTACTTTACCTTCAATATGCAAAGGGTTATCACTAAGACCAATGTTTCGCACAGGGGTGCCTCGTTTAGCGGTAAAATTAGCTCCCTTCACATCTAAGTCTTTAATAATAGTAACAGCATCACCGGCAGCTAGCACCACACCGTTAACATCAAGTGTTGCCTCACGATCATCCGCTACGCCTGCGTCTGCCCATGCTTTGGTTTCTTCATCCACATAAAGCATATCGAGTGCATCTTGCGCCCAAGACTCAGAGCTACATTTATGTAGCAAACGATAGGACAATACCTGCACTGCTGGAACCAACGACCACATCGAGTCGTTTAAACAACGCCAATGCTTCAGATCCAACTCAGTACTTTCTTGTATTTGCTCGGAACATGTAGTGCAGATTAAGACGGCACAATTAGCGGTTTCATCTGGTGATTGAGGTATTGGATAAACAGATAAATTGTCGGCACTTGTACAAAGCTCGCATTTGGTATCACTGCGATTGTGTAAGGTAGTTTCTATAGACATGTCTTAAAGCTAAATTGAGTACATTTGTGCGCATAATAACACACAAAAATAATGTGGATTTAGTAAAGTTTAAGCGGAACGAGTTATATATTTGACTGTAGCTGGGGCATAGCCAAAGAATTCGGCTAAGGCTTTGCCTTGCATATTTCGAATAATACGAATTAACGCATAATGATGAATAGCGTGACTCGCCACAAATACAAGCTCCCTCTCTAGCGTTGATTCGCAGGCTGTCGATTTAGTATGACTTATATCGATGTCTGTAATTACTTGCACACGCTGGTTTAGCAACTCAGAGCTACAAATTTCGTTTAACCATGCCTTTATGCTTTCACATTCTGCAATAGCCGATTTCGGAAACTGCTCAACATCACCATGTCGGTTGCGCTTATTGTAGTTGACTTCACCACTAGTGCTTGCTGGTTTTAACGCTAGGAAATGATCAACAATGTGACGGACATGAACACCAATACTACTTGAAAAATGAGGGGCCAATACTTCTTGGTAATCGTCTAGACTAATGTCGTCAAGTAAGCCAATTGCTTGCTCTATTACATCTATATAACTATTTGACATCTTATCCCTTTCACTTTTTAGTGCTTATCGTTGTATGCTGCAAATTTTGATTCATTCGTTAAATGTTACTCGCCTATTGTAGACCCTAGACTACTATAAATTATTTCATTTTTATTATATTTATCTAAAACTCATTAAAAAATTGCATTTTTAAGACTCAAAATCCAATTTTCTTATCAATTGAAGACCAAACAATCATTTCGTCATAAATTAAGGTCATGATCACCAAAAGAGTGATTTCAACATTTTTACGCACTTAAGCTTTGCTAATTTATCCCGAATCTCTAAACTGTTGTAAAAATAAAACACTAACCGTTCAATAATGAAAACATAAATGCGCAAACGTTTTCATTTATAAGCATTGCACGATTGCTGTTACCTTTATCTAACTATTTGCAGAGATTTACAAGATGACTGAAATTCCTATTCATGAATACTACCCTCAAGCTAGCCAGATTGTTTATGGTTGCATGGGTTTAGGTGGAGGATGGAGCGAAGCTCCCACAGAAGAAAAAGACGTGAAACAAGCACAACACATTATTGAAACGTGCCTTGAAAACAAAATTAATACATTTGATTTAGCCGACATTTATACTTTTGGTAAGGCTGAAGAAGTTTTTGGTCAAGTGTTGAAAGCAACGCCCTCATTGCGTAAAAATATCGTTTTGCAAACAAAAGTGGGCATTAAGCTCACACCAACACATGAAGTAAAGCAGTATGACTTATCGCCAGCATGGATAGCATCAGCGCTACATAGCAGTTTGAAACGCCTGCACTCTGAAAACGTAGATATTTTATTTCTGCATCGTCCAGACCCCTTGATGGACCTTGATGATTCAGCAGAAGCTTTGGAGAAACTGCACAAACAGGGTAAGTTTTCTCACCTGGCGGTTTCGAATATGCATGCAGGTCAGATCGCATGGCTGCAGTCAGCAATTTCAGTTCCTATCATTGCGAATCAATTACAAATGAGTTTGCAGCACGCAGACTTTGTTGAAGAAAGTATAACGACCAACATGAAAGAAGGTTGTGATAGCGGATTTCCGCGAGGGACAATGGAGTTTTGTGAACAACAAAATATACAACTGCAAGCATGGTCGCCACTTGCAAAAGGTCTTTTCACAGGAAACCCAAGTGACAACCCAACAAAGACTGAGCTAGCAACAACAAAGTTATTAACCCAACTTGCTAATCGCTATTCAAGTAATCCAAACGCAATATTACTAGCTTGGTTATTAAAGCATCCAATTAATATTCAACCCGTTATTGGGACTACTCATGTGAAGCGAATTGTAGAGTGCGCACAGGCTAGTAAAGTGGATTTATCGAGAGACGATTGGTATTTACTTTTCGAAACTGCGCGTGGGCGAGAAGTCCCTTAAAGATATGAAAGCGTTTATAAAAAAGTCAGCCCCTTTAAATAATTAGAAATGACGATACGGAAGAAAAATTCATATGGAAGTGCGCAGTTTGGCTAGCCATCCAATAGTAAAAGGGTTGATACTAGGTTTTGTATTACTTGCGTCAGGCGGTTGTTCAGAGCAACCGTCAACGTCTGCGAAAAGTCTTAATGCTGTCGAGGTTACTAAGAATTCGGTGTACTTAACTCGCGATATAAAAAACGATGTTTTTTATTTTGTGATGCTCGACCGTTTTCATAATGGCAACCCGCAGAATGATAAGAGCGATGCTAGCCGCCCGACTCCCGCTATTGCCCCCGATGAATCCTCCAAATCGACATTTCACGGCGGGGATATTCAGGGTATTCAAGCTAAATTAGATTACATCCAAAACATGGGGATAACGGCTATTTGGATAGCACCTTTATTACGCAACAATTCAGTGCAAAGCGACGACTCCGATAATCATGGAACATTGGCTATCGATTTTACCCACGTGGACCCTAATTTTGGTACAAACGACGATTTACGCAGTTTGATTGGCGCTGCTCACGCACGGGGCATCAAAGTCTTTTTTGACATTATCACTACCGAAAAAGCTAACGCTAACAAAAATAAAAAATGTCACAATCCAGATAATACAGCCGTTCAAGATGATTGCGTTGGAATTGATGACTTAGCGACCTATAGACCACCAGTTGTTGCAGATATAACTCAAAATTTGAAAAATATCATTGATGAATTTAAACCTGATGGATTCGCAATTAACACAGTAAAAAATGTTGATTTATCTGTTTGGCAGGAAGTTGGACGGATGATCGTCGCTTATGCTAAAACCGTGGGCATTCCTAATTTTCATGTTGTTGGCGAGCTTAATGATGGTAACCCTGCAGTACTGAGTAAATTCATGACTAAAGGTCAACTTTCCTCAGTAATTGATTTTAGCTTTCACTTTAATCTCAAAGAAAGCTTGTTTGAGAATAAAGACCTAAATCGACTAGGCCAACTATTCAACAACGATGACTACTACCGAAGTGCCAATTCATCACCCGATTTACTCATGAACCTTCTAAGTAACCAATATTTGGGCCGTGCAGGTTTTTTTATCAACCACGGTTTAAACAACACTTCAGAAGCCGAAAAACTACAACGAAGTGTGCTAGGTCACGCATTTATGTATATGTCGCGCGGCATTCCTGTCATCTACTATGGTGACGAGCAAGGTTTTACTGCCGATGGCGGCAGTATGGATGCCAGCGAAGACATGGACCCTTCATTGGTTGACGTTTATAACGACAACGCCCTCATTGGTACTCGCCAAACTACAGGGGGTGATAACTTCAATCAAAAACACCCCATTTTTCAGTCGCTACAAAAATTCGCAATACTACGCGCAGAACACAAAGCATTGAGAACAGGTGTTCATCAAAGCAGATTAATTGATAATGCTAATAAAATTGTAGCTTTTTCACGTATTGATCCTGCTGACAAATTTGAATATTTAGCGATTTTCAATATGGGTATGCAAACACGAAATGTATCAATAAAAGTCGATTCACTAAGTTATTCTAGCGTATTTGGTAACAAGGCACAGGTAAAGCAAGGCAAATTAACAACGACCTTAGAGCCACTGAGTTTTGTATTATTAAAAGCACAGCAAGTACATAAAGGTAGTGAAATTTTTGATATTATAATGCCCGGCATATACACAGATAACGAGCGCTTATTCATCCCTTTAAACTTAATATTTGGCGAGCAAAAAGCACTACCTTTCGCCGAAGTTGATTTTTACTTAGTTGATAAGGATGGCGCAGAATTTTTTATTGCAATGGATAATACACAACCATATAGAGCGATAATAATACCGGAAATGCTAACGTCAATGGTACAACTAAAAGTAGTAGTGCGTGATGGCGCTGGCAATGAAATGAGCAAACGCTTCACACTTTAATCGCAGTCATACGTCATATTCAAAATGTACTTATGACGCTATTACTTTATGTATTGTGTGGCTATATGGACACCAACGAAGTCTGATAACACAGGAATGTTTATGCGCATAATGATATCAAAATATACAACTACATCAATCCGTGCGGCAACATTGTTGTTGCTTGCTACAGTAACAATTTATTCATCTATGACCCCGGCCAGTGTATTAACTAATCAGCAAGATGGCGACCAGAAAACCAATAATATCTATCAACAAATTATGCCTATGCGGGAGCGCTCAACAACCATTGATAAGTTGTTGAGCGACAAGCTAAACAATACCTTACCGGACTTAATGCGCAGGGAAGGTATTGATATGTGGCTTTTAATATCACGAGAATACAATGAAGACCCCATATTAAAAACAATGCTCCCGTCGACTTGGTTATCAGCGCGTAGGCGCACCATTTTACTTATTGTTGATCCTGGAGAGGGTCTGCCACTTGAGCGTTATGCGGTAGCACGATATCAAGTAGACACATTATTCAAGAAAGCCTGGGATAAAGAAAAAGAACCGGACCAATGGCAGCGTTTAGTAGATTTGATTGCACAAGTAAATCCGCAAAAAATTGCTATTAACAAATCTGAACATTTTGCCTTAGCGGATGGCATCACTGCCACTGAGTATCTAGCATTCACCGGCAAATTGGGTAATGAATTAAGTCAACGGATCGTGTCCTCAGAAAATCTAGCGATTGCTTGGTTAGAAACGCGTACTCAACTTGAAATGGAGCTTTATCCAACAATAGTAAAAATTGGTCACACCATCATAAAAGAGGCCTACACCAGTGGTTTTATAAAACCTGGTGTGACGACAACTAATGATGTTATGTGGTGGCTGAGAGATAAGAGCCGTTCATTGGCGTTAACTAACTGGTTTCATCCCAGTGTGAGTATACAAAGAGCAAGTGCTGAGAAATTTAATCATATCCAAGCATTCAGTAAGCGCGCAGAGCCACAGGTAATTCAACGTGGTGATTTGGTACACATGGACTTTGGTATCACTTATTTGCGTCTCAATACCGATCAGCAGCAACATGCCTACGTATTAAATAAAGGAGAAGCCGACGCGCCGGATTATTTAAAGGCAGCACTGAAGAATGCTAACCGTCTGCAAGATATTTTCACTGACTTGTTCAAGGTCGGTAAAACAGGCAACCAGATATTGAAAGAGGCACGCGATCAAGCAATTAATGAAGGTATCAAGCCATCTATTTATACTCATCCTTTGGGATACCACGGTCACGCAGCAGGCACTACTTTGGGAATGTGGGATTCACAGGGGGGAGTACCGATACAAGGCGATTATCCATTGCATGCAAACACAGCATATTCAATTGAGCTAAACGCAGCTACATTTGTTGTTCAATGGGGCAAGGAAATTAGGATAATGCTGGAAGAAAACGCGTTTTTTGATGGTGAGAAAGTCAGTTATATGGATGGTCGGCAAACAGAGTTTCATCTAGTTAACTGATCATTGCTCATCTTGTGAGATAAAAAAACCCAAAGCAATTGCTTTGGGTTTCAGTTGTCTAAACAATGTTTAATTTCAATTTTTTTAGCCTATGCTCTGAGTGCTGTTATAAAACTCTCTGCGCAAGTCTGGATTGCTATTAAACGCTCCTCCCAGAGAGCTTGTCTTGGTATACGATTGACTGTCTCTAATGCCTCTTGCTTTCACACAATAATGCGTTGCATTGATAGTAACCGCAACATCATCTGTACCCGTCAAAGCTTGGATCGCTACCATTACTTGCTGTGTGAGTCTCTCTTGCACTTGCGGGCGTTGCGCGAAGAAACCAACTAAACGATTTATCTTCGACAAACCGAGTACCTTATCTTTAGGTATGTAAGATACCGTTGCTGTGCCATCAATTGTCACAAAATGATGCTCGCATGTGCTGGTCAGGCTAATCCCTGTTACTTGCACAGGCTGGTCAATACTCATCTTGTTCTCAATTTGAGTGATTTTTGGGAACGCGCGATAGTCCAGTCCAGAAAAGATTTCATTCACATACATCTTAGCAATGCGATTCGGCGTATCTTGCAAGCTATCATCAGCTAAGTCTAGGCCAAGAGTTTCCATCACATCACGCATTGCTGCTTGAATTCTTATTCTTTTCTCTTCATTACTTAATCCGTTTTCGAACATAGGCGTTTCAAGGCCTTTAGCTTCCAATGCTCGGCGGACAATAGTCGCTTCAGCTGAAATTGAAGGTTCAGCCGCTCCACGAATTTTTATAGCTTCATTTGCTAACATTTGGTCTTCCGTTTAATTATATATATTCATATACGTGCTACATCGTCAGAAAGGTTTACTTTTTCACCTCTGCCCCTTAAATTTTTCAAAAAAAGTTAATTTAGTTCGAATTTAAGAAATGCAACGTATATGCTCTCAACATCTTTATACTGACCCATAAACAGCAATCACCAAAAGGACTCGGCTTTCTCATGACTTCCCCCATACTCATTACAGGTGGCGCCCAACGCCTTGGTTTGGCAATCGCAAAAGACTTATTAGCCCAGCAACATAAAGTAATTATAACATATAGAACGAAAAAGCCCTCAGTAGATGAGTTAACAGCATTGGGGGCAGTGACAATTCAAGCCGATTTGTCTACTCAAGATGGTGTATTGAAGTTAATATCAGACGTAAACAATAGCACAAAAACATTGCGGGCGATCGTCCACAACGCCTCTGACTGGAAGCAAGAATCCGATACTGATGATTACAACCACCTGTTTCAAAAAATGATGCAAGTACATGCAAACGCGCCTTATCAATTGAATTTAGCGTTGCAGAATATGCTTTTATCTAATGATGTTGTAAGCGACATTATTCATATGACAGACTATGTGCAAGTAAAAGGTAGTAAAAAGCATATTGCCTATGCGGCAAGCAAAGCGGCTCTGCATAATCTTACTTTGTCTTTCAGTGCACTATTAGCACCCAAAGTAAAAGTAAATAGTATTGCACCGGCGTTAGTCATGTTTAATAAAGATGACTCCGCAGCTTACCGCGAAAAAGCACTCAAAAAATCTTTACTTGAAATTTGCCCTGGAGCACAGGAAGCCGTAAAAGCCGTAAATTATTTACTTAGCAGTGATTATATTACAGGCCAAACATTGCACTTAGACGGTGGACGGCATCTAAAATAACAATACATTTCAATTACTTACTTTATTTAAAAAAATTATAATTTAAAATTACAGGTTTACAATGACAATTTTTCATCCTCAAGTTACACATTCTTTTGCTGAGCGCATCGCAAACTTAGGCTTCGCACCACGGGCCGTTTCAGCCGCCCTTGTTATATTATTACTCGCTTGTGGCGGCAACGCTTTAGCTAATTCAGCGCAAATTGAAAGTTCCCCAAGCGCAGTCTCAAAAATAGATCAGCCAATAGAAAGGATAGTGGTTACCGCGAACCGCAGCAAAACTGCATTGTTATCAACACCAGCAGGCGTTGGTGTCATTCACTCAGCGGAATTAGATTTAATTGGCCACCAGCATATTAATCAAGCATTAGGTCGCATTGCTGGCACATGGATTAGTCGTGGTAATGGTCAAGAGCACTTAACTGCAGTCCGCTCTCCAGTGCTTACTGGCGCCGGCGGATGCGGTGCATTTTTTATGGCCCTTGATGGGATTTCATTGCGCGCACCTGGCTTTTGCAATGCCAATCAATTATTTGACGCCAATTCAGAGCAAGCAAGAAGTATTGAAGTGTTGCGAGGCCCTGCAAGTGCATTGTACGGAACGAATGCGGTGCATGGTGTTATTAATATTTTATCGCCCGATGCGTTTTCTAACGAAGCTAATTATGTCGCTATTCGCGCTGGTCGTGATGATCATATTAAAACCAGTTTAGGTTTTCGGTCACAACAGGAGGATTCCGCATTTGGTTTATTTACCAACTTAACTCAAAATAACGGATATCAAGCGAATAGCGGTTATGACCAGCAAAAACTAACGGCGGTATATGAACACAGAGGTGATACTTGGCAGAATAAAACCTTAGTGGATATGGCTAACCTGAATCAAGAAACAGCCGGATTCGTTGAAGGTTTTGAGATTTTCAAAGATGACCAAGCACGCCGCTCCAATCCCAATCCTGAGGCTTATAGAGATGTAAAGTCATTGCGCGCCTACTCTGCTTTTAGTCGCGAACTAAACACGGGCGAATTAACGATTACCCCTTTCATAAGGTGGAATGAGATGGCATTTTTACAGCACTTCTTGCCTTGGAAAGCGCTTGAAGAAAACAGCAGCGCTAGCATGGGCCTGCAGGCACAATATTCTTATGTTGTGGGCGAGCTCTCGGTAATAGCCGGATTGGATAGTGACTTTACTCGCGCAAACTTGCGAGAAACCCAAACACAAAATTTCTCGCCCACTATTCCGGCTGGCGAACATTATGATTATGATGTCGATGCCACTCAAATTGCCTCCTATTTGCAGTTGCAGTGGCAAGTGGTCGATTTTCTTATTAGTGCTGGTGGTCGAGTTGAATATATTAATTATGACTATAACAACCTGTTATCTGATGGCAGTGCTTGCGCCATTGGCGTAACTGCTTGCCGGTTTTCGCGCCCTGCTGACCAAGAAGTCGACTTTACGGTATTTTCACCCTCATTATCCGTGCTGTATTCGATAAATAACCAACAATCGATTTATGCAAAATGGAGTCAAGGATTTAGAGCACCTCAAGCTACCGAGTTATTTAGGCTTCAAAACAACCAAACCATCACTGATTTAGAAGAAGAAAAAATGGATGCCCTGGAGCTCGGTTGGCGTTTATATTCTGATAACGTCAGTATTGATGCCGCTATATTTGTGCAAGAAAAATCAAATTTCATTTTTCAAGACAGTAACCGACAAAATCTATCAAATGGAGAGACCAGTCACAACGGCGCAGAGATATTGGTCTCATATAATGTCAATGACAATGTCTACGTAAAAGGCAATTTAAGTTATGCCAAACATGAGTATACAAACGCACTGACACTTGCTCGTACTAATATAAAAGGCAATGAAATTGACACCGCACCTGAATTTATGGGCTCCGTCCAATTAGGTTGGAATATCAACTCTGCGTTACTAACTGAGTTGTCATTGCAGCGTTTGGGCAACTATTTTTTAAATCCTGAAAACACAGCCGAGTATGCAGGACACACCTTGTTAGATTTAAATTTACGCTATGCATATTCAGATCAAGTCGTTTTAAGTGCCAATATCTACAACTTGTTGAATGAAGATTATGCTGAAAGAGCCGACTTTGGCTTTGGCAACTATCGTTATTTTGTTGGGCAACCGCGTCGAATTTTCTTAACAGCAACGTGGCAATGGGCGCAATAATGGCTATAATCGACAGATTCATTATAGATGCTTGATTTGGTTAGGAACCCAACCAATTATGTTTTTTAAAAATTCAAAGCAAGATTTGACTCTTCTTCCTGAGTGGGCTGAGCAAGAGGCGGTTATTCTTGCATGGCCAAATGCAGATACGGACTGGCAGCCATGGCTTGACGAAGTTCAAGTTACTTACCTTAGTTTAATTACTGCTATTAATGATGCCAATGCGATTGTTATTTTGCTTTGTCGCCAAGCAGAGTTAGGCTTGATCAAAAGCCTTATTCCATATTCGGCAAAGGTGCTTTGCATAACTTGCGATTACAACGATACGTGGGTGCGTGATTATGCATTTTTAACTTGTGAGTCAGCGCATGGAAATGTGCCCGTCAGTTTTCGCTTCAATGGTTGGGGCCAGAAATTTGATGCCACTAAAGACAATACAATAAATCAACTCGTTTTAGCCCAGCTTTGTCAGCAACCTATGCAGTATACCGATATTGTGCTGGAAGGCGGTGCACTCGAAATTGACCAAAACCAACACCTAATATCAACTCGTTCATGCTTATTGAATGAACTGCGAAATGGCGAGCTAACTGAGAAGGAATATGTTGATATATTTGCCCATCAACTGGGTGCGTCGATTACCAGCATCTTTCAGCATGGTCATTTAGAAGGCGATGATACGGACGGGCATATCGATACTTTGGTGCGCTTTACTCCATTGCATGGTTTAGTTATTCAAGGCGCTTATAACAGACCAAGTGATGATCATTTTGAGGGGCTTTTTAAACTACGGATGGAATGCCAACAAGCGTTTCCTACACATGATATTCATGAACTACCTCTTCCTAATATGTACAATAAAGATAGTGAGCGCTTACCTGCATCCTATGCAAATTTCCTTATTTGTAATAAGTCAGTTTTATTTCCTATTTATAAACAAGAAGAGGATGCCCAGGCCTTAGAAATTATTCAAAAGGCATTCCCAAATCATAAAGTTGTAGCTATTAACTGCGCACCATTAGTTCAGCAGTTCGGTAGTTTACATTGCATTACGATGCAAGTGCCTGTGGATACCTTAAAGTCTGAAATTATCCATCAAGGGCAACGCGGGGTGAGCGAATTATGAGAACTCAAACATCATACAACCTGAGTAAAAAGGTGGGTTCATTAAAATGAAATCAACATTAAAAATAGGCATTGTTCAGCAATCTGTTGTTTCTAACAATAAACTTGAAAACTGGACCAAGAGCGCGCAAAAAATTAAACAATTGGCAGCTGATGGATGCGAGTGCATTTTGTTACAAGAGCTGCACAGCACACTGTATTTTTGTCAGCAAGAAGACGTTGACGCTTTTGATTTGGCCGAGCCAATTCCGGGCGACGCAACCGCTTATTTTGGTGAGTTAGCCGCCGCACTAAATATCGTTTTAGTTACCTCATTATTTGAGAAACGCGCATCCGGTTTATATCACAATACAGCCGTTGTATTTGATCGCAGTGCCCAGATAGCAGGCAAATATCGAAAAATGCATATTCCTGATGATCCAGGATTTTATGAGAAATTTTATTTCACGCCAGGTGATATGGGCTTCGAACCGATCCATACCAGTGTAGGTAAACTGGGTGTATTGGTTTGTTGGGATCAATGGTATCCGGAGGCAGCTAGGTTGATGGCGATGGCTGGCGCAGACATTTTATTTTATCCAACAGCTATTGGCTGGGATAAAACTGATACACTTGATGAGCAACTGCGCCAACAAGACGCATGGCAAACCATTCAACGAGCGCACGCCATCGCAAATTCAGTGCCTGTTGTTGTTGCTAATCGTGTTGGTTTTGAGCCTTCTCCGGTTGCTGATGAGCCCGGTATTCAGTTCTGGGGACACAGTTTTATTGCTGGCCCACAAGGTGAAATATTAGCCCAAGCAAACAGTGATGATGAGCAAGTATTGTCAGTTGAACTCGATATGCAGCGCACCGAAAGCGTGAAACGAATTTGGCCGTATTTTAGAGATAGAAGAATAGATGCCTACAGTGATTTAACAAAACGCTGGCGTGACTGAGGTTAATTCGGCTCTTCAATTTTGATGTTGAGACTATTATGGCTGTCGTGTAACAATTTCTAACAATCTAATCTGCTCATGCACTTGTGCAATTGAGCGGTTTCTAATAAGTTAATTAAAACGTTAATTTAATGGCTTCTATATTGAAGTTGATAAGTGAGGACTTATGTCAGGACAAGGATCAGGCGGAAATGTAATTGCAGCAATTTGCTCATTTTTTATTCCCGGTTTAGGGCAATTAGTACAGGGTAGAATATTAGCTGCGTTGGCTTTTTTTATTATCGCGACCGGCAGTTATACTTTATCGCTGACTGTTATTCTGATTTTCATGTGGCCGATAGGTGCAATCGCGCATATTTGGTCCATTATTAGTGCCGCTAAATATCGGGCTGTAGATTGATAAAGTAGTCTTTCTGTATGATTATGCATCTAATAAAACAGTACAAAATGAGTAACCGGAGCCGTTTTATTTCAAAATGGCTTTCATTTTCTACACTCATAAAATTACATACAGGCCAATATTAGCAAGCAAAGCGCCTATTTTATGAGAGCAATAAATGTGTAAAAACACCCTTCCCGCAAATTTTCCGATTGTACCAATCGATTTTATTCAGCGCTGCTTTCAAAATTTTAAGTCTATACTTCGTAATTGAAACTACATTCGCATTAGTGGTGAGCAAGCATAGCGTTCATAATAAAAAATTATGCAACAAGTCTGTGCCGTTCGCGCTTCGCTTTTTTGTTGAACTAAGGATATGGAATATGAATAAAACAAAATTATTTTCGACCACTCGCATTGCCGGAGTTATTAGTCTGTTGTTTATGTCAGGTAATGTGTTAGCGGAAACTGCCGAAATAAGTAAACCAAAAGGCGCAGTGGGTACAGGTGTAACTAAAGCATACCAAGCAAAAACTAATCAGTTTTGGTGGCCTGATCAACTTAACTTGTCGGCTCTGCGTGACCACGACACGCGCTCAAACCCATATGGGTCAGATTTTAATTATGGTGAAGCTTTTAGTAAACTGGATCTCGCTGCAGTCAAAAAAGACATAGACTCTGTGCTAACCACTTCACAAGATTGGTGGCCTTCCGACTTTGGTAACTATGGCCCTTTCTTTATTCGTATGACATGGCATAGCACTGGTACTTACCGAACGTTAGACGGTCGTGGCGGTTCTGCAGGGGCACAGCAACGTTTTGAACCATTAAACAGCTGGCCAGATAACGCTAACCTAGACAAAGCAAAAAGATTACTTTGGCCAATCAAAATGAAGTACGGTGAGTCTTTGTCTTGGTCTGACTTAATAGTACTAACTGGTAATGTTTCGTTAGAAAATATGGGGTTTGAAACCTATGGATTCGCCGGTGGCCGTGCAGACGATTGGGAGCCTGATCTCGTTTATTGGGGTCCAGAACTTGAAATGTTAGCAAGTGATCGTGAAGACCGTGATGGCAAATTGCAGCGTCCATTAGGGGCGACTCACATGGGTATAATTTACGTAAATCCTGAAGGTCCAAAAGGGGTTCCTGATCCTATCGGTTCAGCCAAAAACATCCGTACTACATTTGCTCGTATGGCAATGAACGATGAAGAAACATTAGCGTTGACTGCTGGCGGACACACCTTTGGTAAAATGCACGGGGCACATAAACCTGCTGATTGCTTAGGTCCTGAGCCTGCAGCAGCTGGTGTCGAAGAACAAGGATTAGGCTGGAAAAACAAATGTGGTAAAGGACATTCTGAAGACACTATATCAAGTGGCTTAGAAGGCGCTTGGACACAAGCACCAACAAGGTGGTCTTCGTTATATCTTAGCAACCTTCTGAATTTTGAATGGAAGCAAACACGCAGCCCTGCAGGTGCAATTCAGTGGATACCTACCGACGAGTCGTTGCACAAAATAGTTCCTGACGCGCACATAAAAGGTAAGTTTAATCCACCGGTGATGACCACTGCCGACTTAGCGTTTAAGTTTGACCCTGAGTACAGAAAGATTGCTGAGCGTTTCTTAGCTGATCCAAAAGAGTATCAACTCGCCTTTGCAAAAGCTTGGTATAAGCTAACACACAGGGACATGGGCCCAAGAAGAAACTTTTTAGGTAGTGAAGTGCCTGAAGATATTCAAATTTGGCAAGATCCTATTTCAGATGATACGCAGTCGACGATTGATAGTAAGGACGTTGCTAAGCTGAAATCTAAGATACTTGATTCAGGCCTCACTGTTCAAGAGTTAGTTAGAACAGCTTGGGCGTCTGCTGCAAGCTATCGTGACACGGATATGCGTGGCGGTGCGAACGGTGCTCGTTTAGCTTTATCCCCACAAAAAGATTGGGCAGTTAACAATCCAGTGGAAGTAGAGAAAGTGATAGCCGTTCTTAAAGGTATTCAAAGCGAAGCAAATGGTGGCTGGTTTAATAGCGACAAAGTATCATTAGCTGACCTAATCGTGCTCGGCGGAGCTGCTGCAATTGAACAAGCGGCTAAAGTTTCTGGGTATGACATACAGGTCCCTTTTAATCCTGGACGTGGGGATGCAACACAAGAACAAACTGGTGTTAACTCATTCTCATTGTTAGAACTCAGCGCTGACGGCTTTCGTAACTACTTCGACGTAAAAGAAAGTTATAAGTCGCCCACGGAAATGTTAGTTGATAAAGCAGATCAGCTTGATCTTTCAGTACCTGAAATGACTGTATTAATCGGTGGAATGCGTGCACTAGATGCAAACTATGCAGGCTCAAAGCATGGTGTGTTAACTTCTAAACCTGGAACATTAAGCAATGACTTCTTTGTCAATTTGTTAGATATGTCGACAGTTTGGCAGAAATCTGATGAGGACGGTATATACGAAGGTCTTGATCGCAGCACAGGTGAAGCAAAGTGGACAGCAACCTCGGTCGATTTAATCTTTGGTTCAAACTCTGAGCTACGTGCAGTTTCCGAAGTATATGCCTTTGATACCTCGAAACAGAAGTTTGTTAACGACTTCATTGCCGCTTGGGTAAAAGTCATGAACGCTGATAGATAGTAAACGTCATTATGGGCTTTTTATTGAGTCCGTATTAACGCGTTAATTAGCTTTTATAATCAAAAATGCTGCACCATTTATTATGGTTGCGGCATTTTTTATTTTCATCCTATTCGTTCTAATCCAGTTACCCAGGTTTAATTCCAAACAGTTAACTAATTGTAATGAAAAGATATAATCCAAACTATCGGGTTGAGTAGGTCGCTATCAAAAATTGTGATTTGCAAGCCGAGTTACAACAGTTACACTACGTGACTGATAAAAATAATAATAAAATAATAATGAAAAAAATCTTAGTCGTTCTCTTAAGTGTATTCCTAACGGCATGTAGTGTGTCTGTCAGCGAGAATGCCACATACACACCACCGGCACAAAAATTAGCTTCATCTTTTGATACTAAACAAGGCTTTTCTGAGCAACGCTTATTGCGTATTAATGACAAAATGCAAGAGTATATCGATGAAGGAAAACTTGCTGGTATTACGACCTTGGTATCGCGCAACAATCAAACTGCTCACTTCGCGGCACAAGGCATGCAGGATATAGCTACTGGTAAACCCATGCAAAGAGATACTATTTTTCGAATTTACTCGATGAGCAAGCCGATTACCGCTGTTGCAGCATTGACACTTTGGGAGCAGGGCAAATTCCATATGAATGACCCCATTGAAATGTATCTACCTGAACTGGCAAATTTAAAAGTCTATGTCAGTGGAAGTGGCGAGACTATGGTGGTCGAAGACGCAAAATCACCAGTACGTATTATTGACTTATTTACCCACACTGCAGGTTTTAGTTACGGCTTTACCGGAAGTGAAGTTGATAAAATCTATCGCGCTTCAGCAATGATGCAACGCAAAACGACACGAGAAAATGTACTATCCGAACTCTCAAAAATACCACTTAATCATCAGCCTGGAACACAATGGAACTATGGTGTAAATACCGACGTGATTGGTTTCTTAGTAGAAAAGCTCAGCGGTATGAAACTGGGTGAATATGTAAAACAACAAATTCTTGATCCATTGAATATGCAGGATACTGGTTTTTATGTACCTGCTGAAAAAGCGCATCGTTTATCCCAGATATATAGCAATAATGAAGAAGGTAAAACGGCGATAATGGAAAACGAGCCTCTTGGTGATTTTTTGACTGACCCAGAGATCCATAATGGCGGCGGTGGGATGGTCTCCACAATGGATGATTACCTCACGTTTGCTCGCATGTTGTTAAATAGTGGCGAGGTAAACGGTGTGCGTATTTTAGGTCGTAAAACAGTTGAGTACATGCGTTCAAATCACCTTCCAGCTAATTTGTTACCATATAGAGATTGGGCTGCTGGAGAAGGCTATGGGCTAGCAATGTCTGTTACCATGGATACAGATGCACTCAAATTTATGGGTTCTGAAGGGAACTTTGGGTGGTCAGGTGCAGCGTCAACATACTTTAGAGTTGACCCAGTTGAGAACTTAATTATTATCGGTATGGCGCAGTTTATTCCAAACGGGACTCATCGTTATGCTGATGATTTACGTAACTTAACTTATCAAGCACTAGTTGATGAAAATTAATATCAACGACTAGCGCTTGGCTGAATTACTATTGATATATGCATGATTTGGTAAGTCATGCATATCCTTAATCGATAGTCGCTTTACCATCGAGTTTATACACCGTCCCCCCTTTCATCACCATATCTACATTTTGTAGTAAGTTGATATAACGCAGTACATCGCCCTTTACTGCAATGATGTCGGCATATTTTCCTGCCGTAACAGTACCGGACTTGTCGCTAACTTTCATCAGCACCGCTGGCCAATAGGTTGCAGCTCTTATCGTATCCATTGCCGGTATATTCATTTCGTTCACCCAAAATGCCATTTCATTCCATGTACTTTGGCAATGAAATTTAGTTGGAATGCCACTATCGGTACCGATTAGCATGACAACGCCAGCGTCTCTTAGCTGTTGCACTTTGTGTTTGAGTGTTGGCTTGCGTAAAGGGGTCAGTTGCATATATTCGAGTTGACCAACATTATTCAAAGATGCTTTTATATCTTCTATCGTGCTTTGCTCTAGTCCCCTGTGCCAACACTTATTGTCTAAGCCTTCTGGGTTAGCAACGGTTAAATCGTAGTTCCATAACCCCTCGACGGTAGGCGTCCAATAAAGCGGTCCACCTGCTACCCGCCCTTTAGCTGTTCGTTCAATAAGTTGATCAATAATGTCATCAGGATAAGCCGGAGCAGTTGTCAAACCTGTGTGTTCAAAATTGTCGACACCAATTTCTAGTCCACGTCTAATCTCGTCAGGTTTGTGTGAATGTGCCACTACAATGAGATTTCGTTCATGCGCCTGATCAACCACTGCTTGTGAGGTTTCCAAGCTCATCATATCGTGATCGATGAGCTTGATAATATCAACGCCAGCATCTGCAAGCTGATTCACTTTTATTTTTGCATCACGTGGGTTGTCGACGCCCCATCTGAACGCGTCGGTTCCAGGATAAGCCTTGTGCTGAATAAAGGGCCCAGAAACATACAGACGTGGGCCTGGAATTTCTCCCTTTTCAATTTTTGTTTTTATATCGATAGATTCTTTTAACGGTGCGCCTAAGTCTCGTGCGCTTGTGATCCCTGCTAACAAAAGCTGTACCGCACTAGCAGGCATAATTTCTGAGCCCCACTTATCAACATAAGCTTTGTCCCAGTAAGCGTAATCAGAGTGACCATTTAGCATTAAATGCGCATGGTTCTCCCATAATCCAGGCAAGACATCCATACCCTCAGTTGAAATGATTTGATAACCCTTGGGAACGGGTAAAGTGTCTATTGTGCCTACTTTTTCAATCATGCCATCTTTAACAAGAATGACACTGTTAGCTATTGGTTTATGACCAAAGCCATCGATGAGCCGTCCACCGACTAAGGCTTTATCTTGTGCGGCTAATTGAAAAGATATCGCAGGGAATAAACAAAGAGTTATTAGAAGAAATGGTAAGGAATTGATGGTTTTTTTGAATGTCATAAAACTATCCTAAAGTAGAAGAGAGAGTTAGACGATAACCGTAAATCGAATAATTGCAAAGCTTTAGCTGTTAATTTTAAAAGTAAAAGGAGTTGCAATAATAGGAGTAATAACCGTAAAAAATATACTTTGCGTAATTTGACTAAGATATAAACGCACGCCCTATATCAAAAAAAAGCCCGAGTTCGATCAAATATCGAAATCAGGCCTTGTTGATTAACTAGCCACTGAGGTTACCCTCAACAGCTAACTAGTTTGTCACTAATCAGATTAGTGTGCTTTTCTTCTGCGTAACCAAACTAGAGGTAATAACAGTAATGCAATCCAACCAGTGCTGCCACCAGACTTATTAGTAACAGTTACTGATACTGTTTCTTCTGTAGTATTCAAGCCATCTGAAGCAACAACTATAAACGCAAGTTGAGTATCCGAGTTGGTGCTAGGTGCTGCCATTGTGAAACTGCTACCAGCGACACCATTGATTGTGAAAGTTACGTTATCACCCTCTGGGTCAGTAGCTGTTGCTGTCACAGTGATCATTCTACCTTCTTGCACACTTGCTGGAGCACTAATACTTAGTGTTGGAGCAATGTTGTTTTTAACCAGAACATTAGCTATAGCAGTGCTTGAATTGCCATTACTATCAACGACTCTCATTTCAAGAACAACCATAGAGTCCTCAGTTACTTCTGGAGCAATAAGCTTAGCTTCTTGAAGTCCGTTACCAGCAATAACCGCGGCTGGACCCGCTACTTGCACCCAAGTGATATCAAAATCGTCACCATTTGGTTCAACAACTAGGCCAGCTAAAGTAAGCTCGCGCAATTCAATAACTTCTAAGGTAGCTATCGTATCGCCGCCTATTGTAGGCTGTGGAGCACCTTCAACTTGAACGTCAGCAAATACTTCTGAAGCAACCGTAGCTGTTCCAGGTAGGTTAGTCACTGAAGACATCGCTAGTAATTGAATTGGTCCACCTGTGTTGTCTTCATCAACTGTAACGGTAAATGAAAGCTGCGTAGGTGCATCATCAACTGGTTGCAAGTAGAAACAAAGTATTGCGCCATCCACTGCATCAGCGCCTACATCACCAATAGGTGCGTCACCATTAAAGTAACCGACATAATGTGTAGTTACACCGCTCGTTCCATCTGCATTTTCATAACCAATAGTGGTAGGAATGCCCTCTGCTGCGGTATGCAACATATCATTGTATGCAAACACGATATTTGGCGTTCCTTGTGCTGCGTTGTTATTGAATACAATTTGGAAGTCAGCTCTGTCATCCACATCGTAGTACGTTAACATATTGTCCCATTCAATGAAGGTTAGGGCACCTGCTGTAGCTACTGTTACACCACTACCACCAGCAATATCGGCAATCAGATCGCGCCATAAAGGAGCAATAACCGCATTAGGTACTGCAGCATCAGGCAATAGCTGATTAACGTACTGTTCATTACCAACGTCAGTACCTAGTGTAATGAAGCCATCTTCGGTAATAGTGAAGCTAGGGTATTCAGTTCCTAAAAACTGGTTTGCAATAGCGAATGTAGCAGCTTGTCCGTCTCCATCAATGGCAGAGTTTAAGGGAATACCAAACCCAGCTAAGTCGACGTAAGTGCCAGCACCAAACGGCACAGCGCAGGTAGCATCAGAGCTGTTAGTAGCTACTCGATAAGAAGGTTCAGCACCGAATAACGAAGGCTGAGTTACCATCCAAGTAAGCGTGTCACCATCAACGACCGCATCAGTACTTTCCTCATCTACCGTAACACCCGCTGGTAAAGTTAAAGAAACTTCATAATCTCTGTCTTCGTTAGTAAAGTTAGCGTCAACTTCAACCGAGAATTCCAGAGTGTCACCAGGGTTTAATCTGTCTAGCAAAGGAGCAGTTACACGAACGTCATCTTGACCGCGCACTAAATCAACAGCAACTAGACCGAGGTTACCTGCATTTTCAGCTGAAGTACCTAAATCGACTGCGCCAAAGTATAAGTCGCCTTCCATACCGTCAACTAAATCCCAAGTCATACGAATATCAAATTCGGTTAACTGAGCTATTGAACTAGGTGCACTGACACTAAGGTTAGTGCCAACTTCGCCATCAACAACGGCATAGTTAAGATTGAAGGTATCAACTGCATCTTCAGCTGATGCAGACCAATTCTGTACAATCATCCAGTACATGCCAGCAGCCGGTAATTCAATGTCAGCTCTTTCACTTGCTGAAGCTGTAGCAGCAGTTGCTATTACTTCGTCTTCAGTGGGTACACCATCGCCATTTGCATCAATAACAATAAATAGGTCTAAGTCAGGAGAAGTAGAATCAGACGTTGTTACTACTAAACGCTTGGCACCTTCAGGTACGTCGACAGTAGTAATAAACAAGCCATCAGCCAAATCGTCTAAAATGGATGCATTATCAGAATCTTCTGCAACAGAACCTGCAACGACAGTGGCTTTTGTTAAGCCGTAAGAAGTTGCTGTAAACTCTGTAATCTCTACCGCTAATACGTCTTTAAGCAAGTATGAATCTTGGTTACGCTTAGCTGCAGCTGATACTGATTCAGGAACGGTTCCGTTAGATGCCACAATAGCTACTGGCCAATGTAAATCTGGCGAGTTAGCAGCCGTGAAATTAACAATACCGAATGAATAAACATCACTAGGTGAAGCAAACGCATCAATCGCAACGGTAACTTCTTGAGATTGCCCAGCAGTTAAATCGAAGGTTGCTGGCGTTACTGTAATTGCTAAACCACCAAGTATAGATGCTGCATCAACCGACCATGAACCATCTTTAGTCGCTGTTACTGTTCTGGTCCAAGAACAAGTACCCACACAATTATTGTCAGTAATACTTGGTAGGTTTAATGAGCGCGGCTCGCCACCAATATTTGGGTTAGCGTTTTCGTAGTTTGCAGCAGTTTCGTCCATTACCAAACCAGACGCAACCGCCTGATCTACTTGAACGCGACCAGAACCCATATCAAACCAATCACCTGCAGTTACACCATCTTCTTTCTTAACTGTTGGTGTTGCGGTCATCACAAGGGCTGAGCGAATGTTATCCGCAGTCCACGTTGGTTGTGCACTTTTCACTAATGCAGCAGAACCAGCGATATGTGGTGAACTCATTGAAGTGCCTGACAAATAGTTGAAATCACTAGGTGCCGGCGAGCTAACATCATAACCATACTGTTCATCAGAATATGCAGCATAAATAGCGACACCAGGACCGGTAATCATCGGTGTTAGTGTCGAAATGGTTGTACCAGGGCCCTTTGAAGAGAATCCAGCCAAAACATCGACTCTATCTGCATTAAGGGTTTGAACGCCTACCGAAGCGGTTATCGTTGCCATATGGTCAGCACCAGAGGCTAGCCATGTTTTTAAAGCATCGCCGTTTGTAGAGCTAATATGTATACCTGGAACAATATAAACATCGGAATTTAAACTTGTAGCGCCGCCATCAAGGTTTGCAAGTACATAACCACTTGCACCACCATCAGCTACGTTTTGCGCTTTTTGGACACGGGCTATGGCACCACGATCACAAACCACAATTTCACCACTAAAAGTATCTGCGGGGAAAGGCTGTAAACACTGAGCTGAATCACCGTCAGGGTCGTTGGCATTAGCAAAATCACCGGCATAAACAATACTTGCAGTAATTGCACCAGAATTTGAAACACCAGTCATATCTTCTAGCGTGGTATCACCACCAGAGAATGCGCCAATTTCTTTATCATAATTAATTTCACGGCCATGTTCCGACGCTGCTACGGCTGTATACCAAGGAGCATGCTTTGCTGTAGTTGATGCACCAGGACCTCCGTTACCAGCAGAGGTTGCCACGAAAATACCTGTATTCCGTGCTGCTAAGAAAGCTAATTCAGTTGAACTTCCCCAAGAAAAACCGCCTCCACTGATTGAATAGTTAAGGACATCGACTATGCCATCTTCTATGGCAGATTCAATACCTGCAGCAATTGCCGCTCCTGGACAGGCGAAGTAAGTGTCAGTATTACTTGGAGAACCAAAACAAACCTGATACGCGATTACGTTTGCGCGAGGGGCAACACCTGAAATCCGGTCATAAACAAAACCAGTCTCAACACCTGCACTATCATTAACGCCTAGTTCTGGTAAAACTTCAGGCAGATCGAATAATATGTTACCAATTGCTGTACCTGCTGTGTGTGAACCATGACCGCCATAATCTTCACCATTTTTGGGAAAGTCAGCTGGAAATACGTCGGTATCATCATACGCGTCGGTGATAACTGGGTATGAATAAATACCAATTAACTTATCGTTGCATAGGGCAGCAAATTCGCCTGCACAATCACCTAAGTAAACGCCTGATCCTAATGGGTTAGTATGGTCAAAACCATCGCCCGAGATATCTGCAAACGAAGGGTTGTCGGTATTGATACCCGTATCTAGTATACCGACAATAATTCCTTCACCGTATGCGCCAATACCACTATCAGTGGCGGTACCATCCCAAACCTTAGGTGCGCCAATCAAATTTGGCCCCGTGTCTGTGTCGACCGTAAATAATTTATCACGTTCAACCAACTTAACACCGGCTAAGCGAGATACAGCTTCGGCCTCCGCTGGCAGCATACGCATGGCTAAACCATTCAATGCAAACTTGAAAGAGTCTACCACTTTAGCACTGGCAGCAACTTGAGATACTTTAGTTAATAACTGCGTTTGTTTGCTTTCCAAAAATGATTTGTAGGCAACTACTGACGGAGCCGATTTATCCAGCCTTTGTCCACCTTTAATTCGGTTCGCTAAGTCTAAATTAGTAAATTTTTTGTGGGGGTTAGTCGATTCAAGCCCTTCAACGCCTCCGTCATACATAGCAACAGAGTCATTATCTAAATGTACAATGTAAATATATTCTTTATTTTCTAAATTTTTCTCTACAATAAACTTCTGTTTAACAACGACTTTAGTTTTGCTGTTTTTATTTACAGAAATCGCTTGTGAGGCTGTTAATGTGTTGCTTTCGGCATTGCTGGTCGCGACGCTCAAATCGGTTGCTGAGTGCACTGACATCGTCATTAAAGCTGCCGACACGGCTAGGGTGATTTTTGGATTCACTGGTAAACTCTCCATCTTCCTGTTGGGTGGGGTAGATTCCCCTTAAGTCTTATTATTTTTGTGTGGAATTATTTGCGCTGGCACGTTCTCATGTTGCATGTTGATGTTGCATGTTGCATGTTTTCAAACTGAGAATCTTTGTTAAAATATCCAACGTAAAACAAGTTTTAGCATATTTTTTTGAGTTTTGTAATAGTTCAGAAACATCATCTTACAATTGTAATTAAAGAATTGCTGAGTGTCCTGATTAGACGAATTTGATAGGTAATTCGACTAACAATCCCGGCAGTTCGGCTAATGCCATGGTTTATTAGTCGTTATTGCTGCGGATAGCCTTTACGCTTTTGCACTAGGCCTTTCAGAAACACGTTTGTACCACTCTTGTAACGCGGTATGTTCCTCTTTTATACGAACATCTACTACGCGACCAAAATCGATGGAACACATGGCCGTAATATCTGCAATTGAAAACTCATCTCCTGCAACAAAGGGGCTATGTTCAAGGCGACGATTTAACACATTTAAAAATTTCGAGGCATTAATACCAGCTTCAACGCCATACTCTTTAATTGGATTCATTCTGTCTTTGAAATAACCAGTTGTGTGCTGAAAGCACATACCAATTTGCATAAATAAGTAGAAATCAACTTGCCTAGACCACATGGCTATTTGTGCTTTTTGCAATGGTGTCTCACCGAACAAGGGAGGCTCAGGCTGTAATGCTTCAAAATATTGGCAAATCGCATCACTTTCACTGATGCAAGTTCCGTCATCGAGCTCCAATATAGGGATTTTTCCTATTGGATTTTTTGCACGCATTTCTTTGGAGAGGTTCTCGCCTTTTTGTAGGTCGACTTGAACATATTCCATAGGAATATTTTTTTCCGCTAAAAAAACCCTAACTCTACGAGGCGTGGGCGCTGTTTTAGTATCGTAAATTTTCATTGATTAGTATTCCTTTCGCGTTGAATTAAAATTCAGACATTCATTGTGATAACGAATTTTCGGTTAAATTTCAATGCCAGTTGATTGAGGAGAGTAAACAGCAATAACGGCTATCGATCCTCGATGTTTGCTTACAACGACTATACTGCAATAGGAAAGACCAATATAGGTGTTTACAATCTATCGTCTATTTTTATTTTTTATAGCATTGAATATAGTTAACTGACAAATTTTGCGTAAGTCGCCAGTGTCTGCTTATTGGATTGTAAGCCATACCTGATTCAGATAGTTGAGTTAGGCCAGCTAAACTAGCCATTTGATTCAGTTCATTTGGTTTAATAAATTTAGCCCAACTATGTGTCCCTACAGGCAAATATCGCATCACATATTCAGCGCCAACAATAGCAATAATATAAGACTTTATCGTTCTGTTAAGCGTCGCAAGAATAACCATTCCAGTTTTCTTGGTTAGGTGGCCGCATTCTTTAATTAACGCTGATTGATCGGGAACATGCTCTACAACTTCGGCATTAATAACAACATCAAACTGCTGGTTTTGTGCCGTAAGCTCAGATGACAACATGTGTCTATAATCAATATTTAAGCCCGATTTAAGCGCATGCCGCTTAGCAACCTCGATACTAATTGCGCTGGCGTCAATTCCGACGACTGTCGCTCCTCTCGCAGCTAGTGGCTCGCAAACGAGCCCACCACCACTGCCAACATCTAATATGGTAAGTCCTTTTAAGCAATCATCTGTGCTAGGATCTCTGCCAAAATATTTACAAATTTGTGGAACAAAATAGCTAATGCGGGCCTGATTAAAAATCAACGCTGTCTTATATTTTCCGTTTGGATCCCACCAAGATTCGGCGAAACTATCGAATCGCTCAATTTCTTGTGCGGAAACATTACTAAGATTTTCATTATTTTTTGAAATATGACTAAGCTTACTCTTATCTAACATCGTAATAACTAACCTTGACTCGAATGAATGAGTGATGCTTATTAATACGTAATATAAACCTTAAGGATTACAAATGGCAAATCAAAAGAACGTACTCGGGACAACATTGAAATTATGTTGCGGCAACTCGGGATATACTAGAGAAGGTTTTTGCTACGTACCAGAGGGTGATGTAGGTAATCATAGCGTTTGTGCGGTAGTCACTGAAGAATTTCTAAACTACTCGTTGTCTCGCGGCAATGACTTGATAACGCCAAATCGAATGTATCAATTTAAAGGACTTAAACCAGGAGATAAATGGTGTTTGTGTGCAATGAGATGGCGCGAAGCATTATATATGGAGGTTGCCCCTAAGATTGACCTTGAGGCGACCAATGAAGCAGCATTAAGTATCATTCCAATTGAAACTTTAAAAGAATATAGCCATCTAGCGTAAGCAGACTTTTGCGGGCCGCAAGAATAAATCGAGGCGCTGATAAATAACAGCACCTCATTTATTTAGCTAATTTAATCTTGTTGTTGTTCCCATTCCTGCAACTTTTGTTTAGCTAGGGCATCAACTTTGTGTTTATTTTTAGCTATCCACCATCGCTCCATAATACGTACATTCCTTTGGTTAGCTTTGTAGAACAAATCGACCAAATCGCCTAATATCGGTATAAAGCCCAAACCAAAATCAAATAGGGTATTGCGAACCATTGACGTCTGAAGGTCTTTGGGCATGCCTAACTTGCGCCCTAAATGAACAATTCTTAAAGATGCTAATAACATAGCGGTGTCACCAACAACCGGAATTAAACCGACCAAAAAATCTAAACCAACGGATATGCCAATGAATGGGATCTTTACCGCTGTATCTAGTAAATTACCCAAGGCCTGAGCCTGCAATAATTCATCGGGAGCACGAAAATTATTATCACCGAGCCCACGCTTTCGTATCGCGTTTTTAGGATTTTCTGATGGCATTACTTTTCAGAACCCAACTCTTTAGCAAGCGCACTGCGTTGTTCATAATCATTCGTTTTACTTGGGTCAAGGTCCCAACCTTGTAAATTATCTTTGACAACGTTAAATAACATCGTTAAATGCGCATCGTCGCTGTTTAAGGCCTCGATATATTCGTAACGTTCGCCGCCTGCTTCCTCGAAGTACTCGCGGTTTTCTTCGCCAATCTCTTCTATAGTCTCTAAGCAATCTGACGAGAATCCGGGACACACAACTTGGACTGACTTTATGCCCTGCTCAGGAAATGATTTTAGAGTATGATCGGTATATGGTTTTAGCCATTCCTCACGCCCAAATCTTGATTGGAATGTCGTCATATAATCAGACTTTTGAAGGCCAAGCTCTTGAGCGATCAGCCGACTTGTTTTATGACACTCGCAATGATAAGGGTCACCATTGAGCAAATAGCGCTTGGGAATACCATGATAAGAAAACAGCAATTTGTCGGCTCTTGGGTGAGTCTTCCAATGCGTTTTGATTTTATCTGCAATACACTTTATGTATTCAGGATTATCATGATAATGACTCACGAAGCGGAAATCAGGTAGCCAGCGCCTTTTCATAAAATCTTCAGCAACAGCATCAAACGTTGAACCTGAAGTCGACGCACAGTACTGAGGATATAGTGGTAGTACTACAAGTTTTCTAGCCCCCTGGTCCAGTAAATCATCAATCGCTCGACTTACAGAGGGTTGCCCGTAACGCATTGCGTAACTGACTACAACATTATCGCCGTATTCTGCCTTCAGCTTTTGCGCAAGTCCCAATGCTTGATTTTTTGTATGTACTAGCAAAGGCGAACCTTCTTCAGTCCACACTGTTTTATAAGCTTCAGCTGAGCGTTTTGGACGTATATTCAAGATAACTAGATTCAGAATACACCACCAAATAATTTTAGGTATTTCGACAACGCGAGGGTCTGATAAAAATTGTTTTAGGTAAGGCTTGAGCGCTTCTTTAGTAGGCGCTGGCGGTGTACCTAAATTGGAGACCAAAACACCTACTTTATCTGCTTGGCCGTGCGTGAATGATGTTTGTGATTTATATTTCATAGATTCTTTAATGTTTAGAGATTTTGTCTAAATAACGAAATTCTTTTTACGTCGTTAAGTTAGTTTTGGACTTAATGCAGGCACGAAAGTACCTGCGTTATCATCATCTGGTCTATGGCGTGTAATATGTTGGTGCACCCGGCCCAACCGGCAAACCAAATGCAAATACCCACAAATAGAATAATATGGTCCAGCCGACCATGAACACCAATGTATACGGTAACATTGTGGCGATCAGAGTTCCTATTCCTAAGTCTTTCTTATAGCGAACACCTATTGCTAATATAAGTCCGAAGTAACTCATCATGGGTGTAATAACGTTAGTTACTGAGTCACCGATTCTATAAGCAGCTTGAATAACTTCTGGTGAATAACCAATCAACATCAACATAGGAACAAATATAGGTGCTGTTATGGCCCACTGAGCGGATGCACTTCCAAGCGACAAATTAACTAATCCACACATAAGAATAAATAAAACAAATACTTCAGGCCCATCTAACCCGGTGGCCTGCAACATTGCGGCGCCTTTGACTGCTAAAACGGTACCCAAATTCGTCCATTTAAAGAACGCAACAAACTGAGCCGCAAAAAATACGAGGACGATATACAACCCCATGGAACTCATACTTTTTGACATAGCATCAATGACGTCACGATCATTTTTCATCGTTCCTACAATTTTTCCGTAAACAAAGCCTGGAATGGCAAAAGTAACGAAAATGTATACGACAATGCCTTTTAGAAAAGGCGAGCTTTTTACTAAGCCTGTTTCTTGATTTCGTAAAATTCCATCAACAGGAACAACCGTCATTGCGAGGAGACCGATTAACACTAGAAAGCTGAATCCGGCCCATTTCATACCTCTAATTTCAAGTGCTGAAGGACTATCTAATTGCTGTTTCCCTAAGTCTATTGATGCGTCATCAGGATTATATTTTCCTAGCCTTGGTTCTACTATCTTTTCGGTAACAAAAGCCCCCATCGCCGCAACAGCAAAAGTACTAATAATCATAAAGTACCAATTAACTTCAGCACTAACTGTGTAATCAGGATCAATAATACGTGCTGAACTTTCAGTGAATCCGGCAAGTAGTGGATCCACAGTTCCAATTAGAATGTTTGCACTGTAGCCAGCAGATACGCCGGCAAATGCGGCAGCCAATCCAGCCAACGGATGTCGACCTAGGGAATGAAAAATCATGGCTGCGAGAGGTATCATTACTACGTAGCCTAATTCTGAAGCGGTATTCGACACTACCCCAGCAAAAACAACAACCACAGTTACCATGCGTGGCGACGCATTCATGACCATTGAGCGCATTATTGTGCTGAGCAATCCAGAATGTTCAGCAAGCGACACTCCAAGTAGGGCAACTAATACTGTGCCCAGCGGCGCAAATCCGGTAAAATTGGTGACAAGACCAGTCACAATTCGGCGTAAGCCATCAGCATCGAGAAGTGAAATAACTTCAATCATACCGTCTACATCTCGGCCTTTACTGCCAATTGGACGAGGATCAGCGACGCTTACATCAAAATAACCTAATATGCCGCTCAAAAAGACAATAAGTACTGCCAAAATAGCGAATAAAGTTATCGGGTGAGGGAGAAGATTACCTAGCCACTCTACGGTAGATAAAAATCGGGAAAACCAACCGGATTTAGATAAATCTTGAGGCGGTTTAGATGACGGGCTTGAAGGTGAATTACGACTGCTCAACTGTCACTCTCTTTTATTATTGTTATTATAGCGTTAAAGGATACATAAAATACGTCGGCATATCATAAAAAAATAATAATAAGCAACCGTCATTTAAAATTACAATTTAATAACCGGGTAAAAACGGGGAATTAGTTTACACAATAATTAACTGACCAAAACTAAAAATTAATGATTGGGTGTTAATAGATAAATAATAGAAAGTAGACAAACCGCATCAACATTTGCAGCACATACCCTCTGAGGTATTACTCTGCAGTATCCTCAAAGCAGTGTAAAAAACCGACATAAAAAAGGGGCAGTGTTAATTAATCCAAAAGAATCAATTAACACTGCCCCTTTTCTAGGCTTTAAAGAATGTTACTTTCTTTTACCCGATTGTGAATTTAAATAATTAAAGAATTCACTGTCAGGCTCTAATACAATCACGTCTTGCTTGCTATTAAACGCATTTCTATAGGCATCCATACTTCTTAAGAATGAGTAAAACTCAGGGTCCTTAGAGAATGTATCAGCATAGATTTTAGCTGATTGCGCTGCACCTTCACCACGTAACTGACGCGCATTCCGCTCTGCGTCTGCCAACATGATCGTGACTTTAGCATCAATATTCGCACGAATAATTTCGCCTTGTTCCTTACCTTCTGAACGATACTCTCTTGCTGCTGCAGCTCGTTCTGAACGCATACGGTTGAATATTGACTCGCTGATTTCCGTTGGTAAGTTAATCTGTTTAACTCGCACGTCAACAATCTTAACACCCAATTCATCAGTGCTGCCTGAAGCTTGTTTCATTGCTTCATCCATCAATTCACTACGCTCACCAGATACTATCTGCTTAATTGTACGAGAACCGAATTCAGAACGGAGTCCGTTGTTTACTTTCTGCTTCAGCAAGCTCTCTGCTTGAAATCTATCGCCACCAGTTGACAAGTAGTAACGCTCAAAATCTTCGATTTTCCACTTAACGTAGGAATCGACAATCAAGTCTTCTTTCTCTATTGTCACGAAACGGTCTGGTTGCTCATCCAACGTTTGGATACGAGCATCCAATACTTTCACTGTATCAAATACAGCTAATTTAAATTGTAGACCGGGTGTATAAACCTGAGTTTTACCTTCATCGTCTGCAACTACTTTACCGAATCGAACGACGATAGAACGCGTCCCTTCTTTAACCACGAAAATAGATCCGTAGCCAATCGCCAACAGGATGATTATTACTATAGCTAATAAATTCTTCATGCTTTAGTTTCTCCCCTGTCTATTATTGCTGCGTGTAGTGTTGTCTTGCGTTCTGTTTAACAACTCTTCTGCCGCTGGTGAGTTTTGCAAACCTTCCAATGTATTTCGATCTTGAGCTCGCTGTCTTTGTGTCTGCGAATTTGTACGGTCCATAATCTTGTCTAAAGGCAAGTACATCATGTTTCCGCTGCCTTCTGTGTCAACAATGATTTTACTGGTACTCGAAAATACCTCTTCCATCGTCTCAAGATATATACGCTGTCTAGTCACGATTGGCGCAGCTTGATATTGTGGTAGTAGCTCCTCGAAACGAGCGACCTCACCTTGAGCTTCCAATATAGAACGCTCTTTATAAGCCTGTGCTTCTTCGTTCATACGATTGACTTGTCCGCGAGCTCTCGGCTCAATTTCTCTCGCATAAGCTTCAGCTTCACGAATAAATCGAACTTCATCTTCCTGAGCAGCAATGGCATCATCAAACGCCGCTTTTACTTCTTGCGGTGGACGTGCATCTTTGAAGTTCATGTCAATAACCGAAACACCCATGTTATAGGCCCCAACGATATTATCCAATTCATCGCGAACTCGTTGTCTGGCTGTCTCTCGACCATCAGTCAAAATGTCATCCATTTTCATATGGCCAACAACATAACGGATAGCACTGTCCAACGCTTGGCTTAAACTTGTCTGTGGGTCAGTAACCGAGAATCTCCAGAGGTACGGGTCAGCAATACGATATTGCATTTCCATTTCAACTCGCACCATGTTTTCGTCTTCAGTCAGCATTGAGCCAGCAGAACCTAACGAACTGATATTTTGTACGTTTATAGGAATAACTTCATCAATAAACGTCATCTTCCAGCTTAAACCAGGTTGTGCTAGCTGCCCTGTATTCTCACCGAATCTCAATATCACGCCACGTTCAGCTTCTTTAATGGTATAAAAACCACTCAAGCCCCAAACAACAACAATGATAGCAACCAGTAAACCTAGCCCTAAACCAGTATAGCTTTTACCGCTACCACCGCCACCGCCGCCAGACTTACTAAACTTGCTAAATAAATTTTTCAGTACTTCATCAAGATCTGGTGGACCTTGTTCTTTACCACCGCGATTTTTCCAAGGGTCGTTTTTATCACCACCCGGCTCATTCCAAGCCATACAGACACTCCAAAATTAAAGTCATTTATACTTACGTTTTCGTTTTACTAATACTTATACTACAACGTGATTCGATTAGATTATTAAATTTATAAAAAATCGCTACAAAATGTAGTTATTGAGACGATTATCCAATTCTTTATCTATTTTATTCCAATCACTCTCTAGCATTTTGATATCAACTAGCCAATCTCCATCTTCTGAATAGCTTTGTTGTGCAATGCAATTAAGATTATAGAGCATTCCACGCAACCTGCCTTCATTTGGAGGAACTTTTAGCTGATATTCAACCATTTCCCTATGTAGACATTCAGTGAGGGCATTTTTCAATAAATCAATACCCAAACCTTCCTGCGCTGAAATCCAAACACGAATTGGGCGACCTGTATCGTCACGATCAATTTTTGGTACAACACCCTCAAGTCTATCTATTTTGTTACAAACGAGTAGCTGTGGCACTTCACCCGCACCAATCTCATTTAATACCTCGTTTACTTGATCGGTATATTCAAGATACTGCTCATCTGCATAATCAATAACGTGTAATAACAAATCTGCTTCTTGGGTTTCTTGAAGCGTTGCTTTAAATGCAGCAACTAAATCATGTGGCAAGTGGCGAATAAAGCCCACAGTGTCAGCCAGAATAGCATGACCAACCTCTGCTAATTCAATTTTACGCAATGTAGGGTCAAGCGTAGCAAACAATTGATCAGCCGCGTAGACACCTGCATTTGTAATTGTATTAAATAGTGTGGATTTTCCGGCATTAGTGTAACCGACGAGTGATACAGTTGGGATCTCAGCTCGTTTTCGAGAACGGCGACCTTGCTCACGTTGCTTTTTGACTTTTTCGAGACGCTTTATGATGCCTTTTACTCGGGCACGAAGTAAACGTCTATCGGTCTCTAATTGTGTTTCACCCGGTCCTCGTAAACCAATACCACCTTTTTGGCGTTCTAAGTGAGTCCAGCCGCGTATAAGCCGAGTTGATAGGTGCTTTAATTGTGCTAATTCAACTTGCAACTTACCTTCATGGGTTCTGGCTCGCTGTGCAAATATGTCAAGAATGAGACTGGTACGATCCAATACTCGACAGCAAATAAGTGCTTCGAGGTTACGTTCTTGTGAAGGAGAAAGTTGGTGATTGAAAATGACTACATCTGCTCCGATCGCCTTTACGGTGTCGGCTATTTCTTGCGCTTTGCCACTACCGACAAAAAATTTGGCCTGAGCAGAGCGCCTAGATGTAGTTAATATTGATGCTGTATTTACACCCGCTGAACTGACCAGCATTTGCAATTCGTTTATGTCTTCTTTATTGCTTTCATCAGAGAAATCAACGTGAACTAAAACAGCCTGTTCACCGGCTTCGTAACGATCAAACAAATAGGGCTCCGTTTATGTGACTTTCAATTAATACATGACGTTCCATCAAAACGACTTGATTTCAGGTAGCGTTGCTAAAGACTTTTGGCGTTACTCGCCTTCGCCTTCGCCTTGAGCAGGCATTACGATAGCTCTAGCAGGAACAACCGTTGATATTGCGTGCTTGTATACCATCTGACTTACGGTATTTTTTAATAAAATAACAAATTGATCGAATGACTCGACTTGACCTTGTAGCTTGATGCCGTTTACAAGATATATTGATACTGGAATACGTTCTTTTCTAAGCGCATTTAAGAACGGGTCTTGAAGTGATTGACCTTTAGCCATTTGTGATCCTTACTCTTTATTATGATTTTTATTGTTTAGGAATACCTTCACTGTCGACCGAGTGTATACTATACAGGCAAAAAAATGTACCGAATTTTACCTAATATACTGCAAAATGTTTTCAATATTTTCTGTACTGCCTGTTTCCAGTGAAGTAGCGCCGTCCCAGCCTCTTAACCAAGTTATTTGACGCTTAGCTAATTGCCTCGTCGCAATAATACTTTTTTCTCGCATTTCATCAAAAGTGTATTCTCCGCCCAAATATTGCCACATCTGACGATAGCCTACACTGCGTATAGCAGGCAAATTCAAATTTAGATGCTTGTTTGTACGTAATTTTATCACTTCTTGTTCAAAATTATTTTGCAGCATAAGGTCAAATCTCAACACGATGCGCTCATGTAACAAGGCACGGTCAGTTGGCATCAAACTAAACTGCGTGAATTCATACGGCAAAGGCTCAGGTTTTATGTCTTGCAGAGCGGTCATCGTCTTACTGGTCAAAGCATATACTTCTAGCGCGCGAATAATGCGTTGCGGATCATTCTCATGAATTCGCTTACCACTTTGTGGATCAATCTCACTAAGCTTCTCATGCGCTGCTTGCAATCCATGTTGTTCAATAAATAATTGAATTTGACTGCGGGTTTTTTCATCCGAATTTGGTAAACTAGATAGTCCCTTTATCAGGCCATTAAAATACATCATAGTTCCACCGACAAGAATGGGGACTTTTCCTCGCTGCAGTATATCTTCTATACATATTCGTGAATCTCGACAAAATTCTGCCACAGAATACGCGTTATGCGGATCAACAATATCAATCAACCAATGTTTAATACCCGCTTGCTCTTCGACCCCTGGTTTAGCTGTACCAATATCCATTCCTCGATAAATGAGGGCTGAATCTACACTAATAATCTCGCCATCTATTTTTTTCGCCAACTCAATGGCTAATCCCGTTTTACCCGAGGCCGTTGGCCCCATAATAGTAATGATTTGCGGGAGTTCAGATTTATGCTGTGTTTGTAACATTGCAGAGTCACTCATTTCAATTTTCATCAACTACAAAAGTGACCATGGGTATATCAACCGTTTTAGCAAACGTTGTGAGTAATTGAACTTGCTCCGTTTGTGACATTACATGAAACCAATCGTATAATTCAGCGAAGGTAAACTCATATGACTGTGCCCAGCAAAAGCAAATATATTGCAGCATCGTTTTACTGTTAGTTAGCGCATGTTCTGTATCTAATAGCTTAGGTAAAATTGACACCCAAGGAAGCTGTCTCAAGCAAGCTGGCACTTGTTTTAATATCCACTTTGCACCATGTAATTGAATGTCAAAACCGAGCTCTTTTAGGATGCTCAATCTATTCTGCACAGTTTGCTGATTATCTTGCTTGTCAGGCACTTGCGGAGCTCCGGCGATATCTCGTTTCACTGATACAGGCATCAATAGCGGTTGTTGCACACCGGATAGCTGAATTTGTTGATATAAGACTTGTGCCGGAAGATGATAAGCGGACAAAAAACATAATTGTTCATCACGAACAAAGACAAGTTGCTTTGATTCAGTTAATAAAAATGAGAAAGCAGAGGCGCTCGGATTATCACTATTTGGGGAGCCTTCAGACGATTGGCCGTTAGGAGTCATCAGGTTTTGATATTGATTGGCGGCGCTTTTGTTGACCGGACCAGCACCGTGATAAGGACTCCCTTGATAACGGTTACCTTTACTTCCTTTATTTTCGAAGCCTCTCACTTGCGGTGTATAATCGTGTGAAGCATTAACGTTATCATCGCCAACCTCACTTGAGCGCAATGGAGCTATATAGTCGGTGTCTGGCGTTTGTGCCACAGATGAATCAGCATGATTTGATTTTTGGTCTGGAGACCCTCCGTCAGGCTGATGATATGCATGTTTTGGCACTTCATATAATGAGGTTACATTGCCACTTGGCGAGTCAACAGGCTCACTTTTATCGAATTCAAAAGCATCTGTCGAAGCACTGAGTAACAGTGCATCCGATACACTCTTATATATGAGATCGTGCACTTGACGACTTTGATGAAAACGCACCTCATGCTTTGCTGGATGAACGTTAATGTCCAACTCTGAGGGTGGCATCGTGATAAACAAAACGAATGCAGGATAGGTTTGTGAATCAATCATACCCTCAAATGCTTGTCGAATCGCATGCAAAATAACACGATCTTTCATCATCCGACCATTCACAAAGCTGTATTGTAAATCGTTTGTCCCACGTCCCTGTCCAACTCTATTGCACCATCCAACCACTGACACGTTTTCATATTCACCATGCAATGCAATGCTACTTTGCAAAAATGCCTGACCACAAACTGCCGCTATTCTTTTATCTTTCAACTCTGGCAATACAGCAGGATAGCGATGTACAAGGCGACCATTATGTTTGAGCGTAAAACCAACTTCAAAATGACTTAATGCGATGCGCTTAAAGACCTCTTCAACATGTTGAAATTCTGTTTTTTCAGCACGCAAAAATTTTCGGCGAGCCGGTGTATTGAAAAACAGGTCGAGTACTTCAACCGATGCGCCTTTTGGATGTGCAGCTGGGTTTAGTTGAATTTCCATTTCTCGACCTTCGCAGTGAGCCTGCCATGCATCTGCTTGGTCATCAGTTTTTGAAGTCAACGTTAACCGACTCACGGAACTGATACTCGCCAACGCTTCGCCACGAAACCCCAAACTCGTAATGGACTCTAAATCATCGATATCCTCAATCTTACTCGTCGCATGGCGACTTAATGCTAGGCTCAATTCTTCTTTGGGAATACCGTTGCCATTATCGCGAATAAGCATCCGCTTATGCCCGCCTTTGTCGATTTCGACCAGTATATCGGTTGCACCCGCATCGATACTATTTTCAACTAGTTCTTTTATAACGGATGCAGGTCTCTCTACCACTTCGCCAGCGGCAATTTGATTGGCAAGTCGAGCGGGGAGTATTTTGATAGTCAATGCTAGTATCTTCGCTTAGTTAAGTCATCGTTTCTGTTATGTTAATATGCGGGAATAGTCAGTGTTTGACCTATCCTCACTAAATCACTTTTTAAGTTATTGGCTGCTCGTAAACTGTCTACTTCTACATTGTAGCGTTTTGCCAAAACTGAAAGTGACTCACCACTTTTTACTTTATGCTTTCTTGGCTGATCATCGCGCTCTTGGGCCCATAAGGTGCCCTCCGGCGGTGCATTTTTAAAAAACAGCTGAATAGATTTAAATAGTGAATCAGCTAATTTTTGACGATATGCTCGCCAATTCAAGTTTTTCTCTTCCTGTGGATTGGAAATAAATCCAACTTCAACCAGAATCGAAGGTGTTTCTGGCGCAGTCAACACGGCTAAGCTAGCACTTTGAGGTATTTTCTTGTGCATCCTCGTCACTTTCTTCATTTCTTTAATGACTTTGTTGCTAATGTCATAACTCGAAGCGCGCGATAAATCCATAGACATGTTAAAAATAGTTTCGGCAAAGTAGCGCTCGGTGTCGCGATCTCCGATAACATCAGCTGCTGACCCAAGCAATTCAGAGTCTCTTTCAGTTCTTTCTAATAAACGACCTAATTCACTGTCCGCTCGGCCTTTAGAAAGGACCCAAACGGAACCTCCTCTTGGCTGCGGCGTAGTGAATGCGTCTGCGTGAATAGAGACAAGTAAATCAGCATTTTCTTTGGTTGCAAAATCAGGACGATCATTTGGGCTAATATAGTAATCACCGGTGCGCGTCATGATCGCGCGCATGCCGGGTTCTTCATTAATACGTTTTGCAAGCATTTTACTTATGCTTAATGTAATGTTCTTTTCGTAGGTCCCTTTAGGTCCAATCGATCCAGGATCAACGCCACCATGGCCTGCATCGATAACAATGATGATATCTTTGTCTCGTTTAGGTGCAGCCGTGTTGGTAACTACAGGTGCAGGATTAGGATCATTTAAATCAATCACAACACGATGTCCAAAGTCGGCGCTAGGTTCCAACGAGAACAACTGCACAGTTATACCTTTATTTAATTCAATCACCATACGCATGTCGGATGCCAGCTTAGGCTTTGAATAACGGATTTTTTTAATCAAAGTACTGTTATTATCTACTTTGCTAAAATTGAATTTACTGCTGGTATCTTTGAAGTCAACAACCAGTCTGTCAGGAGATTGTAGGTTAAAATGGGAGAAACTGGTTTCCTTTGAAAAATCAACAACAACACGAGTATTATCATCGCTTGGAGATATTCTAATATCAGTAATATTGGATTTTACTTGAGCATATGAGGTTAGGCTAACGAAAAGCGTTAGTATTAAGCTCACTACTTTGTATGCAACTACATTCTTGTTCATTGTATTTTTTATTCTTATTGTTCCAACAATCACAATTCAAGATTAACACAGTATCAAACTATACAATATTACCTTACGGACTTCCCATTTCCCTGTGTTGGTAAATAGCATATTAGCTAACACCAATTTACGAATTTTATTTACCTATAATGCTTGTTACGTTAACGCACCTAATAAACGCTCACCAGTATCTGAGGCTGCGACAAACTCGAACCACCGTGTTTCATTATGAACGTTGTCAATTTTGATGTTTAGCTCCACATCTGGCTTTGCAAGTAAACCCCAACCTTTTTCAGCCCACTCAATAAGACACATACTATTGTCATTAAAATAGTCTCTAATACCCATAAATTCTAGCTCTTCTGCATCGGCTAAACGATACAAATCAAAATGATATAGCTTTACGTCATCAATTTCATAAGGCTCAACTAGCGTATAAGTCGGACTTTTTACACTCCCAATGTGCCCTAAAGCTTGGACTAAGTGGCGTGTAAATGTTGTTTTCCCTGCCCCCAAGTCGCCGTTGAGGTAAAATGTTAGACCACCTAAACCTTGCTGTATTAATACCTTCGCCAATTGCACAGCAATGCTTTTTGTCTCATCTTCAGAATGAGCTATAAATTCGTTCTTTATCATGGTGCCCATATACTCTTTATTATGTGTAATTACTCGTTAATTAACATTCGCACTGTATCAAATAAGTCACTTGCAAGCATCCCTCTTTGGCCTTGTTTTTCAGCGACGATATCACCGGCTTTTGCATGCAGTGAAACACCATACTGACATGCCAGAGGAGTACTTACCCCTTGAGCCATCAATGATCCAATAATACCGGTGAGTACGTCGCCCATGCCCGCTGTTGCCATACCCGGATTACCATGCCGGCAAACCCAAGAGTTTTGTTCATCATCAATAATAGTTCCGGCACCCTTCAGGACACATATTGCATGATACCGTTCAGCGACTTGACGAGCAAAAACAAATCGATTATTTTCTACTTCTTCAACACTGACGCTCAATAGCCTTGCAGCTTCGCCACTGTGCGGTGTCATAACGTAATCTTCGATGTTAACGAAGGATGCGGTGCTTGCCATAATATTTAGAGCGTCGGCGTCAATGACCATTGGTTTTGGATTATTTTGACAATAATGTAGAACGCTATCATAAGTTGCTCTACTCCAATCATCTTGACCAAGTCCAGGACCAATCACAATGCAAGTTGCCCAAGCTAATGCATCCTGCAAATGAGTCGAAGTAACCATAATTTCAGGGCGTCCAGCACTAATCTGTACTTTTGAACTTTCGTGAGCATAAACTTTTACTAAACCTGTTCCGCTGCGCAATGCCGCCTCGGCGCTCAATCTGATAGCTCCAGCCATACCAGCGTTACCGCCAACACATAATAAACGACCATAGGACCCTTTATGACTATGCACAGGTCTTGGGGCAAGCCCTTTAAAGTGAGCAATATCGAGTGCATTAGCATCACTTCTAGCTAGTTCAGCGAAGGCCTTACCAATGCCTAAGTCTTCAAACACTAGTTGCCCGCAAGATTGCTTGCCTGCTCCGGTGGTTAAACCTAGCTTGATTCCAATAAATGTAATAGTAACATCAGCTTGAATGCAGCGACCGAGCGATTCGCCGGTGTCAGCATCTAAGCCACTGGGCAAATCTACACTGACAACAGGAAGGTCTGAATTATTTATCGCGTCAATAACATCAGCAAACTCATTGCGAATAATGCCTGAAATACCAATGCCCAGTAGTGCATCAATAATTAAATCGCTGCGAATAATTAATTCTGGGGTAAACGCTGCAACTTTACCTCCGTTGTCTAACCAAGCTTTTTGAGCCCTCGCAACGTCACCAGTGACCTGACGTTCTGGGTCAACGGCACATAAAACAACCGATTTACCCGCATTTACTGCATTTAATGCAGTGATATAACCATCACCTGCATTATTGCCCACACCTACCAGTATTAAATAGTTTTGTGCGTTAGGTATTAACGAAACGCAACGTTCAAATACCGCTTTGCCTGCTCGTTGCATTAGTTCAAATTTCGAGAGGCCCAACTTGGCAGCTGCTTCTAATTCAAAATGTTTAACTTGATCAGCACGATAGAGTTTCTGTGTTAGACTTGGAGTTGTATTTTTATGCAACATGCGAATGTGTCCGTAGAAAATGTCAGTTATTAATTCAATAGATTTGAGCCAGCTCTCCGACAATATCAAGACTTGGGGGAAGTCGCTAGGCTTTCAGCAAATTGGTATCAGTGATGTTGATCTAAGTCAGCACGAAAAAGCATTAAACAACTGGCTTGAGAATGGCTATCAGGGCAGCATGAGTTTTCTTGAGCGCAATGTCGATAAACGCTTATCACCCGACCAATTAGTTCCGGGTACTCTGCGTATTATTAGTGTCCGCATGGATTACCTGCCACCAGACGCGTCCTTCGCAAGTAATTTAAAATCGTCGTCTACTGCCTATATTAGTCGCTACGCTCTAGGTCGAGACTATCACAAAGTCATTCGCAAAAAATTGCAAAAGCTTGCTGAACAGATTCAGGAATACACCCAAGACTTATCATTTCGTCCTTTCGTAGACTCAGCTCCCGTGCTTGAGCACGCCATTGCAGAAAAAGCGGGTCTCGGGTGGACTGGCAAACACTCACTTACAATCAACAAAGAAGCTGGCTCGTATTTCTTTTTGGGTGAGCTATTCATTAATTTACCGTTACCGGTCGACCAACCTGTTGATGAAAATTGTGGTAAGTGCACCGCTTGTATTTCAATTTGTCCAACGCAGGCAATTATAGAACCGTATGTTGTCGACGCTCGCAAGTGTATTTCTTATTTAACAATAGAGAACGAAGACGCAATACCCTTGGTTTATCGCAAAGCCATTGGCAACAGAGTTTATGGATGTGACGACTGCCAGCTTGTCTGCCCTTGGAACAAATATGCAAAGGTGACTGAAGAAAAAGACTTCTTTGCAAGGCAGCAACTGCACAATCGTTCATTAGTAGATTTATTCAAATGGACGGAAAATGAGTTCTTAAAGTACACAGAAGGCTCCGCGATTAGGCGAATTGGTTATCGAAAATGGAAACGAAATATTGCCGTAGGATTAGGCAATCAAATTTCTCAAACACAGAAGGAAACTGAAGAAATCAAAACTGCATTACATAATGCTCTCGATTTCCCCGATGAGATGGTACGAGAACATATTCAATGGGCTTTGAATGAGGTAACTCAGCATGAGAGTGATCAAGTAAACATTATTAATGTTACTCATAACAGTGAGTACGAGAGCAAAATAGTAAATAGCGGTCTGGATAAAAATACCGTAAATCGTAAAACGCTCAGACTGGCGAGAAGTGTAGAGAAAGGAATGCCTAAGCACAAATAAAAAAGGGTTTTCTAATTTGAGAAAACCCTACATTGATCTAGCACCAACTTTTTTATGCATACTTATTTGTGATATTGAGCACTGTATTTGTGCACGGCATCAACAAAAACGCCCGCATTTTCAGGTGGCACATCTAAATGAATGCCGTGTCCTAAGTTAAATACATGTCCTTCACCTTCACCAAATCCGGCAAGTATGTCTTGAACTTCTTGTTCAATACGTTCAGGTTGCGCATACAAAACTGACGGATCCATATTACCTTGCAAGGCAACTTTATGACCAACGCGTGCTTTTGCATCTGCAATATCAATAGTCCAATCCAAACCAATAGCATCGCAACCAGTCGCCGCAATCGACTCTAACCACATACCACCGTTTTTAGTAAATAATGTGACTGGTATTTTTTGGCCATCATATTCGCGAGTTAACCCAGCAACAATTTTATCCATGTATTGCAAAGAGAAAAGCTTATAATCGCGCGGGCTCAAAACACCGCCCCAAGTATCAAAGATCATGACTGATTGCACACCAGCCGCAATTTGCGCATTCAAATATAAAATCACTGAGTCGGCGAGTTTGTCCAGAAGTGCATGCAGAATCGCAGGTTCTGCAAAAGCCATTTTTTTTATTTTAGTGAAGGCTTTGCTTGTCCCGCCCTCCACCATATAGGTAGCTAATGTCCAAGGGCTGCCAGAAAAACCAATAAGAGGAACTTCGCCTTTCAAGTTTTTACGAATGGTGCGTACTGCGTCCATTACATATTTCAGTTCAAGCTCCGGATCAGGTATAGGTAATTTATCTACACCCGATTTATCGACGATCGGAGACTTAAATTTTGGACCTTCACCTTCCTCAAAATACAGGCCTAACCCCATAGCATCTGGGATAGTCAGAATATCTGAAAATAAAATAGCGGCATCCAAAGGAAAGCGACGCAGAGGTTGCAATGTCACTTCACAAGCTAATTCAGGATTAGTACACAACGCCATAAAATTACCGGCTTCTGCGCGTATCGCTTTGTATTCTGGCAAATAACGTCCAGCTTGACGCATCATCCATACTGGTGTGACGTCGACTGGTTGCTTTGAAAGAGCACGTAAATATCTATCGTTTTTTAATGGGGTCATGCTTTACTCATTGTGAAATTTGAAACTGACTCGTTAACATATAACCGATTTCTAATAAGACGCCGAATATGCGGCGACTCATTCTATTTTGCTAATTCGAGATGATTTTCATTCTATTATACCTACTTTTCTACCATTCTTTTTTGCGTTTCCTCAATTAATCTTCCAGCAATGGAAAATTTTGGTGGCACTATGGGTAAATTATCAATGTCAAACCAATCGGCTTCGATGATTTCTTTACCATCAACGGCAATATCACCGCTGTCATATTCAGCTATGTAGCCAACCATAAGAGAATGTGGAAATGGCCAAGGTTGACTACTAAAGTATTCAACCTTCTTAACTTTTATACCTACCTCTTCAAATACTTCGCGATGCACCGCTTGTTCTAATGTTTCACCGCTTTCTACAAAGCCAGCTAAAATGGAAAAGAAACCGGCTTCTTTTTGGCGCTCACCTTGCGCTAACAAAATCTTATTTTCTCGCCTAATAGCAACAATAATGCAGGGAGAAACTCGCGGGTAACTACGATGCTGGCACGTGTGACAATGCATTGCCATTTCCCAAGCCACACGATCCATCCGCGAACCACATCGACCACAAAACTTATGCGTTCTTAAAAATACGGCGTATTGCCAAGCCTGAGCTACGTGCTGAAAGTCTTCTTTGGGCATCGTCATGACGACTTCGCGCAAACTAATTGAACGAACAGAGACGTGTTCGAGTATTTCCTTTTGCATATCAACAAGATGATGCTCAACATGCTCATTTACATGTATGTACACCGTTTGGTCAGCGTACTCAGCAAAAATATCTTGAGCGAGATCTGCTAGCAAATCGACACCCGAACGCAAATCGGCTTCAGCCGGTACTAATAATCTGTCATTCGAAAAAATAAAGTATCGTTTAGTTTTTATTGTTGTTGTCATAACTAACCTTAGTAAATGCCCATCGTCTCGCAAAGGGTATTAATCGTGGGTCGCCAACGCTATATTAATATTAATGCTTTTGCAAAGACAACTGTAACTTGAATGTGTGGATTAGGGAGCTAAAAAATCGCATTAATTGTTCCTATAATTATGAATAAAAGTCTGGCCTTTACTGTTGTCGAAGTTAACTCCGGTGTTATACTGTGGGTCAATCAATCGCGTTATTTAACTGTTTGTAAACGGGAAAACTACTTTGGTATTATCCAAACAAAACCAAGCACTTTTGGTGAAAGCCAAAGCCTACTGTAAAGATGAAGGTGCTCGCCTCACTCCTCTTCGTGAGCGAGTTTATGAAATTTTATTAAATCAAGATAGTGCTATCGGTGCTTATGATTTATTAGATGAGTTACGCAAAACAGAAGATAATGCCAAACCACCAACCGTATATAGAGCATTAGATTTTTTCCTTGGTTTGGGTTTAGTGCACAAAGTTGAATCAACAAATGCGTTTATGGCATGCCATCATTTTGGTTCTAGCCATCCAGTACAATTCCTGATTTGTGATACTTGCGGAGACGTTCAAGAGATTCAGTCTGCAGGAGTAAAGGAAACACTCGAAGCGCAAGCAGAACAAAATGCATTTGTTATTCTACGCCAAACTATCGAGGCGCACGGCGTTTGCCAAAAATGTCAATAAAGCTAGAAGGCTCGCCCATAAATCCCTAACTCAATTGCATATAAAGACGATTGTCCAAATATTGTCCTCACTTTTATAGTTAAATGTGGCTATTCATATCTCTAAATCGATATTAATTAAAAATATTACATAAAACCTGACTAAATTATGCGGCTTTAATTGGAAATTGCTTTTAATTTAAGCGATAATTGAATGGTTACATCAAAACTATTTAATTTGGATAAAAGGAATTCGATCATGAAACGCTCTTTGCTCTTCGCAACAGTTGCGCTGGCAACTATGTCTGCTACTACAGTAGCCCAAGAAGCTCCACCCTACGAAAACTGGGTCGGCGGTTTCGCACAATATTACAGCCCAGATTCAGATAAACCTGAGCCTTTGGGTTATTTAGATGACGGTAAAGCATTAGGTGGCGAAATAGGTTTTCGTTTCGACCCTAAATGGGGAATTCGTTTTGAGCTTTCTCGAATTTTTCTAGACATGCAAGGTCCTAACCGTCCAGGTTTCGGTGATGATGGCGTCATGTTAGGTGCTGATGCAATGTATTTTTTAGATAATGACGCAGCCTACTTTTTTGGTGGTTTACGCGAGCAATCTATTGAAGATAGCTACCGCATGATGAGCTATGGTGTTGGTAAACATTGGGAAGTTAGTGACAGCGTGCGCGTTATTACTGAAATAGCTGGATACCGTGATTTCGGTCAAGCATATAACGAATACAGTGCCAAGCTTGGTTTAGCTTATATATTTGGTCAAACAAGTGCTGCTCCAGTGCGCAAAGATACTGACAACGATGGCGTTTATGATGCTGTAGACCGCTGCCCTAACTCACCAGCTGGAACGCTAGTAGACGCAACTGGTTGCAGTGTTGATATGGACAATGACGGCGTATTAAATAGTGCTGACCAATGCCCAAATACAGCAGCCGGCGTAGCAGTTTCTGCTAATGGTTGTGAAATTAAAGACGCTGACAAAGACGGTGTTTTAGATATCAATGATTCTTGCCCGGACACATTGCTAGGCACAAAAGTAAACGCTAAAGGTTGTGCTGTCGATTTAGACAAAGACGGCGACGGCGTTTTGGATAGCAAGGACAAGTGCCTTGAAACCCCAATGACTGACAAAGTAGATGCGGATGGTTGTAGTGTATTATTAGAAAGAGAAGTGTCTATTGAATTAGACGTTTTATTCGCTAATAACAGTAGTCAAATCGAAAACTCCAATGCTGCTAATATCGTTGAGTTTGTTGATTTTATGAAGCGTTACGGTAATGCAAACGCTGTTATCGAAGGTCATTCGTCTTCTGTTGGAAGTGCTGAATATAACCAATTTCTTTCACAAAAACGTGCTGATGCAGTCAAAAAGATGTTTGTTACCAAATACGATATTGATGCATCTCGTTTAACTTCAGTCGGTTATGGTGAAACACAATTGAAAGACACTGCAAATACTGCCGAAGCGCATAAAGCGAACCGTCGTATTGAAGTAAAAGTTACCGCTAAAGTGAAAACTAAAGCGACTCGTTAATTTGTAGTAATACACTTTACGAAATAATAAAAACACCTGCTTGCAAAAGTGGGTGTTTTTTTTTGCTCTCGATGTGCTTTAGTAAACTATTCGAATAATAAGACATTAGTCATATTGTCGACAAAATAGGCCATAAAATTTGACTCCTAGGTTAATAATAACTATATTGTCGACAATCCATTCACTAAAACGAATTTAATGAACGCATTTACTGAAAAAGCTATCACTGGAGCAGACAAGACTTTTTTTCAATTAAGAAGTGACATTGTCGAGGGTGAAATTAAAGCGGGTAGTAAATTAAGTGAAATGGAATTATCAACAAAATACGGCGTGAGTCGTGCGGTCGTTCGGGAAGCAATTAATCGTTTAGAAAGTTGCCACTTGGTCGAACGCAAACCGAATATAGGAGCCCGAGTCGTAGCATTAACACTCGAAGGTCTTGTTCAACTGTATCAAGTAAGAGAGTCACTTGAGGGCATGGCTGCAAGATTAGCAGCCAAAAATATGACTGATGCCGAAATTGAAGATTTGAAGGGTTTACTAAACACTCACTTTCAAGAAGTAAAAGGCGGCAAAACATACTACCAGGAAGCAGGAGATGTCGATTTTCACTATCGTATTATTGTTGGTAGTAAAAATGACCATCTCATTTCGATGCTAGTTAATGGTCTGTATCATCTCATTCGTATGTATCGCGTGCAATTAGGTATGGCTGGACCTCGCGTTAGTACTGCATTTGATGAACATAAAAATATCGTACAAGCCATTAGTAATCGCGATGAAGAACTCGCTGAAATGCTGATGCGTAGGCACATCCTTTATTCAAAACAAAATATTGAGGCTCGGTTGCGATAAGCCAGTTTGTGGTTTTTTCCACTTTACTCCCACCAAAAAAAACGAGGTAAATTATGAGCGCAGGTAAAAAATTTCGTCAGGCACTAACTGACAATAAGCCCCTTCAAATCGTCGGTACTATTAACGCTTATTCAGCAATGATGGCGAAAAAAATTGGTCATCAAGCTATCTACCTCTCTGGCGGCGGCGTGGCAAACGCATCATACGGACTGCCCGATTTAGGAATGACTTCACTGAATGATGTCTTAGTCGATGTTAACCGCATTACTTCGGCTTGTGATTTACCTCTACTCGTTGATATTGACACTGGCTGGGGTGGTGCTTTTAATATTGCCAAAACCGTTCGAGATATGGAAAAAGCGGGTGCAGCGGCAGTGCATATGGAAGACCAAGTTGCGCAAAAACGCTGTGGTCACCGCCCAAATAAAGCAATCGTAACAACCGCGGAAATGGTCGATAGAATCAAAGCAGCTGTTGACGCTCGTATCGATCCCGACTTTTTTATTATGGCTCGCACCGACTCTTTTGCTCAAGAAGGTTTAGATGCTGCCATTGCAAGAGCTAAAGCGTATGTTGCTGCTGGTGCTGACGGGATTTTCGCTGAAGCGGTCAAAACGGAAGCACATTATCGCGCATTCGCTGACGCTTTGGACGTTCCTATTCTGGCAAATATTACTGAATTTGGTCAAACTGAGTTGTGGAATAAAGAACAACTTGGAGAATGGGGAGCCGCTATGGTGCTTTACCCACTCAGTGCTTTTAGAGCGATGAACAAAGCTGCAGAAATGGTGTATGAGTCTATTTTAGTAAACGGCGATCAAAAAGCTGTCGTTGACTCAATGCAAACGCGCATGGATTTATACGATTATCTTGGTTATCACGATTACGAGCAAAAGCTAGACGCTTTGTTTGCAGATAATAAGAACCTATAACTAAGACCGACAGAATTTACGGAGAAGAAAAATGGCAAAAGTATTAAGTGGTGCTGGATTACGTGGCCAAGTGGCTGGAAAAACAGCGTTATCGACAGTAGGTCAATCTGGCTCAGGCCTCACCTATCGTGGTTATGACGTAAAAGATCTGGCTGCGACATGCCAATTTGAGGAAGTTGCTTACCTTATTCTTAAAGGTAGCTTACCAACACAAACACAGCTTGACGCATATAAAACAAAACTAAAAGGACTGCGCTCACTGCCATCTGCTCTCAAAGAAGTATTGGAACGTATTCCTGCTAACGCACATCCAATGGACGTACTGCGAACAGGTTGTTCGATGCTTGGAAACATTGAAACAGAGATCGATTTTTCGCAACAAGACCAAGTCACTGATCGCATGTTAGCGTGCTTCCCAAGTATCATTTGTTACTGGTATCGCTTTTCACATGATGGTACTCGTGTTGACGTTGAAACTAATGATGATTCAATCGGGGCACATTTCTTACACATGTTGCATGGTGAGAAACCCAAAGAGCTGCATGAGCAAGCTATGCACGTATCATTAATTCTATATGCCGAGCATGAATTTAATGCATCGACTTTTGCTGCTCGCGTTTGTGCTTCGACTCTTTCTGATATGCATTCATGCGTAACCGGCGCGATAGGCACACTTCGTGGACCATTGCATGGTGGTGCCAATGAAGCAGCGATGGAAATGATTGAAGGTTTTACCTCTGCTGAGCATGCCGAAAAGGAAATGATGGGCAAACTTGAGCGTAAAGAAAAAATCATGGGCTTTGGTCATGCGATTTACTCTGACGCAGACCCACGTAATGACATCATTAAAGGTTGGTCTGAAAAATTAGCTGCAGATATTGGCGACACAGTGCTATATCCGGTGTCAGTTCGTTGTGAAGAAGTAATGAAGCGTGAAAAAGGCTTATTCTGTAATGCTGATTTCTTTCATGCCTCAGCTTATAACTTCATGAAAATACCGACTAAATTATTCACCCCCATATTTGTAATGTCCCGTCTGACAGGCTGGGCTGCGCATGTAATGGAGCAACGTGCTGATAACCGGATTATTCGTCCGTCAGCTGATTATACAGGTGAAGAATTACGTCCAGTTGTGGCTATCGAAAACAGATAGTTATTGCGCTCATTAATAGTATAAAAGGTGCTTAGAACAGCGCCTTTAACGTAAGAACTTAATTGCTTCTGATACATTTTATTTATGTCCTCGGTGTAGAGATAGTCATAGAATTGCCGTCATTAGCAACCGATAACCTAAAGAACCATAGGATTTGTCATGAACTACGATTACAGAAAGCCCTTACCAAATAGTCAGCTAGACTACTTCGATACAAGAGAAGCCGTAAATAATATTAAAGCTGGTGCTTATGCAACCTTGCCTTATACGTCACGAGTGTTAGCTGAAAACTTGGTTAGAAAATGTGATCCGGCAATCTTAACTGACTGCCTAAAGCAAATTATAGAGCGTAAACGTGATTTAGACTTTCCTTGGTTTCCAGCCAGAGTTGTGTGCCATGACATTCTTGGCCAAACAGCACTGGTAGACTTAGCCGGTTTAAGAGATGCAATTGCAGCCAAAGGCGGCGACCCTGCTAAAGTTAATCCAGTGGTACCCACTCAATTAGTCGTTGACCATTCATTAGCAGTCGAGCATGGCGGCTTCGAAAAGGACGCTTTTGCAAAAAATAGAGCCATTGAAGATCGCCGTAATGAAGATCGTTTTCATTTCATCAATTGGACAAAAACAGCATTTAAAAATGTCGACGTTATCCCTCAAGGTAACGGCATTCTTCATCAAATCAACTTAGAGCGCATGTCACCTGTAATTCAAGCAAGAGACGGAGTGGCCTTCCCTGATACCTTAGTCGGAACTGACAGCCACACACCAATGGTCGATGCGCTAGGCGTCATTGCGGTTGGCGTTGGTGGATTAGAAGCTGAGAGCGTTATGTTGGGCCGCGCTTCATATATGCGTTTACCCGATATTATTGGCGTTGAATTAACCGGTAAACCGCAACCAGGTATTACGGCAACCGATCTAGTTCTAGCATTAACTGAATACCTCCGTGCTCAAAAAGTGGTTTCTTCGTATTTAGAGTTTTATGGAGAAGGCACTAAACACCTTACGTTAGGTGACAGAGCAACGATTTCCAATATGACACCAGAATACGGCGCAACAGCAGCTATGTTCTATATTGATAAACAAACTATCGACTACCTAACGCTGACTGGCCGTGAAGATGATCAGGTTAAACTAGTTGAACAATATGCCAAACATACTGGCTTGTGGGCCGACGATTTGGTCACAGCAGAATACGAGCGAGTATTGAGCTTTGATTTGTCATCAGTTGGACGCAATATAGCAGGCCCTTCCAATCCACATAGTCGCGTAGCCACTGCTGATTTAGCGGCAAAGGGCATTAGTGGTGTAGTTGAAAATGAAGAAGGTAAAATGCCAGATGGCGCCGTAATTATTGCCGCTATTACTAGTTGTACTAACACCAGTAACCCACGCAACATGATTGCGGCAGGACTGATTGCGCGTAATGCGAATAAGTTGGGTTTGTTGAGAAAACCTTGGGTGAAAAGTTCCTTAGCACCAGGTTCTAAGGCGGTTCAATTATATTTAGAAGAAGCGGGTTTGTTACCCGAACTGGAAAACTTAGGCTTTGGTATTGTTGGCTTTGCTTGCACATCGTGTAATGGCATGAGTGGCGCACTTGACCCTAAAATTGAAGAAGAAATTAAACAACGCGATTTATATGCTACCGCAGTATTGTCAGGCAATCGTAATTTTGATGGGCGGATTCACCCGCATGCTGATCAAGCGTTTTTAGCCAGTCCCCCCCTTGTTGTGGCTTATGCTATTGCTGGCACCATTCGCTTCGATATTGAAAAGGATGTGCTCGGTAAGGATGCACAAGGCAATGATATTCGCTTGATGGATATTTGGCCCACTGACGAGGAAATTGATGCCGTAGTAAAATCGAGCGTCAAACCGGAGCAATTCCGCAAAGTGTATAACCCGATGTTCGACTTAAGTGTCGATTATGGTGAAGACAACGATCCATTATATGCATGGCGTCCACAAAGCACTTATATTCGCAGACCACCATACTGGGAAGGCGCCTTAGCAGGCGAACGCAGCATGCAAGGAATGCGGGCACTGGCTGTACTGGGTGACAATATCACCACGGATCATTTATCCCCCTCCAATGCAATACAGATGGATAGTGCTGCGGGCGAGTATTTACACAAGATGGGCTTGCCAGAAGTTGACTTTAACTCATACGCAACTCATCGCGGCGATCATTTAACAGCGCAACGCGCCACTTTCGCCAATCCAAGATTAAAAAATGAAATGGCAATCGTCGACGGTAAACTGCAAGAAGGTTCGTTCGCTAGAATTGAACCCGAAGGCACTGTCACGCGAATGTGGGAAGCCATTGAAACTTATATGGAGCGCAAACAGCCTCTTATCA
>NZ_CALJHY010000002.1 GCF_937770335.1 uncultured Glaciecola sp.
GGCATAGAAGTGATTTCAATCACCTCTACAAAACGTGTTACTCCATTGATGGAAACCGGCCAAGCGGTCAGTGCCTTTAGTGAAGCAAGCATGGCCCAGATGAACATCGATGGCAGCCAAGATTTAGTGCAATATTCCCCCTCTTTAATTATTACGTCTAGTAGAATATCCATTCGTGGCGTTGGACGACCTACCACTGCACTTGGTTCAGATCCGGGGGTGGGGATTTATACTGACGGTGTATACAACACCGAAAACGGTATTTTTGAGTATTGTAATTTTTGTGACATAGAGCGTATAGAGGTGCTCCGAGGACCTCAAGGTACGTTATATGGTCGAAATGCTGTAGGCGGAGCCATTAATGTTATTAGTAAAGAACCGCAAAGAGACTTCGGTGGTTACTTTAATTTAGAAGTTGGCAATGACGGTTATTTAGTCACTCAAGGACAGATAACAGGACCTCTAGGCGACACCTTTTCTGGTATCGCTACCATATCTAAAATGGAGCGTGACGCTCTACAAGAAAATCTAGCAGCGGATGTTGGCGATTTGGACAATAAAGATAGAACTTATTATTCAATGACTTTAAAAGCGGATTGGACCGACAACTTTTCCAGTTCATTACGCTACATGAATTATGAGCGCAGCGAAAACCCGTCGCCAGGTTATTTGGGCGATGCTTATCCAACTGAGTTTGTAAATCTTGGAGCTGCCAATTTACCTGGCATTTACTTTGGTTCAAATGCACTTAATCACGTCTCGGGTTACACCATACCTAATCCGGCAGTGAATGATATTAATCAAACAAACGTGGATACTTTAGGCCAACAAGATGTGGAAACAACACGCCTAACCTTTATCAGTACGTTGACAGTAGACGATTTAGAATTTAAATATACATTCGGTGACAACGAGTTTACTTATGACTCTATTGCTGACGGTGATGTTTCTAATGCGGCCTTTGGTGGTATGAACTTTTCCGAGATGTTCAGACAAATAACAACACTTGTTGGTATCCCGGGTGGTGTTTATTTACCTAATCCTGCAACCGGCGCGCCTATTACTGTTGCCTCAGATATGACCGCTAGTGTTATTCAATCGGGTGAGTTCACATCGCATGAATTACAGGTGGTATCTAACTACGATAGTGCATTAAACTTTATTGCTGGTGTTTACTATTTTAATAGTAAAGAGAGTCAATATAGTGATTTCGTAGAGCGCGGTTTTGGTTTAATGCAGGGAGATTTGATTGCCGCTAATTACGGTGGTTTTCCCCCGGAGTTTGGTATTGCAGATAGCGGGACTTTCTTAGGTTTTCCTGGTTTTCAGCCCGGTTTATATCAGTTTTATTCTTCGTTGATTGGTGCACCATTTGAAGCTACTGCTAATGGTGATGGTGGTTTTCTATATTACGGTCAAAATAATCTAGAAACAACGGCTACTGCTTTATATGGTCAGTTAGAATATCAAGTTAACGATGAGCTGGCTTTAACTGCTGGCCTGCGTTATTCAAACGATGAAAAAATCGGGGGTGACGATGTATTTGCTTACCTTTCGGTGCCGAAAAATCAGCATCAACTTGATGATAGTTGGAGCAAAACAACTTGGCGTTTACAGGCAGATTGGAATGTCGATAAAGATACTTTCGTGTATGGCTATGTCTCAACCGGCTATCGTTCAGGTGGTTTCAACCTTGGTGCTGCCACCGCAGCGCCCGTGGATGTAGTGAACCCAGAAGAGTTAACTGCCTATGAGGTAGGCTACAAAAAATCGCTCCATAATAATAGTGTGAATTTGTCTTTAGCCGCCTATTATTACGATTATACTGATTTACAGGTACTTTCGACAGTCACCGAAGGTGGGGTAACTACCGCCGCTTTTGATAATGCAGCTGAAGCTACAGTGATGGGTTTAGAGGCTGAGTTACAGGCATGGCTGACTACCGACTTGCGCGTTATGGCTACTTATTCGTTAACTAATTCAGAATACGATAATTATACAGCTGTTGACTCTACTGCCTGCGCCATTCTGGGTGAATGTGATATTCAGGACTTGTCAGGTAATCAATTGAATATGGCACCAGAAACCAAGCTTTCACTTTCAGTCAGCCAGTTCTTTGCTCTGGATGATATGGGTACAGTGTTGCTAACCGCTGGTTATTCTTATGTTGGTGAACAATACTCTCGGTCTTTTAATCGCAGTGATTGGGATCAAGTCGATAGTTATGACCGTATTGATGCCCGCTTGAGTTGGACCTCTTCAAGTGAAGCATTTGAGGTCGCAGCTTTTGTTAGAAATGCTGCTGATGAACGTGATGTTTTGCGTTATTCGACACCATCTACAGTGACACGTTTACAGAATGCGGAACTGTCTGACCCTATCTCTTATGGCTTACAACTGCGTTATAATTTTGATTAATATCTAAGTGTCAACGATAGCCCTGTTGCGGGGCTATCTCATTACCTATTTGTTAATACAAACCATACTTGGCCTAACTATGAATTTTGAAAGTGTTATTAAGCGATGTCCTTGGTTCAAAGGTGCTCCTGATTCGGCTTTTGAAACATTAATCGACGTGGCGAGATTAAAACATTTTGAACAAAATAATTACCTTTATCGATTGGGCGAAGAAGGCGAGTTTGTTTACGGTGTGCTAAGCGGATTTGTGCGTGTAAAAATTAGCAGTATTGTTGGACAAGAGTTTGCAATAACTGAGTTTTCGTCAAACTCGTGGCTAGGAGAATTTGCTTTAACTAACGAGCCAGCTCGTATGTTTGAAGCCCAAGTGCTAGCTGCATCGAGTATTATTCAAATTCCCAAACGAATAGTGAAAGCGCTAGCTAAAGAGCACAACATCATTTATCAAAATTTGTTTTTGGCACAAGCCAAAAGAACCCTGCAAATGTGTGAATTGTTGGCTGGCATGCTCTTTTACCCACTGAGTGCTCGGTTGGCCGGCAGACTGCAGTGGTTTGCGCAAAATTATGGGGTACGGACTGAGGCCGGGATCTTAATCGATAAAAAGATGACTCAGCAAGAATTAGCGGAGCTGACCAGAGGCTCGCGTCAAAGAGTGAATAAAATAGTAAAAGAATTTGAAGATGAAGGTATTTTGGTTTTGACTGGGCAAAAGTATTTAGTCAAAAACATGCTGGCATTAAAAGCCAAAACGATACTCAAAAACGAATGATTTTTTCAGACCAGGCATCAAAAATGTCACATAGAAGACAGCTAACAGTCAATTTGAGCTGTAACTTACCAAATTTCTATAGTTCAACGTTTGCAAAAATAGAGTAAAGACTTAGGTGATTTTATGAATTCAGTTAATAACAAGAATGAACATGTTGATGTGCTCGTAGTGGGAGCTGGTTTATCTGGAATAGGTTCTGCTTACCATTTAAAAACACAATTACCAGACAAAAGTTTCTGCGTGCTCGATGGCATGGAAAGTTTTGGCGGTACCTGGCTGACGCACAATTATCCTGGCGTTCGATCGGACAGTGACCTATTTACTTTTGGTTATCGATTCAAGCCCTGGACGGGAGCGCCAATTGCCAAGGGCGCTGAGATTTTAAATTACATGCGAGAAGTCATTGATGACAATCATTTAGCCTCGCATATTCGCTATAGTCATCATGTGCTTGGAGCTAGCTGGGACAGTGCTAAGCAACTTTGGAGCATTACTGCATTTAAAAAAGATAGCAAAGAAACTGTCGTTATTACCGCTAATTTTTTATGGATGTGCCAAGGCTATTATAATCATGAGAAAGGTTATACGCCGGATTGGAAGGGCAGGGATGATTACAAAGGCCTGCTTATCCATCCACAGGATTGGCCAAAAGATCTAGATTACAAAGATAAAAAGGTGGTGATTATTGGTTCAGGTGCAACTGCTGCTACTTTGGCGCCTAATATAGCTGAAGATTGTGCTCATGTGACGTTATTGCAGCGCTCTCCAACCTACTTTATTCCAAGAGATAATCAAAATCCGTTAACTAACCAATTGCGCGAATTAGGCATTGATGATTCATGGATCCATGAAATAACTCGTCAGCAGCTACTTCAGGAACAGGCAGGTTTTATTCAATTATCTATGCAATATCCCACTGAGGTTAAAAAAGGCCTGATTGATGGTGTTGCTGCACTTCTCGATGATGATTTTGATGTGGAAAAACATTTTACCCCTAAGTATGCACCCTGGAGACAACGCATAGCTGTTGTCCCTGAAGGCGATATTTTTGCGGGTATTCGCTCAGGTAGAGTTAGCGTTAAAACTGAGCAAATTGAGTGTTTCAATGAAACTGGCATTGCGCTTCAGTCCGGAGAGCAATTAGATGCTGATATTATTATTTCAGCGACAGGGTTTAACCTTTCGGTATTAGGCGGAATTGAATTTTCGGTTGACGGCAAGATTGTCGATTTTGCTGAAAAAGTGGGATACCGAGGCATGATGTTCACTGATGTACCGAACATGGTATGGGTAATGGGGTACTTTCGTGCGAGCTGGACATTACGTGTGGACCTAATCGGTGATTTCATCTGCCGATTATTGGCACATATGGATGAAAAAAAGGTGAAGCAAGTCACCATGACGCTGCGAGATGAAGATGCTGATATGGAGTTATTATCCTGGATTGATACAGATGAATTTAACCCCAGTTATATGTTGCGTTCATTGCATTTAATGCCCAAACGCGGCAGTAAAGCAGATTGGCAACATACTCAAGATTATTGGTCAGAGAAGGAGACACTGCCCAGCGTTAATTTAGACGACGACCTGTTTATTTATAAATAGAAAGCAATAAAGTGGTTTTTTCAAACGACAAATCAAACAGCAAATAAATTATCAGTTACATAGGCACGATTAAATGAATAACGACTCCAAGCTGGAAGACAGAATTAATGTAAACGGTGTAGATATTGCGTATCAGCTGCATGGAGATACATCGCACCCAACTCTATTGCTTATACAAGGTTTAAGCACCCCTCTAACGGGGTGGCCTAGCGCAATGATTATGCGTTTTGTTACAGCCGGTTATCAGGTTTTACTCTTAGATAACCGTGATGCAGGGCGCTCGCAGTGGCTAGACTATTTGCCGTCTCCAAATATGCTTTGGGTAATACTGAAATTAAGGCTAGGGATGACAGTAAAAGCTCCGTATAAGCTTGAAGATATGATGCAAGATGTCGTTGCGCTATTAGATGCCCTTAACTTGTCTGAAGTGCATGTGGTTGGCGCATCAATGGGCGGGATGATCGCGCAATTGATGGCCATCCATCACCCACTAAGAGTGAAGTCATTAACCTCGATAATGTCCACAACAGGATATAAAAATCTGCCTCCGATTGAAAAGCACATTAGTCGGGTTTTAATGCAAAAGCCAGCTTCATCAGACTATAAAGACCGGATGGATTACCACATTAAAAAATGGCAAGTGATTGGCAGTCCAGATTACCCTTCTTCAGACACTTACTTAACTGAATATGTCGATAGTATTTTGCAGCGCGGCATCTCAACAAAAGGAACGTTGCGTCAATTCTTGGCAATAATGGTGGCAGCAAATAGGCAAGATGCGCTAGCAAAATTGAGCATTCCAAGTTTAGTGATCCACGGTGATCGTGATGGACTGGTCAATGTTGCTGGTGGCAAGGCGACAGCAGAAGCAATACCGAATGCAAAGCTTAAAATCTACCCGGGAATGGGGCATGATTTGCCGGTTGAATTAATAGATAACATAGTCGACGACATTGTTTTCCATATAAATACTAATTTAGGTAATAGTGTATGAAGCAATACAGTGAGCAGGTAGCTGTTATTACTGGGGCTGCATCGGGTATTGGAAAGGCCTTAGCACTCAAATTAGCGGATCAAGGCTGCCATTTAGCATTAGCCGATAAAGACTTCGATGGTTTAGAAAAGCTACAACAACAAATAGAGGCTAAAGGTGTTGAATGTTTTATTGTCAGCCTTGATGTATCCGACAACGCTGCTTTTATTGAATTTGCACAACAAACTAATGACAAATTTAACCGCATCGACATGTTATTTAACAACGCTGGTGTTAGCTTAATTGATTCAGTCGAAAACCAAACCCTTGACGATTTTCACTGGCTAATGAACATCAATTTTTGGGGTGTGGTGCACGGCACCAATGCGTTTATACCTTATTTAAAAGCGTCTCCAAGCGCACATATTGTTAATATATCTAGTTTGTTCGGTTTGCTTTCTTTGCCATTACAGAGCGCCTACAACTCCTCTAAGTTCGCGGTAAGGGGGTTCACTGAAGCGCTTAAAATGGAAATGGCAGGTACTAATCTAGCTGTACATTGTGTGCACCCTGGTGGGATTAAAACAAACATCACCAACAATGCTAAAGTAACAACCAACGTAGTGCCTAAGAGCGAGCTTATTGCTAACTTTAATAAGATAGCAAAAACGACAGCCGAACAAGCCGCTGATATCATTTTAGCCGGTATTGCGAAAAAACAGAGGCGCATTTTAGTGGGAGGAGATGCAAAGTTACTCGATCTTGTTGCAAGGTGGTTTCCGTCCAGCTACGAAAAAATACTGGGTTTTGAAAAAAGCATCATTAATAAACGTAAAAACTTGACGAGTAATACTAATCAATAACTCATCAACTTCTCGAAAGCGAAGCTCGGATCGGTGGAAAAGCTAAACCTCACATTTAAGGCCGTCACCGTGACCCTTCTTGCATTGCACTGTTTTCAAAAAATCACGACGAGCAACTATAATGCGATAATCCACCAAGCTCAAAAAACTCATACGGTTTTAGCTTATAATACTTATCCTCCACTTCCTTAGATTGCTCTGCGTAAGGTTGTGTCATGACTACCTGTAGTTCCCGAACTAGTGAATAGTTTCCTGCGTTCGCTTGCTGATAATCGATTAAACTGTAATTAAGTTAACCAGTTTCATCTGCTTAGAGCGTTCCTTACGCGAGATAGGTGAAGCAATGTTGGTGTTGTCGATAAGCGATTTTCATATTGTAAGGAATGGTAAAAGTCAATTTGCGTGAACAAGCGAATTGTGCGAGTTTTTGTCGCGGAAGCTTCACCTAGATAACCACAACACAATTTTATTCAACTAAAATCTCACACCAATCCATTTCGTTAATCTCAATGCTAAAAAATCTATACCTGTTAAATAGATCCGCATTGTTATTTTTACTTAAGGTCGGCTTACTTTGGGATAGAGCTCCGCCATATGTATTCTAGTGGCCCCTGCTTAAAATATTTTAACCACATAGTGCTGAACAACCATTGAAAAACGATGACGCATAAACCTATCCCCCATGTCGCAGTTAAACTCACATGACCTGTCAGTGCTAAGCCAAAACCATAGAAAATAGCAATCGCGAACAGTGTTTGCATAATGTAATTACTCAGCGCCATTCTGCCTATAGGGGCAAATAGATTAAAAGGACTAATACGCTTTGACAACAATAGTGCCAATCCGGCCGCATAGCCGAACGCTAGTGGGACCACACCCACGGCTGACAATATAGTAAGGATTATTTCATAATACTCTGGATCCATAGCTTTTATAGCCGTATAAACGATGTTAGCGGGTAAACCTACTACAATTCCCCAAAACATAATTTTTTTCAATAAACTGCGGTTTGATAAAAGTTGTTTATGTAAAATATGGCGTCCGACAACCACTCCTATGCACATAATACCGAATACCTTGAATAGCCGACCCTCGGCCAGTACATCAGCGATCCTTAACATTGGATCGTAAAACTTGGTCGCTACATATAACTCGAAATCTTCGGTTTGTTGGCGATATAATAATTGCTCAAGCAAATTCCCCGCGGGTATACCAATATTTTCCATACGGTGTGCGAAAAACTCAAGAAGAGGGCCCGGATAAAAGCCGACCATACCCAATAACCAAGTATGTGCAATGGGCAATAAAATAAAGCTTGTGCCTACGATAAGCAGTGTTTTTGATGACCAATGAAATACATATAGGACCAATAAGCCGAGTAAGGCATAAATAGTAAGTATATCGCCGAACCATAATACCCAAAAATGCAAAATACCGATAAGTAATAATACCGCCAAACGTTTTCGCATGTAATTATTAAAGGCACTGATATCACCTTTAAATGACTGATATTGGATCACCATCCCAATTCCAAATAATAAAGAAAATAGTGTGTAAAATTTACCCTCAATAAAGATTAATTGGATGTATTTTATGACCTTATCTAGTCCGGCGGTATTAAAACTTCCAGCCGCTTCGGGTGATAAGAAGTAATAGCCAGAGAATATTTTTAAATTCGCGAATAATATAAAACAGATACAAATACCTCTTAAAATATCTAAAAAGGCGATCCTTGATTCTAATGTTTTCTGATGCATACTTGTTATTTACTTCTTTTGAGTGTTTCTTACTCGCTACAGTTGTAATGATTGGACTTTAATATTAGGGATAATGCAATAATTATAAAAATTAAATGTGATACTAAAAACTGTTTGTACTCTTGTTTTATATTGGTGCGATGGGAAGGGGAAGAGCAATAGTATAGGCTTCGCCGATCGCAGCTAGTTCAGAGATAACGTCAAAAAATATGGTTATCTCCGACCTCACCGTTTTCAAAGAATCACGACGAACAACTATAATGCGATAATCCACCAAGCTCAAAAAACTCTTGTGGTTTTAGCCTATAATATTTATCCTCCACTTCCTGAGATTGCTCTGCGTAAGGTTGTGTCATGACTTCCTGTAGTTCTCGAACTAGCGAATAGTTTCCTGCGTTCGCTTGCTGATATGCTGGCACCACAAACCACTCTCTCAAACTGTATTTCGGGTTAACCAGTTTCATCTGCTTAGATAGTTCTTCACGGGAGATGGGTGCCGCAATGTTGGCGCTACCGATGAGCGATTGCCATGTTGTAAGCCACTCTGACCAGCGTTGCTCCATTTCTTCAGAGTTCCTATAGAAACTTTTTTTAAGTGGGGTAATATCATCAGGCACTGCTGAAAGCTCGCGGAAGAACATGGTGTAATCGACGGGCGTTTGCGCCATGAGCCTTTGCAGCTCACTAAACAGCTTGGGGTGAAACGTGCCAAGTCCAAGTTTGGTAGCCCACATATTCTGCATTTGCGCTTGCATCACTGTTGAAAAGTCTCTCTGAATTTCATCAAGCTGTTGCAGATAGTTTTGTTGCGACGCTAGCAAGGGTCGCAACGCCGAGCAAAACATGTCGAAGTTACGTTGCGCAGCCACAGGTTGGTTCAGGAACGAGAAATGCTGTCCGCCCCCCGTCCATGATTGAAAATAGGGGTTGAATGCATCAACGAAACCGAATGGACCGTAATCAAGAGTGAAGCCACCGGCCGCACAGTTGTCGCTGTTGAAGTTCCCTTGGCAGAAACCGACGCGGATCCAATTAGCCACAAGCGATGTCAGGCTGCTGCGGAATTCGTTAGCCAGTAACAGCAGTTTTTCAGCGGTAGGTAAACTGTGCTCAATGACATCACTGTACTCACGATCAATTAAGTGCAGCACAATCGTCTCGAGTTCCTCCATCGCTTTTGGATGCTCATTCTTTCGTGCACGGCGAGCGAAAAGCTCCAGTTGACCAACTCGAATAAACGAAGGCGCAACGCGCGTCGATATAGCGACTGGCTCCAATATAAGCTTGTCAGGATCCATCGAGCGCGAGCCTTCGGAGTACCAAGGCCGATTGACCTTCTCCGTTTTGGAAACATATAAACTCAGCGATCGGGACGTTGGCACGCCTAGCGAATGCATGTGCTCCTGTGCCAGGAACTCACGGATACTTGAGCGAAGTACGGCGCGACCATCAGCGCCGCGGCAGTATGGTGTTCGCCCAGCTCCTTTCAGTTGCATTTCCCAGCGGCGACCTTTGATAACAGCCTCAAGCACAGAAAGCGCGCGACCGTCTCCGTATCCATTGCCGGTTTGGAATGGACACTGCTGAATATATTCTGTGCCGTAGATGGAAAGAGCGTAACCACTCGCCCAACCGACGTTGCGCATCGGTTGGGGAACGCGAGAAATATCGCCAGAAAACATTTTTACGAAGTCTGGCGATTGTGCCATGCTGTCGGCGAAGCCAAGTTCGCGAAAAAAGTCTTTGCTGTGAACGACATACTCAGGTTCACTCATTGGCGTGGGGGTGACTGGAACATAATGGCCGCTGAAGACTTGTCGTGGTTCATGGTCTGCGCCGTTTGCTTTCGCCTCAGGATCGCAGTTAAGCGTGTTCATAAGCGAGTAGTTTGCAAGCTTTGCGAGATCATCGAGCGTCAACACATCATCCGTTGTGACCTGCTCACGAATTGTTTTCTTTATGTTCACTTTTCAATTCTCCAAATTTATTTGATTTCTTATTACGCGCAGACTTAGTGTGTGAAAAATAGCAGAACCTACGTTTAAATTTTCGAGCACTTGCGTGCTGCAAGCGCGAATTTGCCTGCGTGTTAAAAGGATAAACGCTGTAACCATTCTATGCAACATTATGGACGGTGCCTAGTCATACTCGGTAAATCTCATTTGTGAGTTCACAACCTCAGTATTGCAAAAAGTTAAAAACATATTCTAGCCATAAAGTTTCACATCTAGGGGGATACCCCTATCCAAGCTCAGCATTTTCTCTGATAGCTTAAGTCAATAATTAAGTTAGCACTCAATATTTGAAAATAACTAATAGGTGTAATATGAAAAAAGTAACTAAAAACTACTTCAGTGTATTTCGTGGCTTCGCCTTCAGTCTCGCCATTTCCAGCGTTGCACTTGTCGGCTTGACTGTGGCCTCGGCTCAGGCAGCAAATGATAATAACGAACATAAAATAGCTAAAAGAATTAACGGCGGTGGAGCGTCATTATCGCAACTCAAATATGACCTGACCATCACGTCTTTTGACGGCACAGAAATAGCAATTACGGTATACCAACCAACGCTGAAAGAGGGGCAACCAGCTCCTTTGTTAATGTATAGCCACGGCTGGGGCGGCAGTCGTTCTAACGATTTAAGTGAAACAGACTCGCTCACCGAAACGTCCCGCAAGGCTTGGGATTCAGGCTACTTTGTGATCACTTTTGATCAGCGTGGATTCGGTGATAGCGGCGGTCAAGCCAATTCTCAAGATCCCGATATAGAAGGTCGCGACATACAGACTCTCCTCGACTGGGCGGAATACAACCTGACACCACACTTAGCCTATTTCAAAGGTGATCCACTTATCGGCGGCATAGGATTGAGTTATGGCGGCGGCTTCCAGCTAGTCGGCTCCAGTGTCGATCCGCGTTTTGACGCGCTAGTACCGGCGATGACCTGGCACGATTTGCCTTACAGCCTGAGCCCGGAAAGCGTTCCGAAGACATTATGGCTGTCGGTATTAAGTGCTCTCGCGAGAGAAAGTCAGGCGCCTTTCCTTACCCAAGCATACGCAGAATCTCTTACCGGTACAGCCAGTGAAGAGACTTCTAAACGCTTGGGTCGCAATGGTCTTGGCGCATATTGCAAACCTCGCACTGATGGGCTTGGCATACCAAAAGTGGACGCTCTTTTCATTCAGGGAGTCAACGACACCTTGTTCAATATTAATGAAGCCACTTGGAATTACGAGTGTCTGCGTAGTGCGGGAAATGATGCTTATCTGTTTGTCACTACAGGTGGACATATATTGCCAGCCTTTCAGGACGGTTCTGACGGAGGGACGCTAGACTTTGGGGGATTTTTCAATGATATCCAGTGCGGCGATACTAGTTACACACTTGCCGATTTGTCTTATACTTTCCTAGACGGCAAGCTGCGTAAATTGGAGCGTACTATCCCTATTCCACGTGTATGCTTGACCCAAGATCGCAGTCAGGGTGTAATTAGTGATGAGGTACCTAAAGGTGGCACAGTGCTGCATTTTGCTAGTGGTAACTTGCTGGTTGGCGCGCCCTCGGTTGATGTTGTGCTCAACCTGTTTCGCAAGCTTGATAATACCGCTCAGGCTGACGCGCTCAGTCGCCTTTCTGCCGACACTGCCAGCTTGCTCACCCAAGCGCTGATTGGTTTGGTCACCATAGATCAGGAACGTGTAACTGCGCTGCTGACTGAGCTTGTCGAAACTCAAACTCCAGCCTTACTAGCAGAACTTGGCACCGCTCCGCGCTTTGTGCCGTTGCATACCGCCAGCAGTGATCAAATACTCGCCGGCATACCTCTGGCAGAGCTTATCATAGAAGGTGAAAACACACTCGACCCGCGCGTTTTCGTTGGACTGGGTATTAAGCGCCTCGGACAAAGCAGTCCAGCACTGTTGCATGATCAAATCCTGCCCATGCGTGGCACTGGTGCACGTCAAACTGAACTGATCGGAGTTAGTACTCAATTACGCTCTGGCGATCAGGTCGGTCTGATGCTTTACGGTTTTCACCCGCAGTACGCACTCGGGTTTTCGCGCATTACCAGCGCCGTTAACTTAACAGGTACAGTACAGCTGCCATTACAGTAACTCCCGCAACAAACCCACCGGCATTCTTTTTGCGGGTGGGTTCTCTTTATTTATCCCACCTAAAAACTAGAAAGCGCAAATAAAAATGATGGGATAGTAAATCATTTTGCAAACGCGTATCAAAAAGTTGTTAGTATGAAGTTCAACTAAAACTAAAAATGCTTTCAAAACTACAGGGAGTTCCAAATGTCATTGTCGTCGTCCTCCAAGCACTACTCAATTAACTGGGAATTGGTCGTTGCCTTATTCCTTTTATTGGCCTTACAACTTGTTAATGCGTCTGCAATGGCTAAATCATCGAGTAAACAGCCTGTCGATACCAAGCTTGTTGAAAAAGCTGAGTTTCGTTCTATTGGTCCTTTCCGAGGCGGTCGTTCAGCGGCTGTAAGTGGTGTTATTGATTCACCTAATACCTTCTATTTTGGTGCTGCCGGCGGCGGCGTTTGGCGCACAGAGGATAATGGCGGCAATTGGAAGAATATTACCGACGGTTTTTTTGGTGGCTCGGTCGGCTCTGTGGCAGTGAGTGAATGGGATCCCAATATTATTTATGTTGGTGGTGGTGAAAAAACAGTTCGCGGTAATGTTTCACATGGCTATGGTATTTGGAAATCACTCGACAAAGGCAAGACATGGACATCATCGGGTCTAGCTGATAGTCACCGAATTCCGCGAATACGTATTCACCCGAAAAACCCAGACCTAGTTTACGTCGCATCGATGGGGCATTTATCAGGTCCGAATGAGCAACGCGGTATTTTTCGTTCAAAGGACGGCGGTAGCACGTGGGAAAAAGTGCTTTATGTAAATGATGAAGTTGGCTTTGTTGATTTAATTATGGACCCTAATAACTCAAGAGTGCTTTACGCGAGTTCATGGCGAGTGATCCGAACTCCTTACAGTTTAGAAAGTGGTGGAGAAGGGTCAGCACTTTGGAAAAGTACCGATGGCGGTGATACTTGGACTAATCTGATTGAGAATGAAGGTATGCCTAAAGGCACTATTGGCATTAACGGTGTGACGGTGTCTCCGGCCAATAGCGAACGAGTATGGGCGATGATTGAGGCGGATGACGGTGGTTTGTTTCGTTCTGACGATGCGGGTAAGACATGGATCAGAATTAATGAAGAACGAAAATTACGTCAACGTGCTTGGTACTACACGCGTTTATACGCTCACCCAACCGATGCCGACGCTGTTTTTGTATTAAATGTGGATTTTTGGAAATCGAAAGACGGTGGTAAGAGTTTTAGCAGTATTCAAACTCCGCATGGCGATCACCACGATTTATGGATCAACCCTCGCAATCCTGAAGTCATGGTTATAGGTGATGACGGTGGCGCTCAAGTCACGCTAAACGGCGGAGCCTCTTTTTCAACCTACATGAATCAACCCACCGCTCAGTTTTATAGAGTGACGACAGACAATCATTTTCCGTATCGAATTTACGGTGCGCAACAAGACAACTCTACCGTGAGAATTGACCATCGTTCATCAGGCCGCTCGATCACCGAGGACAATTGGGAAAGTACAGCGGGTGGCGAAAGTGGACATATAGCCCCGAACCCAGAAAACCCTGAGATTGTTTACGGCGGCTCTTATGATGGCTATTTGACTAGAGTAGACCACAATACAGATTCAGTGCGTTTAATTGATGTTTGGCCTGACAATCCAATGGGCAAAGGTGCGGAGTCATTGAAGTATCGCTTCCAATGGAATTTCCCTATCTTTTTTAGTCCGCATGACTCTCGCGTACTCTACACCGCAGCTAATCACTTATTTAAGAGCACTAACGAAGGTCAAAGCTGGCAAAAAATCAGTCCTGACCTGACCAGAAACGATAAATCTAAACAAGGTTCTTCTGGCGGACCTATTACCCAAGACAATACATCGGTAGAGTATTATTCGACTATCTTTGCCGCAACAGAGTCTTATCACGAGAAAGGCGTTTTATGGGCGGGAAGTGATGATGGAATGATTCATGTGTCACGCGATAATGGCGAAAACTGGAAAGATGTAACACCTAGCGGCCTGCCTGAATGGACTCAAATCAACAGTATCGAAATCGACCCATTTAATAAAGGTGGTTTGTACGTCGCGGGAACACGTTATAAATCTGATGATTTCAAGCCCTATTTATATAAGACTGAGAATTATGGACGTAGTTGGAAGAAAATAGTCGACGGTATTTCCAAAACACATTTCACTCGCGTAATTAGAGCCGATACTAATCGTAAAGGAATGTTGTGGGCTGGCACCGAAAGCGGATTATATTTGTCTTTGGATGACGGTAAAAATTGGCAAAGCTTTCAACAAAACCTCCCGATTGTTCCAATCACCGATATTGCATTAAAAGACGATGATTTAATTATCGCAACCCAAGGACGGTCGTTTTGGTTGTTGGACGATACTAGCTGGCTTCAGCAGTATCAGCGCAAACATGAAGATGAACTTATGCATGTTTATACGCCTGGAACGTCGTATCGTTTAGAGGGGCGTGTTAGTGATGAGCCTGGTAACGCTGGGATGAATGCACCAAATGGCGTGATTTTTGATTTATTGGTAAAAGATAAACCCAAGCATGCTAGTGAAGAAATGGATGGGGATGAAGGAACTGAAGGTACGGATAGTGCTGATAAGAAAACATCAGCCCAAAATGCGTCGGATGAAAGTGTTGATGCACTAAGTATTACCATTTATGATTCAGCAAAAAAGACAGTTAAATCATTTTCAACAAACAGCAAAGAGTCTAATGAGAGACTGGAATTAACTAAGGGTTACAATCGATTTGTATGGGATATGCAATACGAGAAAGCCAAAGACTTTAAGGGGATGATTGTGTGGGCTGGCGGTGTGGGAGGCGCTAAAGCTATTCCCGGAGATTATACAGCAGAGTTTAAGCTCGGCGAGTTAACTCAGACAGTCGCGTTTAGTATTCAAAAAGACCCGCGTATGGCCACGACACCAGCTGACTTTAAAGCGCAATTAGATTTTCTGATACAGGCCAATGAAAAAATTGATCAAGTTACCGCAAGCATTAAGGAAATCAGAGATTATTACGCAAAAATTAAACAGTTTACGGATTCTCTTGACCCTGAAAAAGAAAATGAAAAGGTTTTAATTGATGCAGGAAAAGCCTTGAAGCTTAGCTTAACTATCGTGGAAGAGGCTCTGTACCAAACTAAGAATCAAAGCAATCAAGACCCTTTAAACTTTCCTGGTCGATTGTTGAATTCTTTGATGGGCGTGAAGTCGCAGGTTGGAGTTGGTGATTATCCGCCTACGGATCAAGTGCTTGAGTTGAGTAAAGAGATATACGCAAAAATTGACGCTCAGCTAGAAAAACTGAGCGAAATTCAGAAAACGGAAGTGACTGCTTTTAATGAATTGGTGGCTAAGAGTCAGTTGCCTGCGTTACCAATAAAAGAGTAATCGCTATTTAATTTACCTCGAAATGAGAAAGTGTAGTTTCGACGTATATAGAAAGAATAAAGCACATTCCTGACCTATTCAAAAAGTGAGTTCAGGTTTGTGCTATTTCCAAAATTAGTTAAAAAGCGTGGTAACCCACAAAATCATCGGAGCATGAATGTCTGAAAAGAAAGTTAAATTTGAGTTCGAAAAGCAGAATAAAAATAGCGTTCGGTATAAGGAGGTGCCTGAAGATGGCATGCCGCCAGTGATTGGTAGCATTTACGTGCAAAAGTGGTTTGCTGGGGAAAGTAAGAACATAGAATTAGTAATTACTAAGAAAGATTAAATTAACGCCATGTTTCAGTAAGCTAGACTGCTGACTTATAGTTCATTGAGTCAAGCGCTAATAATATAACGGACGAGCGTAAGTTAACTTTCAAAAATGCATTTTGCCCATATCTACCTGCCAATTTGTGCATTTTAGATTCACCATCACACATAATAAGATAGCTATTTTCTTTTGGCCAAGTTTCGTCTTCGTTGGTTCCATACCCCTCATAAAAAGGATATTTTGCTTTGCTTAATTCTTGCCTAAACCGTTTATGGCGTAAGGTGTTTTCTGCACTTGTTAATACGACACTGAAAGGGTTTTCAGGTGTAATAAAGTAGGCGGCTTGGGCGTTATGTTTTAATAGCAGCGCATCGATATCAGCGCAGCCTTTACCAACGGTAATTCGACAAAGCGTATTATCGGTTAATACGATGTATTTTGCTGCTTTGTATATCTCTACTGTTTCGTTATCAAGCATTGATGTTTTATCCATTGAGGCCGCACAAATTAAAGTAACTCAACATTAATTGAGCGCGAATTATAATCCTCATAATTAACAAAATCGGGTTAACCATTACTTCATTCATACGCCTCCACTAAAACAAATAATTAAAATTTTCCTCAATATTTGTTAAAATACATTACCTATTGCGCATTCAAATAGATATCTATGAAACATAGTTCCAAAGATAAAAGTCAGAATTCCTCCGCAAAAGCAGTTAATTCTCGAACCCAAGGTGTGGGTCGTTTAACTATTGATGCCGTATTGGCTATCACTAATATTGTTGAATCAATGCATAAGCGCGTCAGTCCGCTTTCATCTTCAACGTCGAAGACTGAAAAAGAACAGCTTTCAGGCATAAGCGGGTTGGTGTATCGCAATATTCGCAATGTGACAGAACGACTAGGTAAAAGGATTGATGCACCACTGGCGGCAATTAGTAAAATACTCGCTTCTCAACCTGATTCACCATCGACACAAACTTTGCTTGCAGCGCTCAACGGTGTATTGGGTGATTATCTTGTTGCTAGCGACAATCCATTGGCTATTCAAATGCACTTTCGCAGAGAAGGGAAAATTCTCAATGACGTTAAGTTGCGCGAGCTTATAGATCAGAGCAATGGAAAGTTGCTGATCATGGTCCATGGCTTGTGCATGAATGACTTGCAGTGGTGCAAAGAAGGTCATGATCATGGTGTCGAGTTGGCAAAAGAGTCGGGTATGGCATACATCTATCTGCATTATAATTCGGGCCGGCATGTGTCCGACAATGGTCAACAGTTTGCTAGTTTATTGGAGTCGTTGATAAACCTGTCAGATAAACTATTGGAAATTAATATATTGGGGCACAGCATGGGCGGATTGGTCTCCCGTAGCGCTTTTCATATTGCCCAAAACAGCGGCCACAAATGGCCGAAATTACTCAATAAACTGGTATTTTTAGGAACGCCGCACCATGGAGCTGTTCTTGAAAAAGCAGGAAATTGGGTTGATTTGATTTTAGGTGCGCATTCATACACCGTTCCGTTTGCACGCTTAGTGAAAGTGCGCAGCGCTGGGATTACCGACTTACGCTATGGCAACGTGCAGGAATTGGATTGGCATACCACTGAACGCTTTGAGTTCAGTGGCGACAAACGCTTACCCCTGCCGTTGCCGGATAATGTAAAATGTTTCGCGGTAGCTACGAGTGCTAAAAAAAGTATTAATTATCCCCTTGGTGACGGGCTGGTAAGGATACAAAGTGCATTGGGTGAACACAAAGATCCCGCGTTTGATTTACATATTCCAGACAATCGAAAATGGGTCGGCTCTCACATTAATCATAACCAATTGTTGAGTGATCCTAAGGTTTATCAAGTATTGAAAACGTGGTTTGAGATAGCGTAATTAGTTAATCTTTAGTTCTCTAGTCGTGACACCAGTTCGCCGCCACTGAAGGCTAATTAATTGCCGTTCTTTTATGATCGATATCATCTAATGCTGCGAATAAAATTGAAAAAGCTATCTAATTACGTCTAAACTAAGGTATCGATACTGTAGATTGTCGAGGTAATCAGCATGTCAAACAAACTAAACGCACTGGATCTTGCGTTTTTGTCCTTGGAAAAGCAAAGTACGCCGGTAAATGTAGCCAGCCTTACTATTTTTGAAATTCCAAAGCACTATAAAGGAAATTTTCTACTCGATTTATTGGTCGAATTGCAAAGCCAAGAGGCCAAGCCGCCCTTCAACCAAAAGCTTAGTTCGGTGCACAGTGCCGCGCTACCTAGTTGGGAGTATGATGCCCACTTTGATATTCACTATCACGTGCGTCATTCAGCATTGCCACAACCTGGAAAATTGGATGATTTGCTAGAGTTAGTATCACGTTTACATAGTCAACTATTGGATCGCAAACGACCACTGTGGGAATTTCATCTGATTGAGGGCTTGGAAAACAATCAATTTGCCATGTATTTGAAAATGCATCATGCTTCGATCGATGGCATGGGCGGGATTGAATTGATGGAACATTGGTTTAGTTCATCTGCTGGCGAGGAAGTCAGAGCGCCCTGGGCATGCATGCCAGCTCATCGAGAGAAAGGCGCGCATGAACTTTCAGGATTGATAGAAAAAACGGCCAAACTAGTCGAAAAAGTGACTACCCGTTCGAAGATGGTCCAAGACCTATCTAAAATGTTTATAGGGCAGAGTCTGAAGGCCGTGGGTATTGATAAAAATACCTCTCCGGTGCCTTTTAGTGCGCCACAATCGTTGTTTAACGTGCCGATTACGGGTTCTCGATATTTTGTAGTGAAAACCTTATCACTTGCAGAAATAGAAGCCTTGGGCAAACAAGCCAATGCCACCGTCAACGATATAATTCTTGCCCTTTGTTCCGGGGCGTTGCGCAACTATATGATGGAAAAAGGCGCATTGCCCAAAAAATCACTGGTTGCCTCTGTTCCTGTTTCTGTCGGCCAAGCAGGCCATACCGGTAACCAAATCACCTACGTGATGGCCAATTTAGCCACCAATGAGCCCGATACCATGACGCGTCTTGCTATAATTGGTGAATCAACGAAGGACGCAAAAAAGGAACTCGTTGATGTGTCGACAACCGCAGCGACTAATTTTGCTTTCCTGGCTCAGGGGCTAGTGGCTGTAATGAATCAGTTAAATATATCAAGCATGATGCCGCCCGCGGCAAATCTCATCATATCCAACGTTCCAGGGCCACGGAAACCTTTGTATTTTGGTCAAGCTAAGCTCAAATCTACCTATCCTGTGTCCGTTTTGGTTGATGGTCAATCATTGAATATTACCGTGGTTAGTTATTGTGACGCCATCAGCTTTGGATTAATGGCGTGTCGGGACATCATTCCCGATGTGAATGTTATTGCTGATTATATTGAAGCTGCAATAGATGACATAAAAGGGGGGATTTATTTAAAAAATTTAATGCAGGAGCAAAAAGAAAAGCAATAATATTCATGTCGCTTCAACATCTGCATGCTTCATTAAGCATACAATCCTACTAAAGTGGCCCAAGCCGCAGGGCCTATTGTATAGATCAGTAATGTGTTTTATCCTCCCTATATGCTAGCAGGACGCAATTGCTGCGGGCCTCTCTGACATCAGGATTGCTGAGAGAAAAAGAAACCGGGTCGGCGCTTTTCCTCGTGACTGACGTTATTATTTGTATATAAACTAATACAAATTTTTACGCTATTGTTACCAAAAAGGGAATTTTACTTAGCAAATAGCTATACTTACTCCGCAACAATACAACCCATTAATAACAAGAATGAAAATCATTAATAAGGATAATATGAAACGTTTATTTTGTTTATTTAGTATACTAACATTGAGCTTTACCAGCGTTGCCGACATTAATCCGCAATGGGTCAGTTACCCTAATATCTCGCCTGATGGAAGCACTATTGCCTTTACCTATAAAGGGGATATCTATTCGGTTTCTGCAGACGGCGGCGAAGCCAATCGTTTGACCTTTCACAAAGCCCATGACTATAAAGCAGTATGGGATAACGACAGTAAAAACATTGCGTTTGCGTCAAACCGGTACGGCAATTTTGATATTTACTCAATGAGCGCTCTGGGTGGTGCCGCTAAACGACTTACTTTCCATTCCAGCGACGAAGAGCCCTACACCTTTAATGTCGACAACACGGCAATTTTGTTTAAAGGCAACCGAATGGATACTGTTGAGCATCGCCAGTATCCTACTTCGCGGCTACCTGAGCTTTATTCGGTACCCACAAAAGGCGGAAATGTAGCGCAAGTCTTAACCGTATCAGCCGAAGAAATTCAATTCAATAACAACGGCAGTCAGTTTGTGTATCAAGATGTTGGCGCAGACAACCCATGGCGCAAACATCATATCAGTGCGGCAACACGCGATATTTGGACTTACGACACAGCAAACGGAAAACATACGCAAATCACCACTTTTATCGGTGAAGATCGCAATCCTATCTACACTGACAATGACCAAAGTATTTACTATTTAAGCGAACAAAGCGGCACATTTAATGTTCATAAGCTGAGCTTGAATAACCCAGCTGAAAACCAACAGATTACTGATTTCAAGCTGCACCCCATTAGATTTTTATCAAAATCTAATGAAACACTCGTCTTTAGCTATCATGGTGAATTATTTACTATGCAAGAAGGGGCAATGCCGAAAAAGTTGAATGTTAGCATTCGTACCCAAGATGTTGATAACAGTGAATCTTTGCTTGCCGTTGACGGTGAAATTTCGGATATGGCAATATCCCCCAGTGGTAAAGAAATTGCGTTTATTTCAAGAGGCGATGTCTTTGTCAGTTCAAGTGACGGCAGTTTTACTAAGCAAATTACGCAAACCGCTAGCCAGGAAGCCTCATTAAGTTTTTCTCCTAAGGGAGACTATTTGGTATACGCATCAGAACGCGACGGCAAGTGGAGTATATTTAAGGCAAGCAAAGTCCGAGAGCAAGAACCCTTCTTTTATGCTGCAACGCTCATCCAAGAAACGCCTTTGTTAGATACCATAAGCGACAACTATCAACCGAAGATATCGCCTGATGGCAACAAAATGGCGTTTGTTGAAGACCGCCTCACCATCAAAGTAATGACCCTTGCGACCAATAAAAGCGTGACGGTGCTTACCTCCGAAAATAGCATCCATTTCCGAGATGGTGATCAAGTATTTAGCTGGAGTCCCGACAGTCAGTGGATATTATTGCAGTTTAATAAATTGTTACAAAACTCGGACGTTGCCCTAGTAAGCGCTTCGGGCGACCAAGCATTGCGAACAGTAATTCCGAGTGGCTATTACGATACAACACCTAAGTGGGTAAATGGCGGTAAACAAATCATTTGGTTTAGTAATCGTGAAGGCCTAAAAAGTTATGCGACAAGCGGACGCAGTCAAAATGACGTGTATTCATTGTTCTTTACCCAACATGAGTGGGATAAATTCAACTTAAGCGAAAACGATTTTGCATTAATGGAGGCAATAGAAACCTCACAAGAAGAAGCTCAAAAAGCGTCATCGAAGGCAAAGGGTGATGATGGCGAGAAAGGTGAAGAAGATAAAAAAGATGACGAAAACGCCATAGTAGAGGATCTTGAAATACAATGGGACGGCTTAGACCGACGCGTTAAACGTCTAACCATTCATTCATCAAAACTAGCGGACGCTGTACTTAATAAAGAAGCAAATAAGCTGTACTATTTATCTGCGTTTGAAGATAAATACGATTTGTGGGAAACCGACCTTCGTACTCAAGAAACCAAAAAAACCATATCGCTTAGTGCCGAAGACGGTAGCTTAATGTGGGATCCCAAAATGGAGAACTTATATTTATTAAGCAAAGGTGGTATCGCTAAACTTGATGTAGAAGAGGGTAAAAAAGAGGCGATCAAAATTAGCGAGAAAATGTTGGTTGATCATAATGAGATCCGTGAAACTGCCTTTGATCATGTATGGCTGCGAACGTCTAAAATATTCTATGAACCCACATTTCATGGCGTTGACTGGGCGCTGATGCGGGAAGAATACAAACCTAAAGTCAGTCATGTCGGTACTCCTTATGAATTTACTCACCTGTTAAGCGAAATGTTGGGCGAGCTCAATGTCTCGCATTCTGGTGCGCGCTACCGAGTTTCAGCAGATGACGGTGATGAGACTGCTTCTTTAGGTGTTTTTTACGATTTTGCTTACAACGGCAATGGTATAAAAATAACCGAGGTGGTTACCGATGGTCCGCTAGATAAAGCTAAGTTTGACATAAGCGCGGGCAATATAATTACCAAAATAGACAATAAAGCAATCACTCAGGACATGGATTGGGCTGCGCTACTAAATCGCAAAGCTGGCAAGTTCGTGCTACTTGATGTTTTTGATACTAAGACTAAAATCAACTCACAAATTACCGTAAAACCGATTAAGTTAGACGAAGAGAGTCGATTGCTATATTCGCGTTTTGTAAAAATTAACGAGATGGAAGTGTTAGAGCGAAGCAATGGTCAACTCGGTTATGTCCACGTACCCGGCATGGGAGATGGTCCCTATCGCAGTTTATACGATGACATGATGGGACGCTTCTTGGATAAAAAGGCCATGGTAATTGACACAAGGTTTAACGGTGGCGGCGATTTAGTTGCTGATTTGATGATGTTCTTTACGGGGGAGAGTTTCTTGACTTACGAAACCGCCGATAAAGTCGTGGGTGGTGAGCCGACATCTCGTTATACCAAACCAGTTATCACATTGTTCAATGAATCAATGTACAGCGACGGACACTGTTATGCCAGCGGTTATACCGATCTGAAAATTGGTAAGTCAGTAGGCATGCCAGTACCAGGCACTTGCAGCTTTGCAGGATGGGAACGACTACCTATGGGAGTGGTCTGGGGAGTCGTTCCAGTGAGTGCAAAAAATAAGGCCGGTGAATGGTTGGAAAATAATCAGACCTCGCCTGATATTATTATTAAAAATCTACCAGGTGTTATTGATGCTGGACGTGATCAACAGTTGGAACGCGCGATTGACGAACTGCTTAATGATGTGAATTAAAGGTGAGTTAAAAGGTAAATTGAGGCCAACATCCCATAACTAGTTTATACAAAATTAGTTTATTGGCGGAGCCGCATATATTGATGCGGTTACCGCTAGCTGATGTCGATGTTAATTGCTTCCATTACTCTCGATATTTGGTAACTGCTGTATTCTATCTTTCATAAGGTTAATCAAATATCTTAGAAGTGTTGTATAGTTAATGTACGATTTCTAATTTATTGAAGACGTCGATGAAAATGGAAGAATTATCTGGTTTAGATGCTGCATTTTTATATCTTGAAACACCGAAAGTACCAATGCATATTGGTGGGGTATCGATCATAGAAGGATCGCTGCCCTTTGCTGATTTTCGCCAACTTGTCGAAGATCGACTGCATACGGTTGACAAATTGACGCAAAAATTAGCCATGGTGCCAATGCGTTTGGATAGGCCGTACTGGGTCCACGACCCCGATTTTGATTTAAGTCTGCATTTGCATAGAGTTACATTGCCGCGTCCTGGCGGCTGGAAGGAATTGCGTAATTTAGCGTCCAGTTTATTTTCTCAACCACTTAATCGCGAACGCCCGCTTTGGGAGTTTATTTTTGTTGAAAAAATAGACTCTGTTCCTCAGATTCCTAAGGGGTCGGTGGCGCTGATAAGTAAACTGCATCACTGTAGCTTCGATGGAAAGTCCGGCGCGGATTTAATGAGTATGCTATTTGATGTATCACCTAAACCTCGTTCTGTTGCTCCGGTGCGTCTAAAAATAAGAGAAGACAGACCTGGTCCTGTCAGCCTCATAGCCAAGAGTGCCTACCACTTTTTAACTCGCCCTGTTAAGCTTCCCAGTTTATTGTGGGATACAGGAAAGTCGGCTTTCAAAGCAGTGTCGTTGACACGCAGCCAAGGTATTACGAACCCTACCATGCCCTTTCGTGCGCCAAAAACGAGTTTTAACGATACTGTTGAAGCGGGAAGGGTATGGAATTCGGCAATACTGGACATCAATATGGTCAAAGGGCTGCGAAAAGCAGTGCAGGGCGCAACCTTGAATGACGTCATTCTTGCTATCTGTGCAGGAGCACTAAGACGTTATTTGCTTGAAAAAAATGAGCTACCAGATAAACCTTTAGTGGCTATGATACCGGTTTCAACTCGCACGGCTGAAGAAAGAAATGGTATGGGTAATCAGGTTTTTGCGATTTACGTGCAGCTTGCTACGGATATTGACGAGCCCATTAAGAGATTACAAAAAATCTGTCTCAATACGGTGATTGCTAAACTATACCAAGACGTCACTGATGCAAAAGGTCTAATGGACTACGCTGATTTAATTCCGTTTGGTTTAGCCGGTGTTGCTGCTAGCTTGTATACTATTGCTGGCATTGCAAAACTACATAAGCCTTTCTTTAACGTTATTATTACCAATGTCCCGGGCGCGCAAATACCCCTGTATTTGGCAGGGCATAAATTAATTGTGCATATGGGCGCGGCACCAATTTTTGATGGAATGGGTCTCATCATGCCAATTTATAGCTATAATGGCAGCATCTCTATTAGCCCTACTAGCGCGTTAAACTTGATGCCTGATTTGGATAATTTCACCCGATATATATCTGAAAGCGCGAATGAACTAGATGAGGCGGTAAAACAAAAAATCAAAGAAACGGCAGTCCTCAAGCATTTTTTAGAGCAAGATTAGCTCGCTATTTAGGAATAATTATGGGTAGAAAAGTACAAATTTTAAAATTACCGAAACCAACCTTACTAGTCTTGTTCACAGTGAGCATAAGCGAATTTACTTTGCCGTTTAAGCCGAGATACATTCATGACGCTAGATAACATTCAGCACCATGTTGCACAACAAGTCAGTGCTAATGGTTTGCAAATTACCTATGATAGTTTTGGTGACCCTGGCGATCCGGTCATGATCTTAATTATGGGCCTGGGCACTCAGATGATCCACTGGAGCGATCAGTTTTGCCAATTATTAGCCAGTAACAAGTTCAGGGTTATTCGTTTTGACAATCGTGATATTGGCGAAAGCACCTGGTTGACTGATTATCCGATGCCAAGTACCTGGGATTTTATCAGTAACAGTTTGTTTAATAAAAAAGTTAATGCGCCTTACTTACTTGATGATATGGCCGATGATACCTTAGCTCTGATGGATGCATTAAGTGTAGATAAAGCGCATATTGTTGGTGTCTCAATGGGTGGTATGATCGCCCAATGCATGGCTTTAAAATATCCGAATAGAATAAGTAGCCTCACTTCTATTATGTCCACTACGGGCAATCGTTCTTTGCCAAAAGCGAAAATACGAGTCATTGCAAAGTTGCTTAAACCGCTAGCTAAAGAGATTGAGCCATATGTTGCCCAGAATTTGGACGTATGGCTTATGTTGCATGGTAAATATTTTCCTTTTGACCGAGAAAGTGTCGAAAAAGTGATTCGTTATTCACAGCAAAGGGGAGTTAATCCAGCGGGTGTTGCCCGCCAACTGAGTGCAATAATTGATTCTGAGGATCGAACTCTGCGCTTGCAGAAATTGCAAATCCCCAGCTTAATTATTCACGGTGATATTGATCCCCTAGTTCCGGTTGAATGCGGAATTGCTACTGCGGCAGCAATTCCTGGTGCGACCTTGAAAATTCTAGAAGGGATGGGGCATACCTTGCCGGTTCAACTTTGGCCACAAATTGTTGAGGACATAGTCGAGTTAAGCAAAACAGGGTAATCCCATTTTCATTGCATTGTTAAAGCTAATTAGAAATGACGGCGCTTTTTTAGGAGTCGCCGTCGTTGTTGATTTTTTTACTTTACAGCTGTTTCAGCGGGCTTCACATTTGTCGTCGCTTTGGGCACTGCTTTCGCTGCTGATTTAGGTGCTACTTTATTCGCTGTTTCAACGGGTTTAGCCTTCGTCGTCGCTTTAGGCACTGCTTTCGCTGCTGATTTAGGTGCTACTTTATTCGCGGTTCCAGCTGGTTTAGCCTTCGTCGCCGCTTTGGGCACTACTTTCGCTGCTGATTTCGGTTCGGTATTCTTCGTTATTTGAGTTTGCTTGGTCCCTGACGCTGCTGCGTTATGTTTTTCAATCAATTTAACAACAACCGTTGTTAAATGATCTACAGTCACGTTTAATTTGGCGAGTTTTTCTTCATGTGACTCTTCGGAGCCTGTTCCAATAAACTTTTTACCTCTGGCCTCTATGTCGACTTTAGCATCACTAATTTTATTTTGAATTTCTTCGCCTCGCGTAAGTAATTCATTATAAATATTATTTGATTTTTTTTGTGCGGCATCAATAGACTTACTCAGCGCTCCTACACTACTTTCGATAGAGCCCAAGCCTGCCAACCATGTGTTACGTACCATAGTTTCTAGTGTGTGTTTAGCTGACATTTATGTTTCTCCTTTAAAATTAAGTTGGACTAAATGCTCATTAATATGGGCACCAGCGAAATAAAACACCAATTAAGAAATTTTATTAACGGCCACTGTTAACGCATCAACTTTTTTAGATAGTTCATCAATTTTAGCGTCTATGTCTGAGTTACCAATACCAAGCTTTTTACGAACGTCTTCAACACGTTTGTCTACAGATACAGTTTTTTTAAACTTCTTTTTAGTGTCAGCTTCAAGTTTTTCACCTTTAGAAACTAATTCTTCAAATAAACGACTGGTTTCATCGTTTAGTTTTTCATACTGGTTTTGCATTTCTTCAAAGCTTTTACCATAAGCACCAAGGCCGGCTAGCCATATTTTACGCGCTGCCTCTTCGGCTGTTTCGATAGTGTTGTTTACTCTTTCTAAATTAGTCATATGTTCTCTCCAATAAGTTTAAATAAAATGAGGTAAATCTGTTCGGCAAATTAAATATAGCCAAAAATATTAGAAAGTGCATACTAAAATCGTACAAAATTTAAACTAATTGCAACTTGTATGTTCGTGACAGTGATCATTTTCACCAAGACTGGAAATGTCGTGGCATAGACACATGCAGCGCTGAAGGTTAGTTCACGTTAGCGGATTTGGCAGCCGTGGCCGCGCATTTTATTGCTATAAAATGGCATAACACTTATCTGCTGATGTTAACGAATGAAAACCTACACTGGAGATTTCACGTTGAAGACAGCCGAAAAAATATTGTTAATCAGTCTCGATTTATTTAATAGCCAAGGTGAACGCAATATAACCAGTGTAGATATAGCTAATGAGCTAGGTATTAGTCCTGGTAACCTTTATTATCATTACAAAGGTAAAGACGAAATTATTAATACATTGGTCGACCGCTATGTGAAAAATATAGACGTAATTCCTCAATTGTCTGATGATAATGACGATTTTTATAAGTATCTATTTCACTGTTTAGAAACAATGCATGTATTTAGATTTTTGTTTCAAAATATAGCCGAAATATCAGCTCAATATCCTGCAATCAATAGTAAATTACAAAGACTGGCGACATTTCAACGACAGTATTTACGAAGATCATTATCTGCACAACAGCACGATGGCACGCTAAAGGGGACGTCTGCCGACATTGATTTGTTGCTTGATATTATTAGCTTAATCTTGTTCCAAAGCTTAAATTACTATCAGATGAATGGGGTTCCATTAAGCAATCTCGATATCGTATATCGTACGTTAATGACTATTTACTTTAGTTTACAACCTTATTACCAAGACGATGCTGAAGCAGTTAACATAAAGCAGGCGATTTTGAATAAGACATTAATTAAGAATAAAATTAATTGAGTTCAGTAACCCATTTTTATTTTTAGTAGAGGTTGTCCACTTCAGGTAGTGGGTTTTCCGCTGGCCCTTTTGCAGCAAACAAGGAATGCATTAATTCTCTTTCTCGGTTAATTACCGGATCAATGAAATCGTGCACTTCACCGAGCTTTTTAAATGATTTAAATCCTTTTTCTAGAAACGCATGCAAACTTTCTACGCCAGCGACTTTGGCTGGTTTTCGAGATAGCATCAAAATAGCTGAAATACCGGTAATTTTAACCACTTGCGCCAAATCTAAACCGAGATCTTCAAGCAACTGAATTTGCTCCTCGCGTTTTGATTGATGACTAGATTGGCGATAAGACGTGAAATAATTACTGCGATTTATTGCTTTGTTACCGAGCTTTTGAACTAATGCAATATCCAGTTCCAGAGAGAGGCAGTTGAGTCTAAGTGCTGCTTGCAATGACTTTAAACCTTTATTAGGCAATACTTTTGCCATGTTAGGCACCACTCGCGCCAGTTCGATATCTCGCCGACTAAAGTCTTTTGGACCATATATTTCATCGATAAAAAACTGCATTGCGGGTTTGAATCGCTTGGAATTCCATAAATCATCATGCGTAACCAACAGTCGTTTAGTTTGCCATGCCTGCAATTCGCGAACACTTTCAGTCAAATCCAGCTGACTGATAAGCAGGTGCATTTGCTCGGTTTTCTGCAGGTCCTGTATTATTTTCTCAAGCATATTAGACATAGGTTATGTAAATATTATTCTTTTATCAGTTAATTTATTGATACCGTTTTAATAAATGTACTCATTAATGCTAAGTCAAACAAGACCTTTCAGCTAATTTATTCGCTTTATCTTTGCCTGCATACTCCAACATTTGCAGTAGTTAATTTCAGAAGTTTTGCTGCGATTATTGTTGTCGCAGCTTGAGGAATAAAACAAACAGCGATACATATTTACTCGGGTGTATGCTGTGAAGTTCTGGAATATCGTTTTTTTTTGATTATACTTAATGGCAACATAATTATTATTTTCAGGAATTTTTTCTATGTTGTCGATATCTGCCAGTTTTTCCCTCTATCTTTTGGAACGCAAAATGCGACGCGCCGACAGTTATGCTGATTGGAAGCAGGCGGCGCTTGAACACGACTCTATTTCTGGTCTTGAAGGATGGAAGAAGAAGGAAGTATCCAAAAGTTACGATCATCTAAATATTCGCACCAGAATCGATATGATTAGAAGACTAAGAAAACAGAAGGATGATATTGGATTGCTCTTTGCACTCAATGAGGGAATTCATGGCAATCAGGGAGGTATGGGAAAAGATATTCTTTATCAACTGGCGAAATTTGGTACAAAACGCCTAATTGAAGAGTATGTTAGTGAGATAGTCGATGCACTCGAACATATTTCAAGTCTGCCTGAGAATGGTGATATTAAGCATGAAGACAAACTCGATTTTTTTGAACGTGCTAGCCTTTGTTTTGGCCGTTCAGCATTGATGTTAAGTGGTGCAGGATCACTTGGTTATTTTCATCTTGGCGTAATCAAGGCTTTGTTTGAACATCAGATGCTGCCTAATGTTGTCTCTGGATCAAGTTCAGGCTCAATATTTGCGGCAGTACTGGGGACCCATACGGACGATGAGCTGACGTTTTTTCTTCAAGGTGACATGCTGCTAGACCCTTTACAAGTTTATATAGACAACAAGCCAAAATCCTTGGTTCGGGATCAGGTCGACTCTGCCTCATTGCGATTGACATTGGAGTCCGTTATTCCTGATATCACTTTTCAGGAAGCGTACGAAAAAACGGGTAGAATGATTAGTATCACTATCGCCCCCTCAGAAGAACACCAGACTTCTAGATTGATGAATGCGGTCACTTCGCCTAATGTTTTTGTGCGCAGCGCTGTCATGGCATCTTGTGCGGTACCTGGTCTTTTTCCGCCTGTTATGTTGACTGCTAAAAATGTGTATGGTGAGAGTCAGCCCTATTTGCCAAATCGTCGATGGGTAGACGGGGCGGTTACCGATGATTTACCTGCAAAAAGGTTGGCTAGACTGTATGGTGTTAATCACTATATTGTCAGTCAGGCGAATCCGTTAGCGCTAGCTATTATTAAAGGCGAGGAGTACTTACCGATCCCCAAAAGTGCTAAAAACATAATACGCTTTTCTTCACACGAACTTTTAAAAAGTAGTGAACAATTTAGCCGACGTTATCTGCGTAGGCTTCCGGATATTGGGAAAGTTATCAATATTTTTTATTCTGTTTTGGCACAAGATTACAAAGGTGATGTGAATATTGTGCCAAACTTTACTTTTGCCAGTCCTCAAAAACTGCTGGGTCAACTCACCTCTGATGAAATCAATGAATTAGTTAAAGAAGGTGAACGTTCCACCTGGTCTCAATTAGAACAAATTAAAACATGCTCCAGTGTTGGTCACAAGTTAGAGCAAATTATGGACCATCATGCAGACCACAACGTTAAACGCCTCTACAAGGTGAACCGACGTAAATCGGTAAGGTCAATGTCCTCAAAATTTCTACCCAAAATAAATGATAGCTGACCAGTTCCTTAAAACTGAGAACTTTAAAAAGTAAGCTAACACCCAGAAAATTGACCTATATCAAAAAAACAATTAAGCCTCAGTTTAACCTCAACTAAGTGCACCTTATTGAGGATAAATGGGATGGAGATTAAAACACCATTGGAAATGTTGTATCACTGGCAAGACACCACACCTGATACTGTATTTTTAAGACAACCCGTCGACGGTGTAGTTAAGGAATTCACTTGGCTAGAGACTTCAGATCAAGCCCGCAGGGTTGCGACAGGGCTAATAGCATTAGATTTACCTCCGCAAAGTAATATAGCGATTTTATCGAAAAATTGTGCTGAGTGGTTTATTACTGATTTAGCTATCATGTTAGCTGGTCACGTGTCTGTACCTATATACTCAACAGCAGGTAAGAAAACGATTGCTTACATAATGGATCATGCACAATGTCCGGTTATTTTTGTTGGCAAGTTGGATAAAACGGCGGAACAAGAAGCCGCGATCCCAGAAGGTATTATTAAGTTAGCTTTCCCGTATCCCAATATCGAGGCAGAGCAAAGCTGGCAGGAACTGCTTAAAAATAAGCCTTTCATAGAAAGGCCTGTTCCGGATATGAAGTCAGTGATGACCATTGTTTACACATCGGGAAGTACTGGCAATCCCAAAGGAGTGGTGCATAGTTATGAATCCATATGTTGGGCCGCCCATCAATCATTGGACGAATTTGGGCTAGCACCGCAGGATCGTATGCTCAGTTATCTACCTCTGGCGCATATTACCGAAAGAGTTTTAGTAGAATTAGCCAGTTTTTATTCCGGAATGCGTATTGATTTTGTTGAGTCGCTGGAAACATTTTCCAGAGATATAAGAAACACCAAGCCCACTTTGTTTATTTCCGTACCCAGATTGTGGACACGTTTTCAAATGGGCATATTGGCTAATATTCCCCAAAAGAAACTTGATTTTTTACTCCATATTCCCATTGTAAATAATTTTATTTCTAAAAAGATTCGCACTAAACTCGGATTGCAAGAAGCTCGTTTATGCGCTAGTGGTTCAGCACCTATACCAGAGGCAACGTTGAGATGGTTTCACCGTCTAGGGGTGAATATTTCTGAAGGGTGGGGTATGACAAAAAACTGCGCTTACGGCACTTGCTGCGTGCCCTTTAGGGCTGATAAAATGGGCAGTATTGGGCATGCCTATAAGGGCGTAGATATCCGTATCGGTGACGACGGTGAAATTCTGGTAAAAGGTGACTGTAATATGAAGGAGTATTATATGGAACCAGAAAAAACTGCCGATGTATTTACTGAGGATGGTTATTTAAAAACCGGTGATAAGGGCCTAATGGACGCTGATGGCTATATAAAAATTTCCGGACGTTTGAAGGAGATATTTAAAACATCAAAAGGAAAATACATTGCTCCTGTGCCGATTGAATCAAAACTAATGGCCAATTCTATGATTGAACAGGTCTGCGTCACTGGTGCCAAACTTAAACAACCTATTGCGTTGGTCGTATTATCTGAGGAAGCCAAGCTAAAAGCTCCTGAAAAAATTGAGAGCAGTCTATTAGCAACTTTTGAGAAAGTTAATGCAACGTTAGAAACTCACGCGATGCTAGATCACCTTATAATAATGGCGGATGACTGGACTGTTGAAAATAGTTTGCTCACACCTACTCTAAAGATTAAGCGTAACGTACTGGAAGGGCAGTACGAAGCGTTAATAAACAAAGCTCATTTAGGAAAAATTGTGCGTCAGTAGATCGATGGTCTCGTATGAAACCCTACTTCTGAATTAGTGCAGGTGCATCCAAATAGAGCTAGTGACCCCTAATTATATCGAGTGACTCTCTGGCCGTCTGTCAATTACTAATTTCGGCCAAGCTCTTCATGCGATGTTACCCAGTCTAAGGATGAAATAGCGGATGCCAATGATATCTCACCTGCTAGAACAACAGAGGCCACTATTTCAGCAAATTTTAACGCATTACCAGGACCATAGCAGTGTAACATTTCTAGACATTCTCTTTGAGTCGCTAGACCGGTTCCGCCGCCACAGGTTGCAATAATTAGTGAGGGTAAGGTTATTGAAAGGTACGCATCGCCCTCATCCGTTATTTCTGAATAAAGAATCCCTGCTGATGATTCAGATACATTAGCCACATCTTGACCGGTCGCGATAAACATAGCCGTAATACCGTTTGCAGAATGTAATCCTGTATTGTTAGCACCCGCTAAAAATGCACCTATAGAGGCGACGCGCTGATGTTGTGCAATTTGTTTCGGCTCCACTCGCATAATTTCAATCATGTCATCCCGTTTGATCGTGATTTCGGCTGTAACCCTCTTTCCGCGTGTGTTTAAAATGTTGATAAACGACGATTTTTTATCTGTTGCCATATTCGATTCGAGGAAAAAGTTGCTGATGCCTGGATAATGTTCAAGTATCCAACCACAGGCAACATAGGTTGCGCGTCCGACCATATTCTGGCCTCCAGCATCACCGGTGTTAAAATTAAATCTTAAAAAAGCGAATTTGTTGGATTTGTAATTTTCAATATTGCGCAGTTTTATAAAGGGATCGGTGGCCTCTGCCTGTTGCCGTATTTTATCAATATTATCGACCACCCATTTACCAAAATCTCTGGCTTTTCGGGCATCATCAAAAATAAAAACAGGCGCGCGTTGCATCGCATCATCAACCACTGTTGCTTTTACACCTCCGGATTTATTCAGTAATTTCATACCGCGGTTATACGAAGCTACTAGAGTGCCTTCAGTCGTAGCCAATGGGATCAGATACTCTCCTTTAGCATGCTCACCATTCACTTTAATTGGTCCAGCGATGCCAATCGGTACTTGGGCAACGCCGCAAAAATGTTCAATGTTTCCTCGAAAAGACTCTAGATCAACATCTAGGTTAAATAACTTTTTGGGCGCAGTCCCCGTTATATCGGATACATAATTTTGTCGTTTTTGAACAATATCGGGGTGAAAGTCATTTTCTATGCTACGGGGGATTTCATCTGATTTTGGCTTAGGATACGACACTTTATCCTGCAACGTTAATTCGATATTACCAAAAGGCCGAGTAGAAAGGGTGACGTCAATATTGATGGTTTTTGACGTTGACACAAAAGTGCCTTCAACAAATATATCTAAGATTGCTCCAAGTGGAAATTTGACTCCCTGTTTTTGTTCTAGGGTCTGCAGATCTATTGGTTGGCCTGAATTCAGCGCAATCATAATTTTGTGCTTATCAATTTTTTGATTGTTAATAGATAAATCTACTATCTGATTAAAATGCGCACTTTTAATCCGATTTTTTAATGAAAAGTGCAATCCACTCTTCGTTTCTCTTAAACTGCCAATGGTATATAGCTGTTTCAACATTGAGTCGGGTAAAAACATAGGAAATCCGGATTAAAGAGGAATTATTCTAACTATCTATATTTTCCTATTGTGTTTATTGACGAGGATCAAAAAACTTGTTTTCTTTAGAGTCAAACTGATCAGAGGCTTTATGTGAGGATCCACAATGACCGTTAAAGTTACTATTGATTTAGATCGAGAATTTATCGTTGCCGCAGACATCAATACTGTATTCGACCTTTTATCTAATGTTCCAGCTTCCGCAGCGCATTTTCCGAAAGTACACGCGTTGACTCCTATCGACGACAACTCATTTCGATGGGATCTGGAAAAGGTCGCGTTGGGCATTTATTCTATTCAAACGAGTTATGCGTGCCAGTATATTTCTGATAGCAATGCAAAAACAATCGTGTGGATACCCATCAAAGGCGAGGGTAATGCCACTGTGTCGGGTAAATGGGAATTAATAGAACTTGCAACTGGCACCCATATTAAGTTTAAAACAAAAGCACAGCTCACACTACCTTTCCCCGGATTCCTTAAATTAGCAATTAGTCCTCTGGTTAAATTAGAGTTTTCGGGGATGGTCGACACGTATTTGCGCAATCTAAAAACCTTATGGGGTTAGTGTCGTTAACCTAAACGTCGTCACTTTGTATCTACCTTGAAAAATAGAGAGATTTTATGAAAAGATCGAGTTTAATCATTTTAACTACGCTATTTACTATGACTGCGGGCTCAGTTTCTGTCTTTGCTAGCAATGAAACCTCGTTTATCGCACCCCTCGTTAAAGAGTCCTTACTGTTAGATATTACTAACGGAAATACCTCGATTATTGTTGGTGAGCGAGGTCATATTTTAATAACACGCGAGGGAAAGATAACTGATCATCAAAGCCTCGGGCTTACTATTGATGATTATAAGCAAGTCAATGTGCCGACAAAGGTCACATTAACCGGAGTGGCCTCCTTTGCTAACTTGGCATGGGCTGTTGGGCACGACGCAAGCATACTTGGATCCAAAGACGCGGGTGCAACTTGGACATTATTAAATTCAGCACCAGAACTTGAGCGTCCACTTCTCGATATCCACTTTTTTGATGAAAAAGAGGGAATAGCAGTGGGCGCATATGGCTTGTTTTATCGCAGCCTAGACGGCGGTATGACTTGGCAACAAGAACACCATCCATCCGTATTGTCGGGCGAAGACAACGATTATCTAGAAAGCATTAAAGACGACCCACCTTTCTATTTAGAAGAGTTGTCGTTTATCTCGCCGCATCTTAATCGATTGCATGATGCCGGTGGCGTTCTTTATTTGGCTGGAGAGGCCGGCTTAGTCGCGAGTAGCCTAGATAAAGGCGTAACCTGGAAAAGGTTATCACTCAATTATGAAGGCTCATTTTTTGATATTGCAACATTGCCAAGTGGTGACATTCTTGCTGTTGGTCTGCGCGGTAATATGTTTTTACTCAACCAAGGTGAGTGGCAATCTATTGCTACTTGCGTGACGACGTCACTTAATTCAGTGTTGATAGATGGCTCGTCTGTTTTTGTTGTGGGTAATAACGGCGTCGTCTTAAAATTAGACGCCAAGCAAGTAAACAGTGCACAGTTACAAGCTCCTAATAGTGAAGGCTGTCGCCGTAATACCGCTATTTCTGAGGTGCCAACCAATTTTTCAGATGCAATATCCAGTGCTATTGGGATTCAGCATGCTATTTTGGCTGTCACTGCTGGCGGAATCAAAACTGTGGACTTAGGTGAATAATATGAATTCACTAGTTAATACTATCGAAAGGCTAGTTTTTGGAAATCGTCTCGTTGTCATCCTAGCGTTTTTGTTGACCACCCTATTCTTGACTTATCAGGCATCCTTATTAAAACTGGATGCAGGTTTTACTAAAAACATTCCACTCAATCATGAGTACATGAAAACCTATATTAAGTACAAAGAAAATTTTGGCGGCGCAAACAATATTTTGGTTTCAGTGTGTGATAAAAAAGGGACTATTTTTAATCAGAACTTTTTTGATACCCTAAAAAACGTACACGACCAATTATTTTTTATTGATGGGGTTAACCGCTCATTAGTGGTTTCTTTATATGCGCCAGCTACCCGTTTTACTGAAATTGTAGAAGGTGGTTTTTCTGGTGGCCCTGTTATTCCTGCGGATTTTAATTCATCCAACCCCGGTGCATTGCAAGTTGTGCGTAAGAATATTGATAAAGCAGGCATTGTTGGCCGTCAAGTATCTAACGATTTTACATGTGCAATGGTGAAGGCCCAATTATTAGACATAGATCCTGAAACGGGTAACCCGCTAGACACCTTAAAAATTGCCGCTGAACTTGAGGAGCAATTGCGCGGTAAATTTGAAAATGAGCAAACTAGCGTTCATATAATAGGCTTTGCTAAAATGATTGGTGATGTAGCTGATGGTGCTAAAGATGTGGTTTTATTCTTTGCTATAGCCATAGCGATTACCGGTATCATGGTTTATTTCTTCTGTAAGTCACTAATGCTGACTTTTCTACCCCTAGCTTGCTCTATTGTTGCGGTAATTTGGCAATTAGGTCTACTCACTTTATTTGGGTTTGGCATGGATCCTATGTCAATCCTTGTGCCGTTTCTAGTGTTTGCCATTGGTGTCAGTCACGGCGTACAAATGATCAATGCGCTCGGGAAAAAAGTCGCAGCAGGGGGCAATGTAGAAACTGCCTCGCGGTATGCATTTAGAAGTTTACTGCTGCCCGGTGGTATTGCCTTGTTGTCAGATACCGTTGGTTTTATCACCTTGTTAGTCATCGATATTGGGATCATTAAAGAGCTGGCCATTACCGCGAGTATGGGCGTTGCAGTTATTATTTTAACTAACCTATTGTTGCTACCTGTATTAATGTCGTACGTTAAATTGTCAGACCGGCGCAAAGACAATTATAAACAGTCAGTTAAGGCCTCGCCATTTTGGGACAACGTATCCAATTGTGCTACACCCAGAGTTGCCATTGGTATCGTCGCGTTTACGGCTGTTTTGTTTGTGTGGGGAAGCATTCAGTCGAGTAACTTAAAAATTGGTGACTTGCACGCGGGTGCACCGGCATTGCATGAAGACTCGAAATACAATCAAGACACATTTTTGATCACTGATAAGTTTGAAATTACGGTTGATTATATATCTTTGATTGTGGAGACATCACCTGAGGCTTGCACCAGTTATGAGGTGATGACCGCTATTGATGAATTTCAATGGAAAATGCAAAATACCCAGGGGGTTCAATCGACTATATCCTTGGCCTCGGTGGCAAAAAAAGTCAATGCGGGTTACAACGAAGGTAATCCTAAATGGCAGGTATTACCGCGCAATCAATCAACGATGGTGCAGGCTGTTTCTCGGGTGCCAACGTCGTCGGGTTTGTTAAACGGAGACTGTTCAGTAATGCCGATCATCCTATTTTTGGAAGATCATAAAGCAGAAATGATTAATGTTATCGTCGATGCAGTTAAGGCTTTACGTGCTGAATATCAAACCGATGATTTACAAATAAAATTAGCGTCTGGACCAGTAGGGGTTATGGCTGCGACCAACGAAGCGGTAGAGGCGTCACAAAAGCCAATGCTTTATTACGTTTTTGGGGCTGTAATCCTACTTTGCTTGATCAGTTTCCGCTCGATACGAGCAACTCTAGCGGTGGTAATTCCCTTATATGTTGTATCTGTCCTAGCGCAGGCACTAATGACGTTCTTGAATATTGGTTTAACGGTATCAACTTTACCTGTTATTGCGCTAGGCATAGGCATTGGTGTTGATTATGGTATTTATATACTCTCTACTATGACGCAAAGACTGCGTGCGGGGGATGATGTTCAGTCGGCTTACTTAGCCGCATTGCGCGAGCGCGGCAGCGCAGTATTGTTTACCGGCATTACCTTGGCTATCGGCGTCAGTACATGGGTTTTTTCAAGTCTCAAATTTCAAATGGATATGGGAATATTGCTAACTTTCATGTTCTTGGTCAATATGCTGGGCGCTATATTCGTGTTGCCAGCTATTGCTCGAATATTGTGGTTTAACAAAGGTGAAAAGGTAATAAAGAGTCAAAAATAGTATTGACTCTTTATTCATTATTTCTTCACCGAAACAGCCTAAATTAGCCTCAAACTCTTTTGCCGTTTTCCAGGATAGTCTAAGAGTAGACACTACTAGCTTTAATCTATACCCTAATTAACAAAGAGTATCTATTTCTTCGCACAAGATGGCGAGCCTTAAAATCAGTGGGGGCCAAATCCTAAAACGGTTCCACTGGAAGTATAAAGCTGGCCCATTAACGACAAGGTAAAAGAGACAATAATTCATGCATGAAATCATCTGCCCGCACTGTAATAAAGCATTCAAAATCGATGAAACTGGTTACGCAGACATTTTAAAACAGGTTCGCGACAGCGAGTTTGAGCAACAGTTGCATGAGCGACTTGAGTTGGCTGAAAAGGATAAACTAAATGCGGTCGAACTCGCTAAGAGTCAAGGCGGCAGCGAAATGCAGAGAGCCGTTACGGCCAAAGATATTGAGATACAAGCGTTAAAAGCCAAATTAGATACGGGTGAAGTCACTCAGAAGCTAGCCGTAACCGAGGCGCTAGGGGATGTTAAAAGAGAGAGAGATAGCCTGACCAGTGAGTTGGAGCAGATCAAGCGTGATAGGCAAGCCGCCTCTGAACTTGCCGAGGCGAAATTGGCCAAAGAACTACAGGAAACCGCCGCAATAAAAGATAGAGAGATACAGGCACTACAAGCCAAGCTCGGCACCACTGAACTTGAACAGAAGGTTGCCATCATTGCGGCTGTGCTCGCGGTTGAAAAGGAGCGCGATGAATTGAAGAACGGCCTTAAGCAAGCAGGGCTCGAGAAACAACTCGCCGAAACGTCGCTTAAAGATAAGTATGAGACACAAATCAAAGATCGCGATGATGCTATTGAGCGTCTGCGGGACATGAAGGCTCGCTTGTCGACTAAGATGGTTGGCGAAACCCTCGAACAGCATTGTGAAACAGAGTTCAATCGTATTCGCGCAACGGCATTCCCGCGAGCGTATTTCGAAAAAGATAATGATGCTCGAACGGGCAGCAAGGGCGACTATATTTTTCGTGACTCGGACGAGCATGACACTGAGATTGTTTCAATCATGTTTGAAATGAAGAACGAAAACGATACCACTGCCACTAAGAAAAAGAACGAGGACTTCTTAAAAGAACTGGACAAGGATCGCATAGAGAAAGGCTGCGAGTATGCAGTGCTAGTGTCTCTTTTAGAGCCTGACAGCGAACTTTACAATACTGGGATCGTGGATATGTTTTACCGTTACCCAAAGATGTATATTGTGCGACCGCAGTTTTTTCTTCCGATCATTACGTTATTGCGCAATGCATCAATGAAATCACTTGAATACAAGAGAGAACTGTCACTTGTTAAAGCCCAGAGTGTCGACATAACAAACTTTGAAGATGATCTTGATTCATTCAAAACCGCCTTCGCAAGAAACTATGACCTGGCCTCAAAGAAATTTAAAACCGCAATCGATGAGATTGATAAGTCTATTGATCATTTGCAGAAAACAAAGGATGCATTACTCAGCACTGATCGTAACTTGCGTCTGGCAAATGACAAGTCGCAAGATGTAACCATCAAGAAGTTGACTAGGCGCAATCCCACGATGACGGCTAAGTTCGATGAATTGAATAATCAGGATCCAGCGGATAGCGAATAATGCATTAACTCGTCTGTATGCCCGCGCTGTTTTGGGTATACAGAGGAACTTAAAAATGACATACCGCTGGTCAAAGTTAATATGCATTCTGAACTAAATGGGTTACCAATTTTACTCAATGCTTTGCAAAACCAAATCAACAAACTCACCGATTTTACTTGGCTCTAACCAACGAGTCACAATTACCAAATCATGTTTATTATCTATTACAATAAAGTTTCCGCCAAACCCAGCGGCGTAGTAAATCGATTCATCTTGAACTTGTTCCCATTTTCGGGGGCCTTTGTTGAGCCACCACATATAACCATAACTTTCATTAGCGGGCGAAGATTGAGTTGCTTGTTCAATCCATTTTGAAGAAATAATTTGCTTACCATTCCATTGACCATCACGTTCAAATAATAAACCGAACCTTGCTTGATCCAGCGTATTTACAAACATACCTCCGCCACTATGGCCACCACCTGTGACTGATTTCATTTGCAGACCGTCTAAGGTTACCCAAGCGTGATCATAGCCATGCCAACGCCAAGTAGTTGAAGCGCCAATGGGGTCCATTACGTTTTCTTTAAGCACTATCGGAAGAGGTTTTCTCCAAGTTTGTAATAATGAATAAGCAAGTAAATTTACTCTTACGTCATTGTATTCCATTACTGTGCCAGGCTCACGTAACTCTCTATTTTTCCAATCGTCAATATCCCCCTCACGCGGTGGACGATCTGCCCAATCTTTTATGCCGAATAATTGACCAGACCAATCTGATGATTGGTTTAATAAATGCGCCCACGTAACTTTACTATTATGGCGTCCCTCAAATTCACCGGACCACACATAATTACTAACCGGGTCTGTAATATTTGAAATAAATTGCTGATCCACAGCGACCCCTGCCATGGTAGATAAATAACTTTTTGTCACACTAAAAGTCATATCTACACGCTCCGGATCTCCCCATTGAGCAGCGATATAACCATTTTTTATAATCAAACCCGTTGGGCCACCTCTTTTTTTAGTAGGGCCTAAAATTTCGTGAAAAGGCTCCCGTTCAAAGCCTTTTAAGATAGCAATACGCAGGTCACGAGAACCACTGTACTCATTTTTTTCGGCAAAATTAATTGCCTGATCAAGTTCAGGTTGATTGAATCCTAATGCAGCGGCAGACTTAGCTTGCCAATTGTTACGTTCGGGGAAGTAATCTTTTTGACTATTAGCATTTGCCATTAACGCAAAGCCAAGCATACTAGAAGTTAATATTATTAATGCGTGACGCATAAAGTTCCTTTTAATAGATAACGAATCGATTACGGCGACGGTTTTCAAAGAATAGACCACATCTCTTATTTACACAAAATGCCTTGATTTAGTGGGGTTTATGGCTATACGAATTAAAAACTGCTGTGTTCCCCCTCTGCCAAAAAACAAACTCCCAAGTTAAATGAAATCCCAATTAGAAGTATTAATTAAACGATGAGGTTTGTATATGTTTAGACATTGCAACCGCTTTTGAGCCAAGTTCAACGTTGGTTGCTGATCCAGTAATCGCTTTTTTAGTGTCCTCGGTCAAAGTGTCAATGTTATCTGCCAGTAACGATAGCTTTTCATTTTCACCTTTCAATTGTTGGAAAACCTCTATTAAGCTCATCCTAACTTTTTCAGAAGAGCGGGTAACGTTATCGGTACTCTTACGCATATCGCCTTCGGTGTTGTTTATCATGTTTTCAGCTTGTGACATTGAACCTATTAATCCTATTAACGCATTATCTAAACTTGTTTGATTTTTTCGTAAAGCGACTAAATGAGCATTAATTTTTACAGCGTTATTTTTGGTTTGTGCGGCAAGCGTTTTTACTTCATCAGCAACCACCGCAAATCCTCTGCCAGCATCACCTGCTCGGGCTGCTTCAATAGCAGCGTTGAGCGCCAGTAAATTAGTTTGATCTGAAATAGTCGTAATCCCGGAGGCTAAAACGGCAATGCTTTCAAATTCAGTTAAAAAAGATTTTAGTTCTTCAGAAAGGGTGTTGGTAGCCGTTATTGAAATATTTACTTTTTTACCGAGTTCGGTAATTTGGGTACAAACACGATGAAAGCCATCATCGACTTCGGTTAAACTCTCTTGACTATCTGAAGCTTTCTGCGTCAAATAATCATTCATGTCTCTTGCGCTCCTTGCTGTTAAGGCTATTTCCTCTGCAAATAAAAGCCGTTTTCTTGATGCTTGATTTACATTATTTGCGTTTTGAGTAATTGTATTCGTTAGTTCTATTAGAACGTTCGCATCTTCATAAGCTGAATATACAACTTCAGGTTTATAATTTAAGTATTCCGCCTGCAGTTTCAAAAATATAGTTGTTCCAGATATTGTAGAAACAAAATAAGGCACCAAAAAAGTGATAAATAAACTACCCCAAATAATGTCGTTTTGGCCAAAAAAAGCACTCCATTGGTTTATTAAGTTTAGAATCAAACCAACGATGATCATTGTGAGAAAAGATCTTTTAAGTATAGGAGCAGAAAACACTACCTCAATAATACTGAGGCGCTTTGTTTCGTTAATTTTTGAGTTGATAATATAAACCTTTTACGTAAAATTATTTTGGCTTTGTCCACGTATCGGCTTGTAAATCAGTATCATGATGATAATTTTACAAATAGTAATGAGACTTCCACTTTACGTAACTAGAAGTCTCATTCCAAACTCATAATTTAGATTGTAAAGTCTGTTTTAAAACCACACAATCTCGCACTAATTGGTCATCCGCAGGAAATGGGATGACGCAATACACAACTATTTAATTATAAAGACGCAAAACGTTTTGTATGTACGTCGGTGCTACCAAACAAATATTGAATGGTGGTCAACCGCTTGAATAGATGACCAACATCAATTTCATCCGTCATACCTATACCACCGTGAATTTGTATTGATTCACGGCCAACTAAGTTAGCTGCTTTGCCAATACGACTTTTCGCCGCTGATAATGCTTTAGGATCATTGCCGTTATTACTATCCATTTTTAATACTGCCATCAAAAGGATAGATTTAGCTTGTTGGTGTTCTATAAACATATGCACTAATCGGTGCTGGATTGCTTGGAAAGAACCAATAGTGCGGCCGAACTGTTTACGTGTTTTGGCGTATTCTAGGGTGCGTTCATGTGCAATTTGCATTGCTCCAACGGCTTCGGCACAAACTGCTACAGTAGCTTTATCTATGATATTTTCAATCGCCGGTAAGGCTTTACCTTGCGCGCCTAGTAATCCAAGGGTAGGGGTTTTGTCAAACCATATGTCGGCAGCTTGGTGGCCATCAACATTCGCATACCCTTTGCGTCTGACGCTTGGGTGATGCGCATCAACAATAAATAAGCTGATCCCATTGGGGTCATTTACATCACCAGAGGTGCGCGCTGCAACGACTAATGTATCGGCATGATTACCATTTAATACGACAGATTTCTGACCCGTTATTACAAACTCACCCTCTTTTTCGATAGCGCTACAAGTCACGTTGTTTAAATGATAACGGCTTTGAGGTTCTGCATAAGCAAACGCCATTTGCAGTTCACCGGCCATAATCCTTGGCAAGTAGTCATCTTTTTGCTCTTGATTACCGGTTAAGGCAATTGCACCGCCAGCCATAACTGCCGTTGCAATGAAAGGTTCAACTACCATGCCTTTGCCAAATTCTTCCATAACCAACATAAGGTCGACCATAGAGCCACCTAAACCGCCATCTTCTTCGCCAAATGGCAGCATTAACCAACCAAGATCAGCAAATACCTTCCAATTTTCTTGACTATAACCCGCCGCTGATTTGAGTATTTTTCGACGTGAATCAAAATCGTAATCGTTGAGGATAAACCTCGAAACGCTATCTTGAATCATTTGTTGTTCGCTACTTAATGAAAAGTCCATATTAAACTCCTAATGCTAATCTAAAGACCTAAAACGGCTTTGCTGATGATGTTAGTTTGAATTTCGTTACTGCCACCGTAAATGGATGTTTTACGGTTATTGAAGTAACGTAATGAACTATTCGTGGCCACATCAGTGCCAATAAACTGGCCGTCAAAGTCGTCATGGTACTGCTCAGGAACAAATGGCATTGAGTAGTAACCAGCTGCTTCAACATATAACTCATCGATCGCTTGGATGATTTGCGTTCCAACTATTTTTAAGATTGAAGATTCTGGACCGGGGGCTTTGCCTGTGCTGATAGCCGAAAGTGTTCGCAAGTCAGTATATTCTAATGCTAATAAATCAATTTCTAGGTTGGCCACTTTTTGTGCGAAGATCGGGTCATCGATTAACTTGTCCGCTCCATCAGCCGTCGTCTCTGCCAATTCTTTTAATTGCACTAGACGGTCTTTCGACATAGCAACGCGAGCAATACCGGTGCGTTCGTGAGTTAATAATACTTTGGCGTATGTCCAGCCTTGGCCTTCCGCTCCGATCAGATTTTCTGCTGGAACACGGACACCATCAAAGTGAACTTCATTAACTTCATGTTTGCCATCAATGGTAATAATCGGCGATACGGTAATCTTTGGGTCATGCATATTAATTAGTAGAAAACTAATAGCCTCTTGATTTTTCTCGCTAGGATGTCCTGTTCGTACTAAACAGAATATCCAATCAGCATATTGACCTAATGTGGTCCACGTTTTCGTGCCGTTAACCACATATTCATCACCTTCCTTCACAGCCGTCGTTCTAACAGCTGCAAGGTCAGAACCGGCTCCAGTTTCTGAATACCCCTGACACCACCACACTTTGCTGGATAATATATCAGGTAGAAAACGTTGTTTTTGCTCTTCACTACCAAAAGTATAAATAATGGGGGCGACCATTTTTAAACCAAACGGAATTATATCGGGTGCTCCGCCTATTGCGCATTCATTTGCAAAAATATATTTCTGCGTTTGTGTCCAACCCGTTCCTCCATATTCTACAGGCCAGTTAGTTGCTGCCCATCCCTGTATATAGAGTGTTTGTTGCCACTGGATATACTCTTCTTTTGATAAGTGAATCGCTTTTTTAGTCTTCCGAGCAAGCTCTGATGGTAATTTTTCTTGCAAAAATTGGCGGACTTCTTGTTGAAATTCTTTTTCTTCAGCGGTGAAATTTAAATTCATTTTGCAAACCCTTCGTTATACTTAATTTATTGAATGTCTCTGATCATATTTCTGGCAATTATCATTTGTTGGATCTGTGTCGTACCCTCGTACAATCTAAATAATCTAACGTCACGATATAGTCTTTCAACTGCGTATTCTGATATGTAACCAGCACCACCGTGTATTTGAACCGCTTTGTCAGCGACTCGGCCGACCATTTCGGTTGCAAATAATTTACAACAAGAAGCTTCTGTCGTTATCTTATTGCCTACATCTTTTTGTCTTGCGGCATCTAGTACCATGCACTTAGCTGCGTAAGCTTCGGCCTTGCTATCCGCTAGCATGACTTGGATCATTTGGTGCTCTGCAATAGGTTTACCAAATTGGGTTCTGTCTACTGCGAATCTTAACGCATCATCAATTAAGCGCTCGGCAATACCAACACTGAGTGCTGAAATATGCAGGCGACCTCTATCTAACACTTTCATGGAGGTTATAAAGCCCTTGCCGGCAATACCACCGATAATGTTCTCAGCAGGGACATGACAATCCTCAAAAATGACATCACAGGTATATGATCCCTGTTGACCCATTTTCTTATCTTTGGGTCCAAGTGTAATGCCAGGAGTAGATGCATCTACTATAAAGGCAGATATTCCCTTGGATCCCTTAATCGATGGATCAGTTCGAGCCATCACAGTAAATGTTCCCGCTCTTGGTGCATTGGTAATATAACGCTTGGTGCCATTAATAATATATTCATCGCCTGTTTTAATGGCCGAAGTCATTATTGCACCCGCGTCAGAGCCAACATCAGGTTCGGTTAAACAAAAAGAGCCGATAAGTTCGCCTGAGGCATATTTAGGTAGGTAGGTTTGTTTTTGTTTTTCGGTGCCGTCGAATACAATAGCGGCCGAGCCAATACCATTGTTAGTACCAATAAGGGAGCGAAAAGCGGGCGATGTGCGGCCTAATTCAATAGCCACAAATACCTCCTCTTCCATGGTCAGACCTAAGCCGCCATACTCTTCCGGGATTGTCATACCAAACAAGCCCATATCTTTCATATCTTGAACAATATCATCAGGAATGGCATCGTTTTCAGCCACTTCATTTTCCGCAGGGACTAAACGTTCTCTTACGAATTTTGCGATACTGTCCAGGAATTGGTCCAACATTTGTTTATCTCGAATCATTTTTAATCCTCATTGGAAATGATTTCATTCCGCACAGTGGAACAAAAAACTCACAAAATATCAAGCCGTAATTGTAATTAAAGCGTATGTTTTATTGCCAGGAAATAGCGCTATAGATAGATAAGCCCGTCAGCACTAGCGTAGGTAAATCTCTATGTTAATTTACAGCATGATTAGAATAAAAACATCCAATACTAAAAGCACTAATGCGCTATATAAACCATTCCATTTGATCCCTAGTTGAAAGGGCGATATGCCAGTGAGTTTAGCGCCAATACGAACTGAGGTGGTTATTGGGGAGCTACCAATAACCACAGCCCAAGTTACCATCATTACTAGCGCAATGGTAACAGGCATATTTTCTACTCCAGGTAACTGAGATAATGCTCCAGCTATTAAGGTTACTGAAATCATAGGATTTATATAAAGAAGGGCGGCAATAAAAATTATCCATGAAGACAAAATTAATATGAGCGCCGCGGATATATCCATATGCGCTAATTGTTGTGCAATCCATTCAAGATCCAGCACGATGAGCAATAAGCGCCCAATCAGCACTGAACCTGCAAAAAAGACAATTTCTGAACGTTGCAACGGTAATCTAACAAATATGTCAGTTGTAAAACGTTTTACGGTTAAACGTAGAGCGCTGACCTTATTATATTCGTGACGATATTGAGAAAATATCCAAGCTGTACTTATAATCGCTGCACTTACTAACACCGCAGAAATTGGGCGCAGCGTGGTCACAAATATCAGAAAACTCGATACGACCGCTAGCGCGATGACAACGATTAGAATAGGAAAACTGACCTTTAAATCCGATAAGTTATTAGAAATTGTTGGTACAAGATGACTAAGATATTTAGGTGCCTGAATATAATCTAGCCAAATGCCAAAAAACAGTAGAGCAAGGGTTAGGTATAAACCGTAGGGCATAATATCTATCCACTGCAGATCAGGAATGGTTGTGACTAACACAGTAATAGTGACGGTAGTAGGAGCCCAAAGCGGTATGCTGCAAAATCCGCGCAGAACGGCGAGCGTCATACGACGCTCCCTTGCACTGTTGATGCGAGCATCAACAGTGTCCTTATTGTCATCTAAACTTCTTTGGATCATGCTTCCGAGTAAATTAATTGCACCGACACTCATTAGTATGCCTAATAAGTGACTGCTAAAGGTGAGCAATGCATAGCGCCTGACTGGCTGTTGTTGCAATAATGCTAGACCGGTTAAATTCACTGACCTAGAACTTGAGGCCGCTTCTTTTAAAAGGCTCAAAGCAATGAGAAAAAATGCGAAAAACGCGACACTGCCAGATAACATGGCCAGCTGGTAAAAGGATACCTGTGACAAAATTAACAATGTTAGCGTCAAGCCAGTTGCTATCATTGCAATGATCTTAGCTGTTAAATCTAACTGTTTCCATTCTACGAAAGTAAATAATAGCAGCATGCTTACGGCCAACATTGCGGGTGGCTGGTAGCCTGACCATTCTGTTATCAAGGTTGCAAAAAATACAATTACTAGACAAAGCGGGGAGAGCCAAGCAGGGAATTTACTCATTTTTAGCATTATTTTGCATATTGTTTAATTGTGAGGCTTGTCGGCAGGTATCAAATAATAGCACATTGAATAGGCAAACTTAGTCGCGTTTCAAAAAACTTGCAAAATACAATTCCGCATTGCAGAATATGATTACTATTTTACTATGCTGGTTAGTGTCGTGGTAACGTTAAATAAATACAACTTGCATTAAGATGAGTACGTAATGTCCAAGCCAACAGAATTAGAGTTACTTGCTGATTTAGAAAAAATAAGTTATCAAAATCGGTATCATTGTAAAACAACATATGATGTTTTTTGTCATGCCGCAGATGAATATTCTACTGACATCGCAATAGCTGAACATGTAACTGCTTGTAGGGATGAATTAGCCAAAGAACTCACTTTTTCTGGCTTAGCCAAAAAGCTTAATCAGACAGCAAACCTGTTTAAGTCACTCAGCCTCGAGCGTACTGATGTTGTCTCTATTTTACTTCCTAATTTAACTGAAACTCACCTCAGTATATGGGCTTCGCAAGCTGTTGGGATTGCCAACCCCATTAACAGCCTCCTGCAAGTTGAGCATATTGTTGAAATATTGAATGAAGTAAAGGCAAAAGTATTAGTCACCGTTTCGCTTGATGATGCCACTGAACTAGGCCAGAAAGTCCATGAAATTATTCAGCGTGTACCCTCGCTTAAACATCTACTTTTACTCAATAATAGCGATGCTAAGATCAGCAATAAAAACATCACTATTACTGATTTTAATGCGGCAATATTGACTCAAGATAGCGACAGATTGGCGCATTCCTCTCAACCTAAAGGTGACGATATTGCTATGTACTTCCATACGGGCGGTACTACAGGGCGCCCTAAAATAGCTAAACTATCACACACCAATATTAGTTTTGTTGTACAGGTATATGCTGGATTTAATTCTTATCATGGTAAGTCTGCGGTATTAAATGCATTACCCCTCTTTCATGTTTTTGGTGTTATTGCGGCTAGTTTGTCGATGTTCATTGTCGGTCGTACCGTGGTTATCATGACCCCCGACGGTTTTAGAAATCCTAATACGGTCAAGAACTGGTGGTATTTTGTTAATAAATATCAAGTGTGTTGGTTTCCGACGGTACCTACGATCATGTCTGTTTTATTGCGCCAACCAGAAGAGGATATTAACCTCAGTTGCTTTGAGCATGCAGGTAGTGGATCCGCACCTTTACCTATTGAATTAAAAAACGCCTTTCAGCAACGATTTAATTGCAGTGTGAGCAATGGTTACGGCATGACTGAATCATCTTGTTTGATTGCCAGAGTATTACCCGGTTACTCTGTTAACGGCGTTGCCGTAGGCAATGGCATACCTTACACCCGGGTGATTGCAGCGCACGTCATTGATAATAAAATTAGTCGTACCTGTGCTCCTGATGAACCGGGTATTATTTTGGTCAAAGGTCCTAATATCTTTCAAGGCTATTTGAATGCAAGTGATAACGATGTTGCATGGGTCGAAGGTGATTGGTTTAATACCGGTGATTTAGGCGTGATTAATGCGCTAGGACATATTCAACTGACCGGCAGAGCTAAAGATTTGATTATCCGTGGAGGTCATAATATTGATCCCCAGATTATTGAAGATGCATTAATGGCTCATCCGGCTGTTATCCAATCAGTGGCTATCGGTCAACCCGATGTTCATTCAGGAGAAATACCCATTGCCTATGTCGTGGTAAAAGATATGCTGCAAACCACGTCGGCAGAATTACTTGCACATTGCCAAGAGCATATTAGCGAACGAGCGGCAATTCCTAAACGTATCGAAATACTTGATAGCATCCCTCTAACGGCTGTCGGCAAAGTATTCAAACCATTATTACGTAATAAAGCCACCGAATTTAGCGTCAATGCCATGTTCAAAACGCATGGTGTCAGCGCCCAAGTTGAATCTGAATTTGACCCAGAAAAAGGCCAAGTTGTACACATTCAATTATCAAATATGCAAGACAAACAAAAAGTTGCTAATTTACTCATCGCTTTTCCTGTCTTAGTTAATTACACCACTTTATAAGGAAAAACTATGAAAAATGCATATATATATGATGCCGCAAGAACCGCATTTGGACGTCATGGCGGCGTATTATCTTCAGTTCGACCTGATAACATACTAGCGCACCTTATTAAGACGTTAGTGCAACGTAATAACTTTGATTTAAGCCTTTATGAAGATGTGATTGCTGGCAATACGAATCAGGCTGGTGAAGATAGCCGAAATGTAGCTCGTTTTGCCGGGTTATTAGCGGGCTTGCCAGTTGAGAGTGGTGGCTTAACCGTTAACCGTTTGTGCGGTTCAAGTTTAGCTGCTGCGCTCGATGCAGCTCGGTGTGTGAAAGCCAATGAAGGTGAATTATTTGTCGCTTGTGGTGTTGAATCTATGAGTAGAGCACCTTTTGTTTTAGCTAAAGCAACTTCAGCCTTTGCTCGGCAGCAAGAAATGTTCGACACCACAATGGGGGCTCGGTTCACTAACCCTGAAATTATCAAGCAGTTTGGTGGTCATTCAATGCCTGAAACGGCAGACAACATTGCCAGCGATTTAGCTATTAGTAGAGAAGAATGTGATGTATTTGCGGCCGCCTCGCAAGCGAAATATGAAGCGGCGAGAGTTGCTGGGTATTTTAATGATGAAATTATTCCAATTGAAGTTTCTCAAGGTCGTAAGCAACCAGCACTTGTTGTGGCCACGGATGAACATCCACGCCCATCTTCAACGGCGCAAGCACTGAGTAAACTAAAACCATTATTTGATGGCGTGGTCACCGCAGGGAATGCATCTGGTATTAACGATGGTGCGTCGGCTATGATTATTGGTGGTATGGAGGTGGGTGTAACTGCGGGTGTTAAACCTCGCGGTCGAATTATCGCGGGTGCTATTGCAGGCGTCCCACCCAGAGTTATGGGACTAGGCCCAGTGCCTGCTTCACAAAAAGCATTAGCAAGAGCTGGCTTAACGCTAGCGGATATGGATGTTTTGGAATTTAATGAAGCTTTTGCGGTACAAGCCTTGGGCTGCATGAAGAAGCTCGGTATTGCGTTTGATGACCCTCGCGTTAATCCCAATGGTGGCGCGATTGCTATTGGTCATCCTTTGGGCGCGAGTGGCACTCGTATTATGCTAACCGCATTGCGTCAATTAGAAAGAACCGGTGGTCGATATGCATTAGCGACAATGTGTATTGGTATTGGTCAAGGTATCGCAGTCGTTATTGAACGTGTTTAGTTTTTGAAAAGTAAGGAATTAGTTTATGTCAGTTGTTAGTTATCAATTAGACGGTGACATCGGTGTTATCCGTTTAAACAATCCGCCAGTTAACGCGCTTTCACATGCATTACGCACAGGCATTCAAGAGGCGGTAGCACAAGCACAAAATGATGCATCTTTAGCCTTAGTATTGATCTGTGAAGGGCGCACCTTTATTGCCGGTGCAGATATCTCAGAGTTCGGTAAACCGCCGATGTTGCCTTCATTGCCTGAGCTGCTTAACATTATAGAAGCATCGCAAAAACCCATTATAGCTGCTATCCATGGAACCGCACTTGGAGGGGGGTTAGAAACTGCGCTGGCTTGCCACTACCGCTGTGCATTGTCTACAGCTCAAGTCGGCTTACCTGAAGTTAAATTAGGCCTGTTGCCTGGCGCTGGCGGAACACAAAGAGTGCCAAGATTAGCCGGTGTTAAAGCCGCGCTTGATTTAATCACTGCCGGCACGCCAATCACTGCGGATAAAGCACTTAGTATCGGCTTAATTGATAAAGTGGTTGAGGGTGATTCGCTGACAGCTGCACTCGATTTTGCTCGAGACGTTATTGCTCAAGGGGCAGAGCTTAAAAAAGTTAGCGATTTAAATGTTGATAAAGCAGGTGCATCAACTGAATTTTTTGCCGAGTATAGAGCAACATTAAGTAAACGTTTTCGCGGGCAAGAAGCACCGCAACGCATTGTTGAATGTATTGAAGCTGCATTGAATACTCCTTTTGATGAAGGAATGAAGGTTGAAAGACGGCTTTTTGTAGAATGCATGCAATCATCGCAGTCTGCGGCATTGCGGCATATGTTCTTTGCCGAAAGAATGTCTTCAAAAGTTAAAGATTTACCAAAAGAAACTAAGCTAAAAGATATTAAACGAGTGGGTATTATTGGCGGCGGTTTGATGGGGGGAGGCATAGCAATGAATTTTGTGAATGTGGGTATCCCTGTTACTTTACTAGAAATTAACGATGAAGCCTTAAAACGCGGTAAAGCGCTTATAGCTAAAAATTATGCGATGACCGTTAGTAAAGGTAAATTAACCGCTGAGGCAGCAGCCCAACGTCAAGACCTGATTACGGGTACAACTGACTATAATGACTTTGCCGATATAGACTTGGTTATTGAAGCGGTGTTTGAAAACCTCGACATTAAAAAACAAGTATTTAGTAAGCTTGATAAAGTGTGTAAGCAAGGGGCTATTTTAGCCAGCAATACGTCTTATCAAGACGTTAACTTAATTGCTGAGTCAACGTCTCGTCCACAAGATGTCATTGGTCTTCATTTCTTTAGTCCTGCTAATGTCATGAAATTACTTGAAATTGTACGTGGTGATAAAACTTCAGATGAAGTACTAGCTACATCGATGGCTATCGCTAAGACAATTAAGAAAGTTCCCGCTCTGTCTCGAGTTTGTTATGGCTTTATTGGTAATCGAATGTTGCGACAGTATGCTCGCGAATCTCAGTTATGCTTGCTTGAAGGGTCAACGCCTCAAAATATAGACACAGTCATGCAGCGATTTGGTATGGCAATGGGCCCCTTAGCTGTTGGTGATTTAGCTGGAATAGATATTGGTTATAAGGCACGTGAAGGCTTAAGTGATGAACAAAAAGGTGATATCAGAACCTATTGTATTGCAGATGCTTTATATGAAATGGGTCGCTTAGGCCAGAAAACCGGCGCAGGGTATTACAAATATGATCCTGATACGAGGCAACGAATTGTTGACCCAATCGTACTGGAGGTTATTGAGGCACAAGCCAAGAAAAGAGGGGTTGAGCGCAAAGTAATAAATGACGAGACTATTTTAGATCGTTTGACTTTTGCCTTAATCAACGAAGGTTTTAAAATACTCGAAGAAGGCATTGCACAGCGCCCTAGCGATATTGATGTAGTTTATGCGTTTGGTTATGGATTCCCAGCTTTCCGTGGTGGCCCAATGTTTTATGCCGATACGATAGGTTTAGAGCGAATTTACCAAACCATTTGCGAATTTGGTAATACTTACGGTGAAGAGTTTTGGCAACCCGCAGCGTTATTAAAACAACTAGTCGCAGAAGGAAAAACGCTAGCGCAGTGGGCTAGTAGGTAAATGAGCTGTGCCAGTTTACTGTCCAGTCTACATTTTCTTATTTAGCAACACTCGCTTTTGTAGCACTATATTTGTTACTGTAATGTAAATTAGTGTCACATTAATTACGCCAATCAAAATTAATGTGACTCTTAACAGGAGTCAAAAAAATCAACATCATCAGCACATTTTTTAAAGCAGCAACACTATTAATTATATTGAGTGCAATGCCAGCTGTCGCAGAAACGGTGCTTACCTATGGTGAGCCGGGACCAAATCGAGGTGCTCGTGCTAAGGCTACCACTTGGTTTGCCGAGGAAGTTGAGAAGCGCTCTGGTGGTAATTTGAAAATTAAGATTATGTGGGGTGGTGCATTATTTAAGGCAAATGCGTCACGACAATCTATTGCTGCTGGTGTGGTCGACATGGGCACAATTATTCCGGATTATTTTCTTAAAGAGATGGTTTCTTTTTCGTTGACCAACTTACCTTTTGAAAATCTAGATCCATGGGTTGCACTAAAAGCGAACTTTGACCACATGCAATCCCCTGCAGTATCAGATAGTTTAGCCAAACAAAATTTAGTCTTTGTCTCTTCATATATGCTCTCCAATGTCATCATGTTGTGCAGAGGTGACGCGGTTCGCTCACTCGCTGACATAAAAGACAAAAAGATACGCGGAGTGGGTACCTTTGGTAAAATATTTGGCGATTTAGGGGCTAACTTAGTCAGTATGAGCATTTATAAGGCTTATCAGGGCCTAGATAACGGCTTGCTTGATTGCAGTCAGGGTTATATGAACGCATCGCTTGCTTTAAAACAGCATGAAGTGACGGACAGTTTAACTAAACTTAATTGGGGGATTTATAGCGGTTTGGGTATTTTTATAAACAAAGATGCACTGGCCAGATTAACTCCGTCTCAGAGAATGATACTGAATGATGTTGGCGCCGACTTTATCGATTACCTTGGTCAAAATGTACTGAAGTCTGATGAGGAAGCAGAGCAGCGTTTCACTCAAGGAATTGATGGTCATCACTTGGAAATCATTAGTCTGAGTCCTTCAGATTCGGCTGAATTGTATTCAGCTAGTCAATCTCACATTACAAAATGGGAAAACGAAGCCAATGACAGCGGCCTCGATGGAAAAGCGATGGTTGAAAATTACAAAGCCTTTCTTATTAAATACAGCCAAGAACGTGATCGTGAAGGCTACCCTTGGTCACGTTAATTTAAACACATAGAGTTTATTATTATGTTGAAAAAAATTGAACAGGGCGCATTAATGATCGCTGGTATGTGCATTGTCACGCTCGGACTAATGATCACTCTAACAGTTGCAACACGAAACCTCTTTGGTTGGGGAGTGACTGACGATGTCGTTATTGTAAGGGAGTTAATGGTGGGAGCAATTTTTCTCCCATTAGCTTATGTGACGGCAGATTACAGCCACATAACCATAGAGTTCTTATTTAAGCGCTTGGGCAAACATGCCAAGTTATGGATGTTAGCGATAGGGTCTCTCATTAGTCTATTGATACTAATGCCACTTGCATTCTCTGCATGGCAGGGATTTTTTCACGCAGCTAGCAGCGGATCTTATTTCTTTGGCGAGTTAGAGCTTCCTGAATGGCCAGGGCGATTTGCATTTTTCGCTGGGGCGGCACTATTTGTTGTTCGTTTATCGATCATTGTCGTTACAGATATGCGAGCAGCTATCTGTGGTAATACTGAATACCTCGTGCGGCGAACAGACGCTGAACACGATAAAATTGAAGAGGGTTAACCTGTGGATCCATTGATTCTTGGTCTCGTGGGCTTTGCCTGTGCGTTGCTTTTACTTGTGATTCGTGTGCCAATCGCGTTTAGTTTGGCTGGTGTGTCATCGGCATTTATATTTTTATTTTTTGCTTTGCGACACGGTGGCTTTGACATGGGTAGTGCCGTTGCTCCTACTCTGTCGATGATCTCATCGAGCACTTTTGATTTAGTGCATTCATACGATTTAAGCATGATACCTCTATTCGTGCTGTTAGGTCACATTGCATACCATACGGGTATCACGACTGATATATACCATGCTGCGCGAGTTTGGTTAAAACGCTTGCCTGGCGGTGTTGCGATGGCCTCTGTGTTTGGTTGTGGGGGATTCTCCGCTATTACCGGATCAAGTATCGCTTGCGCTTCTGCGATGGGTAAAATCTGCGTACCAGAGATGTTACGCATGGGTTACGATAAGCGCTTGGCTACTTCGACAGTGGCTGTAGGGGGAACTCTGGGTTCACTTATCCCGCCAAGTGTGTTGTTCATTGTTTATGGTATTTTTACAGAAATGTCAGTTAGTCGCCTCTTTATGGCTGGTGTTATCCCTGGTCTGTTATCGCTGATCGGTTTTTTAGTCGTTATCTACATATGGGTAAAGCGTAATCCCGAAGTTGCACCTGTTGATGATGCAATCCTTGAAAAAGGAGAACGACGTAAAGCAGCAATAAGATGTTGGCCAGCAGTGTTGCTCTTTACTATTATTATTGGCGGTATCTACGGTGGTTTATTCACTGCAACCGAAGCTGCAGCGATCAGTGCCTTTTCGGTAATCGTTATTGGTTCTTTGCAAAAAAGGCTTAATTGGTCGCAGTTTATCCTTTCAATTAAGGAGACTTGTACGCAAACCACGACTATCTTCTTTATCGCTGCTGGAGCGAAAATATTTGTTGGGTTTGTTGCGTTAACGGGCATGGCTCCCGCATTGGTTGGGCTTGTCGAGGGGGCTGATTTATCTTTATGGTTACTGATGGTGATGATTGCAGCTGTATTATTGCTGCTCGGTATGTTTCTCGACCCACTTGGTATTATGGTGCTTACTCTGCCTTTCTTGATCCCTTTGGTTGACGGTTATGGCTTAGACTTGATTTGGTTTGGTGTGGTAGTAATCAAATTGCTTGAAATAAGTTTAATTACTCCCCCTGTCGGATTAAACGTTTTTGTCATCGCTAGCGTTACTAAACCAAAAGTTGCGGTATATGATATTTTCATGGGAGTGGCACGATTCTTAATTATGGATATTGTCGTGCTTATTGCGATTATTGCCTTCCCAATAATATCATTGTTGCTACCTAAGCTAATGATGTAGTGCTAATGCTTCGGCCAATAAAATAGAAGTAAATGATAAAAGTTCAAACTGTTTTTAAGCTAATCTGAGAAAAGATTAAATACAGATAATGTCCTAAAACCGAATTAGGGTTGCTTCGATATTGCGCACGACACTCTTTAATTGTGGCGCGACTTCGGAGCTTAAAAATGCTTTCGATAGTCGAAACGCAGGTCCGCCCGCATTAAATACATATATTTGGCCTTGCGTGAGTTTTAATGGAACAGCAATGGCATTCGTATCTGACTCCCAATCTCCCCATGAATAGCAAAACCCAAATTCTTTATAGTTTTCCAAGGCTTCATCAACACCAGCGCTGACTGCGTCGAATTTATCACCTAATTTTTCTTTAAAATGCCGCATAAAGAAATTTCGTTCTTCTTCGGGTAAAGCCACTAAATAAGCACGTCCGGCTGCCGTGGTAGCCATTGGAATTCGATCCCCAATATCTTTCTTAAAGGTAACGATGTCTTTCGGGGCGCAATGATCAACATAAATCATATCCAATCGGTCTCTGTCAGCTAGGCCTATTGATGTACCTGTTTGAATTGAGAGCTCCTTCATTAGCGGATTCGCAACTTGGCGAATTGCTAGGTTAGAAACAAATGCATAACCCAAAGCCAGCACGCCAGCGCCAAGCTGATACTTTTCTAATCGCTTGGAATAAGTAAGGTAGCCTAGACTGGTTAATGTATAAGTTAATCGAGATACACTTGATTTCGCCAGCCCGGTTCGTTGAGCAATCTCTTGATTGCCAAGGAATCCGTCTCCGGGGTTAAATGCGCGTAATATATCTAAGCCTCTCGCGAGTGCCACGACAAACTTACGATCTACTTCCCCATCAGTATTTCTGGGCATACCAGTTAGTGTATTCATGTTGAGCTACTCAATTTTTTATAACACTCGGTGTATTGACTTGTTATTACTGTCGATACATTTTTAAGATTATGAAAATAATACGAAATTATCCCCTAAGCATCTGCATATTATACACAGGTTTAAGCATCAAATTTGCAGATTAATAAATAATTGCGGGTTAACATAATTAAATCAAAAATAGGGGACTAAATATGTCCTGATTTGAGTTTTTAATTTGGTCTAAGCAACATAAAAATAAAAATCTAGTCTATAAAATACCTTGACGCAAATTCATTTAAGCTAGAGCCTTGGCTCAGCTGTTAAGCTTAAATAAGTCATGAAAGCTTTACTGGCTTTTGACAGATAATGATTCTTTTTCCATGCCAAGCTCAACTTAAATTCAATTTTTGGCTCAAATGGTATTGATATTATTTGATGTTCGTTTTGTAAAATACGCGATAAGCAAGTAGTAATACCTACCTCATTGCGAACTAATGTTTTTTGCAGTTCAATAAGGTTAGTTTCCATACGAATATCCAAAGCTAAGAGATATTTTTTTGAGTATTGACTGACTACTTCACGCAAAAAATACCCTTCATGAAATAATACCAGTGGCTGCTGACAAAATTGTCCTAATGATATGGTTTTCTCAGCGGCTAGGGGATTTGAACTGCCCATGCCTGCAACTATTTCCTCATTTATAAGTTGCGTGTAACGTAGTTGAGGATTTTCTAAATCACCTCGTACTAAAGCCAAATCAAGCTCACTATTAAGCAGCATTTTCTCAAGCGCTGCAGTACCTTGGTCAACTAAGTGTATTTTTATTTTTGGATGTTTTTGCTTGAATTCGGTCAATATTTTTGGAAAATAGTAGGAGCCCATCATAGCAGAAACACCAAAACGAATAGTGCCGCCCTCTAACTCTTTTAACTCTTCCAACTCTAATTCAACTTGTTTTGCTTGGCTTAACAGTTGTGTTGCGAGTTTAAATAAAACCTTACCTTCAGCTGTTAAAAGTGAATTTTTATCAGCACGATTAATCAACTTTAAGCCAACTTCCTGTTCTAGCTTTTGAATCGCAATTGTTAATGCTGGTTGAGCAATTCCAATTTGTTGGGCTGCCCGCGTAAAATTACCCAACAAGGCTAAATGACAAAAATATTCAAGACGTTTTAAATTCATTTTCGCGAACTCAATAATAAAAAGTTATTAAAAATATAAAAACTATATATTATATTTATTCTTGTTTTTAGAATAGTATTATCTGTTAAATTAAACCATGACTTATACAAATATTTAAACGGAGTAATCATATGAGCCAAAAATTAGCGTCTTTTAGCTGGCAAGATCCAATGCTGCTTAATAACCAACTAAGCGAAGAAGAGCGGATGATACGTGATACTGCTCATGATTATTGCCAACAAAAACTTCAGCCAAGAGTACTTGAAGCTAATAGGCATGAACATTTTGATCGCGAAATAATGACTGAATTAGGTGAACTAGGACTGTTGGGTGCTACGTTACCAGCTCAATATGGTGGCAGTGAAGTCAATTATGTAAGTTATGGATTAATAGCTCGTGAAGTAGAGCGGGTGGATAGTGGCTATCGTAGCGCCATGAGTGTGCAATCATCACTCGTTATGCATCCCATATATACTTACGGCACTGAAGAACAACGGATGAAGTACTTGCCTAAACTTGCTTCTGGTGAGTGGGTGGGTTGCTTTGGTTTGACTGAGCCTAATTCAGGCAGTGATCCGGCATCGATGACTACGCACGCTAAAGCGGTAGATGGTGGCTATCTTTTAACCGGCAATAAAATGTGGATCACTAATTCACCCATAGCCGATGTTTTTGTTATTTGGGCAAAACTCGAAGGTAAAATTCGCGGTTTTGTGCTTGAAAAAGGAATGCAGGGTTTATCAGCACCAAAAATTGAAGGCAAATTTTCTTTGCGTGCCTCCATCACGGGTGAAATTGTTATGGATAACGTATTCGTGCCAGCTGAAAATATGTTTCCTGATATTAAAGGATTAGCAGGGCCTTTCGGTTGCTTGAACAAGGCGCGCTATGGTATCGCTTGGGGATCGTTAGGAGCTGCCGAGTTCTGCTTCACTGCGGCTAGAAGTTACACCTTAGATCGCGAACAATTTGGTCGCCCTTTAGCTGCCAATCAGTTAATTCAAAAGAAACTTGCTGATATGCAAACTGAGATAGCGCTGGGTTTACAGGGGTGTCTGCAAATGGGTCGTTTAATGGATGCCAATCAGTGTCCTGTTGAATTGATTTCATTACTGAAACGCAATAACTGCGGTAAATCTTTGGATATTGCGCGAGTTTCACGCGATATGCATGGTGGTAACGGCATCAGTGATGAATATGGCGTAATTCGTCATGTGATGAATCTTGAAGCGGTTAATACATATGAGGGGACTCATGATGTGCATGCCTTGATTTTAGGTCGCGCCATCACTGATATTCAGGCTTTCTACTAACCACTAGCGTGTTAGTAATCATAAAAGTGGTTGATTGAAGCGGGGCTTTGAGCCCCGCCTAAACAACACCAATCAAAATGCGTAATGAGTTGCTTGGCTTGCAACAATCACCCAAGTAACTAACATGCCGTTAATAAAGGCGCCGGTATAAACCCGACCGGTTACACGAAAGGCCGCAGTGAAAACTAGCGCTGCAATGGTCATCAATGGCACAAACTGAAATGCGATTATGGACCACAATGGTTCGCTAGCTATTAACAGTGTACCGCCCATCAGCAGTGGAGTGTATTGTGCGATTAAAAGCACTATATAACCTACGGTCAATAGCAGCCAATTCACGCCGAGTTCTTTACTAAAGCTCCAATTATCATGACGCAGTTGACCATGCAGCACAGTAGCGACAACAATGAAAAATAGGCTGAATGGGATCAGATATGCCAGCGCGATAACGAATTGTAGCGGGCTTAATAGTTTGATACCAAATACCCAAATACGATAGTCCACATCAAATATATAGTCGGTTAAAACCAGCGATGTATAAAGCACTCCGACGACGACCAAGGCCAGTAAAAATGAGTGTGCAATAAATGTTATTTTTGTCCGGCCATTCAAGGTCAATCCATAGCTATCGAAACGGGCACCGGTTTTGCGGTTCAATAAGAAATGCCAAAGCAGAAAGAGCGTCATTGAAATGAGTCCGGTCAAGATTGCCCAAACCATTACTTGAGTGGTGATGTTTTGAGCGAACATAGCCGACGCCGGCCATCCCAATGTTTCGCTAATGCCCTTAAACGGGAACAGGGTGATTGCAGGTAATGCGGTAAATATGAATGCACCTAACCACCAACCTCGTCCTGTTAAACTATGTAATTTAGGCACTGATTGTTTTAACGAGCTGAACGTTGACGTTCCGGCAATTATGCTTAAAACTGGAGTTATAAGAACTAGCATACCGAGTAAAGCGAGTAATGTGCCGATTTCCTTCCATAGCCAAATCTGATCATCTGATGGGATTGGTTGTGCACCTTTTAACGTTTTATCAAACCAGTTAATAGCGTGTCCTATCGCTGCATGTGAAAAGTGGTCACCAGGATGAGTGACTGCAGGTTGATGAAAAATTCGCGCTGTGCCGTCAGTAATATTTCCGTAAAGTGTATCTGGAATGACTTCCTCAGTGGTATTAAACAGTGTCTTAAGTTTATTGGTTTGGGTTATGTCTGTTGGTATATCAACGCCCCACATTAGCGATGAAAACTCATCATACGCAGAAAAAACAACAGCCAAATTTCGCGGCCAATCAGGTGTGCCTTCAGGTGCACCAAAGGTACCAGGTGATGAACCCAGTATCACTATGGATTGGTAATCGTCCGGATAGACACCGGCGGCAACAAGTGATGCCCAACCACCCATAGAGTGTCCTTCGAGACCGACATTATTTTGATCAACGAACGCTAAGGTTTTCATATAAGCCAGTGTATCTATACCACCAAAGCCATTAGCGAAGGCGGCTGGGTCGGAATAGCCATGGCCGGTCTGATCCGGTGCTAATACCACATAGCCGCGTCGTGCAAATTCGATAGCAAAGACTGATTGGGTTTCATTTGAGTTGATGTAACCGTGAGTGGCAATAATGCCGGGTGCTGGGTTTTTATTTGAAACGCCTTCAGGTACATACAGTCGAGCGTGGGTAATGATGCCGTCGTTACCTGCAATACGAACGTGGCTGACTTTTACTGTACCGCCATTGGTTTGTATTTGATTGGCCAGAAAGCCACCAAACAGAATCAGTGCCACTGCTAAAATAAGCACTCTTGGATGGTATTTCATTATGTTCCCTTATTGTTTTTAAATAAAAAGAAAACATTAAGCCACCGTATTTATTGGCAACTTAATATTCTCGATACGTGAGAAAGATGAGTTGAGTATTAGACGTTAAACGTTGCTTCTAGACCAAATCCACTTTGTTGAGGAATAACAACAGTCACAGAATTTACCGCACTAGTTCTACTATTTCCAATAGGTTCATCAACAAAATTTGTATCTAGGTGCAAAGTCACTAAATTATCACCGATATTGATATTATAATCGATAGCAAGATTGAAAGCTTTAGTGCGGAATCATGTTTTAAAGGATTTTAAGCGCAATCATATCTACTATTAGAGCATGACGGGTGTGGGGTATTTAAACGTATCACTTCCTACTGATACGGCACAAACTGCAATTTCCATTCATATTAATTTTTGACTCATGCCTCCCTCAATTTGAGCAGAATTGTTTTCGTCATTTCTATCAATCACAAAATACTTAAACCATGTTTTGGCCATAAAATTTGACATGTAGGGGGTTACCCCTATCCAAACTCGGTAGTTTCCCTGCTAGGTTAAATTAGAACTTAAGATAAGACTCAGTAATTAAAGATAACCAATAGGTATCAGATGAAAAAATTATTTAAAACTAATCGCGTATTAAGTGTCGCAGTCGCAGTGGCACTCTCATCGACATCGGCTTTTGCTAGCAGTCCCTGGATGTGGGATAAAGATGCCAACCAAATTGACGATCGCATTGAAGCTGTTAATAACATCGGGCTCGACACTGCATTCGAAAATAGTGGTCGCCTGCGTTTTGCCGTATTTCCTGGTGACATCACTGAGTTCGGTGTTTATGTTGGGTTTGAGAACATACCCACTGAAACTGAGCTTGCGCAATTACGCCAATCAGGGGTAAACGTTGAGGGTATGAAAGCCTATCAGAGCATTCCTTATGTCAGAATGACCCTGAATTTTCAAGATATTCAAACTGTTTCTAATTTACCGGGCGTGACTCGAGTTGAGTCAATTCCAATGATGTATGCAAAAAATGATAACGCGAATAAAGCATCGGGCGCTGTTGCAAGCGGTTTCGAACGATTTCCAACAGTTCATGCAAATTTAAATATAACTGGACGTGATGTCGTCGTTGGGATTTTAGACACTGGTGTCAATGATGAATTCGATCTTGTTACACTTTTCCCCGGACATGAATCTTTTGTTGGGAAATTTATTGCTGGCGGCGAATTTTTTGCTGGGCAAGCATTTCTTAATACCGCAACCGATTCTAGTGAAAATCCAATTGATCGCGGCGAAAGAGCTTCATCAAACCACGGGTCTCACGTTGCGGGCACTGCTATTGGTAGTGGCGGCGATTCAGGTGTTTTCGGTGGTGTTGCACCGGGCGCTAAGCTAGTTGATGCTAAAGTATTATCAGATGCTGGAATTGGCTTTGGTTCTGCTGATGGCGTTGATTGGGCAATCGTAAATAAAGAGATATATGACATTCGGGTTTTAAATTTAAGCCTAGGCGGAGTAGATAACTCTGATGGCAGTGATGCTGGTTCACAAGCAATTAACGCGGCCTTTGACGCGGGAATTATTTCCGTAATCGCTGCAGGGAATGACGGCGAAACTAATTATATATCTTCTCCAGCAGCGGCAGATAAAGCAATCACTGTTGGTGCAATCGCTGACATAAACACGATTGATCGTGCAGATGACACAATTGCGAGCTTCTCGAATGAAGGTCCTCGAATAGACGACGGCGATGCCGACAATATCGACGAAATGAAACCAGAAATTAGCGCGCCTGGATTTAGCTTAATTTCCGCTGATGGCAGTTTAATCACTGATGGTACTCGATACAAATCATTAAGTGGAACCTCCATGGCAACGCCGCACGTGGCTGGTATTATTGCGTTGATGCTGGAAGCTTATCCTGATATGACACCGTCAGAAATTGATGCTACGTTGCGTCATACCGCAGAGCATCGCTTTGATTGGGGTAAAACCGACGCTTCTGAGCGACCATTTAGTAGTATTGATCGCAACTATCATCCGTCTGGCGGATGGGGACAGGTTGACGCTTATGCGGCAGTGAAGGAAGCTCTTTTTATGGCCGGTGATCTTCAATCACAAACTCAAGTTGTACATATATCTGCAACGCCAGATGAAGCTAATAATAGCATTACGCTTTTCTGGAAAAGTCAGCGTGAAACTAACCTCATCGGTTACGACGTGTATCGCGCTACCGACGTTGATGGTGCTCCCGGCGTGTTTGAGCAGATCAACAACAGCACGATCGTTGGTACAGGCGCAGCAGTAATTGAGAAGGTAAATAATCGTAACCAATATTCGATTGTTGATACTGAATTAACTATCGGCGAAACGTACTGGTATCGGATAGATCATACCTCAATCAATAGTGAAGTAGGTGTCGTTGAAGAACCGGCATATCCAGTTGCACTGGGTACACCCAAAGCTACAGTTGCGCTGACTGAACAAGGTAATTCAGCACCGGAGTCTAACGCTAACGTTACGACTTTAGGATTGCTCTAACTCAACTAATTAATTAACTGATGTAGTTTCTAAAAAGCCGGATGTAAGTCCGGCTTTTTTATATCTTCAATATGCTACGCAACTTCCCAAAGCATATAATAAACTTATCATCTTCTTAAATGCAGTGTGATATGTTCCTAGCTAAAACAACAGCTGCCGAATGCAGTCAAACGATACTGTAAGACAAGAAGCAAACTTCCTCAGAGCTAAAATATAAAACTCATTATCTTACACGACCTTGTATTTCATGTGAGTTGTCGCCATTAATTATCCAGACGAAAAACGACATTATTAGATGTCCAAAGGAGAATCAAATGAGTAAAGTAGTTCAAGAAGTAATAGCAGCAAATGCTGCCTATGCAGCAGGTTTTGGAGATAAAGCCGACTTACCGATGCCTCCGGCCAGACAGTTTGCCATCCTGACATGCATGGACGCACGATTAGATCCGGCGAAATACGCTGGTCTTGCCGAAGGTGATGCGCATGTGATCCGCAATGCAGGTGGCAGAGCAAGCGATGATGCTATCCGTTCATTAGTAATATCTTATAAATTGTTAGGCACAAAAGAGTGGTTTGTTATCCATCATACAGATTGTGGAATGGAAACATTCAATACTGAAATAATGGGTGATTTACTTTCTGGTAGCTTAAAAACCTCAAGTGTCGATGCTTCTGGTTGGCATGACAGCAATTCGGGTGGTGGCACAACTGATGGTAAGTACATCAATTGGCTAACTATAAGCGATCAGGCAAAAAGTGTGTTGGAAGATGTACAGCGCATCAGAAGTAACTCAATGGTGCCAAGTGAAATTCCAATTTATGGGTATATTTATGACTGCAAAACAGGAAGTCTTAACGAGGTTCCAGAAGCAACAGAAGCCGGAAAAGTAAGCTAACAGGTAAATGCAAAATGTCTGCTCCACAATATTGATGTGATTAGAGAAAAAATTTACTAAAAGCGGAGAATAAAGGAAACACAGAGTCAGCTAGTGATAAAAATACTCAGCTGACTCTATTTTTTACTGTTTTATGCAGATGCTTAAGCTTGACTTGCAACCAAGGCTTGCTCAATATCGGCAATGATATCGTCGATATGCTCAATACCCACAGATATGCGCACCATTTCTTCTGATACACCAACGGTCGCTAATTCTTCAGGATTGAGCTGACGATGCGTGGTACTGGCGGGGTGACAAGCCAACGATTTAGCGTCTCCGATATTGACTAATCTTAGGATTAACTGAAGTGCATCAATGAACTTTGAACCGGCTTCAATACTGTCACCGTTAGGCGATTTAAGACCAAAACTCACGATCCCAGCAGCTTTACCACCGCAGATGCGTTGGCATATTTCGTAGTATTTACTGGTTGGTAAGGCCGCGTAGTTTACCCAACTTACCGCTTCGTGAGCTTCCAAGTAAGCAGCTACTTTTTCAGCGTTTTCGCAATGTCTTTCCATTCTGAGTGACAAGGTTTCAAGGCCCTGCATGATTTGAAATGCACTTTGCGCTGATAATGATGCCCCTGTATTGCGCAATGGCACGACTCGGCAACGGCCAATATAGGCAGCGGGGCCAAAAGCGTCTGTATAAACGACTCCGTGGTATGAGGGATCTGGTGTGTTCATTACTTTGAATCTTTCGCCGTTAGCTACCCAATCAAACTTGCCAGAATCGACAATGATGCCACCAATAGTGGTGCCGTGTCCGCCAATATATTTGGTCAGTGAGTGGATTACGATATCGGCGCCGAAATCAAAGGCGCGGCAGAGTATGGGCGTAGCTACTGTATTGTCGACTATTAATGGTATGCCGGCTGCATGCGCAATATCAGCCCAGCGCTGAATATCCACAACATTGCCGGCTGGATTACCAATGGATTCGCAAAATAAGGCCTTGGTATTCTCATCAATTAATGAGGCTAGTTTTTCAAAATCATCGCCTGCTGCAAAACGTGCTTCTATGCCTTGGCGCGGAAACGTATGTGCGAACAAATTGTAAGTACCGCCATATAACTGGCTAGAGCTCACAATATTGGATCCGACCTCAGCAATTGCTTCTATCGCATAACGGATAGCAGCCATGCCTGAAGCCACGGCTAAAGCACCGATGCCGCCCTCTAATTCAGCTACGCGTTGTTCTAATACCGCATTCGTGGGGTTCATAATACGGCTGTAAATGTTACCCGGAACGGCTAAATTGAATAAGTCAGCGCCGTGTTTGGTGTCATCAAAGGTGAACGATGTAGTTTGGTAAATCGGTACAGCAGCTGCTTTAGTCGTCGGTTCACTTGTGTAGCCTGCGTGTAACGCAATAGTTTCGGGTTTCATTTGTTGCTCCAATGCGGTGTTTGCGAACCAAGAAAGCTGTTTGGTTGTGTTGTTAAGGGCTTCATGTAATTGCATATAAAAACGTCGATCCACACTTTACTCAAATTTATGGTGCGTTGGCTATATTTACCGCATTATTATGCTTATTAAAATGATATATCTAAAACTATTTTATATATTTTAGTTAGAGAAAATATATTGGGCAGCGCAACACTATATCTTTGGGCCGATCTTTTTCTACTATTAAGTCAACTGTCAACAGTATTGGTTTACTTATGTTCCTGCTGCATACAAGGAAAAAATCAATACTTACTGGTTACAACTCCGATTCGGTTTTTAACTGGAGAACTTTCACTCCTTCTTTGATTTGATCATTGGGGTGGACAACATAGGTATCGCCTTTATTTAGTCCAGATAAAATCTCTACCATCAAGTTGTTTCTGCGTCCTACTTGCACGAGTCTCCTTTCTACTTTGCCATCTTTTACCCCAAAGATAGCCCATTGCCGTTGCACTCTAAATAATGCAGTTACTGGCACAGTTAAGCTATCAGTGCCTTGCCAAAGCATAATCTGTACATCCAGTTGATATCCATGTCCTAAACGTAACCAGCGTGAGGCATCACTTTCAAATGAGACAATAACGTTGACTCTTTGTTCTTCAATACCTAATGCAGATACTTTCTTGAAGCCTATTGGTTCTATCTGACTGACCCGCCCTAGAAGGTCTTCTTCGCCCCCCCAATTGGTAATGATCACTTTTTGTCCGGGTTGAACTTTTACTGCATCAAAAGAAAGCAGTTCAACGATAATCTCAAGATTTCTTGGGTCGCCAATCTCGACTAAAGGTGCGCCCGCAATAACAACACCTTCGCTTTTGTTTAAGACTTTTAGTACGCGTCCAGAAATAGGTGCCAAAATACTTACACAAGCACATAGACCATGCTCCACAACACTGTTTGCTGGTGACATTAGATTAGCTTGAGCACGTTGAATTTCAAATATACTCATTTGCAACGCAGCTTGAGCGGTCGCTAGTCCGGCGCGTCGAGTTTTATAAATGCGTTCGGCATTATCCAACTCTCGTTCAGAAACCGTATCAGTGGACCGTAGTTCTCGCATTCGAGTAAATTCAGACAAGGCAAATTCCAATTCTGCTTCAGCTTGCTCTAATGTTGCTTCAGCTTGCTCTAATGTTGCTTCAGCAAAAGCTTTTGATGATCTCGCTGTCTCAATATCTGCTTTGGCTTGAGCCTCGGTGCGGGGGTCTAAAAATGCGGCCTCATTAGGTTCTATTTTAGCAACAATAGTATTCGACATTTCAACTACATCGCCGACCTCTGCGTGGATGCGTGTTAAATGGCCTGTTACTGGCGCTGATAGAACATATATATCGTGAACACGCGTTCGGCCTTCTTCTGCAATGGATACGTTTAGTTCTCCGCTTTGCAAGATAGCAAGATTAGTTTGTACCGCTTTTGGCCATAAGGAGTAAGCTACTCCAGTACAAACTAGTAAAACAATGCATGACCATAACACAGCGCGAGATTGATTCGCTTTCATAATTTATTCTCTTGTTTTAAGCACTTTAATTAAGTCGAGCTTATCGACTCTGCGTCTCACTATGGCTGCTGAAACGACGGCTGAAAGTATAACTAACATCGTTGCATAGCCATAAGTTGAGGTCTCAATGACCAAAGGAACGCGAAACATTTCGGTATCAAAAGCAGTTGCCATTGAGAGCACTAGCAACCAGCCAACTAAAAAGCCTAGAGGTATTCCAAGTAAAACTAAAAACATGACCTCTCCTAGTAAAACATATGAAATTTCACCTTTTGAAAATCCTAATACACGCAATGTAGCGAGCTCTCGGGCTCTCTCGGATAACGCGATCCGAGTACTATTATAAGTAACCCCAAAGGCTAAAATAAACGCAAGGCCGATGAACATCGATATAAAAACCATCAGATGTTCAATGATGGTGTTGTTAAATGAATCCATAGCTGATTGCCGCAGCATAACAGCGCCTACTCTAGGTGTATTTTTTAGCGTATCGAATATACTGTGCTGCTGGTTAGAATCGACTAATAAATTGGCGAATTGAAAGCGCGGTGACTGTTTAACTAGTCGGTTGAGTGTATTGAGATCCATAAAAGCGGGCATACCAATAAACGCTTCAAAGGTATCGACTACCTCTACAGACACATTGGCTCGTCTGCCTTCCAGAACATTCAATAGAATCGAGCCACCTATGCCAATATTGAGTTTTTCAGCCAAGCGAGTCGATAGCACTATGCCGTACTTTGGCACATTGATACGTTGGTGTTTTGCATCATCATAAATTGGTTGTAGTTGGTTTTCTGGCAAAACACCACGAATTGCACCGCGATGAACGCCAGAGTTTGATTTGAATTCAACACTGATAATGTTCATCGGCTCTGCCCTTAATACGCCAGAAATGTTTTCAAAGTCGTGAATAGCGCGCAAGCGTTCGGGATTGTCTAAGCCCACCATAATATCTTGCTGTTGGGATTCGAAAAGTAGACTCTTGATAAATGGGTTAATGAATCATTCCATTGCAAATTCATGATAATCAGCCCTGTTGACATGGCAATGCCTAAACCTGTTAAAAATGAACGCAATGGCCAGCGACTAATTTGGCGTATTGCTATTCGAGTTGGTTGGTCGAGCCAATGGGTCAATCGAGATGCAGAAGCGACTGCGTTCTTGTATATTGCGGGTGAGGGCGGTGTCATTGCTTCTGCGGGAGGCAGTTTAACTGCTTTTTTAACTGCACCAAGTGCGCCCATTACCGCGGCAGCCATACTAACCGTTCCGCTAATGACAAATGCCTGAGGCCCGGGTTGATAAATCAATAAGGGGAACCGAAATAAATCGGCATACATTTGAGTATTAAGTCGGCCAAAAAAGGCCCCTAATATTGAGCCCAAAATGATCCCAATGATGCAGATCAGTACGACCATTTTAGCGTAATGTAATCCTATTTCGATGCTTGAATAGCCAAAAGCTTTAAGCAAGCCTATTTCGGTTCGTTCGGTGGAGATCAAGCGTGATAACACCATGTTGGTCAAAAACATGGATACTAATAAAAAGATAGCTGGCAATATTTTTGCCATCGTCTTTTGCTGGGCGATTTCGTTCATTACAAACCAGTTTGAAATCTGGTCTTCACGAGTAATCGATCTTATCCCGCCATAAGGTTCTAGAATAGCGTCCAATTCCCTTAACACTGGTGCGCTTGGTGTATTATGGAGGAGCTTTATAGCCACATCATTGAATGATACTTTGAGGTCATATGCAGCTTCTAATATTTCACGGCTGACCCACATGACACCAAATCTCTTATCATCGGGAAGTAAGGAGCCTGGTCCAATGCTATAAATGAATTCTGGACTCAAGGCTAAACCGACGATGTTAAACTCTCTCTTATGACCATTCAAAATCGCAGTTATGCTGTCACCTAAATCCAAATTATGCGCTTGAGCAAAAGGTTCACTAAGAATAATTTCATTTTCTCGTTCAGGCAAAACCCAACGCCCTTTTCTAAGCACCAATTGATTTAGCAAAGGCTGTCCATTCTCTGGGATAGATAAAATCTGACCAACCACAGGTTCCTCAAATGAGCCTATATCTAAAGTCGCTAGATGCATAATTCGAGTTTGCAAAGATTGAACACCAGGTATCTCGGCTATTTTTTGAGAAATCCGCTGTGGTACTCGGGTGGCACTGGCGAATACATCGGCAAATCGATATCGTTGATAATAAGTGTCAGTGGTCGCTTGCAGCGCCTCAATAGTAGACAGTGACATCACTAGCGTCGCAACGCCTGAGCCGATGACAAAAGCTACCGCTAATACCTGTCCACGCATCCTCCACAGATCACGCGTCAGCTTCATGTTTAATGCACTGAGCCTTACCATTGCAGGCCCTTGGCGGGAACTCTTGTTTTATTTATTTGAATCGAAGATATCATGCCATCAGAAATGTTGATGACTCGGTCAGCCATCCCGCTAACCACCGTATTGTGCGTAATGACGGCGGTAGAAGTGCCTAATTGACGATTTATGTTCTCAATTGCTTCGAGAACTAAAATACCAGTTTGTTTATCAAGTGCGCCTGTAGGTTCATCGCATAACAGAATGTCAGGTTGTTTGGCGATGGCTCTTGCAATAGCCACCCGCTGCTGTTCACCGCCAGATAGCTGAGAGGGGAAGTGATGCATTCTGTCATCCAGTTTAACTAGCGCTAATGCATCCTGAGGTGAAAGTGGTGCGGGTGAAATCTCAGTAACTAAAGCAACATTTTCATACGCAGTAAGACTGGGAATAAGGTTGTAGAACTGGAACACGAAGCCGACGTGATTACGTCTAAATTGAGTGAGGGTTTTGTCATCAGCATGACTCAAGTCGTGCTTGCCAAAAAATATTTGACCAGAAGTAGGCAAATCTAATCCACCCAGAATGTTTAGCAGTGTTGACTTGCCACTCCCAGATGCACCTAGTAATACAACCATCTCATTAGGGTAAAGCTCAAAATCAACTCCCCGCAAAGCCTTAACTTCCACTCCACCAGTTTGATAGGTCTTAACTAATTGACGCCCGGATAGCGCAGGCTGTCGTGCATCTTGGTTTTGTTTTATCTTCGCGGCTTCCATAACGTTAACTAATTGCACAGTTGTGATTTAATTATTCAACGTCTCGAGAAGGTTGAGTTGATATATATCAAAAATTGGGCGTTAAAATTAGCGAAAGCGCAAAACCTAATAGTTTATTGATACACTTTAGAATGACACTGGTTTTATGGTATAAATCAGATGACGTTAAAACCAATGTATCTAAAAATGCATTATGTTGCCGGAGAAAGACTTGGGAAACAGAATCTTACTGATATTACTGTCGCTATACTTTATCAATCCCCTTTGCGCCAAAGAAGCGGTAACAATAAACTTTGGTGTGGCCGTATTCAAGCCATATAGCAGTATTGACGAAAGCACGGGGCGATGCGTTGGTATTGGTTTTGATGCAACTAAACAGCTACTAAAAACATACAATATTGAAATAAACACGTCTTGTGCATCGCCAGCTCGAATATACCGTTCACTGTCAAATGGCAAAGTTGATCTATCACTGAATATCAAGTCCACGTTGGCAGTTCAAGACAACGTTACGTTTACAACTATTCCGTTTGACGCTCTGATTTTAAATTTTTATACCAATCCTGATACCAACAATATTAATAATAAAATCGCTGCGATTAGAGGATATGATTACCATGGATTCAGAGATAGTATGATTCAAAAAGGATTTGAATTTGTAGACGTATCAAATGTAGAGGATGCTATTCGTATCTTTGCCAACAAAAGAACTAAATATCTATTGTCATATGAAGGACCTCTTAATGCTTATATCGAAACTAAAGATGAAAATAATAATAAAACTGAGTTATTAACTTTGAATAATGCAAAAAGTGAATTATTGGTCGCTATTCCAACACATTATGCCATCAGTAAAACGTCTCCTCATCATGACATCCTTGTGAAAGTATTTAACGAACTAGATAAAAAGACAGTGGGTCAGACATATCACATCGATGCATTTAAGTGATTTAATATCCAAAGATAGGTTTTTTCCATTTTAACACCCTATAAATTCAATTTCCTGAACCGCTGCCAATCTTGACGTAGATCATATTTCCAACACCCCCCTATGTAATCATACAAACTGCTCGAGAAAGCAATAGTTATCATTTCGTCCAGCGTTAGAGTCAACAACTTCTAGCCTCTTAATATGGCTTTATATTGGCTACGTTGTATGCTTTTACCAACATAATAGGAACTGGTATGAACAAGAGAATAATATTAGTCATGATTGCACTTGTGTCATTACTGTCCGGTTGTGCATCAGTACCAATGGCTTCTTTGGATGCTGACAACCGCGCAAAACAATTTAATGTTGATTCTAATAAGGCAAATATTTATTTATATAGAGATGAATCTATGGGAGGAGCAATTGCTATGCCTGTAGCTCTTGACGGACATATTGCGGGTAAAACAGGGTCAAAAACATATTTTTATTGGTCGGTTGAACCTGGAGAACATGAGATTACGTCATTAACGGAAAATACTGCCCGAATAAAAGTAATTGCCAAGGCAGGGCAGAATCATTTTATATGGCAGGAAGTTAAAATGGGATTGTGGACTGCTCGGTCGCAATTACATGAGGTAAGCGATGAGAAAGGAAAAAAAGCAGTCTCTGATTGCAAGCTTATCGAGTCAGAAATATGAAAGCATAAATCTTCGAACTTTACTTCGTTCATTAAGTATTGGCTTAACGGTTCCTTATCTTTCAGTTCGTGTTCCAACAGGAACAACGAGCACAGGTAACGGTGGTGAAACGTATTATTCATTGCACAGTAATATTTATAAACATGACGATGGTCATTATTTAACCGACACACGGGGTTACAAAATTAAAGCAGAGCCGGAGCATCCTACAAATACTATTATTAATTTGTCAATGACTCGGATATTCTAGAAATTGGTTATATACCTGCTATGTAAGCACTGTAAAGTGCCTACTGAAGTCTAAATAACTCGCTTGTAGTCTTGATAAAGAAGCTGGTGGAACAAGTGTTCACCCGCTTCTTTTTTAACCGAAAGGCGTCCTGTTTCGTAACCTTTAGAGGCGAGTCCACGTTGCACCGAATAGCAAATAGCGACGTCTTCATCTTGGATTTTGTCTGCTACAGCGACGCTATCAGCTTTGAAGTCCTCGGTAATCAAAGGGTGGCTATTATCAAAATAATATTCGAATATCACTCGACATTTATCCACCGCCAATGCCTCTACTATTGTGATACCCATAATACCCTCATATAAATTAAGCATTAGATTGGGATACTGCCAGTAGTAGCGAGCCAGGCCTTTTCTGACTTGAGAAAAATCGTTGTCAGCGGACTTCGTGGGGCAGGACTGCAGACAATATTTGCTGTTTACTTCTATTTTATAATAACGATTGTCTAGAGCACTGGTAAGGCCTTTATGTAAAAAAGGCACGTGATAGCCTCCATCCAGATAATTGTCTGTATAGACCTTCCAGTTGCAATCTAATTCATACTCGACGCGCTTATAGAAACTCATTCCTTTGAGATTTAAGGGGGTCATTTGGTGATAAAGATCTCCTAAAAACGTTTCCAAGGAAGGCGCATTGTCATCTAGGCAAATAAATACCCAGTTTTCCCATATTTCGCTACGGATTTTTTTGAGTCCTTGCTCCTGCGTTACGAAATTGTCGACACCGTCAAAAAGAGGTGCTGCGATTAAACTGCCGTCTAAGCGATAGCTCCAGCCATGATAAGGACAGGTCATCGCCTTGGCGCAGCCTTGTCCGTTTTCAACTACCTGAGCCGCGTGATGGCGGCATACATTATAGTAGGCTTGAATACCCGTTTCACTATTAACGACTACGATGGGCTGCTCAGCAATTTCTGTGGCTATATAATCTCCAACAATTTGGAGTTGGTCTAATCGGGCCGCTATAAGCCAACTTGAAGTAAAAACCGTGTCTTTTTCTAAACGATGGAATCGCTGATCTGTATACCAGGCGCTTGGCGGAGTATATGCCTGGCTCAGGCGCAGTTTAGGGTTATAAGCATCAACGATATTGGCTAAAGACATGGCAAAACCTGACTGTGTAAGTGGGTTAATCCCATTCTATGCCAGCGCGCAAAAATTATGCAAGGCATATAGAAAGATCTTTCGCCGCTTCCCAAAAATAAAAATAGGCAATTTATCTGCTGTGCTATTAGGCTATTCAGTAATAGATATCAATAGCTAATTTTGATTGATGATTACAGCTCAAATACGTTATGTTGTGTCCATTGCTTAGAGCGGAGATAACACTTATTCTTCGTTTATTCTTATTAAATTAGCTTAAAAAAAGTGGGTGTAATGAATGAGTAAAATTACTGACGATCCAAGAATAGACCCGCGTATCAAAGCTATTTTTGGCCAAGTAACCATGGCTGGTGGGCGTAATGTAGAAAGTAGAGAAGCCGCACTTGAAGCAGCTAATAGTGACAAGGCGATTGCTGTTAGGCAGAAGGTAGGTGCATTTCTTGAACTCTGCGATACTGAAGAGATCGCGCCTTCTGAAGGTTTAGTTATTACCAACAAGACGTTTACCTCCGAACCCGATGGTAACACGATAAATATTCAATTTATTCGTCCAGATAATAGTGATATTTTGCCCTGTGTTTATTATATTCATGGTGGTGGTATGACTACAATGTCTTGCTATGATGGCAACTATAAAGCGTGGGGCCGAATAATGGCAGCGCAAGGCGTTGCTGTCGCTATGGTAGATTTTCGAAACGCCTTAGTACCCTCATCCGTACCTGAAGTTGCGCCTTACCCCGCTGGACTGAATGATTGCGTATCAGGTTTGAAGTGGATTAGCGCCAACAGCGATCTTCTTTCTATCGATAGCTCAAAAATCATCGTCTCTGGTGATAGTGGTGGCGGCAATTTAGCGCTCGCAACGGGTTTACGCTTGAAACAAGATGGTGACTCCGGCCTTATCGCAGGCATTTATGCGCTTTGCCCCTATATTGCAGGACAATGGCCGACAGCTGAAAACCCGTCTTCGACCGAGAATAATGGTATTTTGCTTGACCTGCATAACAACCAAGGGGTAATGATTTATGGCATACAAGAGTTTACCAAGCGCAATCCATTGGCGTGGCCGGGGTTTGCGACTGAAGATGATGTGCGCGGTCTAGTTCCAACGGTTATCAGCGTTAATGAGTGCGATCCGCTCCGTGACGAAGGGATCAATTTTTATAGGCTGCTGATGCAGGCAGGCGTTAATGCAAGGTGTCGGCAAGTAATGGGTACAATACATGCAATTGAGGTTTTTCCAATCGCTTGCCCTGATATTAGCCGCGAGACAGCCTCTAGTATCGCGCATTTTTGCTTCAGTATGCAGTGATGATAAACGTTTAAAGTAGGTAAAACTGGGGTTTGACTTGCCCGAGTTTATTGAAATGATTTAAATAACCTAAAATGCTCAATTGACTACTAAACTAAACAAAATCAACCAACAGAATAAAGGAATAAATATGCTCAGCTATGTAACCATCGGTGTAACAGATTTAGAAAAATCAGAAGCATTTTATAATAAATTATTAGCACCAATTGGCGCTAAAACGCTAATAAAAATGGACCGAATCATATTTATTGGTAAAAGCCCGGCAGAACCAATGTTCGCAATTTGTACTCCATATAATGGAGAAGTACAAAACTGTGGTAATGGCAATATGCTAGGCATTGCTCCTGGTTCCAAAGAAAAGTGTGATGAAATGTACCATAGTGCAATAGCCTTGGGCGCAACCTGCGATGGCGAGCCAGGACAACGTATTCCTGATGTTTTTTATGGTGCTTATTTCCGTGATTTGGATGGTAATAAAATAGTTTTTAATCACTTTGGTTAACCCCTAAAATTTAGTTTATTATTTTATGAGAAAAATAATAATTTTTGGAAACTCAAGCTCTGGCAAGTCTACGCTAGCTGCAGAACTTCGAGACGAGGGATTAGCTCACCTCGATCTTGACGTTGTGGCTTGGCTACCTTCTTATCCCCCAAAACGCAGGCCGATAAATGAAGCGGATGAGAAAATCCAGAATTTTATTAGAGAACATGACGAATGGATCGTGGAAGGCTGTTATGCCGACTTGTTAGAGTTAGTAGAGCCAGTCGCAACCGAAGCTATATTTTTGAACTTGCCGGTTCATCTGTGTCAGAAAAATGCGATGAACAGATCTTGGGAACGACATAAATACGTGTCAAAAAAAGCTCAAGATGACAATCTAGTCATGCTTCTCGATTGGATTGCGGAGTATATGATCAGAAAAGATAGTCTTTCTTACACAGCGCATCGTCAACTGTTTACGCACTTTCAAGGAAAAAAAACAGAGATACTTTGCAATTAAAAAATTAAAAAATTAAAAAATTAAAAAATCTGTTTTCCATAATATCCAATTGGCTTATTTCACCTCCGAAAATTACACTACTAAGCTATGTTCTAGTTTTTTGCAGCTTAACTATTTGTTTGCATGCCAGGTTTATAGAGATATAATTTTCAGGCTGGTAATTAGTTAATTCTCATACATTGGTGTTGTAAATAATACTTTTACCTTGGTTTTATATGGTTAATATTTGAATAGAGAAGCTGCTCTGTATAAACTCGAAAATGAAATTTTTTCTTTTTATCAAAAGGAAATTACTATGAAAAAAGTTAAAAGTAGAGCGACAGAATTAGTAGACGCTAACGGAATTCCCCTTGCAATTATTTAAATACAAAAATCTGAAAGTCCTGTCGAAATGGACATGACAGATAATAGTGTTATGCACCAAGATTTGTCAAAATTTAAAGTTTTGGTGGTTGACGATGATTCAATTAGTCGTGAAATTATAGCCTGTATGCTCGAGCCAACAAACTGTATTGTTAAGATTGCAGAAGACGGTTTCGAAGCGATTAATGACTTCTTCGAATTTCAGCCTGATATCGTGTTAATGGATATCAATATGCCAGATGTAAATGGCGTTTCTACACTTAAGATAATTCGTAATCAGGGCTGTGTTGCGCCTATATTTGCGGTGACGAGCAGTGTTACTAAAAGTGACGTTAAAGCATATTTGGCCGCTGGTTTTAACGATATTATTGCCAAACCTATTTTAAGAGAAATATTGATTAATAAAATATCAACGGCGTTAACGGTTTAATATTGCGCCTCGATGTAGTCAGCTGAACTGACGTGAGTCAAACTCCAGCCCAACCCACCTTACTGCGTAACTAGCTTGCTTGTTCAATAAACCTCCAAATATCTATAATATTGCCTTAACCAACATGGTTCTAATGCCTTTAATTATGCGCTAGTTATCAGTCAATATAGGCCAAATAGGCACTATTTACAGTGAGTCAAAATTAGATTTAAATATCACTTCTTATTTTCTGTATCCTATTATTTAACGGCGGTCGGTAACTAATTTTACTTGATATTATTTTGAATAATGCAAACGATCGTTGACTTCAAAAAGGATCAACCGCAAGATATGAGACAGCGTTTAAAGCGAGGTTCTAAGGTCGCGTTAGTGAGCGTTATGTTCATTCTACAATTTGAGGGAAATATGATGACGAAGGCAATCCGAGCATCCGATACACCATACGCCGTAGAGGTAGAATCTGGTAAAAATTACTTTTGGTGTTCCTGTGGTAAAAGTGGGAAACAACCTTTTTGTGACGGTTCTCATGGTGGCACAGGCTTGACACCGGTGAAGTACACAGCAACAGAATCCAAGACAATGTTTTTTTGTGGTTGTAAGTCGACAGCATCTCAACCTATGTGTGATGGTAGTCATAAGCAGCCATAACACATCAATTAAAAACGAAGCTTAGTGGCAGGATGAATTCTTGCGAGCGTCGACTTTAGATTTATAGCAAAATGGGTCCAGTGCTAGAATACGAGCCTGGATCCATTCATAGGACAAGTAATAATATGAAATATGTTGTTTTAGCAATAGTCATTGCATTAGTTATATTCTACTTTACGAGAAACTCAATTAATAAAAAAGCAGCTGGCGAAAATATCGCGATAGGAAAAGAGTTCCTAGCAAAAAATAAAGCGAACGAAGGTATACTCGAAACAGCTTCTGGTTTGCAATATCAAGTATTACAAAAAGGCGACGGAAATAGCTACCCATCCGCCAGTTCAACCGTCAAAGTTCATTATCACGGCTCATTGTTAGACGGCACCGTATTTGACAGCTCAGTCGATCGCGGGCAACCCATTAGCTTCCCTTTAAACCGAGTTATAGCGGGTTGGACTGAAGGGGTTCAATTGATGGTTGTTGGAGATAAATTTAAGTTTTTTATCCCATCTGAATTAGGATATGGGAATAGCGGTACTGGACAAATTACACCTGGTGCTTTACTCATTTTTGAAGTTGAACTACTGGATATCCAATAGTTGAATAGCCATTAGCCGATGCGCTGGCTTTTTTTAATTGGGATCAAAGTGTAATGCAATTGAATACTAAACGATTGGTGAATATCGCGTTATTTGAGCTAGTAAGATTGTTTTTAACTAAAACAGGCTTACTTGCTGTTGCTGTCTTTTCAATTTGTTGGTTGCTAGTGCTGCGCTATGGCATTGCCGAAGCAGTAAACCTATTAAGCTCTCCTGATTTTTCGCAATTTATTGATTACATATTTGGTGCTGCTGGTTTAAGTAAATTATTGACTTGGCCCGAGGCTGAGTTAGCTATTTATTGGCTAATTGCAGTGTATAGTTTTCCTATCTTTTGTTTATTTCTTTGCACAGACCAAACTGTTGGTGATAGGCAACGCGGCACTCTTCGATTTTTATCGTTACGTGCAACCCGGATGGAGATCATTTTAGGGCGATTTATTGGGCAAGTCTTCATTTTAATTACCCTGCTATTAATTACCTTACTGGCAACTCTTGCCATGCTAGCCTACCGCGAGCCATCTTTGTTTCTTCCCGGTTTATTGCGCAGTTTTTTATTCCTTGGGTATTTAATTATTGCAGTGATGCCCTTTATTGCTCTCATGAGCTTTATAAATACTTTTGCACGCTCTGCACGCTTAGCCTTTGTAGTGGCTATTTTGTTTTTTGCTGGGGGCAATATTATCATTGGGTTGTTGACATGGCAGCTGCCAGCACTCGCTATTTTAAACTATATTTTTCCTGGTTATCAATTAGCTGATTTGGCAGCTCAAAATGCTGGCTTGATGCTAAGTATAGGCGTACCCCTGATACAAACAATGGTATTACTGATTTTTGCTGAGCGAGTGTTTGCAAGGAGTTCATTATGAGCTCGTTGATAAAAGCGTCTGGAGTGACTAAGCAGTTTGGTTCTAAACTTGCGCTTGATAGTGTGACTTTCGAGATAAATAAAGGTCCCCCCGTTGCACTTGTCGGGCCAAACGGTGCAGGAAAAACCACGTTATTTAGTCTAATGTGCGGATACATTTTTCCGAGTTCCGGTGACTTGACGCTCATGGGTAAACGACCAGGTAATGCGCATTTATTTGGTAAACTAACGGCTTTACCACAAGATGCTCAACTAGATCCTCGCTTTAGTATAATTCATCAACTGACGTTTTATGGTCAGTTGCAAGGACTCAGCAAGGTACAAGCAAAAAAAGAGAGTGCTAGAGTGCTTGAACTGGTCGGCATGGGGGATGCGGCAAATCAGCGACCGAAGGATTTATCTCACGGTATGCGCAAACGTGTGACTATTTCTCAAGCGTTGATTGGTCAGCCTCAAATTGTGATGCTTGATGAGGCTACTGCCGGGCTTGACCCTGTGCATGCTCGTGAAGTGAGAGAGTTGATTAGTGCACTGAGTAATGAAACTACATTTATTTTGAGTTCTCACGATTTGAGCGAACTTGAACGTTTGTGTGGCCAAGTGCTTCATCTTGATAACGGCAAGTTGACGGAACATAGCGCATTAAGCCAAAGCACAAATAACCAGGGCTTCGTCACTTTACGATTGTCTCAACAATACGATGATGCTGAAAAAGTGTTTTCTAGTTTACCATCAGTGCGTCATGTTCATAAAAGTCAGGCAAAAGAGTATGTAATTGAATATGAAAAGTCAGACGAGGCTTTCGACATTCAATTGCTTCAATGCTGCCATTTACAAGGTTGGCATTATCAACAATTGATTAATGGCCACACACTAGAAAACCAGATTTTTCATAAAGGATAATAAGTACCTGGTTAATCAGCAGCCTGTTAGAATATGGCATAAATAAATACATGAGATGGTTATGAGTAAGACTAATGACGGCAACAACAGCGTTGACATAAGCGCAAATGAAACGGACGGTAGTGCAGGGCGTCACCGTATGTCTTATCGCGATGTAGCCATGCACAAGGTCATGCTTCAGGATCTTGTTCGTACCGAGGCGTACGAAAAAGCCATAAATGCAGTAGTCAAACCAGAACATAGCGTCCTCGATTTTGGATGCGGTAGCGGTGTATTGTCCATGTTTGCTGCGCGCGCTAAAGCAGGTAAAGTGATTGCAGTCGATCGTTCGCCTTTTATCAAGAACGCACAAGAAATTGCTCTCGTTAACGGCTTTGAGAATATTGATTTTTATCATGATGATCATGAGTCGCTTCAGTTAGACGAAAAAGTGGATGTTATTGTGTCGGAGTGGATGGGGCACTGCCTGTTTTACGAGGCTATGTTGGAGCCGCTGTTGACAGTCAGGGATCGCTATCTGGCTAAGGGAGGAACAATGATCCCCGCTCAACTGAGCCTGCACGTGGGACTGGTTGTTGATGAAGATGTATTGGAGGATTTGTGTTTTTTACAAGAGCTTCCTTACGGTCTTGATTTTTCTCCCATAGCGCACGTACCATTTCAGCAATCTGATTTGGTCGCACTTAGCCCTGATAGTTTGTTGGATAGTGTCGCTGATTTAGGTGAGCTAGACATGCTTACTATTACTAAAACAGAGACACCAAGAGTATTTACGGCAAAGCTAATACCCAGCGAAAAAACCGACATATTTGCTCTGTGTGGCTGGTTCAGTGCGCAGCTTAGCCCCGGTGTCCAATTTGGCACTGGCCCAAACGATATACCTACGCATTGGGATCAAATCTTGTTCCCTTTACCTCAACCCTTCAGTGTTGATCCCGCTCGTGAGTTGACCATTACCTTATCACCTCAGACAGAACAAGTAGGGAAAGAACAATTCTGGTGTTGGTCTATTTCAGACAGCGAGAACAGTCTAACGGTTAACGAACAGCAACTGCAGCAACAAGCCATTGTTGATGTGGCACAGGGTAAATTGTAGATTAGCACCCGACATTGATGGTGCCGCGCAATTGCAATCGGAATGATGGGCGACATCTTGCCTATCGTCCCCTTAATTAATAAATTGGATATTCCTACCGTTATTGTCCCGCTGGTGGTAGAGATGGATCACAATCAACACAGCCCAAGTGAAAATATTAGAGTTTTCAATTTAAAGCGGAGATAAGCATTTCATTGTCTATTTTACATTCCCATTTTTAAGACCATAAATATTTTTTCTACTTTGTTTGTAGCGCACTTAAGGCAGTAAAAATCGCTACCTAAGCAGTAAAGTAAAATATTCGACTATTTCTTCATCACTTATTGCCTGATGATCTGCACCAACCTGTATTTCAATCATGTGTTTATGTGTAGTAGGAAATGTTGAAAATTGACTAAAAAGTTGCAGATCCATTTTTTGATTCAGGTGCTTGGCTTTCTTAGCAAGTTCGCCAAGATCACCTTCGAGGAAAACAAGAAAGCCATTTGTTTGCGGGGCGTTAACCTCTAATTGAGGAAAGCGGGTGAGCAGCCTGGCAACTTGTGTTGCGCGAGTCAGAAATTCAGGTATCTGTTTGAGGCGGTTATCTAAACCGTCTAAAGCGCCGATGACCATAGGAAATGACGTAAAAGCATTACCACCTAATCGACTCCGCCACACTTTACATGCGTCTATAAAGTCAGTCTCACCGGCTAAAATAGCCCCGCCCATCGCGCCAAGTCCTTTGTACATAGACACATACACTGAATCAAATAATTCACTAATATCTGCTACCGATTTTTGATAAGCACAAGCTGATTCCCATAAGCGAGCGCCATCCATGTGAAAATGAACTTGCTCAGACTTACACCAATAACTCATTGTTTCTAATTGCTTCCATGGAGTTAGTTTAAAACCCGCACGACGAATTGGTAGCTCAATAGAAACAGTCGCAAATTTTTCTTCTATTGCTTGAATATCGTTGATATCAAAAGGACTATCGCAAGCCCCGATAGGAATACCATTTAATCCCATGAGAGTTTGATAAGCGTCATATTCATCTACAACCATGTGCGACATAGAATGCAGCACAACATTGGTATCGTTGCGCTGCTCGGCGGATACTTTCAGAGCGCACAGTTGAGCAATTGTGCCTTTTGGGAAAAACAAACTTGCTGGTTTGTTTAGAAGTGTAGCAACTCGCTTTTCAAGCTCGACGACTCTGCCTTGCTGGTTGTAAATATCGATCGGGCCATCAATATAATTAGATGTTTGTAATCGAGTCAACCACTCTTTTTGTGAGTAGATTGGCATACCAAGTCTTCTCATTTCTTCTCCTAATGAGCATATAATTAACAGCAGTCTTTTGTTCAAAAATAATGTGAATGCCTTTGGTATTCACATCACATTATCTCTCTTTACGAATATAAAGTCGTCGCCGTTTTAGTAGGCTAAAATGATCATGCCACTACAAACAAACCCTGCTTGAAATAGTTAAGTATAAAAATGTATCAGAAAAGCGCATACATAAGATAATAGTTTCAGGCTATAATTGAAAACAGAGCAATATCAGCATTGATAGATTGAGAACGTATATATGAACCGTCGTAAAAAAAGTAATCAGATTTTAAAAGCACGTGCTAAAAAGGCAAATCTTAAATTGGCTGGCAACAGTAAGTCCAAGTACATTAGCAAAGTCGATAGAGAAATATTAGTCATTGAATCCACTGAAGACACAAATTCCGTGTCTGAGACATTATCCTAAGACCTAATTTCTATAGCGCTCCGGCTATAGATTAGTATATTTTATCGTCAAATTATAATGACTTGTGTCGTAACTGCTTAACCTCTTTTTTATTTAATTTTGACCTGTGTCAAACACCCAACACAAGTTTCAGTAGAATATCGCCTAACTTCTATGGTTTAACTGTTTATTAATTAGAGTAAACAACATGTTTAGTTTGCGCATTTGGGTATTGTTATTGCTTCTTTGTGTTTCTCGCTTTGGCGCAGCAGGCTCAGGCCGAACGGACGCGTCGTGCAAAAGTTATTCATGCGCTAGGAGAAAATGAGGTATCAGAACAATTACTTCTGGCTGCAAACACCTTAGCAAAACAACCCCAAGCACTGCAATTAAGGTATTTACAAACACTGACCGAAATTGCAGGAGATAAAAGTAACACTGTTATTTTTCCCATTCCGATGGATTTCATGCAGGGTCTAAAACAGATACTCGAGAATAAGGTAGTTAAGTAGGCTACGACTTTAGACTAAAAATTATTGTCATCGCGACAGCTCGATAGCTTTGAGAGGCCTACTAAAAGGGAGGACAATACATTACACGTCCTTCAGGCTTCGCCCCTCGAACTTGGGAACAAGTTGACAGAGACACTTTATTCCCTTAAATTCTTTCACCGACGAGCTAGGGAACGCTCGCCGTCAGCAACATCTCCGCACACTACTCATATATAAGCTGTTCTCTGATAATTTCTTTTTATAAAAGAAATTAATTATCAGAGAACAGCAGAAGAAACACTACTACTAGGAACGAGAACATGAAAACCCAAAAGACGCTTATAGCTACCGCTATAACATTAGTATTTTCAGGCATATCGATTGCTGGACATGTTATGGCACAAGAAGCAGCAGAACAAAAAGTTAATGTTGAAAAAATCGCGGTGCTCGGTACACGTGGTGCACCTAGAACTGTAACTGATTCACCAGTGGCAATTGATGTGTTCTCGGGTGAGGAATTTACCGCAAATGGTAACACTGCAGATATAACTGATAATCTTAAATCATTGGTGCCATCCTTCACGGCAACTCCTGCTACAGGTGACGGCAGCGCATTTATCCGTCCTACTTCATTACGTGGTATGGCACCTGACCAAACACTTGTTTTAGTTAATGGTAAACGTCGTCACCGCTCGTCTTTGGTCCAGTTTTTTGCACCCGCAGCCGGAAATGGTGCGCATGGCGTAGATATTGGAATGATCCCAAGTATTGCGCTTAAGAGTGTTGAAGTGCTGCGCGATGGTGCTGCTGCGCAATATGGTTCTGATGCTATTGCCGGCGTAATGAATTTCCAGCTTAAAGATGCTAGCGAAGGCGGCAGCGTTGTTGGCCAATATGGTGAATTTTTCGAAGGTGAGCAAAGTTGGATAGTAGGAGCTAATGCTGGTTTTGCATTAGGTACTGAAGGTTTTTTCAATATCAGCTTTGAAACTAATGATAATGACGCGCTTTCTCGCGGTATTCAGCGAGCTGATGGACAACAACTAATTGATGATGGTGTGCAAGGTGTCGGTTCTGACTCTCCTTTTGGCGATGAACCTTTCGTCCAATCTTGGGGCCGTCCTGAAACTAGTGGTACACGCATGGCTTTCAACTCTGGATATGCAGTAGGCGATTTGGGTGAGCTATATATGCACGGCGGTTATGCTGACACTGATGGTCGTTATCGCTTTTTCTACCGTAATCCTGGCCATAGTACGTTAACTAACGTGGACACACTTCCTGCGGGCTATACTCCTTTCCTTGATGGCGCACAGAAAGACACAAGTGTTGTTGCAGGCTTGAAAGGTGAGACTAGTTCTGATCTGACTTATGACTTAAGTGTTGGTTTTGGTAAAAATGAATTAGCCTACTATTTGAATAATACAGTGAATACTGGTCTTGTAGAGAACGGTCAACCAGGTCAACGTGATTTTGACATGGGTGGTTATGAGCAAGAAGAATTAAACTTCAATGCAGACTTCTCTATGCCTTTAGCTGACGATGTTTTCCTTGGTTTTGGTGCCGAATGGCGCGAAGAAACATTCAGTACTGTAGCGGGTGAAGCTGCGGCTTTAGTTGGCGCAGGTCCAAGTGGTATGACTGCTGTGACACCAGCGGATGCTGGCGAATTTAGTCGCGATAACATTGGCTTATATGTCGATGTAGAATACGACATATCAGACGATTTATTGTTACAGGGTGCTCTTAGATATGAAGACTTCTCAGATTTTGGCGGTACAGTAAACGGTAAAATAGCAAGTCGCTATAACATTACTGACGATTTTGTCATTCGCGGCGCTGTATCTACAGGTTTTCATGCACCAACTCCGGGCCAAGCAAATGTAACGACGATTATTACTACCTTTGATGGTTCAACTGGCGCGCAGGTTGAGGAAGGCTTAGTTAGAACTGATAATCCTCAAGCTATCGCAAATGGTGCAAAAGAACTGAAAGAAGAAGAATCAGTTAGTCTTAGTTTAGGATTTACATACAGCGGTTTTGAAAACGGTAACCTGGCGGTTGATTTATATAAAACTGATGTGGATGACCGTATTTATCGTACAGGTGATATATCAGTGTCTTCAGGTGGTACCGTATCATTCTTTACCAATGCACTAGATGTAGAACATCAAGGTCTTGATATAGTCTACACAACGTCAATGGATTGGAGTAATGCTGCTCAGAGCAAGTTTACATTCGCCTATAACTACAACAAAATTGACGTGGTAGGCCAAGCAGATGTGAATGGCATTCAACCAGTTAGTGATAGTTCAGTAGAAGATATTGAAAATAACTATCCTGAAAATCGTTTCGTTGCAACGGCTGTTACCGATTTTGGTGAAAATTATCAGCTTATGTTACGAGCTAATTTTTATGGTGAGCACTATGATGAGCGCGGAACAATCAATGATCCGTCATCTCCATCAGCGCTAGTCGGTTCGGTTATGTTCTTTGATATGGAGTTTAATTACTTCGCATCAGAAGACGTTACGCTGACAGCAGGTGTATCCAATATCTTTGACGAGTACGTTGATGAAATTGGAGAACCGAATGCTAACCGTTTGAGTGTTGGTCTACAATACCCACGCAGAACTCCAGCAAACTACGAAGGTGGTTCTTGGTATTTGAGAGCTAAATACCAGTTCTAATCTTTTAAAGAATAACCTCTGGTCAGGACTCTGGCCAGCAGGTTCAGGTTTCTAGATGTTTCAATTTACCTGCTCGTTGAAGTTTTTTTGCTACTTTTACAAACGCCTGAGCGGCAGGGGATAAGTGATGTATATTTTGAACCGCTAAACTGATCTCCCTTTTTACGATAGGGATCAAGGGTTTTACTACGTAAGACCCTACTTTTCCTTGATTTCCAATTGGTATTGAAAGCTCTGCTGTAACTGAAACTCCTACACCAGACGATACCATCGACAACATGCTCATTATCTGAATATTATTATATTGAATATTTGGAAAAAAACTAGAACGTTTGAATAGTTCTAGCACCATTTTTCCGGTAGTCCCTTCCGTTAATATGAAGGGAAATTGACATAGGTCTTGTAACTCAACTGCAGACTTTGCCGCTAACGGATGTTCCTCAGATACCACCACAGCCAGCTTATCTGTTGTCAGATAAATATGATCTAACTCTTGCTCCGGCATAATAATACAGCCTAAATCCACCTTACGATTTGCGATCCACTCTTTTACCAAATGATCTTCGCCTTCTTCTACATAGACCTTTATATTCGGATGGATTCGTTGATATTCTCGCAAAATAGTAGGCAGTAAGCGCGTAGAAAAAGAAGGGCCAAACGAGCCTATTTTCAATATACCTTGCTGCATATTTTTCGTTTCATTGGCGGTTTGTTTGATTGATTCAAACAATCCTAAAACAGAGTGGGCTTTCGCTAATATTTTTTCCCCAAATTCAGTGGGTACGATTTCGGCTTTGCCGCGCATAAACAACGAAACACCTAATTCTTTTTCGGCTGATTTTATAGCATGTGATACTGCTGACTGGCTGATGCCAAGTAATAGCGCCGCGGTTGTGAAACTCTTAGCTTGTGCAACAGTTACAAATGCCTGAAGTTGTGCTGATGTCATGAATAATCGCTCATTATACTATGTCAGTAAAGTTGAATTATAAATAATAAGGTTAAATAAAAACAGGAATATCTTACTTATGTATCGTCAAATCACTCCATCGAGTACTTTATTATTAAATGAACAATCGGCAGCTATTGAAAAAAATGGCAAACAGGTATTTCGGTTTGGTTTTGGCCAATCACCATTTCCGATTTCGCCGGTGCTGAAACAGGCTCTAATAGAGAATGCGGACCGCAAAGAATACACTCAGGTACAGGGTTTGGAAGCCTTGCGAAATCAAGTGGCTGAATATCACTCAGCCTTTGAAAAACGTCCTATTAGTGCCGATCAAGTTTTCATCGCGCCGGGTTCAAAAGCATTACTGTATACCATTATGTGTGCTTATACGGATGCAGCTGTATTAATTCCTGCACCTGCTTGGGTATCTTATGAGCCACAGGCCAAATTATTGGGTCATGCTACCTTTATGATGCAAACTAGCTTTGATAAACGTTATAGGATAACGCCTGACATTCTCGAAAAAACCTTAAGTGAGGCGGCGAAAAATTATAAAAGCTTACTTGTTTTCTTAAACAGTCCAGGCAATCCAGATGGCTTATGTTATTCAGATCATGAACTTAGAGCATTGACTGCGGTGTTAAGTCGGTTTGGGGCGAAAGTCATATCAGATGAAATTTATGCTCCACTACAACACGATAATCAACACGTTAGTATTGCAAAATACTACCCAGAAGGGACCTTTGTGACCTCAGGTTTATCTAAATGGGCGGGGGCAGGTGGATGGCGATTAGGTATTGCCATTTTGCCACAAAATTATGATACCCAATTAAAAGAGGCTATGCTTGGGATCGCATCAGAAACCTATTCTTGTGCGTCATCCCCTATACAATATGCAGCCATAACTGCCTACTCTGACAATGCAACAATGCATCAATATGTGAAAAACCAAAGAGTCATTCTAAAAGCCATTGGCGCGCATATTCATAAAGCGCTAGTTGTGGCAGGGTTGAATGCACATGCGCCCGAAGGAGGCTTTTATATGCTGCTTGATTTTACGCAGTATAGAGAGACGCTAAATAATATGGGAATTTACACTGATGCAGAAATTTGTAGTAAGGTTCTAGCGGATACGGGGGTTGCGCTGTTACCCGGGATAGCCTTTGGCTTAACACCACAGGCATTATGTGCTCGCCTTGCTTATGTCGATTTTGATGGTAAACAAGCCCTTGATGACATCAACCAAGATGGCTGGTCAGAGGATTTGACCGCCAAGCATACCCAAAAAATGTCGACTGGCATTCAAAACTTAGGGAACTATCTTAAACAATTAGTGCATGCTAAATAATAAGCAGTGATAAGCAGTGATAAGCAGTGATAAGCAGTGATAAGCAGCAATTAGCAGTAATTAGGGTAATTACTTAGTTATGCCCAGAAGCCGCTTTTTTATTCAAATATGTAACGATTTTTTGAATAGTAGAGCGCTTTTTAGTTAGCAGTTGCAATACAATTCATAGGCAATACAATATCGCCCCGAGGCGTTGTAATACAAATAAATAAGAGGGAAGTAAATGAGCAATATCACCTTACTTGATGGAGGCATGGGGCAAGAATTATTGCGCAGGAGTTCACGTGCAGTGACGCCTATGTGGTCCGCTGACATCATGTTAAATGAGCCAACGCTTGTTCGAGACCTACATCGTGAATTCATAGATAGCGGCGCGCGTGTAATCACGCTTAACACTTATACTGCAACACCTCAGCGCTTAAAACGAGAGAATCAACTTGCTCAATTAGCTCAACTTCATCAGCGAGCCATGAATGCAGCCCAAGAGGCGATTGACTTAGCTGACTGTAATGAGGTTAAGATCGCAGGCTGCCTGCCACCTTTAGTGGCTAGTTATCGGCCAGAAGTGTCCTTGTCGTTTGAAGACTCACTTGCTACCTACCGTCGCCTTGTTGAACTGCAATCGCGAGCTAGTGATCTGTTTATATGTGAAACAATGTCATCTATAACCGAGGCGCGTGCTGCCTGCACTGCTGCAATTGAAAGTGGCAAACCGGTATGGCTTGCATTCACCGTCAGTGACGATCATCCAGAGCAATTACGTAGTGGCGAATCGTTAAAAGATGCGTTGCTGGCACTCGAGTCTTTCAATACTCAAGCTACACTATTAAATTGCAGTCAACCGGAGGCAATCAGCGGATGTTGGTCGTTATTGAGTAAGCAAAAGGGGCCGTTTGGTGCCTATGCAAATGGCTTTGTATCTGTAGAATCATTGTATCCTGGAGACACTGTAGAAACGCTTGAAATGCGTCAAGATTTGAGTCCACAGCAGTATGCGGAACATGCCATGAGTTGGGTGAGAAATGGTGCATCGATTATTGGTGGCTGTTGTGAAATTGGACCCCAACATATCAAAGCGCTGCACAGTAGACTATGTAGCGAAGGATTTATTTAGGCCAATAAATTCATTCTGTTAGTGTCAAAAGCCTATTCATTGCTAAATTGTTAGCCAACTTTGTGGTCTGCAATATCTTCGCTACGGCGGTCTTCGGGTATATCCAACACCTCTTCAGATTCGGGATGCATGGGAAGTACATTTTGTGATGTACGCACCATCGCCGCATATCGACTTTCATGGTCTTCTGGTATTTCAACGATGCGTGAGCGGATCAATTGCACTATTAGAATGAAACTGAATATTACCAACACAAATAGATAGTAGGCGGGTAGGGCGCTTGCGCCCATATATTTTAAAGCAAATCCAGCAATAGCTGGACCAATAAAAGATCCTAAACCATAAATCATTAATAGACTACTAGAGCCGGCGACCAGATGGTCCTTATGAATTCGATCGACGAGGTGTACGACGGAAATAGGATAAACAGCTAGTACGAGTCCACAAAAAATAGCCGAAAGTGCAGTTATTAACTCACGTTGATCTGAAAAATACTTTGCGCAAATTGCCATCGATAATGCCACTAGAGCGCCTAGTATAAAGGTAAACAGAATAACGCGTCGGCGATCCATGTAATCCGACCAACGACCGACCGGGTATTGAATCAAAGCGCCGCCAAGAATAGAAAGCGATATAAAAGCAGCTAATTCTTGATTGGTGTAGCCTAACTCGCTCACAAATAATGGTGTTAGCCCCCAAAATGGCCCCATAATTAAGCCCGAAACTAAGCAACCAGTTACGGCTACAGGCGCTGCATCAAAGACTTTTAGAATACTCATCGATGGCATATCAACGGCCACATTCGGTTGTTGTAAACGTGTCCAAGATATTGGCATAACTGCCGCTGTGATAAGAAAGCTAGCGATGATAAAAAGCGTATAACTAGTGGCATTGTCGACCAGCAAGAGTTGCTGTGAAGCTGCAACAGCGATTAAATTGATGAGGGTATAGATGGAAAATACACGACTACGATAAGTATCTTGTGTTTGACCATGTAGCCAGCTTTCGACCACGGTATAGACAACAAACATACCAAAACCAGTAAAAAATCGAATAAACAACCATGCCACTGGTGAGACGAAGAGAACGTAAGCTAAAACGCTACAGCCAAGCAAGGCAGTACAGAACGTAAAACAGCGAATATGACCCATCCGCTTTATCATATTGGAAGCGAGCAACGTTGCAACGAATGCGCCTAAAAAATAGACTGACGTAAGAATACCTAAAAACTGCCCTGAGAAACCTTCTGATACGCCGCGCAAAACCAACAGTGTAGTGAGCAAACTGTTGCCTAGTAACAGCAAAAAAATACCTAGAAATAGCGCTAGGATAGATACGAGGATTGAACGCATAACGGTTCCGAAAATGCAGATAAGGCAAAAAAGTGAGTATAACCTAAAGTCTACCTAATCAACACCAGTTGAATGTATCAATAACTACTATTCAGAGAGAATAATCTACTATTCTCTAAAACCAAAAAAATTATGATTTACAATCTCATTGACGGCTTCTTCGGGAAGATAGTTCTCCCAAGAACCTCGCCCTTTGGGGATCTGTTTTAATATGCTCCGAGAGAATATTTTGAACAGTGCTTTATCACTGCATTCTATACCTGAAATGAAACCATTTTCGAGTAAATGGCGATATAAAAAACGTAAGTGCTCGGGCACTTTTACATCCGTGAACTCGCTAATTTCATCTTCTGAATTAAGCTCTGGATACACAAATAAACGAGTATGGTCGGGGAACAGTTTACCAAAGCCCTCTAAGATGCCACCTTCAACACCACGATAAAAATCCTCATCAAAAATTTGTTTAACGTTTATCATACCCACTACGATGCCAATGTTAAGATTAGTGTATTGACGAAAATAGGCGCGCAAAGAAAAGTAGCGGGTATAGTCTGAAACCATTACATGATAACCCAGTGAATTTAAGACTTGCACACGCTGAATAATATCTTGTTCTGAAAAGTTGGCGTCATTACCTTTCGCATCGTTAAGTGAAATTTCAGCAATGGCAATGGAGTTTTCAGGTGTTACATCTTCAAGTTCATAAAAAGATTTTTTACCCTGTTCGATCATATCTATATTTAGCTTTGTTACTGGCCGGAAAGAGCCGCGGATCGTCAGCACATTTTTTTTGTAAAGCAATTCTGCGGGCACAGCCACTGAACCATCTGGTTTCAACATTATGGCGCGTGTTTTCCAACTTCTAATCAAGTGAATGTTTTTCATTCTATTATCAAGGTCTTCAAAATAGGGACCTTGAAAATCAATTGAATCGACTTCGATACGGTTGGTTTTCATATTATCGGTTAACGAATCAATGATTTTTCTAGGGTTTTCAAAATAGTAGAAAGCGGCGTATATAAGGTTAACACCGATTACCCCTAATGCTTGTTGCTGGGCTTCTGCGTTATCGTCAGACATTCGAACATGTATGGTTATCTCAGAGGCTTCAGCGCCGGGGTACATTTGAACTCTTATGCCGCACCAGGCATGACACTCATTATTTCCTTTAAAGCTCTTAGCAGCAACGGTAGCAGCGTATGCAAAATAGCGTGAGGACTTAGAGCGAATGTCACCAACTCGATCAACCACGAGTTTAAATTCTTGATCCATCATTGCTTGAACTCTAGACTTACTGACGTAACGTCGATCTTCTTGAACGCCGTAAATAGCATCAGAAAACTTCATATCATACGCAGACATGGTTTTAGCAATAGTCCCTGCAGCGGCACCGGCGAGAAAAAACTGTCTCGCCACTTCCTGGCCTGCGCCAATCTCGACGATGGTACCGTATTTTTTTTCGTCTAAATTGATGCGTAATGCTTTTTGGCTCGTGCTGCGCGCGCTGATTTGTTTATCCATGATGATCCCAAAGCAATTAAGCATTATTGTTGTGTTGCTTTATCTAGATTATTTAGGCTTATGGCGATACTGTCAACTTATTGAAAACAAGCGATGTGATTTATACTTTTAGGAGGGTTAAAAATAACAGCAATAAATGGGGTTGTTTTAATGACCAGGCGAGCTAGATGCTTTCTCGTGGCGCATGTTAATGTTCATCCTTGAACATGTTATCGCGGGCAATGCGGGCAATGCGGTCAATACAGGTATGCGTATCGACTGGTCTTAAGGTGCGAATAGCTAAGAATGCTACCATTTATAGCTAATGCCTACACTTGCAACGTTTTGTTTGTAAGTTAAGCTGTCTTGGTCAGACCCATAGTCTCCGCTTTCTAATTCTGTTTTGATGGCTAAATTGTCTAATATATCAACCGACCAAGTTGCAGTAATGACTTGCCTATTTTCATCTCTTTGTGTTCCTTCTTGAGACTCAGCCTCAACGTTTTTAATGCTCATATAGTCTTTGACCTGGTAGCGCCAATCTAAGCCAATCTGAGAACCTAATCCGAATAATGTAAACTTGTGTGAAACCTTAGTACCAAACCCCAACCCTTTAAAAGTAAATGCTTCATTAATTGCCGTTTCTTCTTCGATATTAAAGCCAACCATCAACATCGTATTCGCGTTATTGGCAAAGTGAAATATATCTGCCGATACAGCCAAAGCCTCTGCGTCTCTATCGGTTAACTCTGCAAATGATTTATTCTTGATTTTGAAGCTGGTACGTATATATGTTTGTGGCTGAATAAATAAACCGTAATACATAGTAGCCTGTTGAAAATCTAAGAATGTCTTTGTCGCTAAGCTTGCTGTTGCGGCATCAAGTCTAACCCCGATTTCGCCCGTATTTAATTGGTAGCTAGTATCTAAATTGACTTGATGAAGTGCCAGGTCAAATTGACTGAATTTATTGTAATTTTGTTGTTGATAAGAATAGCCCGTAACCAGTTTGAATTTTTCATTTGGTAACCATTGTGCGTTAAGTTTTATGCCTATTTCGTTGCCGCTATCGCTCTCGTCAGACACATTATCAATCTCGTCCACACTCAATGCTGAATTGTTAATTAATCCGGCGTTAACTTCACCGCTAATGCTTAAGTCACTGTTTGAATCTGCTATTACGCTTGCACTTGCAGAGACTGCTAACAAACCAATAATGTTATAAATAATTAATTTCATTTTAGGATCCTTATGAGAATGAAATGAACGCCGACCCCAGGTCGGCGTTGTTAGGTAAGTCAATAATTAGAGACCTATACTTAAGTCATTGCTAATGTTGTTGACTACTTCAGATGCTGTGGCAACGGCGATTTCGTTATTAATCTGTTCAGAAACCAAAGTACTGATTTGACTATTCACCGATTCAGAAACTGAGCTCTGAGTATTACTAGTGATTGAATCAACTAAATTGGCCTGAATCGCTTGGTCTACAACCGCTGATGCGTCGGTAACGGAAGTTAATGCGCTGTCTTGTGCTAATGTTGTAGCAAGTTCACTCGTCAAATTAGTTGTGTTTTCAGCTAATATTGAGTTATCTAAACCTGATGACATGTCACTATCTAACTCGTCTTCAGGTACTGCACTGTCAGCTTCGTCACCGGTTGCTGCAATGTCAGCTTCATCTCCTGTAACTGCTCTGTCAGTCTCGTCTCCTGTTATTGCGCTGTCAGGTTGTTCTTGGGCCAATATCTCGTCACTATCAGCAATGGACTCAGAAGACTCTCCAGGCATACTATTATCAGTGCTTAGCAGCGATGCTGAATCTAATGTAGTGTTGCTTGCTAATGAAGATACACTTGTTAGCTGGCCTTCGAAGCTATTCGAGGTGCCGGTTACTAGGTTGTTCCCCACTTCAGAAAGTGTACCTAGCGTTTTAATAGTTGCTGTTTGCACGGTATCAACTTTTACTAAATTGCTCATATCCACACTATTTGCGCTCGATTGTTCTTCTGTTTTATCAGTTGAATCATCCGAGTCATCCGAATCATCATTAGCAACAGAATTGTCTGACTCAACAGAGCTATCTGATTCAACAGAGTTATCTGATTCAATCGAACCATCTGAGCTTTCTTCATTTTCTATAGACTCTTGCGAACCTGACATTGATGTATTATCAGTCTCTGCGTCTACTTTCGTAGAAGACGTTGCTGAAGTGTCATTGTTCATCTTCATGCTATTTTGACCGGACTCTGTATTGGTCGATTGTGATACGTTAGTTTCATTAGAAGCATTGATGGATTGGCTAATGCTTGTGTCGGCAGCGAACGCGCTCATTGAAATTTGTGCAACGCCTGCAATTACCATTACTTGTACTATTTTATTTAGCTTAGTCATTTTAGGTTTCCTCGTAGTTTGCTTTGAATGACACTTAGATAACGAATCAAAAATTGATTTATTCCCTCTTGTTTTAAAAAAAGTGAATAAATAAACTTTTATATTTAAAAACAGGCAGCAAGAGCTGCTATATATAGAAGGAATGCTAATGAAGAAAGTTGAGAAAAATAATAAAGGAATAGAATAACTAACGGGAACGTAGGTGCGAGAAGGAAAATAAGGTAAAAGAGATGATAGAAAAAGGAAAGAACAAAAACAAAATAGAAGACTAGATAAGCGTGACTAGTGAAGCAAAAAATAGTGTGCGAGCATATAAATGTTTGAAACTAGATATTGATGTTTGCTAAAAGGCACATAGCTTGCCAGCGTCGAGCACATAAATGTTAAGTTCTAGCGGCTTTATGAGCAAACAAAAGCAGCCCCCGAAGGGGCTGTGATTTGTGCTAAGTACTGGAGCCGCTGGTTACGATGGACACAAGCAGCGCTTGAGGTGAAACTAGGCTTTAGTTTTACGACGCACAAAACCGAGACCCATCAATCCTAAGCCTAACAGGGCAAGCGCCCCAGGGCTTGGCACTTCAGTTGTATTTGTGCCTAGTAACTTTGACGACCCCGCATCTTCGCCAGTCGCCTGACTAAATTCAGTAGCACCGGCAATGCTTTGTACTCGCATGCCTACGCGTTGCCCAATAAATTGCGTTTCGTCAAGTCCTGTCAACATTACCTGGAAGCTAAGCGTTTGAACGAAACCACCATCAGACCCGTTTTCACCAACTTTAACTGCCAAGTCCCAATTGGTAGCACCCGCGCCATTTATATTTACATTATTGTTACCACTTATTGAAGAACCTACTGAATTTTCACCGAAGTCACTACCAAGAACAGGAGTGGTTCCACCGAATATCAATGAGTTGCCCAGCGAGTTAAAATCACTAAAATCAAACCAGAGGCCGAGAATATCGCCTTGAGTAATTCCGGTATTGAGAGGGCTCGAAATATCGGCTGTAATCGTAACCGTGTTGAAACCGCTATTTGTAAAAGTGACTTCACCAAAAAAACCGCCACCGTTGGTCGCGTCTTCAAGAGATGTAATGACGATACTGTTGGCCATTCCTGTGAATGCAATAAAAACTAAACCTAAGGTAAATTTATTGAATGTCATCATTGTATTTAAATCCTTCTATTTTAGGTTGGAATTTATCTATATAGATAATTTTTTCCGTATTGCTTATTATTTGAACAGCAATAAATATACCAAAATAAAAATCTCATTGATTACAATAAGTTAAAAAAAGGTAGGTGAAAGTTGAGAATAATGTGTAAAGTAACTCGACACCTGTTCAATAAATCACACGAAAATGCACCGAAAAAGCACGTGGGTGAGGGGGCCGTTCGATAGCCGTTTCTCATCCGCGATGATCGGTATTACTGTCTCGGCGGCTGCAATGTGCTTAGTTAGTCGTTCGCAGTAAAACGGGCTTACCGCTAACACTCGACGCCTTTCATTAATGAGCACAAGTACCAACAGCGTTTGGCTGCTTAACTCACTTGATTTGCAATAGTGTATAAAATCCTGACAATCTCCTTCTGGCACTAACCGTAATTCAATAAAGGCCCTGCCTGTGCGCTCTCGTTCATCTCGGTTAGTTAGCCTATCCGCAAGATCTAAGTTTCAAACCTTAATTCGTCGTATCTTTATAACACTTGAGTTTTTCCAGTTTCAAACTACACGACATTTCAACAAAGTCTAACTACCATAAATCGAAGGTTTTAAGACGTTTCAGTTCAAAACATGAATACACTCGCACAAATAGAGTTTTACAAACGGGTAAATCAGACACCTTGCTATTGCTGAATAGCCCCTAAACCAAAAATAGGGTCTTTACCAACAGGTCCTAGGTCAATCGCTTTTGCAGCAAGCGCGCTAAGTATTGCGCTTCTATTAAATTCCGGGATGTTAGCTAAAGTACATGCCAGCGCAGCGGATACGACAGGAGCAGCCATGGAAGTTCCTGACTCGCGCCCTGTGCGGTCTTGAGATTGTGCGGTCAAGACATTAACTCCCAATGCAGCATAGTCAATATGAGATCCCTGATTCGACCATCTATAAGGTTGCTGATTTTGATCAATTGCGCTCACAGCTATAACGTCTTTATACCCAGCAGGGAATACAGCAGCCGCAGCGGGTCCTTCATTGCCTGCGGCTGCAACTATAAAAACACCTTTCTCGAGTGCTGCATTGATCACGGCTTTTAATATTGCGTTGTCAGGGCCGGCGAGGCTCATATTAATAACGTTGACATGCTCTTCTATTAACCAATTAATCGCTTCGATCATGGCGTTTAACGTTGCGCCTTGAGCATAATCGGATTGACGATAAAAAACTTCGGCAGAGTACAAATGAGCGCCTGTAAGTAAAGCTGTTTGATTATCAATTTTTCCTAGAAGAACACTAGCTACTGCTGTGCCATGTAATGTAGGAGATTTTACGTTACCAGAGAGAAAGGATTTAGCTGTTATCTTTACATCATTAAACGCCGGATGGCTCTGCTGTACAGCACTGTCTACCATTCCAATACGCAGGTTGTCAGCACAAAATGGGCCGCCTAATAGTCTTTGATTTGGTTGCGCTTCGCTTTGTTTCTCAGCATTCGGTTGCGATATGGTTTGCGCAATGTTGAGCGCAGATTGAGCTTGATAAACGTGATTTCGGTCGAGTGTTTCAACAACAGGTTCGGGTAAATAAAATGCCAATGCTTGTTTTGAATTTAGATTGTCAGGCACGGTGAAACGTAATAACGATAATTTCAACCCCGCGTATGAGCGGTCCGATTCGATGCTGGCACCTAATGATGTTAGTTTATCTTTGGTACTTTTATCTGCCAATACTATCCATTGATTTTTTATCGCCCGCCAATTATCTTCAACTTTCACCTCTGTCCAAGCCGGATTTAATATATCACCGCCTATCGGTAAAGTATCTGGAAGTGAATTTAATGGAGATGTAACAAGTGATTCAATCGGTGGCATCAAGCTGTCGTTAATTAAGCGCTCTGATAATTTCTTATTCAAGGGGAGGCGTACTGTATTTACAATAGAATCAATTTTATTAATTGGCGGCACATTTCCAATGCTTTGTTCAACACTTCGGGCAATGGCTGATTGGCTAATTGTTATTAGTGTTACAAACACCAATATGATGGGGGTTATTCGTGTCATGCAATCCTCTGTATAATGAAGTTTAGATTATGACTAAACGTTTCAGCTAAAAATAAATTTCATTTTCTTGGAATAAATTTAATCTTGACGCGTTATCCTAATAACAACCGAGACATAAGAGAAAAAAAATGAGTGAATCTAGCGCAAATGTATCGTATGAAAATATCATACCAATGTTACGTCGTTTTGCCTATTCCCTAACTGGCAGTGCAGCTGACGCTGACGATCTGGTGCAGGCGACATTCGAAAAGATCTTAAAAAAAGGTATTCCAGAAAATGTTGAAGCTGTGAAATGGGCATTTAAAGTGTGTCGCAATGTTTGGATTGACGAATATCGTTCGCAAAAAGTAAGACAAAAGGCGACGCAAGCCCCAGAATTACAAGAGCAAACAGTTGATCTACAAGCTGCTCCACACGAATCAAAAGAGCGTATGGCAAAAGTCAATACTGCGATGGGAAGTTTACCTGACGATCAACGTTCAATTTTATCATTGGTTGCTTTAAAAGGCATGTCATATAAAGACGTCGCGATTATCTCTGGTATCCCAGTGGGTACCGTGATGTCGAGGTTATCCAGGGCACGTACTAGCTTGCTAGATATGCTGGAAAATCAAACAGCAGGACAAAACACATGAACATAACAGATGAAAAATTGAGTGCGTTTTTAGATGCAGAATTAAGCCCTAATGACATGGAGATAATTCGCGAAGCACTCGAAGGTGATGATGACTTAGTACTGCGTTTAGCAGAATTAAGCCAAGTCGACCAATGGGTTGTTGAAAATGCTCAACAAATAGATTTAACTCCGGTACCTATTAAGCTTATAAAGCTAGCACAACAAATCGATAGCGGGCAAAGCCCAAATAATGTAGTACAGCTATCTAATTGGAAATTAGCAAAAACCAAGATAAACACGCCAATGTCCTTAGCTGCTAGTGTAGTTTTGGCGATAACCGTCGGAGTAGCTACGATGACTTATCAGGGCGAAAAAACTATTTCCAATGAGATAGTTAAGATATTAGATTCGTCTATCAGTGGTGAAACAAGATCAACTGCGGATAACACACAAGTTAAAACGCAGCTCAGCTTTGCAAATCAAGCTGGTGATCTTTGTCGTCAATACCTATTGATTAACGACCAGGCTAATTCAACTAACATTGCTTGTAAGGAGAATAATAACTGGCATCTACACGCCTCTATTCAAACAAATGATCTTAATACTCAGAGCTATCAAACAGCCAGTAAGGATCAAAGTTTAGAGCAAGTAATTGACGGCATGATTGCCGGAGCACCATTAAATAGAGAGCAAGAACAAAATGCCATTTTAAAGCAATGGCAATCAAAATAACTAAACGAGGTGAAATATGAAAACAATCATGATTTTTTTATCTATAACTATGCTACTAGCAGGCTGCGCTTCAAAACCAGACTATCGTGCAGCGACTAATGGTTCAGCAGGGCACAGCGAACAAAAAATATCAGATGATAGATACAGAGTGCAGTTTAAAATATATTCGAACAGTGTCGCTGATGCCACTGACTTTGCTCTCTTGAGATCTGCGCAGTTAACCCAAAGAGAAGGTTATGACTGGTTTCTAGTGACGAATAAAGAGACTTTTATAGAGTCAACAAAACTGCAGCCAGCGTCTAGTATTGGTGTTACCCAAAGTCGCGAAACAGTAAGGGAATGTGGTTTGCTTGCTTGTAATACTTATCAGCGACCTTCAACTCGAATGGACGCGTCTATTTCCGTAGGGTCACAGAATGAGCGCAAAGAAGTGCATACAGTTTTAGATATTAGAATGGGTAAAGGCATGAAACCTAATGACAACAGCTACAACGCGCAAGATGTTATTGATAACCTAGAAAACAAGGCATATAGATAATTAACACTTTTTGCTATTAATTGCACAAAGCGACCGAGTAACAGAACTCGGTCGTTTTTTTTACTATAAAGATGATGAAGTGATGTAGGCAAAACGACTTACAACACAGGGCAGAAGTCCTTCAATGAATTAGGTAAATATGGATTAGTTAGTCGAAAGGTTGAGCGTGTTTTAAGCGCCAATCGATCGACTAGATTCGGATGGTGTATGTCGAACAACGATTTATGCTTGCCATTGGACATTGCTGTTGTTAAACCAGTTTCAATTATACTAATAAGGTCGGTTCTATCGGGGTGAACGTAGAAGACCAAGGGGAGAGGGTAATAAATTAACAGACTTTTCTCCATTAACAATCCTGTTTCTGCGCCTCTAAATTCTTCAAAAATCGATTCTATTTCATTGGCACCTAAAGCAACATAGTCAAATTCTTTATCCAACAAGCGAATAAAGAGGTCATCTAAACAGCCTCTCTCCAACACATTAAAACCATTATACCTAAACAAGTCAGCGTCAGCCCAAGTAGCCGGTACACCTATGTTCATTTGTTGTAATTGTTGAATACTATCAAGGTTAGCAAAATGCTCAGCGTGTCGTTGCGGTATTACCAGCAAACGGTGGCCCAAAACACCTCGGCAAACGGGTATCTCAATCATAGCCACTCGCTTACCTAAAAACTTTTGATTGCCGGCTACACTGACTAGCACGTCACAGCCATTGGAAAAAATATTGCCCTCATCCTCGGCATTCGGGTAGTCAGCTTCGTCAATTACAATGTCTGCGTCCGTTACACCTGATTCTTTTAAACATAAGGACAACAACTGCTTTTCGTAAGCACGCCTAGTCGGCGATTTATTACCATTCCAAAAATGGACTTTTTTTTCTTTAATCATCATTATTTTAGCCTATCAAAAAACGGTTACTGAAAGTAATAGCAGAAAGCTAAGCATGTTCGTCAGCACATTTCTTGAGTTGCTATAGGGCATTATTCTGGCATACAAACAGAGTCAATATAATATCAAAGATTATTGAAAGTAGTTAACGTTAGTTTCGGCGCGCCCCCTAGCGCCGAATGTAAATAATATTAGTAGGTTATTTGTGTCTTCCATATTTAAAAATACAGCAATAACTTTATGAGTTGCCAGTGAAACTGACATTGTCACGTATAATATTGAAGCCTTTTTATGTCTAAAAGGTTTGATATTACTTAGCTATATAAACTAGACTAAAGTTGAGGAAATCGAATATTGTAATTTGGTCGCTTCATTTGAAATATATCAATGGTTTAAACGTAGTAATTTCTTCACATTACAATAAGAATAAGAGAACGTAATGCTTCCAACGTCAGTTTTTTTCGAACATATCGACTATATATTTTTAAGATGTAACTGCAATCATATAATAGATCACTGTAATCGTTTTGTATCAACGGTAACGACGTCTCATCAAAATGCTTTCCTAGGTAGTAGTTTATTGTCCTTCTTTCATAAAGATGACGAAGAGGACGTAGCTAACATATTGACGAAAAAACAGTTACATAACGAACACTATACTCATCGCTTTCGCAAAGAAGATGGCAGTTTTTTCTGGTTTAAGTGGCAATTCAATAAAGACGAAAAGGCAGATCATTACTATATCATTGGGGAGGATGTTTCCGAACTCAAACGAATTAACTCAGCATTAACTGCACTGGAAACAGTCACCGATACTGGCTATTGGGAGATTGATTTAGATACTCGACATCTATACTGGTCTGACTATGTCCACCGTATTCACGAAACAAACCCGATAACGTTTAAACCTAAGCTTGAAGAAGGTATTAAATTTTATCATCCAGATTCGATTCCAACGTTAGTTAGGGAATTACAAAAATTAGAAAAAACAGGGGAGTCGTATTCAATTGATTTAAATTTTATTACCAGTAAAGGTAAAAATTTAATAGTAAATGCAACTGGTTTTTCAGAAGTAATTAATGGACGAATAGTGAGGAATTTCGGAACATTTAAAGATCTCACGAGGCAAAAAGAGGATGCAATCGCGCGCCAAGGACTTGAACAACGGACAGGACTTGCTCTTAAAGCAGCAAAAATAGGTGTATGGGAGTACGACATAGTCAGTGATCATCTAATATGGGATGACCGATTATTTGAAATTTACGGACGCAAACGAGATAGGTTTAAAAACACTTTTCAGGATTGGAGTGAATCAATTTACCCTGATGATTTTGAGGCTGCTCAACAAGCTTTTACAAAGGCAATAGAAGGCCACGCTTATTTCAAACACGAATTTAGAATAGTAACTAATAACGGTGAAATCCGCAGTGTGCTGGGTATGGCGGCCTGTATCTATGATGCGAAAAACAATCCAGTTAAAGTGACTGGCGTTAATATTGATCTCACTGAATCGCACAAAATAAAAAATGAGCTAAAAGCGAGCAGCGAGCACGCTCAAAAAAATGCCGAACTGGCTGAAAAAATGGCAAAAAAAGCAAAAGCTGCAGATTTACAAAAGAGTGCATTTTTAGCAAATATAAGCCATGAGATTCGAACGCCAATTTCTGGTGTGATTGGCCTCGTTGATATGTTGTTGGATGATGCTACTGTCAATCTATTAAGTGAAGACAAGCGTCAGTATTATTTAGGATTAATTAAAAATAGTTCTCAGCATTTACTTGGTATTATCACTGATATACTTGATTTTTCTAAAATTGAAGCAGGTAAACTGAGTATCAGCAACCAAACATTCGACTTGGCCAGGGTCATTGAAGAATTAGTAAATGACTTTACACTTCGAGCGGCAGAAAAAAGTCTTAAATTTGACTACCAGTCAACCGGAATGGAGTATAGGCTGTTCGTTGGAGATCCTCATCGGTTGAAGCAAATACTCTATAACTTATTGGGCAATGCAATCAAATTTACGCCAACCGGAACCATAAGTGTTCATGTGCAACTGAATAAGATAACAGCGCAAAAAGTCAGGTTTATTTGCTCTATAATTGATACAGGAATCGGGATCGAACAAAGTAAGTTAAGTGTATTATTTGAAGCATTTGAGCAAGTCGATTCAAGCGCTAAACGCAGGGCACAAGGCACCGGTTTAGGCCTACCTATATCTAGTAAATTGATTGGTTTAATGGGAGGAAATATTAATGTAGATAGTGAATATGGCGTAGGCTCTAATTTTACTATCAGTGTTCCGTTCGGTATAGATGAACAATTAATTATTAATGATAAAGAAACTAACGAGTGTAATCTTAACAATACAACAGGTCATATATTTGAAAATTGCCATGCGCTAGTAGCGGAAGACAATGATTATAAATCAGGTTGTTATACAGAACTTACTTGCCCAATTGAATATCTCGTGCACCATTGCGGTTGATGGCGAAGAAGCCCTAGCTCATCTAGATTCGAGCAGTGCACAATGCTTCAACTTCATATTAATGGATTGTCAAATGCCCAAGCTCGATGGGTTTGCAGCTACTCGAGTTATTCGTCAACATGACAAATATAAAAAAGTAAGTAAAATTCCCATAATCGCGTTAACGGCTAATGCAATGGTAAGTGACAAGGAAAAATGTTTTGATGTTGGTATGGACGGATATTTATCGAAGCCGGTAACAAAAGAAGTGCTTAGCGATAAAATTTTAGAGTTGCTTAAAATACGCTGATGAATAATGTAAATTATACTGATATTCATATTATCAAAACAATGTCTGAAAAGGTCACTTATGTCGACACAAATTGTACTTCCTCGAATTCTACAAATTGGCGCGCATGCATCAACTAAAATTGTGGAGGTAATGAATAGTTTGGGTTGTCACAGTCCGATTATATTAACTGATAAAACCATGGTTGAACTGGGTTATGTGCAGACCCTATTAGGGCAGTTTACTAACGCTAAAGAATTGCCTGTTGTATTTGACAATACCATACCAGAGCCAACGGTCGCCTCTATCATGCGGGCGGTAGAAAAAGTAAAAAGCAAACATTATGATTGCATTATTGCCTTGGGCGGTGGAAGTCCTATCGATAGTGCAAAAGCAGTGGCCGTTTTAGTTACTTTGGGTGGCGAAATGAAAGATTATAAATTTCCTCACATACAAAGTCAGCCGGGGTTGCCTGTCATCGCTATCCCGACTACGGCTGGCACCGGTTCCGAAGTCACCAAATTTACTATAATTACAGACCAAGACACAGATGAAAAAATGCTCTGTGCTGGTCCTGGTTTTATGCCCGCAGCGGCACTTATTGACTACACGCTCACTTTGAGTTTACCGCCACGCACGACAGCAGATACAGGCATCGATGCGCTAACTCACGCAATTGAAGCTTATGTTAGTAAAAAAGCAACTTTATATAGTGACAGCCAGGCATTAGCTGCAATGAAACTGCTAGCCCCCAACTTAAGAGAAGCATATCGTAATGGAAAAAATGAAGTCTCTCGAGAAGCAATGATGTTAGGTGCGACATTAGCCGGCTTAGCATTTTCGAATGCATCAGTTGCGTTAGTGCATGGTATGAGTCGCCCAATTGGGGCCTTTTTTCATGTTCCTCATGGTTTATCCAACGCGATGTTGTTGCCAAGTGTGACTGCCTTTTCGATTGGGGCAGCGCGCTCACGCTATGCTACTTGCGCACGAACTATGGGTGTTGCTACGTCGACTCATTCTGATGAACAGGCCTGTGAACTGCTTATTAAAGAACTTCACCAACTTAATTCCGATCTTCATGTGCCGACTCCGCAGGATTTTGGGATTCAAAAAGAGGCATTTTTTGAGGTTTGCGAAACGATGGCTGCACAAGCACTAGCGTCAGGCTCGCCGGCAAATAATCCTGTTGTACCAAGTATTGAAGAAATGGTATCGATTTATCATGGGCTATGGGATATGTAAATACGAAAACAATAACGGTATAAACTAGACATGAAGAACTAACCGCTACAAAATTGCTAATGGAATCACAAAATTGCAAACTCTTAATTCAACTCAAAGTAGCAACACAAGCATCGTCATTGTTGGTGGCGGAGCAGGAGGTTTAGAACTCGCCATAAAATTGGGACGGCACTATAAAAAACAATCGCGCAAAGTTATTTTGGTAGATAAAAACCGAACGCATATTTGGAAGCCGTTATTGCATGAAGTTGCGGCAGGCTCCTTGGATCCTGATATTGATGGGGTTGATTACTTGTCTGTAGGTAATAAAAATGGCTTTATTTTTCATTTAGGCAGCATGGTTGAACTGAACAGACAAACTCAAAAAATAACATTGGCACCCTTGTTAGATGATGATGGCAATGTAGTACTTGATTCCAGAGACTTGGAATACGCAAAACTCATATTCGCGCTGGGCTCAGTGACTAACGATTTTGGTACTGTCGGCGCTAAAGAAAATTGTATTTTCTTAGATTCTCCTGCAAGTGCTAAAAAATTTCATATTAAATTACTCAACGAGTTTCTAAGGCTACAATCTGATGAAAACAATCATATCTTAGAAATTGCTATTGTCGGCGCTGGAGCAACAGGTGTTGAATTAGCTGCAGAACTTTATAAAACCTCTGAACTGCTCAAGTCATATGGCTATGACCATTTGTCTCAAAATAGACTCAAAGTCACTTTAGTAGAGGCTGGCCCTAGACTATTACCAGCGCTGCCAGAAAGAATTGCTGACAGCACCAAGCGTGAATTAGAGAAATTAGGGGTTGAAATATTACTCAGTACGCCAGTCTCGGAAGTTGAACAAACGAGGCTACATACGAAAAGCGGTGGCTTTATTAATAGCCGAATGTCGGTATGGGCGGCCGGTATAAAAGCGCCTGACTTTTTGGCTAATATAGGCGGCTTAGAAACTAATAAAATCAACCAAATTATGGTCAATGCGCAGCTAGTCAGTGTCACTGACGAAAACATATATGCCTTAGGTGATTGTGCACATTGTGTAATGGCAGATGGTTCGAAAGTGCCTCCACGCGCGCAGTCTGCCCATCAAATGGCCAGTCATGTATTTAAGAATATTAAACTGCTGGATGAAAACAAACCACAGACTGATTATAAATATGCCGATTACGGATCCTTAGTTTCACTATCAACTTATTCTACGGTTGGTAGCCTTATGGGAAGTATAACTAGCGGTAGTATGTTTATTGAGGGGCGTTTAGCTCGCATGGTATATGTTAGCCTCTATCGAATGCATCAAGTGGTTATTTATGGCAAATTAAAAACGTTGTTGTTTATGTTTGTCAGCCGAATTAACAATAAATTACGACCCAACTTAAAACTACATTAATAGTTGCCATCGTTTCCAACATCCAATAATAAATTGAGGTTTTTATGAATTTTGCAGAATTCGCTGCGTCGCGAAAAAGTGTTCGAGGTTTTACTAAAAAAGCGGTTTCGAAAGAAACCGTTAACGACATTATAAATACCGCAAAATGGGCGCCGTCGTCTTACAACACACAAACTTGGCGAGTGCATGCTGTGACCGGCGAGGTATTAGATAAAATACGCGAGGGTAATACTCAAAATACGATTGCTGGAAAGCCTCATGTTCGTGATTTCCCTTACAAGGAAGATTATGAAGGTGTGCATAGACAACGACAGATAGACGTCGCTATTCAGCTCTTTGAAGTGATGGGTATAAAGCGCGAAGACAAAGAAAAGCGGATGGATTGGATGATGAGAGGCTTTCGTCAGTTTGATGCTCCCGTATCGCTTGTTCTTACCTACGATAAGTCGTTAGAACCTGCGGGCATCACTCAGTTTAGTTTAGGTTCCTTGGCTTATGGAATTGTACTCGCAGCTTGGGATCTGGGTTTAGGGTGCGTTATTAACGGCCAAGGCATTATGCAATCAGATGTGGTGCACAAATATGCCCAGATACCAGACACCGAAGCAATTATGATTTGTATTGCGTTAGGCTATCCAGATAAGGATTTTGCCGCAAATGAAGTCCGTTCAGTGCGCGCAGATAATGAGGACTTTGTTAGTTATCACGGTTTCTAAATAGGTAGGTTGCTGTTAGCAAAAACTAAATCCTAAAATGAAATAGGGGAATCGAGTCGCCATTAACTGCAGCCTTCTTTTCCCCTGCATATTAGCTTGTTAAAAAACTCATTATTTACTGCAGACTGCCGATAAATTTGCTAATGAACTAAGTCATTAGTCAACAGCGGTGGAATCTATGTTTCTCTTCGAGAATAAAAAATTAACGCAAGCCCATGAACAGCTTAATGCATGCCAAGTAAGCGAAAAGGAACTGAGCTTTATAGTCGCCTCAATACAAAGAGCCGCTCCGTTTATAACATTTATGCCAGACGGTACAATTTTTGATGCAAATGAACAGTTTCTGCAATTATTTGATTATCGACTAGATGAAATTAAAGGCAAGCATCACAGAGTGTTATGTGATGACACCTACGTTCGCTCATCTGAGTACAAAGATTTTTGGCAAAACTTAAATTCAGGCGTCGCTAAGCATGGACACTTTCCCCGAATAACAGCATCTAGCCAAAAAATATGGCTTGAAGCGTCTTACTTTCCTATAATCGACGACAATGGGCATGTAGTAAAAATAATCAAACTTGCGACTGATATTACTGATATTCATAATCAAAACGCAGATAAAGAAGCACTGTTGTCGGCACTTGATAGTAATCTGGCTGTTATTAAATTTACGCCTACTGGGAATATTTTAGAGGCTAACCAAAACTTTTTATCGGTCATGGGATATAGCAACCAAGATATCTTAAACAAACCTCATAAAATATTCTGCTACGATGATTTTTATATTAAACATCCCAAATTTTGGTCAAAGCTTAGCTCAGGTGAAAGTTTTTCAGGCCGCTTTGAACGTAAAGATTCTGCAGGTAAAGCGGTTTGGCTTGAAGCCACGTATAGCCCAGTAAAAGATGAATGGGGTGAAGTGTATAAAGTAGTGAAATTCGCAACCGATATAACAGCGCAAGTTATTCGCTCTCAGGAAGCTAGAGACAGTGCAGCAACCACATCTGAAGAGACTTCTCAGATCGCGGCAACGGCTAATCACGCTTTAAGCGAAGCGGTAGGAGTATCGGAACAAGCGGCAAAAGAAATAGCATTGGCTGTACAGTTGAGTCAACAGTTAAAAGAACAGGCAAAACTAATATTTAGTATTGTTGAAGCTATTCGTGCAGTCGCGGATCAGACTAATCTATTGGCGTTGAACGCAGCTATTGAAGCAGCTCGTGCAGGGGATGTTGGTCGAGGTTTCGCTGTCGTCGCAGATGAAGTTCGTAAACTTGCTGGTCAAACGGCAGCATCGTCTTCAGAAATTTCAGAAGTCGTTAATACGAACAGTCGATTTATAGACCAATTGCTCGAAAAAATGAATATCGTGGATGAATTATCAAGTAGTAGCGTTAAGCGAATTAGTTCTGTCGCGTCAGGTATAACAGAAGTTGAGCAGGGGGTTTCCGCTTTAGCTGTTATTATGTCGCAGTTAGCAGAGTGATAAAACATGGGGTTGCTTTATCACTCATTACTGAGTCTAACGTAGAATTTATTTAGTTATTTTTTGTACCATGACAAAAAACATAGGTACAAAAAATATGGCTAAGAAAGTCGCAGCAAACATGCCGCCGATTACCGCAATACCAATCGCATTCTGAGATGCAGCCCCTGCACTATTTGATAAAGCTAAAGGCGTGACTCCTAATATAAAGGCCATAGACGTCATTATAATTGGCCGAAAACGTTGCTTGGCTGCAGTTGAAACTGCAGTCATAACATCAACCCCATCTTCAACCTGGTCTTTTGCGAATTCAACAATCAAAATCGCATTCTTTGCTGCCAAGCCAACAGTGGTTAAGAATGCAACTTGCAAATAGATATCATTAGGTAGATTGAACATAAAGGCTGCTACAACGGCACCCAATATACCTAAGGGCACAACTAGTAATACAGAGATTGGTACCGACCAGCTCTCATACAGTGCAGCCAAACACAAAAAGACGACCAGAATTGAAATAAGATACAGCTGACCTGATTGTGAACCGGCCGCTTTTTCTTCATAAGATAGACCAGCCCAATCAACCCCGAAACCACCAGATAACTGGGTAACCATATTTTCCATTTCGGTCATTGCTTCACCTGAAGATATTCCTTGCGCTGGATTACCTTGAATATTCACCGAAGCAATTCCATTAAAGCGTTCTAATTTGGGTGAGCCAAATGTCCATTGCGTAGTCGCGAATGCGCTGAATGCGACCATTTCGCCATTATTATTGCGCACATACCACTTTTGAAGATCTTCAGGTACCATTCTGTGTTCGGCATCGGCTTGCATATATACGCGTTTAATGCGGCCATTATCAATAAAGTCATTCACGTAGCTGGAGCCCCAAGCAATTTGCAATGCGCTATTGATATCACTCAAAGGAATGCCCAGTGCTGACGCTTTTTCACTATTAATATCAATTTTGAATTGTGCAACATCTGCTAATCCATTTGGGCGAACCCCCGCAAGTTTTGAATTTTTAGCTGCCATGCCGAGTAATTGATTTCGTGCATTCATAAGTGCTTCGTGACCTGCGCCGGTCCTATCAACGAGCTGCATATTGAAACCGGTGGCATTTCCGAGTTCTTGTATAGGTGGCGGTAGAATCGGGAACGCAGTAGCATCTTGAATTTTAGAGAAGGCACCATATGCTTGGTTTACAATGGCAAATGCGCTATCGGATTCATCTCTTTGGTCCCAATCAATTAAATGTACAAAACCCATTGCTGTATTTTGCGCTTGCCCTGCAAAGCTATAGCCAACCACAGTAAATAAGTCGGAAGTGATGTCGCCATGAGTGTTTAGAAAAAAGTCTTCAGCTTGCTTTACTGATTCTAGCGTGCGTTGTGCTGTTGCCCCCGGAGGTGTGTTGAGTAGCATTAAAATACTACCTTGATCTTCGTTAGGTAAAAAGGAAGTAGGTAGGCGTAAAAAGATAATGACCATGACTCCGACGAGCGCACCATAGACAACTAGGTAGCGTTTAACCCGCTTTGCGATATGCATAGTTGCACGCTCATAACCATCTCTACCTTTATTAAAATTGCGATTAAACCAACCAACAAAACCTTTATTTCTGTCTTTGTTAGGGTCGTGAGGCTTTAACAATGTAGCGCACAATGACGGCGACAAAATAATCGCAACCAACACTGAAAATCCCATGGCCGAAACGATGGTTATTGAAAACTGACGATAGATCGCGCCTGCCGAGCCACTGAAGAAAGCCATTGGGATAAATACGGTCGATAACACGGCAGCTATACCTACAAGAGCGCCGGTTATTTGCGTCATTGACTTTTTAGTCGCCTCTTTTGGCGACAAGCCTTCTTCGTCCATAATACGTTCAACGTTTTCGACTACTACTATAGCGTCATCGACCAGCAAGCCAATCGCTAAAACCATAGCAAACATGGTTAATACATTAATGCTAAATCCAAAGGCGTAAAGTACAGAAAAAGTACCGAGTAAAACAACGGGTACAGCGATGGTAGGAATTAGAGTCGCTCGCCAGTTTTGTAAAAACAGCAGCATAACTAAGAAAACCAACACAACGGCTTCAATTAAGGTTTGTATAACTGACTTAATTGACAACTTTATAAACGGTGAAGAGTCAAGCGGGTAGACAACGTTAACGCCATCGGGCAGCGTCGATTTCAACTCATCTACCCTGGCTTTCACTCGCTCTATAGTATCAAGTGCGTTAGCACCCGTTGCCAAACTGACCGCCATCCCCGAAGCTGGTTGGCGCTTATAGCGAACAACAACATCGTATGATTCAGCACCCAGTTCAATTCGAGCAACATCGCGCACTCTTACTTGAGAGCCATCAGTGTTAACTCTGAGCACGATACGTTCAAAGTCTTCAACCGTTTTTAGTCGAGACTGTGCTTGTATAGTCGCGTTAATTTGTTGTCCTTCTATCGCGGGCATCCCACCTAACTGTCCTGCAGACACATCGGTGTTTTGCACGGTGACCGCATTGCGCACATCAACAGGGGTTAGATTAAAGCTGTACAATTTGGCTGGATCTAACCAGATACGCATCGAACGCTGCGAACCAAATACGCGTACATTACCTACGCCATCTATTCTTGAAATAGGATCGCGAAATTGTGAAACCAACATGTCGCTTAAATCAAACTGGCTTATATCTTCATTGTCGGAATAAAAACCAACGACGAGGGCAAAAGAGGCATTTGATTTAGTTACCGTAACGCCTTGTTGTTGCACCTGCTGCGGTAGCAACGAAATAATACCTTGTACTTTGTTTTGAGTTTGCACTTGTGCGATATCTGGGTCGGTGCCTGGTGCAAAACTCAACGTGATTGTCATCGAGTTGTTAGCGCTACTTGCTGAGAAGTAACTTAAGTTATCAATACCAGACAAACTTTGCTCAATGACTTGAGTCACTGAGTTTTCAACTGTTTCTGCTGACGCACCGGGATAGGCTGCGGAAATAGAAACTGTGGGGGGAGCTACCTTTGGATACTGTTCTATAGGCAGAGATGAGATTGCAAGTGCGCCAGTGAGCATGGTGATGATGGCGAGTACCCACGCAAAAACCGGACGTTCAATGAAAAAGCCAGCCATAAATTGCTTTCCTAATTCGTTTCTAAAAGTAAAATGTGTACCAAGCTAGCTTTACTCTAGCGGGTGTGATTGTGGGTCGTTATTAATTTGTTATCCAAGGCACTGCGTTAACGGTAGCGCCTGGTCGAATCTTTTGATATCCGGTTACAATGAGTTTTTCACCTGAATCTAAATTGGTAGTAACGACATAGTCTGAACCAATAGATTTTATTGGATTTATTTTTTTAGCAACAACCTGATTGTTAATATCGACTAAATAGACAGTTAGGCCGCCATCAGGTTGGCGCATTGTCGCGCGCTGAGGAACTAAAACGGCATCTTTTGAACCAACGTGTACTCTTGCTTTGACGAATAAACCCGGTAGCAAAATTCCATTTGGATTAGGCATTATTGCGCGCAAAGTAATCGAACCGGTACTTTGATCAATAGTCACTTCTGAAAATTTAAGTTGACCTTGTTGAGAATAGAGTTCATTGCTGGTTTCATTTACCAAAACGGATACAGGCAAGGCTTGTTTCTGCTGCATTTCACGGCGTAACTCTAAAATAGCGGCGCCAGATTCTTGCATATCAACATAAATAGGATTTAGCTGAGTGATAGTAGCGAGTTGCTGCGATTGATTTCCTGTTACCAAAGCACCTTCAGTTACATATGAACGACTAATTTGGCCGTCTATTGGCGCATACACTTTGGTGTAATCCACATTCACTTTAGCAACAGTTACTTTGGCTTCAGCCACACTAATATTTGCGTTTGCTTGCTCGTTTTGCGCAATAACGTCATCGTATTCTTGCTTACTAACCGCATTTCTCGACACTAAGTCTTTGTACCTAGCGGCTTTAGCTTGCATGGTTCTTTGGTTTGCTAGCGCACTTTTTACATCGGCGTGGGCACTATTTAATTGTGCACTATAGCGAGCGTCATCAATTTGATAAAGCTGTTGACCTTGCTTAACTTGTGCACCCTCTTCAAAGAATCGTTTAATGATAACACCATCCACTTGTGGACGAACTTGAGATTGCTTAAAGGGCGTAACACGACCGGGTAAATCCATCGAGATGTTGACGCTTTGCTTCTTCAGTATAATAGTAGAAACGGTAGGTGTTGGTTGCTGAGTTTGACCTTGTTCACCATTCTGGGCGTCGGAACAGCCATAAATGGTAACCGATAATGCAACCATCATTAAACAAATTCTAAATGTATTCATATATAAACCTTGAGGAGAAAAGAAACATGATTAGGCTAGACAATTACGCCATAATTGACTATCGTAATATACATACATGAATGTATGTTGTCAATTTATCAAGTATTATGAAGCAAAAAAACGATGCAAACAAAAACAGATAGTTTGTTGTCATCCAGATGTGTGGAGCAGTTAATAGTCATGAGAAAAACGAAAGAAGACGCGGACATTACAAAGCAATCAATTTTAGATGCCGCGGTCAGATTATTCAGTGAACATGGCGTGGCGAAAACGTCACTACAAAAAATTGCACAAGCGGCTAATGTCACAAGAGGCGCGGTTTATTGGCATTTTTCAAGTAAGCAAGAAATTTTCGAAGCTCTACATGACCAACTGCATGCCCCATTCATACAAATGATCACTGACGGCCTTGAAGCGGTCAGCCCGAATGCAATAGAGCAGTTGCAAAACGTGTGCACCGAACTACTTATCGATTTAGAACAAAATAAAACTAAGAAAAAAATCGCCACCTTATTTTTATTGCGTTGTGATTACTCCGACGAGTTTGCGCAAAGTAAGGACAGATATAATGAAAAGAAGAAACAAAAACATGTCACCTTATCGAGGTACTTTGATAAAGCAATAAAACAAGGCGTGCTGCCAGAAAATACGGACTCTATGCTGTTAACTATTGGTATTAGTGCTTATTTACGTGGCATTGCGGTTGAGTATTTAGAAGATCCTGATGCGTTCTCTATGCAAGCAAATGCAGCAAAACTCGTCGGTATGTATTTTGGCAAGCTACAAACAATATAGGCTTGAGCTTAATTACCCGTATAATTAAACGTAAATAAGACTGTTTGCTATTAGCAGCATAAGTAACTATTGCGACCTATACTGCTTTGACAAAGCTAAGCGACTGGGGACTTAAAGCCATGGGGCTTTAGTGCTAGTAAGGACGACAGCAAAAGGGTGAGCCAAAGGTAGCCAAGAATAAAATCTGAATAAGCCAATTTTTATACCAAAGCCAACTACCAGCATAATTGCCATAAACTGCAATAGTGTGTTGTTATCGAAACTAGGATTGAAACTCAGGTAATTGATTATACAAAAGGCACTAAAGATAGCCACTTCGCCAATAATTACCGATTTAATATACACATTGGCTGCTTTTCGAGAAGGCGCAAGGCCACCTTGAATGATGAGTACGTAAGAAGCTAAACTCATAAAGGCAAAGAAGGTAATAAAACCAAACATATCGGCACTAAGGACCAAGCCAAAACTACTTCCCATGGCCACAGCAAATAAAGTAAAAAAGTGTGACTTATTATCCCCAAGGTTTGGATAAACAAACGATAAGTGCTGGCGAGTAACCAAAGCACACCCGATAGCAACAAAAAGCTTCGACTTGTGGTATCAAGGATAAGCTCGCTACCAAAAAACAGATTAGGGTAGGACTGAAATAATATGGATGGCTGAACACCAATATAAATTGCAAAAATGGCACATAGAGGCAGCAATAAATATAATTTTTCTACTTTTCTAAAACACCAAATAAGCAACGCGGCTAAAAATGGAAGGAGAATAACAAGTCCCAATAAATTCGAAACTTGCATAAGCGCAGTATCGAATAAAGCTGACATTTTTGCGGGTAGCGCCCAATTCGATTTTCTTCGACGATGAGTTTAGACCAACTTAAGGGGCTAAAATTATGTTGCGCAAATAGCCCTGCTAAAAAAGAAATAAAAGGCAGTTGCTTATTATTTCTTTTTGTTTACGTTATGGACGAGGTATTTTTGTAACAGAGAGATAAAAAGCAGTTGTTCTTCTGCATCAAAGACGGAAACGATTTTTTCTTGATCTTTTACATGCTCAACAATAACCTCATCAATCAATTTCAATCCTTTTTTCGTAAGGCCAACATTGACACTGCGTTTGTCGTTCTTTTTAGTTTTTCTTTTGACTAAGCCTTTTTTCTCTAATTTATCAATCCTAGTTGTCATGGTGCCAGATGTAATGTGCATCTGCTCTAATAATTCACTTGGCGATAGCGAGTGAGGTGGCCCAGTGCGAAGTAACGTTGCTAAAACGTCAAAGCTAGCATTTGTTAGCTTGTAGTGCTCAAAGCTAGCGCAGAGCTCGCCGTTCATTTCTTTCGTCGTTTGCTGTAATCGCGCAATGAGAGCCATGGGTTTTGTGTTCAAGTTAGGCAGTTGTTTTGACCATTGTTGAACTTTTTTCTGGACTGGATCCATGTGCATAATATCTTTTTATATTCTTATATATTGAACATACGGGTAGATTATCTTTACGTCAAGATAAAATGCCAATCTGCTGACTTGCAGAGCCTTGGAGGTGAGATTGGTTAAATCAATCATGCTCATTTTTTGTAGATTGTTCGTCGCGATCTTTCTTTTGTTTTTCTTCAAGTTTCTTTAGCTTCACAATATCTGCGCCAAGTATTCGCTCAACTGTTTTCCTTCCCAGAATAGCGACGGGAGAATATGGATACTTTCGTTTGAAAAATTTTTTAAATGCTTTTGTATTAAACATAATAATATATGCCTACCTTAATCTAAGTAATAATTAGTGCGTTATTTATTAGATAATGCACTTAGCTTGACGTCAAGATAGTTTAAATATATCTTTATGTCAAGCTATTATTTCATGTGAATTTCTAATTAGGTAGTGTTTATACATTGATTGAAGGGATTAAGTTGTGACACTAATGCCCACAGAGTTGCTATAAACTCGACATATAATTCATGGGCGTCATGAGTATTGCTAGGTGTGCTATTAATTAATGACTATATGTCATTCTTTAAGGGTTAATTGGAAACAACAAATGTTAAATACATCTCTGATTTTAGCGTTGATACTTATTACAACTGTCGCTTTCGCTAGCAATGGATTTGTGCAACATGACAAAAATACGTCAGTTATTATTTGTGTGGAACAGCGCCTTAATAAGTCATATTTTAGTGTTTAGGATTTCTTGGTGCGCATTTTGCTATACACTCAATAGATGTTCACAAAAATTGAATATAAAATGAAAAATATCGCTAAAAATTTGGTCCATTTCTGTACGCAAAAACCGAAATTTGTTTACGCTATATTGGTGATTTTGGCGTTGCTTTTCACTGCGCAAATGCCGCGCATTAAAATTGATACTGATCCAGAAAATATGCTAGATGCAGAGCATCCAGCACGGTTGTTTCATAACGAAGTAAAAACGCGCTTCGCGATGCATGATTCGATCGTCGTTGGTGTGGTCGATATGAGCACCGAAGACGGGGTGTTTACACCCGCTTCACTGACTGACATATATGACATAACAAAGTCAATATTGTCAATCGAAGGTGTTGTTTCAGCTGATCTCATGTCTATTTCAACTGTCGACAATATTACTCAAACTGAGTCGGGTACTATCCGTTTCGAATGGATGATGGACAAACCTCCTGCAACTCTTGATGAAAGTGCAAAAATTAGAAACTATCTAGCCAGACTGCCATTACTGCAAGACACCTTGGTTTCGCAGAATGGCAAAGCGGCTGCTATTTATGTGCCTATCAAAGACAAAAATGAAAGCTTTAAAATTGCAGAGCAAATTAGAGCGAATATCAGCCAATTAAACGGTAGTGCCGACTGGTATATCACCGGTTTACCTGTCGCTGAAGATCAGTTTGGTGTTGAGATGTTTATTCAAATGGGTATTTCTGCGCCACTAGCAGGGCTGACTATCTTTATATTGTTGTTTTTCTTCTTTAGAAACATTCCACTTATCATCGCCCCTATGGTTGTAGCTATGGCTACCGTGATGATTACAATGGGCGCATTAATAGGCATGGGATATACCGTGCATATTATGTCTTCGATGATTGCTATTTTCTTAATGCCTATTGCAGTCGTCGATTCAGTGCACATTCTTTCTGAATTTAGCGACCGTCACAAACCAGGAGCAGATCTTAACGAGACAATTGAAGAGGTTGTTGGGCATTTGTTTACGCCAATGCTATATACCTCGATTACGTCATCCATTGGTTTTTACTCACTCATGCTAACGCCAATACCGCCGGTACAAATATTTGGGGGTTTTGTTGGAACAGGTATATTGCTAGCGTTTATAATCACTATCACCTTTATGCCTTCCTACTTATCTAGAATGAACAATGCGTCATTAGAGAAGTTACAACTAGTCATGCATTCTAAACAAGGTGGCAGTCGAATCGCTAAAATTGCTAAATTTCTGGGTGGTTTTGCACTCAAATTTAAAGCCTCTTTAGTGCTTGGCTTCGCAGTGGTGTTCGCTATTTCGGTATGGGGAATAACGCAAATTGAAATTAACGATAACCCCGTTCGTTGGTTCAAGAAAGACCATGAAATTCGTGTGGCAGATAAAGTACTAAATGAAAATTTTGCTGGAACTTACGACGCTTATGTTGTTCTTAGTTCAAGCAACTCATTGCTGTCGATTGACGATTTGCTTGCTAAGGGCAAACCCGCTAGCTTAAACAATTGGGCAGCAGAGCAGATAATTCAATTGTCTGGGCAGCCTATTAGTGAACAGTACCAGCAATTATTAATCAACATTGATGATAAACTATTTTTAGACCTATCTGATACCGAAGCAGCCTATCTAAATGGTGCACTAGAGAGCGCGGAGTCAGCCTTAAGTCAATCTAAAGTCTTTCAGTCTCCGCAGTTACTTGCGTATGTCGAATCGCTGCAAAATTACTTAAAAGAGTCCGGATTAGTCGGAAAATCAAATTCACTTGCGGATGTCACTAAAGTCGTTAATCGTGAGTTAAGATCGGGTGAGCAAAAGGATTATGAGTTGCCTAGTTCCCCTCAGGCTGTTGCGCAAACGCTTCTGCAGTATCAGTCATCACATCGTCCCAATGATCTATGGCATTTTGTAACGCCGGACTATCAACAAACGTTAATTTGGCTACAAATGACCTCGGGTGACAATCAGGATATGAGTCAGGTTATTGCTTTGGTTGACGACTTTATCCAAAAACAACCGCTACCCCCAAAATATTCAATTAGACTGGGCGGGCAAGGCATATTTGAACGTTGTTTGGCAGGACAATATGGTTGCGGGTATGCTTGACAGCCTTATCAGTGCGTTTGTTATTGTGTTCATTATGATGGTAATCCTATTTCGCTCGTTAGTCTTTGGCGCATTAGCTATGCTGCCACTAACAATCACAATCACGTTTATTTACGGTCTTATTGGTATTATAGGTAAAGATTACGACATGCCAATAGCGGTTTTGTCTGCACTGACGCTGGGTTTGTCGGTCGATTTTGCCATTCACTTCTTAGAAAGATCACGTGAAATATTTAAACAAACTAATGATATTAAACAAACCTTTGACTTGATGTTCGACGAACCTGCAACCGCAATTACTCGCAATGCATTGGTTATAGCACTTGGCTTCACGCCACTATTGTTTGCACCGTTAGTTCCTTACATAACAGTTGGGATCTTTTTAGCAAGCATTATGGCGATTTCTGCTTTGGTGACATTATTAATTTTGCCAGCGGTAATGACCATGGGCAAGCGTATTGTCTTTAAATAAATAAGGAACACGATGATGTTAAAGAAAAAACTGAACGTCTTTAGATTGAGTTTACGTCTCTTGATATCAGCAATGTCGATGGCTTTAGCGCCATTGAATGCTATGAGTGCAGACTTGAGTTCGGTTGACGTATCGAGCATTGTAAAGAATGCTGAAAAAGCCGCTTATTATAGTGGTAAAGATGGTCGCTCGGATGCACGAATGATGATTGTTGATGCGCAAGACAGAAAGCAAATGCGTCAATTCACCATTTTGCGTCGAGATATCCAAGATAATGGCGATCAGCAAATGATGGTGTTTTTTTCAAGGCCTGCTGATGTTAAAGACACGGTATTTAGAGTCGAAAAGCACGTTGATTTAAATGTTGAAGACGACCGTTGGTTATACTTACCGGCACTTGATTTAGTTAAACGTATTTCTGCGGGTGACAAACGCACGTCTTTTGTTGGTTCACACTTTTTTTATGAAGACGTTTCAGGCCGCGCTATTTCCGAGGATAACTTTGAGTTACAAGAACAAACAGCCACTGCATACTTGTTAAAAGCGACTCCTAAAGCACCTGATACTGTTGAGTTTGCATATTATGTTGTGACTATTGATAAAAAAACAAACCTGCCAGTGTTGATAGATTTTTTTAAAGCTGACAACACTAACTACCGTCGCGTAGAAGCGATAAAAATTGAGGAGATACAAGGTTTCCCAACGGTAGTTCGCTCAAAAGTAAGTGACCTTGAAAGTGGTGCATACACCTTAATGGAGTTTCGTAATATTGGTTTTGACCTTGGTTTAGGCGATGATGTGTTTAGTGAGCGTAGTTTACGAAACCCACCGCGTGAATGGTTAAACTAATATGAAAATTGGTCTATCAACGCTGGCGTTTTGTTTAGGAGTCGCGGGCTCTGTGCTAGCGCAAGAAGACCAGTGGGAGATGGAAGAGTGGGGAGATGAAAAAACAGCCTCTCATCGCTTTTCTGGCTTTGTGGAATTAGCATTAGGCACGCGTCTGTCATCTGATCCTGTCATTAATACAGACAAAACATTGGTTGACTTAAGAACTCAATTACAATGGGACAAAGACTTTGACGCTTCTCGAATTAAATTTACAGCCGACGTTTATTACGACGGTGTGCTTGACCAAACTAAACTCCAGGTCAGGGAGTTAGCTTGGCAGGGAAGCGTAAACTCGATAGTTGAGCTGGGTAGCTGGGGTAAGAAACTTGATATCAAAGTTGGCCAACAGATACTTACTTGGGGTACGGGTGATTACGTATTTTTGAATGACTTATTTCCGAAAGACTTTCAGTCATTTTTTGCCGGAAGAGATGATGACTATTTAAAGGCGCCCTCTTTATCAGCAAAAGTATCGGGTTTTTTCGATTGGGCTAATCTAGACGTCGTCATCACACCAAAGTTTACCCCAGACAATTATATCAATGGTGACTACTTTTCGTTTTTCTCTCCCTTCGCAGAAGCCAATGTAGCACCTGGTTTTGATGTGACATCACCTAACAAACCCAGCTCGCCGGAATATGCAATGCGTATTTATAAAACGATAGGTTCAACCGAATATGCTGGCTATGCTTATATAGGCGCGCATAAATCGCCTGCTAGTTTTACTGAATTTGGTGAACCTTATTTCTCTAAGCTGAGAGTCTACGGTGCTAGCGCGATCACGCCCTTTGCCGACGGATTATTAAATGTCGAAATGGCATACTACGATTCAAAGGGTGACGAGCAAGGCAGCAATCCTTTAGTGCCTAATAGTCAAAGCCGCTGGTTGATAGGTTATGAGCAGGAGTTAGTGAAAAACCTCACTGGCAGTGCGCAATTATATTTGGAGCAAATAAGCGATTATGATGCGCTAAAAGCAAATTCACTGACCCCGCAGTACGATCCGAATCGAAGTCGAGTTTTATTTACTCAACGTCTCATGTACAGGGCAATGCAACAAACTCTGACCTTAAATGCGTTTAACTTTTATTCCACTAGTGATGAAGATGGTTATTTAAAGCTAAGCGCAGATTACAGCCCTGTTGATCAGTGGCAGCTATCTGGCGGATTCAATGTGTTTTACGGCGAAGAACGGTTTAGTTTCTTCAATCAATTTGAAGACGCAAGCAACGCATTTGTGCGGTTCAAATACTATTATTAAATAAGCTTTATTTAGGAGGCGTTATGTCAGCAGAAAGAGCGTTAACTGCATTCGCAGGTTTTATGGTGTTAGTGTCGGTTGCATTGACTGTTTGGGTGCACCCAAATTTTGTCTGGTTTACGGTTTTTGTGGGTGCGAATTTGTTTCAACAAAGCTTTACTGGTTTTTGTCCGGCCACTCTTGTTTTACGCAAAGTGTTTGGGTTTAAAACTGAAAAAGAATTAGCCATTGGAGAATAGTTTTTCGAAGCTGCCTAGGTAAACACCTTTATCCTAGGCACTTTGTTGGGTAGTTTTGCTTATGGCAAGGTCGTTCATTCGTATTTAAGCCCAAATTTTTGGAGTTTTCGGTATAGTGTTCTTGTGCTTATTTCAAGCTTAGCGGCTAGTTCGTCTATAGACATTGTTTGTGTTTCACATACTTGAGTCAAGTATCTTTCTTCAACTTCATCAAGGCTAACAATGTCGTCGTTTAATGCGTGTGTCTTAGCCTGTTTAACAAATGTTTGCTCGGGTAAGTCTTGGATCTCAATAACATCTTCATCTGCCAGCAATGTTGCTTGTTCAACAATATTTTTAAGCTGTCTAATGTTCCCTGGGAAGTCGTATTGAGACAACTGCTTCATAGCAGCGTTGCTAAATTTTTTGTGACGCATCTCTGTGTTAGCTAAGAAATGTAATACTAAGGCTTCAATATCATCTTGTCTTTCAGAAAGTGACGGTAGCGAAATTGGAAAGCCGGCAATTCGATAATATAAATCCTTTCGAAATTGTCCTGACTCAACAAGGTCGAGTAAGTTTTGGTGACTAGCGCAAATCAACCTAAAATTCGCTTTACGTTGTTTTAAGCCTCCGACGGTTCGATAACATTGAGTTTCCAATAAGCGCAGCAGTTTAACTTGCATACTTAAGGGGACATCAGCAATTTCATCAAAAAATACAGTGCCGCCATTAGCCACTTCAATTAAACCGTTTTTTGCATGTGTAGCACCGGTAAAGGCGCCTTTTTCATGACCAAATAATTCAGACTCAAATAGATTTTCATTTAAGCCAGTGCACTCAATGATCACAAATGGTTTTTCAGCACGACGACTAGATTCATGCAATGCCTTAGCTACAAGTTCTTTGCCTGAACCTGTTTCACCATGCAATAACACCGCAATTTCAGACTTAGCTGCGCGATTAATTTTAGTAAGCATATTTTTGAAAGGTTTAGAGGAGCCGATCATTTTGTCCGCTTGCGAATCGGTTGCAGCAAAGTTAATGCTATCGAGTATTTCAAGGAATCCAGTAGTGATGCCATCATCATCTTTGATTGGCTTCATCAAAATGTCGCAGTAGGTCTTTCCTACCTTTGTATTATGAATATGGACAACACTACTCGCTCGCTCTGTTTTAATACAGGCTTGAATTGGGCATTCTTCGCCATGTTTATCGCAAGGAGATGTATGACCATGAGATATTTCAAAGCAGCGGCTGTCACCGATAACAACCTCATTATCATAGGTGTTTTTATAAGCCTCATTTACCGCCAATATGGTGTATTTCGTGTCGATGAAAATAGCGGGTTTTTCGATGGAGTTGATCATATTTTGGATAATTGAGGTGTTCATATTTGTATTAATTATTATCATGACAAATTTGGCTAATTATGTGCCAAAACTGACAGTAATTCCAAGTTAAAACACGAAAATATTATATTTTATTTAAAAAGACAATAAAAACAAGGATTTGACGTTTGTGAATATGTGGCATGAGTTTTGTTAATAATTAATTTACAAACTAAAAAATAATCTAAATTCATTTTAGAAAACGAGGAATCAATATAGCTAATCTGGTTGGTCTGAGCCGGAACCAATTACTCTCCCAAAAGCCAACGAATTTATTGTTTTCTTATGAAGAAAAAAAACACGATGAATAAACTTAACATTCAGCCTTTTTTTGATGAAAATACACAAACAGTGACTTATGTTGTGACAGATAAAGCGACTTGCTCAACGGCGGTTATTGATCCCGTTTTAGATTTTGATCCAACGTCAGGGAAGCTCTCTTCACTAACGTTTAACAAGGATGCAATTATGTCGACTACTTTAGCAGGGCCATAAGCCGTTAAAATTATAAAAATAACTAAACATTTTTCTGTTTCTGGAGAGCTGACAGATAGCGCACTTAATACGCTAGTGGAGCAAGGGGTCGATACGCTTATTAATGTTTGTCCCGACAATGAACGTCAAAATCAAATGACGGACCAAGAGTGGCGGGGTTTGGCAAGCAAGCACAAACACCATTACGTGTATATTCCCGTAAAACTTTGCCAGTATACGGAGCAAGATGTTAAGAAATTTAAAGCGGCGTTAGCTCAGTCTTCAAATGGTGCGCATGGGTTCTGCCGAACGGGAACTCGCGCCACGCAACATGCGTTTTAGTCGCTTGATTACCAAACACGATACGTGCCTTGTTGCGCATTATTGAGTTTGCAATATTAAGCGCTATTGTTTCCGGTTTAGTCGTTAAAAAACGAGTCTTAAATTTTTGGCTTTGATCTAACCTAGTGATATTGGTATTAATGCCGCCTGGGTGAACCAAATGCACCTGCACTTGAGGGTGCACAAGCGCGAGTTCAGCACGCAATGACTCAGTGTAGCCGCGAATAGCAAACTTACTAGCACAGTAGTCAGCTGTATTCGGAGGTGCAACCAATCCAAATATACTAGACACATTCACTAATGCTGCCCAAGGACGCATCGTCAAATAGGGAAGGGCTGTTTTACTTCCATATACCATGCCATAAAAATTTACATCCATTACACGTTTTAGGAGTTCGTCATCTGAGGCCCAAACAGGTTGAGCTGAGCCTTCAATTCCAGCATTATTAATCACTATATCGATATGCTCGCAATGACCAACCGCACCGTCTAAAAAAGTTTCCCAGTCGGCTTTACACGAAACATCAAGGAGACTTGTAAATAATGTCATGTCAGGGTGAGCCGATTTTAAGTTTACAACAACAGTAGATAGTGCGGCCTCGTCGATGTCGCATATGGCAACCTTACATCCTAAATCAGCAAACAAGGTAGCAAGTGCTTTACCTATACCGGAACCAGCCCCCGTAACCACGACGGTTTTATTAGCAAAAAAATCATGTAAAACATGCATAAAGCAATGTCCTTTTAAACAGATTTAGCCGATATAGTTGGCATATTATCAATAAATTTTAAAATACTACCAAAGGCACGTTGACCGCCTTGTTGTATTTTTTTATCAAAATACCAGTTACCCACCAATGGAATATTAATATGACCCTGAGAGCGCCAGTGCACATGCGTTTTTCCATCAACTTCAGTTAACCTGACTTCGCCAAGTTTATGGTCATAAGGGAGCGGTTTAGAATGAATTATTATGTATCCAAGGAGGTAGGGAGGCTCAAATGCGACAATCTCTTCATGCAAGGTAGCACCTGCGGCTTGAATTTCTCTTACTGCACCCAGACCATTAATATCATCCTTGCCATTTTTAATAAGACTAGATTTATCAACGCCCTTAAATTGCGAATAATTAGCATGCTCACTCAACACCTGAAAAACCTCTGCGATAGGTTTGTCGATTGTGCGTTCAACTGAAATCAAAAACATAGTGTTCCTTAATAGTATTTTTTCTTGTTAATTTTAGGCGCAAAGAAACCATTGATATGACTATAGAGTGCTTGTTTTACCATCAATATTCTCGGTTGTGAATTATATTACTTAATTTGTATCACACTCTACCGCCCTAATTTAGGCTAGGTACAGATAAAATGTTTTTATAGACTAGACAATGGCGACATTCCTGTTTATTTTTACAGGCTAACTGTAATCATTAAAATGGTAAAAAAATAGAATGCGACAGAAAATCGGAGTAGCTACGCTTTCACTTGGATTAGTCATGCTTTTAGCGAGTTGTGCAAAGACGCAACCAACTGCGACAGATGCAAATGTAAATATCGCTGGCACACAAGCTTTGAAACATGCTTTAAAGGTAAAAGAGAGCAGTCAAAAAAGTGCTTTATCTTACGATATTGTGAAGTCACTTACGGTTGAAGTTGGACCAAGAATACCTGGATCAGCAGGCGATAAAAGCGCGGTTGCTTGGGCAGAAGCTAAATTCAATGAATTAGGTTTTGACAAGGTCTACAAACAACCTGTTCGTGTTAGAAATTGGGAGCGTGGTTTTGCTGATGCGAGAGTTGTAGCCCCTTTTCCGCAAGAGTTAGTTATTTCGGCGTTGGGCGGTTCTATTGCAACGCCAGAGGCCGGGCTTGAAGCAAAAGTAGTGATATTTGATTCACTTGATTCACTTGCCGCTGCAAACAGGGCGACGGTTGAAGGGAATATCGTTTTTCTAAACACAAAAATGCAGCGCGACAGAGCGGGTAGATTTTATGGTCAAGTTGTTCCAAATAGAGTAAACGGCGCGGTTGAAGCTGCAAAGCAAGGCGCCCAAGCGGTTATTATTCGTTCTGTCGGCACTGACAACTCTCGCTTCGCTCATACCGGCGTAATGCGTTATGACGATAATATTGAAAAAATTCCAGCGGGTGCCATCTCAACCGCAGATGCAGACAATTTGGAAGCGATGTTTAGCCTTCAACAAGACATTATTCTGAACATCAATATGCAAGCAAAAGATGCGGGTTGGCAGACTTCTTATAACGTTATTGGCGAATTTATCGGGTCGGAAAAACCGGATGAAGTTATTTTAATATCAGCTCATTTGGATTCGTGGGACGAGGGCACTGGTGCACTTGACGATGGCGCTGGTGTTGGCATTGTAACTGCCGCCGCTAAATTAGTAAAAGAAGCTGTAGGTCAACCTAAGCGAACTATTCGGGTTATTCTTTATGCGGCCGAAGAAATTGGATTAGTGGGTGCCAATCAATATGTACGTACTAACAAAGACACATTAGAGAATATTATTTTTGCTGCAGAATCAGATTTTGGAGCAGGCCAAATATACCAACTCGATACACGTTTTGCTGAAGCCGTCAGAGATGAGCCTGCTGATTTGTATGCAGCGTTAAAAGCAATGGGAGTTGAGCTAGGCACCAATACCACAAATGGTGGCCCAGATGTTTCTATGTTGCCAAATTATGGCGTTCCTGTGATTGCGCTGAAACAAGATGGTACGTATTACTTCGACTATCATCATACTGCAAACGATACATTGGACAAAATTAAGCCTAAGGATATTCAGCAGAATCAAACCGTATGGGCCATGATAACTGCTTACATGGCGATGTCTGATTTTGATCCACGCCCAGCACCAAAAAATCAGTAACGGTCAGCAGAATGTTATAGATGATTGAGTGGAATAGCTGTTTGGTTTTTGATTTTTTCCATCGCAAAGCTCGAAGTTACCTCACGTAATTCGATGCCTGAAATAAAGCGTTTATAAAAATGATCATAGCCCTGCATATCAGAAACGAGGACGGTAAGCATATAATCATATTCACCGCTGAGTCGATAAAAGGCGACAACTTCTTCAAAAGCTTGAGTGTGGGCGGCAAATTTTTTGAGCCAGCTAGAGTCATGTCTAGCAACTTTGACATTCACAAAAACGGTCAATCCGAGATTTAGCTTTTCAGGTTGTAAAAGCGTGACCTTTTTTATAATGATCCCTGAGTCCTGCATACGCTGAATTCGTCGCCAACAAGGTGTTGTTGTCAACCCAACGTGTTCTGCCACCTCTGCGGTTGTGAGTGAAGCGTCCTGCTGAATAATTCGTAGAATTTCTTTATCAATTCGATCGATATTCACGGTTCTGTTTCTCTATAAGAGGCAATTTTTAGAATGATATGCTAAAAATTGTTTTTTTCAAAGGGGCTCAGAAGTTTATATCCAATTGACGATGCTATTGTACTATTTGAAACTACTTGCAGTTAACGCGAGCAGTATCTGCTAAACCCACTGAGGTTTGTTTTTCCCTAAAAAAAAGGCTACTGGTTGTTAGATAAATAACCAGTAGCCTTGAGGACCTTCAATAAGGTGTTTTTAAAACTTGTATGAAACGCTTACTCTTGCGTTTAATGGTTCGCCAATACTGATGTTATTATCGTTATGGGCTGACGGGTAGTAGTCTTCATCGAGTAAATTTTCAATGTTTAACTGCACTTTTGTGTTGGCTGATATGTCGTAATATAATGCAGCGTCAACACGTGTAAAGTCAGGTAGTTCGGTCGTGTTATTCAACGATGTATACTGCTCAGACTGATGAATTAAACCTAAGCCGAAAGCCCATTTTTCGTTCATTTGATAATGATTCCAAACGGTAAACATGTTCTCAGGTACTTGAGACAATATTCTATTTGCCAAATTACCACCCACTACACGACCTGTTTCATCCGCGTTTAAATGGCTGTAACCCGCATTAATCTGCCACTCTTCAGTTACATAACCAACTAATTGGATTTCGAGGCCTTTAGTTTTGGTTCCCGTAATAATCGAGTTTTCAGGATTGTTAGGGTCAGTAACGGTACCGTTTTCTCTGGTAACTTCGAAGACCGCGGTGGTAAAACTCAAATTATCCGATAAATTCCACTTAATACCGAACTCTTTGTTTTCGAACTCCTCGGGCGCAAGCGCTTGTGAACTCAATGATAAGGATAAAAACTGGTCGCCTGAACGAGGTAAGAAGGACTTACTAAGGCTGAGGTAAAAAGATAGGTCATCATTAGGTTTGTAAATAGCACCTAAGCGAGGAGAGGTTTCGGTATCTTTGCGACCTAATAAACCATTGTTTCCATCTGCACTGCCATTTGTGGCTTCTATTACATCGGCGACATCTATATCAAAGCTGTCATAACGTACGCCAGCAATAATAATAAATTGCTCAGACAGTTTTATTTCATCTTGAAGAAATAGTGAACTGAAGCTAACGTCAGATGCTCTATCACGAACGAAATCAGTAAAGCCAACCGTTGGGATAACTAATGGGTCAGAGAAAGGGAATGTGATTTGGTCATCGTTGCTATCAGCGAATAAAGTATCACGGCGACTATTGCTAGTATCTTGGTTGCCATGCTCAGCACCGACTAATAAAGTGTGCTCTATACGCCCTGTATCAAATTGTCCAACCGCATTAAACTGCAGGATTAGGTTCTCACGTTCAGTGATGTCTTTGTATCCATCCAAGCTAACATTGTTTTGCACAGCATCGAAATCAACGGGATACAGATTCTGATATAGCTTGTTGAAATCTGCGTATTGCAGCGTTGCATTAATAGACCAAGTTTCGCTTAGTTGGTGCGCAATTTGTCCCTTCAATACGTGTGCTTCAAGTGTTGTGAAGTTAAGGCTTGGTGAACCAAAAAAAGTCTTGTCTGCACCTTGCAGTGGTTCGTTATTAACTGAAGGAACGCCTCGGTCAACGACACGATCGTCGTTAATATATTCATACGATAATACTAATTGAGTTACATCACTCAGATCGGCTGAATAAGTTGGGTTTATTGCAAAACGTTCACCATCATATTGGTCACGATTATTGTCTAAATGTTCGTAAAAAGCATTGATTCGGAACGCTTGGTCAGCATTTAATACTACATTGTGATCGACACCAACGACCGTATTTGCAAATGTATCTATATTTGCATTGAGAGTCGTAAATGATTCTTTTGTTGATGCCGTTTTAGTGACTCGGTTCACTATACCGCCACCGCCACCGCGACCAAATAAAAGCGCATTTGATCCCCGTAGAATCTCCACACGCTCTAAGTTGTATAAAGGGCGAAAATATTGAACATCATCACGTAGGCCATCAATAAAAAAATCAGCAGTGGTGTTTTGACCACGTATTGTCATTTGATCTCTATGACCTTCACCTTGGCCGATGGAAGCTCCTGGAGTGTACTGCAGAATGTCCGCTAATGATTGGAAGCCTTGCTCTTCGATTTGTTCGTTGGTTATAACCGACAATGACTGAGGAACGTCTATCAATAGCGTTGGCGTTTTAAGTGCATCAGCGTTTTGTTTGCCGAAATACGCGCCGCGCACAGTGATGCGCTCAATATCATTTGCAGTCACCGTTGCTAAAAGAAGAGGGCTCGATGTCACGGAAGAGGCTGAGGTCAGTTCTTCAGCTTGAATTTGAAATGGAGACAATGCAACAGCGAGAGTGACAAACAACGGTTTAAACATAAGAAAATCAAAGCTCATTTAATTAAGAGGTGTACATGATAGTAAACATACAAATGAGAGTCAATCTCATTTGTATTTAGATTTACTTATAAAGCGGAATTAAATTAATTATGTGGAAATAATTAAATACGTAAAGGTGGTTTGAGCACATATATAGTAATCCTGAGCAACAAGCAGGATGGTGAACTTAAGAGCCTGTGGTGCGCAACCACAAACTGTCTTTGCTGTTACTTGATTTATAATGGCAATAAAAAAGGCTTAATACACAGCGTATATTAAGCCTTTTAACTACGTTATATTTTCTAAAACTTAGTATTGAGCATTTCCAGGGGTTCGTGGGAATGGAATCACATCGCGCACGTTTTGCATACCGGTAACGTAAGCAACCAAACGTTCAAAACCGAGACCAAAGCCGGCATGTGGAACGGTGCCGTAGCGACGTAAATCACGATACCAAGAATAATCTTCTTGATTTAGGCCCATTTCCTCTAAGCGACGGTCAAATACGTCAAGTCGTTCTTCACGCTGCGAACCGCCAATGATTTCACCAATACCGGGCGCTAAAATGTCCATCGCAGCAACGGTTTTATTGTCATCATTAATACGCATGTAAAATGCTTTAATATCTTTTGGATAGTTCTGCATGATAATAGGCGCGCCAACATGCTCTTCTGCTAAATAGCGCTCATGTTCAGAAGACAAATCAACACCCCATTCAACCGGAAATTCGAATGTCTTACCGCTGTTTTTTAGAATTTCAATCGCATCGGTATAGTCCATGCGCACAAACTCAGAGTTCACAACATTTTCTAATCGAGTGATAACTTCTTTATTTACACGTTGTGCAAAGAAAGTCATATCATCCAGACGTTCTTCTAATACTGCTTTGAAGACATATTTTAATAGGTCCTCTGCTAATTGTGCAACCGTCGCTAAGTCAGCAAAAGCGACTTCAGGTTCAATCATCCAAAATTCAGCTAAGTGACGACTCGTATTTGAGTTCTCAGCACGGAAAGTGGGGCCAAAGGTGTAAACCTTCGACATAGCGGTGCAATAAGTCTCAACGTTTAATTGGCCTGATACCGTCAAAAAGGTTTCTTTGCCAAAAAAGTCTTCTTTATAATCAACGTTACCTTGTTCATCGTGTGGAATGTTCATCATATCGAGAGTGGAAACTCGGAACATTTCACCGGCGCCTTCAGTATCTGATCCTGTGATAATAGGTGTACTGATCCAAAAATAACCTTGTTCATGGAAAAAGCGATGTACCGCTTGCGATAAACAGTTTCTAACACGCGTTACAGCACCCATGATATTAGTACGAGGACGCAAGTGGGCATGTTCTCTCAAATATTCAATGCTATGACGTTTAGCAGACATTGGATAGGTATCTGGATTTTCTACCCAACCTAATACTTCAATAGACTGGGCATCAATTTCAATGCTTTGGCCTTGTCCTTCAGACTTTTTCACTGTGCCAATGACTGACACTGAGCAACTTGTTGTAAGACGTATAATCTCGTCATAGTTGTCTAGGGTATTCAGCGCAATCACCTGAATGGGATCAAAGCAGCTACCGTCGTGCACGTTGATAAAAGAAAGACCGGCTTTAGAATCACGACGGGTTCTTACCCAACCTTTAATTGTCACAGTGTCGTTGACACCATATTTGCCAGCCAAAACGTCGGCGACTGGTGCATATGTCATATTATTCTCCATGGGCATCACTAGATTTCACTAATTCGTTTTTGATTGCGTTATTAAACCGCTTTGCGTTAAAATTTGTATAAAAAAAAACAAATATCAATGTCAGCAAAGTTGTAAGCACAATACGCGGTATTAGAGACTTTTAATTTAGTTCTCAATATAGCCGGCAAGTATACTTAACTATGCGACGGATAACAGTAGGCAAATTGGATTATGCAGGATATTCATAAAAAAAATCAGACTGTAAGAGACGGTTCTGCAAAACCATTAGGGTTTGCAGAACGCCGGTTAACGGCTGCACGTAAAGAACTGCTTTTTAGAATCATGGTTATTTTTAATGTTACCGCCTGGATCGCACTCCTAGTCGCGCTGATTCTTTTTCATTATGCGCGTCCTGAATTTATCAGTGGCGTGCAGAAGTTCTGGGGTGTTGAAGGACGACTATACTGGTCAAAAGGGCACATCGACGGTTTATTAGCCACATTACAAGTCTGTTTGAGTTTAAGTTTAATCTCAATGATTTTACGCGTGAGGAGAAAAAGGCGCAAAACCGATAGCTTCGGCGTAAACCTTTTTATATTAATAGGAATAACTATTATCAGCTTAATTACTATTTACACCACGATAGACTGAGATGACAAGATAGTGGTTATCTAACTCAAGTTGCCAAACTCCGCAGCATGCGCAGCACTAAACCATACCCCCGTTATCCCGTGGAGCCTTTTTGAGCAGGCACTGTCGGAGATATCACAACATTAGCCAACACTTACCGAGGCATGAAAAACTAGTTTGGGTATAGTCGATCGATCGCGAAACCAATTGCAGAAGTCAGTTTGCTCAATTGCTCAGGCTCAATTATGTAAGGTGGCATGATGTAAATGAGTTTACCGAAGGGCCTTATCCACACGCCTTGTTCTACAAATATCCTTTGAATGTCAGCGACATTGACTGGCTGTTTCATTTCGACCACACCGATAGCGCCTAGTACTCTAACGTCGGCGACTGATTCGTAAGCATTCAGGGGCCCAAGTTCGTTGAGTAATTGTTTTTCTATACGAGGAATTTGTTGCTGCCATGCTCCTTCGAGAATTAAATCAATACTCGCATTAGCAACAGCGCATGCTAATGGGTTACCCATGTAAGTTGGCCCGTGCATAAAGACGCCAGGGTCACCAACACAGGTTCCTTCTGCAACTTCGTCCGTGCATAATGTTGCAGCCATCGTTAAGTAGCCACCGGTTAGTGCTTTTCCTAGGCATAAAATATCGGGACTAATTTGAGCATGCTCACAGGCGAACAATTTACCTGTTCTTCCGAAGCCAGTCGCAATTTCATCACAAATAAGTAGGACGTTAAATTCATCACAGAGTTTTCGACAAGCTTTAACATATTCCGGATGATACAAACGCATTCCACCTGCACCTTGCACTACCGGTTCAAGTATTAAGGCTGCTATTTCATGATGATTTTGTTCCAAGATTTCTCGCATCGGTAAGACGTCGTCGGCATTCCAAGTTTGATCAAATCGAGTTTGTGGTGCTGGAGCGAAGAAGTGCTCAATCAGACTTTTTTGAAACAAGCTGTGCATCCCATTTATGGGGTCACATACTGACATAGCAGCAAAAGTGTCGCCATGATAGCCATTGCGTGGCGCGATGAGCTTGGTTTTTTGTGAACGGCCCTGACATGCCCAATATTGCAATGCCATTTTAATAGCCACTTCAACTGCAACAGAACCTGAGTCTGCTAGGAATACCCGGTTCAAACCGTCGGGCGTCATGTCTATTAATTTACGACATAAATCTATTGCTGGCTGGTGGGTAAGACCACCAAACATCACATGTGAAAAAGCGTCGATTTGTGCATGTGCCGCTTTATTAAGGGCTGGATGATTATACCCATGAACTGCAGCCCACCATGATGACATCCCATCAATAAGTTTTTCACCGCCAGCTAATGCTAGCTCTACACCTTGAGCCCCCACAACTTCATAACAAGGAAGGGGGTTTATTGCTGACGTATATGGATGCCATATATGGCGTTTGTCAAATTCGGTATTGTTCAAATGTTAACCTGCTGTACAGTTTTTTGGTTTAGTAAAGTTGACAACTTTGTCGGGTCGCATAGACTAGTGGACATAATAAGATTAGTAAACCCTATAAGCACGATAAAACGTGATGGGACTAACAAGGACAATAGGTATTCATGAACACTTCCGCAACCTCAGCTACGCCACAAAATAATCAATTTGAACCAAGACATGATTGGACTATCCCAGAAGTAAATGCGCTATATGCATTGCCGTTCAACGACTTGTTGTTTCAAGCACAATTGGTGCACAGAGCTCACTTTGATCCAAACTACGTTCAAGTAAGCACGCTATTGTCAATTAAAACAGGGGCGTGTCCTGAGGATTGTGCGTACTGCCCTCAAAGCGCTCGTTATGACACTGGTCTTGAAAAAGAACGTTTGATGGAAATAAGTAAAGTTATTGAGCGTGCTAAAGAGGCGAAAGAAGCCGGCTCGACCCGTTTTTGCATGGGGGCTGCTTGGCGTAATCCAAAAGATCGTGACATGCCGTATGTTACCGACATGGTGCGAGAAGTGAAAAAGTTGGGGCTAGAAACGTGCATGACCTTAGGAATGTTAACTCGCGACCAAGCGTTAACTCTTAAACAAGCGGGTTTGGATTATTATAATCATAATCTAGATACATCGCCCGAATTTTATGGCGACATTATTACCACTAGAACCTATCAAGACCGTTTAGATACCCTTAACAATGTCCGAGATTCTGGCATGCATGTTTGTGCTGGTGGTATCGTTGGTATGGGCGAAACAGGTGATGACCGTTCTAGTTTATTAGTACAACTCGCGAACCTAGGCCAACATCCAGAAAGTGTTCCTATTAATATGCTGGTCAAAGTAGAAGGTACGCCACTGGATTCTGTTGATGATTTAGAACCATTTGAATTCATTCGCACAATCGCGGTTGCGCGAATTATGATGCCACAATCGTTTGTGCGTTTGTCGGCTGGACGCGAATCAATGAATGAACAAATGCAGGCATTATGTTTTATGGGAGGGGCGAACAGTATTTTTTACGGATGTAAACTGCTAACAACGTCAAACCCAGAAACTCAAGAGGATGTTATGTTGTTCAATAAATTGGGGATCAATTCAAAGCAAACCAAAGATTACTCGGATGAAGCATTCGAAGCGGCGCTAACAGACGAAATTTCGCACCAGCAAAACGCGTCGCTATATGTCGATGCAACCGCAAAAATAAGCAAGTCCAATGCAGATAGTAAATCTGCAAAAGAGAAAGCTAAAATTCAGACGGAGCGGTCCTTTAGCTAATGGCCTTTGATTTTTTAAAAATAGAGCTTGAGAAAAGAGCGATTGATTCTTTGCTCAGAAAACGAGTAGAGATTGCTAATAATAGCCAAGCTATTATTGAAGTTGATGGTAAGCATTATATTAACTTTTCGAGCAACGACTATTTGGGACTGAGTCAACATCCAGACGTGTTGCAGAGTTTTGCCGAAGGCTTGAGTTTATATGGTGCGAGCAGCAGTGCGTCTTCGCTAGTTACTGGCTATTCTCGTGAGCATAAATTATTAGAAGAAGATATTTGCGAGCACACGCCGTTCAACAACGCCTTACTATTTTCAAGTGGCTTTGCAGCTAACCAAGCACTCTGTCAGGCACTTTTTCAAAAATCTAATTTAGGTTCTCAAACGTTGCGCCGTGTCGTTGCGGACAAACTAATGCACGCGTCATTCATAGACAGCGCTATGCAACTTAATAGTGACCCAAAAAATCCAGTATTCTCAAGATTTAAGCACAACGACCTGCAGTGTTTACAATCTAAGTTAACACCAAATACTGACACCTTAGTTGTCACCGAAGGTATTTTCAGCATGGATGGTGATAAGGGAGACATATCAGGCATTGCGACAACATTAGACAACATGAATTCAGATGCATGGTTAATGGTTGATGATGCTCATGCCATAGGTTGTATTGGCGAAAATGGGATGGGAAGCTCAGTGATATCAATGCAAGAATCAACACCGCATGTACCTAAAATTGATGTATTAATGGGCACTTTTGGCAAGGCAATTGGTACTCAAGGTGCATTTATAGCAGGTTCAAATGAGCTTGTTGAATATATGGTTAACTTCTCCAAACATTATATTTACAGCACTGCAATGCCGGCTGCTACAAGCGCGAGCAACAAGAACAAGCTTGCAAATAATGCGCAAGGGAATAGAGCGTGAAGCGTTGAATCAGAATATTACTGTATTTAAAACGCTGGCAGCCCAAGCCGGTTTGCCAATTTTATCTGTTGATGGACCCATTCAACCTATTGTCATTGGTGATCCGGTGAGAGCGTTAGCATTGAGTCATCATCTAAAAAGCTTAGGGATATGGGTTAACGCCATTAGGAGTCCAACCGTACCCAAACATTCAGATAGACTACGAATTACGCTTAGCGCGCTTCATCAAGCTCAAGATATTCAGGCTTTGGTGGATGCTTTGAGTATAGCTATGGGCACATTAACAGCAACAGGGCATCAAAACACGAGCGTAGGCGGCGGTGTTAGCAAATGAAATACGCGGTCGATGACGCGTATCTCACAGACAACCGGGTGCCTGATACACCAAATGAGTCAACGGTTCTAGTAAATAAAAAGCGGGTTGCTGAGCATTTCTCTGCCGCGAGTTCTAGTTACGATCAATATGCACAAGTGCAAAAGAAAATTGCTGAAGTGAATCTTGAATTACTTGCTGACCTTGCTCGTGGACGCAGTAAATATTCAGTAGACTTGGGCTGTGGAACGGGAACGCATACTAGCTCGCTTGCAAAAATGACAGACAATTGTTTAGCCATCGATATCTCTTATGGCATGTTAAAAACAGCTCAGATGAATAACGTAGAAAAGTCGACGGCTGGCAATAATGCTATTCTTTATTGTAATGGCGATGCAGAAAGTTTGCCGCTGCAATCGCATTCTATTGATGTACTTCATTCCTCAATGGCATTGCAGTGGTGTTCTTCGCCGAGCAATACCGTTGCTGAAATTGCTCGAGTACTGTCAACTAGCGGCTCAGCACAACTCGCTATTATGCTCGACTCTTCACTATACGAACTTCGACAAGCATGGCAGAATATTGGTTTAGCCCCCAGAGTGAATGAGTTTTTTAGTCAAAAAAAATGGCTCGATGCAACTCAAAATTTGAAAACTGACATCAGCAGCAGCGCCGCTGCACAAATAAATATACAACACCAAGTACGCAGTTTTACAGAATGGCACCCGAGTAGTTTGCATATGTTAAGGGCATTGAAACGAATTGGTGCCGCAACAAAAAGTAACGACACACAAACAGCGCAAACCAATCATTCACTAACATCATCGGCTATTAGTCGGCAAGAATTACTTGAACTTGACGAACAAATGCGTCAACAACGACAAACTGTGCATGAGCAATCACTCGCTATTCATGAACAATCTCCACAGCTAAAAATAGGTGGTAAAGATGAGAGCAACCTTGGCTTTCCACTAACTTATCAAATTTTATTTTTATCTATACAAAAGACCCAGGGCTAACGATGAAAAGTGTGTTTATAACCGGTACAGATACCGATGCAGGGAAAACGTATGTTAGCGTTTTATTGCTTCATGCAATTAATCGTGGTGGTTTCAAAAGCATTGGGTTTAAACCGATTGCAGCGGGTTGTGAACAAACAAATCAAGGTCTGCGCAATGAAGATGCTTTGTATTTGCAGTCGGCGGCGAGTCACAAAGTCTCCTATGAGAAGGTTAACCCGATTGCCTTGTTTCCTCCGATTGCACCACATATTGCTGCCGCGCAAGCAGGCGAAACGATTAACATGCAACACGTCGCTGATACATTAAAACAATTGCATAACGAAGACGCTGATTTTTTGCTAGTAGAAGGTGCTGGTGGTTGGCGATTGCCCACATTAATACCCTCATTGTCGAATGGGGTAGGGGGAAGTAAATGTGCTGAAGTAAATGACACACAAAAAGTAGAATTTTTATCTGACTTTGTAGCCCAAGCAAAGCTACCAGTGATACTGGTAGTCGGAATGAAGCTAGGATGCTTGAATCATGCGATGCTGACTTTTGAACAAATTAAACGCGATAATTGTGACATTGTCGGTTGGTTTGCAAATCAGGTTGATCCCAGTATGAGTTGTTACTCTGAGAATCTTGCGTCGTTGCATGCGCTTCTGGATGCTCCATTTCTAGGTGAAGTTAAACATAACCAACAACGTATAGACTTTACTGATAGTGTGCTAAAATATATTATTGGCTAATTATAAGTAAATCGAAAGGTCACTACCTGTTGGGATAACTTTTCTTTGTTTTCCTGTAAATATAACAGCATCCAGTTGGCCTAGAAGTGTCAGTTTTTTACCTTCACGCAACAAGGCACTTCCTTCGCGAATTCCTATAACGGGTACTTCAGGATACAAAGTACAAAACTCTGCAATCCGCTGATCTCTTGTTTCACCGTTAAAATCAGGTGCAACGTAATCGGTATAGTGCGGGTTTAGTTGTGCATTAATGAAACCAAAGGTATCGAAACTAAGGGGCTGAATAATTGGCATATCATTTGATGTTTTGATGCTCAAACCACATAAATTTGAACCCGCACTCCAGCCAATGTAAGGCATTCCCGTAATAACTCTTTGCTTAATTGCTTGCATTAAACCTTGATTATATAATTCATTGAGGAGGTTAAATGTGTTGCCTCCACCCACCAACACAGCTTGTGCACTTTCAATAGCGTCGCGTGAATTGGCATATTGATGAATACCCGTAACGTTGATAAAAGGTAGCGCTTTTTGTACTTTCGCAGTGTAATCATTCCATGACATGGTTACCCCCGCAAAAGGGATAAAGAGAACGTCGGTAACTCCGATTAAGTACTCTTGCATCATTGATTTAGCGTGATGTAGGTACGGCCCATCGTTTTGCCTGGAACTGCTCAGCATCAGTACTTTAGCCAAATCAAGCATATTAAATTATCATCCTACTAAATTGATATAAAAACTGATGTTAACAAGAGAGTGAATTGTTATAAACTTGTATTCCCATTTTTATTTTAAAAAACAGGTCGTTTGGCCTAAAAAAAAGGTAAAGTTAATCCATGTCGTCGCCAGCAATACTTTTTGTATGTTTAGGAAATATTTGTCGTTCACCCACAGCAGAGGGGGTGTTTAGGCTAAAAGCAAAAAGCGCAGGTCTCGATTTTAAAATTGATTCAGCAGGTACTGCAGGTTATCACCATGGGGCACGACCGGATAAGCGTTCTCAGGAAGTCGCGAACGCTCGAGGGTACGACTTGTCTCGCTTAAAGTGCAGAAAAGTAACAGAGGAAGACTTTGTTACTTTTGATTTAATCTTAGGTATGGACGAAGCGAACATGAGAGACTTAAAACGCAAATGCCCTGAAGAGTACCATTCCAAGCTCCACTTATTTTTAGATTACGCCGAGGCTGACTTTGATGAGGTTCCTGATCCTTATTATGGCGGTAAGCGCGGTTTCGAACTCGTACTTGATTTACTTGAAGATGCATCTGATGGTTTATTGAAGCATTTGACAAAACAAAAGTCTCAATGAGCCAACGTAACGCTATTGTTTTATCCTTTGTTGTGTTTACTTTCGTCGTCATATTATTTGTTTTCGCCGATGGATTTGCTTGGCTAAATTCGGATATTGAGCAGCATATTTTTATTAATATTCGGTTACCCGTGTTACTAACTGCGATTGGAGTTGGTAGCGCTATTTCGATTAGCTCTGCCGCATTACAAATTCTATTGCGAAACCCGTTAGCTGACCCCGGTATTATCGGTATTAGTGCCGGTGCAAGTTTAATGGCTGCAATTTTACTGCTAACTGGAAGTGTTGCCTTCTTACCCCGCGCTTTTGATTCTATCGCTTATTATGTCCTACCAATTGCTTGTTTTGCAGGCGCCTTATTAAGCAGTTTTATTATTTATTCATTAGCTCGAAAACTACAGGCTTCAATTAGTGCGGTAATTTTAGCGGGTATTGGTATTTCGACGATCGCTGGCGCAATCATAGGTTGGCTTTTTATATATGCTCCTCCGCAGTCACTTAAAAACCTAAGTTTTTGGTTAATGGGGAGTTTGCACAATACCAACTTTACTAGTCTCGCATTTGCCCTGCCTATCATATGTATTTCAGCAGCCTTGCTAATAATGCAGGGGAAGAAACTTAATTGGTTATATTTGGGCGCGGCTTCGGCACAGCTCAAGGGGGTTGAGCCTATTCAGTTTGAACGAAAAATACTTACCCTCGCAGCATTGTTAGTCGGAACGAGTGTTTCTATTGCCGGAAGTATTGCCTTTATTGGGCTGCTTGTGCCGCACTTTGCCAGACAATTGGTGGGTCATGATAATAGAGTTGTGTTACCCGTATCAGCATTGATGGGGGCATCCTTACTTATAATGACAGCATTAATCAATGACTGGTTGTTCGACATGATTGTGCCAGTATCAATGCTAACCGCCACTATCGGCGGTCCATTGTTCATCTATAGTTTATTGAAGCAACCTAGTGCCCTGAGCAATGCTAACCGCGACTAAAGGCGAGAGTCGATTCGACCGCTTTATGCCACTGAATTAATAATTTTTTTCGGACGTTCTTATCAATATTCGGTGTAAAGCGTTTCTCTATTTTCTTTTGCGCAGCAATGTCATCTAAGTTTTTATACAAGCCTAGTTTCAAACCTGCTAAGTAAGCTGCACCGATTGCCGTTGTTTCCATATTTTGCGGACGTTCAATTTCAACCTGCAATATGTCCGACAAAAATTGACATAACCAATCATTCGCTACCATACCGCCATCAACCAATACTTTCGAAGAAGCTATGCCGTCACTTTCCATTGCGTGCTGCAAATCATAGGTTTGGTAACAGACCGCTTCAAGCGCAGCCCGCGCAAAGTGTGCTTGTGATGTGCCTCGTGTCATACCATATAAACTCGCCCTAGCATCAGGATCCCAGTGTGGCGCACCTAACCCAGCAAAGCCGGGAACTAAAAATACACCATGGTCATAGTCGAGTGACTCAGCCAGAGCTTGGCTTTCTTGAGCGTCGTTAATGACGCCTATACCGTCGCGTAACCATTGAATATTAGCGCCGGCGGTGAATATTGAACCTTCTAATGCATAAGTTGTTTTACCATTAAGGCTATAGCCTATGGTTGTCAGTAGTTTATGTTTTGATTTGAGAGCTTTGTCACCGGTATTTAATAATGCGAAACAACCTGTACCATAAGTCGATTTTAAATCACCTTGTGCAAAACAACACTGGCCGAATAATGCAGCTTGTTGATCACCCGCAACACCCGCAATCGGCAATGAGCGACCAAATAAGCTCGCTTCAGTGTGGCCAAAGTCATCTGAAGACTCTAATACTTTAGGTAAAACAGATCGAGGTACATCAAACAAATTGAGTAATTCATCATCCCAGCACAAGCCGTGAATATTGAATAGATTGGTGCGCGATGCATTGGTTGTATCGGTTACATGATTGGCACCACCGGTTAAGCGCCAAATTAAAAAGGAATCAATAGTACCAAAAGCAAGTTTACCTTCATTTGCAAGTTGTCTTGCACCTTCTACTTCGTCTAATAACCATTTTACTTTTGAAGCCGAAAAGTATGGGTCTAGTAATAACCCTGTTTTGGCAGCGACGGTATCCTCATGTTTTTTTATACTATTACAAAAAGTAGCGGTGCGACCGTCTTGCCAAACAATCGCATTATATATTGGTTTGCCCGTTTCCCGGTTCCATATTACGGTCGTTTCGCGCTGGTTGGTAATACCAATACCAGCAACGGTAACGCCCTTTTGATGTGCGTCATGTAATACTGTCTTGCATGTTTCAACGGTAGTTTTCCATATCTCTTCAGGATCGTGCTCAACCCAACCGTTATTGGGATAAAACTGTGTGAATTCTTTTTGGGCTGTAGCTATTTTAGTGCCATCCAATGCAAATACGATAGCCCTAGTAGAAGTTGTCCCTTGATCTATGGAAAGAATTCCTAATGCTGTAGACATGTTTTTCCGCCTTTATTATATGATATTGTGCGAGCTCGGGTTTTTTAGATTACTCAGTTTTTAACGACCTCGCAATTTGATTGTGCTCGCAATACTAGATGTTCATAGAAGCAACACTAACCGTAGTTAAAACTAATTATGCAATACAATCAATATTTCAACATACGGGTTAACATTTAATCTTATCAAGTCTTGAAAGAATAATAAATCATATATATCATATTTGAGTGTATGATTTATCATGTAGAGTAATGAGACCAGTAATCCTTGGGGTTTAGAGTGAAGGGCATAGATTTATGATTTTGAGAGAAACTAATATAACGAAGCTATCGGCTGAGGTATTCGACGTGCTTGTCTTAGGCGCGGGTATTAACGGTGCAGTGTCAGCTGCTTCTTTATCAAGGAAGGGCGCAAGTGTCGCTATGATTGATAAAGGCGACTTTGCTTGCCATACCTCTTCTAATTCCTCTAATCTTGCTTGGGGCGGCATTAAGTACCTAGAAAATCACGAATATTTTCTGGTCAATAAATTGTGTAAAAGTCGCAACCATTTAATGCGAAGCTATCCTTCAACAGTGCAAGAAATCCGGTTCTTAACCACATTACAAAAAGGCTTTCGTTTTCCTGCTTGGTTTGTCTTTGTCGGTACTTGTTTGTATTGGTTAATGGGGCGGTTTTTTACTCAAATGCCTACGTTTTTGTCCTCAAAAAAAATAAAAGAGACTGAACCCGCGATTAATATATCAAATGCACAAGGTGGGTTTGAATATTCCGATGCATTTTTGCATGACAATGACGCTCGATTTGTTTTTAACTTTGTGCGCAATGCGATGGATAATGGCGCTGTTGTCACCAATTATGTGGGAGCTCATGGTAGCGAAAAAATAGACGGTATTTGGCATACAAAAGCGGTCGACGAGCAGTCAGGAAAAACATTCACCATACAATCTAAAGCAATTATTAATGCCTGTGGCCCTATGGTAGACAAGTATAACGACGAGACGAAGCAAGTGACTGAGCACAGCCATTTGTTTTCCAAGGGCGTACATTTAATTGTCAATAAGCTCACGAAGGTAGACAAAGTATTGGCATTTTTTGCATCCGACGGACGTTTGTTCTTCGTTATTCCTATGGGGCAAAAAACCTGTATTGGCACGACTGATAATCAAGTCGAAAATCCAATGACATCTGTCACAGAGGAAGATCGAGACTTTATTCTTGATAACGTAAATGCACTATTAGATTTACCCAGCCCATTGACCAGAGACGACATTATTTCTGAACGTTGTGGCGTTCGTCCATTAGCAGTCAAAGGTTCTGGTGGAAAAGCTGATTGGGTTCAGCTCTCTCGCAAGCATGCCGTGGATGTGAACAAAGAAGACAAATATTTGAGTATTTTTGGCGGTAAACTAACCGACTGCATTAATGTTGGAGAAGAAATTGCGGATCTTGTTGAAGATTTAGGTATTTCATTACCAAATAAAGAGGCCATTTGGTATGGCGAGTCTTCAAATGAAATTAAAAAAGAATTTGAATATAGAGCGGGACTTATTGGGTTAGATGAGATGACGCCAAGTTATAGTTCAGAAAAGCTCACTGTTAGATTGTGGCGTAGGTATGATATTTATGCGTTACAAATTTTAGATGAAATTCAACGTGACCCCGCGCAAGCTGAGCAATTGATGCGCAATGCTGAATACTTGAGAGCGGAAGTGCACTATGCAGCAAGAAGAGAAATGATCACCAATCTTGAAGACTTTTTACGTCGTCGATCCAAAATTGAAATGGTGTTAAGAAGAACTGAAATTATAAATACACCAGGAATTATTGAGGCATGCCAAATTCTGTTTGGTGATCAAGCAGAACAAAAACGCCAAGAGTACGTTGATAAGGTACTAAAAGACTATCCTGATGCGCCAGTGGCGCAGCCAAAAATAGCACCATAGAAGACTCATATTGGCTTGCTTTACCGCTTTCAAATAGAGACACTAACGGCTTTGTGATATTCACATAAAGCCGTTTTCTATTTTAAGGTAACACTTTACTTATGCTATCCGTTTCTCAAGTCGCTCTTGAACATCGCCTGAACAATATAAACGTCAGTATGGGTGCTGGCGAATGTTGGCATGTGCTTGGTCAAAACGGGGCAGGGAAAAGCTCACTTTTTGACGTTATAGCGGGGCTGGTAAAGCCGGATAGTGGTGCGGTTACATTAAATGATAAACAAATAAGTGAATTTCCAATTTCAGAATTGGCCACCAAGTTGGCTTATTTACAGCAGCATTATGCACTGTCATTTTCTCTCAACGTGTCGGAGGTTTTATCCTTTTACTCTGGTTCCACAGATATTCCACATGTCATTGAGAAAGCGCTATCAATCACGCCATTGTTAAAACATAAATTAAATAACCTTAGCGGCGGTGAGCAGCAACGTGTGCACATTGCACGATGCCTAATGCAAATTTGGCATCACATTAAAAATGGTGAAGCCTTGATTCTGTTAGACGAGCCTATCCAAAGTCTTGATGTTGTATTTCAAGAACAAACATTAACTATGCTCAGAGGGCTAGCACAAAAGGGCAATTTAGTTGTGCTTAGCATTCATGATGTAAACCTGTCTTTGCGTTATTGTGATCATGTATTGATGATAAAAAATAAAACGGACTTTTGTATTGGTGATGTAAAATCAGTCATGACAGCCGAGAATATAAGTGAACTTTATAATTATCCGTTTGATGAAATAATAAACCAGCATAACGCAGAAAAATTCTTTATTAGAAGCCCACTTTAAACCCCCTTATGCTATGCTAGAGGCACTGTTCTGCTTGAGTTGATCAATTGTTGGCTAGTGCGTAATTGCAGCCAACAAAAACAACGATTGAAATACATTAACAAACATAAAATATAATAGTCACAAACACGAAAGTACAATACATAACAGATCAAAAGGATACACCGTGAGTCAATGGAAACCCGATAGTTGGAGATCAAAGCCGATACTTCAACAACCCACATATCAAGACCAACAAGCACTTAAAGCCGTTGAGGCTAAACTCGCGGGTTATCCGCCATTGGTATTTGCTGAGGAGACGCGTCAACTTTATAAGCAACTTGGCGATGTGTGTTTAGGTAAAGGGTTTTTACTACAAGGTGGTGATTGCGCCGAATCATTCGACGAATTTAATGCGCCTAAAATTAGAGATACTTTTAAAGTCATCCTGCAAATGGCGATAGTGTTGACGTTTGCGGGTCGTTGTCCGGTTACAAAAGTAGCTCGTATGGCAGGGCAATATGCGAAACCCCGTTCATCTGACTTTGAAACCGTTAACGGCATATCGTTACCTACCTATCGCGGTGACATTGTAAACGGATTTGATTTTACCGAGGCTTCTCGTCAACCTGATCCTAATCGCTTGGTCGAGGCTTACAACAAGAGCGCTGCGACACTGAATTTATTGCGAGCGTTTGCACAAGGTGGGCTTGCGGACTTACATCAAGTTAATCGTTGGAACATGGCATTTTTGGAAAATAATCCATTAAAAGAGCGTTATCAAGATATCTCTGACCGCATTCAAGACACACTAGCGTTTATGGATGTGATTGGCATAAACTCACAAAACAACAGCTCATTGCATGAAACCTCATTGTATACCTCGCATGAAGCCTTGTTGCTGAATTATGAACAAGCACTAACTCGTATTGATACGTTAACTGGCAAGCCTTACAACTGTTCTGCTCATATGCTGTGGATTGGTGAGCGGACGCGTCAGTTAGATCACGCACACGTTGAATTTTTCAGTGGTATTAATAATCCTATCGGTGTGAAAATTGGCCCGAGCATGCAAGAAGATGAATTGATCCGTTTGATTGATGCGTTAAATCCAAATAATACACCGGGAAGATTAACCCTAATTACGCGTATGGGAGCAAACAACCTAGGTGAAAATTTACCTCGATTACTGCGCCGGGTTAAAGCTGAAGGGCGCAATGTAGTTTGGAGTTCAGATCCAATGCATGGTAATACCATCACTTCTTCAAGTGGTTACAAAACGCGAAATTTTGATGCTATTTTGACTGAAATTAGACAGTTTTTTGATGCACACAAAGCCGAAGGAACCCATGCCGGCGGCATTCATTTAGAAATGACAGGTCAACATGTAACTGAGTGCACCGGTGGTGCTTATAAAATCAGTGACGCAGATTTAGCTGAGGCATACCAAACCCAATGTGACCCTCGTTTAAATGCAGATCAAGTGTTAGAAATGGCCTTTTTAGTTGCTGATCATTTGAAGAGTGCGAAAGCATAAGATATTATTAGGGCTCGGCAACGAGCCCTAATTTCATCGATATTCAAATATAGTCTGATTAAATCGCAGAGATAAAATTAATTAGAAGTACGAATTATAATTTTAGGGTCATAAACTTCATCGGGGCAGCTTTCCGCTATAACGTCATAATCATAGTCACCATCGGGCGCATCAATTTTACATTGAATTTTTTTGTTATTTCCTGATTTGACATCGCAGTTCGATTTAAAAGGCATGTCGCCTATAAATTTGAGTTCAAAACGAGTATCGGTATCAATCATCCAACTCACAAACTTGCTTGACTGCATGCACACACAGTCTTTACCATTTTTGCCACAATTATTCTCAAAATCACTGCCAGCACAATTATCGTCTGGAGACGCTAGTTCAACTGATGATACACAGCCTCGGGCATCAACGTTTATAGTGAGTTCTTGGTGATTATTCTTAATTCCTGCAGCGTTAGCTGCCGTAATAGTAAAAAAGCTAGCAAGGACAAAGATAATGTAGGTAATTATTTTGGTTTTACGTCGATGACTCATAAAAATTTCCTTTTTTATATCATAATCTAATTATAGTGTTGTTTGAATTTTAACCACTTCTAATTTGAGCTTTTTTGATCCTAATGTCTATTGTAGTTGCGATATTTGTTTACCATATTTAGTAAACTGATGATCATTAAGTAAAAGTTTTGAAGGATAACCAGAAGATAATGCCTTTTGTAAAAACACAATGAGGTTGTCGGTCGATCCACAATTATTCTCAACCAGAGCAAAATCATAGTAGATGTAGGGATCATTCACTTCAGTTTCTTGAATGAGTTGTATTTCTTTTTTAGCCTGCGTGCATAACCCCAGTTCTGAACGATATCTTGCAATACTGGCCTTAATGGTAATGTCTTTGGGATCAATCTCTTCACTTACAGAAGCTTGCTTAATCGCTTCTTGATAAAACTGCTTGGCTGTCATTTCCAAGTTCCCTGCATATTTAAATGCATCAGCCAAATTGCCCATAACAATGAAATCAGTCGGGTTTAAATTAACCGCCTCTTTATACATATCTATTGCCTGAGTGAACCGTCGAGCATAAAACAATGAGGTACCTAAGTTACTGTAAGCATTAGCACTAGGATTAATATCCAATGCTTTACGCCAACTGTCAGTAGCTTTGTCAAATTCTGAATCCATATAATAGGCAGCACCTAAATTGTTAAAGGCTTCTTCACTAGCAGGCTGCAACAAACTCTGTTTATAATATTGAACGCTAGCGTCAAAATAGCGCCCAGTACCAAATAAAAAATTACCGTACCCTTCGTAACTTTTCCAATATCCGGGCTCAACATTAATGGCTTTTAAAAAAAACTGTTCAGCTTGGTTTATTTTATTAAGTTTGGTAAGTGTTTCAGCCATTCCCATTAATCCTAAGCCATTGTCGGGCTGAATAAGAAGGGCTTGGGAAAAGTATTGTTCAGCCAGCAAGTATTCTCCAGAGAATGAGTATAAAGAGCCCAATGCAATATGAGATTCTGCTTCATTGCCTTTTTCGTTATTACTTTGTTTGCAGCTTTGTTTTGCGAATTCAAATATTTGCGCTACTTTTGTTAGGTTGTAGTGCTGCAAATAAGTTTGGCAAAGTCCAGCTTGTGCCAATGTGAATTGACTGTCGATGCTAAGGGCTTTAATGAATAAATCTTCGGTTTTTTTTAATTGTTCTTCATTGTATGCATCCTTATAAAGGGCTTTGGCTCTTACGTAATAATCATAAGCGTTAATGTCATCTGTGGGCCTGAATTTTAAAAAGGATGATCCCTCGTCTGGTATTAGGAAGGTAAGTGCATTATAAACTTGCCGTGAAATACTGCCGACTAAATTCAATTTGTCGGTAGCGGGTGCGTTGTTTTGCTTGGACCACAATTGGTAACCACTTTCAGTGTCAACTAGGGTCATAATAATATGCAGAGTATTGTCTTGTTGATTGACTGCGCCTTCAAGAATGTACTTAGCGCCAGTCCAATCTCTAATCGTCTGTAACGATGTATTATTAGGTAAGGAAGAAATGACTCGTTCAGAAACCACTTTAATATGCGTTGAACGGGCTAAAAATGCAGATACTTCCGACTGAAATACACCTTCACTAATATTCGAGGATACATTTCCTGAGTATTTAAATGGCATTACCGCCACTGCATTCTTAATAAGGTCAGCTTTAATACCGGGCAGTGCCGCAGCAATTGCTGGCGCTTTTGCTGCTTCGACCACTTGATTACCCAAAAAAAGACTTAACGTTAAACTACATACCGACACAATTGAGATATAGCACAAATCTCGATATGCATGGCTTGATACCTCTTTTGCTTGTGTGTGAGTGTTATTTTTTCGTAAAAAATACCGACGTAATCGATATTCTGTCCACCAGTTATAGCTTAGTACTAATGGTAATCCAATAATGATGGTTATCAAGGCAACTTTATCAAACCATTTAGCCGCATTTATGACGGGTAGTGCTACAGAAACTACCTGCATCAGCACCCATGACATAACAACATACGTTCCTGCAACCTTTAGCATTCGACTGTTGCGCCAGTATCTTGCGTTACCTAATAGCTCAAATGCTTTTCTATTTTGCTTTGTACCATCTAATTCTAACGTTGCGCGTAATGCATCAGTTGATAATAAATTTTCATTTACGGGCAGTGCAGGGACTAGCAACCGATAACCCTTTCGGGGTAAGGTTTGGATAAATAGTGGGCATTCAGTGTGATCATTAAGTAAACGTCTAAGCTCGGTTATCAACGATCCCAAACTGGAACTCGGTGTGCGACTGTCTCCCCAGATATAAGCTGATATTGCTTGCCGACTAATAACTTGCCCAGAGTTACAACTCAGTATAAATAACAATTCCATGGCTTTGGGGCTTACATGGTGATGTTCTTGCTGGCGAACTATGACGCCTTTATTAGGGCAAACCAAGATTTCTTCCAACATGAAACCTTCTCTGAGGGAAGGCTCAGTTTTAATCTCTGAAAAACTATCAATAATTGACAGTGTATTTGCGCTCATAATTCAATGTGGTTAGTTTTTGTACGATTATTATTTAGAATAAACGCTAACTATCAACAAGTAAAGCATCAGGAGTAGATCTTTGTTATGGGGAGGTTAAGACTTAGATTAATGCTGGAAATGATGGTTGCGGCAAAAATTCAAACAACGATTATCACTAATTGATTATTCTCAAACATCACAAACTATTAATAACTGCAACTCGCTCTTCTTCGGTCAACACCTGAGTGAACACAGTTGCCCGTCGCATATTGCGCATTTTGACTGATTTTTCGAAAAGAGCGGCCTTAAAATGTTCCGGCATGTCTTTTAATTCAAGAATGGAGAGCCAGGTTAAATAAGTGCCATAACTCATTTGCTTTGCGTTATAGCGCATTTCTATCCGAGCTTGGATATCAATGAATAAATCGGGGCGCGCTAAGCATTTCTCTGCCATTGCATGGTGTAAATAAAGAATTTGATGATCAATACCGATATCTTTTACCGGCACTTTTTCATATTGGGGTTTGCGTTTTAATTTCGTACGTCGTTGAGAATTAAATAAGCTCATTTTAATATCTGTTTTTATCACGATTTTTAAGCGCTTCTATATCTTGAGAGTTTGAAAAGGCGGTTCGGGTGGCGTTTCTATTTTCGTAAAGCAATGGCTGGAGTAGGGGCTCCAACCCATTGAGTTTTATTTCATACATCGACGCTAATTGATCACCTAGTTGGCCAGTGGGGAAACCTTGTTTATGAAACCAAACCAAATATGGCTCTGGTAAGTTAAGTAGCTTGGTGCCCGCATATTTACCAAAGGGCATTACGGTATTAACGAGTATCAATAAGGCCTCTTGCGGCTGACTGCCGAAATCGACATTCATAAAAAGCGTTTCATATTCATTATTGAAACCGTGAGCGTCAGCCGGCTCTGCGCCAATACACAGTGCCCGAATGGCTTCCTATTAAGCGTCATCATCATTCTTCTGCTGCGCTTGCCATAGTGTTGTATACAGCCCATTAAGCTTAAGCAATTCGGTATGCGAGCCTTGTTCAACAATTTGTCCTTGATCCATCACAATAATCATATCAGCGTCAACAATGGTTGAAAGTCGATGTGCGATCATAAAGCTTGTATGACCTTTGGCTATTTCTCGCAAAGCAGTCAGTATTGCTTGCTCCGACTGCGAGTCTAGTGACGATGTTGCTTCATCGAATACCATAATAGGAGGGCGTTTTAATATTGTTCGAGCAATTGCTACGCGCTGTTTTTCGCCACCACTTAGCTTTAACCCGCGCTCGCCCACTTGAGTGTCTCCCTTATCAGGCAGACGTCCTATAAATATGTCTAAATGCGCTAACTTTATTGCTTCTTCAATTTCTTCTTTTGATGCGTCAGGACGTCCGTAGCGAATATTTTCATACAGGGTGTCATTAAATAAAACAGTATCTTGTGGAACAATACCTATTTGCTGTCTAACAGAGTGCTGGGTAAACTGCGCAATGTTTTGACCATCAATTTTGATACTTCCTATGGTAGGATCGTAAAACCGAAATAACAGTTTTACTAGGGTTGACTTACCCGCTCCACTTTTACCAACCACCGCAACTTTGCTCCCAGCTTTAACGACAAAGTTTACATTATCGAGAATTTGACGGTCTTTATGATACGAGAAACTCACGTTTTCAAAGGTAATCTCTCCCTTAGTAACGAGCAGTTCAGTCGCATTAGGTTGGTCAACAATAGCGGGTTCTCTTTCTAACAAGGTAAAAAGGTTTTCTATATTGGTTAATGAACCTCTAATCTCGCGATAAACAAAGCCTAAAAAATTTAAGGGCATAAATATCTGCATGGTAAAGGCATTCACCAAGACAAAGTCACCAATAGTCATATTGCCATTAGCCACGTTAATAGCGGCTAAAGCCATCATTGAGGTCATCGCACCTGCAATAATGAATGCTTGTCCGCCATTTAATGCAAATAAAGACAGACGATTCTTGCGTCTAGCCGTTTCCCATTGTGCGAGGCCAAGATCATAACGATTGGCTTCAAATTTCTCGGAATTACTGTATTTGACTTGCTCGAAGTTAAGCAAGCTATCAATAGCACGCGTTGTACTATTGTTATCTGCTTGATTTACTTGTTTCACATACTTTGTGCGCCAATCGGTGGCTTTCATCGAAAAGAACACGTAAAGCACGACAGAAACAAAAATCACACCAGCGAAACTGGCACCGTAGTTGTAAAATAAGAGTCCGACAACCATGCCAATTTCCAGCAGAGTAGGTCCAATATTGAAAATTAAAAACCGCATTAAAAAGCTCACACCAGACGTTCCACGCTCTATGTCACGAGACAAGCCACCAGTTTGACGAGAAAGGTGAAAGTCGAGGTCTAATTTATGCAGATGATTAAATACGGTTAAACCTAAGCGCCGCATTGCGCGCTCAGTTACACGACCAAATAAGGTGTCTCTTATTTCACCAAACAAAACGTTAGCGAGTCGCAAAACACCGTAAGCGATAATAAGCCCTAAGGTGGCCGCCATTATAACTTCTTTAGTGGTGTTTAAATTTAGATTGTCTACAGTGTCTTTTAATATAAAGGGGAGTGCGACACTGGCTACTTTCGCTGCAACTAAGCAACCAATAGCAAGCCACACCCTGGTTTTAAATTCAGTAAGATAAGGCCATAGTTTGATAAGTACACGCCAGTTTACTGGAGCGTCTTCTGGATCGTTGAAGCGTGATGGGCGCATTTTTTGCTTTTACTACCTTTGATACTGCAGAGATATTTTAATACCATGATAATACGCGAAATATGTATTAAACGTTTAAAAGATTCCGCAGTTTCCTATATCTTTGAGATTGTTCAAAATTGAGTTTTTTATGTTCTAGCACATTTACACTGTGGTTGACGTGTAAACCTAGCTCAGAAATAGCAGTGCTCATTTGCAGTTTTGAAATGACGTGCAAGAGATTAAGAGCAATAGAAGTGTTCTTTGGCATTAATGCTGAAGCTTGCGAAAATATTTCAAATGCCTTACCAAAATTGCCGGTATTAAATGCTTGTATTCCTTCTTTGTTTAATTGTCTTGGATTGAGTTGAATACTTTCTTTCTCTTTCTTTTCTTTACTCACTAGTTTCGAGAATAGCGAGGTATTGGAAAGAGGTTCATCAATTTGGCTTATGTGTTGTTGAGCGCGTTTCTCTAAAACATTATAAAGTGCAATTGCATCGTCCTTTAATCCAATTTCATGTAAGGCTTTTGCCTTATCAACTAATGCTTCATCTGACATTAATGAATTGTCTCTATTAAGTTGTTCAACAATATCAAGCGCTTTTTTATTTTCGTTCTGTAAATATAAGATGCGTGCTTGCATCACTTTTACTTCTTCCGCGTGTTCATCTATCGCATATTGTTTTTTCAACTGCGTTAAAAATTGTTTTGTCGCACTAATAATATCCTGCAGTTGCTCTGGTTCAGCACTCATCGCAAAGTCGATACCTGCACGCACGGCATTTTTATACAATTCAGGTGATTCTTTTACCGAATTTTTTGCACAAACTAGCATGCGCTTAGTGATATCAAATTCGGTTTCGTGATCATGTGATAATTTAGCTAATAATCGGGTTGTGTTTTGACGCTTAAAGCTTTTAGGGGAAACCTCGAGTGCCATCAATGCACATTCAAGCGCTTCATTAAACTTATTATGTTTAACATACAAGATAGCTGAAAGTTCATAAGCCATTGTTTTGGTTTCTCTTTTACAAGCAAGGGTAATGATTTTCTTTTCAGCTTCATCATCTTGATCAAGTGCAATTAGGCACTTAATAAATCCAATTTGAGCCCAACTAAAGTCTTGTACTTTTAACATCGATGTAAAAAATACACCTGCATCGGCATACTGTTGGCTGAGTAATAACAGGTCGCCTTTTGTTTTAAGTGCGATAGGAAAAAATTCTCGATTATTTTGTGAGGAGAGAACTTTATCAACTTCAGTAAGGGCTGAGTTATATTTTTGTTGCCCCATAAATTCGCAGACAGCACTCATTCTCTGCTTTCGTTTGAGCACGCGGCTGATACGCTGCGCCAGCTTTTCTGAATTAACGGGTTTCACGACGAAGTCGTCAGGCGGGAGATCGACAATGCTTTGAATAATGTCGAAGCTAGTAATGGTGCTTGTAAAAATAAATCCTGTTTTGCTATTTAATGATTTTAATTGCAATAGCTGCTCGTAAAAATATAAACCATCATGCTCAGTTTGAATACTGTAAGCACAAATAATTAAGTCAAACGGCAGTTTTTCAATAGCGAGCAGGGCACGACTAGTTGACTCAACATATTGAATGTCTCGAAAACCAATTTGCTCTAAAGGAGATGTAAAGTGTTCTTTCGCGCTGACTACATTATCAATAATGAGGATGCGTATCTTCGCGATGACGTCCAAGTCCATTCGTCTCTACCACTAATTCTTAGTACTGAATTTATTATCGTTATATATCTAATATACTTGAATTAAATCTCTTTAGTATGACTAAATCGAGGCACAAGACAAAATTAACTACTTTACGCAAAGAAAGATGGTGGTCGCTAATGTGCGCTAGTTAATCCGATGACCATCTAGAAAAAGTAGTAGGTCGACAATGTTATTACCTCACCAATTATCATTTCAAAAGAAAAAATAAATTCTGTATTCAACCCTTAATGGTCTATTTGCAAGTCCAAAGCGGTCTTAACCTGTTGAAGTGTATTATTCAAATTATCTAAGATTGTCTATGGCAGTGTTACGGCAAAAGCCGACTGTCACTGCTTTTTAGCCAATTGGCGCTTTGTGCCAAAAGCGGACCTAGGAACATCAATCCTTGAACTGGTGCTTTGGGCAGATAACGGACGTAGCTTTTTTCTGTGATTTAGTCTCCTTTGATCGATTGCAGACGGTGGTGGGATTGAATTTCTAACCGTTTAAATACCGAGTACGCACTGAAAAAAAACATCTAACGGCGAAAATATAGTACCGCCTCAGATAAGTCTGTTTGAATAAAAGCAATATTCAAAACTGGTTTACACAACAGTGTGAGATGTTTTCTTTGAATTCTGAATACTTATAAATACTTGATTAATCGTCGAAAAATAGCCAACTTTCACTCCCTCAAGGATATAAAAGAGAGATGAATTGGGAAAATATAAGGCATCATATAATTTGATTTTATGAAAAATGACGTTTTATTTTATCTATACTCAGGTTTGATGTATGTTCTAATGTGTTCCTAAATTTTCATTTGCGTGTTTTTATGAAAAAGAAGTTTATTAACTTAGCTGTAACGGCCTGTCTATGTTTTTCCTTACTCTCATGTGCGAGTAATAACCCTAACTCAAAAATGGTGACTGCAGCACAGAATTTCCTCGAGTCTTTAGACGCCAACCAAAAAGCCAAAGTTTATGCTGATTTTGGCAGTAAAGAACGCACTAGTTGGGTTTTTCTCCCCGACAAGTATATTAAACCCGAGAAGAAGCGTTTTGGCCTCACTCTTAAAGAAATGAACGAAACTCAACGTCAACTTGGCTTTAACCTTCTTAATTCTGCATTGAGTGAGCAAGGTCAAATGACCGTCAGTAAAGTTAGACTTCTTGAAGCGATTCTTTTGAAATTGACCCAGAATCCTATTCGCGATAAAGACCTCTACTATGTTTCTATCTTTGGTATACCTTCTACAGAGACTACTTGGGGCTGGACATTTGAAGGGCATCACATGTCTGTAAATGTAACTTTTGTTGACGGACAACATCTATCTCTCACTCCAGCTTTTTACGGCAGTGTTCCTGGCGTCGTTACTATAGGTGAACATAAAGGTCTCCAAGTTCTCGCTGGTGAAGAAAATATCGCTCGTGAGTTAGCCCAATCGCTAAGCTCAGCGCAACTCAGTAAAGCCGCTGTTTTTACCGAAGTCCCTAAGGATATTTTCTCTTTGGACCACACTAAAGTAGCTCGCAAAGAATTTGATATTTCAAAAGGTCTACCTTACAAAGAGTTCAATGTCAGACAGCAAAATCTAGTGAAAGGCATTATCAATGTCTATATTGAAAAGTTTCGTCCTGAACTTCTCAATAATCTAGATAACTCGCCATTAAGTGAAATCGATTCTCTCGTTTTTGTTTGGGTTGGCAGCACTGTTCAAGGAAAGCCTCATTACTACCGATTAGTCACCCCTAATCACCTTCTTGAGTACGACAATATCCAAAATGGGGCGATGCACCCACATGCCGCTTGGCGTGAGTTTGATGGCGACTTCGGCGAAGATTTATTGCTAAATCATCACTCTAAGCATCACCACAAGTAAGGATTTTTCGGGATACTGCGTCCTGCAGTATCTCTAATGAATCCATGCCCTCAGCGGCACACCTCTTGATCGAGTATCAGCAGAGTCCATGAAGAAAAAGCCTCCGGCGGTCGGAGTAGCTTCCGAAGGCATGGATTTATAATTGAACGTTGTTCAATGATGCTCTGTGAGCTTAATTTGTCAGCCTCTTTTTCCTGAAATGGGCGCAAAACCCCTAATAGCGGAAAAAAATTAGCCATTTTGTGGCCCACCTCTATAATGGGCAACTAATGGTGCGAAATCGCTCAACCATTATTACACGCAGCAAGTCGGCATACCCTGCCTTGTCGCATAAATAATCCACTAACGAGAGTCTTTACAATGCCACGTTTTCTATCACTAACGCTCATTATTCTATCTTTTAGTTCAAATATTAATGCCAGCCCACTATCGCTTGACGCGGTTGGTCAATACGAGGTCGAGGAAAAAGATTTTGTTTACGCCATAGTTGACGGAATTGAGCTGCGTGCACGCAGTTATCGACCAATCAAATCAGGGATTTTACCGGCGGCGGTTGAGGTCCATGGCGGAGCCTGGAATTTTTATGACCGCACCGCGGGTGAGCTGTATAACAAAGCCTTGGCCTCCTCTGGTTTGTATGTTTTGGCGGTAGATTTTCGCCAGGGGCCAGACCATCAACACCCACTGGGTAGCCGAGATGCCAGCGGTGGTGTTCGCTATCTAAAAACCCATGCCAGCCAACTTTCCGTTGACCCAAGTAATATTGGATTAATAGGCAGCTCTTCTGGCGGCCATCTTGCTTTACTCGCCGGCTTAAAACCCAATGCCAAAATGCACTTAGGTACACCTATTATTGACAGTGGCCAAAAAACCATAAATGCGGATTCTGTAGATGCCAGTGTCGACTATATAATTGCCCTGTGGCCAGTGTCTGACCCCGAATACCGTTATCGCTATGCCAAAGAAATAAAACGAAATCAATTAGTGCAAGCACATGATAATTATTTTGACAGTGTCGCGGCCATGAAAGATGCCAGCGTGCAGCGAATTCTTAGCGATGAGATTGGTAGTGACAAGCAAGATCTTCCCGCTGTGCTGGTTGTTCAGCCAGGCGAAGATGGCAATATTCCTCGCCCGATGACTTTTTCTTTACTGACGGCGTTACAAAATAGCGGCATAGCGACTGACTACTTATTTTATCCTGATATGCCTCACGCTTTTGCCCACCGACCCTCAGAATCCACAGACGATTGCATCCGCGCAATGCGGGACTATATTAATCGTCGCCTCGCGAGCCACTAGCCTTATTCCCCCGTGCAATGGCGGCCCAATCTAGCGAGGCGTTTAAAGTCTCGCCCTAACTTTTTAGTGATTAAGCGGCAGGCGCGGAAAAGACCTGCCCGCCGTGGCTTTGCCTATCTTCGGTTACTGGTATACTTCAATGATATTCCACTGCTCAGCGCTCAATTTAAAAGGAATTAACTAGTCACCCATGTTAAAAGTAATTCCTCCACAGAGCTGGAAACATAACCCCTTGAACAAAATACCCTTGGATTGAACAGCGGCAAAGCAAAACGAAAAAAATTAACTTGGCTGTCCTGTTAATTGCGAGCAGTCACAGGCGGTCATTTGGATATGCTGGAGCATCCCGCCTTTAAAGAGGTGAACGATAGGAAATGTGAAAAACTCACTACGGGGCAGTTGCCATATTATTGGTGCAAAGCATTTGTCACGGCACTTGGCAGAATATTGTTACCGGTTCAATAATCGATTCGATCTAATGGCTTTACTGCCAAGGCTAGCGAAGATCGTAGTACAAACACCGCCTATGCCATACCGACTATTGAGACTGGCTGGTGTTTATAGGTAATCAGGTAAACATATATGTCTTGGTAAAATACCCCACAGCGTAGCCGAACGCCAAGAGCGAATAGACTTTATGGGGCGGATCCTCTATCCTTCTGATTTTGCGTAAAATAAGAAGGATAATCAATTAAATGAATATCACATCAACATTATTGTCTGGTTTTTTGCTCACGGTAGCTTCCGTCAGTTCAGTGGCAGAAACCTCGCTTTTATTCATTGGCAACAGTTTTACTTATGGTCATGGCTCTGCCACCAACTTTTATCGCGCCGATACGGTAACAGACCTCAATAATCGAGGTATAGGGGGCGTGCCAGCCTTGTTTAAATCGTTCGCTGATCAGGCAGGTTTGGATTATAGCGTGTCTCTTGAGACATACCCGGGTAGCGATTTGTATTATCATTTACAGAACAAGCAGGGCCTGATTGGGCAAAAACCCTGGAACCAAGTCGTCATGCATGGCTATAGCACTTTGGACCTCGACAAACCGGGTGATCCCAATCTATTGATCAAATCTGCAGCGGACATGTCGACATTTTTGCAGGGCTTGAATCGTGACGTCGAAATTTTTCTTACCGCAACATGGTCCCGAGCCGATTTGATTTACCTGGGTGATAGCCTTTGGACTGATACTCCCATTAACAAAATGGCTCAAGATATCCGTGGCGGATATGACAAGGCCGCGAAGGCCCCTGGCGTTAAATCTGTTAACCCAGTAGGTGAAGCTTGGACACGAGCAATGGAGATGGGCCTCGCCGATACCAATCCCTACGATGGTATCGAGCAAGGGAAAATTAATTTATGGACTTACGATCATTATCACGCCAGCAAGTATGGATACTACCTTGAGGCTTTAGTAGTTTTCGGCAATATAACGGGACTTGATCCCCGCTCTTTGGGTGAAAACGAATGTTCAGGCTATGAACTGGGCATGTCCCGCTCAGTAGTGAAAGGACTGCAACAAGCCGCTTACGATCAACTTGCTAGTGAGTCTAGGGTAAGCGCTGATCCGTTGACGTTAACTAAGCCTGCTTATCCTCAGCGCTGTCATTGAAAATCTGCACTCTTACCCTGTTAATTAATAGCTTTTCAGGCGAAAGTGACAGTTGCACACAGGAAAAAAAATTATAAAGCCACCCAGTGCACTGAGATAAATGAACTATCGGGGTCAGAACAAAGTTAAATTATTCGTGATGAAACCTGCGGGGTTCAGGTTTGCTGAAACGTATTATTTGTCACCAAGTTTACCGTTCAACCCGTTAAGTTATTTGGTCCGCTTTGGGTCGAAAACTAACCTTTAATCTAGACTATCAGACAATTTCCAATATGTCTGCTTCACGCCCTGAGCCACTCAAAACAATAACTAAAAACAAAAAATCACCTTTTACTATTCAATTAAACCTTAGCTTGAATGTCTGTTAAGAAAGTATTTGAGGGAGATATTTCATTCAAAGAAAATGCTTACTAATTAGAGAAAACTGTTCACCAAATAGAGTGAGTAATTGCTCAAAACCGATGAGTTCAACTATGTACTATTTATCTATATTCTTGAGTTCGCGTGCAAAATAGAAAGTCATACAGCCCTCGAGAATAAAAAGCTTCGGGCGAGTTGATGTACAGATTCGCCACACTTTAGGCACAGATTCGGCACGGATTCGCCACACTTTTGGAAGAATGACACGTAAGTTAGCGATTCAAAAAGATTTAGAAATTTAAAAATATGTTTAAAAACAAAAGGGTAGGGGGTGGTGGTCGCTACTGGGCTTGAACCAGTGACCCTCGCCTTGTAAGGGCGATGCTCTCCCAACTGAGCTAAGCGACCATAATATTGATTTTGCTAGAGAAGAAGTGGTGGTCGCTACTGGGCTTGAACCAGTGACCCTCGCCTTGTAAGAGCGCTGTCTATATTCTTACCTATAATAACCCAATATCATATAAAGTCAAAAAAGTATCATAATCCCCGATTAAGACACTCATTTTTATCCGTTGAATCGAAGGTTTGATACTAAGCCGGATAGCAACTACTATAATCATCCTGTAAGATAAAATATCATCTATAAAAAGACTATTTTAAGTTAGGTTGTAAACAACCACTATTTAAATATTATTACTGTCATTTTATAGTGTGGGAAAGAGTTTGAACTATGAAAAACAGACGAAGTTTAAAAACATTTGAAATAGATAAGTTTAAAGTGTCATGTCATCCAGATGCACGTGACGCATATATTTATTCAAAGGGTATCAACACTTACATAGATGTTATTCAGAAACGTTCTACGATTCAATCTGTTGACTTGTTGAGAGAGAATCAACAATTTAATCCTCTTATTGCAATCGAAGCTGCTAAGCAGGAGCTGCAATATTTTTCTGGTTGGCGCTGGTATGAGAAGTGCTTAGCCGCAGAAGTTAATGAAGTAGAAGTGATAGTATACGAAGATTTCGAAAACCTGAATCTAAGAAAAGTTTCGTGGCAATACTTGTTAAGTGAACATTTATACGGTATGCAAAGAGGCTCGTCGCTTTTACAGTTAGTTAATTTAATTAAGGCAATTCCCAAGCACTTAAAGACGGAACTATTAGCATCAAATAATGCAAGGTCTGCAATTACGGTAGTTCAGAATATAACGGGGGAAACCCGTGAAGCCGTTCGTTGGTCGGTTAACAATGCGCCAGCAACAAATAAAGAAAGTATTGCCATTCTCGATGAGCTTCTTAAAGGAAAATAGATTTTATGAGTTTAAAGATGTCCACGCTTTTTGATAAAGGATACGACAACCACCAACATAATATCGTTGAAAAGCAATGTGCGATGCTTGCTCATTTAGTTCGCCCTGCTGATGTTTTTAGCTCTCGATTTAACAACGAAGCTGTTAAAGAATTACGGCAAAATATCAAAGATAGCGAAGCCAAATCTGTAGTTATTCAAGGTTTATATTCTCTCGTAAAAGCGAATAAACAGATAGGAATATTTCCATTCTATTCCTTTGTTGTTTCGATCGCTAAAGTTGAAGATAAAAATATTGTTGTTGCCACACTGCTACAATTTAATACGCTTGTTGCAGCATATGAACTCAGTAAGTTAGGAGGTTACGAAGATTATATTGTCCGTGCTTTTGATGCTGTGCGCATATTATTTACAACGCCAAAGTATGCCCCTATCCTTGATCTACTCAAAGTTCGCCGTAGCTATACTGGTAAGTACTTTCGTTTGCTTAAACTAAAATCTAAAGAAGGGACATACTTATTAACATCACTTGCCTCATTCTTTGACAAGCACTCTGCTGGTCTGCCTCGCATCACCAAGCGCATACAAAAAGCAACGTCAACTATTGAAAAACAACAAACTCAGCGGAATTTTTCGATTGCAGAGAGCTCGATTTCTTTTGAAAGTGGAGAAACTACATATTCTGAATTATTGAGCTCTAATACAAATATTGATCCAAGTATGAGTAGCTTTTTAGAAATAAACGCAGATGAAAAGACCGCTACACGTCACTTTGAGTTCGACATTATTGCACCTGAGGAGGTTCAAAAGTCGGTGCGGTCACAAGCTCAAATTGCTAATGCTGTCGCAGCAAACATTGAGCGAAGAGAGAAAGCTCTTAGCACTGATAGTCGTTATCTTACCCAGCATGAGTTAAGTGTACTAATTGACGAATGTATGCAAAATATACAGGAAATTGATTACGGATTACTTTTTTTATCGTTAGCAACCGGACGCACTGTCGTTGAACTTCTCATAAATAAAAAGAAGTTGGTACTATCCAATAAACCTCCATTCAAAGGTTATGTTGTTATTCATCATAAACCTAGTCTACCGTCATACCCAATTGATAAAAGAATTAAGAAGCTTATTAGCACCTCCAATGGAGACGTTGTATTGGTGCTCCCGCGAGTCCTTACCGATGTTGTGCGCAAAATAGTTGTATCTGATTTACGACCAAATGAAGCACTAGTGATGGTTTCTGAATGCTTAACTAAACTCAATCGTGTCAATAATACCAGATTTTCGTTAGCAAAAATCAATAACGTATTATCCTTTTATCTTAGCAATATTGGAGCAGATACGGCTGAAATTGCGTTTATGCGAAACAAGGGGATTACTCAACAAGCCGGATGTTATTATTATCAAGTACCAGTCCAAAAATTAATAGACCATCATCAGTGCTTTTTATCCAGCTTAGACGAAGATGAAAAATATAACTTAAATGATTTTGCGGAAGATACGAAGTTAAAAGTTGGCAGCTCACTACAGGTTCAGAGAAGCTGTGTGATTAGCCTATTTTCGCTGCTTCACCAATCGATGACAAATTTCAAACAACAAGGTTGGCCGTGCATTGAGGATTTACACAATTATTTGACCATGTACACTTTGTTTTTGCTTAACTTATCAACTGGTCATAGGCCTGTGATTAATCCCTACCACACACTATCCTCTTTTGACTTGATTGCGCGAACTGTATTTATTTCAGATAAAGAAGCTCGAGGTTCTCAGTCTGCGAGAGTATTAAAAATTCCTGCAATAGCACTTGAACAGCTAAATAACTACATTAGCCACCTAAAAAGTATCCAACGCTATTTTTCTCAGTTAAGTGTGAAAAATGGTGAATTTTTGATGGGAGTTATAAAAGGGGAAAATCCATTATTTCATATGATAGAGAATGGTAAATTTTTGGCTGTAACACCAAGGATACTAGATAGGTTTTGTCTTGATATACTGCCTCTACCCCAAAATTGGCATCGTCATTTCATTCGAACCTGGTTAAGAAATAATGGTGCCAAGCCATATTCGGTTGACGCTTGGATGGGACATATCGGTGCCGACGGAGATCCGTTTTCCCGATACAGTGGTGCCTCTATGAACGATCTTGAGAGTATTTCGACGCTACTTAATAAGTTGTTGACTCAAGATTTAAATATAAAGCCTTTCAAAAGTATGTAGAGGGTAACGTGTCAAACAAGCAAAAACAATTATTTGGATATGAGAAGCGTGCTGACATTAGAAAACGTCGGCAATCAGATATTCGCAACTACGCGCAGTTCTTAGTGGACCAAAAAATTGCGCCTTATGGCATTGTTAGTAATTCAAATGGTGCACCTTCAAATATTAAGGAGCTATATTCTGAGGTCATCGCTGATCTTCATGCTAAGTATTCTAAGTTTGACCAATATCGTTTTGCCCGCAATCACTTTGCGAAATTAATAAATACCGGTAACAAAGACAGCAAGTGGGATCTTCCTGTTCCACCATATATACATCGATACCGCAGGGAAGCAGTTTTAAGAAACGATAAATGGTTTGAGAGTAGCAGAAAATTGAACTTATGGACTCAAAGGTGGCTAGATGAACTAAGCGTTAGTTCATATGCCTCGAGTGATGAAAACCTTGGAAATTGCCTTATGTCTGCCTGTATATTTGGTGGGCTCTGTATTCCTGAAACAATTAAGAGCTTGAGAGATTTGCTTGTAAAAGGGCAAAATTCCCTCGTTCAAGATAACTTTGGATTCTATTTTGAGCTGTTATTCACCAATACACGTGAATCCTTTAATGTTCTTATAAATGAACAAGGAATGACCCTTAGACGATGGTATCCAGACCCATTTACTCTTGGTTTAATAAATACATTTCTAAAATTCGCCAACGGGGCGCCGGAAAAAAGTAGGCGTAGTATATGGCATCTGCTTAGTGGAACGCTTACTAGCATTGATGATTCAATTTTAGAGTCAATAAAATCTACAGAGCATCTATGTAGCGTTAGCGCTGGTGTCCTTGAAAATCTACCTAGTTCAAAAATTAACCAGGCGTCTATTGGTTATTTAACTGGTAGGGTAAGCAGTGCTTCCTTGCCTACCAAAGTTCATCAAATGCTAATGCAGCAACATAATGCAAATATTAGTTTGGAAATTCAAAAAATAGTAAAAGACAATCAAGATATAACATCACTTAAGAAAAAGTCTGTAGAGTTTTTGAATATTGAAAAAGCAATATCTGATGTAAGGTTTGCCTTAAAAGTAAAAGATATCAAAGGCCTCAAAAGAAGTAATAAAAACGCTATTGCTGAATTGGAAAAAATTGTTAATTCACAAACAAATTTGAACTTTAAAGCACTAGTTTTTTGGATACTAGAGTTGCTTATAAAAGAACGGTTAAAGCTCTCTAGTGCCAACCGATATTGGTCGGCAATTGGCACGCCTTGGCTTGCTAACACAAGTGGGGTTGATATAAATGATCTTGAGTTCAACGACTTTGAATCTCTATACAAGCAAATGTTGGAGGGGAGCGGTAGCGACAAAAACAGACGGTACATGGCCGGACGACTTGATCAGTTTCATTCGTTTTTGCAACGACAGTATCAGGTACCACCGCTAACTGAGGCTTTGAGTAAGACGGAAGGGAGGTCGCATGACTTTGTTTCGGCCTACTATATTCCGCAATCAGCATTCTCTAAAGTACTACTTTATATCGAAGAATCTATACCAGATAAGTCTTTAAAACTGACATTAAAAGCATCGCTAATAATTGCAGTTCGAACCGGTATTAGATTGGGTGAACTGCTCAAATTGAGAGTGAATGATATTGAAACATCGGCCGAAAGTTGGCTTTTTATAAGGGACAATAAATTCGGGGACGGCAAGTCCAATTCATCTACTCGTAAGTTACCATTAAATGCTCTACTGCTAAATGATGAAAAGCAGTTTATTCAGGGGTATATAGAGACCCGACGTAAAATTTCAAAAAATAGTAATATGTTGCTCTTTTCTGGAACAAACACTCCACAATTACCAGTTAATAGTAAATTAATAAGTGATATCTTCGCTAGAATTGCCACAGGAATCACTGGGGTAAAATCAACCTTTCATGGGTTGCGTCATACGGCTTTATCAAATTTACACCTTGTCCTTGAAGAAGAGTTTGAAAAGCTACGTTGGCTGGTGGGGTATTCACTTAGTGATGTTGAGGCTATACGAAATCTGCTCGGTTACAAAGATAACAATAACTTTGAGCGCGACAAATACTGGTTATTGGCTAGTTTTGCAGGCCACTCAACTCCTGCAACTACGTTTAATAATTATTTACATTTTACGGATTACATCGTCTCCAAAAAACTTCGTACCGCATTTTCTTCTATTCCTCAAGCAAGTATTGAAGCAACTGTTGGTCTTTCAAAAAATGCTATCACTCGAGTAACAAAAAGGTCTCTAACCACTGAAGATTGGCATCACAATATTACTGCGCAACTTGAAAGAGAGCTAAGTCAATACGCAGTCGATCGGTATAGTGTCGCAATAGAAAATACGGAACACGACAAAGCAACGGGTTACGATACACTTCTATTTAAGCCAACAGAGCCGAGTATTGATATTTGTTATTCAGTATTGAAATGTATTGAAGAAGGCGAACCTATGGATGATATTGTTATCCAGCATAATTTAGGAAACTCTGATTTAATCGAAAAGTGGGCCCGAAATGCTGCGGCACTTCAATATGAATATACGAAAAAAGGGCGCCGTCGACTACATGCGCGTTTAATTAAAAATACACTTCAACAACCATTACTTGCACCGCAAAAACCAAAAACTATTGAGGAGCTTCAAGAAGCCAACGAGGCAATAGTTAAATTAAGAGAAATTTTTGCAAGCAAAAAACAAGATTTAATATGGGCTGTCGATTATTTTATCTATAATTCAAACCGGAGCGACCCGCTTATTCGGTTTGTAAAACGTGAATATTTAGACCGTTATTTAGCAATTATGCTTGAGATATTTCCTGAAAAAAGGTGGGAAATAGTGCTTCGAGTTCCAATATCAGGTACAAATAGTGAGTTACAAAATTGGAAGTCGTTACGCGAAAAGGAAGGAATTAATTTTCGAGAAATAGAAAAGGATTACCAACGGAATGTTCGCATTAGCTATGGGTTGCGTTTGCGGCATCCTGAAGAGGTAAAAAGGATAAAAAACGGTGAACTTAAGCGATTTAGTGCACGCACATTGGGTTATCTTTTTCATATGCTTAAGATCATGTTGTGAATCCCATAGTTGTGGTTCAGTTAACGTTCGTCTAAAGAGTGCTATTATTACGAGTTGTCATTTCAGAAGCTCCACCTTTAATATATTGAACCAATATTAAAACCAAATTCGAATACCTAAAACGATTTCAGTAAGTTCGGATTAGTGCATTGTTGTTTAGAGTATTTCGCAGTGGAGACGCAATAAATCAAAAAGCTAACCTTGTTTTAAAAAATACACCATGGTTATCTTTACCTTCAATCGCTCTGGTAAACAAAGCCCGTTTTGAATTACCAATTATTTCATCCTCAAATTCTCCACCAAAGGTGTAACTGAAATACACCGCAGACAACTTAGTTAAGGTATATTTATATCTAAACTGAAAAGCAGCTTCAGAAAAGGTGAAATCATCAGGATGTTCTTGTTCAAGCCTATCACCATCCACATTGATAGAGTTGCCGCTGAGCCCAACTGCTGTGCCGGCAATCAGCTCGACTCTTATTCTAAATTCATGCGCTTCAGATAATCTATAATTTAATTTTAGGTCAATTGCCGTTTCCGTAAAGTCGAACTCATCAACGTTATTTTCACCCCCCCAATTTAACCAACTAGCAGATTCATAATAGCTAATTTCAAGTTCGGTAAACAGGCCATTGAATAGTTCTGTATTTAAGCCAGCCGTGGCTTCGTAAAAACGGCCAGACCAGTTTTCTGTGCCATAAATAGCCTCTGTTTCTATTTGTCCAAACGGGTACTCAGGCGATTCATATACAATTTCTATAGACCAACTATCATCAAGATTTGTTGAGTTAAAGTCACGCGTTAAGTTGTCATCTTTACCCGCACTTAACCACTCAATGCCTACTTCAAAGGCTGCGCCGTCAGTGCTTGTAAATTCTGTTCCTATGCCTACTTGTAATGGTAATTCCTCATTATCAAAGTTTGTTTTGGCCTCAATTTCAACCTTAATGGTAAGCTCTTCGATGAACTCAGAATCGAGATCTGGGAACAGCATGGCATATTCATATTCTAATTGTTTTCGGTCAACTCTTTGTACAAAGCCAGCGTCATTAAGTTCGAGCTGTTTTCCGTATGCAAATAATGTGAATTCATGCAAATGGATATCGTTCTTTTGATAATTCCCATTTAACCAAAACCCAAGGTCATTCGTACTATCAACTTCATCGATTGATGAAAGGACAGCGGCACCGCTAAGCTCAAAGTTTTCAGATAATAATTGATAATAGTCAATGCCAAGCACGCTTGATTTACGTTTTAAGCTGGGTGTATTGACAAAGTTCGCGCTTATACCTATCGCGCCGTCAGTAGTATTGATTTTGGCACGCGTGGCAAAGAAGTCTCTTCCCAGTATATCTTTTTGGTCGCTTTCGCTTGCAATTAATAGTGAATAAGAAGCGTTGCCGCTAGCAAAGTTGTACCTTCCCGCTCCTATAATATCTCTAGCGTCCACATCTTCATAAAATGAGCTGCCGCCAATTCTTGGAGTGTGGAGCAACCTAAGGTTTTCTGGTCCATTGACATCAAATATACCTTGGTTGCGCGTAAAAAAGGGGCGCTGCTCGCTAAAAAAATCTTCAATTGCAGAGAAGTTAACAATAAGGTCGTTAGACTCTACTTGACCAAAGTCAGGGTTAAAAGTGATGTCTATGTGTTCGTTTTGGCTGCGTTGCCAAAATATTTCACCGCCGATGTTGTGTTGAGTGTTATCACCAGCGATAGAATGATTGAAGGAATAGTAGGGGAAAAATTCAAGCGTAGATGTTTGACTTGTTTCAATATCAATCTTTGTAAAATTGTCGAAAAAGCCCGTGTAGTCTATGTAACTTGGCTGGCTAGATAAAATACGCAGGCCGTTATTACCGTGTTTACTTACCAATAATTGAATACTTTGCTCAATATTTATGCTTTGAAAGGCTAAATTAGTCCAAGGAATGCTCCCTGTCGCTATCCAGTGCGTAGGGCTAACCTCAACTGAATAGTCCCATTGTCCATTCCAGTCTAAACTCAGTTCGCTATTTTCATCATAGATGCCGTCAAAATAAGCACTTTGATGATTGATACCAAATACATAGGAGCTACGCTCATTATTGCCAGACACAATATACAAACGCACGTGTTCGTTATCGAACTGATTATCGTTTTCTTGCGCTCGATACACATAACTTTCGGGCTTGAGCACCTTGAGTTGAAAGTGAATGGCGCTTTTGTCGATTGTATAGGTAAATTCAAGCTCGTTATTGACTTGTTGAAGCGTTCTTGGTTTAACCACATGGAAGACATTGGTTTGATTTTGATATAAAGCATGGTCTTGTGCTTTTACATATCCTGACGTCGAAACAGCAGTCATTCCTAACAACAGAAATACTGACAATATTTTCTTAAATAACTGTAATAGGAACGAAATGTTCAATACAAAACCCACATGCATCGCTATTATTTAGCCAATAATTGTTATATATAACGAAATACTACCACTCTTATCTTAAGATTGGCTGAATTATTGCTGAATAAAAACTTATGCAGATGAACGCTACCGTAGCCGCATATGTGCACCTACCTGCCTATAAGAAGCAAATGCCAATCCATGTTAACGCTGCTAAAACGAGGCTGATTGAAACGGCGGCGGAGCCTAAATCCTTTGCTAAACCAGACAGCGGATTTAGTTCTACGCCAATCCTGTCTACAACTACCTCGATTGCGGTATTAATTATTTCTACTAACATGACGAAAAGTACAGTCGCTATTAAAATCAACTGCTCTGTGGGTGAAGCGTCAATGACAAAGGTAACGGGTATAGCAATGAGTAATGCAAGGGCTTCTTGCCTAAATGCGGATTCATTTTTTATTAGCCATTTAATGGCTCTGGCTGAGTTTTTTACGGCCAGATAAAGCCGTAGTAAACCTTTTGGTTTCGCGTTCACATTAAACGTTGAGTTTGTTGATGTTTCATTCTGCATAGGTGTCTCTATTTGCAAGGTTATGAGTCTGTCGGCAAAGGCTTAAGACATCTTGTTTAGCGTTATAAGCGCTTGTATCAACAGACTGCATACCAAGCAGGATGTCAAAGAAGTTATCATGCGATATCGCTTGAGCGGAAATGGTATCAAGGCACTCTTGACTAACGATTTCATTTTGCTTGTTTTGCCAAAACAGCATCGGCACATGCGTTTGCTCTTTCGGTGCAAACGCATAGGGCAAGCCATGCAAATATATGCCATTTTCACCCAATGATTCACCATGGTCAGAAATATAAAGCATCGCGGTATTCACTTGCTTACTATCAGACAAAGTTTGCAATCGTTGCGTAATTTTCGCTAATACAAAGTCAGTATATAAAATCGTATTGTCATAAGTGTTTATTAATTCTTCGGTAGTACAATGCTGTATATCACTGCGCTGACAATCGGGCGTAAAGGCTCGGTGTTCTAGTGGATAGCGCCGGAAATAGGTAGGGCCATGTGAGCCCATCATGTGCAAAACGATGAGCGTATTTTTATCTGACTGTACTAAAAGTTGTTCATCTAGATATTCAAGTAAAATTTCATCTATACAATATTCTCCATCACACAATGGACTTGACATATTTTCATCAATGACGATTGACTCGACTCTTGCACATACGCCTTTGCAGCCTCCGTTATTGTTATCAATCCAAGTTACGTTAGTACCTGATAATTGTATGATATCCAGCACATTTTGCTGAGAGCTCGCAACATATTTATCATAGTTTTGTTTATTCAAACGAGAGAACATACACGGTACTGAAACCGCAGTAGCGGTGCCGCATGAAGAAACATTGGAGAATGAAACAACATTTGCGCCTTGAGTGTATTTATTGGTGGTTTTATCGTAGCCATTTAGCGAGAAGTTTTTGGCTCTTGCTGTTTCTCCGAGCACGACGACAGTGATGCTTCTTTTTGCTTGTTTATTAACTAAGATTGGCTTTGCGTCAAGCAAGTGAAATTCCCGAGGCGAATTATTTAGGGCATGTTTGACGTATTTATAAGAAGATTCATATAATTTAAAGGGAGTTATGTACGATGATAGTTCTCGATTATTTCTGCCAACAGCCGCGTAGTTTACGTAAAATAAACCCACTAATATAGATAGAAATAGTGTGACAATAACGACCATTTTCAACCACCCAAAAGCACCTCTAACAATTGAATGCTCTGCTATTTGAGCGTAGTAAATTAAGCTAGAGGGCAAAAGTCCAAAGAATACAAAAAATAGGACTGCATACAAATTGAAATAAGACATTGCCTCTGCATGGTCAGTGTCTATGGTATTTTGGATCATGCCATAATCAAAAATTATACCGTAATGATAAGTGCCATAAAACAAAAGCGATGAGAGACATACAGACGCAATCAACATCGGTTTAAGCAACCGTTTAAAGGCAAAAAGGCTATGAAAGAGAACGGTCAATAGAAATAGAATCACTGGTACTGACACTAAAAACCAAATATTATAGTTACCATTTTCAGTTACTGCCTTCCACACTTTAGTGAAAAATGGCAGATTAAGTACTAGTGCTATGTACGCTGATGTAAAAAGTATCAGTTGATTTGTGCTAAATGAACGGTTTCGGATAGTGTTGAGTAATTTCATTATTTTAGTAACTTAGAACGAATGTTTTGTGGTGATGCGAAACTCAATACCGTTTACGTTGGTGTCAGTAGAGAGCGGTTTGACTAAATCAAGGTGAATAACCTGAGCATCACTGGAGTGAGTTGAGTAAAAACGAGCGCCAATACCTACTGATGCCAAAACCGAGGTGTTAACGTTGGCCACGGGACTATTACCAAATGCCTTCCCTGCATCGATAAAAGCAGCGCCTCCCAGTTCAAACAGTTTGTAAATATTTATGTGAGGGTAGTAACGAGCCTCCAAAGTAAATTGCGTTGTTCTTTCTCCATGCTGATAATTCAATGGATACCCGCGCACACCAGAGTCATCGCCCAAGGCGACAGGTGAGTCTAAAAAGGGATGTTTACTTATCGTATTGACATTTTTAAAGTAGCCTCCCCAATTGTCATTAAACTTGTGAAAGTATTCGGTAGAAAAAGATAATTGCGTTCTGTCTTTACTGTCCGAATTTGAAATACGCTCGCCTTCAAAATGACCGTCAAAAAACAAAAAACCGTTGTCCGATGTTTGCAGACCCTTTGAGAAAGACATTTGCCATATAACAGCGGGGGATTGCATGGTATTTGCAAAGTCTCTGCCGATTAATCCAGATACATGCCACCCTAAGTTAAAATCTTCAATTTGGTTAATGAGATTGAAGTTAGTTAGCTTTCGATAGTTTTTTTGTAGGTAGTCGATGCTGACGAAAGGGTATTGATAGTCTCTGTCTTCAGGTAAAAAACCAGATGACGCGATTGTAGGCAAAAGTATTTTTGAGAATTGGTGTTTTTCTCTTATATAACCTATACCGTATCGTAAGGTTTCGTTGTCTGAATCGCTAAACAACCATTGCCATTGCGCAGTAGAATAAGATTTATCATGCTTATACTCCGCTACCGTCAACCCGTTTTGAAATTGACTATCAATTTGATTGAAGTTATCAAAACCCACTTTATAAGCTTGGCTAGTATCAAAACTAACAAAGTCTTTCTTTAAGAAAAATGCTTGAGAGCTACCATCATCATTACTGCTAAGTTTAATACTCGCAGTCATATTTTCGTTCAGGAAAAGCGGGAATTGTGTGTCGAATTTGTAGCCAGTTCGTTGGTTATTACTAAAATATTCAAGTTCAGCGTCAATGCCTAAGCCTAGCAAGTTGCGGTCTTTTATCCCTATCGCGTATTTGTTTATCCCTCCCTTTCTTCCAAAGTCCACCGTTGGCATGAGCGACCAATTATCCCATGTTTCAACGTCTATTTTTTCGTCTTCACCTAGGGTTACCTTTGCTTCGCGGATGTATTTTTGATTGCGTAAATGGCGCTCTAGTTCGTCAATGTCGGGCTGAGTGATGTTGCACTTTTTAATAAAGAATGCACTTTCATTGGCTAACGTTATGTCTTTTGTTTTTATATGAAAAAAATTCGCCCAATAATGCAGAAATATTGCGTCGGAGTCGTCTAAATCAAAAATATCATTAGTCTTAAAACGCACGTTGGGCGTTTGATCACATTCATTATCATTTGCATCGTTGCCAGCTAATGCAATTTGGGGAACGCAAATACATGACGCTAATAAAATAATAGGGAAAATTTTAGGATTCATATACATACCTTGTTAAGTGCATGTATAGTAGTAAATGAACCTTAAGAACAGCTTACTGTGTACTGATTGTTTACTTAATATTGGCTATAGATTTACCAAAAGAGGGGAGTTGTTTAGCACTATTCAATATCTTGTTTGTGATAACGTCGATATTCAAAAATTAAGGCCAACGTTAACACGACGAAAAAGAAAATTGATGCCCCAATAGTCCCGATGTCAATGCCGCCTTGCTGATGTGTTTTAGTTAAAAAGTCACCAAAGGTTGCGCCAAATGGCCGCGTCAGCACAAATGCAATCCAAAATATTAATAAGCCTGTTACTCGAGTGAAATAATGCAGAAGCACACACATGATAAGTAAACTGGCAATAATTGTTGCACTAATTGCAAATCCCATTTGCAAGTCGTCGGCAACATAGTCACCTAATGCGGTCCCTAATGTATTAGCAACCAAAAATGCGATCCAATAATATAATTCCACAGAAGGCTTAGTGATCACTTCTACCGACAAGGTTTTTTCTTTCCAATACCAAAACCCTAATATTAGTAGCAGCAAACTTGTTAACAGTAATGAGCCAAATAGATATCCGAATCCTAGCGTGCGATCAATATAGTCCGATATGGCAGTACCTGCGATAGCGCTTGATGTGAACGTCAGCCAATACAGGCCAGGTGTATATCGGGCTTGTTTCAATTTACATATTAATGCTACAGCGAAAATTGAAAGAAAAAGAATGATGGTCAAGTCGTACCCGATATTTAGCGTCATTGAGAAAAGATCTGCACCGGTTTCACCAAGCGTTGTTGCCGCTATTTTGATTATCCAGTACAACGCGATAATTTGAGGCACTGTATTATTCAGCTTTGTCTGCATTTTTTGCTCTCCAACAAAAGTAGGCTAATTTAAATCGAGGGCTTTAGTCGATTCTCTTTGTAGTTAGTATAAGAACTTGGTCTTAAGAAATGCTGGAGAGAGACTTAATGAGTGCTGAAGGTGGTAACGTTTTTATTAATAAAGCATAGTTGAGTTAAGCGTTATATAAATCAAAAAGCCATCCCATGAAAATCCATACGACAAAAAACCATATAATTATAAAAATTGATGCGGCTATATAACTTACTGGTTTATTAGTAGCTTGACCTGCTTTTAGTCGAGCAGACTCTATTACTTTCGGCGGGGTAAAACGGATAACAAGCGCCAATCCGAGAGGAATAATAACTAGGTCATCAAGATATCCGATAACTGGAATAAAGTCAGGTATCAGATCGATAGGACTAAATGCATACGCCGCCACTGTAATCGCCAATAATCGCACAAACATGGGCATATCTGGATCACGTGCAGCAAAATATACAGTCAGTGTATGAAGCTTTAACTTTCTTATCTGTTCTTTTAATGAATTGATATTCATACAAACTTTACCGTTTATCTGTTCGACCTTACATTGTCGAAAAACTGGCCTCCTACATCAACATAGCAGTGTTTAGTTAGACTAACACCTTCTACAATCAGGCTAATTCTTAGAACTTATCCAAAATAAGTGGACGCTATTGAGGAAGTGATAGGCGAAAATGGATTATATCATCTTCCATTTCAGCTCTTATTTCTCCTCCAAGTGCTTTGGTAAAAGACTTGACAATTGATAGTCCTAAGCCAAAATTTTGGGTGCTGGTTCGCGAGCAATCTTTTTGCCAAAGGGGGTCAAACATAAGCTGAAGATCCTCATTGCATAAAAGTGAGGCGCAAACGTTGCTAATAGATAGTTGAATAACTTTATCAGCTAAAGCGGCTATATCAACCTTGATGGGTGAGTTTTCAGGGCTATACGTCACGGCATTTTTCAATAAATTAGATGCGATAGTTTCAAATGCAAAGAGATTGCTAGTAATTAACATATCGGCTTGGCTTTTCAATTGAATCTGCGGCATTTTTTCGCCCAGACGCGCTATTACTTGCGAAAGATCGAATACATCATTCCTTTCGAAAGTCTTGTTAGTGTAGCGATGAAAAAGCATGATGTTTGACACAACGTTTTCAAGTCGTTTGCCAATGGCTAACACGTCAGGCGTAAACGTTTTGCTCAATGTTGGGTCGTTTGGAAATTTGAGTGTTACCTCGGCTAAACTAATTAGCTCTGCAACCGGCGTTTTAAGCTCGTGAGCCATATCCGATGTCATTCTCTGCTCTTTGAGATAAAGCTTTCGGTTATCAGAAATAAATAGATTAATACTGTCTTGTATGGGCAAAAGCTCTACCACCTTGTTCTTAAGTGTCACTTCTGCTGTTTTGTCGGCCAGACTAATATGTATTAAGCTTTCCGAAAATTCTTCCAGGGGTCTTAATCCAGAGGAAACTGCGCGTTTAACCACAAAACGAACAATGATAACAACCGTGATGGCAGCGACTATAAAACTAATATCAATTAGCCATGTTAAAAAGTTAAGTTTCTCAAGTGATAAGGCATAAGCCAGTAGCATGGGTTTTTGTTCGTTTCCGGTGCGCTCAGTAAGCCTTTGAAAATCAGCTCTGTCATCAGAATCAACTTGAGGAAAAAAACTATAGTAGAGAATTTGTCCACTGCGCCCATCGGGAAGGATGATTTCCTTAATGAGTTTAGTACCTACTATAAGCTTCTGATGTTCAAAGGTTGTTGTTGAAAACAAATCCATGGTGTCGGAACGCTCAAACACCTCTCCACTGCGCCAGAGTTGATAATATTCGGGGTCGGCTTTTCCTTTGCCCTCAAACTCAGGCATAAATTCGCCCGCAAAATCGAATTCTACTCCTCCGGCATCTTCGTCAACTAATGTCGTCAGCAAACTAGCCTTATTGTACATCGCTCTTTCAAACTCGCCATGCACCCAAGTATCTATAGCAACATCTGTTATTAGCAATATGACAATCATTACAGTCGTAATAGTAAATGACAGGGAGCGCTCGAGTTTTTTATAAATTGATGTTGTCATGGGGTTATCATATAGCCAAAACCGCGTTTAGTTTGAATAGGAAGTTCTACGCCTGCCAATTTCGCCTTCTTTCTAGCCGACGACAGATGCGCTTCGATAGAGTTCTTTGAAACTGCATCATACTGTCCAGCTAAGTGTTCACTCAACTTTTCAGGTGTGACGATTGTGTTTTGGTTAGTGAATAAGCATTCTACTATTTTGTATTCATTGGGTGTTAGGTCGATAAATTTGTTACCGAATCGCAATGTTTTAAGTTGCATATCTAATATTAATCCAGCCAGTTCTACTTTATCAATATCTTTACGCAATGTACCTCTGCGCAATAACGACAATAAGCGTGCATGCAGTTCGTCAAAGGAAAACGGCTTGGTAAGATAATCATCAGCGCCTGTTAGTAAGCCTTTCACTTTATCTTCAGCCTGGCTTTTAGCTGATAGCAAAAGCACTCGTGTATCTTTGTGACTACTCCTAAGGGTTTTTAATACCGTAAGCCCATCAATGCTTGGAAGCATAATGTCCAATATAACAACATCATAATCGCCTGTAAGCGCCATGCTGAGCCCTTCTGATCCATCTGAAGTCTGATCTACCGTAAACCCAAGGTTTTGCAAGCCAATAGAGATACTTCTTCTTAATGATGATGAATCTTCAACTAGTAAAACTTTCATAATTACCTGATGCTGTTAAATTTTCAATAGTATGAATGAGCTAACTTAAGAACTGCTTAAGAAATACTGAATTTTTTCCAAGTTTGACAATATTACCCTTATATCAAGTTTACGTCATAATGACTAAGGAAATACGATTTAACAGGGAAGTCACTCAAACTATTTTGTCGACATTAATTTACTTTTCTTCCATTTAGGGGATTTACTTATTTATCCACTTTTACGCTAGATGCGACTAAAGTAGCTTGCGCATCACCATCGTTTTTTTGCTCTATTTTAATCGGTAAAAACTGTCTATTCATATCAAACCATATTGACGTTTCTCTCGAATTTGTTTTTCGAGTTCGCACCATCAGTATGGCGTCCGCACTGCCTATTGGTAATTGCAGTGATTCTTGGCCTTTGAATGAAAATTGAAAATTTTCTGTGTTTTGACCGTCCTGTACTTTTAGCTCAACATCTTCTCGAAGGCCCAAGCAAACCAGCTCTCTCAAATGATCATATACAGTTAGTGGGTCGAAAATCGGACTTGAAAGATCATCGTCAACGCTGTTGGTTTGCAAAATTGAAAAGCTAGTCGTCTTTACCTTCTTAAACGGTTTTTTCTTTACTTGTGTGTATTCCTCTGGGACTAAGCCTTTTAATTGATAGTTGGGTAGGATACTTTTTTCACTTTGTGAAAACTGGAGAAAAGCGATTGAGGCGTCAATGCGCGAATATAGACTAGTTACACCATCAATAGAACTTAACACTCGCTTTGCATCGCCTGCTTTTCTTTCCCCATCTTTAACCTCATATTCAACATCGTAATGACCTAATCTGCAATCTGAAAGGGTATGCATGTTTGAAATAGATCCTTGCGCAAAGCTAGTCTGCTCTGCCTGAACGTAATTTGCTATAGTTTTGTTAGTCAAAATGAACAACAAAAAGAAACATAATAGTACCAGTTTGCAATGGGCTAAGGTTATCTTCATATAATGTACTCAGTTATTAAAATAAACTAATACAGCATGGCTTTTTCAATCGCCTGTGATTTGCATAAATAGCCTATATCAAACTCCGGTGAATAGGTCTTTGAACGTATATGAAAATACCCCAGCAAGGTATGAGAAACGAAATCATGGCTAAGCTTCCCGTTGAGCATCGATAAACAGTCGCCTGGTAAGTTATCATCAACAATGAGTAGTGGTACTAGTAATTGCTCTGATGGTGCCACTGCTTTAGGTGAACCATGAAAATAAAGCCCTTTTTCACCAAGCGATTCACCATATTTTGCAGTAAAAATTAGAGAGGTATTGGTGTTAGGATAGGTAGCATGAAACTGATCAATTCGCGAATTAGCTTGCGCCAATACAAATTTCATATAATCAACGGCATTTTGGTAACTGTTCACTAACTCAACGTTATTACAATTAGCCACAAGTAGGGTTTTGCATTCAGGAATGTGAGTAGAAAATTCATTTGGGTAGAACCGTGAATACAAGGGGGAGCCTATATTTTGGGTCTGAATAACAATTAATTTAGGTGCTTTGGGGGCAATTGCGTTGTGCAAAACATCAACGAGTAAGGTATTGATCAATTCGTGATCGTAACACTGTTTATTTTTGCATTGTAAGCGACGTTCATAAACATTCGCTCTTTTACAGAGTTCGCCACAGGACTCATGGTGTGAAAGCCAAAAGATATTTACCCCAGACAGCGCCAGTATATCCAATACATTTTGTTGATGACTAGCTTGTTGGTCGGTAAATTCAGCGAGAGACAGAAATGAGAACATACATTGAATCGACGATTGAGCATAGGTGTCGCAAGCAGATAAGGAACTTTTTTGTCCAGTATGTTGCTCAAACGAAAGTAAATTATCTTTTGTAAACGCGTCAGCGCGAATAGATTGTCCAACAATTAGTACTACTGTCGTGTGTTCATTTTTATCAATGAGAGATGGGGCGTTATCGAGGATCGCAAAACTATGCACAGGTTCAAAGTATTGATGCTGGACATACTTAATTGAGCTGTCAATGAAATGCATTGGGATAACGTCAACCAGTGCGCTTCGCATAGAATGATAATACGGCTTGATTTTATCTTGCGTTAATTGATGTATCGAGAACAGTGAAAAACATACTAAACCAATAGCAGCCAATGTTTTTATAATATGACGTTTAGTGGTGTCGTATTGAATATTTATCACCGATAAAAGAATGGATGGTAATAAAAATAGAAAAATAAATTGTAAAGCAAAAGTCAGAGTTAAAAAGCGACCAATGCCGTCTAACCACTGACTCAGTTCAAAGGCCCATGGATTGTACTGCTTTCCGGTACTATTGCTATACAGCAAAATGGTGGAAATAAAAAACGTCAACATAAGTGCGGGTTTAAAGATGGGTTTGATGTTTATGCACAATACTAGCAATAGATTTAACAACAGCAAGTATATTGCTACCCCTGTGAGTAATGCAATAACCTCCATACTTTTATTACCCGTTCCATGCCAAATCGTATTTAAAAATGGCAGGTTATAGGCAAGCAATAGCCAAAGCGCAAGCAAGGCATTTAGTTTGTATATCGAAAATGTTTGGCTTCTAAACGTAACAACATCGCCAAGACGCATTTGTTTTAGCATAAATAAATTAATTGAATGTGTTAGTTGAGGATTATAGGCTTTCAAACTTAAGGTTTATTGAAGACAGTCTTAAGTATTGGCTTGGTATATCTGAAATTTAATTGAATAAAATTACAGCTAAACTTCAATATTACTTCAGCGATTCTTAAGTCTATTGCTAGAAGATGACCAACGTCCGAACTCAACATAAATATTGGTATCTATGATCAGTTACAAAAATGCAATGAACCTGCGAAATAAAACGCTTTCGGTGTTGGTGCCGGTATACAATGAAAGCTGCGTGATTGAGGAATTCATGTCGCGCTTGCAACAGACTTTTAAAAGCCTTCAGTGCAAGACTGAAATAGTTTTTGTGGATGATGGCAGTACTGATAACACTATTGATAAAATTTATGCTGGTCCACCAATCGCCGACACAAAGAAGTTGATAAAACTGAGTCGTAATTTTGGTAAAGAGGCGGCTTTGTGCGCCGGACTTAAATCGGTATCCGGTGATGCAGTGATTATATTGGACGCTGATTTGCAGGATCCACCAGAGCTCATTCCTGGCATGTTAGTAACATGGCAGCAGGGTATTGACGTGGTCAACATGTGCAGAGCCAAGCGAGACGGTGAGTCATGGTTTAAAAAATTAAGTGCAAAGTGTTTTTATCGACTTTTAAATTGGTTGTCTGACACGCCTATTCCTGAAAATGTAGGTGACTTTAGATTAATTAGTCGAAATGTTATTGATGTTATCAACTCAATGCCTGAAAAAAACGTTTATATGAAAGGAATATTATCTTGGCCTGGCTTCACTACTAAAACGCTATTTTTTGACCGTGACGCAAGGGTAAGTGGCGAATCTAAATGGCCGTTTATCAAGTTAGTTAAACTTGCAATTGACGGTATTACCGCATTTAGCACCAAACCTTTGCAAATTGCTACTTGGATGGGCGCTATAATTGCCAGTAGCGCTTTAATTTATAGTCTTTACATTGTCGTTAGAACGCTATTACTGGGCAACACTGTCGCTGGATTCCCGACGCTAATTGTGACAATTTTAGCACTAGGGGGCTTTCAGTTATTAACGGTTGGTATTATGGGCGCCTATATTGGGCGTATCTATATAGAAGTTAAAAATCGCCCTCGATACGTCGTGCAAGAAGAAATTTCACAAAGCAAGAGTGCAGCTTCTGTGCAAGGCATTAGCACCTCTAAAGTTGCGGTTATCAATGCTAAATAGAATTCATCCCATTTGGTTTTTGATTGCGGGCATTCTGTTATTTCGCTTAGTATCACTTTCCTTATACCCCCTTATCGACACAACGGAGGCTCGCTATGGCGAAATGGCCCGTATAATGTGGGAAACACAAAATTGGATCACGCCACAATTTGATTACAATGTTCCATTTTGGGGTAAGCCTCCCTTACATACCTGGGCGAGTGCCGCATTTGGCGGTATCTTAGGCATTTCTGAGTTTTCATTACGCTTACCTCATCTCTTGGTAGGAATGATTACTTTGTTTGTTATGGGTGTTTTTGCGAAACGCTTCTCCATATCCCCATCCCTGGTTACTCTAGTGCTTGTATCGACCCTAGGGTTTTTCGTTGCCAGTGGTATGATTATGACGGATGCATTTTTGTTACTAGGCATGACAATGGCAATGGCTGGCTTTGCAGTTGCTTGGCGAGATAATTCGAACAGTTATGCCTATTTAGGCTTCGTTGGAATAGGAATTGGATTACTCGCAAAAGGACCTATCATTCTAGTGCTGATTGGCCTAGCGATAGCGCCATGGTTAGTATTAAATTATGGTTTGATTACTGGTATTAAAACCTTCTATCGGAAAATCCCACTATTCAAAGGTAGCCTGCTTACCTTAGCTATTTCGCTACCGTGGTATCTACTTGCAGAAAATAAAACTCCGGGATTCCTTAACTACTTTATTATTGGCGAGCACTTTCTGCGTTTTGTTCAAAGTGGTTGGGAAGGGGATTTATATGGTACAGCGCACAGTGAACCAAGGGGTATTATTTGGATTTACTGGCTAGTCGTCGCATTTCCTTGGTCGATTTACTTTGCGGTTTTGGTTGTTGTTAAGAAATATAGAACAGCCTTAAGCCAGCATCAATTTAATTTCTATCTTCCCAGTTATTTAATGTGTTGGCTTATTAGTCCGATGTTGTTATTCACTATGTCGGGTAATATTCTTCCTATCTATGTATTGCCTGGCATTCCTGCATTATCACTTCTCATTGCCATTATGATTAAACATATACGGTTTAGTGTGGTGATCACAAGTTTACTCACGCCAATATTGATGGTGGTTTTCATGGTAGTGCAACTTCCTAACCTAGCAAATGAAAAAAGCGACAAAGCATTACTAGCAAATATTGAAAGTGACTTTGGTTTGTACTACTTAGGCAAAAGAAGTTTTTCAGGCCGATTTTATACTTCAGGAAAGGCTATCAACATAGCGTCAATTGAAGAGTTGCGAACGGTAGAATCACCGTTTTATCTCGTGGTTGAACAAAGCGAAATTTCTTCATTAGTGGATTCGAGAGATTGTGAGACGCTTTCTCACAATAAACGCAAGAGACTGCTACTATGCAAATAAAGATGAAGATAAAATTTCTATTTGTCGGGGGGGTAGCATTTCTAGTTGATGCATCGTTTTACTTATTATTAACAAACGTTTTGTCTCTATCACCTTTGAGTGCCAGAGTAGTAGCTTTTGCCATCGCAGTGTTTGTTACATGCACAGGGAATAGGCTTCTGACCTTCTCAATGCGAAATCACGCTGCGTTTTATAAACAGTTCGGATTAGCTTTAGTAGCCGGCTTGATATCGTTAATACCTAATCTAGCCGTGTTTTTAGGTTTACTCTTTGTTTTACCTACTACTATTGGTTTTGAGTTAATAGCCTTTATGAGCGGCACAATAGCAGGGATTGTCTCAAATTACATTTTGAGTGATCGGTTTGTGTTTTCAGAATGCGGGTAACTTTAGTTGAGTTACATCGTTGCGCCAAAAACGTCTTACCACTGCCGTTATTGCCATTGTAAGCGACCTCAAGAAGGTCACTTTACATGCCCTATAAAGCGATGCGTTGCCGGTAGTCTACCAATCACTGCTTAAAACACAAAAAATGTTTGTGCCTCTATTTCTCGTTCTCAAGTCTAAACCATTCATTGTCATAAGCTAAGCTCCCAAAAAGTGCATGAGCTAACGCTATTTCACCAAGTTGGCCATTTTCAACTCCAACTTCCAATAGTTTGCTCTTTCGATTAAACGTGTAATATTTAGGAGGTTTGCTAGGTTGTAAAATAGCGACTTCTTCATTTGTCATGTAAGCAAAGTTTTTATCAAACTGCATCATTGCGCGTTCAGGCACATTACTCTGTGTTAAGTCATGGCCTAGCATTGGGTAATAGTCGTCAATACCCATCAATGATAATAGTGTAGGTGCAAGGTCTATTTGACTAACAAGCCTGTCATCTTGTCTAGGCACGATGTCTTTACCTAAAATAACACCTGGAATATGGAATGATTTAATGGGCACCAATTCAGGGCCATAAACACGCGCGTCATGATCGGCTACTACCAAAAAAATTGTATCATCCCAATAGTCTGATTGTTTAGCCTTTTTAATAAAGTTCCCTAATGCGTAGTCAGCATAGCGGATGGCTCTATCTCTATCGTCTTCTGAGTCAATTACGGGCACAATACCTTGTGGGATATCAAATGGGTCATGGTTGCTAGAGGTGAACACCAAACTGAAAAAAGGTTTTCCTGTTTTGTGCATAGCCGATAATTCAGTGTGCGCTTGATTAAAGAGGCTTTGATCACACGCCCCCCAAGACCCGACATAAGCAGGGTCTTTTATTTGATCGCCATCGACAATATCTTTGAAGCCATTACCAAGGAAAAAGCTTTTCATATTATCGAAATGACTTTCGCCACCATAAATAAATTGAGTTTCATAGTTGTGGCGAGACAAGAGGCTAGCAATCGTGAAAAAATCTCGTTGCGACTTATCTAATTTGACAACAGATCGAGCAGGCGTTGGCGTAAAGCCAGTAATAACCGCTTCTATGCCTCTCACGGAGCGGGTACCTGTTGCATACAATCGGTCGAATGACCAACCAGAAGCTATAATTTCATCAAGGTTAGGCGTAATTCCACTGCCTCCTAAACTCCCAACAAATCGAGCTCCCAAGCTTTCTTGAAGCACAATTACTAAATTCTTCGGTTTTCCTTTAAAACTGGGGAATTGCTTTCTTAGGGTCGGGATCTGGTCTGAATTAAAGCGATCAATAGATACTCCAGTCGATTCACGCACTAATTGTATTACTCTCTCATCACTTAGTTTCCCATATACTTTAGAAGCATGAATTTCACCACCTAATTGTTTCCAAGCAAAAGCAACACTGTACATTGAATTTAGTGTCAGTGAATTGATTAGCGGATCGGTTGTGAAGTAAACAACCGAAGGGTTAATAGGGCGGTGGCCGAGTGTGCCGCGGGCACCAACAAACAAGATTAGAACCATCAACACAAAAGAGGCAAGCAAAGTCAGTCGAGGCTTCTCATTTCTCTTTTGTTGTTGTGATAAGACAAGCAAGCACTCTTCGTTATTGACGATACGCTTCATTAGTTTCCATATAAACAATGAACTAATGAGAAGCAAAACTATGGTAATTAACACCGGCAATAAATGACCTTCCATTAACATGCCAAATACTTCTTTTGGATAAACTAAATATTCAATGAATAGGCGATTAGGGCGAAGGTCGTATTCGTTGATGAATGTGGGCGTTGCTAGTTCAAAAAACAATACTGATACGGAACAAACGAAAAACCAAAGCCGTAAGACTGACAGCCAAATTTTCGCGAAGGTGGAGTAGAGCATTGCAGAATGAAGTAGAGCGGGTATGAACAGCAAATATGACAGCGTACTGATATCGATGCGCAAGCCATTGAGCAGCACTAATATAAACGTTGATAAATTATCGACTCTTTCATATTGCCAAACTAAGATACCAGCACGAAACAATGAGAGCATTGTGACTATAAAAATAAATAAAAGTAAAAATGGTCTAAATACTCTATATAAGGCGGTAGCGTTTGACATGCATGTTCTATTTGTACAGTTAAATGAACACAGATAATACAAAAGTGAACTTAAGAGCAGCTGAAGAAAGCTTTAAGATAGGCTGAACTACCGTATGGATGACTATTATAGAAGAATAATATCATCAAAATTAACAGTAAATAACGCGACGCCAAATTGATGTCTTCTGTGACGACCACTTGTCATTATTCTTCTGTATTCAACACGTTTCTGAACAATAATAATATCATTATCAGAAATTATTGAGACGATGACATGGCCCACTGGCGGGCCAAAAATATTTGGAGATTTTCACCGACCTGACACCTGCCAAGCATCTTCATGCTTGGATACTACTACGCTGCTGATCCGCCATTTTTCGTTTGGAATATTTACAATTTCTGTCTTAATAGGGTTTGAACTGCATCCGCTTAAGACAATTAGAATACTAAAAAGTGTGACTGCCCTTATGAGTTTGGTCATCAACAATAACTCCATATTTGCAAAAATCAGCCTAAACTGATTCATTTTACTTGAGAAAAAGACAACAAATAGATATCAAACCGTTTTAAGATAAACGCCAGCACGTAAAGACAAAAAATCGACACTATCGATCCAGCAAAAAGCGCGATCCAAAAACCTACTCGGTCTATCAATAAAGGAAAAATCAAAAACAAAGGGAGCGAAGGCAGCACATACCAAAATGTGTATCGCATGTGACTAGCAATCTTTGCATTGGGTTGATTCTCTAGATAGAGCCAAATTATTGCCAAGATCGTGACAGTTGGCAGTGCGACAAGCAATGCGCCGAACTTATCATTGCGCTTAGCAACTTCAGACACCGCTACAATTATTCCCGCTGTAACAAGATACTTTGTAATTAACCAACCCATATATTGACCTTTTAGATTAAAACCGATTGCCTATCGGTTTTTTTTCTGGCAGTATATCGACATCGTGAAAAATAGGGAAGAGCATTCTATGTTCCTAGGTGAATTAGAAAAACAGGTGTTGCAATATTTGTGGACATCGCCTGGTGTTGACGTTAAACGCGTGCATGCTGAACTATCTAAACAACGTGATAGTTCACTTAATACAGTACAGAGCGCGCTGGAGCGCCTTTTTAAAAAGGGACTATTGAGGCGCGAAAAGCAAGGGCACGCCTACTTGTATTTTGCACAGATTGAAAGAGGTGATTTGATTGCTAAGTTAATCGACAGTGTCGCCAGTGATTTTGTCAGCAAAGGTGAAAGCAGTTTGGTCGCGGCTTTTTCATCCGTATCTAGTGAAATGGATGAGGCACAATTGGACAAGCTAGAGATATTAATCGAGCGTCAACGAAAGCAATTACAAAAGGGAATTACCAGTGCTGATAAGTGATGCTGCTGTCATCATGAACCTTATTACGATTGCATTACTTGGATTTTTGGTGAGTGCACTTTTGTTGTCTGTAGCGTGGCGGCTAATAGGCAAATATGTCGATTCTTACTCTATTCAATCACAAAAGCTGTTAATTTTGACGTGGGTGCTAAGTCCATGGATTTTGGGTTTAATGACGATGCTTTTTTTTAGTCCACTTTTTGAGAACACAGCTATTTATAGGTGGGTTGATAGCGTAGCTCATTGGCATCACTTGTACGTTTTTCAGTTAGACAGTTGGCATGGAGTCACCATTATTCTGTTTTCGCTATTCAGCCTGGCACTGATAGTGATTAGAGGAGCGGGGCTATATAGACAAGGTAATGCGCTGTTAACGTTGAACCATTTTTCAAACAACGTGCATGGCTCAAAGAGCTATCCAGGCGTCCAAATCATTGATAGCAATATCCCTACTGCTTTTACATCAGGCTTCTTCCGCCCCATTTGCTATGTATCAAAAGGGCTGATAGACAATCTCACCGATAGCGAATTTAATATTGTCGTCAAGCATGAACTTGCCCACGCCCGCAATAAAGATCCGTTGTCAAAACTCTTGATTGCTTTTCTTTCAGCCTATTACCCAAGAAAATTGGCACAACATTTTAATGCAAAGTTTGCACTAGTGACCGAATATATTGCAGACCAATCGACGGCAACGGCTCACGCAGCCGAGGATGTAGCCGCTGCATTGGTAAAAGTTGCTCGGTTACAGAAAGCTTTTCCACAACGTCAATCAAACACGTCACGGAGTTATTTCGGGTCGCATGATATAACTCATCGAGTACAGCAGTTATTGACACCCACAAAAAAATCGATGCCCGTCATAGTGCCAATCGCATTTATGTCGGTAATGCTATGTTTGACCATCTTCGCTGTGGATGCAACTCACCATCTAGTCGAATCTATCTTTACTCATTCATAAGGACTCCCCATGCAACGCTCGATCACTTTTTTCACGACATTAAAACCGATTGTAGGTCGGTTTTTAAGCCGGGATGTTAGGCAGTTTGGACTATATATTATTGCTGGACTAACCATGTTCCCACTTTTCGTTAATGCACAAGAGGTACAAGCAAAAGAAGCGTTGAATTTGTCTCAAGCTATCAGCTTTGCTTTAGCAGAACACCCTGAAATGAGTGTATTTGGACATCAGCGCAAGGCGCTTGATGCACGAGTAAAACAAGCAGGTGTGTTACCAAGGCCGACTATCGGCTTTACTGTTGAGGATGCAATGGGTACAGGTACTCACAGTAATTTTGGTGCAGCACAAAGTACGTTGAGTATCGCATGGGTGCTTGAACAACGTGCAATTGAGAAACGTGTAGATGCGGCAACGAATGCCGTTACGCAAGTCGATTTTGACATTGAGATAAAGGCACTTGATATCTCTGCATATACGGCGAAGTTATTTATTGAATCATTGATATTAGAACAGCGCTTACAACTTGCGGAACTGGCAGAACAACAGGCTGATAGTGCGTTATTTGCCATAACACGCAGGGTCGAAGCAGGGAAAAGTTTATCGATTGACCAATTGCAATCAAAAGCAGAGCTAGTGCGACGAAGTCTGGAGGTTGAAGACTTAGAGCATGAGCTAGAAGCGAGTCGTTATCAGTTGGTCGCTCAGTGGGGCGGTGAGGTTAGTGATTATGTGCCTCAAGGTGAATTGCTCAATGTCCCTGTCGTTAAAGACTTGTCTTTTCAGTTAGCAAAATTGCAAGCTCATCCTGCGCTTTTAGCTTTTGCTAACAAACAACGTATTGCCCAATCACAGATTGAGCTAGCACGTATTGAAGCGCGCCCGAAATGGCAAGTGTCAGCAGGCATAAGACGCTACGAATCTACCGATGATTTCGGATTAGTCGCAGGTATCTCTATTCCGTTTGGCAATGACTCACGAAGCTTAGGTGAAGTACAAGTCATTCAAGCTCAACAAGCCGAATATCAAAGCCAAGCTGATGTTTTGGCCAGAAAGCTCAACACGCAGCTGTTTGTGTTGCTGCAAAACATGAAACACAGCAAGCATGTTATTGATACGCTCACCGAGCAAGTGATCCCCTTACTCGAGAAAGCATCTGAGGAGGCCAGTAAAGCATACAATATTGGTCGCCTCGGTTATTTAGAGTGGACGTCAATTCGACAAGAGTTACTCAGTACACAAGCACAGTTACTGGATGCGTATCAGGCGATACATCTTCAACATATCGAAATTCAGCGCCTTACCGGTGCAAGCCTTTCTAATTAAGTGAGAAACGAATGAATAACCGACTCTTTATTTTATTATTTTTATGTCAGCTTGGAGTAGCAAGTGCATTAGTGCCTAGCAGCGCTCTAGCTGAATCGACTGCGACAACGGTAGAGGTCGAGCCTGAGAAAGGGCCACATCGCGGAAGGATGTTGCGAGATGGTGACTTTGCTATAGAGCTATCCATCTTTGAAACAGGCGTTCCACCAGAGTTTAGGGTTTGGGTAACTAATCAAGAAAAACCCGTGCCTCCTCAGCAAGTCGAATTAAGCGTCAAATTAATTCGCTTAGGTGAGCAAATAGACGACATTAACTTCAAAGCGGAAGGTGATTATTTACGCGGAGATACTGTTATCTATGAACCTCATTCTTTTGTGGTTTCCGTGGCCGCGCGTTATCGGGGAAAAACCTATACGTGGGAATATGACAATTTTGAAGGCCGCACGTTGATTGAAGAAAAAGTAGCAGAGGCGATGGAGATAGATACAGAATTTGTCGGTGCAGCCACTTTGCGTAAGACTATTAAAGTATATGGGAAGCTTGTGTTACCCGCGAATGCGAAGCGTCAAATTAAAGCCCGCTTCGAGGGGGAAATCAAACAAGTGCATGTTGGCTTGGGGGATTTGGTCAAAAAAGGACAGTTATTAATTACCATCGAAAGTAACGAGAGCTTACAATCTAATCAAATTAAAGCGCCAATCGCAGGGGTAATCACCGAGCAAAAAGCGAATACCGGCGAACAGTCGGGTCAGCGAGTGCTGCTTGAAATCACCCAGTCTAATAAATTGCTTGCAGAGCTTGCTGTGTTCCCAATGGACGTTATGTCGGTTAAAAAATCAGCTCCGGTTACCTTGATGGTAAATGGCCAGACCACTTCGATCCCTTCAATTGTAAGCGGAAATCGCCTTGTTATGCGAGATGATCAAGCGCGTTTATTTCTTGCGGAAGTCGATAATACCGAGGGACGACTAAGTGAAGGTGCGTTTATATCTGCATTAATAGAAGTAGAAACCTTTTATGTGCCATTAGCAGTCAAACGCGTTGGGTTACAGGCTTTCAGGGATTTTACTGTTGTGTATGCCAAAGTTGGCGAGCAATACGAAGTCAGAATGCTGGAACTGGGGCGTGAGGCAGGTGAATGGATTGAGGTGCTTGGCGGCATTGATGTAGGAACAGAGTACGTCACTAATAATAGCTACATCATTAAAGCCGATATTGAAAAATCTGGCGCATCACACGATCATTAGGAGTAGCACATGCTAGATTTTATTTTACGCTTTGCGATAAAACGCAACATAGTTGTCATGGTGCTAGTGTTGGGTGTTTCAGCGCTAGGCTTGTGGAATTTTACCAAATTACCCATTGATGCTGTGCCAGATATTACTAATGTTCAGGTAATGATTAATACTGACGCACCAGGTTATACACCGCTGGAAGTGGAGCAGCGTATTTCATATCCGCTTGAAACGGCATTGGCGGGCTTGCCAAATTTAGAAGGCACACGGTCAGTTTCGCGCTATGGTTTATCACAAGTTATTGCTATTTTCGGTGACGACACTGATATTTATTTTGCCCGGCAGTTGGTAAATGAACGACTATCATCAGCAAAGTCTTCACTGCCCGTTGGACTTGAGCCTCAGTTAGGCCCAATAGCCACAGGGCTTGGTGAGATATTTATGTTTACGGTCGATGCATTACCCGATGCAACTGATAAAGACGGGGAGTTAATTACCCCTATGGACTTACGTTCAGTCCACGACTGGGTTATTCGCCCACAATTAATGCGCGTGCCTGGTGTGGTTGAAGTCAATCCTATTGGTGGCTTTGAACGAGAACTGGTAGTCGCATTTGACCCTGAAAAATTGCTCTCATTTGGTCTTACTCAGGCTGATATCGTTCGCGCTATTGAAAATAACAATACCAACCAAGGAGCCGGTTTTATAGAAAAAAACGGTGCTCAGTGGTTAATTCGCATCCCCGGGCAAATTGAAGATATAGACGCACTGAAACATATTGTGATTGAAACCACAGACGGCGCTAGCGTCAGAGTCAGTGACGTTGCCAATGTTAGCGAAGGGCATGGATTACGCACCGGTGCTGCAACACAAGGTGGGCGAGAGGTCGTCATGAGCACCGTGTTTATGTTAATTGGTGAAAACAGTCGTACGGTAGCTTCTGCTGTGGGAGAAAAGCTAAAAGAAATAAACAAATCACTACCCAAAGGAATAATCGCCACCGCAGTGTATGACCGAACTAAGCTTGTCGATCAAACACTTAACACCGTGAGGACCAATCTGATGGAAGGTGCGTTGTTAGTTATCGTTGTGTTATTTCTATTACTGGGTAACTTTCGCGCCGCGTTTTTGACCGCACTGGTTATTCCTATCACGATGTTAATGTTAATCTCTGGTATGGTGCAAACTAAGGTAAGTGCCAATTTAATGAGCCTAGGTGCATTGGACTTTGGTTTGCTGGTTGATGGTGCCATTATTATTGTGGAAAACTGTTTACGTAGGCTAGGGCAAGCTACTCCCGACGGCCAGCAGCTAGCGTTAAAGCAGCGTTTGGAAGTGGTATTTACGGCCACAAAAGAAGTAATACGCCCCGCCTTGTTTGGCATGTTTATTATCACTGTTGTGTATATCCCTATCTTCGCACTTGAAGGCGTTGAGGGTAAGATGTTCCATCCCATGGCAACGACCGTTGTTATCGCATTGTTATGTGCAACTATTTTGTCCGTCACGTTTGTGCCAGCCGCAACGGCATTATTGTTCAAAAAGCCGGTCAAAGAACGCCACAATTATATTATGAGTGGCGCTACTTTCTTGTATCGACCTGCACTTGACTGGGTGATTAAAGCCAGATGGTTTGTGGTGATTTCTGCTATCACCTTGGTGGGCATTATGGGCTACCAAGCTACACGACTTGGCAGCGAATTTGTACCTAACCTAGATGAGGGTGATATTGCCATGCATGCACTGCGTATACCTGGCACTTCATTGAGTCAAGCGGTTGCACTTCAAGAAAGCTTAGAAGCACGTATTATGGAAATGCCAGAAGTAGAGCGAGTATTCTCCAAAATTGGCACCGCTGATGTGGCAACGGATGCAGTACCGCCAAGTGTTGCCGACAACTTTATTATTCTAAAATCACGCGACTTATGGCCTAATCCCAAGAAACCTAAAGATCAAATCATTGAAGAATTAGCCGCATTAGTTGAGCCGATACCCGGTAATCGATACGAGTTTTTACAACCTATTCAAATGCGCTTCAATGAACTTTTGTCCGGCGTGCGAGCAGAGTTGGCTATCAAGGTGTTTGGCGACAATTTTGAAGTACTAGACGCGGTTGGCAGTAGCATCCAAGAAGCGATTGGCAGCGTTGAAGGCATTGCTGATATACAAATGGAACAAACTTCAGGTTTGCCCATGCTAACCATACAACCCAAACTTGAGAAACTTGCGCAATACGGGATCTCTAAAGCGGACATTCAGCAACAACTGTCCACATCATTGGGTGGTCGCGTAGCCGGTAAGTTCTATGAGGGCGATGCCATAGCCGACATCGTAGTGCGTTTGCAAGAAAACATGCGCAGCGACATTGATGCCCTTTATCGTTTGCCAATACATTTACCCGATGGGCAATATGTGCCGCTGCAAGAATTGGCTAACCTAGAGATGTTACTAGGTGCAAACCAAGTGAACCGAGAAAACGGTAAACGACGGGTTGTGGTCACCGCGAATGTTAGAGGCCGTGATTTGGGCAGTTTTGTTGCCGATATTCAAACGCAAATTAACGCAAACGTGGATATTCCTGCTGGCTACTGGCTCGAATACGGTGGTACATATCAAAAACTGCAATCAGCCTCAAAGCGCTTATCGATTGTGGTGCCGGTGACCTTATTCATGATCCTTGGATTATTAATTCTGGCTTTAGGCTCATTTAAAGACGCCATGATCATCTTTACAGGTGTGCCACTTGCCCTAACGGGTGGTATTGCAGCGCTCTTGTTGCGCGATATCCCATTCTCCATTTCAGCGGCTGTGGGGTTCATTGCGCTATCGGGTATCGCAATAGGAAACGGGTTAGTAATGGTGTCGTTTATCCGTGACTTGCGTAAACAAAATATCCTGCTAGAGGAGGCCATATTTAACGGTGCGATCACTCGTCTGCGCCCGGTTATAACCACCGCGTTGGTCGCCTCTTTAGGCTTTGTGCCGATGGCGCTTAATACCGGTATTGGCTCAGAGGTTCAACGACCGCTTGCTACTGTTGTTATTGGTGGGATTATTTCTGCCACTTTGCTGACTTTGTTTGTAGTGCCAGCGCTATATCGCATATTGCATAAAGATAAAACACCTACGGCTGAGAAGGAGCAATGTAATGCACAATAATATTAATCCGTTCGCCGCATTCCTTTTGGGTTTGCTTTTAGTGAGTCTGTCTTTTGGGGCACTAGCGCACGGAGTTGATGATAATACCCGAGTGTTCTTAGAGCAAAATTCGGGCATGCAATTTATTCCGTTTATCTATATTGGCGCTAAGCACATGTTTACCGGCTACGACCACATACTGTTCTTGGTCGGCGTAATCTTTTTTCTTTACCGAAGCCGCGATGTGTTGCTGTATGTAAGCATGTTTACTGTTGGGCATAGCATTACTCTGTTGTGGGGTGTGTTGGGTGATATTCAAGTTAATCCCTATTTAATCGATGCCATTATTGGCTTCTCGGTGGTGTACAAAGGCTTCGATAATTTGGGTGGGTTTAAACGCTTATTTGGCAAGCAGCCGAGCACTAAATTAGCGGTGCTTATATTTGGCTTGTTTCATGGTTTTGGCTTAGCAACTAAACTGCAAGAATTTGAACTGCCTTCTGAGGGCCTAGTGGCCAATATGATTGCCTTTAATATTGGTGTCGAATTAGGTCAGTTTATGGCATTGGCCTTCATTGTTATCGCAATTAACTTCTGGCGAAAACTACCGTCATTCGAGCGTTTTTCAACGGTTACGAACACGGTGCTAATGAGTGCTGGATTAATACTGATGGGACTTCAATTAACCGGTTTTTATTTATACTAATTTGAACGAGAGACTGAAATGACACAACATGTAGTAAGTACAAAAACATTAGTAAAATCGACTATTTTCGCCACCATCATCGCAGCTGTGGTGTTCGTATGTTTTATTCTTCCAGCAGAATATAACATCGATCCGACACATATCGGTCATAGACTAGGCTTAACCGCTTTAGCGCATCATGATGATGAATTAACAGACACAGGACTAAGCTCTGTCGCTACTGAACAGGGGCAGGAGGTGATTGAAGTAATCGTCCCTGCTGGAAAAGGCATTGAATATAAATTTCAGATGGGCCGGCACGATAAAATGACCTATGAATGGCTAACGAATGGCGAGCCACTCTATTTTGATTTACACGGAGAGCCAGAAGGAGATACCACAGGTTATTTTGAAAGTTATGCAATAGCCACGTTAGCTGAAATGAAAGGCAGTTTTACGGCGCCTTTTGACGGCTCACATGGTTGGTATTGGAAGAATACGAGCAACCAGCCCGTCGCTATCCAATTAATTGTTGGAGGGCAGTATACCGTTATTGGATTAAAGCAGTAAACACTATATAGAGGACCACAAAATGAAAATTATTCTTCAGACACTAGCGTTTGTCGTGTTTTTTGGACAAAGTGCAGCATTCGCTCACGAAGGGCACAATGATATTACGCGGGAAACGGCGATTAACATTGCCATCAAGTCCGTGCAGCAGCTCACCTTTAAAGATTTTGGATATGAGGTAGGAAAGCTCGACAAGAGTTGGAAATCCTTATCAAAAAACGACGTTAATATCAGCGACGTGTTGGACACAGGTTTTATTATCAGTGCGACTAATTCAACCACACAAAAAGTCATTTATTTTGAAATTGCGAAAAACGGCAAAGTACGAGGAGTCAAATATGGCAGTTAGTGCATAAGCGCAATTGGGTAACTGACCATATAGCCAAAAATGATTCGTACTGCACTTTCAAATGCTCAAACATGATGATGCGAAGAAAAATTCTTGGGCTAGTAGACTGTTTTGTGTGTGCATTAACTAAAACTGCCATCGGTTTTAACCCAACAGGGACAGTGGCGGGGTGATCGTTAGCCCGTTTAAATCCCTTCCCATCAGCGATGAAAATCAAAAGATATTGGAAAAGATTAATCATGCATAATCATAGCCACGCTCACGATAGTAACGGTGCTTCTAAGCGAATTGGATGGGCATTTTTCTTAAATGTGGTATTTACCATTATCGAGTTTATTGGTGGTTGGCTGACTAACAGTACCGCTATCATGGCTGACGCCGTGCATGATTTAGGCGATAGCCTATCGATTGGTACAGCGTGGGGCTTAAACAAACTGGGAGACAAAGAAGCAAACAATACTTTTTCTTATGGCTACAAGCGATTTTCTCTTCTAGGGGCGTTGATAAATGGTTTGGTACTCATTACTGGCTCCGTTTGGATATTATTTGAGGCGATCCCTCGATTATCAAACCCCGAGATGCCGCAAGTCGAAGGCATGTTATTACTGTCTATTTTTGGGATCACAGTAAACGGGTTTGCGGCCTATAAACTTAGCGGAGGCAGCACGCTTAATGAGAAAATACTCAATTGGCATTTGCTTGAAGATGTACTTGGCTGGGTTGCTGTATTAATCGTCTCGATTGTATTGATGTTTAAACCGTGGGCAATACTAGATCCCATATTATCAATCTTCTTTACGCTCTTTATATTATTCAACGTCATACGTAATTTGAAAGAAACATTGCTATTGTTTTTGCAAGCAACGCCCGATAAGAAACAAATGGATGAAGTACGCAGTATTTTGTCAGCCAGCGATGAAGTAAAAGACATTCATCATTTCCATATCTGGTCGCTAGACGGCGAGCACAATGTCATGACTGTGCATATTGAGTTGAAGCAGGATATTTCCATTCAAGCCATTACAACGTTAAAAGAAATACTGCGTAATGACTTGGCAAATTTTGATTTTATACACACAACGATTGAGTTTGAATTTGCCGATGAAGCATGCCGCGATGAATCCGATGAGCATTAAAATGTGCGTATGCTTGTTTAAATCGTGTAGCGTGCTACTATTCGCGGGCTTATCAATGGGAGTTAATTGAGGTAAATGGCTAAATTGAACGTGACAGCTTACGTAGTGATCATGCTGATTTTATTTCAGTCCTTCACTGCTGTCGCTAGCTCGTTAGATTTTCATTCCGTTGATGTTTCGCACTTATCCGAAGTTCACGACCATGACAAGCATGATGCTCCCATATTAGACAAAACGCCGGTAAACGTTAAGTCTACTTCTGATAGCGCTCATAACCCGTCAGATTGTCATCACTGCGGGCATTGCCACGGCTCACACACTCAGTGGGTGGGTGATTCAGTTGGTATTCGATACAATCCACTTGATCAAGGCCATGCCTTTTTCTATCTGTCTAAGATAATAGACGCCCCGTTAACGCGATTACTGCGCCCTCCAAAGTTTACATCCTAGATTCATAACACATTGGTTCGCTATTCATATGGCGAGTAATACTTATTGAAAAATTAGGATGTAAACAATGATATTTTCCTCATTGAAACGCTCAATGCGAGTTCGTACTTGGGCAATATTCACCGTTTCTGTTTTTGCCTGCACGCCCGCGCAAGCGAGGGTAGAAAACAGCAGTGACGTTAAACAAATAAGTTTAAAAAGTGCCATAAAACGCACTTTAGCAAATGCACCTTACTTATATGAGTTCGCTTTTAAACAAAAAGCACTAGAAGGAGAGCTGAAAACAGCCGCGCTTAAGCCAGAATTACAGGCTGGTATTGAGCTTGAAAACTTTTTGGGAACAGGAATAGTGTCAGGGATAAGAGATACTGAAATCACCCTCACGCTGTCATCTGTTATCGAGTTTGGTGACAAATTAACTGCACGCTCCGCGTTTACCAGTGCAAAATCACAGGTGATTGAGGCGCAAAAGCAAATTCGCACTTTGGATATTCTTGCTGAAGTAACGCGCCGTTATATTGATGTGCTGGCACAACAAGCGATGAGTGACGCTTACAAAGATGCACAATCCTTAGCAATGTACACCTATCAGTCCGTTACTAGGCGAGTCGAAGCGGGAGCCTCGCCTGAATTTGAGCAGCAGCGGGCAAGCGCTTCGTTAGCACGCGCCAGACTCGAGGTATTGACTGCTGAGCAAACGCTTAATGGCTTGATTAAAAGTTTGGCCATTATGTGGGGTGAGCAATATCCAAGCTTCAATCAAGTACAAGGTGATTTGTTTGCCATATCATCGTCGCCGTCATTGTCAGTCTTGTTTGAGCAAGTGGTTAATAGCCCCAATATCGACATTTATGCACAAGAATCAAGGCTACAAGCAGCCCAAGTGCGACTCACCCAATCAGCTAATCAAGCGGACTTAAGTTGGACAGCAGGCATCCGGCGCATGAACGGCATTGACGAAATGGCCTTTGTCGCCGGCGTGAGCATGCCATTGTTTGCAGGTGATCGTAATTTAGGCGAGTTCGAAAAAGAGCAAGCCATGTTAGGTCAACTCGCGCAGCAACAGCAAGGCGCAAGGCTCAAACTCTATCATCAACTTAATACCGCGTTGATAGCACGAAAGAATGCCTTACTCAATGTGCAAACTTTACAAAACGCGATAATACCGCCGCTTGAACAAGCATCATCGCTGGTAGAGCAGGCTTACCTTGATGGACGCTTCAGCTACCTTGAATGGGTGAGCACGAGCCAAGAGTTACTCAGTGCCAAGCAAGCCCTTATTCAATCAGCACGCCAGGCACATCAGCGAGCCGCCGACATAGAGTCGTTAACAGCAACCCCGATGTCCTTATCTACACCGTCTTCTTTACTGAATTCTTCACCGAGTAATACACAATGAATATACAATTAACGATTAACTTGATTTTATCACCAATGAAACGCGCCGTGATGATAGCGGCGTTACTCCTACCATTTGCCGCCCTCAGTGGTGAAGAAGACCACGGCGACGAAAAAACAAATAGCGATGAATTTGTCGTCATGACCCAAGCCATGGCGATGGACGCGGGCGTTGTCGCTCAATCGGTCTCATCGGGTACATTAAATATCATAAAAACCGTTTACGGCAATGTGGTAACTGATCCTGCTTCACTTAGCCATATTCGCGCTAGATTCGATGGGATCATCACGCAAGTTAATGCCAATTTAGGCAGTAAGGTCAAAAAAGGCGCCACACTTGCCATCATTGAATCCAATGAGAGCTTGCAAAGCTACTCGGTCACCACGCCGTTTTCAGGCACCGTGATTGCCAGACATGCTAATGAAGGTGAGCTGTCGAATGGACAAGTGCTATTTTCTATTGCCAATTACGATGGTGTATGGGCGCAACTAAAGGTTTTCCCCAATCAATTACGCGCGGTCGCTGAGCAGCAAGCAGTCACGCTAAGCTTGTCAGGTGCCACGTTAGATACCTTCATTAGCCATATCCTACCGTCTCCTGAAGAACAACCCTACGTGCTTGCCTATGCAAAAGTGAATAACACTTCTGGACATTGGCCGGTTGGTGCTGCTTTGAGGGGTGATATCGGCATTAACACAATTGCTGTCGGTATGCTTGTGCCAAAAACGGCGCTGCAAGAATACGAGGGTAATAGTGTCGTTTTTGTGAAAAAAAGGCGATGAATATCATCCAGCACCCGTCACATTGGGTAAGCAAGATAACAATAACGTCGAAGTCCTAAGCGGCCTGTCACAATCGGATGTGGTAGTCGTCAGCAATAGCTTTTTGTTCAAAGCTGATTTGGAAAAATCGGAGGCTGGACATGATCATTAATCTATCTATACGCCATTGCCTAACATCACTTTCTACTCACGCTTTTGTATGTGAGGTGACTAGATGATTGAATCAATACTAAAACTGTCCATAAAACGACGTGGACTCGTGCTAATGATGACTTTTCTTGTGATGGCAGCGGGTTTTTATAGCTACAACAAACTGCCGATTGATGCCGTACCGGATATTACCAATGTACAGGTGCAAATTAACACCCAAGCAAAAGGCTATTCACCCCTTGAAACCGAACAGCGCATTACGTTTGTGGTGGAGACCGCGCTAGCAGGCTTGCCCAATCTTTCTTATACACGTTCGTTGTCACGCTATGGCTTGTCACAAGTCACGGTGGTATTTGATGAAGGAACGGATTTGTATTTTGCGCGTAATCTTATCAATACCAAACTGGGGGCGATTAAAAGCCAGTTACCACAGGGCCTAGAGCCTGAAATGGGGCCTATTGCCACGGGCCTAGGTGAGATATTCATGTATACTATCCGTGCAAAAGATAATGCGCTCCAAGCAAACGGCGAAGCCTTCAATGCGATGGCGCTGCGAGAAGTACATGACTGGATTGTCAAACCTCAACTCGCGCTAGTAAAAGGGGTGACAGAGGTCAATGCGATTGGCGGGTATGTAAAGCAATATCACGTTAACCCTGAGCCTCTTAAGATGCTTAACTTTGGTGTGAGTTTACCCGATATCCACCAAGCCTTGGAGCGCAACAATGCAAATCAAGGTGCAGGATTTGTTGAGCGTAATGGGCAACAAATACTGATACGCTCACAGGGGCAACTGCAAACCATTTCCGATATCGAAAACGTGGTGGTGAAACGGGTGAATACCATACCTGTTATGGTTAAAGATATTGGTAGTGTGGCGATTGGCAAAGAGTTAAGAACGGGGGCGGCGACTCAAGAAGGACGAGAGACCGTTCTGGGTACTGCCATGATGATTGTTGGTGGTAATTCTCGCGCAGTCGCACAAGCGGTGTCACAAAAGGTAGATGAAATACAATCTAGCCTACCTGATGGTATTATTATTGACCCTGTATACGACCGCACTCAACTTGTCGACAAGGCAATCAGTACCGTACAAAAAAATCTAGTAGAAGGCGCACTGTTAGTAATCGTCGTACTATTTGTGCTGCTGGGCAACATAAGAGCGGCCTTAATAACCGCCGCCGTAATTCCGCTTACCATGCTTGCCACTATCACAGGCATGGTCAATTATGGTGTGTCTGCCAACTTAATGAGTTTGGGGGCGCTGGATTTCGGACTGATTGTCGATGGGGCGGTAATAATCGTTGAAAACTGCATACGGCGATTGTCAGAAGCGCAAAAACGCACTGGCGCTGTCCTTCCATTAAAAGACCGTCTTGAACTTGTTTTTCAAGCCACTAACGAGGTTATACGCCCTAGTTTGTTTGGGGTGCTAATCATCACCGTGGTGTATGTCCCCTTATTCTCCTTAACGGGGGTTGAAGGTAAAATGTTTCATCCTATGGCGGCCACGGTCATCATGGCTTTAATTGCGGCAATGCTCTTCTCAATCACGATTGTGCCAGCAGCAGTTGCCATGTTCATGAACGGAAAAGTCAGTGAGAAGGAAAGCCCCATTATTGTGGCGGGTAAATCTCTTTATCGACCCGTTTTACACGCAGCCCTAAAGCTGAGGTGGTTTGTGGTGATAGGTGCCGCGTCTTTAGTGGTAGTCAGTATTTTATTGGCGACCAGATTAGGCACCGAGTTTATTCCTCAGCTTGATGAGGGCGATATTGCACTGCACGCCATGCGTATTCCTGGCACAGGGATTGAACAAGCAGTATCCATGCAAAAAACGCTAGAAGCAAAGTTAATGACTTACCCACAAGTGAAAACAGTGTTCGCCAAAACGGGCACCGCAGAGGTTGCTACAGACGCCATGCCGCCAAATGTGACCGATACTTTTGTGATGTTACACCCGCGAGATGAATGGCCTGATCCAAATCAATCAAAGGCTGATTTCGTTGAAACGCTTGAGCAGGAATTGCAAGGTGTTGCAGGCAACAACTACGAATTCACACAGCCAATCCAAATGCGCTTCAATGAGCTGATTAGTGGTGTGCGTTCTGATTTAGGGATAAAGATATTTGGCGATGACTTAAATACACTTATTAGCTCCGCGAATGACATTCTTAAGGTGCTGCAATCCATAGAGGGAGTTGCCGATGCTAGAATTGAACAAGTAGACGATATTCCACTTTTTACTATTAATCCCAAACCTATTGCATTGGCACGCTATGGACTGGATACAATGGATTTACAAGAGTGGCTATCGTCGGCTATTGGCGGCAACACAGCAGGGTTGATTTTTGAGGGTGACCGACGATTTGAGTTATTGGTGCGCTTTGATGAAGCCACGCGCAGTAACTTAGATGCGATTGGAAATATTCCGATTGCGACACCTGATGGAGACTTTGTTCCATTGTCTGAAGTAGCAGAATTAGATTTTTCGTCTGTGCCCAACCAAATCAGTCGCGAAAATGGTAAACGCCGTGTGGTAGTGACCGCGAACGTGCGAGAGCGTGACCTCGGTAGTTTCGTTAATAACGCCAAATTGCAAATAGCGCAGCAAGTTGATTTACCCCCAGGTTATTGGTTGGACTATGGCGGCACCTTTGAGCAATTAGAAAGTGCCAGTCAACGCTTGTCATTGGTGGTGCCAGCAACCTTGTTTATTATCTTGGTATTGTTGGTTGTGGTATTTGGCTCGTTTCGCGATGCCTTAATTATATTTACGGGTGTGCCACTTGCGCTGACAGGCGGGGTATTTGCGTTATGGTTTCGGGATATGCCGCTATCCATATCCGCTGGCGTGGGGTTTATTGCTTTATCAGGTATTGCAGTGCTTAACGGATTAGTGATGCTATCTTTCATTAAGCAACAGTTGGAGGAAACAGGTGACCTTATTGCCTCGATTATAGAAGGTGCAATCACGAGGCTTCGGCCTGTATTGATGACAGCGCTTGTCGCCAGCCTAGGCTTTATTCCAATGGCATTGAACGTTGGAACAGGGGCGGAGGTACAAAGGCCGTTGGCGACAGTAGTTATCGGTGGAATTATATCATCAACCTTGTTAACACTGATTGTGTTGCCTGTATTGTATAGAATGGCTTATGCTAAAAAGGTGATATAGGTAGAAAAGCCTCGCGTTAAATAGATGCGAGGTTTTAATTGGGTGAACTACGCAAAGAAGGATAGTTTTATGAATACAGTTTCACAACTTTAACAAGATGATTTTTTATTTTTTTAGTCTTGTAAAATCCGGATTGCGAAGAGTAATTTTATATTAAATATTCGCACCAAATGCTTAAGGTGGTGTCAAGAACATCCACTGGGTAATCATTTTATGACACAAAAACTGGATCAACACATACTGCTCTTAGTCACCACAATAGTGATATTTATAGTAAGTTGCAGCAGTTCTACTAGAGTAGTTAGCTATATTTTATGTGTAAGTTAAAACACCCCTACGTCTAATACTGTTCAGTATTAGACATTTCAATTCGATTCAAAAGTACTTCTTGAACTACTCGTACATGTGTTCTTTTACGTATTATTATTATATGTGATACTGCGCATGCTTTCTTTTTTGTGTGCACCTAAGTTAAGGAAAACGAATAGCAGGTTTAACTTGCCACGTTGTTATACACAAGATGAACACTACTATTCGGCTAACCAATAGCCAAAATAAAATTCATACCACTAGCGAGACTTAAATTTGAAACGAGTTACCGAAAGTCAAAAAGTGTTACAAGAAATTAGAGCTAAACGCGAACTTACAAAAACTCAGAGAAAGAATGAAAACGATGATTCTGGTATGGACAGCAGGAAGACCATACACCACTAACGCCATTGAGTCTCTCAACAGTGTTATTCGCAAGGCCATCAAGAAACGGAAGATATTCCCAAGTGATGACTCACCAAAAAAAATGGTGTACTTAGCCATCACCGAGGCATCAAAAAAGTGGTCAATGCCAATTCATAACTGGCGTCAGGCGATGGTTCGTTTTATTATCGAGTTTGGGGACCGCCTCGAGAAACACATTAACTAATGGCAGTTACACAGAATCTGTTACAGGCTCCATAAATTTCAACGGTAGTTTTATCACTCGCATGACCTAGTTCTTCCGCTAACATTGTTTCATTTAGTTCAGCTAAAGCTTGAGTCGCACCTGTGTGTCTAAGTCAATGGGAAGATGCTCCCGCAATAACGTGAGCTTGATGTTTCTTTCCTTTCGCCATTAACTTACAAGTTACAAGATTAAATGCTTCTTTAACCATGTTATTAAGACTATCTTGATGCAATGGCTGCACTTATATAAGTCTTATCATTTTTCATTTCGCGATTAATCCAATCACTTAGAAATCGCCATATTTCATCGTTTCTAAACATCTTATAAGCCTGCTTCTTCCTTCAATTGTAGCCATAAGTTCAGAAGGTTTTGAACCTAAGGCTGGTGCATACTCGTTTAACCATAAATCCATATCCTTCTCATCATATGCAAAAAATATCGTAAGCTCATTTGCAAGCTTAACAATGGTTGGATCCTTCTCTTCCCTCATTCTTAGCCTATTGCTTAATCGTTTCATTTTTTAAAATAATCTTCGTGTGCAAGTGTTAATCTCTAATTACGATTGTGACTAACCAAACTCGCGAAACCAGTATACTCAGGACTTGGTTGGGAGATGTAATACATGACCGATTTGTACTCGATTGTAGCTTCTGCATATTCCGGCCTAACGAGAACATTTATTCTGGATCAACGTGAATCGGTTGTGTTTTGTGAAGCAATCTCTCAAAAGCGGCAATGGAGCCCTTCAATTTTGCATTTTCTACTGTTAGATTTCTTACTTCGTAATTTAAATCGGTGTTTTCTGATTGAAGATCGCCATTGTGCATTTCAAGTTTTTGAATTGATTCGTCCGCGTTTTTTTCATATTCGGCATAATAACTAATTGCATTCGCATGTTGGTTGATTTGGTCATCCAATCGTTTTTCAAAAAGTGCCTGACATCGTTGGTATGCATGCAATACGGTTTGCTCTAGATGATACTTTTGTTTGTCAATTAACGCATTTGACGCTTCTGCCAATTCGCTTGGTAAATCTGTAAACGAAAGTTCTGTTGGCTTGTCACCTCCAATCCGGTTGTCTTTTTCCGCCACATACTTTTCCCAAATTGCTCTTATACGAAGCAATCCTCCTCTGAAACCAAGTTTTGCTCTAATTGCCCCAGGGTTTGGTAACTTCCCCGTTTTTTCAATTGCGATCCCAGCTTCGATTATCTCTTTCTCTTTTACTTCAGCGTGTCTGGCCATAATTAAAATTCCTTAAGTTTAATTAGTTTGTTTAATTTATTTAATTTGTTCCAGGTGCCGTGATTCCATTGGCGTTTTTAGGCAGCTTTTAAACATCTTAGGAATCAGCGGCCAGCAATTAGTGATTGCAAAGCACCTTACTGCAGTTGCTTATTTCTATCGGCTTTGCATAAGCAAAATCTTCTCCAGTTTCACTATGTAACTCGGCGCAATACAAGCTTATTGGCGCGGCGTCAGATATTTTAAAAGAGTGCAGCAGACCGCATCGAAATAAATCGCTAAGTTTACTTTCAATAATGACTCCCCTCATTTTTCTGTCAGCGTGGGTGCTATCAATCACGAAACTGTTATTGGACATGGACCAATATAGAGCTCCTAGTCCAGCAAAATCGGATAAATATTCATAAAAAGCTGAACCACGTGTTTGGCAATCTAGTGCATATAAGGCCAATTGCAAAAGTTGTTGGTTTACATGCTTGTTGTATATTTCTACGTGCGAGATAATTTGATTGCATTGACGATAATACTTTGCCGTTGCTTGTTCATCCCATTGGCTGGGCTTAGCCATCATATTGCTCAATAAATCTGCTAGTTTAATATTTAATGAACGCTCGCTTATCGTCATCAATCTTCCTAGTAGCGCTGATTGACGCTCAGCTTTAGCTATACGCTTGTTATCCGAAAGCTCTAAAACAACATTAACTATCGATTGTTGGCTTACACGAGCTATTTTGTCTCCGACCTCAGAGTTACGCTCTAACTCTTTAGACAACATTTCTGAATCTAGAAACGTGTCTTCAATAACATCGTGAAGCAATGCAGAAGCTAGGGTGGTCTGATCGCTTATACCGACATATTTCAGTATGTTGACAACTTCAACTAAGTGGCAAATGTATGAGTCGTGGTTAAATTTTTCGCATTTGTCCTTTGTGGGCAAAGGTTGCGAGATTTAATGCGTCTACAAAAAGGTCTTGATTGGTCATATGTAATCCCCTTAAATAAATGTTATAAACAGGGTAGGGCAGCTTGTTAGCATGCAGTCGCTTTTTTCACCGAATGCACTGGCTCGGTCATAGGTTCTCAACAGACGGGCAATATTTGTCTTCGCCTTGAAACCGTAACGCGAAACCATTCGATTCGCATGTCCAAATATGGCGCAAATGATTCGCAAAACCGCGGTGTTTTTCTGAGAGCGTTTCTAATTGCAACAGAGCACAATTGAAGTGTTAGTTTATCGTGATCAACTAAGGTCCCTATAGCTGTTCTCTTAAGATCAGGAGTGAGCGTTTGTGTTTTGCCAACGTCATGCAAGAGTGCTGCTACAACACCAGTATCTTTCTCCAGCTGCTTAAGCGACTTGTTTTGTAAAAACATAAGTGCAACTTCTAACGAGTGCGTTAGCAATCCTCCTTGGTAGTTATGGTGATAACTTAAGCTAGCGGGGCATTGAATGAACTTTAATGCAACATCTGGTTGCAATAGAACATTTTTAACGAAATTTCGTAGAGACTTAGTTTCAAATTTACAAACAACATGGTTGAGCATCTTAACTGCACCCGGAACAGGACATAGGCTTGACGGTAGTTGAGCGAACGAGCCATTTTTAGGAAGTTCTTGTCCACTTTTTTCAATATATTTGCATCTAAAATGTGGTTGTAAACCAGACATCTCCGTACGAATCTCAACCTCAACTAAAGATAACGGCCTTAAGTCACTATAAATGCAACTTTCATCGCGGCAATATACCTTTATCTGGTCACTTGCATCAGACAAAGTAATCTCCCAAAATGGTAAGCCAGTTCTGTCGATCCTTGCTGCGTATCCAACAAGAAAATATGCGCCCTTGAATCTGGAATGGCTATAAGCGTTTTCGAGTGTAAATTGTGTCGGCTGCTCAGTCATATACTACTTCTCCTATGATTACTAAATGCAGATTAGAGTTGATTGGTTAGCAACGACTCAAATGCGCTGCCGTCTCGTCTAGTCAAATTCGGAACATACCTCGAGTAGACGGTAAAGAGCATCATGGTATTTGCATGCCCTAATTGTTTTGCGATCCACTCAGGTGACTCTCCGGCAGCCAGCCACAACGTGGCGATCGTATGACGCGTTTGATAGGGTCTGCGATACTCTAAATTCATTTTCGCTAATAGAGGTTTCCATACTCGTTTGGTGACATTGTTATGTGCCAATGGACTACCTGTAGTCGTGCAAAACACGTATTCAGATAATTTATTAGTAGCTGTAAATTGCAACTTCAACGCATCGAATACAACATCACTCATCTCAATTTCCCGCTGGGAGCTAGTGGTTTTTGTATCATCCTCTTGTTCGCCATTTACAATAGTCTCTCTAACCAAGATTAGACGGCGCTCAAAATCAACATACCTCCACTTTAAACCATCAATCTCACCCGTTCTCATCCCTGTGAAGAACCGCACGGTGTAATAATTTTTATAGTCAGAGCGAACTTTCTCTATGATCCTAGACACTTCTCCTAGCGAAAAGGGATGGATATCTTTCGGCTTGCTCTTGAGCTGTTTGATATTCTGATAGGGTGTAGTAAAGTCATATCGGAGCGCAGCTTCATTAAGAACTTGCCGTAGCGTTGACATTATCTTGTTGATTCTTGAATTACTCAAAATGCCATTACCATTCTTTCCTTTCAATTCGCTCAACTGTGATCTGAACTGTAGAATGTGCTCACGCTTTATTGTTTCTAAAGGCATGGCGCCAAAAACAGGCATAACATGCTTTGCAAGAATGCCCTCAATAGATGTTCTATGAGACTTTCGCCAACTGATTTTATTCTCATCGATCCAAAGGTCAGCAAAGTCATGCAGAGTCGGCGTTATCTGTCTAAGTCCTTGAGGCAAATACTGCAATTGATTGTTGACCGGAACACGCGCAACTTGCTTTTCTGTAATGCTGATGTTTGAGGCGTTTTTAGAATCTGGAAAAAATTGAGCATAACGGAATACACCGCGTTGAATAGCCTCATTAATAGCTTTCAGCTTTAGGTTCATCAGCCTTTTGTTTTCTCGGCCGTCTTTTAACCCGGTATACTCTCTGCAACGAAAACCAAGATAAGTACCATTAAAATAAAGCGTTTTTGAATCCTTACGTACAGCCAATTTAAACATACTATGCCCCTTCTGCTGTTGGCATTCTTAAGGCGATATCGCTCCCTAGATGCATAGTTTTTTCAACTTCTTCCCAAATAAAGAGAAACTTCTTTCTACCAAATGCTCGGATGTAGTGCTGGCCCTCGAACAAGCAATTATCGATAAGTTCATGGCGAATAGTACGAGGGTGGTATTGAATTCTCTTTGCTAGTTGATCTGTCGTTAAGTATGTTAAACTCATATTATAGCCCTTGGTGATTAAATATATTATCAGTTGATTAAATATATTATCACAAAGTACTGAAGTCAACCCTTAAATCACATAAAGTTATCATGTGATAATAAATATAATCAAAAAACATGTTGAAATTTAAATTTAAGCAGCTCTTAGCAGAGAAAGAATTCAATGACGGTCAAACGGTAACTATTACCGATGTTGCAAAGGCGACAGGAATTAATCGAATGACGCTTTCAAAAATAGCTAACAAAAAGGGATGTAGCACTGTGACTGACAACATCGACAAGTTGTGTGCTTATTTTGGATGTGAGGTTAGTGATTTAGTGGAGTATGTTGAAGAGTAAAGTAGGATGCTATTAAGGTAACTATGCATAATATAAGTATGCAAAGATCTGTCTGCGTCGAAAGCAGTTGTTGCTGCAGGCAACACCATGTGTGATTGACCACAAACCACTCCAACACAGTAAAGTGCAGTTGTACTAAAGGCATCAACTAAGGCCCATTTTTCAAGTTGCCTTTGCCACTTCATCTCTTATAAAACCAAAGCAAACAGATTGCTACAAGCAAATTCCCCAAGGCGCCCGTATCGTCGGGCGGTGTTTATTTGCCCCAAACTTTGATGACACTTTTGAATAGTATTTGGAAAAAATATCCGCTCACGTCGGTATAGCGCAGGGTGATTCAGCGCATAAATATGATTAATTTAGTTCTTACTTTTTTGGGGCGCCTAAATATTCAAGTCGGCCTGCAAAAAACTTACCAAAGTCGGGTTATAACCCAACCACTTTTAAGTATATAAAAGCGGTACGAGTCTACAAAGAAACCATAAAATTAAGTCTCTATCGTTACTTCATTTTCAATTAACGTAACAACCTCAGAGTACAGATCAATATCAATCTCTGGCGCTTCCAGTGAAATAAGTAAGCTGTACCGAACCTCATTTTGCCAGCGCTCTAAGCCTGTCTTATATTTCCACCAACCACCTACAGGGCAAATTGCAATTGTATCCATGTCAGCTAAGTCTTGAGGTGAGCCTGTCCATATATCGGAATGAATACTTCCCCGTTTTCTGAAATCGCTGCCATATTTCCAACCTGAGCTGTCGCCTTCCGGCCCATCGTAATTGACGTCGGCCATTAATTTGTTCACTTTTCCTTTGAAATTACTAAGTGTTTGTCCAGGCCTTATCACTTCAAATCTTAATGCGTGTGACTGATAGCTGTAACGTTGCTTAAAGCCTCTTCGACTTGGATTGGGCTCAATAAAATATGAGAGGGTCACTTTAAGTTTTACATTACTATTATTGGGTAAATCGCGCAGTACTGACACAGGCCAAGGCAAGCGGTAAAGTTGCATATTTCCAAGTTTTGGATCGCTAGAGTTGGTAGAGCCCTGCTTAAAAGGTGTAATAGTGTTTTCAGCTACAATGGTGAGTTCATTGGTTAGACTATACTTTGCGCGATCAAAATTTGGAACGCCATAGCCTACACTGCGAAGCATAGTTTCTTTCGCAACAGTTTGCGTATGATCTGTTTTGAGGGCGTTAAACCTCTGCAACATTTTATCAGTCCAATTGGCTGAATGAATAAGTAATCCCCGAACGGTTTCAGGCCACAAGTCAGGGTATTCAGCCATTAGTTGGGCAGCGTAATTGGATACTAATGCTGTAGCTGCACTGGAATCTCTAGTTGTTTCAAACAGTTGGCCTGTTGTTCTGCCAGAGGTTGTCAGCAGAGAAACGGTATCAGCTTCAGTTAGAGATTGTTTATCTGGTGATAACAGTCTGTTACCTGCTTCAGCAACTAACTCTGGTTTATAAGGTGCATGACGCTTCCACCCCCACTTGACAGAAGTACGCGCTGATGGACTTACATCTCCAGCTTCAGCAAATGGAGACCAATCGTCAAAGCCATACTCATCGACTGTCGTTAACTCTGTATACGCTCCTACCGTAATTGCATTCCATGCTTGCGCTGGGTCTTCAATTTGAGATAAGTGAGCTTGCTCCCAATAATCAACGTAAGGCAAGATTGCTCTATTATTACCTGTTGAAATTATAAATAATCGACTAAAATCTTCGCTAAAGTTAAATGCAGAATCGTCTAATTGAGAAGACCAAGACGAGGGTTGACCTCCTAAAAATTCTGGACCAGCCGTAACAGCTAACGAATAAACTCTGCTAATGTTTGGATTATTGATCTCTAATTTGTTTAGCGTACCTAACGTAATTTCACCATAGAGTTTTGGGTCATTGGTTCCCGTGGGCGGTAAAATCCTTCCGGACTCTATAATATGCGTTATCTCAATATTATCATTAGACAACGCTGCTTTTTGTAAATCACCGTAAGCTGCTATACCTGCCTGCAATGAGCCATGGGGAGAGTATGGCGGGCTACCTAAAATATTGTTATCGTAGTGCGGCCAAGTGGAAAGCCAACATTCTGAATAACTTGCATCGCTAAAAGGTGAAAGCAAGGGATTGTTATAGTTTACACCAGTATCAAGTATTACTACCGATGTGCTTTCATTATTTGGATTGCTAATTCGTTGAATTACGTTATTTGCCCATTCGAGCTGCTCTCGTGGCTCGCTAGATACAATTGGAACGGGAACTTCTTTTGCTAGGCGAAGTTCTTTTAAATTTGAAATCAGGTAAACAGCATTCTCTAGCTGAGATATTGACACTTTAATCAAGTGCACAGTGCAATCAAAAAACGTTTGAGAAGAGTTTCCAAGCTCACCACCGAGCCTTTCAGCAAGCAGTGAGACAAATTCTTGTGAGGTATTACTATCTTTGCCCAGCCAAAGTTCTACCCAGACTTGCTGGTTTCTATCTTCTGGAAAGTAATCCGGATTGTCAGTCCAAAATGATTTGATATCTGCCAATCGCATAGACTGGATGCTGTTAATAAGATTGTGATTTCTTGGCTCATTGTTTTCATTCAAGGTTGAGTTTAAATATTGTTCAACTCTTGTATGGAAGACGTTTCTTTTAGACTCAGGAACAAAAACTACGGCCTGTTCGACATTGTTTACATTCGTAAGACTTTTAAGTCTAAAACTTTTGTTATCAATTTTGTCAAAAGGTAGTGGTTGGTTTGCAAAGCCGGTTAACTCAACATAAATTCCTAGCTCTTCAGATAATGGAGTAACAGCTGCCTGTCTTTTTTGATCATAGTTTTCTAATGCACTAGAAAACTGACTTTGGAGGCTAGAACCATGTTGAACTCTATCTCTTAATAGTACTGAAGGAGTTCTTCCTGGCTGCTTTGACTGATAATTTTCATTTGTGTAAAACCCTTGAAGTTTTAAATGGTGCTTCCTTTCACTCACTGACTACCTCATTCGTAATTAAATAAAGACTTTCCTGACTTTCTTCTTTCAATTGCAGCTAATAAAATTTCTTCATCAACTAACGCATCGTTATGGAGAACAAACTCCTTGGCAGCATCTTCACATGCTTGCGTTACTTCAGCCGCACTTAATCCGAAAGCGGTATTGACAATTGGGATCATGTTCACATGGCTTAAATCGAATAACGCTAATGTTCTTTTAATTAGTTCAGAAATTTGGGGTTGGTCTGGTTTAGAAAAACTAATAAATTGATCAAAGCGACGGTTAAGCGCTCTGTCTAACAACTCTGGATGATTAGTTGCAGCGACTATTAAACTGTCTGAATTATCCTGCTCAACAAACATTAGAAAAGAATTTAATATTCTTCTAATTTCTCCGACGTCATTTGCAGCGCCTCTTTGTGCACCTATTGCGTCAAACTCATCAAATAAATAAACCGCTCGTGTTTGAGCAATATGATCGAAGATTGACCTAAGTTTGGACGCGGTTTCACCCATAAAGCGCGTGATAAGTGAATCAAGAACAATCGTATACATCGGCAGCTTTAGTTCAGTTGCTAGCATCGAGGCAGACATAGTTTTACCCGTGCCAGGAGGACCAACGAACATTAACTTTCTACTTGGCGCTAACCCAAAGCGACTCAACTTGTCTTTTTGCCTTTGTTCGAAAATAACTTTCTCAAATCTTGTTACTATTTCGGGTGAAAGAACAAGTTCGTTTAATCTGACTGAATGAGACGTATGTTCCAATAGCCCCTGCAATTCACCTGAATTAACTTTTTTGAGTTGAACCGGTGCAGAAGAAACTGATTTCACATTTGATACTTGTGATTTTTCGATGATATTTTTGATCTCATCCGCGAATTTAGTGTGACCTTTTCTCGCTTCCTTTGCAGCCAATTGCATCGCAAGTGAATAAAAGCGAGTATCGTCACGATCTGCATGACTTTTTAATAGTGCTTTTATTTGTTCAGCCGTGGCCATAATGTGTCTTCCGTAATATTACTAGTCGTTAGCTTACTTTTGCTAAACCAAAATGTATTTGTTCTTGAGTCGGTGTAAGCCCTAAAAAATCACCCACCAATTTTTTAACTGGCGCAATATTAATAAGCACTCCCTCTGCATGAGTATCCAATGTATCAGCAATTAAATATCTTTGACTATTTATATCCAAAAATATTCGTTCATTATCATTTATTGTTCGCGGCGCGCGAACCGTGTCATAAATACATTGTGATAATTTGGCAAATACACTGATTGATAGACCAAACTTTTTCTCAATATGTTGAACCGTCGCAAAGAACATTAGATCACCGGTATCAAACCGCCGAGCAGAGCGTGCATGAGTAGTTTGGTTACTGTATGGCGCTAGCGCATCAGTCCATGCTCGCAATTGATGTCGCTTAATATCCAAGGCTTCACAAATATCTTTTGTTTTCAGAACGGTCAAAAGTAATATTCACATATTGTCAAAAACTGCGCTTAAATTAGCACAGTTTTACGCAAGTATCTATGTAGGGTTGCTCTTTGATAGTAGGATGCGGCTACTCGTAAGTTCGTTCCAACTCTGGGTTTGTAATATGCAGATAAACCTGTATTTGGCGAATAACAGCCCCCCGTCTTATGTATTGGGCAATCGTCGTATTCATGTATTGCACCCTCGTCATGTAATAGAGGAATTTTACTAGCAACATACAAAATCTTATAAGATGTGTTTGATCAAAATTATGGGGTGTTAAATTTGTATCTAGCAAAACTAAATCACTTGCTATGGCGATAATCGTTGTTTACTGTGGTTATTAATTTTGCCCTGTCTCAATGGCTGGAAATATAGATTCGTAGGAGGTTTGCGGCATTCAATGCTCAAATATTATCTCAATAAATCCCCATAAATTACCCATTACCGGCCCACATACGACCCGTTGGTGACACATAGAGCAATTGTTATGGCTTTTGAACAGAATGTTTTGAACTAAGTGCTTGAAAAGAAAGGTGGTGGTCGCTACTGGGCTTGAACCAGTGACCCTCGCCTTGTAAGGGCGATGCTCTCCCAACTGAGCTAAGCGACCATCATATTGATTTTGCTAGAGAAGAAGTGGTGGTCGCTACTGGGCTTGAACCAGTGACCCTCGCCTTGTAAGGGCGATGCTCTCCCAACTGAGCTAAGCGACCATCTTATCTAACAAACTTACTGAAGTGTTCCTCGGTAAGTGGGGGCGTATTATAGGGTTGAGACTGAATCTGTCAACAGCCTTTTACAAAAAAAGTCCTGTTCGTCTAAAAAATGGCCAAACAATCAGTTATTTTCTTATGCATTGCTATTTACTGGCGGCATTAAACGGTAAACTATGCCCAATTAATTTTTAGGAATAATATTATAATGACAGTGGTAACTCGTTTTGCTCCAAGTCCGACCGGCTATTTACATGTTGGTGGTGCCCGAACTGCTCTTTACTCTTGGTTGTATGCCAAGAGTAAAGGTGGCGAATTTGTATTAAGAATAGAAGATACAGATCTGGTGCGGTCTACCGACGAAGCAAAACAAGCCATTTTAGATGGTATGGATTGGTTGGGCTTACATCATGACAAAGGGCCTTACTATCAAACCGAGCGCTTTGACCGTTACAACCAAATTATTGAAGAGTTGCTAGAAAAAGGGTTGGCTTATAAGTGCTTCATGTCAGTTGCAGAACTCGACGCAATTCGTGAAGAGCAAGAAAAGAACGGAGAAAAGCCGCGTTATCCTGGTACTTGGCGTGAGAGGACGGATCACCCAGAAGGTCAACCCTTCGTTATCCGATTCAAAAATCCATTAGAAGGTGATGTGGTTATTAATGACCATATTCGCGGCGAAATTCGTATTTCTAACACAGAATTAGATGATTTGATTATCAAGCGAACCGACGGTGCGCCGACATATAACTTCTGTGTGGTTGTTGATGACTGGGATATGGGTATTACTCATGTTGTCAGAGGTGAGGACCACATTAATAACACGCCACGTCAAATTAATATTCTCAATGCATTGGCAGCGCCGATCCCTGAATATGCGCATGTGTCGATGATTTTAGGAGATGATGGCAAAAAGTTATCTAAACGTCATGGCGCAGTTAGCGTTATGCAATATAGAGACGATGGTTATCTGCCTAAAGCGGTTTTAAACTATCTAGTTCGTTTAGGTTGGTCTCATGGTGATCAAGAAATATTCAGTGTTGAAGAAATGATCGAACATTTTAGTCTTGATTCGATAAGTAAGTCGGCGAGTGCATTTAACACAGAAAAACTAAATTGGTTAAATGAACACTACATCAAGACATTGCCTGCGGCAGAGGTTGCCCCATATGCAAAATGGCACTTTGACCAGCAAGGTATCGATTGCAGCAACGGCCCGAGCTTAGAGAGCGTGATTGAAATTCAAGCCGAGCGTGTAACGACGTTAAAAGAATTGGCTGCTATAAGTACGTACTTTTATGCTGATTTCGAGGCTTTTGATGAAAAGGCAGCTAAAAAGCATTTGCGTGTTGTTGCTAAAGAGCCATTGCAAGAAGTTAGAGAAGCGTTGCTTGCGGTTGTAGACTGGTCGCCTCAGAATATACAAGCTGCCATCAACGCAACTGCCGAGAAATTAGATGTGGGTATGGGCAAAATTGGCATGCCATTGCGTGTTGCAGCTACAGGTTCAGGTAATTCTCCGGCTTTAGATGTGACCTTAAACCTGATGAATAAAGATCAAATTGTGCAAAGAATAGACAAGGCGCTCATTTACATAACAAATAGAGAAAATTCTTAAAAAAATCGTTGACATAATTAAGTCAGATGCCTAAAATGCGCCCCGCTGTTAAGGAACTGTAGCGCAATACGTAGCTCGCAGGTCCATTTGGACACGGGGCTATAGCTCAGCTGGGAGAGCGCTTGCATGGCATGCAAGAGGTCGGCGGTTCGATCCCGCCTAGCTCCACCAAGTTTTATTATTGTGTGTCATGTTAGTAAAATCCAAATGTAGCCATTTGGTCTATGTTAATAAAAATTGAGTCACCGCAAGGTAGTTGATTTTTGTAACAAAGGATAGAAAAAAATCCAAGCTGTCGCGGCTTGGTCTAGGTTAGGATAACGTCGTTCACGTAAGTGTTCGGTTATTCTAACAAAAAACTATCGAAGCTTGCTTTGATGAAAAGTTTTTTGTCCCCTTCGTCTAGAGGCCTAGGACACCGCCCTTTCACGGCGGTAACAGGGGTTCGAATCCCCTAGGGGACGCCATTTTCCCATTTGTAAATTTGGGCAGTACTAGTAACAGTAACAAATCCAAGCTATCGTGGCTTGGTCTAGGTTAGAGTGACATCGTCCACTTTGTGTTCAGTTACTCTAACAAAAAACTATCAAAGCTTGCTTTGTTGAAAAGTTTTTTGTCCCCTTCGTCTAGAGGCCTAGGACACCGCCCTTTCACGGCGGTAACAGGGGTTCGAATCCCCTAGGGGACGCCAATTAAAGAAACCACCCAATCGGGTGGTTTTTTTTTATCTGTTTTTCGGTTTATATAAATAGAGACGATCTGCAGTATCGCGGATAACATAGATAAATAATTCAGACTAATCACCGTAAAAAATATCAATTGAGGCATACTTCTCCCTATGAAAATTGTATTAGCTCCAATGGAAGGTGTTGTCGATCACCTAATGAGAGATATGCTAACCAGAGTTGGTGGCTTTGACTTGTGCATCACTGAATTTATTAGAGTCGTTGAGCAACTGCTTCCAGAAAAAACATTCTATCGTTTATGCCCTGAACTCCTCAATGGTGCTGTCACATCCTCCGGTGTGCCGGTTAGAGTACAATTGCTTGGACAACATCCAGAATGGTTAGCCGAAAACGCGGTTCGAGCAGTTGAATTAGGTTCTCCTGGTATTGATTTAAACTTTGGATGTCCCGCGAAAACGGTCAATAAAAGCAAGGGTGGAGCAGTGCTACTGAAAGAGCCTGAAACGCTTTACAAAATTATCAAAGCAGTGCGTGATGCAGTGCCCAAAGATCAGCCTGTAAGCGCAAAAATACGGCTCGGATTTGACGACACATCGCTCGCACTAGAAAACGCAGATGCAATCACTCAAGCTGGTGCGGATCTGCTAACCGTTCATGCAAGAACCAAGTCAGATGGCTACAAACCGCCAGCTTATTGGGAATGGATTGCAAAAATTAAAGAAGTCACTGACATTCCGATTATTGCCAATGGTGAAATATGGACTGCGGATGATGCCAAGCTATGCCAAGAACGAAGCGGTTGTCAAAATTTAATGCTTGGACGCGGCGCTTTGGCAATGCCTAATTTAGCGCAAACAATCAAAAATAATCATACCCCAATGTCGTGGGAGCAGACCAAAGAGCTACTGGTGTCGTATTCTGGCTATGAAATATACTCTGATAAAGGGCGATATTACCCCAACAGAATAAAGCAGTGGTTTAACTATCTGAAAAGACAATACCCTGAAGCTGAAACTATGTTTGTTGAGCTAAGAAAGCTTAAAAATGCGGATGACATCGTACGAATGTTGGCTTCATAACAAATCGACATCCAAAAATCTGCTACGCTATCGGTTAATTCGATTATCAACTATGTTGAATTGTTGACAATCGACTCGTTGTAAAAACGCAAATTAAATGACTAATTAAACAATCTCGATTACAGTTTCTACCATGTTTTGCTAATGTTACGGACAAGTAAGGTTAGCAAACATATTGTGTGGATGTTTAGACCCGTGAATCCAGTCAATCTTTATATAAAAACAAAAACGATGTTGTTCAACAACAAGGAAATATATGCTTAATATAAAACTAAAATTTGGGCTTGCACTAGCAGTTTCTGTTGCTCTAGTTGCCGGCTGTAGTAATGACAAGCAAGAGGAAAAACAAAAAGGTGTAACTGGTATTGATAAAAATCCGTTCCCAAGTACTTACCAAAAAATTGAGAGCAAGCCGATCGTTATCACTAACGTGACCATTCTTGATGGCATAGGCGGTAAAATTGAAGCTGGTGAAATTTTACTCAAAGATGGCGTTATTGTCGGGGTAGGTAAAAGTGTCAACGCGCCATCCGAGTCCATTGAAATTGATGGCCAAGGAAAGTGGGTAACACCAGGCATTATTGATAATCATAGTCACTTAGGTGTTTATCCTTCACCATCAACTCGGTCACATTCCGATGGCAATGAAATGACCTCACCGGTAACGGCTGAGGTTTGGGCTGAGCATTCAATATGGCCTCAAGATCCCGGCTTTCAGCGTTCGCTTGCAGGCGGTGTTACTTCGCTTCAGATACTTCCTGGTTCAGCTAATTTATTCGGTGGTCGCAGTGTGACCGTCAAAAACTTGCCTAATAGAACGATACAAGACATGAAGTTTCCAGACGCCCCTTATGGCATAAAGATGGCTTGTGGAGAAAATCCTAAGCGTGTCTATGGCGCTAAAGGCGGTCCAATGACTCGCATGGGTAATGTCGCTGGCTATCGCCAAGCTTGGGCTCAAGCAGATGAATATCGAACCAAATGGGCTGACTATACAACTGAACTTGAAGCAGGCGGTTCCCCTAAACGACCAACACGAGATCTGAATCTAGATACACTTGCTGGTGTGCTAGATGGTGACATTATTGTTCATATGCATTGCTATAGAGCAGATGATATGGGGACTATGATGGATGTCATGAAGGAATTTAATTACAAGATTGGTACCTTCCATCATGCGGTCGAGGCTTATAAAATTGCCGACAAATTAGCTGAAAATAATGTTTGCTCTGCAATGTGGGCTGATTGGTGGGGCTTCAAAATGGAAGCTTATGATGGCATTAAAGAAAATATACCCATGGTACATGCCGCAAATGCTTGTGCCATAGTTCACTCCGATAGCGATCTTGGTATTCAGCGTTTGAATCAGGAAGCTGCCAAGGCCTGGGCTGATGGCAAACGCGCAGGTATCGACATTAGTCAGGCCGACGCTTGGCAATGGTTATCTGCTAACCCTGCGAAGTCACTTGGTATTTTTGATAAAACAGGATCATTAGAAGCCGGTAAAAATGCGGATATCGTTTTGTGGAGTACCGACCCGTTTTCTACCTATGCACAAGCTGATAAAGTATTTATTGATGGTGCAATGGTTTATGACCGCAGCAACCCTGGGTCATGGCCGGTGAGTGATTTCGAGCTAGGACAAATTGCTGAAGGAGATGCCAAATGAGTTTATTTAAGAAAGTTACCTTAGCCTCAAGCATTGCCATAGGACTCAGTTTAAGTGCATCAGTACTAGCTGAAAATATCGCCATTGTAGGTGCAAAAATCCATACTGTATCTGCGGCTGGTGTTATTGATAAAGGGACTGTGTTAATTAAAGACGGTCGTATTCAACAAATTATTGAAGGCACAGATTTACCCAGTGGCTACCGCGAAGTAAACGCTAAGGGTAAAGTCGTCACCCCCGGCTTTATTGGTGCTGCGACCTCATTAGGTCTGGTTGAGGTTAGTTCATCAGCAGGAACGGTTGATGCGCGGGTCGAATCTCACCCTATCTCAACGGTTGGAGCTGCGCTTGATGTGCAATATGCACTTAATAATGATTCAACACTGATACCAATTACCAGAATTGAAGGTTTTACATCGGCTGCAACGGGACTAGGTAGTACTGAACAGCTATTTTTAGGCCAAGGTGCTTTTATTACGCTAGCAACAACTTATCAACCGGTTATGAAAGCGAGAGCCTTCATGAAGCTGAGTGTTGGTAATTCTGGTGCAGATGATAATGGTGGTAGCAGAGCGGCATTATGGGTTGCTATTAATCAGTCATTTGATGAAGCGAAATTTGCCAAGTCTTATACGATGGATCCAAGCCAAGATTGGCTAGGCCTGACTACAATGTCGGATGCTAAAGCGCTAATTCCTGTGCTTGATGGTAAAATGCCGCTAGTGGTTAATGCGGACAGAGCAGCTGATATCATGCAGGTTATCGCACTTAAAAAACGTTATTCAGGCTTAAATATTATTTTAGCAAGTGGTGTTGAAGCATGGCGTGTTGCTGATGAGTTAGCTAAACACAATATACCGGTCATACTCGATCCTGAATCTAATTTACCTGGTGCTTTTGATCAAATTGGCGCAACGTTAGAAAATGCAGCAAGATTACAGAAAGCGGGTGTTATCGTTGCGATTGGAATGGATACTCATAATATTCGCCTCGCAACCCAACATGCCGGAAATGCTGTTGCTAATGGTCTGCCACATTCTGCTGGTATTGCGTCATTAACCATTAACGTTGCCAAGATGTTTGGTATGGACGACCAAATAGGAAGCTTAGAACCTGGTAAGGTTGCAGACCTTGTTATTTGGAGTGGTGATCCGCTTGAAGTTACTCAAACGGCTGAGCAAGTATTTATTAAAGGTGAGCAAATTGACATGACTTCTCGTCAAACTAAATTGCTCGACCGCTACTTGAACCGCGATGTAAAAAAACCGGTTGGATATACTAGGCCATAAAGTGAAATAAGTGTGAAACTAGATATGAACGCCATCTGGATTGAAACTAGGGGAGGGTATTTAGGGCCTAAATTTCTTTTCAGAATTAAGTAGTCGAATTTATTAATTGGCGTGAAGTATCATTATTAAGCCGCTAACGGATGTGTTGTCATTTGCATTGACACCGTCATTAGCGGCTTTTTTATGCCTATAAAAAGTGGATGCTACAAATACAATAACCAACCATAAGTTAGAAATGCTTTCCATTTAGTTTGCTATTATTTACATTAAGTTATTATTATTTAACCTTGTGGGTAAAAAGTAATTAATATGTCCTTTAAAGAAAAGAGTACATGGGGTTCCCTTTTGGCTACGCTGCTGATTTTTGGAAACTATGCGATTTCCGTGTCCAGTATGGATTTGAGTATACCCAACCCCGACGAGATGATTGGCGTCATTGTTACTAGTGGTCAATTAATTCTACCGCATGTGTTTGGCATTGAATTCTCGTCAGAAGAACTTACTAGCATTCCGATGTTTGCAATGTACTTGTTGTTGTTTGGTTTTATTTTAGCCGAAATAGTCCGTTTTAGTCATCAAATCTATCTTTATAGAAAGGATGCGGTGTAACAATGGCCTCAGTAAAAAAGATTAATAGTAAAGTGCGAGAGTGTCGTTTTTTCGCAAATGCAATGACGCAGCAAAACTTACTATGACATTAGCTTCCCTTATTACCCGACGTAATTAACAAAATGGTAAATAATAATGACAAAGAATACTGAGCAGGCCTTAACAGAGCTTGAAAGCAGATTAGCAAATACACAAGACAGCGCTCGTTCAACTCAAGCAGCAAAGCGGCATGCTAAAGGCTTTAATACAGCGCGCGAGAATGTGAGTAAGTTGTGCTCCGGCAATTTTTTTAGAGAATACGGACAACTAGCTGTCGCTGCTCAACGACAGCGTCGTGATTATGCGGAACTACAAACGGAGACGGCAGCTGATGGCGTCATTACGGGTATTGCTCCTATCAATGACGGGCATATTACACTGGGTGCAAGATTCACTTCCCATGACACCGCACTGATCGTTAATGACTATTCGGTTTTAGCTGGCACTCAAGGTTATTTTCATCACCTTAAACTTGATCGAATGATTGAGATTGCACTGAAAAAGAGACTCCCCATTATTATGTTGACCGAAGGTGGTGGCGGTCGTCCGGGTGACACCGATATCTCTACTATTAATTCGGGCTTACAATGCACCACGTTTAGTCGCTGGGCTGGGCTTATAGGTAAAGTGCCTCGCATAGCAGTTAACAATGGCTACTGCTTTGCCGGCAACGCTGCGCTATTTGGCGCCGCTGATATTACGATTGCCACAACGTCTTCGTTTATTGGTATGGCTGGACCAGCTATGATTGAAGGGGGTGGGTTAGGTAAGTTCAGTCCTACTGATATCGGTCCAATTGATATGCAAGCCAAAAATGGTGTTGTCGATATCGTTGCCCAAGATGAAAATCATGCTATTGAAATCGCAAAAACCTGCTTAAGCTTTTTTCAGGGTCATAATACTAATTGGTCTGCGCCTGAAGATGATGCGCTCGATGGGATATTGCCTGATGATAGACGTTTTGTGTACGACATGCATAAAATCATATCAGGCATAGTAGATGTAGACTCTTTTATAGAAATTGGAAAGCAATACGGTACAGCCATTATTCAAGGCTTTGCTCGACTTGAAGGCAAACCTATTGGTGTTATCGCTAGTAATTGCAAAATGCTTGGAGGTGCAATTGATGTCGATGCGGCGAAGAAGTTGAATCGCTTTATGAAGCTATGCGATCAATTCTCGATTCCTATTATATCGCTTTGTGACACCCCTGGTTTTATGGTGGGACCGGAGCATGAAAAAAATGGAGCGGTTCGTTACCTCAGTGAACTATTTGCAACAGGCGCTAATTTGTCGGTCGATTTTGTCGCGGTAGCGATCCGCAAATGTTATGGATTAGGTGCTCAAGCTATGCTGTCGGGAAGTATTTCTAGCCCCAGCTATATGGTGTCTTGGCCAACGGGTGAATTCGGAGCCATGGGGCTTGAAGGAGCAATAAAACTCGGCTTTAAGAAGGAATTAGAAAAGCAAACTGACCCGGTAATGCGCCAAGCATTATTTGATAAGCTACTTGCCGAGCAATATCAGAAAGGCAGGGCACTAGAAGTAGCCACAGTGCTTGAAATTGATGCGGTGATTGAACCTCGTGATAGCAGAAAAATATTACTAGCTGCATTGAATTAATGGTTTATTTATCATGGCCGATAAACCTATGAAGTAATGCCGGTGGTTTGGATTGCGCCTTCTAAAATCAAGCTGCAAATAGTAAAGGTTTTATACATACGCTAGCGTCAGCACTTTATCTCATCTAAGCGCACTTGAGATATTAGGTTACAAAAATACGTGTAGTCACTCTAAATTTGATCACTTTATCAATGTTAATAACTAAAATATTAAACCTAAGTTTAATATACATATGTGCAGATATGAGTTTCTATAGGATGATATATGAGAGTTTTAAATTTACATCATTACGAATTTGATGGCATCGTTCCAATGCGAATCATAATTTTTGATGGGATGCAAAAGGGTTCAACTACACAACAAAAGAAATTTTTAAAAGTCTAAAATTATTCGTTGTTACTAATTGTTTTGTTGCCTTTCGCAAGCCAATTAATTGAGCAGAGAGTGATATTAGGTATCGAGTTAAATGGAATTACAGATAAAGTTAGGGTGTATATTGTGATGACTAACGTCAATATGAAAAGAAGTTTAAAACAAACAATCGTGGTTACTTTTCTTTTTCTACTTTGTTGTTTGATACCTGCAAAGGCTCAACTTACAGGTAAAGTAAATGTTGATAATACTTTTGAAGCTTATATTTCAACCGATAATGGGGTGCAGGGAACATTTATTGGCTCAGGTACAAGTTGGTGGACGACCTATTCGCTGGCCAGTTCATTAACGACTGGCCAGGATTACTATTTGCATGTCAAAGCATTAGATGCCGGAGGTGTGGCAGGATTTTTAGGTGACTTTGAAATAACGGGAAGTGATCATACGTTTTCAAACGGTTTGACTACACTGAATACTAATACGACCGATTGGGTTTCAAGCACGACGGGCTGGAGTAATTATCAGTCCGTGTCCGATTATGGTGTGAATGGAGTTTCCCCTTGGGGAGATAGATCTGCAGTTAATGACAGTGCTACATGGATTTGGTCATCGGACAGTGATGCTGATAACGCTAATTATTTTTCAACTAGGATTGTTGCCACCGCTATTTTACCGATAGTCGATTACCGCTTTGATGAATGCAATTATACCGAAATAGCTGGTGAGATAATTGATCAAAGCGGCAACTTTAATGCAACTTCTATCGGTCTTACATCTCCTGTAGACGATTCCATAATCAATAAATCCCTAGATTTAAGAGAAAATAGTACAAGTGATTGGGTTTATGTGCCAAGCGGCAGTGTTGATGGGTTAGACGACTTTACAGTATCACTTTGGTTTAAAACTGGAGTAAGTAAAAATCAGCAAGAAATATTTCATGCACTGGGCGATAACAACGGTGATGATGAGTTAGAAATATATTTGAAAAACGACGATCGGGTTTACATAAAGGTGCGAGACAACGAGCAGCGATTAGACAGCAATATTACCCTAACGGATGATAATTGGCATCATTTAGTGATCACTCGAATGGGTCAAGACGTTTGTTTATTTATCGATGGTGCAGAGCAAGAGTGTGATGACGGCGTAAATGATGGCGTCTTATCAGTAACCAATCCTAATGCGGTCGTTATAGGACAAGAACAAGATCAATTCGGTGGTGATTTTAGCACAAACCAAAATTTTGAAGGTCTGTTAGATGAATTTAAAATTTTTGGCAAGAAAATCGCTGATGTACAAATTTATAATATGTATCAAAACGAATTAGCCGGCAACAACTATGATGCTAGTTTGAGAGATTCGGTGCAGTGCAACTTAACATTAGCAGGAAGAGTTACCCTAAACAATACAGCGCAAGTCCCCGAATTTACCTCAGTGTGTTTTGACACCCCTTTCTCAGAGGTGCCCAGAGTATTTAGTTTGCCTACCACTGCCAGTGATAGCGACCGTTTGGCATTGAGGATTCGTAATGTTACTGAAACTGGCTTTGAAATAGCGCAAGTTGAATCAGAAGAAGAAGCCAACCCCAGCGTACCTGCCGGTAATGTGTCTCAAACCATAGATTTTTTAGCGATAGTAGAGGGCGATTATACCCTGAATGGTGGGGCTAATATGCGGGTAAGTAGCCTAAATACTCAAGCTTTTCAAGCTAAGAGAGTTTCTGGTAGTTTTTGGGAAACGGTCTCTACAGCGGACCTAACGTTTTCTCAATCACCAGCCATTATTGCGTCTATCCAGACAATGAATAACGAAACAACTGCCTTTCCGATTTCTACCCCTTTTTTAGCCACAGCTATAAGTAATGTAACTAATACGCAGTTTCGGATAGCGTTGGAGCGCGCAGAAACAGACTCTGGCACATTGAATGCGAACGAAAATATAGCCTATATTGCTATTACTCCTGGTATCACCGGTCAATTAACTCCTGATATTAGTTACGAGTCATTTCGAACTAACGACGATATTACCGGTATCGATAGTTGCCGAGTATTCGACTTAAGTGGCGATTATAGTAATGATGCCCCCATAGTCATTGCCAGTCAAAACACCCGTGATGGTGCCGACGGTGGGTGGCTCAAGCGCTGTTCAATTTCATCATCAAGTGTGGGTTTTAGCATCGTAGAAGATATGGATAATGATACTGACACGGGTCATACAAGCGAACAAGCTGGAGGTATAGCGCTGGGCGGGACTTTTACTAACCAAACTTGCAGTGTGCAGCCTTCATACGTGCATCATTACGAAATTGCTCACGATGGCGAAGGCTTAACGTGTGATACTGAAGTGGTGACTGTTAACGCATGTGAGAATGCCAGTTGTTCAACGTTAAGCAGCCAGCTAGTCACGCTTGATTTTCTTGCTAACGGTTCGGTGATAAGTTCGCTGGCATTTACTGGCAGTACTGCCGTTAACGTGAATAATACTGATGTTGAAACTATAAGCTTTTCATTAGCAAATACCTCAATTACCGCCTCTAACCCAGTAGAGTGCGACGATAGCAGCGGCAGTTCTTGTGATATGGCGTTCACTGATGCGGGTTTCCGGTTTCTCTCGGGTGCTGGAAATGAGACGACATTACCTAATCAAACCTCAGGCTCTATGTTTGGCGACACGCTAAAAATTCAGGCAGTCAAAGATACAAACGGTGTCTGTACCAGTTTATTTACCGGCAATAAAGACGTGAATTTATCACAGGAAAACGTCGACCCCGGTGGGGACAGCGGTCTTAGTTTTAGCGTTGATGGAAGCACGATAGCGAAGCACTCAAGTGGTATCACCAGCACCACATTGGATTTTGGTTCTCTGGGTATCGCCACAATACCAGCCCCGATATATAACGATGCAGGACAAATTCGCTTGCGTGCGAGTTATAACGTAGATGGGGTCTCATTAACCGGCAGCAGTAATTCGTTTTGGGTCAGTCCAGCTAAATTTGTTGTTACTGCAAAATCAGGGGCAACTGACTTAAATGGGGCTACTGCGACAGCCACAACAACCTTCGCAGCCGGAGATGATTTTAATTTAACCGTGATGGCTTATAATGCAGCAAGTCCTGCGGTAATAACGCCAAACTACTCGCCCGGACAAATACAGTTAATGCTTACTCGCACAGGCCCTTCGTTATCAGACAGCACAGACGGTGATCTAACGTATGCCTCAGGAAATGCGTTAGCAAGTAGCACTAGTCCAATATTCCAAAATGTGACCTTAAGCAATTTTGCTTTGGGAGTGTCAACTTACAGTGCTGCGCAATATTCAGAAGTAGGCTTGCTCAACTTAGATGTGCAAGACAGCAATTATGGTAACGCAAATATTGTTGTTCCCGCTTCAGAGATAAACATTGGCCGCTTCATTCCGAAGTACTTCACGCAAACAGTTGCCGATGATGGCGCCTTTTTTGTGACCTGTAATTCGCCAACCGGGTTTGCTGCTGCCGCGTATAGTGGTCAAATGGACGAAGTCACAAGTAGCGCGGGTCCAATTTCATATTTGACCAGTCCGGTACTGGCAATTACAGCGCATAATAGTCAGGGGGGAACGACCCAAAACTATTATCAGGACAGTCAGGGCAGTGGTAATGATTATATGAAGCTCACTAATTCGGATATTATGGTTAACGCACCGACATTTGACCAAGTAGCGATAGGAGTTGATTCTAACCAACTACCGTTAACTGCGAATATGAATACCGGCGTATTGAGTCAATATAATATGACCGCAACATCCAGTGGTAATGTCTTACCCAGAGGAGTCTTACACTATCAACTGTCAGCAGCTGATAATTTTTTCTACCAGCGTTCTGCCAACGCATTAGTAGCCCCGTTTATATCAGCCATCGATTTTTCTATCGCGACCATCATAGATACTGATAACGTGCCGGTAAACCGGAATGCATTAGTAAACCAAATTCCCATTGCGGCATCACCAAACGGCGTTGAAATTCGATTTGGCCGCTTATTGTTAGAGAATAGCTTTGGACCTGAAACCTCAAACTTTCCTCAATCGATGCAAATTGAACATTTTGATGGCACTACTTTTGTTGGCAGCTCGGATGAGAATTGCGCTAGTTATGATGTTGGTAAATTGTCCCTAACTACTATTAGTTTAGATATTAGCCTGACTAGTATTGGTATAGATTTGGGCTTGGGTTTGGGTGTAGATTTTGGCTTGGGTAGTGGTAGTATACCCGGTGGAACTGGGTATTTTCTTGACGGTAAAACGCAGGCAATTGTATTGCAAACGCCAGGGCTTGGAAATCAAGGAGAAATAGGGGTGTCGTATGATGCCTATGATTGGTTTAAATATGATTGGGATAATGATGGTGTCTATGACAATCTGCCGTCAGCAATTGCTACGTTTGGTATTTTCCGTGGAAACGACCGAGTAGTGAATTGGCGCGAGGTATCTAGCGACTAATAAGGTATTTACCGATTAATCAAGCCTGTAACTGCTAATTTTACAATTCATTACCTGTTTTCGAGTGGGATGAAACTACCTTAATACTCGACTTCTCTTAACTAGTCGCTGAGATGAAATGTTGGTCGGGCCAACATTTCATCTGGAAAATAGGGCAATCCAGGTGCTGCTAATAATTAAGTGTCAACTTTTTAATATATTATACCACGCAGTGGCTATAAAAAATAACCTTTAAGTTTTTGATTTTTTTGTTTTTTATTTTTATTGTTTAGGTAAATTAATCAAAAATATGCACTTCCAACTGCGGTTTCAACAACTCAGTAATCATAGGTTGAGCTTCTGCTGTTGGGTGAATGCCGTCGTTCTGCATAAGCTTCTTGTTTAACGCAATATTTTCTAAGAAAAACGGAATTAGTGGAATATCATTTTCCGCTGCTATGTCGATAAAAACTTGCATAAACATCTGTGTGTAACGTTTTCCATAATTAGTTGGAATCTGCATTTCTTGCAACATAACCTCTACATTATTTTTCTGAGCTAACTGCACCATTTGTTCAATATTAGCCTTTATTTTTTTTGGATTATGTCCTTGCAGAGCATCGTTGCCGCCAAGTTCAATCAACAAATGTGTTGGTTTGTGCAAGTCTAACAATCGAGGTAGGCGGGATAAGCCTCCGTCGGTAGTATCACCACTGATTGCGCCATTGATAACTGTAATAGGTTTATTTTCATTTACCCACGCATTTTGTAACAAATAAACCCAGCCTTGCTGTTGTGTCAACCCGTATGCGGCACTTAAGCTGTCACCAAGCACCAATAGTTTATGTTCTTGCACTTCTTGCTGATCTGAATGGCTATAAAAAGGGAATAAAAGACATACAAGTATGCTAATGCGAAGCAGTTTTGGCGCATTACTGCAATGGCGTGAAGCAAATGCCAAACATTCACTCTTCCAAGAACGATTTTTGGTAAGCTTACCTGAACTAATTTTTACGGATTTAGAAAAAGAAAACACTATGACAACTGCTCCTGCAATGATCGAAACGAAAAGTATTATAAAAAAAGTTAATACGAGTGAAGGTGAGTTACAGATCCTTCAACCCATCAGCTTTATTGTAAAACCAGGTGAATCAATTGCCATTATAGGGGCATCGGGTTCAGGTAAGTCAACACTTCTTGGTCTATTAGCTGGATTAGATGAGGTATCTGGTGGGCACATTATGATAGATGGTGAGCCTTTGCATTCTATGGATGAAGAGCAGCGCGCTAGACTGCGTGGTGAAAAAGTCGGTTTTATTTTCCAAAGTTTTATGTTGGTACAGAGCTTAACAGCGCTCGAAAATATTATGCTACCAGCTGAGATAGCCGGGTTATCGGAGCCTAAAAAACGCGCCCAAAAAATACTTGAGCAAGTAGGGCTCGATCACCGCGCTAATCATTTTCCTAATCAACTATCGGGTGGCGAACAGCAACGCGTCGCCATCGCTAGAGCATTTATTACCAATCCTAAAATTCTATTCGCGGATGAACCAACAGGCAATTTGGATTCCACTAATTCAACTAAAGTCGAAAATTTACTATTTGATCTGAATAAAGAATCCAATACTACCTTAGTGCTTGTTACTCATGACATTGAACTCGCTCAGCGCTGCCAGCGTCAATTGCACATGCATGCCGGTGAATTAACTGAGCAAACTAAGCCGCTTAGAGTTGTTTCTGGAGAATAAAATGTCTACCGTATTTCAATTAGCGTGGCGGTTGTTCAAACACGAAGCCAAACGTGGTGAGTTAACCATTATTTTACTGGCCATTATACTTTCTGTTGGCTCAGTTCTGTCGTTATCTCTATTTAGCGAGCGTTTGCAGGGTGGATTAACCGATCGTTCTGCAGAGTTTATTGCAGCCGATAGGCAGTTGCGTTCCAGAGAGCTTGTGGATGACAGCTGGATCAGCAAAGCGTCTGAGTTCAACCTCAATAGCGCCTATCAAGTAAGTACACGGTCAATGGTATTTGGAGCGCAAGAACTGGCGCTGTCAGACTTGCGTGCTGTGGATGCAAACTACCCATTAAAAGGCAGTATCAAAGTTGCACTGCAGGCTTTTGGTGTGCCTGAAGCAACAACTGAATCGCCTAAACAGGGTGAGGTTTGGATAGATTCACGGCTTTTTCAATTAGTTAATGTTGAATTAGGCGGCGTTATCGACATAGGCGACGGGAGTTTTAAAGTAACAAAAGTGCTCAGTGAAATTCCTGACGCAGGGTTTAGTGTTTTTAATACTGAGCCCATTGTATTGATGTCAACTGACGACTTGGCCAAAACCAACGTAACAGGGCCCGGTTCTCGCGTTAGCTATAAATATTATTTTACTGGTGAAACCGATGATTTAAATGAGTATTACGACTGGCTTCGTCCGCAGCTGAACCGCGATGTTCATCGATGGACATCAATTGAAGACGATGATTCTGCTATCGGGCGCTCAATTGCCCGTGCGGAACAGTTCTTCTTGCTAGCAAGCTTATTAGCCATTGTGCTTGCTGCTGTCTCCATTGCAGTAGCTGCGCAGCGTTACAGTCAGCGTCATTACGATCCCGTAGCGATCATGAAAACGCTTGGGGCTGGAAAGGTAATGGTGCGACGCATTTATTTACTGCAAATCTGCTTTATTACAGTCTTGGGTATAGTGCTAGGTGTCACTGCCGGCTTTATTTTGCAACAAGTTGTGGTCGTGTTTTTGGCAGATGTTGTGGAAGTGTCACTTGATATTTGGCATTGGAGGCCATTAGCGATTGCTGTCTTCACTGGTGTTATTTGCTCAGTGTTGTTCTCTTTATACCCGCTATTACAGTTATTCTCTGTACCCCCATTGCGTGTATTAAGGCGCGATATTAATACAACGCTTTCGTCCAAAACCTTGCAGTTCGCTACATCAGGGATCGCTGTATTCTTGTTGATGTGGGTATATAGCCAAGACCTGATGATCAGTGCCATATTATTCGTTTCAGGCATTATTTTAGTTGTTCTGCTCCTCGGTGTTACTCATCTTCTGATTATGCTTGGACGCAAGCTCGGTAGTGGCAAAATGGGAGCTTGGACCTTAGCATGGGCACGTATTCGCCGGAGGGCTATGGGCAACAGTGTTCAATTAATCAGTTTTTCAATTACTATTATGCTGCTACTCGTTGTTTTAGTAATGCGCAATGACATGGTAGAACAATGGCGTGCTCAGCTGCCAGAAGGCACACCCAACTACTTCATATCAAATATAACCGAGAGCCAGCGGATTGGTTTAGAAAATCAATTTGAACAAAACAATGTTACCGGCGGTGATTTTTATCCTGTCGCTCGAGGGCGTTTTGTTGCTATTAATGACGAAAAAATTCGCACTGAAGTGACTAAAGAAGATAAAGAAGTTGCTGACGAAGGGCGCCAAGGCTTAGGCCGTGAAGCAAATCTAACCTGGGGCACGGAGCTCCAAATGGGGAATAAGATTGTTGAAGGTGAATGGCTAGACTCTTGGCAGGAAGGCGAACCCTATCCGCTGTCAATTGAGAGTCAAATAGCGGAGCGACTAGATATTAAGCTTGGAGATAAATTGACCTTCAATATTGGTAGTGAAGTGATTACAGCCACAGTAACTAGCTTGCGAGAAGTTAATTGGCAAACAATGCAACCCAACTTCTTTTTCGTGCTGCACCCTAAAGCGGTGGAGAACTTTATTCCCACGTATATTACCAGTTTTAACTTGGATGAATCTCGCAAAGCGGAGATAACTAAGTTAATGGCTCCTTTTGCTAGCGTTACCTTATTTGATGTAGATGCGAGAATTAATCAACTTAGAGAAATTATCGAGCAAGTGTCGGTGGCGGTAGAGTTTATTCTAATACTGGTGCTTATAGCCGGGTCGCTAGTTCTTATAGCACAAGTTCAAGCCAGTATGGATGAACGTTTGCAAGAGCTAGCCATTCTCCGAACATTAGGTGCGAAAGGGTGGATGATACGCTTTAGTGTTATTAATGAATTTATCATTATCGGGTTTGTTGCTGGACTGATGGCTGCCATATCAAATGAATTCAGTTTGTATATGTTGCAAACCAACGTTTTTCAAATGGAAGCAGGTTTGCATTTGGAATATTGGGTGATAGCGCCGATAATCGGGGCATTGACCGTCGGTTTGCTCGGTGCTATTGGTTGCTGGCGCTTGCTGAGTCTGAATACGGGGGAATTGCTGAGGAAAATGGTTTAAATTTTGTGCATTAGCCGGATAGTTGATTGCATCAGTTATCCGGTTTTTTTACACAATTTTAATGCTATAAATAAATTTCGGACAAAACTAATAATAGTTTGGTCAAAATATGTTGACTACCTCTTTACTGACGATACTGAATATAAAAGTGAACGTCAGATGACTTTTCCGAGGGTAACTGTATTTCGACCCGATTTCTTGCTTACATAAAGTGCATCGTCTGCAGCTTTATAAGCGGTTGCATAATCATGCTCGGCTGGTTGCAGGTGAACTATGCCAATGCTAATTGTCAGCGCTACTTTATCTTTACCAATGAAATACAACTCCTTAGCTACTTGGTCGCATAGTCGTTGCGCAGTCTTGAAGGCGGTTTCTTTTTCAATATCAACCAATAGAGCTGCATATTCCTCACCACCAATTCGGCCGATAATGTCATGGCTTCGTAATTGTCTTGATATTATACTTGCTACTTTTTGTATCGCTCTGTCCCCGACAGCATGCCCAAAGTTGTCGTTGACTACCTTAAATAGGTCGATGTCTATCATCATCAGTCCTGTTGGTAGTCTTGAGTGGCGCTTCCAATAACGCTTAACTTGACTAAAAAAATATTCTCGATTAGCTAGTTTAGTTAATCCGTCACGTTGTGATTTAAGCGTCAGTTTGCGTTCAAGTTTAAGAAAACATAGCCAAGGTAATAGTAATGCAGTGAGCGTGGTTAAGACGATATGACTAAGGAAGGTATAAATGGAACCTCCTGGCAAATCACTTGGTTCGGTTGAGCCCCATTCTGTAAGTATTAATGCAGCTTGGGCCAACATGATAACGCTATGTAATATGAAAATTATTTTTAAAGTGTTGGTAATGATAGGTTCATTTATAGCAGATTTATGTAACAAAAAAGCACATAAAGCAAACGTTATTGCTATTACTACACTAGCAATCAGACTCACCAATTCAGGATGTTGATAAGTTGCAAGTATTGCCATAAAAACAATGACTAGTGCTGTAAAAGCTTGCCTTTGTTTATGTTTTGTATAGCGAAAATGTGAAAATTGGATGAGCCCCAATAATATAAAAACAGCGGCTAATACTAATAAGGAGTCAGCAATGAAAAAGCTGATAAATTCTGAAATGTTATACGGTCTTAATGATGCTAAGCCAGAGCCGAAAACAAAACTTGCGCAAGAACAAGCCCAGAATTTAAAACATTTATCCTTGGGTTTTCTAACATACAAGATACTCAAGTAAAATCCGATTAGAACATTAATGGCTAATGTTAAAATGACCAAGGTGGGTAAATGCATATATCCCCAAGTGTAGGTTGTAAAAATCTAGGCCGTATTTTTTTCATAGCCAATGCGCATTTAATTTCGGCAACTTTACTACGATTGAATGAACTACATTACAATATAATTTATTACCAACGAAGCGTGTAGATAAATTTTATAATGCTTTGGATGATGCTTAATGGGTTATTACAGCTAAGCGTAATCCATTAAACTAATACTAATGATGCTGTGTTAAAACACAATAACTGACATAAATAGTTTAGACAAGAAGTTTGCATTAATATGTTTGGTTAAATTCATCATAGTTGCACATGATTATTGACCTAGTTTGAACAAAATACTTTTAACATTTTGCTCGTGCTTCCGTTGCCATTGCACTAAAGTTTGTTGCGCATCCGTGTCGCGCCTTTGAATAGCGATAGCTAAGGCCTCTTGTGCTTGGTTTTTTGGAATAACAGCTACGCCGTCATTATCAGCAACAATAATATCACCAGTATGCACGTTAACTCTGCCGCAGACCACGGGCTGATTGAGGGGGATATATACTTTTTTAGCGCCTGGTTTTGGACAGGTTCCAAGAGCATGCACTGGAAACGCAATATCAACGACTTCATCAATATCGCGAATAACGCCATCAATAACAAAAGCAACAATACCACGAGACTTTGCAATAGCACATACGTTACCGCCACTTACAGCATACTGGTCATCCGCTTGCACTACTATAATATCGCCGGGTTGGGCAGCATAAATAGCGGCATGTAACATTAGATTATCGCCTTGCCCACATTGCGCGGTAAATGCTCTTCCAGCAATACGAGGCATATTTGGCCACAGCGGATGAATCGAATAATGCATAAATTGATGGAGGGGCAGTGCATCAGCTAAGTCGCATGATGACACTTGTGCAAAATCGTTATAAGCAGGATGAGTCATACCGAGATATCTTTAACTTTAAATGATGAACCATAATCTATCATATGGAACCTAAATTGCCATTGATAGCGACTGATCTCCTTTAAATTCATAAAACCTTCTAGGCTGGTCGAGACTTTGTAAAAACCTCACCTAAGTTTGCATATTGACTTGCCCCTAACCTTGCTAATGGGTTTACTTTTAGCGCATCAATCGTAATACGATTATTACTTTGATCAACGGCATTATCGTCTACATACAGTTCGATAGCTTCTACGAATATAATTTGTTGTGGAGCGTTGCCAATTTCTTGCGTGCTATGTACTTTACATAAATATGCGATAGGGCAGTCTGCAATGCGTTGCAAGGGCCAATCGGCATGGTCAATTAGTTTAATTTTATTAGCTTCAACTTCGCTTTCAGCATACTTTAAACTAGCGGCAGTGGCGGTAACTAGGTCCGCCTGTTTTGCGTGTGCAATATGCACAACGCAATAAGCCTCTTTAACCAAATTTGCCACCGTATCCTTTGCTGTTCCATCCGGCTTTTTTCCCATTGAAAGCATACATAAAGGCGGATCGCTGCACACAGCGTTAAAATAAGAAAAGGGAGCAAGGTTGAGAGATTCATCCTTATTTTTCGACAATACCCACGCTACTGGGCGTGGTATGACCGTTTGCGTCATTAAGTGATAAATGGAAGTGCTCGACATGCTGTTTAATTCTATATTCAATTTGGCTTCCTTTTTTGTAACAGATAGTTGTTTTGCATCGTATTTTATGGCCTAAGTGTATCTTATATTAGGCTATAAATTTGCACTAATAAATGGATAATATTATGTTACTCTCTATAAAATAGTGACACTGGAATATTGGTTAGGACTTACTATGCACGTAGATAAAGCTAAAAAGCGAATTGCAAAACAAGTGAAGAAGGGCTTTAAAGGTTATCCTCAAATTTCGATAGAATACTTTGGTCAAGAACCAAGTTGCGCATCATTAGTTGTGGTTCAATTTACATTAGATGAAGGTAGTGAAGTTCAAGAGGAACGCTTCGCAAGTAAATCAGATGCAAGAGAAGATGAGACTATTCAAACTGCATTGATCAAAATAATTGATAGAGCAGGAGCTATATCTGTGCTTCAAGTTCCAACGCTAACGTTAATCAAATAATGAGCCAGTTAAAAACGGATTAATCAGTTAGATTAGAGCTGGTAATCCGTCATTTATGTTGCGGTTTGGAGAATTTTGATCAGATAAATCAGTGTACAAGCCAACAGAAGTTAAAAGCTAACTAACAGCTAACTATGACTTGCGCCATCAAATGTCTTTTGCAGATAACACTACCTTATAAATCTAAATCAGCTAATGCTTCTTTCAACGTTGGGAATGTGAACGCGAAGCCTTCATCCAGTAGTTTTTTGGGAATGACTTTTTGACCATACAGTACAAGGTCAGACGATTCGCCCATGAGTGCTTTTATTACAAATGCAGGCACTCTGAAAATACAAGGGCGCTCCAATCGCCTGGCAAGGGCTAATGAGAAAAAATGATTGGTGTTAGGATTTGGCGACGTCAAGTTATAAACACCTTGTGCTTCCTCGTTGCTTATCAGGTGTTTAATGCCATTAACCATATCATCTATATGGATCCATGCCATAAACTGCTTACCTGAGCTTATAGGGCCACCTAAACCCAAGCGAAACGGCATCAACATCTTGGCTAATGCACCACCTTCATCCGATAACACAACACCCGTTCGCAATACACAAACCCGTGTCTTGGCTTTCAACGCTATATCTTCCCACTTTTGGCAAACTTCTCTGCTGAACTCATCATGAAAATCAGTGAACTCTTCGGTTACAACCGTATCACCTTGGCGTCCATAAATACCAATTGCTGAGCCGCTGATAAAGACACTTGGCGGGTTACTAGACGCATTAATTAAGTCGACCAATTGTTGCGTTATTCCCCAACGGCTATTACAAATGCGTTCTTTTTGTGCATCCGACCAACGTTTATCTGCTATGGGTTCGCCGGCTAAATTGATAATGGCGTCAAACTCATCTACCGATGTTAATTTCTCGGCAGTAACACAGCTCACTTTTTCACCAAGTAGGCGTTTTGCTCTACTGGGATCGCGAGTTACCACCGTCATCGCATATTGTTTTTCTAGCGCAGTGACCAGTTTACGGCCTATAAGACCAGTGCCGCCGGTAATTAATATATGCTTTGACATGATAATTTATTCCTTAGTACAAGATAATGACAATGATACTGAATCGGAAAAACGAAGGGCATGAGGTTTATCAACTTCAGCCTCTGCAAAAGTGACCCAAGGATGTTCTGCCGCTATGTTTAATATGTCGTGAGTTAATTTTTCAAGCAAGTAAAAACGATTGTCTTCCACTAACCTAATGATCGCTTTGGTAATTATTTTATAATTTAACGCATGATCCATTAGATCCGAATCGGTCGCTTTTTTTGCATCGTAATGAATCTTGACATTAATAACGACATCTTGCTGATTTTTAATTTCATCATCATTGATGCCAATATAAGTTCGAAGTCGCAAATTTTTAATTCTTATGGTGGCTTGATTTAAATTCATTTTTTAACTATTTCCCTGTGTTTTTTATCGTCTGAAACTTTCTATGTAATTGTTTTAAAAAATCGTCATACTAATCAAATATATCAACTAAGTTATCACCGATACCTATCTAAGCAAAAGTGAACAGTCATATTAGCAAGCAACTGAGTTTACTATAGAAAAGTTTGTATCACTGGCATTTATTATTTTCTAAAAAGAGGCTATATGGATATTAAATCACCCATCGCAAAAGCTATGATTGTCATGGCCTGTGTCACTATTGTTCTTGCTGGTATTAAAGCCGCAAGCGTCATTGTAGTGCCATTTCTCTTATCCGCTTTCATTGCTATAGCCTGCAGCCCTTTAATCAATTGGGCTAGCCGATACAGAATTCCTCGTTGGGCATCTGTTACCTTAGTTATACTGATAATACTGGTGATTGGTTTTATGCTTGCGGGCTTAATTACAAAGTCATTGACCGAATTTCAGCAAAATATGCCTATTTATAGAGAGCAGTTGACTGGTGAATTTGCGTGGGTAATAAACAAACTCAATGTATTGAATATCGATATCGATAAAGATTTATTTTTAACTTATCTCGATCCTGGCGCGGCGATGTCTGTTGCCACGGGATTTCTAAGTGGCTTGGGTAGTGTTTTATCTAATTTAGTACTGATATTATTGACCGTTATTTTTATGTTGTTTGAAGCTGAAAGTATGCCAAAACGCATTCATATCGCGTTGTCAGATCCTGACATGAAAATGACACATATAGACCGGTTTTTGCAATCAGTGAACAGCTACCTAGGTATTAAAATGTTAGTTAGTTTGGGTACTGGTATTTCTATTGCTATTTGGTTGTACTTTCTGGGTATTGATCACTTTTTACTGTGGTCAGTCCTCGCATTTATGTTTAATTTTATTCCTAACATTGGTTCAATTATTGCCGCTGTGCCAGCCGTTTTAATGGCATTCGTCGAATATGGCTTTACTAAAGCAGGCTTAACAGGTCTGGGCTTCGTGTTTGTAAATATGGTGATGGGCAATGTAATTGAACCGCGCTTCATGGGACGTGGTCTCGGCCTGTCTACCTTGGTCGTGTTTTTATCATTGATATTCTGGGGATGGTTATTAGGCAGTATTGGTATGTTGCTTTCGGTTCCACTGACAATGGTGGTAAAAATCGCGCTTGAATCAAGAGAGGAGAGCAAATGGTTGGCAATACTGTTATCGAGTGACGAAACAGTAATCAGCCCGAGCGTAATAATAAATGAAGAATCTAAAGACTTGAAAAGTACTGATGAACCCACCTAGCGGTACTTATCAGTTAGCTTTTGAACACATGAATGTACAATTATTAATTAATAAACGCTAAGGTTGAATTGATGCCATCGGCTCGCAAAAAGATTGCTCAGCAAATTATTGGTCATAAACTTATTGGCATTATTCGTCTTAATCATTCCTCTTCTGTGCAGGCAACACTGAGCTGTCTTGTGCAAGGTGGCGTTAAGGTATTGGAGGTTACTTCCAATACACCTGACTTTTGTCTGCATATTGAATTGGCAAGACAACAATTCCCAGCTATTTTAGTGGGAGCGGGTACTATTTTAAATGCAGAATTAGCCACGCAAGCTGCGGCAGCAGGGGCTCAGTTTTTAGTTACCCCAAATGTTGATGCAAAGATTGTTGAAATAGCTCACGCTAATAACATCCCAGTCTTGATGGGAGCAGCGACGCCAACCGAAATTGCAAATGCGCTAGGGTATGGTGCCGATATTATAAAATTGTTTCCGGCAAACGCATTGTCTATCGACTATTATAAAGCACTAAAAGGTCCATTTTCGGGTATCCCAATGTTCGCTGTTGGTGGCATTCGTGCAAACAATGTTGCTGCATGGTTAAGCTCTGGAATACAAGGCGTTGGAGTCGGGGCTGAATTAGCGCAGGAAATAACCGGTGAAAAATCAATGGCAGAACATATTCGATTTATAAAACAGTTTATGGCTAGTAATGATTTGTAAAAACGTGCTTTAAAAAGACGCCGACAATTAACTTTTTATGACCGGTTAAATGGGGTTAATACTAGCGCGTTGATGAGGTAGTTGCAGGCAAAACCGACTGCCTTTATCAGGCTCACTGTGTATATTCAATTCGCCACCATAGCTTTCCAACATATCAACGACGAGGGCTAAGCCCAGGCCTTGACCTTCAGAGTAGCTATCTAAACGTCGACCACGCTGTGTTATCGCAGAAATAGCAGATTCAGAGACTCCTTTTCCATCATCTTCTACACAAACTAAAGTGTATGTTACTTGTTTTTCATAGGTCACTTTGACAGTCGATTTAGCTGCTTTGCAAGCATTATCTAGCAAGTTTCCGAGTATTTCCATGTAATCTGTTTGGTCAATTGAAAGCGATGCTGGTTTAGGCATTTCTAATGTCAGTGATAGTGCTTTTTGTTGATGGATTTTAGCCATAGCATCAAGTAATGACTGGGTTACAGGTGCAATATCAATACTCGGTAAAAACCCCACAACGTTAATAGTTGCGCGTTTGAGTTGGCGTTTAACAATATTGTCAATATGCAGAACGGGCTCTTTAATATCGTTACTTAAGTCAGCTTGACCAAGGATAATACTCAAGGGTGTTTTTATACTATGCGCTAAGTCATCTAAACTTTTTTTATAGCGTTCTCTTTGCTGCTTTTCACTATCGAGGAGCTTATTGATGCTTTTTTGAAGTGGTTGAAGTTCGAGCGGATAAGTATCGTTAATTCTATCAATTTTGCCCTTTTCAATTTCGCCAATACGGGCGATAATATGCTGCATTGGCATAAATACGCTACGTAACGATAAAGCAATTAAACCAAGTAAAAGCAAACCCAAAACTGCAATCCATCCCCATAGACGGTTAATAAACATGCTGAGTTCGCGCTGGTAAGTATTTTTATTATTGATGACTAAAAAGGTAACTTCCTCAAATTTTCCATCAATTAAAAATTCTGCTTTTTTGGATAGCGCAAAATGCGGATTTTCTTCATAAAAGTCATCTAAAAAAATAGTTTTGCCCGGCAAATGTCCTTCCGTTTTCCTCGACAGCACGTCGAACATATCGGCGTTAATATTATTATCAATGGAGGACTGCGATTGCCAAACCTGTTGCTCTCTCCATTTTATGCTCGCAACTAAGTCGGAGCCTGGCAGGTTTAAGTCTTCAACAAAAAGCCGTGAAGGCATCACTACTGCACCTTCTTCAAATTCAAATTCAGAAATCATAGCGAATGCTGTGGTGTATAGTTCCTCTTTTTTAGCCTGCATCAAACTTCGCTCATAAGCGTTTTGCATTGAAAATATGATGGCTGGAAAAAAAATAGCCGCAAACAAAAAGCAGGTGAAAAATATACGACGTGTAATTGACCACGTTTTCATTTTAACAACAACTTAACGCAAGTTAACATTGAGTCGATATCCTCTACCACGCAAAGTTTCAATTGGTTTGATGTTGTTATCTTTATCCATCTTACGTCGCAGCCTACCAACAAATACTTCAATAACATTGCTGTCTAGGTCAAAATCCTGATCGTAAATATGCTCAACCATTTCAGTTTTAGAGACCACTTTATTTGGATTCATCATTAAATATTCAATGACTTTATATTCGTATGCAGTCAACTCCACAGGCCCGTCGTTAACATAAAGTTGATTGGCAACGGTATCCAGAGACAGTGGGCCTTTTTGAATTAAGGGACTCGCTTGACCGACACTGCGTCGAATTAAGGCTTTTACCCGCGCTAATAATTCTTCATGCACAAATGGCTTGGTTAGGTAGTCGTCAGCACCGCATTCTAAGCCTCGTACTTTTTCTTGCCAACGGTCTCGCGCAGTAAGAATAATAATGGGGCAGGTGACATCACTGGCTCGGGCTCGTTGTATAACTTCAAAACCGTCAATAATGGGTAAACCTACGTCGATGATAGCTAAATCGTAGTCGTATTCTTTTAGTTGATACAATGCTTTTTCACCGTCGTCAGCTAAGTCGACACTAAATCCTTGTGACTGCATATATTGGTCCAGTTGAAGCAGCAATCGGCTATCGTCTTCGACTATCAAAATGCGCATGGGTAACTCCGTTTAAACACTTACAATGATATGAATAATATTGACACACTAAATAAACAGATTACCTGCTAACTTTACCCGTTATTGCATCAACTGTGACATAGACTACGCGCCCAGATTTTTGATGAATTTTAACTCGGTAGACACTTCCTCGGCTTTCTACCTTCAACACTTTTCCTGGAATGACTTGCTGCGCTTTTTGTGCTGCTAGCGACTTACTTATTTTTTGCTGTTCTTGCTTTTCTTGGGCGACGGTAGCAGGAACCAATACAATATGACTGGATAAAATAAGCGTGGAAGCTAGAAAAAGAGAGCGTAGCGTGATCAAAGTGGAGTACCTACTTATTTTTTGACGTTTATACATCGACCATTATCCGGTGTTTTGCTGAACTCAAGCTGAATAAGCTTCACAACATCAAACCCTATCGTAATGAGATTATCATGAGCTTATAACAAAAATAAACAGTAGATTACTGCAATTGCGCTTAACTAAACATCTAGTTTTTTTCGAAGTTGCTTTTGCTGTCCACTTTTGGTTTTGCTATCCATTCGTTTTCGTTGCGATGAGCGACTTGGCTTTGTTGGTTTTCTCACTGGTTTTTCATAAGTACTTGTTTTGATGATTTGCGCAAGTCGTTTAATTGCATCTCTTTTGTTATGTTCTTGTGTGCGATGATTTTGTGCGCGAAGAACCAATATACCCTCGGATGTAATGCGAGTGTCATTGCTATTTAGCAGCTTGGCTTTCATTTTATCGGGGAGTGACGATTTATGAATATCAAAACGTAAATAAATGGCCGTAGCAACTTTGTTGACGTGTTGCCCACCCGCACCTTGGGAGCGAGTGGCGGTTAAAGTAAAGTCACTTTCGTCAATACTGACTTGGTGGGTGATAAATACAGCCATATTATTTATATTATCTCGAGTTGCTTAGTGATTCTAACGTCTGCTTCGCACTAAACATACATGTTAGCAAAGAAGTTTAGTGCGCAGGTGCGATGTGTATATACGCGCGGAGCGGATATACACAAAGCCTATAGCGTTATGGTAGCACTTTTTTAAATGGTTTAACGGTCACGGATTTAAACACACCGGCAGTCACATACGGGTCGGCGTCCGCCCAAACCTTTGCATCTAACAATGACTCAAACTGCGCAACTATCAATGAACCGGAGAAACCAGCTTCTGCAGGGTCCTCACTGTCAATTGCAGGGGTCGGTCCGGCAACTAAAATTCGGCCTTCATCAACTAGTGCACTAATTCGTTCTAAGTGAGCTGGCCGCGCTTCCATTCGAAGCGCTAAGCTGTCTTCAATATCTTCAGCGTAAATAACATACCACATGATTTTTCCTCCTATCTAAAGACTAAAGAGCTTATTAAAGCAACGTCGCCGCTTTCATCTTTGTCACAAAACTACCTAACTCTGCTAGCATTTTGTCTTTGTCTGCCAAGTTAGCCTCAATCAAGTTAACTGTAGCAGAACCTGAAATAGCGCCTGCTGCACCTGACTGAATAGCATTTGCTACCTGTTCAGGCGTGCTGATACCAAAACCAAGTAATGGAGGAGCTACTTTATATTGCGTTAGCTTACCAATAAGTTCTGCCGCTGGAATTTCTACCGCAGTTTCAGTGCCAGTAACACCGGATCTGCCAAGTAAGTAAGTATAGCCGTCTGACTTCTCACCAATGGCTTTTAAGGTTTCATCGCTAGCATTCGGTGGCGCAATCAATATTTGGTGAATGTCATGTTGCTTCGCGATAACAATGAATCGGTCTGCTTCTCTCAATGGCACATCCGCAATAAGGATCGAATCAACACCCGCCGCTGCAGCTCTTGCATAAAAGTTATCGATACCGTTAGCTAAAACTAGGTTGCTATACAACAATAAGCCAATAGGCACTGTTGGGTGGTTTTTACGCACCTCTGTCAAAATATCAAAGCAAATTTGCGGTCTTATACCGCTGTGTAATGCTCGAATGCTTGCTTTTTGAATTGTTGGGCCATCCGCAATTGGATCAGAGTAAGGGATACCTAACTCTAAGGCATCGGCACCGCTTTTAACCAATTGGTCGATAATGGCCAATGATGTCTCTTTGTTCGGGTCGCCAATCATTACGAACGGAACAAAAGCACCTTCATTTTTCGCCTTTAGGCTGGCAAACATATCTGCGTAACGAGTTGTACTCATAGCTTGTCTCCTAAAATCTTGACGACGTGTTCTAAGTCTTTGTCACCGCGTCCTGATAAGTTCAGTACAATGATCGTTTCCTCAGTCGCTTCATCAGCCATATTTAACGCATAAGCTAGCGCATGGGCTGGCTCTAATGCTGGAATTATACCTTCTTTTTTGGCTAATAGTTGAAATGCGTTTAATGCTTCTTCATCAGTAATAGCATAGTATTCTGCTCGACCGGTCTCAGCTAAAAATGCATGTTGTGGACCAACAGCTGGATAATCTAGGCCAGCAGATACTGAATAAGACTCTTCAATTTGACCATCTTTATCTTGCATAATATAAGTGTATGCGCCGTGCAAAACACCTTTTGTACCTGTCACGATAGTTGCACCATGCTCTTTGGTATGGATACCTTTTCCAGCGGGCTCAACACCAATAAGGCGTACTGATGGTTCATCGATAAAGTCGGCAAACATACCAATCGCATTGGAGCCACCGCCAACACAAGCAACAACCGCATCAGGTAAACGACCTTCTTTCTCCATAATTTGGGCACGAGTCTCTTCACCAATCATTCGATGATATTCACGCACAATGGTTGGGAACGGGTGAGGACCTGCTGCTGTGCCGAGTAAATAATGTGCTTTGTCGTAGTTTGCAGACCAGTCACGCATTGCTTCATTAACAGCGTCTTTTAACGTACCTGAACCAGAATCAACTGGAATAACTTCAGCACCCATTAAGCGCATTCTAAATACGTTAGGTGATTGTCTTTCTATGTCTTTGGCACCCATATAAATACGAGCTTTTAAGCCAAGTAATGCGCATGCTAGTGCAGTGGCAACGCCATGTTGACCTGCGCCAGTTTCTGCAATTACTTCTGTTTTTCCCATGCGCTTGGTTAACAGTGCTTGACCCAATACTTGGTTTGTTTTGTGCGCGCCGCCGTGCAATAAATCTTCGCGCTTTAAATAAAGCTTAACTAATGGGTTAGACACGATATTGCGGGTCAGCGTCATTGCAGTAGGACGACCTGCATAATCTTTTAATAACCCCATAAATTCTTTTTGGAAGCTTGGATCCTCTTTCGCATCTAAAAATGCCTGCTCTAATTGGTCGAGGGCAGGAATAAGTAGTTCTGGCACATACATGCCACCAAAATCACCAAATTTACTTTCTAACTTGTTCATTTTAAGGCTCGCTTCTTTTAATTTTAACTAAACAGTTCATTTTAATACTCTCGTAATGAGGCGAATAAACTGCTTAGTTTGGATTCTGATTTGTCCGCAGGTGAGTCTTCAACACCTGAGTTTACGTCTAATATAGCAACCTGAGTTTCTCTCGCTGCTTGAATATTAGCTGGCGTTAATCCGCCCGCTAATATCAATTTGTGTTTTTGAGGTACATCCCTTAAAAGTTGCCAGTTAAAGGTTGCTCCGGTTCCTCCGACTTGTTCGCCAACCTTGCAGTCGAGCAATACTTTGTCAGCTACTTCTAGTTTTGAGGAAAGCGTATTGGCAACAAAGCTACTCAAATCTGCTTGACTCTGCAATACTGATTCAACAGCCCAAATCTCGCATGACTCAGGCAACAAAGTGCGTAGTGTCTGAATATATTCAATGGACTCATTACCGTGCAGTTGCACCGCTGCTAAGCTTAACTTGCGCGCATAGTCAGCAACCATTTCGATTGGATTATCTAAAAATACACCAACCCGCTTTTTGCTAGTCGCTAAGCTAGCTATTTCCAGCGCATGCTCAATTGATACATAGCGAGGTGATTTAGTCGCAAATATTAAGCCCATATAACTCGCTGGCGTGGTCATTATTTTTCGCGCATTTTCGACTGAGTTTATGCCACATATTTTAACTTCACCGAATATGAGTTTTTCAACCGCATTAATTAGATTAGCTTCACCCATCAACGCGCTCCCAACTAGGAAACCATTAACCAGTGGACTTAAACGTTGTACTTCCGAATGCTTGTAAATCCCTGATTCTGATAAGATTACGCCATCAAATCCATTTTTTGTAATCAATGGAACCAAACGTTCTGTGGTGGCAAGATCGGTACTCAAGTCACGCAAATTACGGTTATTAATACCAATAATATTGGCGTTAAGTGTTAACGCTCTGTGCACTTCATCTTCGTTACTCACTTCCGTTAACACGTGCATGCCCAATTGGTGAGTAAGCGCACTAAGCGCCGTAAATTCTTCATCACCTAACACAGATAACATCAATAGAACCGCGTCAGCATTATGATAACGGGCCAAGTAAATCTGGTATTCGTCAACAAAAAAGTCTTTGTTGATAACCGGTTGAGATACGCGTGACGTTATGTAGTCAAGGTATTCAAATTTACCCTGAAAATACTTTTCGTCTGTTAACACCGAGAAGCAAGATGCATGCGGTGCGTAAGCTGCGATAATTTCGTCTAGATCGAAGTTTTCTCTAATTAGGCCTTTGGAAGGAGATGCTTTTTTGCATTCCAGAATAAAGCTTGCGTTAGGCGCAGCTAACGCTGCAAAAAAATCCTTTTCGCAAGGTTTTAAGGTGTCTATAAATTCACTTAACGGGAAATCAATTTTACGTTGAGCGATTTCAATTTTTTTGTCATCAACAATTTGTTCTAATACGTTTTTAGCCACAATACTCTCTTACATATTCCAGTTGATAGGATTAAATTTTGCTACTGTTTGTCGCGCTAATCAATGCTTTTTGTATTGCTATTCACTCGACTTAGTCGAGCTGCATGTTCGATGGTCTGCATCGGCTTGCCTGCATCTATCGACGCCATTGCCATGTCGCATGCCTCTGTGTAACTAGCCGCTAAGCCATTTAACTTAATTAAGGCGGCAGCATTCATAGCAATAGCTGCTGTGTGGGCTGGCATGCCACCGCCGTTGAAAACGTCAGCAATAAGCGCTCTATTTTTCTCTGGCTCACCACCTTCGATGGCTTTTATCGGGTAATTGCGCAAACCAAAATCTGCTGGTGCCACTTGGCTCTTGGTAATAACACCATGATTGACCTCTACAATTTGGCTGTCGCCGTGCAATGCAAGCTCATCAAGTCCGCTACCATGCACCACGTAGGCTCTTTTATGCCCAAGCGTTACCAATGTTTGAGCATAAGTATCGAGTAAGTCGGGTGTGTAAACACCGAGTAAACTATGCGTTGGTCTCGATGGATTAGCCAATGGCCCTAAAATGTTAAACAATGTTCTTGTTTTGAGGCTCAAGCGAACCGGCATCGCAAACCTTACACCTGAATGATACGAAGGTGCGGCTAAAAAGCACAAATTTGCTTCATCAAGACAGTTGCGGGCAGTCTCTGGACTCATGTCCAAAGCCAAACCGAAGGCAGCAAATAAGTCGGAAGATCCCGATTTACTAGAAACACTTCGATTACCATGTTTAGCGACTTTAACCCCGCAACTAGCGGCTACAACAGCGGCAGCACTCGACACATTAATCGTATTGTGACCATCACCACCAGTGCCAACAATATCACTGAAATTATAATCTGGACGTGGGAAAGCTTTGGCATTACTGACCATTGCTGCCGCAGCTCCAGCTATTTCATCTGCTGTTTCAGTCTTTATTTTTAATGCAACGAGTAACGCAGATAATTCAATTTCACTCACATCACCGTGCATAACGCGGTTAAAAACAGCCTGGGCCTCAACAAAACTCAATGACTGCAAAGCATAGAGTTTTTCTAGTGCGTTAAGCATGTCTTGAGGCCCAAAGGCGCTCTTGTTTGTTTTAACGTTCATAGTGTTTTACCCATGTGTTTATCTATTTACCGATTAATATTATGGCTAACTAAAAAATGTCGTTCATTCGACTGTATTAAGTTCAGGTACTTGGCCTGCTAAAAATGCAATACTTTGCATAAGCAACACACTGCCATCACAAGTGAGTATTGACTCAGGATGAAATTGGAAGCCCAGCATTCTATCATCCGCCTGTAAAACTGCCATAACCAATCCGTCTATGTTAGCAATAACTTGTAAACTTTCAGGTATTTGAGTTGCGACCAAAGAGTGATAGCGGGCAATCGACAAAGGATTGCTCAAACCAGCAAAAATAGATTGTGTTTCTTCAGTATCGGCATAACTCATTTGAGAAGCTTTACCGTGCATAACCTGCGGTGCTCTTGCTACTACACCTCCATATGCCTCGACAATTGCTTGGTGGCCTAAACAAATACCAAGTACGGGGTACTTTCCGCGTACTTGTTGCAATATTTCGGGCATACAACCGGCATCTGCAGGTGCGCCAGGGCCGGGTGATAACATCAATAAGGTTGGGCCCGTTTTGTCATATTCAGCTAATTTATCTAATACAATTTGAGCGTTTACCGTATTTCGATAAATGCTCATTTCTATACCGAGACTGCGGATTTCATCAACTAGGTTATAGGTGAATGAATCGATATTATCGATGAGTACTAACTTAATTTTTTCTCTCATGCCGACTCTCCTTGTTGCTCATCATCGGTATCCGCAGTATTTTCTGCGCTTTGCGTTGGCTCTGGCTTTGCGGCATGAGCTGCAATGATAGCTGAAATGACGGCTTGTGCTTTTGCGCGTGTTTCATCTGCTTCAGCCTGTGGTACCGAATCATTAACTACGCCTGCACCGGCTTGAATATAAGCAGTTTTTAGTCGGACAAAAGCTGAACGGATCACAATGCAGGTGTCCATATCGCCATTACCATTAATATATCCAACAGCACCGCCATAACTGCCACGTTTCTGATTTTCGACATTCCTAATTAAAGACGCAGCGCTCACTTTAGGCGCGCCGACCAACGTTCCCATATTCATGCAAGCTTGGTAGGCATGCAATGCGTCTAAGTCATCGTGGAGTTCGCCAACAACGCGAGAAACCAAGTGCATAACATGTGAATAGCGATCGACCTTTAAAAGATCTTTAACATGTCGAGTACCGGCTTTACTGACTTTAGCAACGTCATTTCTGGCCAAATCAACCAACATAATATGCTCTGATTTTTCTTTTTCATCTTGGCGTAAATTTAACTCTAATCGACTATCTAAATCATAGTCAATAGACCCATCGGCTCTTTTTCCTCGAGGTCTTGTGCCAGCTATTGGATAGACTTCTACTACATTGCTTTTCTTGTCATATTTTAACGCCGACTCTGGCGATGCGCCAAACATCTTAAAATCTTGGTCATTTAAATAAAACATATACGGAGATGGATTCTGTATCTTCAATTGTTGATATGCAGCTAATGGCGATGGGCACGGTAAGCTAAATGAACGAGAGGGAACAACTTGGAAAATATCACCGTCAAGTATGTGCTCTTTTAGCGCAATAACGTCTGCACAGTATTCAGCATCAGATTTATCCACTTTTAACGTAATGTTCTCAACAGTTTCGGCCGCTGATATAGCATTAGGCAGAGATGCTAGTTCATGTTTTATTTGCTCTAAGCGCTGATGAATACCAAAATAATGTTGGGCGACATGTGGGCCACTGAATACCGAGCCGATTATTTGTGTTTGGGTATTTTGATGATCAATCAATAGCAAGGTTTCAGCTAAATAGAAAACATACTCAGGGCAATTATTATCGCCGAATATGGCTTCTGGTAACTTTTCAAATGTGCCCAGTAGGTCATATGAAAATACGCCGCCTAAAAAGAGTGCATTAGGGTGGTCACGCAAGGTTTGAATGTTTTCGGTTAAAGTGCGCAGAACGTCGAAAACGCTTGCCTGTTTCAGGCGAGAGTCTTCGTCAAGATTTTGATCAACCGGCGGGAACTCAAAACGAATATTATTTTCAGATACTTCTTGGCTTGAATGATAGGGCTTTAATTTTTCTATTAATATTGGAAAGACAGAACGTCCATTAGCCGTAAGTGCCGTAATTGTAACGCTTTGGTCATTGCATTCAATACGGATCGCAGCATCAATTAATAACAAACTTTTTAAGTTTGCTTTGCTGTCAATTTCAGCAGACTCTAGCAATAAGCTGTTTTCTTTTCCTAACGCTTGGTATGCCAATAATGGGTCACTAACGTAGGGTCCATCTACGATAATACTTTCAACCTGACCTGGTTGTTGTCCTAACTCTGCTAAACTCATTTCAATTCTCGTTCTATGGCTACTGAAAGCCGCTGGATCGGCTTCAATTTATTATCTCATTTTTACTCGTTTACTTTTTGTTATTTTTACTCGTTTACTTTTTGTTATTTATTCTCGGGTAAAAGCTAGTCAAAAAAAAAGCCCGATAAACGGGCTTAAATATTGCGAAACGAACACGTCCACACAGCCCTTAGTTAAGGTTGTGCCACCACCAATTGTTTTTCTGGGTATTGCAATTGACGTTTGCAAGCGTAGCCGCAAGCTTCGTGTCAGCTGATTGTGTTGGAGTTGTTGTCAATGTGTTCTCATAATTTATAAATTTGTGTTCAAGCCACTCGTATTTTACTTAAGGCGTATGTATACGTTTTGCTTTCATGTATAATGCATAGAAGAAAACAAATCAGTCTTTATGTCAAGCATAGTGACTCTTTTAGTTGTTATATTTAAGAAGAAGACGCTTTGAAAATAGATTTACATTGTCATTCAACTTGCTCAGATGGCGCATTAACGCCTGTTGAATTGGTTCAACGTGCTCAACAAATGCAAGTTGACGTACTCGCTATTACCGACCATGACACCGTTACCGGCATTGCGGCTGCGCGTGATTATGTTAAAAGTAGTAACATCAAATTAAACGTTATAGCCGGGATTGAGCTGTCTACGTCCTGGCATGGGTTTGACATTCATGTCGTTGGGTTACGTGTTAATAACGATGATCCTGTTTTTTTAGACCGCTTAGAAGGGCAGCTGGCAGAACGCGATAAACGAGCCGAACGGATTTGTGACAAATTAGCTAAATGTGGCCACCAAGGTATCTATGATATCGCATTAGATATTGCAGGTGATGCGCAAATTTCACGAAATCATATTGCCAAAGCGTTGGTACAAAAATCAATTTGTACTCATCCGCAACAAGCTTTTAGTAAATATTTAGGTAAGAATAAAAAGGCGCATGTCAGTCCAAAGTGGATTAGCATTCAAGAAGCAATTAAATGGATACATGAGTCTGGTGGGCAAGCCGTGTTAGCCCATCCTGGGCACTATGACATGACGACGAAATGGTTACGCAGGCTAGTTGCTGAGTTTGCCGAAGCAGGTGGCGATGCAATGGAAATAACGCATCCTAATATGGCTGCTGATAAGAAAAAATTACTGCAACAAATTATGGCAGAGAATGCTTTGCTTGCCTCAGTAGGCTCCGACTTTCATTTTCCAAGTCGGTTTACAGAATTAGGCCGTCGTTTGAACATTCCTCTTGAATGCAAACCGGTATGGCACAATTGGAATTTAGCGACATCTGATGGGGCAATCCAATGAGTCAATTTTTTTATATGCATCCAGATAATCCACAAGCACGCCTAATCAAGCAGGCTTGCGAAATTGTGCGAGCGGGCGAAGTGATTGTTTACCCAACGGACTCAGGTTATGCCATTGGTTGCCAGATGGAAAACAAGAAGGCGTTAGAGCAAATTTGCCGAATTAGAGATATTGGTAAAGACCATAATTTTACACTTATGTGTCGAGATATGTCTGAATTATCAGTCTATGCACGAGTTGATAATGTGGCTTTTAGGCAAATCAAAAATAACACGCCTGGGCCTTATACGTTTATTTTAAAAGCGACAAAAGAAGTACCTAAACGTCTGCAAAATCCGAAAAAGAGAACGATTGGTATTCGCGTTCCTAATAATCCAATTGCATTGGCGTTGCTGGAAGAACTCGGAGAGCCGTTAATGTCAGCGACGTTAATACTGCCCAATGCGTCAATGGCTGAGACCGATCCGGATGAAATCAGAGACAAACTTGAAAAACTTGTTGGTTTGATTATCCATGGCGGTTACTTGGATGAAGAACCAACCACCGTCATTGATATGTCTGAGGGTCAAACTCATGTCATTCGAGTTGGAAATGGCGATCCTTCGCCTTTTGAATGAGTCAAAAAGACACGCCTACCGACCATAAGTCAGTAACAGATGTTGCTCAAATGAGAGAGCAGCATCCGCTTGCATTAGCTTTTGTGAATGGTGAGGCGATCATTGAAAAGCCTCAAGACCTTTATATTCCTCCCGATGCACTTGAAGTCATCTTAGAAAGCTTTGAAGGTCCTCTCGACTTATTGTTGTATCTGATTAGGCGGCAAAAATTCGATATTGTTGAGTTACCTGTATTACAAATTACTCAGCAGTATATGAAGTACGTCGATGTAATTACCGATGCTAAACTTGACCTAGCTGGTGAATACCTTCTAATGGCGGCCATGCTAGCGGAAATAAAGTCTCGTTTGCTGTTGCCGAAATATGTCGACGGTCCAGAAGATGAAGATGACCCTCGCGCAGAGTTAATTCGTCGTTTGAAAGAATATGAAAAAATAAAAAAAGCGGCAGAAAAACTCGACGCAGTACCTAGAATGGCGCGTGATAATTTTAGGGCATCCGCAAATGCTAGCGAGAACGTGCAACCGATAAAGCATGTTTCGCAAGTAACATTGCAAGAAATAGCCTTTGCTTTTCATTCGGCTATGCAACGCGCTCAAACATTCGAACACCATCAAATTGAAAAAGAAGCGCTGTCCACTCGTGAACGTATGTCTTATATCATGCAGCAACTGAATCATGAGACCTATATTGAACTCTCCAGCTTGATTTTATTGTCTGAGGGGAAAACGGGCGTAGTGGTAACGTTTATTGCCATTTTAGAATTAGTGAAGAGTGGACTAATTTTGTGTTCCCAAGAGGCCGCATTTACCAATATTCACGTTAAGTTGGGTGAAGTTGAATACGCAGCAATGTAGATTATGCACATTATTCAAGAATAATTTTCCGCGATATTTGTTAAATACGGTAGGTACTGATAATTACCGCAGTCGTTTGCTGCAAAATAAGGTAAAATGCATCATTAAGCGACCAAAAGTGCGCCATTTACTATAATAGTGTTTAACCTTCAAAGTAAATGATGTTTGTGAGTGGGCTTATATCTGAAAGCACAGTGGATAACGCAAATGCAAAAAATTAACGAAACACAATTAAAACAGTTAATAGAAGCTGGCGTTTTTGTCGCTGACGGACCACTTAGTATTGATGCTATGAAAAACACGTTTTTAAGTGATTTTTTGGTGTCAACGGCACAAATAAAGGAAGTCTTGAGCGAACTCGAACTGGACTACGCGCCGCGTGGTATTCATTTAGTTAAAGTGGCAAATGGTTACCGCTTTCAGTCAGACGATGGTTTGGGAGCACAGCTAAGTAAACTTTGGCAGGAAAACCCGCCCAAATACAGTCGCGCTATGATGGAGATATTAGCGCTGATTGCTTATCGTCAGCCAATTACGCGTGGCGAGATAGAGGAGATTAGAGGCGTGTCGGTAAGCAGTCACATTGTGAAGTCACTTTCAGAAAGGAATTGGGTTAAGGTGATTGGACATAAAGAAGTGCCAGGTAGGCCTGCGCTATTAGCGACAACAAAAACATTTTTGGATTATTTTTCATTATCAACCTTAGCCGAATTGCCATCAGCGGATGATTTTGCTGAAAGTTTAGAGCGAGCAATGGGTGCAGCCGATATAGAAGTTAATACGCCAAGTAACGAAAATTTACATTAAGACGTGATGGCCTTTACCGCTCTTTTAGATGAACTAAAATTGAAATGTAGAGTTCATTACGCCCTAAACGTTTTATTGAATTTCAATATGAAGTTCAACATCAAATTAAGTGAAGAAAAAACATGACTGATAGTCAAGAAACAGAAAAGTTACAAAAAGCACTCGCTAATAATGGCGTGGGTTCGAGAAGAGAAATGGAACGTTGGATCCAAGAAGGACGTGTTTCGGTTAACGGTAAAATGGCAACCTTGGGCGATCGTGTTGCGGTAACCGATCAAATTCGTGTCGATGGACATCTGATTGCGCGTAGTGTTGAAAAATCAACTTGTCGCATATTAATGTACAACAAACCTGAAGGTGAACTATGCTCGCGTAACGATCCAGAAGGCAGAGCCACTGTATTTGAACGTTTACCAAAAATAATCGCTGATCGTTGGATTGCTGTCGGCAGACTCGATATTAATACAAGCGGACTCCTGCTGTTTACCAATGACGGCGAATTAGCCAACCGCTTGATGCATCCTCGGCATGAAATTGAGCGAGAATATGCGGTTAGAATTTTCGGTGAAGTTACGCCTCAGATGCTAAGAGTATTGCAAAAAGGAGTTGAACTGGATGACGGTATGGCGAAATTTACACACATACATGTTCGCCCAACCGACGATGAAAGCCAAAACCAGTGGTTTAATGTCACTTTATCAGAAGGCCGAAACCGCGAAGTAAGGCGTTTGTGGGAATCACAAGGTGTGCAGGTTAGTCGTTTAATGCGCGTACGCTACGGTAATCTGGAATTACAAAAGCGCTTACCTCAGGGCGCCTGGATTGAATTGGATCTAGTGAGAGTAAACGAGTTAAGAAAGATGGTGCAGTTGCCGAACGAAACTGAAACCATGTTGAATCTTCAAGACGACAAGTTGGATCACACTAGATTGAGTAGAATGCGTCGTTCGGTTAAAAAGCATAAACTGAATAAAGCAGGGCAGGGCAGACGAAATGCCGCTCAAGCAAGAACTAAGAAATAAAATGAAGATAATGATTTTGATACCATGCGAATAGCACTAGGCATAGAATACGACGGCTCAAAATATTACGGATGGCAACGTCAAAATGACTTTATCAGTGTGCAAGAAAAGCTTGAATTAGCATTAGAGAAAATAGCACTGGAGAAAATTGTTGTGACTTGTGCAGGACGCACTGATGCGGGTGTTCATGCGACATACCAGGTTGTGCATTTTGACACAGAGGTGCAAAGACCAACTAAAGCTTGGACGCGTGGCGTTTGTACTCATTTGCCAAAAGATATCAGTGTGAAATGGGCAAAGTTTACGACACCTGACTTCCATGCTCGATTTTCAGCTACCTCAAGACGTTATCGCTATATTATTTATAATAATCCATTGCGCACAGCCATATTGCACGCGGGCATTACTCACGTTTATTACCCTTTGGATGCGGATAGAATGCATGCAGCAGCACAGTGCTTAGTGGGGAGTAATGATTTCTCATCATTCCGCGGGGCTAATTGCCAGTCAAGGTCGCCAGTGCGCCGTATGGAAGAGATTTCAGTGACTCGGAAAGGCGACTATCTTATTGTAGAAGTGATTGCTAATGCTTTCCTTCACCACATGGTGCGTAATATTGTAGGGTCGTTAATCAGAGTTGGTACGCATGAGGAAACCGTTGGCTGGATGAAAGATACACTTGACGCTAAAGACCGCAAAGCAGCAGGAACCACTGCTAGGCCCAATGGTCTATACTTAGTTAATGTTATTTATCCCGATGAGTTTGATATGCCTGTCAGCCATTTTGGACCAATATTTTTATAAGAAAGAGACGGTTTAAGTACTTCTTAGACCAGTTTTACTTTCGTCATTCAACAATAGTATGATTTAATACAAACTATTGGTGTCGGATGTCAGTTGTCTTGCGAGAATATAAACCAGCGTTTAGCAAAAAAGCTCACCGCCAAGTTAAGCAAACAACCACTAAATCGTGACTAAAAAAGAATTATAATAGGAATGTTTCATGAGTTGGATTGAGAAAATACTTCCACGTACGCAATCTTCAATTAAGAGTAATGTCCCTGAAGGTATCTGGACAAAATGTGGGTCTTGTAATTCGGTACTTTACAAAACTGAATTGGAAAAGCAATTAGAAGTTTGTCCAAAATGCGATCATCATATGCGCATCACAGCGCGTGCTCGGATAAACGCGTTTTTAGATGCGAAAGACCGTGAAGAAATTGCAGCAGATCTTGAACCACAAGACATACTGAAGTTCAAAGACAGTAAAAAGTATAAAGACCGTATTACTGCTGCGCAGAAGTCGACCAATGAAAAAGATGCGCTGGTGGTGATGAAAGGCAAACTAAATGGCATGCCAATTGTTGTAGTCAGTTTTGAATTTGCTTTTATGGGTGGCTCAATGGCATCTGTTGTGGGAGCAAAATTTGTTGCTGCAGTGAATTCTTGCCTGAAAAACAATACACCGTTAGTGTGTTTTTCTACAAGCGGCGGCGCGCGCATGCAAGAAGCTCTGTTATCGCTAATGCAAATGGCGAAAACTAGCGCAGCACTTGCCAAAATGAGTAAAAAGGGACTGCCATATATTTCGGTACTAACCGATCCTACAATGGGTGGTGTTTCTGCTAGTTTAGCAATGCTTGGTGATATTAATGTAGCTGAACCCAAAGCGCTTATTGGTTTTGCCGGTCCTCGGGTTATAGAACAAACAGTGAGAGAGACATTGCCAGCGGGTTTCCAGCGAAGCGAGTTTTTGATTGAAAAGGGCGCAATCGACATGATTGTAGACCGTCGACAAATGCGGGATAAATTATACTCGGTGTTGTCGAAATTGCATCATCATCACCTTGCTAGCTAACATTCAGTTAATTTATAGTAGATAAATATTGGTAATGAAGAACAATAAAGGTCTATCTGATTGGTTGACTTATATCGAGCAAGCCCATACCAAGGAAATTGATATGGGCTTGTCGCGTACTGAGGACATTGTAAATCGTCTACAAATTGACTTTACAAAGCAATATGTTGTCACTGTTGGTGGAACTAATGGCAAGGGCACAACATGTGCGCTTATCGAGCAAATTTGTTTGCATGCTGGCCTTACGGTAGGTGTTTACAGTTCCCCCCATTTAGTTAGCTTTCGCGAGCGAATTCGCTTAAACGGTCATCTAATTACTGAAGTAATGCTTTGCGATATTTTTGAACAAATAGATCTTAGTCGCAAAGATCCTAGTCAGAAATTAATCGAACTTACTTATTTTGAATTTGCTACATTAGCCGCATTGAAAGCCTTTTCAGCACAAAAAGTAGATGTTGTGATTTTAGAAGTAGGTTTGGGTGGCCGACTAGATGCAGTCAATGTCATAGATGCCGATGTAGCTGTCATTACTAGCATAGGGCTTGATCATCAAGATTGGTTAGGTGATACAAAAGAAAAAATTGCTTTTGAAAAAGCGGGCATCTTTCGTGCAAATACACCTGCAATTATCGGAGAGGAACAGCCACAACAATCAATGCTTGATTATGCTCAACAGATAGGCGCTAAAGTAGTCTGCCGGGGTAAAGACTTTTTCTTTAACGAGGCGACTAATTTGATTCGCATCCAAGGTGAGCTGTTCTCTACTGAAAATGCAAAAATACCAAAGCAGAATGTGGTGACGGCCTTGGCTGCGGTAAATGCATTAAGTCAAAAAGTGTTTTCGGGAGAGGCCAACGTATTGAGTAGAAAGTTGACAACGGCATTCCCGTTTTTAAGCGCAACAAACGACATTCAAGCTATTATCGATAAAACTCAGGTGTTAGGTCGTCATCATATCTTGCGCCAGCAGCAAAAAGGGAAGTGCTGCGCCGTTATGCTCGATGTCGCGCACAATGAAGATAGTGCATTGCAATTGAGTCGTTTGATTAGAACTTATTCATTTATCACCTGTCACATTGTTGCAGGCATGTTGAAGGATAAAAATATCGAAGTTAGTTTGCAGACTTTTTCCGATATTCAAGCACATTGGTATTGCTCAACACTCCCTACGGCTCGAGGCGAAAGGGCAGAACGTTTAGTCAGAGCGGTAAATTCGAGTGCTCAATTAAATAAAAAGTCAAAAGTAGAAGCCTTTGACAGCGTGGAGATGGCGTATAAACAAGCGTTAACGAATGCTAAAGTCAATGATATTATCTTGGTTATGGGATCTTTTTTAACCGTTGCGGCTGTTCTAAAATACCATGCTAGTGCATAATCATCTGTAAGCCGACATCACACATTAATTTGTTGAGGAATAATCAGTGTCAAATGCGTTACAAAATAGGCTTGTAGGTACAGTTATCCTAGTTGCCGTGACGGTTATCTTTCTGCCTGATTATTTGGATGGCAAGAAGCAAACTAATACTGAAAGTTTTGTGGACTTTCCGCGCTCAACGTCAAATCTATCAGCAATTGCACCAGATAGTTTTCCTACAGATGCAGTGGCGAAAGCCACTCGCAGAGAAATCGTCGTGCTTGACGAACAAGCAGCCGATGGGCTGCTCGAGCAAGTAAGAAATGCCGACACTAACGGTCAATTGACTGGTGATGCTTCAAAACAGACTGATGAAGAGCGCCGCATGGCTGAACTCATGGCGAGCAATTTGCGAGCAGGTAAAGCAAATAAACCAAACCCTGCGAATTCAAAAACGGCTGGCAATAACACCGCAATAAAAAATAATTCTCTTGCCGAACAAACGCTAGTTAAAAGTGTCCCTGATACTGCGAATGATAACGCCGGCTGGGTAGTTCAATTAGGCAGTTTTGGTAATCAAAAAAATGTCAACGACTTACTTAGAAAGTTAGAAAAGGCGGGCTACCGCTCTTTCAGTAGAAAAGTACAAACAAATGCTGGACGGTTAACCAAAGTATTTGTTGGTCCTGAGTTAGATAAACAGAAACTGGATTTGGCGCTACCTCACCTGAAAGAGACTACAGGGCTTACCGGCAAAGTAACTACCTTTGACGTTGTGTCCGACTAACCTAAAAAAACCAGCATTTGTCCATTTTATCATTGGCCTGAAAGACACCTTCTGGTAGAATGCGGTCCATCCTAGAACCCCCACTTTAATGTTGGCTACATCAGCATTTCGGACAGGTTTATGACAGAAATTCTACCTATGATGCACCTCTTATATGAACTGGTTTGATTTTACCATTTTAGGCATCGTCGCCTTGTCTGCAGTCATCAGTCTAATTAGAGGCTTTATCAAGGAAGCTATCTCATTAGTAGTATGGTTTTCTGCGTTTATTATCTCTAGTCAATTATATCTTCAACTCGCATCATTTTTAACCCGTATTTCAGATGAATTATTTAGAAATGGTGTGGCCATTGCGATCTTATTTATTTCGACATTAATTGTTGGCGCCCTCGTCAATTATGTTTTTTCTCAGTTGGTAAAGGCGACTGGACTTAGTGGTACCGACAGAGCGCTAGGCGCTGTCTTTGGTGCAATCAGAGGTTTACTTATTGTTAGTGCATTACTTTTCTTTATGGACACTTTTACTCCATTTGCCGATAGTAAATGGTGGCTACAATCTATATTAGTGCCTGAATTTTCAGTCATTATTGAATGGTTTTTTGAATATGTGAAAGGTAGCTCTAGCTTCCTTTCTCCTACCGAGTAAAAGGTTTCTATATGTGTGGTATCGTTGGTATTGTTAGTAAAGGTCCTGTTAATCAAGACATCTATGACGCGTTAACCGTCTTGCAACATCGTGGTCAAGATGCGGCTGGCATCATGACAATTGATAACGGGATGTTTCACTTACGCAAAGAAAATGGATTGGTCAGGGATGTATTTCGTACGCGGCACATGAAACGTCTCACCGGAAACATGGGTATAGGACATTGTCGCTATCCAACCGCGGGTTCTTCAAGTTCAGCAGAAGCGCAGCCCTTTTATGTAAACTCGCCATTCGGAATTGCATTTGCACACAACGGCAATTTGACCAATGCACATGAATTGCAAGCTGAGGTCTTTAGTATTGCTCGTCGTCATATAAATACTACGTCAGATTCAGAGTTACTGCTTAATATCTTTGCTCATGCTTTACAAAATTCAACAGGGTTTGTAGTAAAGCCCGAAGAAATATTTGCTGCGGTAGAAACCGTTCATACTAAGATTAGCGGGGCTTATGCGGTCGTTGCTGCCATCATTGGCAACGGTATGGTCGCTTTTAGAGACCCTTTTGGTATTCGTCCTCTTGTACTGGGTAAGCGTCAAACAGAGCACGGAGATGAGTACATGGTTGCTTCTGAAAGTGTTGCTTTAGATTCGGTAGGCTTCAGTTTTGTTAGAGATGTAGCGCCAGGGGAGGCTGTTTACGTAACTCAAAATGGTGAGTTGTTTACTAAGCAATGTGCCAAAAATCCAAGCTGTAACCCTTGTATCTTCGAATTTGTCTACTTTGCACGCCCTGATTCTTTTATTGACGGCATCAGTGTTTATGCATCTCGCGTCAATATGGGGCGTAAATTAGGTGAGAAAATAGCAAGAGAATGGGCTGACTACGATATAGATGTGGTTATTCCTATTCCAGAAACATCCATGGATGTAGCACTGCAAATTGCGAATACCTTAAATAAGCCTTACCGCCAAGGTTTTGTCAAAAATCGCTATATTGGTCGAACTTTTATTATGCCCGGCCAAGTACAACGCATAAAATCAGTACGTCGTAAATTAAATGCTATTTCGTCTGAATTCAAAGGTAAAAATGTCTTACTGGTAGATGACTCGATTGTGCGTGGTACGACGTCTGAGCAAATTATACAAATGGCTCGTGAGTCTGGTGCAAATAAAGTGTATTTTGCCTCTGCAGCGCCTGAAATACGGTTCCCCAATGTGTATGGTATCGATATGCCTTCTGCAAATGAATTGATCGCTTACGGTCGTGAAATTGAGCAGATTTGTGAATGCATTAAGGCTGATGGTCTCATCTTTCAAGATATTACAGACTTGGTAGATGCTGTCAGAGAAGAGAACAATGCAATTACTAAGTTTGAAACATCGGTATTTGACGGTAATTATATTACGGGTGATGTCGATCAGGAGTACCTTGAGAGTATTGATAAATCAAGGGGGGAAAAAATTAAATCTCCGGTTATTCAAGAAGAGTTAAGTAATCTTGAAATGCATAATATGGGCTCGAATTAGTCCTTATTGAGTTTCATAATGTAAAAAAAGCCCGCAATTAGCGGGCTTTTTGCTGCATGCTCAATAAAATGTTTACATATATTGCGGACCGACACCAACGCTCCAAAGGATGACGGAAGACGCCATCAGTATAACAAGTAATACAAGGCCACAAGTTACCACTGAACTACTGTAAATAAATCCTTTATCTTCTGGAATATGCAGCATTATGGGCACACCAGAGTAAAGGAGATAAACCGAGTAGGACAGCCCAACAAGCCCCATGCACATGATAAACCATAACTCTGGATAAAAGGCGCTAAAGCCCGTCATAAACATGGGGGTTGCAGTGTATGCAGCAAGCTCCAGTGATTGTGTATAAGTGGGGAACTCATCAAATGCCTTTGCTAACTCGTTAATTATTACGGCTAGGGCAACAACACCAATACTTAAGCCAAAATACATGGCAATTGCCATTTGTATTGCGCTTTGTTGGGTTAATTTAATCGTACCTGAGGTCGCTCCAGCTCCAATATCCCAACCCAAGTGGGCGGAGGCATAATATGCCATTCCAGCAGGAATAAGTGCGATCAACATAATGTGGCTTAATGCGTAAAAGTAGGATTCATGGCGTTTATCGATAGTCTGCCATTCTTCTTTTGGATGAGTATAAATACCCCATAAATGATTTAAAATCATTGTGACTCCTGTGACAACGAGGTTGTTCTAACTATTAATAATGACCTTGGGTTATGCCACTCACCACTATTAGCACCTACCAAGTTTTCTTTTATATCACTCTAGCGATCATCCACACGGGGTTATTCAGCTAAATCGAGTGTTAAGGTAACGTTACATATAATATAATTTATTAACATTGCTTTAACAAGAGTTTGTTGTAAAAGGCCTGTTTGGTCAAATAAAAGTTGGTGAATTAGTTGTTCATTTCTATTCATAGGTTCTATGTTCTAGTATGCAAATGAAATCGTGAATAGAAATGATGTGATATAGTAATCAAAGGTGTTTGGTTGTTCTGATGAAACGCAGTTAAGAGCAACAGACTAGAATGACGTATGATTTATTTGTCGAGATGACTGATGCAGCAGAATTCAAGAAACAAAATCTTAAAAGAACATTTAGGTGAGCTGCAAGCACATGCAATAACGGCTAAATCTAAGGATGACATCGATAGGGTTGCGCAACATATTTCCCGATTTTCTCAGCGTAGCACTTATAAGTTCAATCATACTTTAGCAATTATAGGTCTTGTACTTGCAGGGCTTTCATCATTACTGTCTTTTTGGGCACAAATGGATTTGTCATATGACCAGCGTATCTGGATGCGCGTTGGTGGTTTTGTGATGGGTGTTGCTTGTATTATAAATATTTGGTTGCGATTAGCTTCTATCAAGCGGGTTGGTGATGAGTTATATGTGCGCTCGGTTGCTATAAACGCTGGCATAGAGAGGGATTATAGCTTCAATGGAAAGAGCTACTGGCGTGAATTAAAATCATTATTTCCGCTATTCAATTGTGGTGACGATAGCCAAAGCATCACTAAACGTTATTTAGGTGGAGTAGATTCAACACCGTTCACCCTATTTGAATTTAAATACGTTAACGTCACCACACATTACACGACAGACAGTAACGGAAATTCAAGACAATCGAAGTCAAGAAATACAATTTATAAATACGGCATGTTGGTTCAGTTCGCTAACTTCAACTATCTTTGTTTAAATGCCAAGCGTTTTTCCACGAAGTGGGACTCCGCTAGTAGAGCTTTTAATAAGTTATTTAAAGTAAGATGCGCAACAGAAATTCAAGCAGCGAAATTTTTTGATCCTAAAGTTGTATTAGCTTTTGCCGATAATTTTAATTTTATAAAGTCGATGGATGTCACCTCTCAGTCCGTTGCTTGTTTTGAGTTACCGAAAAATATTTTTCCAACCCAAGTAAAAAAACCATCGTTGCGCAAACCTGCTGATTTTGTGCAAAAATTATCGCATCCAACTGAAATTCCTATGTTGGAAAAGTCTAAAAACTTGATCCAGTTCATCAACCAAAACAAATAGGACTCTATATGATCACTTCTTTAATCGTTGCCGTTATCGTCATCATCGCCATTATTATATTATATAATCAAATTGTCGGTAATTTAAATCGGGCCAAACGTGCTTGGTCTGACGTGATCACTTACGAAAAGCTAAAACAGGATGTCATCCCACAATTGACTGAGTTAACCGATAACTTTAAGGAGTTTGAAAGTGACTTCATCGAAAAGGTGACTGCATTAAGAGAGTCTATTTCTGTGTTAGACAAAGATGAGATTGATGTTGCAGCGTTAGCTAACGTTGAGACAAAATCGAATGCTGTTTTTTCTTCTTTTAGGGCGACAGCTGAAAACTATCCTGAATTAGGCTCGACTAAAATAGTACAAGAATTGATGGACGAAATTAGCGATAAAAATGAAAACGTTGCTGCTGCGATTACGATTTATAACCGCAGTGTTGAACATTTCAATAATTCGATTGAAATGGTACCGTATAATGTGGTCAACAGTTGGTTTGCGAAAAAAGAAAAATTAGCTAATTTCCATCAATCGGGTACGGTTGAATCATATGATTACAAACCTAATTTTTAATAAAAACCTGGCCATTTGTATCCTGATTGATATATGTATTTGTGTTCGGCAGCAATCAACAATGACTTGCTTAATCAACAATTAAAGTGAAAAACAAAGTTAATGACTGAAAAAACCGAAAAGCAAAAAATGCTAATAGGAGAAGCATACTTTCCTAGCAACAAGCAATTGCAAGCCGATAGAATGAACGCTAAAACGATTTGCCATCACTTCAATCAGCTGCCTCCTAACCAGTTTAAACAAGGGATGAAGGCGCTAAAAGGACTTCTGGGTAGTGCGCAATCATTTTGGATTGAGCCACAATTCTATTGCGACTATGGTTACAATATTCATTTGGGTAAGCAGTTTTATGCCAATCATGGATGTATTATATTAGACGGTGCGCCGGTAATCATTGGCGATGATGTTATGTTAGCCCCAGGTGTTTTGATATCTACAGCAACGCATCCCTTAGATGCAACAAAACGTAAAAAAGGCATTGAAACAGCACACGCTATTACAATAGGTAATAGCGTGTGGATTGGTATGGGGGCAAAGATTTTGCCAGGTGTGACTATTGGTGATAACGCTATCATTGGTGCAGGGGCAGTGGTAAATAAATCAGTTGCTGCGAATACCGTTGTTGCGGGTGTGCCCGCAAGAGTAATAAAAGAGCTCCAGTAAAAAAGCCGCAAATAGCGATGTCAATCGCAGGAATCGATTGGGTCAGTATCTAAGAGCCCGCGTCGTTTTTGAAGTCGATTATATTCTAAATACCAGCTCTATGCAGTTATGTACATTGACTGAAAAAAATGGCAGTTATCACTTCGTTTAATATTATAATCGACAATATTTAGCATCTTAATGCAGCCGTAAGTTAAGCCATTTTAGGTGCTAAAGAAATGAGTGAACAAGAACCACTGTCCTTCCTTCTAAAGCTGACATCGGCTACATCAGAACAACAACGTAATTAAATTAGTGCTCACCATAAAGAACAAATATAGATAATCCTCATTTTAGAATGCCGACAACATAGGCGAGGTAAGCGTCTAAATTCTAATGACAGCTTGATAAGGGTCAAAATTTTTTTCATTTTCCACTTCAATATATATGACGAATTATTGTTATTAATCGCTTTTTATAGAAAACACGAAATTTAATAAAGTGAGTGAACTATGGGCAGAAAATCCAAACGTGGTGTGACAGACAAAGCCTTAAAAACTGTTTGTGTTGAGGGTGTGTATATTATAGATAAACGGCTTGGTCATGATAGAAGACATAAAACGCATAAATGCAAAAAAGAGTATGAGCGAAGAACCATTAACTTGGGACAAAATTGGAACCGACGGAGGCGGTCTAATGATATTAATATTGATATTGTTATCTGATATGAGTCCGATTTGAAATCAAAGAAATAGGCGTTATAGTGCTTATAACTTATTGTCGCTCTCACTCAATTTATCCACTTCTTAACCAAAGTATTTATTCCTTAATTGCGTTGCCAATAATTAATTTTAGTAGCTTGTTGTCATAGAAGTTCCATCTCACAATATCTATTTGAAAGAAGCTGAGCATTATCACTTGATGTAATTAATATATGGTCGGTTTACCTATATTCGGATGAGTCACTGTTTGATCACTTGACGGTGTCAGACTGTCACTAGGCTATAAATTTGGGGTCACAGACAGTGAATATAGACCTGTTATCAAAATAAGCATTAGTGACACCCAATCAAACGTATACCTGGCAAAAATACTTCGCCGACAAACTAGAAATCAGGTAATGCTATGCAAATGCAAATGCATCTTCATGGTTCATGAGTGTCGTTTCAAGTTTTAATATGACCGAACATCAAGCGCTGTAACCCAAGCGGCAGCATATTCTCACGAGAATTTATATGTTGTAACAATTCAACCAAGTATTAGTTTAATTCACCAACTATAATGGTGAAGATCCCAAACTGGTTTATCGTTAAATTATTAACTAATTGTTTTTATTCGTTATTACTTAACTGGCACATTCGATGCTAACTAAGAAGTATATGATTTAAAACAACAAGTCCAATCAAGGAACTGACGATGAAAGCACTAACTTATGGAAATGTAACTAATTCAATGAATAATAAATTTAAAATGGCAGCACTCGCTGCTCTTCTTAGTGCCGTTGTTTTGTTGAATGGATGTGGTAAAGCTGAAGCGACTAAAACAGAAGGTAAAATTGTAGAAGAAAATACAGAGAAGGTAATCCCCATTCCTGTTGAGGTCAGCGTTGTTCAAAAAGGTAGTATTTCATCAAATTATACAACCACAGCAGTATTAGAAGCGAAAGAAGAAGCATTTGTAGTTGGCAGAGCATCAGGCATCATTGAGCAAATCATGGTCGAAGAGGGTGACTATGTAAAGAAGGGGCAAATCCTTGCGAAGCTAGAACCTGAAAGGTATGAGCTTAACCTTAGACGGGCTCAAGCCGATATGACGGGCATTGAAAAAGAGCTAGCAAAAATTAATAAAGTGTATCATCAGAAATTAGTCAGTGATGACACTTACGACAAAATTACAGCACAATATGAATCAGCAAAAGCAACACTCGCGTTAGCAAAATTAGATTTGAAAGAAGCGACTATCGTTGCACCTATTAGCGGATATATTGCAGAGAGAAATGCAAAAGTGGGTAATCTCACAGAATCGTTTCAACGCGAGAGAATGTTCCATATCGTTCAGCAAAAGGAACTATACGGCATTGTCTATTTGCCAGAGAAAGAGTTATCCAAAGTACATAAAGATCAAAAGGCTCGCTTAATCGTCACTGCCTTGAATGACGCAGAAATTAATGCGTTTGTTGAACGGATTAGTCCTGTTATTGATTCAAAAACAGGTACATTTAAAGTGACATTGCGCGTACCGAACAAAGATAAGAAACTAATGAGCGGTATGTTTACACAAGTAAGCTTAAATTATAACACTCGTGATAATGCAACGTTATTACCAAGAAAAGCGATGCTTGCGATGGATGACACCGTTAATGTATTTGTTGTCGATGACAAAGGGATAGCAAGCAAAATCACTATTAAAACAGGTTATCAAGAAGGTAAGTATGTTGAGGTAACTGAAGGATTGTCTGGTAACGAAACGGTCGTGATTACCGGCCATCAAAATCTAAAAGACAACGCTTTCGTTAATATCGTTAACGGTTAATTGAGGGAATCATCATGAACTTAATTAACGTTGCAGTGAAGCGACCCGTTACCGTTTGGATGTTTACCTTGGCTGTGTTGCTTTTTGGCTTAGTTTCACTGTCCCGTTTGTCTATTAACCTGCTCCCTGAATTGTCATATCCGACCTTAACTATTCGTACAGATTATATCGGTGCCGCACCCGGTGAAGTAGAGCAACTGGTCACTAAACCAATCGAAGAAGTTGTTGGTGTGGTAAAGGGAGTTCGTAAAGTTGTGTCGGCATCTAAGGCGGAGCAATCTGATGTCGTGCTAGAGTTTGATTGGGGCACTGACATGGCTTTAGCCAGTTTAGAAGTTCGCGAAAAGCTCGATGTTTTATTTTTACCATTAGATGTAAAGCGCCCGTTGCTACTGCGTTTTAACCCGAGCCTCGACCCTGTTATGCGCTTAGGTTTAGGGGCCGTTAGTGAGCAAGTGAATAGCTCGGCTGGCATGGATATTAACGCCACTAAACGTATTCGAATTTACGCTGAAGAAGAAATAAAACGAAAGTTAGAGTCTATTGAAGGCGTTGCTTCAGTGCGCATAGGTGGCGGGCTTGAAAACGAAGTTCAAGTGCTTATTGATCAACAAAGAACGAGTCAACTTAACATTTCTATCAGTGAAATTATCCAACGCCTCAAAGACGAAAATGTAAACGCATCAGGTGGTCGTGTTGAAGACGGTTCACAAGAATACCTCGTGCGTACTATTAATCAGTTTGAAACCCTAGACGATATGCGCAACCTTTATATTGCAACACGAGAGGGCAAGTTTATAAAGTTGAATGACGTTGCCGAGGTCGTTGATGCATATAAAGAACGCGATTCAATTTCCCGTTTCAATGGCTTGGAGGGTGTTGAAATAGCGGTTTACAAAGAAGGTGATGCAAATACAGTAGATGTGGCTAATGCCGTGACTCAACGTTTTGAAAATATTCGCCGTAATTTGCCTGAAAACTATGCGCTACAAAAAGTGTATGACCAATCTGAGTTTATCTCCAATGCCATAGCCGAAGTTAAATCGGCTGCCCTTATCGGTGGTGTTTTAGCTATGTTCATTTTATATTTTTTTCTCAAGAATGTTTGGGCAACTTTAATTATTTCCATTTCAATACCCGTTTCTATTATCGCTACCTTCAACTTGATGAATAGCTATGACATTAGCTTAAATATAATGAGTCTAGGCGGGATTGCATTGGCGATCGGTTTGTTAGTCGATAATAGTATTGTGGTTCTAGAAAATATAGACCGCCACAAAAAGAACAAAGTTAACGCTATGGAAGCTGCCTCAATAGGCACTTCAGAAGTCTCAATGGCTATTGTTGCCTCGACCTTAACCACAATGGCAGTGTTTTTTCCTCTCGTTTTTGTTGAGGGTATTGCCGGGCAATTATTCAGTGACCAAGCGTTAACGGTTACTTTTGCTTTGTTAGTCTCCCTCGTTGTTGCGCTTACTCTTATTCCTATGTTGGCAGCGCGGGACAAATCTCATCTTAGTGTCACCACACAAGGCACTGAACTTGATTTAGGGCCGCGTTTTAAAGTAAGCAAACCAACGGGCAAAATTAAACGTTTTTTCTGGTACTTAGGGGCTCCGTTACGCTGGTTATTCAAAACTGTGTTCTATTTTATTCCTGCCGCTATTGTTGGATTTACAGTGTCTTTGTTTAGAATTCTGAGCGTAGTACTAGGTGGGTTATTTAAACCGGCGCTTTGGGTATTTGATAAAATATATGATGCATTGTCTGCTACTTATTTTAAATTATTAGATTGGGCAATGCAGGCCAGACTCCTAGTTTTTAGTGTAATTATTTCAGTTTCGTTGTTATCAATAATGCTGATACCAAAGCTTGGTATCGAACTAATACCACCCATGTCGCAAGGCGAGTTTGATGTGGAAATTACCCTACCTACCGGTTCAAGACTGGAAAACACTGACAAATTACTTTCCCAATTAGCTACTTTTACACAGCAACAAGATGGGGTTGAACGAACCTATTCATTGGCAGGTACGGGGAGTTTAATGAATGCTTCACCGGCACAAGGTGGCGATCATTGGGGGAAACTGAATGTGGTAATGGAAAATATCGCAACTGTTGAGCAAGAACAAAAAGTCATTGAAGCGATGCGCGCTTACCTAAGAAATAAGGCGGGTATACAAAGTAAATTTGGTGCACCAGAATTATTCAGTTTTTCAACACCGCTAGAAATTGAGATCATTGGCTATGATTTGGTTAATTTAAAAAAATACGGTGATGTGTTAGCTGATGAGCTTGCAAAAAATAATCGTTTTGCTGATATCGAAAGCTCGTTGCAAAGCGGTAACCCTGAATTGAAAATCAATTTTGACCACTCAAAATTAGCACAATTAGGTTTGAACGCGCCGACTGTATCTAAGCTGCTAGCCACTAAAATAGGTGGGGAAATTGCGAGTAAATTCAGTATTGATGAGAGAAAAGTCGATATCTTGGTGCGTAATCAAGAGCAACAACGTGATTCAGTAGCCGATATTGGCCAAATTATCATTAACCCAGGAGCTTCACCCTCCATCCCATTGTCGGCTGTGGCTGATATTGAAATGTCAGTAGGCCCAAGTGAAATTAGCCGTGTGAATCAACAACGTGTTGTCTTGGTTTCGGCAAACTTAGCTTATGGTGATCTCGGTGCAGCCGCAATTGATGCACAACAAGCGATCGATAGCATCCGATTGCCTATCACTCTGCAAGCAAAGGTAGCAGGGCAAAGCGAGGAAATGAAGGCCAGCTTTGAGTCTCTTTATCTTGCGTTGGCTTTGGCAGTATTTATGGTGTATATCGTGATGGCCTCACAATTTGAATCCTTCTTACACCCGTTTCTTATTTTGTTTACTGTACCGATGGCTTGCGCCGGCTCAATATATGGTCTAGTACTAACAGGCACAAATGTAAGCGTAGTTGTTTTTATAGGCTTAATTATGCTGGCAGGTATTGTCGTTAATAATGCGATTGTGTTGATTGACCGAATTAACCAACTGCGCCAAAGTGGTGTTGAAAAGGGGGAGGCGATAATAGAAGCAGCACAAAGTCGATTGCGTCCGATTTTGATGACAACCTTAACAACTGTGTTAGGTTTGTTGCCAATGGCAATAGGTTTGGGTGAGGGCTCAGAAATTCGTACACCTATGGCAATCACCGTTATATTTGGCTTGTTATTCGCATCTTTGCTAACCCTTTTCCTTATTCCTGTATTGTACAGTCTGTTCGATCGCAAACAATTTAAGCCAGTTGTCGCTTCAGTCCAGGATTCCACTGCACGGACAGTAACAACAGCAGAGGAGCCTAGCCATGGATAAGTTCTCACACGCAGGCGCATTACTCGCTTCATTCGCTATACGGCGTCCGGTTACCATAACAATGCTGTTTTTGTCGTTACTTGTTATGGGACTCGGAGCGAGTCGTTATTTACCATTAGAAAAATTTCCCGGTATCGACTTCCCTGAACTATTTATTCAAGTACCGTATCAAGATGCAACACCGGCTGAAATTGAGAAAATGATCACGCGTCCGGTTGAAGAGGCGTTAGCGACCATGTCGGGTATTAAGCGACTGCGTTCTGTTTCGAATGAAAACAGTGCTGAAATCAATATTCGTTTTGATTGGGACGCAAATATAAAAGCTAAAAGTATAGAAGCTCGTGAAAAAATTGATGCTATACGTCATCTACTGCCGAGCGATGTTGAACGTGTCATGGTGTATAAATTCAACTTGTCTGATATGCCCGTTTTTCAATTACGCTTGTCTAGTGATCGCGATATTTCTAATTCATTTGATTTATTAGAGCGTAATTTGAAAATGCCGATTGAACGCATTAAAGGTGTTTCAAGAGTTGAATTATATGGCGTGCAAAAAAAACAGATTTCAATTCGTCTTAACCCAGATCGAGTCGCTGCATTGCATGTTGATGTTGACGCATTAACCAGAATCTTGCGCGAAGCTAATTTTTCTATGACAGCGGGGCAATTTTTTGATCTAGACCAAAAAATCACGGTTAATCCAACGGGGGAATATAAGAGCAAAGAGGAAATTGCTGACCTAATGGTGATGCGCAATGTGCGACTCAGTGACATCGCACAAGTGATGTATGAAACACCAGAGGCGATGGAAGGTAGACACTTAGATAAAACCCATGCGATTGGTTTGAATATCTTCAGAGAGTCGGGCGCAAACTTAGTTGAAGTGTCGGATGCTGTCATGGCAGAAATTGAAAATGCAAAAAACAGTAGTGCATTTAGCGGTATCAATGTTTTTATTATGCAAGATGAAGCTACTAGTGTCACTCAGTCGCTGCAAGATCTAATAAATTCAGGCTTAATTGGAGGTTTTTTATCTATTATTGTGTTGTATTTATTTTTACGTAATCTGGCAACGACGCTGGTAGTTGTGTTATCTGTCCCTTTCGCCATTTGTATCACACTCGCTTGTATGTATTTTATGGGTTACACGCTAAATATTTTATCTCTTATGGGTTTAATGCTGGCAGTAGGCATGCTGGTAGATAATGCAGTGGTAGTGACGGAGAGTATTTTTCAAGAACGTGAAAAGTCGACTGATATAATAGAAGCAACTAAAAAAGGTGTTTCGTTAGTTAGCCTGGCTATTATTGCTGGCACAGCGACCACAGTGATTGTGTTTTTGCCGAACATTGTTGGGGTAAAAGCGGAGATAACCGTATTTTTAGAGCATGTAGCGGTCTCAATTTGTATATCGTTAGTGGCGTCGCTGCTGATTGCCCAAACTCTCATCCCTTTACTCACAACAAAACTCAAAATTCAGCCGAAACCGGCGCAACAAAAGTCGTCAAAATTAAAAGTAATGTATGAACATGTTTTGAGATGGACACTTGCGCATCAAAAAGCGACAGGGGTTATTGCGATTGTAATATTATTAAGTACCAGTATCCCAATAACATTGTTGAAAAGCGATGATGACAGCAATAATAACCAAGATCGTATTTGGCTGAATTATGATATTCAAGGGAATTACAGTTTAGGAGAAGTAGAGAAGTCAGTTGCCAAAATGGAAGATTATTTGTATGCGAATAAAGAGAAATTTCATATCAAGCAAGTGTATAGCTACTACACTGCGGGTTTTGCTGTATCGGGAATTACCTTAGAAGATGACATACCCGTAAAAGTAACAGACTTGAAAGATGATATTAGAGAGACAATGCCATTATTTGCTAGAGCCAAACCTTCGTTTCAGTGGGACCAAGGTTCAGGTGGCGGCGTTCAACTTACCTTATTTGGTCAGAGCTCTGAAAACCTGTTGGAATTAGCCAATCAAATCGTACCGGTATTGAATAGCGTTGAAGGCTTAACTGATGTAAAAACCGATGTAGATGGTCAAGATTTTGAGCTACAACTGACCGTAGATAGAGAAAAAGCCTTTCGTTTTGGTTTGAGTTCAACGGATGTGTCGACAATTGTGAGCACTGCATTACGCGGTTCAAATTTACGCACATTCAGAAGCGAGACAGACGGAGAAGTTAGTATTCGATTGATGTACGACGAGTCGCTACAAACCTCGGTCGAAAAGCTACGTAATCTGACTATTTTTCGCGATGAGAATCAAAACGTGACATTGGATATGGTGGCAAGCATGAAAGTAGAGCCACGGTTATCTCAAATACAACGCAGTTCGCGCCAAACTTCACTACGTATTGGTGGTAACTTGGAGTCTGATATCACGGTAGACGAAGCTCGCGAACGGATTGAGTTAATCATGCAGAACATTGAATTGCCTGCGGGATATTCGTGGTCTTTAGAAGGAAGTTTTCAGCGTCAAGATGAAGACGAATCGATAATGCTAACAAATATGGTACTAGCTATTATCATGATCTATATCGTGATGGCCGCGTTATTCGAATCATTGTTGCTGCCAACAGCAGTTCTTACTTCACTTATTTTTTCATTTACGGGTGTTTTCTGGGCATTCCTAATAACAGGTAATGCGATGACCGTGATGGGCATGATAGGCATGTTGATCTTAATGGGTATCGTGGTTAACAACGGTATTGTGCTAGTCGACCGAATTAATCATCTGGCTAACACGGGAATGAGTGTGCCGGATGCAATAATTGAAGGGTGTTTAACTCGTGTCAGACCTATCTTAATGACAGTATTAACCACCGTGTTAGGACTGCTTCCGCTGGCCGTTGGCGACGTTAATATTGGTGGTGATGGTCCTCCTTATGCGCCTATGGCGATAGCAATTATTGGTGGTCTGTTATTCAGTACTATCACCAGTTTATTCCTTGTGCCTTTAGCTTATTTGCTATTGCTGAAATTACGCCGAGCGACGGTGGAAATGATCAGTGAGAGTAAGATGATGGTGTCTAAACTCATTAAAGCAGCGTGATGTAAAATGTGGTCTGTCTGCAACAGCCAAAAGCCTAACACATGGCTTATCAATCAAAGGTATATAAGACATTTTGAATAGTTATATTATGACTGCAGAATTGCTTAGGGTTCAACATGGGTATAATGTTTGAGTATATTATCTTCACAAATAAAGGTATCTAGAGTTGATTTTAGATAATGGTCTACAAGTATCATAAAATCAGCTAAAATCCCTCGCAGATCATATGAATTACTCTTTTTAAAGCGAACCAAAATTTGAATGTAGCTACGTTACTCGAACCAATCAACAGCTTCCTAAAATGTGAAACTCCACAAACTTGGGTTGACGAGGCGGTAAAGTCTGAAAACTTGTCAGTTGTGCTGCTTGATCACCTTATTTGTGAGTTAAAGGCGGCGCAAAGTGCGATGTTTTTAATACGCCGATATGCAGTAGATAAAGAAAGCAGTCAAGCTTTGTTACAATGGTTAAAGCCATATGAGGACTTCACTTATCGGATGAAGGGCGATTGGCGCGTTTTAGCAAAGCACAACAAGCTAACTAAGTCGATGATGCCAGCACAAAACTCTGCATATGGGCAAGGCCTGATCGATAAAATGGTATTGTTGATAAAGGAAGAACTTCATCACTTTTATCAAGTGTTAGAGATGATGGAACATTATCAAATTGTTTATGAAAATATCTCTTCAAGTCGATATGCTAAAGGTCTGCTGCGTCATGTGAAGACCCACGAACCTGATGCTCTTGTTGATAAATTAATTTGTGGCGCCTTTATTGAAGCTCGCTCATGTGAACGTTTCGCAAAGTTAGCTCCGCATGTTGATGCGAAGTTAGGCGACTTTTATATATCGCTACTGCGCTCAGAAGCAAGGCATTTTGAAGATTATCTCGAATTGGCAGAATCAATAGCAGGAAAAGATATTTCAGAGCGTGTGGCTATTTTTGCCGAAGTTGAAGCCGATCTGATCCAATCACCCGACAGTGGTGAGTTTCGCTTTCATAGCGGTGCGCCGGATAAGTTGGTGCGCCGGATAAGTCGCTGCGCCTGATAAACGCGGCTGCGTCTGATAAAAAGCAGTGTGCTTAATAAAGAATGACGCATCGGGTAAATAGCGATTCGTCGAATAATGCGGTGCTAACTTAAATTCGTTTATAAATACCCAAGCAACATAAAGCAACCATCGCTTTGATTAGTGCTTAAGCGTAATCTTCTCTATTAGTATTTGTTCATTCACAACGAGACTGACGATATATTCGCCGGCAGGTTGTTTACTATTTTCAGGGAATGGGAAGTTAATCAATTTCGCTTTATTGGCATCGTAATTAAATTTACCAATTACTTTTCCTCTCGGATTTATCAGTGTCGTCTGCACATTGGTAAATGGTTTTTTACTGAACTTTGGTCGCACTAATAAGCGCTGCACACACACTAATTCTTCAAAGCGGGGCGGTTGGCAATATGTTGGGGTAGCATACATCTGCTTCACATAAATATTGCTCGACAAGTCGCTTTCTAATTGCTGATTAGCCTCTAGCAGCAAGCTTTCTCCTTGATTAAACCTTTCTATGGTTGAGTGCAATCTATCAAGCTCACTTTGCATTATTTTTATTTCTGTATTGGCATCACGAACTGCTACATTGGCGATAGTGACTTGTTCTTTCAATGCTATCATTTGTTGGTTTAACAAACTGACTTGGGCTGAATTGTTACTACATTCTTTTACACTGAAAGATTGTGGAGAGGCTGTTTCTGCGCGCTGCACCACTTGCTGTTCGCCCCGCGAAATCATTGTTACCTGTTCGGTCTTGCATCGTTTTAATTTTTCAAGGCTAGTATCAATCATGGTTCTGGTTTGCACTATTTGGCGTTGAATACCCTCGCTTGATGTTTCTAAAAATCTATTTCGCGAAGAAAGGTCAACTATTTGTCTTTCTAGCTTCTTGCTGTTATCTAATAGGTTAATTACGTAGTCGGTGTCGAACACATCGAATTTTTGGTCTTCACCTATTATTAATATAGTAACGATTACGACATTAATAACCACCAGTACTAAGTACTTGATGCTGAGGTTAAGCATTGTTGATGTCCTTTTCTATTCTCTTCGGAGTTTAGCGCTAAGAGCCGTTTTAGCGCGACACAAATACATCAATGTAACGAATTCGACACGGATGATAGAAAGGAATTGCTTATTTTACAAACGATTTCATAATTTACAGCAAGACTAATACTAAAGTTAGTATTAAAAAAGTGGTTTCAACAGGCGTTTTATATGTGTGTATAAGGTGATCATTAAACATAAGTTACCACGAATAATTAGAAAACCCGATTTGCCAAAGATAAGTGTTGTTTATCAGCAATGAGGATACTGCCTTGATCATACCAATCACCCAATACAATGCGTTTCATCAATTTGTTATCAAGGTTAAATGTATGCACCTTTGGACGGTGAGTATGTCCATGTATTAGTAAATCAACGCCGTGACGCTGCATTGCTAACTCAACTTCACTTTGCGTAACGTCCATAATCTCAGCGGTAAGTTGTTTTTGATTATTTTTACTTGTTTGACGTCCGTTATTAGCAATTTTCTGGCGCGTTTTTAAAGGTAGTAACAGCATAAGTCGAGGCCACCACCAACTGCGAGATTTCTTACGAAATTTTTGATATTCAATGTCGCGAGTACAAAGCTCGTCACCATGCATCAGCAATACTTTGCGGCCATACAAATCGATGACATGCTGCTCAGGCAGAATAGTCATTCCCGCTCTGGCTGCAAAGGCTTGTCGAATAGCAAAGTCGCGATTACCATGAATAAAGTAGATAGGCACCGTTACACTTAATGTTTTCAATGCGTTGGTAATACTTTCAGAGAAGGGCGTTATATCATCGTCACCTATCCATACCTCAAACAAATCGCCTAAAATATAAAGCGCATCAGCATCAAGTGCTTCAGTTTGCAGAAAGCGAAATAGGCAGGCGCTAATATCCTTCCGATCTGCGCTTAAATGCAGATCGGAGATAAAGTAGGTGATAGACATATTGTTATAAACCTAAGAATTTAGGTTTATGTTATTCAATAATTTCAGCTGATAATAATACGACATCTTCAAGCGGCACGTCTTGATGCATGCCCATGTTACCTGTAGTTACACCTTTGATTTTTTCAACCACGTCCATGCCTTCAATAACTTCAGCAAATACACAATAACCGTAGCCTTGCGAATTTGCTGCAGTAAAGTCTAAAAAATTATTATCTTTTACGTTAATGAAAAACTGAGCCGTTGCTGAATGTGGGTCATTAGTGCGAGCCATTGCAAGGGTACCTACTTTGTTACTTTTACCATTGTCAGCTTCGTTTTCAATAGGAGCTTTTGGTGTTTTCTGCTCAAGACCCGGTTCAAAACCGCCACCTTGAACCATAAAGTTACTGATCACACGATGAAATACTGTTCCGTTGTAAAAACCTTCTTCAACATAGCTCAAGAAGTTTGCGACTGTTTTTGGTGCTGCGTCTGCAAACATAGCTAACTTAATGTCGCCGTGATTTGTTTTTAAAATAACCATTGTGTTGTCCTGTAAAAAATTGATGTTTTGCTCTGTTTTTCGCTTTGTATAAATAGAAGCCAAAAACATGAAACTTAAGTGGCGTAATGGTAGCGTAAAATACCTGTAACACCAATGAGATGCTGATGTTTTTACTGCATTATTCATAAAAGCAGTTCACATTTATGGTGTCGATGCTAGAATTCGTCCGATTTCAACCTTGTTACACAGCAACGCTAATTAACAGAACCATGAGGTAAGCACAAAATATGCTACAGATTTACAACACTTTAACGCGCAAAAAAGAGCCATTTACTCCAATAGTTGAGAATAAGGTCGGCTTATATGTGTGCGGAATTACCGTGTATGATCTCTGTCATATGGGTCATGCTCGAACTTATCTGAGCTTTGATATTATGGTTCGGTACCTTCGTCACGCCGGGTATGATGTTAATTATGTGCGTAACATTACTGATGTTGATGACAAAATCATCCAGCGTGCCATTGCTAACAACGAAACCCCTGACCAGTTAACAGCGCGTACCATCGGCATGATGCACGAAGACTTTGCATCAATAAACTTAGTAGAGCCTGATATCGAACCACGTGTTACTGAGCATATGGACGAAATAGTGAATGTCATTCAACGTTTAGTCGATAAAAAACATGCTTATCAAGCACCATCGGGAGACGTGTTGTTTGATGTCAGTTCATATGAGCAATATGGTCGCTTAAGCAAGCAAGACCTGTCACAGCTAAACGTTGGCGCTCGCGTTCAGACTACGAGCGATAAAGATGATCCATTGGATTTTGTGTTATGGAAGTCGGCGAAACCGGATGAGCCTAGTTGGACATCACCTTGGGGTGATGGTCGTCCAGGGTGGCATATTGAATGTTCTGCAATGAACCATAAACACTTAGGCGAGCATTTTGATATCCACGGTGGGGGCTCAGATTTGATGTTTCCACACCATGAGAATGAAATTGCGCAGTCATGCTGTGCATTTGAGACGCCCTATGTAAATACCTGGATGCATGCTGGAATGGTGCAGGTTGACGATGTTAAAATGTCCAAATCATTGGGTAACTTCTTCACGTTACGCGATGTGTTAACAGTACATGATCCTGAAACCTTACGGTTTTTCTTAATGTCGGCTCATTACCGCAGTCAATTAAGCTATTCACAGGACAGTATTTCACAAGCAAAAGCAGGACTAGAGAGATTATATACGTCATTGCGCGAGACCAACCCAAACATGGACGTAGATCTATCGAAAGGAGGGTATTTAGCTCGATTTGAAACCGCAATGAACGATGATTTTAATATGCCCATCGCATTTTCTGTCCTATTTGATGTGGCCAAAGACTTAAATAAAGCCAGTGACCCGGATGTAGCCAATGACCTTTCCGGTATTCTAAAAAAGCTAGGGGCTATTTTGGGCATTTTACAAATGGATCCATCTAGCTATTTGCAAGGAAATGTATCTGGTAAAGACCAAGTTAGTGATGACTTCGCTGCTAAAGTTGAAGCGTTAATAGAGCAACGAAATACAGCCCGCGAAAATAAAGACTGGTCTTCAGCTGATGCGGCTCGTGATGGTTTGAATGAAATGGGCGTCGTTCTCGAGGATAATCCTTCTGGAACCACTTGGAGGAAGGCGTAAGATTGTAAAAAGAGCGTATTTTGATCAATACGCTCTTTTAAATCAGATTATCTCTTAAATAAATCGTTCTTTTAAATAACCGGATCTTCTACTCATTGTGTGACAACATCAAGTTATTGCCAGTTCTCGTTGCATTTACTATCAAGTTCTTCGCTTCACACTAAGTTCGGGTCACATCAACGTATAACTTCAACTTTTGACCAGGCTGCAAGTAGCGTTTGCCATTCAAGTTATTCCATTTCGTAATATCACTTATTTTGACATTGAACTTGTCGGCTATTCGAGACAATGAATCACCATTTCGCACTGTGTAAGTTAACGTTCGCATAATGCTATTGTCAGTTTGCTGTTCGGACACTTGATTAACCCAAACGACTAACTCCTTGCCCGGTTTTAGTGGATCGCGCGGAGCCATGCCGTTCCACTTTGCTAAGTCTCGTATTGAGACTTTATAAGAGCGTGATAAATCCCAGAAAGTATCTCCACTTTTAATTTTATGGGTTAGCTGATATGCCCCTTTCTTTTCGGCTTGTGTGCGAGCGAGTCGCTGATTAGCGGAAAGTGAATATTCTTCCATGCTCTTCAACGCAATAGGTACAAGCAAAAAGTCATTGGTATATATCACATTATTTTTCATGCCATTAATGCTCTGAATGACATCAATAGTTGTATTATATTTGTTAGCGACTAAGCCCAAATTTTCACCTGATTTTACTTTATGACGAACCCAATTTAATCTATCTTTTTTATCTGTTTCAGCCAATGCTGAGATAAACTCATCTGCAAGACGACGAGGCACAACCAGTCTATGCGGACCATCAGGGTCGGTTGCCCAACGATTATAACCGGGGTTTAAGGCATGCAGTTCTTTAGTGGTTAGTCCCGCTTTCTTAGCAGCAACGGCTAAATCTATTTGTGAGCCGACATCAACAATTTCAATAACCTGTTGATTACTAATAGTCGGCCATTCAAATGCATAAGATTCTTTATTCGCTAATATGTCGGCGAGCGCTAACAATTTTGGTACATATGCACGTGTTTCTCTGGGTAAGTCGAGCGACCAAAAGTCGGTTGCTTTACCCAGACGTTTATTTTTTCGAATAGAGCGCATAACACGTCCTTCACCACTATTATAAGCAGCGAGAGCATGTAACCAATCTCCGTCAAACATTTCATGTAAGCGTTGAAGGTACTTTATAGCTCCTGCGGTCGATGCGATAACATCACGACGGCCGTCATACCACCATGTTTGTTTCATACCGAAACTTTTACCCGTGCCTGGAATGAACTGCCACATACCGGCTGCTCGACCATGGGAATAGGCGAATGGGTCAAATGCGCTTTCTACGATCGGCAGTAACGCCAGCTCACTAGGCATTCCTGCTTTCTCTAATTCTTCAATAATATAGTATAAAAACGGTTCAGCGCGTTTTGAAACTCGCTTCATATAAGAAGGGTGGCGCAAGTACCAATTTTTTTGATTCGTTACCCGCTTCTTATCAGGGACAGCGAAGGTAAATCCTTTTCTAACACGGTCCCAACTGTCAGTAATTTGTATCGGTGCAGGCACCGTTTCTTCATTTAAGTTTAGCTCAACGGGTTCAGCAGGGTGAATAACGGCTAAAACCCCTTCGTTGGATGTTCCACACAGCTCTTGACCAAGCTCGTTAGAAACGACGCAGGCAAATTCATCATGTTCTGGCGTTATGGCTTCAGCAATCTGTTGTTGGGTTGTATTTTGCTTTGTTAATACGCAGCCACTCAATACGAGCGGCAGCAAGAAAGCTGTAATATATTTCATTTGTTCCCAATTCTTTAGTTGCGCACTACATTATTTTCTAATGTGTTTTTATTACGTTGATTAAGCATATTCGCGCTTATTTCTGAGGCATTTTCACCTTTTGAGATCGCCAATTATAGCAAAATTAGCCTTTAATTAAAAATTGTCCTTACAGCTTCTTAATGCGGCGAAAACGTCGACTTCAGAATCCGCCGATAAGTTCATGATATTTTCAATATTTTGTTTGATACTTTTATTAGTACAGCGAAGAAAGGGGTTTATCTTTTTTTGTTCGGCAATGCTACTAGGTAGCGTAATTTGGTCACTTGCTCGCTGTTTATTAGCCCAGCTTTGATAATCTTGAAGCGCTGTATTTTCAGGGTCTACGTGCATCGCAAAGGCTAGGTTTGCCAGAGTATATTCATGCGTACAATACACTTTTGTCTGTTCGGGCAGGTGTGTTAGTTTTTGCAATGAGTGATAAAACACCTCAGGTGTTCCTTCAAACATACGTCCACAGCCAGCTGAAAACAAAGTGTCACCGCAGAACATCAGTTCGTTGTTGTAAAATACAATATGATCCATTGTATGTCCGGGGGTTTCTAGTACGTTAAGGTCGAGTTCGGGATTGGACAAGGAAAGGCTTTCGCCCTCAGATAAACGCAAATCAATACCTTCAATTAGAGGATTCTTTGGACCATAAACTTTAACCCCAGGATATGCGCTCACTAGCTCTTCAATACCGCCGGTATGATCATGATGATGGTGAGTTATTAGGATAGACGTAAGGGTTAATTGTTTCTCCTTAAGTGTTTTTATTACCGGCTTTGCATCACCAGGGTCGACAACTACCGCATGTTTGGTGTCATGTACACACCAGATATAATTATCAGAAAAAGCCGGAATGGCAAAAATATTATTCATACAAATTCATTTTCCGTTTACTGTTTTAGGGTGCGGCCCACTGCGATTAGCAACTTTGGTTGGTAATATGCTGCAGTATCTCGCAATTTTATATTATTACGCTTGCATATCGATGCTCGTTCACTATAACCTTGATTACTCATATTTTACTACATTTAAGGGGAGTAAGTCTTTCGTGATGCGTTCAGCGTTAAGTGAAACGACGCCGCCATATCCTACTACGTGGAAGGCTCTCAGCCAAGGCGAACAAATTCGAGTTGAGCTCGAAAATGCTTGTGCGCCAATCGTTGAGCGAATATTTGGTTATCACTTTGTCAGATTAGGTAGTTTAAGTAGTGACATCAATATTCCAAGCTGCCCAATAAAGCACGTCGTAAATATAACTGACGTGGACCATGCAAAAGCGAATGTGCGCGGTATTTCTAGGGAGCTACCATTGCAACAAAACTCAGTTGACGCTTTCTTGTTGGCTGCAGAACTAGACTTTGCCCAAGACCCACATCAAATATTGCGCGAAGTTAATCGCGCAATTACTGCTAATGGCCAGTTGATTATAGCTGGGTTCAACCCGTATAGTTTGGCTGGCGTGCTAAAGTATTTTCCGATAAATAGAGGAAACATGCTTCATCAAGGCCGATTTTTTACCAGTGCACGAATCAAAGATTGGTTACAGCTACTAGGTTTTGAGATTGTAGAACAAGAGAACGTTATGTATTCATCATTGTTTGCTAATAAACGATTCTTACCAGGTTCAAAGTTGCAACTCTTTTGTAAACGTTACTTACCGGCGTTTTCGTCTATGTATATTCTAGTTGCAAGAAAACGAGAAATACCATTGTCTACAATCAAGTCTAAATGGCAGGTTAAAAAACCGCGTTTTGCAGCGGCTAGCGCAAGAGTTGGACATTCACAAGCTGCAGTCTCTAAAAAGGTTATGTAACAGAGGTCATCAAAGCAACTCATTATTAATTCATATTGCGAATACCAGTGTTGGAAATCGTACCTTATTACCCACAATGGACATTTTTTTGCGCATGAAGTTACCCACGAACGATGCTAGATTGGAAAACGCCCAACAAATTCTCAAAACCGTATTTGGGTTTGATCAATTTAGATCCACTCAGCAAGAGATTATTGAGAGTGTACTTGAACAATGTAATACCTTAGCAATTATGCCTACAGGCGGTGGTAAGTCATTATGCTACCAAATTCCGGCGATGGTATTTGATGGCCTGACCATTGTTATTTCACCTTTAATTTCATTAATGCAAGATCAAGTTAGGCAATTGGTCGAACTCGATATCTCTGCTGCGGTGTTAAATAGTTCGTTAAGTCCGCAGGAATATCAAAATAATCTAGCGGGGCTCAAAAACGGCCAATTTAAACTTCTCTTCTTGGCGCCCGAAACAGCACTTCAACCCAGTATTCTGGACCTATTGCAAAGTATCAATATACCTTGTATCGCAATTGACGAAGCACATTGTATTTCAGAATGGGGGCATGAGTTTAGGCCTGAATATCGTCAATTAGATCGTCTTGTGTCATGTTTCCCAGATGCAGTGACAATTGCGCTCACCGCAACAGCAACCCCGAGGGTTCGAGAAGATATTAAACGCCAGCTTAACATCACTGGGGATAGTGAGTTTATTGCGAGTTTTGACCGTCCAAATTTATATCTTGAAGTTGCACCTAAAGAATCGGCGTATCAACAAACTAAGGATTTTATAGAGAAGCATGCAAAGCAATCAGGGATTGTTTATTGCCAGTCACGCTCCAGTGTTGATGAATTGACGGCGAAGCTAAAACAAGATGGATATTCTGTACTGCCTTACCACGCGGGTTTAAACAACCTAAAACGTGCAGCTAATCAGGAAAAATTTGTACGCGATGATGTCGATATCATTGTTGCCACGATTGCTTTTGGTATGGGTATTAATAAACCAGATGTGCGCTATGTTGTGCATTATGATTTACCCAAAAATATTGAAAGCTATTACCAACAAATCGGTCGTGCGGGTCGTGACGGGCAAGATGCTGATTGTCTCTTACTATTTGGTTACGGCGATACGGGTAAAATTAGATTTTTTATCGACCAAATGAATAACGAGCATGAAAAGCGACTTGCAACCATGCATCTAAATCAAATGCTCGCTTTAGCCGAAACAGAAGATTGCCGCCGCGTCCCGTTGCTCCAGTATTTTGGTGAGCCTGAGGTAGGCGAAACCTGCGTGAAGTGCGATAACTGTTTAGCTGATAATAAACAAAAATCTGATCTGACCGTACCGGCACAAAAATTTCTATCTTGTGTGCATAGGACCGGTCAGCGTTTCGGTGCTGGCCACATCATTGATGTACTGCGCGGGTCAAACGCAGAAAAAGTACTACAAAATCAACATAATCTATTATCAACCTATGATATTGGTAACGAATTAAATAAAAAACAGTGGATGACATTATCGCGACAACTTATTCAAAAAAAGTTACTCCAACAAGAAGAACAATTTGGCGGCTTGAAGTTGACTGAATTAGCCGCTGATGTGCTAAAAGGCAAAGTGCCTTTTTATGCAATGTTGCAGCAAGCAACACCAGAAAAACATCAGACGACATCAAAGTCAGATGTTATTGGTAACACGACGTTAGTCACACTACTTAAAACTGAACGAAAAAAGAGTGCAGATCAGGCTAATGTGCCTCCCTATGCTATTTTTTCCGACCGAAGCCTACAAGAAATGGCCTACTACCTTCCTCATTCTGAACAAAGTATGTTGAAAATTCATGGTGTAGGAAGCGCAAAGTTGCTTAAGTATGCGGAGTTGTTTTTATCAATCATTGTCGATTTTTGTAGTCAGCATGACTTGCAAGAAGTGCCTAATATGCAGACTGCTAGTGCACAAATTAAAAAAGAAATGTCAAAGTCGACAAGTGTCGGTAGCAAAACCAAGGAAGTCGTGGAGCAGTTTGAAAATGGTAGATCAGTGGCAGACCTGTCGCGTCTGCTAAAGATAAAAGATAATACTATTTATAATCATTTATATAAGTATGCCCAATTAGGCAATAAATTAACTAAGCCTGAACGCCTCATAGACGAAGCTCAGTTAACTGCTGAGCAAGTCCAAGCAGGTATTGTCGCATTCGAAGCGCATGGCAGTGAACGTTTGAAGCCGGTTTATGAGGCTTTAGGTGAAGACATTAAATATGAGCAACTACATCTGCTTCGGGCTTTTTACTTGCATTGAGAAGGGAAGCTAGGCTGGCGTCTGTCCGAAATGTAATAATCATAAACGATGGCTTAGAAGAGTGGGTGCGTGATTCAAATTTAGTTGGCCTTTAGGCAAAAAAAGACCGGCAAAAGCCGGTCTTTTTGGTTTGCTTTAATTGGCACTTCTATTTAACCTTCATACCTGGCTGCGCACCATCATGCGGCTCAAGAATAAATAAATCACTGCCACCCGGTCCCGCAGCCAAAACCATACCTTCTGACATGCCAAAACGCATTTTTCTTGGGGCTAAGTTAGCTACCATTACGGTCATTTTGCCAACCAGTTCTTCCGGCTCGTAAGCCGACTTAATGCCCGCAAACACCTGTTTTGTATCGCCACCTAAATCCAGTTCTAAACGAAGCAGTTTATCAGCTTTTTCAACATGCTCAGCTTTCGATATCAATGCAATACGTAAATCGATCTTTGCGAAATCCTCAAAACTAATTGTTTCAGCAATAGGGTCACGTTCTAAAGGCGTCAAACCATGTTCTTTAGGCACATTCGAATTTGTTTCTTTCACTTTTTTCTTGTTGTCGCTTTTGGCTTCGTCAGCTTTTGGCAAACCCAAGCTACCTTTTGAGTCGTCGATAATGGCATTTACTTTATCCATTTCAACTCTCTGTAATAACGCTTTAAACTTATTGATAGGATGACCCAGCTTAACTTCTTGTGCGCTTGCCCAAGTAAACTCATCATTTAGAAATGCTTGTGCTTGTTCTGAAAGTTTTGGTATCACTGGCGTAAGGTACACTACCAATATTCTAAATAAATGAATACCCATTGAACATACATCGTGCGTGAAGGTTTGTTTGGATTCGTCTTTCACCGTTACCCAAGGAGCTTGTCCGTCAATATATTGGTTTGCTTTGTCAGCAAGGGCCATAATGTCACGGATGGCCTTGTTGTAATGACGAGCTTCAATATAGTCTGCAATAGTCTCGCTGGCATTTTGAAATTCAGCTAACAATTCGGGCGCTTCGACGTTGTTGGATAATTTACCATCGTAACGCTTGGTAATAAAGCCTGCGCAGCGACTGGCAATATTAACCACTTTGCCGACTAGGTCTGAATTAACTTTTAATACAAAGTCTTCAAAGTTTAAGTCGATGTCAGCCACTGAATCATTCAACTTTGATGCGAAATAGTAGCGTAAATATTCTGGATTTAAATGGTCCAAATAGGTTCTGGCTTTGATAAAAGTGCCTGTCGATTTAGACATTTTAGCGCCATTTACTGTAACAAAGCCATGAATATTGACGCCTGTTGGTTTTCTGAAACCGGCTCCGTCGAGCATGGCAGGCCAAAATAAACAATGGAAGTAGGCAATATCTTTACCGATAAAATGATACAGCTCGGTGTCAGTTCCTTTCTCCCAGAAAGGAGCGTCATCAATACCGTTTGCGTTGCAAAAATTCTTAAAGCTAGCCATATAGCCAACTGGTGCATCCACCCAAACATAAAAAAACTTACCCGGGGCGTTAGGGATTTCGAAGCCAAAATAGGGCGCATCGCGGCTAATATCCCACTGTTGCAGACCTTTCTCGAACCACTCTTCAAGTTTGTTTGCCATTTCATTTTGAATAGCACCAGAGCGGATCCAGCCTTTCAACATTTCTTCAAACTTGGGTAAATCAAAAAAGTAATGCTCAGAATCTTTTAAAACAGGTGTTGCACCTGATACTACCGAACGAGGGTTTTTTACTTCAGTCGGGTCATAAGTTGCACCACACGCATCACAATTATCGCCATTTTGGTTTACAGCCCCGCAACTTGGGCAATCACCTTTAATAAAACGATCAGGTAAAAACATTTGTTTTTCAGGATCGTATAACTGACTTATGATACGTTTGCTGATGTAACCCGAAGCGTCCAATCGGTTGTATACTAATTCGCACAGTTCCTTGTTTTCAGTTGAATGAGTCACATAATAGTTATTGTAATCCACATGAAAATCAGTCAAATCCTGATGGTGTTCAGTGCGCGTTTGCTCAACCATTTGTTCTGGTGTTATACCGAGCTCTTGGGCTTTTAGCATTACAGGTGTACCATGCGCATCATCTGCACATACGCTGTAACATTCGTGACCGCGCATGCGCTGGAAACGGGTCCAAATGTCGGTTTGTATATGTTCTAAAAGGTGACCCAAATGAATAGAGCCATTAGCATATGGCAGGGCGCTAGTAGTTAGAATTCGACGCTTTAAAGCAGGTTGTACTGAAGTAGTAGACATAGATGATTTTTAGTCAGTTTCACAAAATTAAAAATATGTATAGATGGTAGCCCAAACAACGCCAACTTGCATTACGTAATTGGCAGTTGTACTGCGTTTAAGGAGCAAAGAGTGTTTTTTTCGAAAAGCAAACGAGAAAGAATTGAAGATATTGAACAAGCGATAGCCGATTTTTATGCAGTTGATCGTGAGTTAGCAAAAACAGATGCAATAGTGGCCGTAGCTGATCTGGGTAAATATGAATCAGGCAAGAAACAGACTATCGAAATTAGTTTGGGTTTCACCGTCAAGAGTACGCTTGAAAAGTTAAAAGCTTCCTTACAACAAAAATTACCCAATATGGCTAGTTGCAACATAGATATTTCATTTAATGTTCCCATCACCCAAGCTAAAGTTGCGCCTATTGCGAATGTGAAAAATGTTATCGCAGTATCCTCAGGTAAGGGCGGGGTCGGAAAGTCAGCAACGAGCGTTAATTTGGCGTATGCACTGCAAAAAGAGGGCGCTCGGGTCGGTATATTGGACGCCGATATTTACGGTCCCTCGGTTCCCATCATGCTAGGTAATCCAAAAGCGCACCCAGATAGCAAAGATAACCGAACCATGTTTCCATTGATGGTTGAGGGGATTGCTGCAAATTCGATTGGTTACCTCGTTGATAGTGAAAGTGCCTCAATCTGGCGCGGCCCTATGGCAACAAAAGCGCTCAAACAATTAATTTATGAGACAAAATGGCCATTGCTTGACTACTTAATTGTTGATTTGCCACCGGGCACAGGTGATATTCATTTAACCTTAGCCCAGCAAGTGCCCTTGTCAGCAGCCGTCATTGTTACGACACCACAAACCATTGCGACGGCAGACGCGAAGAAAGGCATTGCGATGTTTGAAAAGTTAGCTATTCCCGTACTCGGAATTGTTGAAAATATGAGCTACTTCGAATGTAAATGTGGTGAAAAGTCATATCCATTTTCCCAAGGCGGCTCAATAACACTAGCTGAGCAACACGGTACCGAGGTGTTGGGCGAATTGCCTTTAAGCAATGATATTCGAGAACATGCGGATAATGGTAAACCAGTTGTAAATGCGTTGCCAGATAGTGATGTTACGTCAATTTATCAAAGCATTGCGCGCAAGGTATCGATAAAAATAGGCACCAGTTTACAGCCACATCAACTTACCCGAGATAAAACGATAGGTGAGGGTAAGAATGGTGTCAATATACAGGTGGTTAATAAAAGCTAGTTGTAAGCGCAAAGCTAGGCAATAGGCTGTTGCAACCTTCGCCAACTGTGATCATAATACGGTACTGCGATTGATAGCGTTCGACAATATAGGTTGGGGAAACACAACATGCGTTTATGTGACAAGGATATTTACCAGCATATTCAAGAAGGGAAAATTAAGATTGACCCGACACCTGACTATGATCAAATTAGTGGCCTGACAGTAGATGTTCGCTTAAGCAATAAATTTAGAGTATTTCAAGACCACGCAGCGCCTTACATCGATTTGAGCGGTGAAAAAGAAAGCGTACAAAAAGCGCTTGATTCAGTAATGAGTGATGAGATAACGATAGGTGAAAATGATTCGTTTTATTTGCATCCAGGCGAACTTGCTATTGCTGTTACGCATGAATCTATTACCCTACCGGACAATATTGTCGGGTGGTTGGATGGTCGTTCTTCGTTAGCAAGATTAGGCCTAATGATACACGTCACTGCGCATAGAATTGATCCGGGTTGGTCCGGTCAAATCGTGCTAGAATTTTTTAATAGCGGCAAATTGCCATTAGCGCTAAAGCCAAAAATGAAAATAGGCGCTATTAGTTTTGAGGTTCTCAGTGGTAGTGCTGAAAAACCTTACAATTCTAGAGTCGACGCGAAGTACAAAGGCCAAACAGGTGCAATTGCTAGTCGTATCAGTTCTGACGATAAGACTGAAAGGGAATAGGTTATCTTGGTGGGTCAACGCGACCCGCTGAACTTGCATTAATTCTGTACCAACCGGCAATTGAGTAACGGTCACGTTTTGCTGGTAGTACTTCATGTGGAAATTCTTCACTTAAAAATATTGCCAGCGTGCCAAGTGCCGGAATGACGTTTAATCCCTGTGTATCGAGTTCATCCTGATAAAGCACTAATTCACCACCATCCCCAATTTGCCAATTAGGATTTAAGTAAGCTACCACAGATAAAACGCGGTTAGCCTGGCCTTTAAACGCATCTAAATGTCGCTTATAAAACGAGCCTGTCGCATAGTGGGCAAAATGACTTTCGAATGAAAACAAACCTAAAAATAAATGTTGGTTTAAGTAGGTTTGAAGTTTATTGGTCCAGTCAAGCCATTGCGCGCCAGCCTCACTGTTACCTGATATCCAACAAATTTCATCGCGTCTGACAAAATCGTTGTGCATATGTTTATTTAAACGACCAATCCCTGCTTCCACAAAAGCTTGTGGCGACATTGATGAGACTTGTGTGACCAAATTATTAGATAAATCGATCGGTAAGGCGAATGGCTGAATACTATAGCCCTTAGCGATTAAGTCAGTGGCGACCTTCGCAAACAGTGTTTGGTTTTGTTGCTCGATTAGGAGAGCCGATGTGTGCAATTGATGAAGGTCTAAAACTTCCATATACAATACTTATGATTAAAAAACACACTTTTACAGGTGAAAGCTGAGTTTGACAATACAAAAATACGGCACAATTAAGATAAAAACAAAATAACGGTGGAATTATATAATGTAATCAATATAATACCCGTTCGGTCGGTGTGTGGCGCAGCTTGGTAGCGCACTTCGCTGGGGGTGAAGGGGTCGTAGGTTCGAATCCTATCACACCGACCAATTAACACTTCCTCAGATTTTATTCATAGTAGCCACTAATCAGTCAGCGATAACAACAAAAGAGTACAATGTGGAACCTATTTTAGTCCCCTCGGCTGTAGAAATTATTCAATTAGCGCTAGCGCCGATTTTTCTTATTGTGGGCATAGGAACGTTGGTTAATGTTGCAACTGGCCGCGTAGGTCGAGTCATTGACAGGGCGCGTTGGTTTGAAACATTAGCCCGAGAGCAACCTGCGTGTATTGACGGCAAAGCTCGCCTCGAAATTCGGACATTAAATAAACGCATGAGGCTGGCTAATTGGTCGATTAATTTCCTAATTGCATCGGCCCTTGTTATTTGTTTTGACGTTATTTTATTGATGATTAATGGCTTGGTTATTAATAAGCTCGACACGGCTATACTCGTGACCTTTATGATCAGTATCTTATTTTTGACTGGGGGACTCATCGCATTTTTCTTTGAAGTCAGCTTGGCAACTGCGTCACTAAAAATAAATGCAGTGAAGGTTCAACAGCTTAGCAAAGATAAATAATCAAATGCGTAATTCTTTCAGCCAAAAACGGCTAGAGGTGATTTACGATTAACCCAAAATGGCCACTGACTTTATTTGTGTCCAAATTTTCATTCCTACCATAAGGAACAAATCATCAATCGACTTACGAGTGACTTGGGCAACAACTTCTGTGTTCATCAAGTCAATGGTAACAAGAGCGGTAGCTCCTCTGCTATCTATTTGAATACTGGCAATGCGTCCTTCCAGTCGATTCAGAATAGTACTTTCCTTCTCATCCTTGAGTGACAAACTCACATCACTCGCAATAATCCGCAGTCTGACCGTTCTGCCGATAAATTGATTATGATCCTGTAGCCAAATCACGTTGCCATCAAATTCTGCTTTTACCAAATGCCAGCGTTCATCTCTTTCAATGATTTTGGCTTGAATAATCGTGCTAGTTTCCTGCTGGTAAACGTGAGGTAATTGAGTGCTGGAAAATACCTCGTTTATACTCCCTTGAATAACCACTTTGCCTTGATGAAGGACAATGACATGGTCAGCTAATCTGCAAACTTCATCTGTTGAGTGACTTACATAGAGCATCGGCACATTAAACTTATTTTGAAGTGCGGCTAAATAGGGTAATACTTCCTGTTTGCGCGCATTATCCAGCGAAGCGAGTGGTTCATCCATGATCAGCATTTTTGGTTTTATTAACAAGGCACGAGCAATAGCTACGCGTTGTTTTTCTCCACCCGATAATTGATCTGGTTTGTGCTGCATCAAATGGCCAATATCTAATGCACCAACGACTTCTTCAAAAAATGCCTTTTTAACTGTTTCATGGCTACGTTTTACTGCAAATTGCAAATTACCATGCACATTTAAGTGGTCAAATAATCTAGCATCTTGAAACACATATCCAATTTCACGCTCATAAGTAGGGACACAACGCTTATCATCAAGCCAAGTTGTTTCACCTATTTCCAATAGACCTTTAACACTTTTTTCCAGCCCTGCAATACATCTAAGTAACGTGGTTTTTCCACTACCAGATTCACCTAAAATTGCGGTGATACCAGTGCTTGGAAATTTGCTTTTTACCTCGAGTTCAAATACTTGAGAACCGCTACGTAAACTGGTGTGTAAATTAGCAACGATGTTGGACGACTTACTGTTAACTTTAGTCATTATCAACGTCCAATTCTAAACTTGGTTGCAAGACCGCGTTTCTGAAAGCTATACAGCAGTAAAAGGGCGATGAATGAAAATCCGAGCATGATGGCGGATAGACGATGGGCACCGGCATACTCTAACGCTTCAACTTGATCATATATCTGAATGGAAACAACTTTGGTTTCCATGGGGATATTGCCACCTATCATCAATACAATCCCAAACTCACCTACAGTGTGAGCAAAACCTAATATAGCAGCACTGATAAAGCCAGGTTTCGCAAGTGGCACAATGACATGAAAGAATGTATCCATAGGTTGAGAATGCAGCGTTGCTGCAGCCTCTAATGGTTTTTGGCCAATCGCTTCTACCGCATTCTGAATGGGTTGCACTACAAACGGTAATGAATAAAACAATGAACCAATAACCAAGCCCCAGAAAGTAAAGGGCAGCAAACCTACGCCAAGTTGCTCAGTAAGCTGTCCGATAGGACCATTTGGCCCCATTGCAATTAGTAGATAAAAACCTAAAACAGTTGGGGGTAAGACTAACGGCAAGGCAACGATTGCGTTAATTGGTCCTCGTAGCCAAGATTTTGTTTTTGCCAACCAAATGGCTATCGGCGTGCCTATAATCAGCAAAATAATGGTGACCGTAAATGCGAGCTTTATTGTCAGCCAAATAGCATTAATGTCAGAATCGGTCAGTCCCATGCAAGTTCCTTGTTAGCAATACAATGCCATTTGCTTAGTGTGAAATTTAATCAACATTATAATGATGTAATTGTATGATATTTTTTGCTTCATTGCTTTTCAAAAATTGAAAGAAAGCCAATGCAACAGTATTTTTTTCACCATTTTTTAGTAACACAGCATCTTGTTTTATTGGCTTGTAAAAATCTTCAGGGATCAGCCAATATGAACCATGAGCTGGTTTTTGTGAAAAAGAAATAAAACCAATATCTGCATTGCCGGTTGCAACAAACTGATAGGTTTGAGAGATACTTTCTCCCATTACCCATTTCGGCTTAGTCTTTTCAAGTAACACTAGATGATTTAAAACATCAACCGCTGCTTGGCCATATGGCGCAAACTTCGGATTCGCAAGCGCTACTTTTCTAAATTTATTATCATATAAAACGTCTGGGGAGTTATTAACTAATGACGTTTTAGAGGACCACAAAATGAGTGTGCCCTGCGCATAAGTAAAGCGTGCATGCGCGCTCGCTTTTCCTCGCTTAATGAGTGCGTCTGGCTTAACTTGGTCTGCAGAAAGAAAAATGTCAAACGGAGCACCATTGATAATTTGAGCAAAAAGTTTTCCGGATGAGCTGTAAGAAACACGTATTGTGTGAGGAGTATTTGCTTCAAATAGAGCTTTGAGCTGCTGCATCGGTTTTATAAAATTTGACGCAACGGCTATGTTTGCATGCTGTGATTCTCTAGTGAGTGGATATGAGTTGGCAGAAGCTGGTTGAATTTCGGCAAAAGCATTACTTAGGTCTAATGGATACAAAAAAAACAGCATCGAAAATACATTAATTTTTACTATGAGTACTGCGTTAAATTTCATTTTTGGACTTTCAAGACTCGACAATATATTGCTGAACATAGGACGATAGTACCAGTAATGTATGGCATGTGCGCTAAATTCGACAACTAATTTTGTTTTCTACATGTCTTCTTTTCTATGCTGATAGAGCGCCCGTAAGGGCGCGAGCGAGATATCTATTTATCGTTGATATTGTGCTATTAATTGGTCAAGGCTTTCAGCTAAAATATTCAATTCTTTCGTTTCATTAGTAATTTCTTTTATCTTGTTTGCGTTAGCGCCGGCACTTTCCCGTATATCCATCATGTGTTGGTTAATAGTATCAATTGAATGAGTTTGCTCTTGAAATGAAAAGGCGACTTGTTTGCTACTAATACTAATTTTTTCAAAAAGTCCTTGGTTTTTGATTGATATGTCCTGGGCAATTGCAATGGATGAGGACGACGCTTGTGACTGCTGAACAATCTGTCCGATTTCGGATGTTGCTCTTGCAGATGACTTCTTTAAGATATCCATAATCCTTTGAATTTCTTGTGTAGAGTCAGCTGTTCTCTTCGCTAAGGTTCTCACTTCGTCCGCGACTACTGCAAAACCACGACCTTGTTCGCCAGCTCTAGCAGCCTCAATTGCGGCGTTCAATGCTAATAAATTGGTTTGATCAGATATTGCTTGAATTGTAGACAAAGCACCCGCAATAGTGTCTGTGTTCGTCGTCAATGATTTTATAACATCAGCGACTTCATGAATTTTTTCGCTCAGTTGTTTAATATCATTTTGCGAGTCATCAATAACGTGTCCCATCTGAACCGCGTTAGCTGCTGCTTCTTGGCTAATCGTGTTGGCATCCTCTGCGTTTGATGAGGCCAATGATGAATTGGAACTGACATTGTCAAGTGCTTGCGCAATCTCAACGGTTCTTTTTGCTTCTGATTCCATGTTTAGCATAGTCGCTTGCGCATCATTCTCTAGCGTATTAGCCACTTTTCTTACGTGCTGGCCATTTTTGGATACATCATTGAATACACTCTCAAGTTTGTTAACAAAGCTATTGTATCCAGCTGCTACAGCGATAATTTCTTTTTGACCTTGTGATGGCAATCGATAAGCAAGGTTAGCTTTTCCTTGCCCCAGTTGGTCAAATAAAGCGGCTAGTTCAATAATAGGTTTTGTTACTGATGCGGACATGAAATAAGCAACAACGGCGCCAATAATAACGATAATGGTGGACCAAATAAAAATTTGCCATTTGGTTTCAGTAACAGTGGCAAAAACTTCAGACATAGGTACTTCAGCAACCAAGTACCATTGCATACTTGGTATATAACCGAGTGCCAGTAATAGCTCTTTTCCGTCTCTGTCGACCGACACCACTGAGAAAGGTTTTTGCTGCTTCAATTCGGTATTGAATGAATCATTATAAATATCAGAAATATTACTTTTGTTTTCAATGGCAGTGCTACTGTTAAGCTTCACTTGTCCGTTATTGTCGATAAGATAAACAAAACCAGTTTGCTCAATCTTAAAATTACTCAACATATTTACCACGTCATCAAACGACCGAGAAGTGCCGGATAGTCCTCTGCCATTTATTTGCTGATAGTTGACAAAGAGATCAACTTTACCTGTATTTGGGTCCTCATAAATACTAACAGAGCTTTCTTTTTTGCTTTTGGTGTAAGAAAAAAACCAACCATCGGCATTGTCGTTTTGCAATACTCTTAAAAATCCGTCTTGATTCCAATACTTGGCCGTTTTCTTATCAGCAAATGAGGCTGTAGATAGCTTGTTAAGTAACGCTGTTGACTTCAGTCGGTCAACAAGGAGTCTTTCTTCAGCAGAGTTAATGCCTTTTGTAGCTGCTTGCAATATGAATGGATCTGTCGCGATTTGTGCGGCAAGGATTTGCATTTTCTCTATTCCCGCATTGATTTCGTTTGTAATTCCGGTTACCAATGTCGGTAATTCTTTATTTAAGACTCGTTCAGATATGCTGTTTTTAGCGGTTATGACACTGATAGAACCAATAAGAATTGCAGTAACTACGATGAACAGTGATAACGCGATAATAATTTTTTGCCTGATCGAAATATCTAACATAAAAATGGGTAAGCCTTTGGAATGAATTAGGTCTGCTTTAGAGTACTGCGCGAATAATTTGCTACTTTTATGGTATCGACCGCAGTAACTAATTCTGTATGGATACTTACCACGTTATTAGCGCAACTCGTATTGCTGATTAGCGAGCATAGAATATCGAAAAATAGTCGTAATTCAAGCGAATAAAAGGGTCTATTTTTTTGAGCCGGGTTTTATGTCAAACTCAGGTAGTCGCAATCCTCTATACTAGATGATAAATACAAACCAGCTTTTGAAAAAAACAAAAAGTTAATAACAATTCAAAAACATAAAGACGGAAAAAATCAAATGAAAAACTTTTTTAGACTAAGTGCGCTGACCTTAGCTATTTCTTTGGTGGCTTGCTCTCCTGTTGAGGAAGCGCCTTCGAATATCACCGAGAATATGGTTGAGCAGAATATGCAAAACGATATAGAGACGAGTTCTGCAATTGATGTGAGTAAAGATTATCATTCTTATGCTAATCCAGATGAAGTGTTGGTAACGCACTTGAATCTTGATTTAACCGCTGATTTTACTACTAAAAAGCTCATTGGTAGTGTTCAAGTAACGGTACAACGTCAAAAAAAGAACGCAGATGAACTGGTATTGGACACTCGTGATCTGGATATAATAAGCGTGACAAGCCAAGGAAGTAGCGTTCCCTTTGAGCTGAAAGCTGCAGATGAAAACTTAGGTGCAGCATTGCACATTAGTCTGCCTGACGGCGCTGATACACTTACTATAAATTATGAGACATCACCTTCAGCATCCGGAGCACAGTGGTTAACGCCAGCACAAACAGCGGGTAAAAAGCATCCCTTTTTGTTTACTCAGGCACAAGCAGTGCATGCACGAAGCTTTATCCCTTTACAAGATTCACCTCAGGTCCGGGTTACCTATACTGCAACTATTAGAACACCCAAAGAGTTGTTAGCTGTAATGAGTGCGTCAAATGATCCTGATACTGAACGCGATGGCGTTTACGAATTTAATATGCCACAACCAATTCCTTCGTATTTGATTGCGTTGGCTATCGGCGATCTGCAATTTAAAGCAATGGGTGAGCGCACTGGTGTGTATGCCGAACCCGCTTTGTTGGAGGCAGCAGCTGCTGAGTTTGAAGATACCGAAAGTATGTTAATTGCGACGGAAAATAAGTACGGTCCTTATAGCTGGGACCGTTATGACTTGCTAATTTTACCTCCTTCATTTCCTTTTGGTGGTATGGAAAACCCAAGATTATCTTTCATTACGCCAACCGTTATTGCAGGTGATAAAAGCCTAGTATCGTTAATAGCTCACGAACTAGCACATAGTTGGTCAGGTAACACCGTGACCAATGCAACATGGCGTGATTTGTGGCTGAATGAAGGTTTCACTACTTATTTGACCTACCGCATAATGGAAATGGTATACGGTGAAGACAGATACAATATGGAAGCCGTGCTTGGTTATCAAGATTTGCAGTCCGATATAAAGTCATTGACACCGGATGACCAAATACTGGCAATCGATTTACGTGGTAGGAACCCAGATGATGTGTTTTCTAATATTCCGTACGAAAAAGGCGCGTTATTCTTACGCGAAATAGAACAAAAAATTGGACGTGATAATTTTGATAAATTTCTCCTCAGCTATTTCGAACATTTTTCTTTTAAAAGCATTACTACCGACGAGTTTATTGCTTACCTTGACGATACCTTACTAAGCCAATATGCAGACAAACTGGATAAAGAACGCATCAATGCCTGGATTTTTGAACCTGGTATTCCTGAAGGTGCTCCTGTGCCAGAGTCTGATGCTTTTGTGAACGTCGACAATGCGAGAGAACAGTGGTTAGCAGGAAAGAACAGCGCTAACAAGATCCAAACGCAAGATTGGACCGTGCATCAATGGTTATACTTTTTGAATAACATGCCTGAAGTCCTAGATGAAAAACAGTTAGGCGAACTGGATACTGCATTCTCCTTAACAGCCAGTAAAAATAATGAGATTGCTCATAGTTGGTTAATGATTGCAGTAAAAAATGAATACAAACCCGCATATGAACGCTTGTATGAGTATTTGACTACCATTGGACGTAATAAACTAGTCAAGCCGTTATATTTTGAATTATCGAAAACACCTGATGGAAAAGCATTTGCGAAAAAAGCATTTGAGCAGGCTAAACCTGGTTATCATCCGTTAACGATTAGTGCGAATGAAGGTTATGTTGAGTAATCAATTATTTTTGTCGTCAAGAAAAAAATAATTTGTTGTACTTATTTAGCCATTTTTCTATTATGCAAATTCCTGATTTATGGCTAAGTGTTATGAGTAAAGATTACAGATTTCGCAAAGAAGAAAGCAACGATCCTGACAATCAAGATTTTATTGTAGGAAAGCAACGTGATGAGAGCAAAATGGAGCAAACTAAAGCAGAACTGATGCGAAAAAAACGGGCCAGTAAGCTGTTGGCTGAAACTCGCAGTAAGCAAAGCGACGATACTGAGAGCCAAAGGTAAGTCAGTTTTTGCTGAATTAAGACAATAAGCATTGCGCTCGTAGTGAAAACCACGCTATAAACCAGTAATCATTCGATCACTGGTTTTTTTGTGGATATTAGATTCTTAACTACCTTTCTGGAAGTTGCTGACACTCGACATTTTGGTCGTGCTGCCGAAAACTTATATTTAACTCAGTCGGCAGTTAGTGCTCGTATTAAATTATTGGAAGAGTACTTCAACACGGCATTATTTATTCGAAACCGAAATAGTATTCAAATTTCACCTGCAGGTGAAAAGCTAATCCCTTTCGCGCAAGAGCTTTCTGATACATTATCAAAAGCAAGAAAGTCGTTAGCCCAAGAAGAGTGTCAGCACATAAGTTGTGCTTCAACGCAAAATGCATTTTTACTTTGTTTTTCTACTTTGCAGCCTGGCTTGTTAACTCACTTCAATAACGTCAGCTTTCAGCATGAAATTGCCACGGTAGAGCAAATCACTCGGCAACTGCATGAGCACAGTATTGACTTTGCATTAACGACTTCACAAGTTAAATCGGATGATATTGACAGTGCTTTGTTGTTTGAAGTATCACTTTGTATGTACCAATCGAATGGCAATAATAGTAAAGCTAATAGCGAAGTTCATGACATTAATATTGAATGGTCACCCTCGGTTAACGATAAACTGGCAAAACTGCATCCTGAATTACGCAAAGCAAAATTGCGAACATCTTCAATAGACGTTGCCATCACAATGGCCTGTGCTGAGCCAAGTCGTTTGATATTACCGAATGCGTCACACGCTTTTTTGGAACCAAAGTTACAACAAGTGTTAGCTGGCTTTAGTCGTTCAGAATTTGCTCAATCCGTTAAAGTACCAGTCTATTTAAATAAATTGAAGAGTCAGAATAACCCAGGAGTACAAGAAGTAACTGCTTATATGCAATTGGAAGTGCAATAACTTTTTCAAGTAAATCCGTATATGTAAAAAAGCTGCACCTTCAGCGAAAGTGCAGCTTTTTGTTATTTGGGTAGTTTGATAATAGGTTGAAATCCTTCCGATTCTAGCTCGTCATTAATACAAACTAATAAGAATTTATCCATCGTTGATTCGCCGGTTCCTTCTTCGTCCGCAATTTCTTTACAGTATTCTTTATATTCCATAACAACTCCTGCATCTGCAACAGGACGGTCATCTGCTAATGCAGATGTGGCAAAAATCAAGCTCGCCACTAGTAATGTATATTTCATAAAATCTCCAAATCAATAGGTAAGCCAACGTACCAAGTGTATGTCGCTAATCAATAAATGCGAGTAAAAAAAAATGCTCCTGAAGAACAATTTATTTCATTCAAATTAGCTTATTTTTATCTTGAAATAGTGCACGTAAAGACTATATTTCGCGCGATACAAACCCTATAACTTTTCTTCTATTTGGAACCAAAAATGATAACGACATTAATTGTTGTTGACTCGCCTGATGAATTTAGTCAATTAGATTTGCATGATTGTGAAGTGATTGATTTTGACAGGTATTTATCTGAGTATCCTAAACGTGATGAAGGCAAAATGCGTGTCATTAATTTGTGTGCCACGGATAGATATTTAAGTAAGGGTTACTACTGTTCTCTTTTAGCCGAGGCTAGAACACATAAAGTCTTACCTAGCGTCAATACGATCAATGATTTGATTATTGAGAGCCAGGAGCAGTCGTTGCAAATGAAAACGATTACGTTACCAAAAGCACTGAGCGATGAGGTATCAGACGGCAGCCATTGTGACGTGTTCTTCGGTAGCACAAAAGCAATCGCTATGGGGGCGATTGCAAAGTTCGCTTTTGAGCGTTTTCCTGCGCCGTTCTTGCGCGTGTCAGTAAGTAAACAAGCCAATGCAACCGTTATGACCGTTAGTTTTGGGGATTGGCAGTTAGCTGAAAGCAGCGGCAAAACCGAACTGGCTAAAGCGTTACATGACTATATGCTAAAAACGTGGCGTCGCGGCAATAAGAGAAAACCCGCGCGCTGGGATATGGCTATTTTATGCAATGAAGACGAAGCGAGACCTCCGAGCGATGCAAAAGCCATTAAACATTTTATAAAGGCGGCAAAGCTAGTTGGTATTAATGCTGAAGTTATAAACTCAACGCAAGCGGCAAATATTGCACATTATGATGCTCTGTTTATACGCGAAACAACCGCTATTAATCACCCTACTTATCACATTGCTCGAAAAGCTGAGCAAGAAGGTTTGGTTGTTATGGACGATGCCACCAGTATTTTAAAATGCTGTAACAAAGTGTTTTTACATGACGCTTTCAGTTACCACAAGGTACCGTCGCCGCGCAGTCACTTTGTGTCCGATAACCATACGCTAACTTGCGAGAAATTAGCTGAAGACTTCGGTTTCCCGATGGTATTGAAGCTACCTGAAAGTTCATTTTCAATGGGGGTTTTTAAGGTTAAAGATGTTGAAGAGCTTAAGAATAAACTAGAAAAAATGTTTCATGAGTCAGCCTTAGTATTGGTACAAGAATACATTTTTACGGAATTTGATTGGCGGATTGGGGTGTTGAACGGTCGTCCTATATATGCATGTCGTTATCATATGGCGAGAGGCCATTGGCAAATTTACAACCATGATTCGAAGACCAATACGTCAGGTGCTTTCGAAACATTACCCACGTTTGAAGTACCAAAGCCGGTTCTTGATGCAGCGGTGAAAGCTTGTTCAATGATTGGGAAAAGTTTATATGGTGTTGATATTAAACAAGCTAATGGCAAAGTTTATGTCATTGAGGTAAATGACAATCCAAGTATTGAGTCTAAAGTAGAAGACTTATATCTTGGCAAAGAGCTGTACATGATAATTATGCAAGAGTTTGCTAACAGGTTGGAAGCACGTGGTCGCTAATGCAGTGGTTGTTAATGCGCATGATATCGAGCTGCGACTGGCAACTATCCAAGATCTAGATGCGTTAGAGAATATTGAACTAGAGTGCTTTGACAATGACAGATTGTCACGCAGGCGAATGAGCTATTGGATAAAAGCAGCACATGGAATTTTAATTTTAGCTAAAAAAGAAGATGAAGTATTGGGTTATGGCCTTGTCATTATGCGCAAAGGTAGTCGTTCGGGGCGGTTGTACTCGCTCGCTGTATTGGCAAAAGCTAGAGGGCAAAAAATTGCACAGGCTCTGCTGCTCAAGCTTGAAGAATTGGCGATAACGGAGCAACGCTTATTTATGCGTTTGGAAGTAGCTGAGGATAACATCGCGGCTATTAAAATGTATAAAAAATTGGGCTACCGTAAGTTTGGTATTTATCGCCAATATTATGAGACCGGTGCAGATGCTTTACGTTTCCAAAAATCGATTCAGCAAACGACCATGGCCAACAACATGGAGTTTTATCCTTGGTACAAACAAACTACAGAGTTTACCTGTGGACCAAGTGCCTTGATGATGGCGATGAAGCACTTGCATAAAAACAGTCGATTTGATCAAGCGACTGAAATTGATATTTGGCGCCATGCAACCACTATTTTTATGACTTCAGGGCATGGAGGTTGTCACCCCTTAGGGCTAGCGTTAGCTGCCCATGAACGTGGATTTGAAGTTGAGGTTTACTCGACACAAGTTAATAACTTGTTCGTTGATGGCGTCCGTAGCGAGCATAAAAAATCAATTATGCGCATTGTTGAACAAGATTTTATCGAGAAAGCTAGGGACGCAAATGTACGAGTGCATAAAACTGAAATACAGCTGTCTCAAATTGAGAACGCGTTAGTTGAAGGATTTGGTGTTATTTGCCTTATTAGTACTTACCAATTTGATGGTAAAAAAACACCACATTGGGTTGCGATAACCCATGCCGATGAAAGGTGTTTATATTTGCATGATCCAGACGGTAGTGACGGTTTTTATAATGAAATAGGCACTAGGTTGGATGCTAATAATAAAAGTGATGCAGGTGAGAGCGAAGATATTGATCTGGATTATCAACACTTACCGATTTTAAAAGAAGATTTTGCATCACTTTCAGTTTTTGGAAAAAGTAAATTAAGAACCTGCTTGGTTATAAAACCAGGTAATAAAAAAAGTTAACTCGTAGGAGAGGCAAAAAATGAGTTTCTTCAATAATAAAACAGAAATTATTGCATTTGCAGCGCAAATTGACTTAGACGAAGTTAAAGCTCAGTTTGAAAAACTATTTATAGTACAAAAATATCGCGATGCAGTGCATGTCGAAATGCCTAAAGGTCACCTGTTTATTTTTGATTATGGCGTATTAGTAACATGGGGAGTGAACCCTGCTAAACAAGAACAATATCTAACTGTTCTAAAAAATATTGCTAAAGGCTTAAATCCCCCGCAAATAGATAGATATCAGTTTGTTAAAGCAGACAAGGAGTCAACTCAGTTATTGGTTGCCGACGACAAGCTTTCATTACCCAATATACAAGTTGATAGTTTGTTAGCGTTAAGTCACGCATTTGCGCAGTCAGCTAAATTACAGCACTTTGAATCACGCGCCGAGCAGACCATTAATAACAATCAATATTTGACTACAACCTTAGCAAAAACAGGAAAAATTCCACTAAGTCGCAAAGCGTTAGCAAAATTGAGAGGTCAGCTATTCCAGACAAAAAGTGACATTATGTTGCACTACAGCCTATTGGACACGCCTGAATTCTTTTGGGACTTCCCGGTGGTTGAGCATTTGTATTTAAGCTTATCGAGATATTTAGAGCTTAAAGCAAGAATTGAATTATTAAACCTGAAACTACAGACCATTCATGATCTTTATGACATGTTAGCGGCAGAGCAGAATCATCAGCATTCGTCGTTTTTAGAATGGATTATTATTATTCTGATTGCTACCGAAATAGTCCTCTTCTTTTTCAAATAATGGGTGGGTTGTGTTGATCGTCAACTAGACCATTCTCCTTCAGGTAGGCGGCATATTTACTATGCTGACCTATCGCTCTCTGATGGACCGGTTCGGTGACTTGCGCTGAGCTTAGTGTTTTAATCATTCTAACAACCTTGTGTTTATCTCTATCATCGTCATTGCTCTGCCAACACTGTTGCTGATGGCTCAATCCACAAAATGTGAGTACTTGTTGAATAGCTGCTTGTGGTTGACCAACTAAGGTTTCGTAAGCCATTTCAAAAATCTCATCTTCATAAATTTCTTGCCAGTGCTGCATTAAATTTTGGTGCAGTTGATGATAAGCCGATAATTCCTCAAGGTCACATAAGTAAGGTTCGTTAGCCGCAAAATGGTTCTTAAAAATAGACAGCCCCGTATCAGCAAACTGTCGCGTCAAATGAATGATTTTGGCATGTGGAAATAGTGCTTTAATAAAACCGATCGATTGAAAATTAGCAGGTAGTTTATCAATCACAAATGGCGTTTTAAGTTGCCTTTTTTTGATGGCCTTCTCATAAATATTGGCAGCTTGTTGACAAATTTCTTGTCCTTTGGAGGTGTTAAGCTCTGGTATAAACAAAGGGTAGGGCTGTTGCGAGTGATGAGCGGCGAAGTTTGCTACTTGATTGGCAATGATGGGTTGCTCTCCTAAACTCGATACATCTGAATGCTGACACAGCATCTGTTCGAGCAGGGTTGATCCTGTGCGTGGCAAACCCAGGATAAAAATAGGGGTGAAATCACTGTTTTTACCAGAGTGTGTTTTTGGTTTAGTTGAATTTGCTTTTATTGCTGTAAAGAGAGCAGATAAATCATTGACTCGATAATCACACATAGATAGTTGCAGCGTGTTCGCGGTTTTCCAGTGACTAAATGCCAGTTCGGTTTTATTTATTAATTCGAAATAGCGACCAAGCGCATAATTAACGATCATTTTCAGATTTTTGTGTGTAGCGCTGTCAGAGGGATTATAAAGAATGCTGTCAGATACATTAACCAGTTTAGGGTTGATGTTGTTTAAAGCGCTGAGAGCATCATACGCTTGCGTAATGTCTTGCATTTGACCAAGGTTAAGTTTGAGTAACCATGCATAACTACTGAGTAACCTGTCATTGGAATAGGTTATACATTCAGTGGCTAACTTGTCAGCTTTGCTAAGTTGACCAACTTCTCTATAAAAATTAGCGGCTCGATAGATAACCTCAGGATGTTCCGGAAATTGGGCTAATGCAAATTTGATGACGGTTTCAACATCAGCGACAGAATTTACTATTTCAAACGCATCCGCCAATTTAAAAAGAGGCTCATGCTGTGTTGGCAATAATTGGCAAGCTAGGGAAAGTTGCTTAATAGCCGCGTCAAATTCTTCCACACTGAGCAGTGCGGCTCCAAAATAAAAACAAACATCACCGCGCTTAGGGTTCAATTTTTGTAATTCAGCGAACAGCATAAATGCACGCTGAAAATCACCTTTAGCAGCCGCGTCTTTGGCAATGCTAAGCTGTTTTTCAATAGCTACTTGTGAGCCTTGCGTTGTCAAAATACTGATTTCCCAAAATTTAGTGAATACAACTAAAAGTGCCATACAAGACAGCATAAATAAAGCAGAATTAATGCTAAAAAAAAAGCCTTGTCTTTAAGGACAAGGCTTTTGTAGTGTGTTTACTATTTAGAAGCTATAAGTTGCTTGTACATAGTAGAAACCACCGTTGATACCAAACGGAGAGGTTTCATAGAAAACGCCACCCCAGTTGTTGTTTGGAATACCAACATCACTCGGGATATTGATGCGTTCTGCATCTTGATCAAACACGTTTTGTGCACCAGCGGTTAGTGTGAACTCTTCAGTTAAGAAGTAACTAAATTCAACGTCAACAGTTACTGCAGCATCAGCTGTAATTGCCGTTGCATCGAAATCTACGTGAACACCTTGGTATTCGCCATAGTAGTTAACACGTGTAAAGAATGAGAACTCATCCATGCTTTGTGCCCATGTTGCTGTAGCACGATGGTTTGGAAGGTCTTCTTCTAAACGCTTAACTTTAAAAGCACCGGTTATAGCACTAAATCTATCGACTTTAGTTTCGTTCCAGTTATACGCTAAGCTGAAGGTAGAGCTTCCACCCAATAACTCAGTAGCATAGTTAGCAACTACATCGATACCTGTTGTAGTGGTATCAAAATCGTTAGTAAAGAAACTAACCTGTGCTAAACCTGCAACATTCGGAACGCCTGCAGCGATGAGTGTTGTTTTGTTTGCATCAGTTAAGTTGATTTTTTCAGATTGGCTAATACGGTCTTCTACTTCGATGTTGTAATAATCAAGCGTGATGAAAACATCACCCAAGGTATAAACAGCACCTAATGTATAACTTTTTGAGTCTTCTGGCGTTAGCTCAGTACCACCTAATTCAACCGAAATTGGGTTAGTTGGAGGCAGTAACGCAGAATCAACCAGTACACCACTGCTTAAGTTAGTTTGCACGTTACTGACGTTAGCTTGACCAACTGTAGGTGCTCTAAAGCCTGTGCTGTAAGAACTTCTCAAAGAGAAGTCATCATTTACATGGTACTGACCTGCTAGCTTAAAGTTAGCCGTTGAACCAAATGTATCGTAGTCTTCGTAACGAACAGCAACACCTAGTAAGAATGCTTCAGTGAATGGAATTTCGGTGTCTAAATATACTGCATAGTTACGACGAGTTGATACGCCTTGGTCAGACGGTTTGAACCCAGGGAAACCGTTTGAACCAACACTGAAACCTTGGTCAAATAATGGACCGTTTTCAAACGAAGCAACGTCACCAGCAATAACTTCAAAGCTTTCTTCACGCCACTCTAAACCACCAGCAATGTTCACTTCGCTATATAAATCGAAGTCAAATTGCTTAACCATGTCTAAGTTGAAACTCTTTTCTAGTTGAATGTATTTACCAGGAGCGAAATCGCGAGGCGTATCTGGACCTAATGAAGAGTTCAAGGTATCAAAGATAAGAAATGCTGATTCGCTGCGGCCGACTGAACCGCTAACATCGTAAAACCAACCTTCAGCAAAACCAGCTTTGATTTCACCTTTGGTACCAATAACTAACGATGTATCTGTGATATTACCACCAAAGTTTGGTGTAAAACCTGCAGGAATGTCTAGGTTGTGAGCAAAACAGTTTGCGCCTTGCAATTGACCTAATGCTGTTGGGTCAGGTAAACCATTTGAACCAATTTCAACAATTGGGCAGTTTAACTGTTGTGATAAACCATCTAAAGAACCGACTAATATGGTCGCTGGAGCAGCATCCCAAGCTTCTTGACCTGCTGCGTCATCATCACCAGGACGGTAACCTGCAGTCCCGTCAACATTGCGCACTATACCGCCATAAACACCTGGGCGTGTAGTTGGGTTACGGTAGTAAAAACCACCACGTACATCACGTTCAGAGTAGTTTCCGAACATATAGAATTCTTTATCATCGCCTAAGTCAAGACCAATATTACCAAATATAGTTATGTCGTCTTTTACTTCAGGTGAACCCCAAATTTGAGCTGGGTTTGCTACATCTAAACCGGCTTGTTCGAATAAAGTTGCATCGGCACGTTGCACGCTTCGGCTGGTAGCATCTGCATTTTTATACTGGAAACTGAGGTTAGCAAAACCATCATCTGTAAACGGTAAACCAATGTTTCCTGATAATTGACTTGTATCGCCATCACCTTCGTAATAAGAACCTTGGCGAAGCGACAATGAACCGCCCTCAGCACTGTCCTTTAGGACGAAGTTCATTACACCAGCAATTGCGTCAGAACCGTATTGCGCCGCAGCGCCGTCACGAAGTACTTCAACCTGCTTTAATGCAACGCTTGGAATAACACTGATATCGGGACCTTGAGCACCATCGTTAATACCACCACCTAAGAAGGCGATAACAGAAGAACGATGACGGCGTTTGCCGTTGACTAAAATTAGTGTGCTATCTGAAGATAGGCCACGCAAGTTAGCTGGACGCACCAATGTCGCTGCATCACTTATCGGGTTTGCATGCACGTTTAATGAAGGGATTGTCCCTTTCAATAATTCAAGCATGTCTGTGTTACCGCCTTTGCCTAGCTCATCACCACTAATAATATCGATAGCTACTGGCGAATCAGCAATTGAGCGAGGTGCTGCACGACTACCTACAACCGCGATTTTTTCAACCATGGATGCTTTCTTGCCGTCTTCTTGCGCAACAGCTGGTAATGCAAACGTAAGCGATGCGGCAGCACTAACTGCTAATCCAACACGTACGCTTCTTGTTAATAGTGTAAGGTTATTTTTCATGTGTTATCCCGTTTATATTTATAAATGTTACATAAGTATAAGTTGCGTTTTTTTGCTTTTATTATTCGCAATTTTTAAAATAAGTTCCCTTTAATCTGACTGGTCAACGTAGCTAACGCGCTATCGTTGGTTGGCGCAAAGTAACCCGACTGAATTCAAATTACAATTGGTTCAAAGTATATTTTACAATAATTTTATTAAATCGGCCTATAATTTTTGTGTTTCAGTGGTCAGCATGTTATGTCGATTTCAACGGTGGGGGGATTTGTAGCTGATTTTAGTGATATCTGTGGGCATTAAAAATTTAATTAAATTAAATTAAATTAAATTAAACGGAATTGCAGAGCGCCAACATCTCGCCGTTTTTTATTTACGTCTAAGTTAGTAAGAAAACTAAAACTAAAACTAAAACTAAAACTAAAGTATATGTTTCAGTAGGTTGTAGAAATAAGGCTAACGTTTTTTTTCAGCTAAAACTGAACTCTTATACTTATTTATCTCTCTTTATGGTCATACCAGATGTGTAGCCTTCAGCTTTTATTGTTCGATAAATTACTGATTATATATGACTTGGTGACACTCATTATTTCTAAAGTTTTAAGTACGTCATATCGCCACCCTTTCTCTCTAATATACGCACCTTGGTTATTAATTCACCTCTTCTATCTATTCGTTGTATGAATAACAGCCTAATACAGCAGTGCTGATTCACCTTCCTTAGAGGCAGTTGAATGCGCTTCTAATTGTTCTCAAATAATACTTTCACTGCGTGATCAATTTGTAATCTCTAATTCATGCGTCTAACAACAAATTTAAGGATCATAACCATTCATAATTAGGCAATTGGCTTCAAAAAATAGGTCATATCCGTAGGCTCATCTGATGCTTAAAATATTTTTAATTGCAAAAAAGTAGGTTACCGGCTAAAATAATCACACAAGATATTTGTGCAATACTTTTGTATAATATACTTAAGTATAATTAATCTAAGCATCCCACGGATCTTATTGTTTGAAATAAATAAAGATACACACAGTGAAAGTGCTTACTCAGACTCATAAGTTTTTGCACGGCGTGATCGCGATTGCTTAGTTTTAGGCAATAAATACCGTCTTTAATTTTACCAATATTCTACACAAGACAATTAACAACATCGCAGCGAAGGGAGCAGCAGGCAAATAAAGGACCATTTAAACACCGAATAGTGATAAACAAATAACATGATGAAATATACAAAACGACTCATGCTTACCTCCATAATTTTTGTTATTACGAGCGCAAAAGCGGATATCCCAATTCCACTAGATCCCCCGCTAAATCGCCTTACAATCTATTCCGGTGCCGCTATAACAATGGGCGCAAGTTCAGCCGTAAATGGCAATATTCAGGTAAACGCTGCCGCAACACTAGGTGCGAGTTCAATCGTCGGTGGTTACATAGTGGCTGGAGCTGCTGTAACGCTTGGCGCGTCAACACAAGTAGGTGACTATATTGAGGCTCGTGATGCCGGAACGATCGGAGCTGATTCAACAATTGGTGGCCATCTGACAACCGGAGACGCGGCAACGCTTGGTGCTAATACGATTGACGGCAATATTATGGTTGGTGGCGATCTTGCTGCTGGCGCCGCGATACTGGTAGGCACCAAGGCGGTGATTGCTGGTAACCTTAAAGCTGGAGCAGCAGCATCTGCAGACCTCGGTGCGGATGCAAAAGTCATCGGCAATGCTGCGGCTGGCATAGCGTTAACACTCGGCGCCGATGTAATAGTTGATGGTCATGCTCAGGCTGGAAGTGGGTCTTTAATGCTTGGAGTTGGTGCTTCCATCGGCGGTAATGCCAGAGCTGGGACGAGTGTCGTGCTAGCGGCTGGAGCAACTGTCGGTGGCGATATTACACAGCTTAGTGCAGAGGCGTTTGCTACTAATGTCAAGCAACCCATAGATGATCAGAGTCTAAAACTCTTGCTGGTGCAAGCTCAACTTGCCACTATGCTAGCACCTTTGGAAAATCAATTGCCCACGGCAATGACGTTAAGTAGAACAATCAAAAAGGGTATTTATCATACAACTGCTCTGACGACGACCGCTGGCATAACCATCACGTTTGATGGTGAAGGCGAACAAGGCCATTGGCTCATTAATAGCGATAGCTTTATTGCTTTTGGTGCTAGTACCAAAATAATATTGAAAGATGTTACTTCAAATAGCACGATTACTTGGAACGCTGCAAGCTATGTTTCCGCAGGTGCGAGTGCGGAGCTTATCGGTACTTTTTTTGCCGGTTCGTATGTTCTTACCGGCGAATTTACTGTATTAGATGGAGTTGGTGATAGCTGTGGCCGTATCTTTACTACTACAGGGGCCGTCACACTAGGCGCAAGTAACATAATTGGAACGCCCGATTGCACAGAGCAATTGTCCTCTATTGATCATTACGAAATCGTTCATGATGGTCAAGGTTTAACCTGTGACTCTGAATCGGTTATCTTGCGCGCATGCACCGATGCTAGCTGTTCCAATTTAAGTACTCAGCCAGTTACGCTTACTTTGCTTAACGACGGTGAGCCAATTAGTTTCCCTACGTTTATCGGTAGTACAGTAATTACTTTTAATAATCCCGATGTTGAAATCCTTACATTAGCATTAGCTAACACCTCAATTACCGCTGCTAACCCTCTGTTGTGCGATGACAGTATTACTAACTCTTGTGATATGAACTTCACTAATGCCGGACTCCGGTTTCTCTCGGGCGATGACAATAGTACTATCTTACCAAACCAAATAGCAGGCTCTGTATTTGCCGACACTTTAAAAATTCAGGCCGTGCAAGACACAAATGGTGTTTGTACTGGTTTATTTACCGGCAATAATAATGTTAATTTATCACAGGAAAATATCGATCCAGGTGGTACTAATGGTCTTAGTTTTACCAGTGATGGTGCGACTATTGCCAAGCACTCTGATTTCACTAATACCACGCTGAACTTTGGGTCCGACAGCATTGCGGTTATACCAACCCCGATTTATCACGATGCGGGACAAATTCGTCTTCATGCTAACTATGATTTCGGTGGCGTGAGACTATCTGGCAGCAGTAATGCTTTTTGGGTCAGTCCAACTGAGTTTGTTATTACTGCAAAATCAGGAGTGACAAACCTAAACGGTGCCACATCGACGGCAACTCCTACTCATAAAGCAGGTAATGATTTTGATTTAAGCGTAACTGCTTTAAATAGCCTTGGGTTTATTACACCGAATTATTCGAGTGGGCAAATACAATTGATGCTAACTCGCACGGGGCCTATATTAAGCGACAGTACCGACGGTAATCTTAGTTATGGTGGAGCGAGCACATTAGCTAGTAGTGCAAGCCCTGTATTTCAAAACGTGACGCTTACTGACTTTGTTTCAGGTGTGTCTTCTTATAATGCAGCGCAATATTCAGAAGTGGGTTTACTTAATTTAGATGTTCAAGACAACAATTACGGCAATGCGAATATTATCATTCCAGCGGTGGCAATTAATATTGGGCGCTTTATTCCTGAACACTTTACACAAACAATAGCAGATGATGGTTTTTTTCTTGCGACATGCAATACAGCAATAACATTCGCTGCCTATAGCGGGCAAAAGGACGAAGCAAGCAACAGTATTGGTGCAATTTCATATTTAACGAATCCAGTATTAGTCATTACGGCTTTTAATAAACAAGGGAATATCACTCAAAACTATCATCAGGATAGTCAAGGTAGTGCTAATGATTATATGAAACTCACTAATGTGGGTATTAGTGTTTCTACACCAACCTTAGACCAAGTAGCTGTAGGAGTTGATAACAACAAACTATCCTTAACGGCCAGTATGAATATAGGCACCCTGAGTGAACATAATTTGACCTCGCTATCGAATGGTGCCGAATTACCTAGAGGGGTATTACACTACAAGCTATCAGACGCTGATCATTTTTTCTATAACCGCTCTGCCAATTCACGAGTCGCCCCATTTACGTCGGATATTGACTTTTCTATCGCGACAATTACAGACGCCGACAACGTGACCGTGACAAGCACTGTTAATGCTTCACCTACAGGTGTTGAAATTCGATTTGGTCGCTTAGTATTAAAAAATAGTTTTGGACCGGAAACCGCTAATTTCCCACAACAGATGCAAATTGAACATTTCAATGGTACGGCATTTGGCATCAATAAAGATGATAATTGCGCTAGTTACGATGCCAACAAAATCTCACTTGTCAATCTTAGTCTAGATCCGCTGGTGAGCGGTGTGCTAGGAGGAACTGGATATTTCCTTACCGGTAAAACACAAACAATTGAATTGCAAGCTCCTGGAGATGGGAATCAAGGGCAAATTGGTGTGTCATATGATGCCTATGATTGGTTTAAATATGATTGGGATAACGATGATGCTTATGATGAAAGCCCTGTTGCTGTTGCTACTTTTGGTATTTTTCGTGGAAATGACCGTATCGGCTATATTCGAGAATCTTTTTACTAATGAAGATTGTTAAGAAAAAACCATTTACAGAGGACTCATTTCATCCGCAGTCCGACGGTAACAAAAACATAAGTCAGTTATGTAACATTGGATACCATCCGCAAAGAATAGAACCGTACCTTCATGCAATTTTCAATAATACAATAGAGCCTGTATTCGTTAAGAATGCTGAATGCCGGTTGTTTCTTGTCAATGATGCTTTTTGTACTACTTATGGATTATGTAGAGAAGACATAGTAGGTAAAACACTCGCTGAAAAACTGTCATCAAGCGAGCGAGAGCATTTTTTATCAGTCGATAAACAAGTGCTTAAGGATGGGATAGAAATTTTATGCGAAGAGTCAGTTTTACCTAATGGCATACAAGCTAAGACAGTGGTAACGAGGAAGACTCGGTTTATAGATCCCGAAGGTAATTATTTTCTAATTGGGGTAATTCACGATATAACCTTGACAAAACAGCTTGAGCAAGAAAAAACTGCCGCTAATGAAGCAAAAGATAAGCGATTAGATGAGTTAATTGTTGCGGACCGAGAGAAATATAAGCGTGCCGATGAACTAATCATTGCAAACAAAGAGAAAGAATATTTATTAAGAAAGCTAAAACGCGCGGCGAGCGTATTTGCCTCTACACATGAGAGCATAATAATAACTGATGCCAGTGGTATTATTGTTGAAGTCAATAATGCGTTTAGCCAAATTACTGGTTACGCGCCAGAAGATGTAATGGGGCAAAATATAAGTCTTCTTAGATCTGAGCGTCAAGCGCCGGAATTTCATGCTGAAATGTTGGATGTTTTACTAATGAAAGGCCTCTGGCTTGATGAGGTATGGAACCGCCGCAAAAATGGTGATATCTACCCGGAAATGATGACGGTAAGCGCCGTCAATAGTACAACTGGTATATTGCAAAACTTGGTTTTTTTAGGCACTGATACTACAGAAATTAAGGCTTACCAGGATCAATTGGAACACATCATTCATTTTGACGTAATGACCAATTTACCTAATCGTGTATTACTATCAGACCGTTTAAGTCAAAGCATGATCCAATGCCAACGCAATAAGCGGACATTAGCGATTGCGTTTATCGACCTCGATGACTTTAAACTAGTCAATGACCAACACGGTCATAAAGTGGGCGATGAGCTACTTATTGCAGTGTCAAAACGGATGAAATCGGTTTTACGTGAAGGTGATACGTTGGCCCGTATCGGCGGTGATGAATTCATTGCTTTGATGGTTAATTTAGAAAATCCCGAGGACAGTGCGCCCGTTTTAGAGCGTCTTTTAAGAGCTGCTGCCGATCCTGTATACGTAGATAATAGCGTAATCCAAGTTTCAGCAAGCATCGGTGTGACTATCTATCCGCAAGATGGCGTAAATTCAGATGAACTCATGCGTCACGCTGATCAGGCTATGTATAGTGCTAAGCTAGAAGGCAAAAATCGTTATTGCTTATTCGATAATGCACTTTCTAATGCGGTCAAAATTCAAGTTAAAAGCATTGGTAATATACGTTTAGCGTTGGATAAACATGAGTTTGTGCTGCATTATCAACCTAAAGTAAATATGCAAACTGGCGAAGTGATTGGCGCAGAAGCCTTAATTCGCTGGGATCACCCTGAACTTGGCTTAGGTCCTCATTTAGAATTTTTACCGATGATAGAAGGTAAACCCATCAGTATTGAACTAGGTGAATGGGTTATTGATAGTGCATTGACGCAAATTAGCCAGTGGCAAAGCGTAGGTCTAAATCTAGCCGTTAGTGTCAATATCAGTGCTCACCAACTACAGCAGGATAACTTTGCTACTCGCTTAGCAGTATTGTTATCGGTCCATCCTGAAGTGAACCCGTCCTATTTAGAATTAGAAATACTAGAAACCAGTGCATTAGAAGATATCAGCAAAGTGTCTGCGACTATGAATGTATGCAAACTTCTTGGTGTGCGCTTTGCTTTAGACGACTTCGGCACTGGATACTCATCACTTACCTATCTTAGACGCCTACCAGTAGATTTAATTAAGATCGATCAGAGTTTTGTGTGCGGAATGCTAGAAAATCCGGACGACTGCGCGATTGTTGAAGGCGTAATCGGCTTAGCGAAAGCATTCGAGCGTGAGGTCATAGCCGAGGGGGTAGAAACCATTGCTCATGGAGTTGCGCTGCAGCTACTGGGTTGCGACTTGGCGCAGGGGTTCGGCATTGCTCGACCTATGCCTGCTGAAGACTTTCTTGACTGGTTTTCCGACTGGAAAACGGGTGATTCTTGGCATTACTTAAAGGTGATTGAGCGCAACAGAGCCGACGGTTGAGAATTTCCTGTTGTTTACCTCACCTAAACTGATAAGGCGATCTGATATTTACGACCTCTTAGAAAACGCTTATCTGTTTCTATGATGCCAGTGTTCTTAAATCGACCCCATACATCAGCCATACTGATATCAAGAATAAGCTGACGATAGCCAAACTCTACTGTATAAGCGCTCAAGATGTTTTCGTTTTCATCAATGAACCAATCATACGCGGCGGTGGCGTTTTTCTCTCCAACGAACAGTTATTGTGCTGAATCCCTTAATTTATGGGGCTTAATGCAAACTACTGTAAACGACGATCTACATCACGCTATCTTTACAATTACCCCTTAAAGCAGGTATGCATTGAATGTTAGGGCGTTGTAGTGACAATTTTTATAGCTAATTTAGTCAACAACTGAATAACAACCCTACTATAGCTTGTCATGTTAACAACCTGATATAGTTACAACATCTATTGAAATATAGTTGTTTTAACACACGTGGAAAACAGCTGTCCACACATCACTATTGCGACACAATTACTCTTAATGCTAAGGAAACACCAAACACGATGTCTACTATTTTATTTGATGCACCCAAAGAACTTCAGCACGTCTACCTTGTGGGTGGGGCGGTGCGCGACAAACTCTTGGGCGTTGAAAGTCAAGATAGAGATTTTGTTGTCGTTGGTGAAAGTACTGAAAAAATGCAAGGTCTTGGGTTTCAATCAGTCGGTGATGACTTTCCTGTTTTTCTGCATCCAAAGACCAAAGAAGAATACGCCCTAGCCCGAACTGAACGCAAAACAGGGAAGGGTTATCGTGGGTTTGCGGCAGATGCGAGTAAAAGTATTACTTTGGAAGATGACCTAGCGCGCCGTGATTTGACGATTAATTCAATGGCGATGGATAAGCATGGAATGATTGTTGACCCCTATAATGGTCAACAAGACCTTACCAATAAAGTCTTAAAACATACCACTGACTCCTTTGCTGAGGACCCTGTTAGAGTATTGAGAGTGGCTAGATTCTACGCGCGTTTAGGGCCACAATGGCAAATTCATGAGTCCACTAAGCAGCTGATGCGTGACATGCATAACCAGGGTGAACTAACTCACTTAGTCGCAGAGCGAGTATACAAAGAAACTGAACGTGCACTAATGGAACCGTACCCGCATTTGTTTTTCGAAACATTGATAGATTTTGATATTTTTCCTGAGTTGGCAAATATGCGAGGCGTTCCTCAACCCGTTAAACATCATCCAGAGGGTGATGTGTTTGTCCACACGATGTTAGTTGTGCAGCGCGCTGCGGATTTAAACTTTGATTTACCTACCAGGTTTGCGGCACTAACTCATGACTTTGGTAAGCCCGTAGCTTTCGATAAATATGGAAATTTATATCAACATGAACAGCTAGGAATTGAGGTTATAGAAGCCTTTTCTCAGCGCTTGAAAATACCCAAGAAACTCACTGAAATAGCGAAGCTGATGAGTGAAAACCATACTCAGTGTCATAGAATTAGAGAGCACACACCTGAAAAATTACATACATTTTTGGTTGATAATATGAATGCGGTTAAAAATGAAGCTCGCTTTTTCCAATTCTTAAATGCGTGCCTTTGTGACGCGCAGGGCCGAGGGCCCACAATGGTTAATAATCCTTACCTACAAGTTGATATTGCGAAGTCATATTTACGGTCCTTACAAGGGCTTGATGCAAAGCAAATAGTTAAACAAGCGATAGCGAAGGGGCTTGCAGGCAAGCAAATCAGCGATGCACTTCGTATTGCTGAAATAGACAATATCCACACGACTCAAGTTGTCTTGTCCAGAAATTAGAGACTAACTCATCGTCAGTTTACGCTAAGGATGAAGCCAATAAGTTAACATTGTTAAATTCAAACGTGGCGACATATTAATCATTTAATGTAGGTAAGGGTAGGTGTTACCTTTGCTGCGAAAAATAAAGCAAGGTAAAGCATGAAACAAATTCATCTATATTCACTTCCAAAGCTCGCACTTCTTTCAATCGTATTTAGCGTTTTATCAACACAAGCACTAGCATCAATCGATATATCTAAAGTCGGCTATTTTAGAACGCCTAGTCTTCACGATAATACCATTGTATTTGCTGCTGAGGGCGACTTATGGCGAGTTGAACATCAAAGTGGCCTCTTAAACAACGAAGCCGTGAGATTAACTACGCATTCCTCTGAAGAAATGACACCTTTCATTTCACCGAACGGCGAGCAAATCGCTTTCTCAGCCAATTATGAAGGCACAACTGAAGTGTATTTAACCTCGGTTAAGGGCGGCGCACCCCAGCGAATTACGTTTGAAAATAGCAGAGCGATGGTGAAAGGATGGACCCAGAAAGGGGATGTTCTGTATGCAACGTCGACAACGATTACGGGTCCTGCAAATAGTTGGGTGCTCAAAACGGTCGACCCTAGAACCTTAGTCGTGACTAATATCGAAGTCTCAGATGCGGTAGAGGGTGTCATTGATGATAAAAGTAATACTATTTATTTTGTACAGCACGGCCTACAAATATCAAATGATAATGCTAATCAGTATAAAGGTGGCGCAACAGGTGAGTTGTGGCGATTTAACATGGATAATAAAGATGAAGCCATAAAGCTAACTGAGGCGCATTCAGGTTCGGTGAAAAATCCGATGCTATTTAATCAGCAGCTCTACTTTATTAGTAACCAAAGTGGTATCGATAATATATGGCGCATGTCATTGAATGGTAAAAATGCTGAACCAGTCACTACATATACTGATTGGGGCGTTCGCAGTGCGTCTATGCACGATGGCAAGATTGCCTATCAACTTGGCGCGGATATCATGATCTTAAATATCCTGCAGAATAGCAGTGAAAAAGCGAGAATTGCACTGACCTCTGATTTTCCGCATTTGCGCGAACGTTGGATTGAAAAGCCGCTTATTCATCTAACGCAAGTATCTTTGGCGCCAAACGGTAATAAAGTAGTACTAACAGCCAGAGGCAGGATTGCTGTCGCCGGAACTGATACTAAAAGACTCGTTGAAATTAATACAATGCCCACTTCTCGCAGCAGAAAGGCGACTCTCAATATTGATAATAAATCAGTTTTTGTGTTCAATGACGATAGCGGCGAAAGTGAAATTTGGCAGTTTTGGTTAGATGGTCAAACAGAACCAAAGCAATTAACAAATGATGGTAAAACATCTCGATTAAATATGTGGTTGTCGCCGGATGGCTCTAAACTCGCTCATGATACAAAACATGGGGAGTTATTTATCTTAGATATTGAATCGGGTGAAAACAGTCTACTTTTTAACGATATATCTGCTGGCGTTAACAGTTTTAAGTGGTTTAAAGATAACGATACGATTGCATTGGCTTACACCAAACGGGGTAACGAGCGCGCTTCAGTGTTACTGCACTCCTTATCACTAAAAAAGTCTGAAACCTTAAGCACTCAAAAGTATGCATCTTATTCCCCTACATTTAGTGCTGACGGTCAGTGGTTATACTTTTTATCAGACCGAAACTTTAATGCTAACCCAAACAGTCCATGGGGCGACAGAAATATGGGAGCCGCTTTCGACCGCACAACAGAAATTTATGCTATTGCACTAAATACAGATTCAAAATTTGCATTTGCAGAGCCTCAGGAAAGCGTTGAATTGTCATCAGAAACTGATGACAAGAAAATAAAGGATGATGCATCCGCAAGTAACGATGATGCAAGCGATAAAACACAAGATGAAGAGTCAACTAAGAAATCGTCTGATGACGACGAGAAAGTATCGATTGAAATTACTTGGCAAGGCATTCAACAGAGACTTTGGAAAGTACCCGTTAAGGCAGGTAATTATTCACAACTTGCTGCGAATGATAGTTTCTTATATGTCGTTGATAAAGCCAATGAGCCTAATTCAAGAGCGGCCTTAAAGTCGATTAGTATCGAACATGAACCAACTTTGAGAACCTTTGCTACAGCAATAAATTCTTATCAACTGTCCGACAATGGCAAGTCAATCCTCGTTCATAAGGGGCGACGCGCAACTACGTCTATGTATGTTGTGTCAGCAGGCTCCGTGTTCCCCAGTGATACTCGAGACAATATGGTGCAGACGCAAGGCTGGAAAATGAGAATTGAACCCCAAAATGAATGGCGCCAGATTTTTAAAGACGCTTGGCTAATGCATAGAGATTCATTGTTTGATGCCGATATGCGAGGTGTCGACTGGTTGGCGACTAAGAAGAAATATGAACCGCTATTGACAAGACTGACTGACAGACGCGAACTCAACGATATATTTAAACAAATGATGGGCGAATTGAATACCTTACATTCACAAGTAAGAGGCGGTGACATTAGCGATAATGATAAGACGGCTTCTTCATCCTCGTTAGGCGCTGCGTTTCTGGATTCTGCTGATGGTGTTATTATTTCACATATTTATTTGCATGATGATGAATTGCCTGGCGAAGCGTCTCCGCTTGCCCGTCCGAACGTAAATGCGATGAATGGAGACATTATAAAAGCGATTAACAATAACGCTATCTCTACTGCTGCTGATTTAGTGAAGCAATTAAAGTTTCAATCCGGTAAACAGGTTTTATTAACATTAGAACGCAATGGAGAGAAAATTAATACCGTTGTTAAACCTGAATCCAGCCGCAATGAAGGCCGTTATAGGTATCGCAATTGGGTATATACAAACGCGCATAAAGTGAGTGAACAGGACAATGAGATCGGCTATTTACACTTGTATGCGATGACAGGAAATGATTTGTCTACTTTTGCTAAAGAGTTTTATGCTCAATATAAAAAGCAGGGGCTAATTATTGATGTGCGCCGCAACAGAGGCGGTAATATCGATAGTATTATTATTGAAAAACTATTAAGACGTACGTGGTCGTTTTGGCAAAGCGCCAACGGTGAACGCTCAACTAATATGCAGCAAACTTTCCAAGGTCATCTAGTGGTGCTAGCCGATGAATTTACTTATTCAGATGGTGAAACATTTACCGCAGGAATTAAGGCCTTAGGGTTAGGCACTGTTATTGGTAAACAAACGGCAGGCGCCGGTGTTTGGCTAAGTGGCGGAAACTCAGTTGTTGACGCAGGTATAGCAAGAGTCGCTGATTTCCCCGTATTTGATATGAATGGGCGCTGGATCACCGAAGGACGTGGTATCTCTCCAGATATTGAGGTGAATAATATGCCGCATGCTACCTATAAAGGAAACGATGCGCAGTTAACGAAAGCGATTACTTATTTACAAAAGAAAATCAAAAAACAACCTATTCCCGAATACAAAACGAAGCCATTTCCGACAGTAGAGGTAAGCGCTGACGATATTAAATGAAGAAAATTTGTTTAGTTATCGTTTTATTTGTAGGCACAGTAAACAAAAATACAGTCACTGCAGACCTGATAAATTGGGTCTTTTGTAAGTCTTCTAGATGTCTACAAAATTGAGGTGAAGCTACGAAGCAGCATTCGGAGTAGGCATCTTTTTGGAGACAATGTACTGTTAGCCAGTTTCCATTGAAAGCAACAGAAAATACTTCAACAATTTATAGGGAAAACCCATGACCAGTCAAAAAGAGTTTAAAGCTGCCGCCGAGAAGGCACTTGAGCATGCTTTAGTATGGCGTGATGATGGAGCTAAATTACCGGCCTTTCCGCTAGCAACAACCGCTGAGCTCAGAGCCAGGTTTGACGTAGATTTACCGGCTCAGGGTTTGAACCCAGAAGTCGTTATCGATAATTTGGCGAGAGCTGCCGAGCATGGTCTGGTCAACAATACTCATCCAAATTTTTATGCCTGGGTACAGGGCGCTTCTCATCCTGTTGGCGTAGCTGCGGATATCCTTACTTCTGCTTGGGGCCAAAATGCAGCGATACACCAAACGGCTCCAGCGGCTGCTATTGCTGAAGAAGTGTCTGGTAAATGGGTACTCGAACTGCTTAATTTGCCGCCAGAGTGTTCGTTTGCCTTCGCAACGGGAGCAACGATGGCAAGCTTCATTTGTTTGAGTGTCGCGCGCAGTGAATTGTTGCATCGCCTAGGCTACGACCTCGAACTGGAAGGCCTTATCGGGGCACCCAATATACAGGTGTTTTTGGGTGAAGAGGCTCATGCAACGATCCTTTCGGATCTCAGGTATCTGGGCTTTGGGCGCAAGAACCTAGTTTTTATAGCTGTTGATAATCAAGGTCGTATGCAGCCTAGTGATCTTGAACACAAACTAGGCAAGTGCAACGGTCCGAAAATTGTTATTTTACAGGCTGGCCATATTAATTCTGGCGCTTTCGATCCCTTCAATGAAATTATACCCTTGTGTAAAGCCCAGAATGCCTGGGTTCATGTTGACGGCGCTTTCGGTCTTTGGGCGCGTGCAGCGCCTTCGCTTGCTCACCTGGGTGAAGGGCTAGAACTCGCAGACTCATGGACTGTGGATGGTCACAAGTGGTTGCAGGTGCCCTATGATGCCGGTTATGCCATTGTCAAACATCCCGAAGCCCATCGTCGAGCTATGGATATATCTGCCAGCTATCTGGTTAGTCATCCCGATGATGGCCGCAATCCTTCTCAATTTGGTCCAGAGCTGTCGCGGCGTGCGCGGGGCTTTTCGCTTTGGGCTGTGTTGCAAGCCTTGGGGCGTGATGGTGTGGTGGAAATGCTCAATCGCCATCATGAGTGTGCCATACTGCTGCAACAACGATTGGTTCGGACGCCAGGGATCAGAATTCTCAATGAGGTAGTATTGAATCAGCTGGCTATCGCTTTTGGCGAAGAACATGAAGAACTAGAAAAACGCAATCAGATGACAGCTGCTGTGAGCCAGAAAATTCGCGAAGAAAATAAAAACTTTGCTCTGGGCGCAAAGTGGAAAAATCAGTCGATACTGCGCATCTCCATCATTTCCCAACTTACTGATAAAGACGATATTGAGATGTTAGCAGATTCTCTTTTACGCGCATGGGATGCGGTTAGGTCGACATAAATGTTATAAGAGTAAAACGGCCGTGGACTCTGTGGCTTACAATCCCCTAATTGATTAATCTGTTAGCCATCGGTAGGGGTAAAGTAGTATTAAAATAGACTAATTACTTTTTTGAGATAAATGCCGGAGCTTCATTCTTTTTGGCGTCAGGTCGGTATTTTTTAACCATACCTTGTAGAAAGTTTCTGAGAAGTTGATCTCCACAAGCTTTGTAGCTACGGTGATCAGGTTTGCGAAATAGTGCCGATAGTTCACCTTTACTAAAGCGGAAATTGGCGTATTTAAGCACTTCAATCATATCGTCATCGCGATAAGACATTGCAATTCTAATTTTACGTAGAATTTCGTTATTAGTGATACGCTCATCGCCCTTCAATACTAGAGGTTCAACCCCTTCTTGCTTGCCGCGTCGTTTAATAATCAAACCGTCTAAAAACAGAGATATTATTTTGTCGCGACAAAGAATAAATCCAGGCTCTTCCTCTTTTTTCATAATCCGCTGTAAATATTCGGTTTCCATGTCATAACTTGCCAACTTGAATAGGTCGATAGCTGAACCGTCGTTAAGTTTTAGGGCGAAACGTAAGCGGCGTAGAACGTCATTGTGGATCATAATTTACTTGTCACGGAATTAAAAAGGCGAGTATATACTAAGGGTTATCAACTTTATAGCGCTTATCAGTCTCAAACTGGCGAAATGAAAGCCATTCATCCGTTATTGTAGGTTTAATAAAAAGCAATAATCATGTATAGTGCGCGCGATTTTCAACAATAGTGCGCAACGACTTTTTGCCACTTTACTAATTTTTTATATTCGGACGTTTCTTTGATTACTACAGCAAACATTACCATGCAGTTTGGCGCTAAGCCACTTTTTGAAAACATATCAGCTAAATTCGGTAACGGCAACCGTTACGGACTCATCGGTGCAAATGGCTGTGGTAAATCTACCTTCATGAAAATCATGACAGGCGAGCTTCAACCAACTTCAGGTAATATATCGGTTACTCCAGGTGAAAAATTAGGAACGTTAAGCCAAGATCAATTTGCCTTCGAGAAATTTTCAGTCGTTGACGCAGTCATCATGGGTGACGCTAATCTTTGGGAAGTAAAACAAGAAAGAGACCGCATCTATTCTTTGCCAGAGATGTCTGAAGATGATGGTATGAAGGTAGCTGATTTAGAATCAGAGTTTGCTGAAATGGATGGTTATACTGCAGAAACAAGAGCAATTGAGCTTTTAGTCGAAGCCGGTATCGATCAAAAATATCACTTCGGCCTAATGTCTGAAGTTGCGCCTGGCCTCAAACTAAGAGTACTTATTGCTCAAGCGTTATTTTCAAATCCAGATATTCTGCTTTTGGACGAACCAACTAACAACTTGGATATTTACACTATTAAGTGGTTAGAGGATGTGCTGAACCAACGTAAATGTACAATGGTCATCGTGTCGCATGATCGCCATTTCTTAAACTCAGTTTGTACACACATGGCAGATATCGACTTTGGTGAATTACGCATATACCCAGGGAATTATGAGCAATATATGGCGGCTGCTGCTTTAGCTCAAGAACAAATACATCGTGAAAATGACAAAAAAGCAATCGAAATTGGCGAGCTTCAGGGTTTTGTTGCACGTTTCTCTGCAAATGCCTCGAAAGCGAAACAAGCGTCATCTCGCGCCAAAAAATTAGAAAAAATAGAATTAACTGAAATAGTTTCTTCTAGTCGTCAAACACCATTTATCAGTTACAAACAGCATAGAAAGCTTCATCGTTTAGCGCTTGAGTTAACTAATGTAAGTCACGGTTTTGATGGCGAAACGTTATTTAAAAGTAATGAAATCTTATTAGAAGCGGGTTCAAAGTTAGCCGTTATTGGTGAAAATGGTGCAGGTAAAACTACATTTTTGCGTTGTTTAGTTGAAGAATTAAAAGTTAATGGCGGCATTGTGAAATGGTCAGAAAACGCGACAATTGGTTATTGCCCGCAAGACACTTCTGAGGACTTTTCAGCCGATATCACATTGTTTGATTGGATGTCTAAATGGCGAACGCCAAAACATGATGACTTAGCGGTTAGAGCAATATTAGGTCGTTTGCTATTTACTTCTGACGATGTAAACAAAAAAGTGAACGTATGTTCAGGTGGCGAGAAAAACCGACTTATGTTTGGCAAGTTGATGATGCTAGATATTAACGTACTTATCATGGATGAACCGACTAACCACATGGATATGGAAGCGATTGAAGCACTCAATAAAGCATTGAAAAACTTTGATGGCACACTTATATTCGTTAGTCACGATAGAGAATTTGTTTCAACATTAGCAACCAGTATCATTGAAGTTAAAGGCCAAAAGCTTAATTACTTCAAAGGCACTTATGATGAGTATTCGAGTCTTTCTCGCTAGCTCATACTAGCTTGCTATTTATTATTGATTTAAAACGGTCATTTCAAAAAAGAAATGGCCGTTTTTTTTACGAATAAATTTAGAAATCAACTAATTCGTTAATTTCCACATAAGTAGTTCATGTTCTGCGCTAAGGCTTGTTAATTTATTAAGTTGCATAAGAGTCATGTTAAAGGTTAGGTTGTCGTTGTTGGTATGATTTTTGTGATAAAGCTACTTACGAAGCGATTAATAATATAATAATAAATGGTTAAAAAGGGCGTTATGTTAAGTATCTCAGGGATTACCAAAACATATGACAATGGTGTGAAAGCATTGAAAGATGTGAATATTACTATTCCAAATGGATTATTTGGGTTATTGGGACCCAATGGTGCAGGCAAGTCATCGTTAATGAGAACTATAGCAACACTGCAGCCGGCAGACGCAGGTACTATTACATTTGATGGTATTGATGTTTTGTCGCAACCCAACGAGTTACGCCGCCGCTTAGGTTATTTACCTCAGGACTTTGGTGTTTATCCTCGAATTAGCGCGTATGAGTTACTGGATCATTTAGCTATTTTAAAAGGGATTGCCAACAAAACTGAACGTCAAGAAGCCGTTAACGGTTTACTTGCTCATGTAAATCTTTTTCAACATCGCAAAAATGCGGTGAGTAGTTTCTCCGGTGGAATGCGCCAACGCTTTGGTATCGCCCAAGCTTTATTAGGTAACCCCGACTTGCTCATTGTGGATGAACCAACCGCAGGATTGGACCCCGAGGAACGCAATCGTTTTCATAATTTATTAGTCACATTAGGCGAGGACAAAGTGATTATATTGTCTACCCATATAGTGGATGATGTTTCTGAGTTGTGTTCTGGCATGGCGGTGTTAGGTGAAGGCGAAATACTGTTGCAAGGTAATCCGATCGAAGTAACCAATAACCTTGAAGGGAAAATCTGGCGAAAAGTTGTCACCATGGATGAAACAAAGGAAATTGAAGCGAATATGGCATTGATATCAAAACGTTTGTTTGCTGGTAGAACAGTCGTTCATGTCATGGCTGACAAGCCACCTGAAGGGTTTGAATCCGCACCAACTAATTTAGAAGATGTGTACTTTTCTACTTTATATAAACAGCGCACCAACGCGGATTAAGGGGAACATCATGTTTTTAAAGATGCTCGCTTTTGAATGGCGTTATTACACCAAACAGCCTTCTTTTATTGTCACTTGCCTAGTGTTTTTCTTACTACCTTACCTAACCATCACTATTGAGGAAATAACCGCGGGAGTCGGCGGTAATACTAACTTAAATAGCCCCTATACCATCGCTAACACAATGCTCAATTTTGGTCTCTTTGTAATGTTTGTGGTTGTTAATTTCGTTGCGAATACGGCTAGCAGAAATGACACATCTATGATGGCAGAGATTATTTGTACAAAACCGATACCACCTACCGCATATCAATTGGGACGATTTTTTGGTGCGTTTTTAGTCTGCGTGACAGTATTTTCCATGGTGCCACTTGCACTGCTTATCGGTTCACTCATGCCATGGTTGGATCAAGAAAGGCTAGGAGAATTTAATGTTATATTTTACTTAGCACCTTTTCTTATTTATGCAGTCACCACTATCTTTGTTCTATCTACCTTGTTTTACGCAATAGCGCTGCGTTTTAGAAGTATTATGGCGGTTTATCTTACGGCCCTGGGGTTGTTGATCATTTATGTTGTATCTGCGGCAGTTTTCGACGAACCAAATCAACGCCAAATCCTAGCAATTATAGATCCTTTTGGCATCAATACATTCAGTGAAGTTACCAGTTATTGGACGCCGTTTGATAAAAATACGTTGACGGTGCAGTTTACCCAAGAAGTCATTATAAACAGAGTACTTTGGATTGGTATTGGGGTAGCTAGTTTATTCGCTTTTGGTAATTTATTTTCACCATTGACATTGAAGTCGACAAAAGAAAAGAAGAACAAAGATAATACGCCAGTTGACATGCCTGCCACAACGCTCAGCAAAGTTAAATACCAGCCGGGCTCCGGCATTCAACAATTTATGGCTAGGACTAAATTCGAAATTAAACAAATTGTATTTAGTCCTGCATTTCCGATCCTTATGTTGTTTTGTGCGTTCAACTTAGTTGCTCAATTTTTTGACCCAAAAGGATTTTACGGAGCATCCAATTGGCCTTTGACACAAACAATGGTGCAGCTAATACAACAAGCCTTTGGTCTTGTGAATATTATCGTTATTACTTACTACAGTGCCGAAGTAGTTTGGCGTGAACGCTCAGTTGGTATGGGTGATATTACTGATAGCATGCCGGTTGCCAACGTAACCTATGGGCTGTCGAAGTTCATCGCTGTCTGTGTTGTCATCATCAGTATATTTTTGATTGGTATGTTAGCAACAATAACGAATCAACTGATTTTAGGTTATACCAACCTAGACATACTGCAATATATCGTTTCCTTGTTTTACTTCGGATCGAGTGGGTGGGTTCTTCTTATCGTGCTTTCATTTTTTCTACAAACAATGAGCTCGAGCAAGTACATCGGCATGTTGTTATTTGTGGGTTATTTCTTTGTTTCCATCGTGTTTAGTCAAATTGGTATTGAGCACAATATGTTTCAATATGCTCTTACACCCATATTACAATATTCCGACATGAATGGTTATGGATGGACTCTCACTACGCAAAATTGGTATTTATTGTATTGGTCGTCACTTGCTGTGGTGTTAAGTATCGTCAGTTTTGGGTTATGGCATCGTGGTCCACACAGTGGATTGGGTGCTAGATTTAAGATGTTACCTTATGAGATAGGGAAAGGTGGATTCATTACTATCTCCGTCTGTGTGGTTCTATTTTTTAGTTCTGGTTCGATAATTCATTACAACACGAAAGTGTTAAATCAATTTACTACTCAAGAACAAGCGCTTAACGATAGCGAGTTATATGAGAAGGAATTCCTCAAATTTGAAGACGAACCTGCGCCTATTATTATTTCCATAGATGCTGACATTGCGATTTTTCCAAATGTACGCAGGGTAGAAACAATAACCAAAATTATAGTCGAAAACCGCTCTAACAAACCTATTGAGACTTTTTTAGTTAACCATCCAAAGTATAGTCCGGTATCAGAAGTCGCGATTGAAGGAGGTCGTTTGGGTAAACGCGTCGCTGATCTTGATGTCGCTTGGTTTACATTTGATGAGCCGATGCAAGCAGGTGAACAGCGCAATGGAATCATCACCGTTGTGCGTGAGCATAGAGGATTTAAAGATAGAGGTGAGGATACAGAAGTGGTGCGCAATGGTACTTTTATAGCTAACTACAGTTTGTATCCTTCATTTGGCGTAGATCAGGCTTTCTATATTACTGACCAACATGAACGCAGAAAACGCGATTTAGGTCCTCCTCGCAGAGCCTACTTACTTGAAGATGAGAGTCGCTACAATGAGAGCTTCTTTGGACCACAAGTTGCTCTAATTGATTTCAAAGCGACATTGTCAACTAGTGAAGAACAGATTGCGATCGCACCTGGATACTTAACAAATGAGTGGGTGCAAGACAATCGCCGCTATTTCCAATACGAGATGGATAGCCCGATGGTGAATTTTTTTAATATAATGTCAGCCAAGCTCAAAGTTAAGAAGGAAATCCATAACGGTGTAGAAATTGCTGTTTATTACCATAAAGAACACTTTTGGAATGTTGAAACCATGATCGAAGCATCCAAAGATTCACTCGACTACTTCATCAAAGCCTTTGGTCCTTATCAGCATAAACAACTGCGTATTATCGAGTTTCCTGGCTATAGAAGCTTTGCACAAAGTTTCGCAAATACCGTACCGTATTCAGAAAATATAGGTTTTATAACAGACTTACGTGATAACAAGGAAATTGATCCCGTTTACTATGTGACAGCGCATGAAGTTGCTCATCAATGGTTTGGTCACCAACTCAACGCTGCAAATGTGCAAGGAAGTGCTGTGTTATTTGAGTCACTTTCACAATATGCAGCTCTGATGGTAGTAGAAAAGAAATATGGTGAGGAAAAAATACGCAAATTCTTAACCTTCGAGTTAGATGGCTACTTACGCGGCAGAGCGAATGAATATCTTGAAGAAATGCCTATGCTCCGTGCAGAAAATCAACAATATATTCACTACAGAAAAGGCTCTGTTGTAATGATGGCTTTGCGTGAAAGAATAGGCGAGCAAAATATGAACCACGCATTGAAAGAGCTTATTACCAAATATAGGTTCAGTGACTCGCTACAACCGACCACACTTGATTTAGTCGCGGCTTTCAAATCTGTTGCTTTAGCAGAGGATCTGACCTTTATTGATGACCAGTTTAATCAAATTAGCATTTATGATTTGAAGATAATTGATACAGAAATGAAGAAGCAAAAAAATAATGAATATAGTTTAACGTTAACAGTATCAGCCAAACAATTTGAAGCGGATGGTAAAGGTGAAGAAACGGAACAGCCATTCGATGATTTTGTAGATATTATGTTGTTTAGCGAAGATCCCAACGACTTTAGTACCCAAAACAAAATACTTTATCGTAAAAAACATCACTTAATATCAGGTGAAAACACCATTACGATTGTTATTAAATCGTCATCTGCTTATGTCGGTATAGATCCCTTTGTTCGCTTTATAGATAGGGACAGCAGAGACAACATAAAAAAACTGTAGAATCCAATCATGCTAAGGGGACTTAAGGTATGTCAAAATCACTGCTTATTTCACTGCTCGCTATTATTCTATGTTTTGGTGCAATGGACGCTATTTGGTTGGGTATTATTGCAGATGAAATTTATCAGCAAGAAATGCAAGGTATGTTGCGTGCAGAATATCCAGTTTGGCCGTGGGTTAGCTTTTATCTCATTTACGCGTTAAGCATAACTATTTTAGCCGTACAGCCAAGTTTTAACAACTTAGCCAATGCCACATTACAACCTTCCAAAAGCATACTTGTTGTTGCATTTAGAGGCTTTATTTTGGGTTTGGCGGCGTATGGTGCATACAATCTCACAAACTATGCGATCTTGGCCAACTGGTCACTGAAAATAGCATTGATTGATTGATTGGGCTTGGGGCTGTTTTATTACAACTTCTAGCGCAGTTTCTGCGGCGGTGGCAGTGTCAGTTTTTGGTAACAAATATCACAGTCATAAATAAGACCTAACTGTAAAGTCTATTTGCATGACAGTGCTGTTCGCTAATGACTAACTGCATGGCTATGCATGCAGTTAGCACATTATTCAAGCGTTTATAAAACGCAGTATTACTTAGTTTTATATTTTTCAAACCAAGCAATAATGTTACCGACTTTTTGAATCAGGTGACTTGGGCGTGATGCAATGCCATGCGAAGCACCAGGGATACGCACCATGGCTGAATCAATTTGGCGTAAACGTAATGCTTGGTAATATTGTTCTGTTTCACTTATTGGCGTTCTGTAATCGTCTTCACCAGTCAACAGCATCGTTGGTGTTGTGACGTTTCCTACTAACGACAGAGGTGAGCGTTTCCATAGTTTATCGCTGATATTCCAAGGCATATCCTCCATCCAATATTGAGTGAAGAAAGGGTAAGCATCGGCGGTTAATGCAAAGCTCATCCAATTGATCACTGGCTTAGCAACAACGGCGGCGGCGAAACGGTTTGTTTTACCAATACTCCATGCGGTTAATACACCACCGCCAGAGCCGCCGGTAATAAATAGATTTCTATCATCAATGAAACCTTTCACAACCGCAGCATCGACAACATCCATCAAGTCATTGTAGTCCTCGGAAGGATAATTATGGTGAATTAGATTGGCAAAATCTTCACCATACGAAGAGCTACCTCTGGGGTTAGACCAAACAACAACGTAGCCTTTCGCGGCCATAAGCTGTACTTCCATGCTGAATGTTTCAGTATAAGCAGCATGAGGGCCTCCATGGATCTCTATAATCAATGGATATTTTTTGCTGGCGTCAAAGTTTGGTGGATAAGCAATCCAAGCATCAATATTTCGTTTGTCTACCGAGGAGACAACATCAATAGCTTCTACTTTTGCTAAGGTTACATGGGCCAGTGCATCTTCATTCAATGAAGTAAGACGTTTTGGGCGCTTATCGCTGCTCATTAAAGCTAGATCGGCCGGGCGTTGACTGTCGTTTATGGTATATACAATTTCTCCCTTTGCTGATACATCAAATTCGCCAGAGGTATAAGGTCGGCCTAACGCTTGGCTACCCAACCTTGCAGGTAGTGCTTTTATTTTTCCATTAATACTGACATAGGCGAGCTTAGTTTCACCTTCATCAAGGTAACTATAATAAAGCCCTTTGCTATTGTTTGCCCATTGCACAGAACTAATTTGACGATCCAATGCTGGTGTTAATGATGTGGCCGCTTTGTCAGAATCAAGGGCTTGCAGCATGATTTGGTTAACCTGATACGACAGTTTTCTATCATTGACCCATTCATAAGCAATATATTTTCCATTAGGACTAATCAGTGGGGCAGACTCAGGTCCTGATACCTCTGTGACAGATTGAATCTTGCCGGTAGCAACATCAACCCGGTATATATTGCTTTCATAAGGCAATAACGCCCAATTTTCATCGCGATTTGCCGAGAAATATAGTGCTTTGCTATCTGCTGACCAACTGAGTTGCCCGCCGTGGTTAAACTTATCTACGGTAACTTGGTGTGGCGTACCACCTTCAGCAGAAATGACATAAACTTGCTGAAAGCCTGGACTGTTGAAACCAGCGCCATCACTTCTATATTGCGTAGTATCAATATACTTTGCCGTACCTGCCCAGTTAGCATCTTTGGGCATCTTTGGCATATCTTTAAATAGGCTGGTAGCTTGCGTTCCTGTAAACATAGTAAACGCTATAGATTGACCATCAGGTGACCACGTTAAGTTTGACGGACTAGAATGTAAGCTGCTGATCTTAGCGGTTCGGTTCGTTTCCATCCATCTTACGAAAATTTGTGATTTGCCTTCTTGCGCTGATAAATACGCGAGTCGCCCACCATCTGCTGAAAAACGAGGTGAAGAATAACTATTACCATCTGCTAATAAAGGCAAGTGTTGTTGGTTTTTTAAATCATAAGTCCACAGCTGAATTTTGCTGCGGTCGTTCATGATGTCCATTGAACGGCGCTCATAAACGAGCATTTCTTTGCTTGGATGAAATGTAGGTGAGGCCGCGTATTCTAGTTCAAATACATCAGCATAATCTAAAACTGAGGTAGTTGATGCAATATGATTTTGTGCTGACTTATCACCATCTGTGTTTAGTGCACTTGCACTAAAAGTCGTCAATCCTAAAATAGAGGCCGCAACATATAGCGATATTTTTTGAAATGGTCGGGTAGGCCTTTTTATCATTATACTTTCCTTAATATACTGTAAATAAATGGCTGCAGTCGTCTAAAACTGTAAACCGCAGAGTAAAACGTAATACAGTAATACTGTCGCTATTTGAGCTTATTTTCAAGCATCACGTCAAATACGAGTAAAAAATCTGTCAAACCGTTTCATATATATTTGTATATATTATTAGTTTTGTATTATTTGAAGGACAATGAGATGCAATCTATTAACTCGCAGGACCAAAGCACACAGGCCATGACTGAAGTTGCTCTGGCTCTTTCAATGGCATTTTTTTCTCTACTTTTGTTAGCTTTAGTGTCTATTGGAGTGCCCGAATCGACTGAAAAGATTACGCAAGACGCGCAAACTACTGTACCAGAATTTGTATTAACTGAATCAAGCTCTGCGATACAAAGTGCTGAAGATAAAAAGCAACCTTCAGATATTCAATATATATTTTATTTTGAGGACAAGCTTTATGACAAATATTTGCAAGAAACCCAAATTAAGAGCCTGAACAATAAGCAAAAATTAGTGGTTGCGATGCCGATGGACACAGAGATAACTCAAGCACTGACCTTACAAAGAAGATTTAAAAATTTCGATTTGGCTTTAAGCATAATGGACAGCGAATGGTTAGCTGCGTTTGAGTCCAAAATAAACGCTAAAATGTAGGGTACTTGTGACTAGGTTAACTCGTTTTATAAATACAAATCAGCGCTCAATATTTTTTATATCGATATTGCGATTGAGAAAAGACAACTTACTGTTAGCAATTGCGCTTAGCGTTATTTTTATGGGAGGAATTTTTGTCATATTTCGATTTTCTATCGAATTTGATAATAGTAAAAATAATATCGTGGTAGCTAGTACTCAGCTTGCTGATTATCAACAATTCATCACAAAACCGGCAAATAAACGCCAGTTAATTGCCACATTACAGTCGATTAGAATGCACAACGTGACAAGATATCAACGCCTCTCTAGACCCAATGAGCAATTGAATCAAAACGATAAGCAACAATCACTATGGCCATATTTTGTCCCCCCAAATGTCAACGTGTCCAAGAGCCTTGATTTGAAAATGGCGAAATTGCACCCACGTAACAAAATGGCGAATGCATGGAATAGCGTCGATGATAGCCATAGTAAAGGCTCTGAACCTGTTAAAATCCTCAACGCTGCCTTGCAACCAGTTCAACACGGCTGGTGATTTAACTAATAATTTTGCCCATTTTCCTGTTGTCATATTCACTCAAAATACAACTACAGCCTCTGGTGTTAATAATTTTCTTAACATGCCGCTCACTCTAAGAAGTAAGGCGCAATAATTGCATCAAATTATAGTTACTAGTTATTACCAATAAAGACATAACAGATTCGAAGTAAAAAATAGTAGTCAATGTGAGTGAAGGTAAATAGTACTTAACTGATTGCATTCAACTAAGGCTGCTTCATAACTTACCTAAGCCTACCTATCAACGAGAACCTCGTTTTGAAGTGTTTGTACGGCATATTTTATGACTATTTTATAGCAACATGATCGAACGTAACTATAATTGTATTATGAAACGCTAAATGTAAGTAAAGCAGCATAGAACAAATTTAGGACTGAACTTTTGTTAAAAAACATCGGAAAATACAAGGTGAACGGGCTGATTGCGCAAGGCGCAACCAGCAAGGTTTATCTTGCCCAAGATCCTAACTTATCTATTCAGCTTGCTATCAAAGTATTTGATTGTCAGCTTGTCGATAGTGAAAGTAGTCGCGCAGAATCCCCGCAGCAAAAAGCACAACATAACCAAGCAAATTTTATCAATGAAAGTAAGATCCTCCATCAATTATCGTCGTCTGCGCACGTTGTTTCGTTCATGGAATTTGATTTTACCGATGCAAAACAACCTTATATTGTGATGCCATATTATAAGCGCTCATTAGCAGACTTGTTAGGTTCGCAAAATAAACTAAGCATGAATAAAACGCTTATTATTGCACAGCAAATATTAACCGGACTCTCGTACATTCATAAGGCAGGGCTTGTTCATCTTGATATCAAACCGGCAAATATCTTATTAGATGACAATGATCAAGTTAAAATCGCTGATTTTGGTATCTCTGTATCGGATTCAATGCCAGAAGAAAAAACAGCTAATATTATTATAAAAAGTGGTATTGGTAGCTTATATTACGCCAGCCCAGAGCAATTAATAGATGCACAAAATAGCACTGCAAAAAGCGACATTTATGCAGTTTCAGCTTTAATGTATCGGTGTTTAACTGGCGTGCATTACAGTGAAATAAAACAGCCTGTTAATGTTGTTAATCCGAAGATAGATGCTGAAGTTAGCTACGTTATTGAGCTTGGATTATCGACAGAACCAGAACAACGCCCTTTATCTGCTAAACACATGGCGGCGACGATTACTGACCTTCTTAAAAGGTTGCATGGTCAAATTAATGGCTATACCCAAAATGATGATCCCGAAGCCACACGGGTATGGAAAAACCATGCAACGGATACTAATAAAATTGAAGCGCTTAGGCTGAGTATTCAAAACACCCTTTTAAAGGACGGTGAAATTAATGAATTTCATTTCAATCGACTAGCGTTATTAGCGAAAGCTGAATTGCATCAACAATACTCTGCTGAATGGTTAGATCAATACATTGCGCAAATCCAATCTCAATTAGCCAGGAAAAACAATAAAGCAGCCGCATTCTTTTTGTGGGTAGAACAAGTCAACGAAGCAATACAGTACGGCGTCTTGAATCAAGACGACAGCTTGATAGCTAATGCTAAGCAAAACCTGATAGCGCTAGGCAAAGCTACGTTGAATAAACCGGCACAACAGTTAGACCGTATTATTGAACACAAACGACTAGCCCAAAATAGTAAAAACACATCCCACCCCCAAACAGGTAAAAGAAAACCACGAGGAAGATTTCTCTCTGCTGTGTTCATCATTGTTTGCGGATTAATATTACCTTGGTGGTTGCAGTCTGATAAAACCAACGACTCACTTAATGGTAATTCAGAATTAACTGCAATAGATAAAAATACAGAAGAGCAGCCGCAACTATTGAGCGGTGTAACAACCTACGACGCTCGTTTGCGCAGTGAAAGAGAAGGCAACGTAGTTAACGAAATATCCGAAATTCAAATTGAAAACGGCACGGGTTTAGATATAACAATCGGAAATACAGAAGTAATTTTGCAGATACACCCCAAAGACGCTGTTGTTGTAATGCAATCTATGCAAGGCATCCCAGTCCGTAATGACAATATAAAACAAGGTGAGTATTGGCTGCGAGTGAGTAAAAACGGTTACCAAACGGTGACGAAAAAAATTGATATCACAACCAGTACTTACACTATCTTTGAGCGTCTTGAATTGTCAGACACTCGTTATTTTATCGGTAATACCGATAAAACGGTAGCCGATGGTATTCCGGTTGAATTTATATTATTACCAAAAATATCGAAGACCTCGGAGCTTAGTTCGACGCCAGTAGCCTATCCCCGAATTCGTATAATGTCATTTGAGGTGACTAATCAGTTATATGCCGCCTGTGTTGATGCTGGAAAATGTGCAACCTCAAAGATCGTATCAACAAACTCTCGATACCGTACTTTTTATTTACCTGACTACCCAATTATCAATGTCAGTTGGTTTGACGTTAACGAACAGTTTATTCCTTGGTTATCGGATCAAACCGGGACTCGTTTACGTCTACCTACAAGAGCGGAGTGGGAATTTGCAGCGTCGGGTTCCTCACAAAACGCGTCCAAAATCTACAGTTGGGGACCAACAATGCAAATTAATAAAGCGCATTGTAAAGATTGTAATATTGGCGACGGAAATAGCATTAATACAACCATGCCGGTGAGAAGCTTCGCCCCAAATAATTGGCAGTTATTTGATATGCATGGAAACGTGCAAGAGTGGACCTCTACTTGTCCAAAACCGGCTATATCAAAAACGTCGTATTCAGCTTTGCAACCCCGATGCGATTTAGCAGTAGTAAAAGGAGGTTCTTGGTTGAATGATAAAAGTGAGTTAGCAATTTTAACGAATGATTTTTTAAAGAAGACAGTTAGGTCACACACCACCGGATTTAGATTAGTTGAGGAAGTAAATGAATAAAGTCGTCAGTTTTTTGGTCATGCTCATTACCCTTTTTTCTACTCAAGTGAATGCCAACGAGTTGCAGGTTATTGCGCCACAAGATATTGCATCCAGGGCTATAACAGATGAGTTACGACCTCTATCAGAGCTGAGCAAGCAGAGGGTAGCAACACAAATGGCGGGTACAAAAAAGCGCTATACGTACAAGTTAACTCTGGTCAACTTTACTCCAAAAGAGGTCGATATTTTCTCTGGAATGGCGCTTGCTAAGGCAGACGATGTGCACAGTAGACTGTTAGATGAAAAAACTAAATTTCACTTTTTGAATCTGTTTTTGTCAAGTAAAACAATTACATTCGAGCTTTCTACTTTAGTATCGCCGAGTCAATTTCGTGAGCAAATGTCGCGCCTTTTTGAACGCATGAATATTGAGGTTTCCTCGCAATTTATACAAAAAGATAATCTATTTAAAAACACGAGAGTCGTTTCTGCGTATTCGATTCAATTAATCATACTTTGGAGTGCTGTAGTCATATTAGTAATGTTGCTGACATTGTTGGCATTTTGGTCTTGGATCCAATTTAAATTAAATTTATATGAGTCGAGTAATCAGAGTGCTAAATGGGTCCGATTAGTCAGTATACTCAAGCTCATTCCAGTACAGTTTTTATGCCGAGATAAATGGTTGCAACAACTACCATATTGGGAGAAACGAGTAAGTCAGGCTGATATATGGTTTGATAACGCGCAGCAGTTATTGCAAAATCATGAAATTGATTCAGCTCATGTATTTGTGAAAAAATCACTCGAAGATAATGCGTCGAATATTTCAGCTCAGGCGCTAGAGATTTCAATAGCAAAGCAACTCAGTGAATACCAGGTTATTCAAAACCAACGCGAACAGTTCAAGAATCGAGTATCAAAGTCAATCGAATTAGCAAAAGCTGGCAAGCTCTTTGCTGCATTAGAACAAGCCTATATCGCGCTTGAATTATGTCACAGAAGGGCTTCTTTTAATCTCCCCGTGATTGACTTACAAATTGAATCCACTAAGAACTTAATTAAGCGGATTACGGGACCTAAAACGATACGCTGTGCTGGAATTACATTGGCCTCTGAGGAACAGATAATACACATCAATTGTGGCGAATCGATGCGAATTGGTAGGGGGGATCCAAAAGCTAATAATGCAATCAGTTTAGATCTTACTTTACCACAAGAGACACTTTCTCGAGTACATAAAAGTATCGTTATAGCTCGTCAGCCAAACGGATTTACGGCACAGGATTTAGGCAGTACCAATGGCATGTGGCTACAATATAAGGCATGCGAAACTAACCAAGAATTCATTCTCGCTGAAATGGACCAAATTCATCATTCACCTCCAGATGAAATAGGCAGTATTGGTTTTCAAGTAAAGCACCTTGAATCAAATCAGAGTATCGCATTACGTCTGTGTCAAAATTCGATATTACCTGGCGTTAATCTGTCGTCCTCAAAGAGTTTTATCAATTTTTCAGAATATGCAAATCATTGCTGGTATTTAAGCAATGAGCGTTTTTATTTATTATTTTCACTCGGAAGATATATCTGGTACAGCGAGTCACAGTGGCGCGATACTAAAGCACAACAACAAACTCAAGAACACTTTACTGAAGTCTTAAAAATTGAATTGAAAGATGAAGTCTGGTTGCATTTATCAAGTCGTTCTTATGATGTAAAAATTGATAATACTCAAATTCTGGGCCCCGTACCTTTGCCGCTAAAAAGCGAACTGAGTGTCAATGGTTTCATTATCGATGTCATGCTGATAGCCGCAAAAGTTGAGGGAAACGCGATGACAGACAAACTATATGTCTAATATTGTTGAGTACGGTGTCAGTCAAACCCTTCAAGCTGAATTTGATATGCTTAGAGATACCTTATCAATGCGCGAGTATGAGGGTAAGCATAATGGTGAGCTGAATAAAAAGTACGCTGCAAAAACGATTGATAAGCTTGCACAATATATCATTTGTCGAAATTACGGTAAGGCATGCTTAGAGCTTGCCTATTTATGCTGGCCCATTGTGCGTCATCAGGATTATACAAAAGGCTTATTGCACTTTTTCTGGATAGAAGAAGCAATTTCACCGAGTCGATTCAGAAACAGTATTTACCCGCTCACCCAACATGACCATCAGACACCTTCGATTACATTGAATGCGATGGGTTTAGTTATCAGTTCAACAACTCAGGATTTTACAGTGAGTGCATCCAGAGTCATGTTGCTAAGTGCCTTGCTCGAATTACTCGTTGGTAACATTGCAAACGTCTTAGAGGATATCGAAACACATTTATCTACCCCTGATATCAAGTGTGTAGGGGAACTAGCGTCCTATTTACAAAAGAAACTGTATGAATTTTTGAAAGTACATTTACCAACCGCTAATCTGCAACAGAAATATCGTTATATCCATCATTGGGTTGCCAAAAACAGAGATAGAGAGAAACTCAATGATGAAGCAGTACTGAACTTTTGGACTTCAGCGATTGATGAAGATGGGTATGTAAAATTTGAGAACGCATTCGCTGATATTGTTGATTATCAATTTGCTGATGAACAGGTGAAAGTAGCCCGTGAAATTTATTATAGTCGACCTGATCTGGCGGATCTAACGCCTCAGAGTTTTGAGTTTGATGAGGATGAAGCTAATTGGCTATACGAGACTGTTTTTGAATCGAATGAAAACGCAATAATGCCGCCAACTTGGCTCGTTGATGCGCCAAAATTCATTACCAAAAAAGAGTACGCTTGCGTCTCACGGTTATTTGAACTGCGCAGTACGATTACTCAATTTCCATTATCGCTCCTAAGAAGCGATGTATTTGGACAATGGCAGAATTTAATTATTCAACAAATTAGAGATAAAAGAGATGTGCTAATTGATAGACCACAGCAAGATTATACGGTTTATCTTGAGCGCCTACATGATTGGCGTAAACAAGCCAGTAATACCATTTTGTGCTGTGCCGCAATATTGTATGAGGAAAAAGATGTCAGGTGCCTAACTGCATTATCACAAGGTGTTGGATTGCTGGTTGAACACCAAGAAAGCCTTGAGTTCGGTCATATGCTAAAACGTTTGGTTAGTACGAGTGAAAGTAATCAAGATAATTATGAGCTGACATTTCCACATATTAGTCGGTGGTTGTTACAATCAAAAACCCTCAATAGTTTCTTTTCATTAGCAAAAAAGACACTTGCTAAGAACAATCGCATAGGCTTTCAAAATAGCGAGCATTATCATGAAGCTGATATTTATGAGCAAGGAGCAGATCATCTAGTGCGAGGCGCTCAGCTTATTCATGATTTAACCCAAGCTGTCTCGCAACAATTGGCAAATAAAAATGGCGAAACCGTTTCACTGGATACATTTTTTACGTCAGATCTTTTCATATTCAAAAGTGAATTGGTAAAAAGGCATGGACTAAAACATGAATAAAAAACAAAGTGGTCGTGTTAAGGATAATGTTAGCGGTAATAGTAGCGCTAGTAGTAATGCTGCTAGCCAAGACAATGACGCTAGTAAAGTAGTATTAGATCCTAGGAAATCCGCCGTTTTTGTAGTTAAAAAACAATATAAGCAGCTGGCTAATCGTGCTTTTGTAACTCAAGTTAGCACAACTTTACAAAGTGATAAAAAGGCCGTTCCCTTGCAAACACGACGTATCTCATTTGCTGAGTTAGTGCACTGCGCTTGTTATCCGTTCGCTAAAAATCGCAAAAACTGATGCACGTAATTAAAAGGGATGTAAGTTTATATGCTCAATATGGATGGATATTAGAAAAAATGAGTTTTGCCTCAAGCGGTGAACAAGTTGCTGCCAGTACAGATAGTAATATAATGTCGAGAACGACTGACTATTTTGATTTCCAAATAAAACCTGATAGTAGTAATACAGAACAAGTACATCTGTTACTCAGCTTAAAACAGCCGCAGGCAAACAACTCAACTTATGCAAAAGGTGTATTTTTACATTGCATGCTTAATGACGAATTTATGGTGCTTCATTTTGCAAATGTACTAGATGGACAAGCACAGATTATTATTGAAAAAGACAGTGAAACTTATCATTTGATAACTAGCCCGAATACAAAATTGTATTTATGTTAATAAACGTTATTCATCAATATCGGAAGCATGACAACTAATGTCACTAAATATCCACATATTTATTGCAACAAGCAAAGGTCTTGTCGGTATTCAAAGTATTACCGAACTGCAGGACCGTGAGTTGCAGTCGGTGATAACAATCAATGGCTCAACTGACTTAGCGTCAATTAGTTCTGCATACCATCGATTTGTACAAAAAAGTACAGGGATTATTCAAGTTGAATTTGGTGGCCACAGCTTTAGAGCTAATATTTCAAGAAATATTGATCAGGGTAACAGTTGGCAGTTACCCTTTTATTTAGCTCACTTTATTCAGGCGAACGCAAACGACACGCATGCGAACCAATCTGCATATGATGCTGGTGAAGCAGATGAAGCGGGCATTAAATTAGGTCAAGGAATACCTAAGGCGGGGGATATCGTCCTCATTGCTACAGGCCAAATTAACACGTCTACGGGTGCTATTGGATCAGTAAACCATATTCCTGACAAGTGCATCACGGCGTCTGCACAAATAAAATTGTGGATGAAGAAAGGAATATTAGTCGAGTTTTTTGTTCCAGCAAGCAGTCAACAAACTTATGATTCAGCCCAACAAAAGACATATCAGCAGGCACCATCATTTCAGTCTTTAAAAAATAATACGGCACAAATACTTCCGGAAGTAGATTGTGCTATTTATCCAGTTATCGATATACGTCAGTTGCAAGAACATGTTGAGCAACTATTACCATCACCGAGAAGACATAATGACCAATCTACTGACGAAGTGAAAGTAGTTCCTCGGTCAAAGCGCAACAAGCTATTGAATGACAATCTAGTAGAGTCCGACATCATGCATTCAAATTCGTCAATGATGTCAAAAAAATCAGCAAATATGCTGTTGAAAATAGTACCTATAGTTTTAATCAGCTTTATTGTAATAACTTATTGGGCGTTTAATAGTAAGTCCGTTTATACAGACACTCGATTTATTACAACAACGAAAAGTGGCTTGTACTGTGATGCTAACGCGTTACAGCAAGTCAGCAGTATTGCGCAACAATATGTATCAAGAATTCCAGCTGTGCTATTTGGTGATGCCTGCAGTATGACGTTAATAACGGCTAAGGAAACACCGCAAGTATGGTTAGTGGCCGATAGTAAAACACTTATCGAGCTTAGTTATATTCTAATTGATGATGAGTTTCACTGGGTAATTCCGCTGCCCACAAACCAGAATGTCGATAGAGAATATGTGTTGATAGTGACCAATCAATATTTGGATCTTGCAGACTTAGCTGCATTTAAATCCTATTTGTCACGTATCGAAAAAACACAGAAAGCGACTATTGAAGTTATCGCTCCATTTTTTTCGCAAATTTATGTTAACCCACAATATATTAGTCAAAAGTTAGTTGCAGCCTACAATTAAGAACAATCATTTGTCGTTATTGTTTAAACTATGACACAAATAAGATAAAAAACGGCCTAATCATTTTTATAACCCTAAGTAATATATGACGGGAGAATAAAATGAAACGTACATCCATATCGACACACTATTTCACTTTGGCTTTAAGCTGTCTTTTTTTACTATTAACTGGCTGCAACAGTACTTTGCACGCCAGAGAGTATGAAGTCAGTAAAAACCAGCTTAACTGCCAACAAACAGGCGGCTGCGCCAAGCATTGACCGTATTCATGTTGATTGTCATTCACAGGTACTGCAGCGAGAAAGTCGTGTGGGTGCTTCGGCAGATATTGGCCAACAGATAGCACTCGCGAATGCCGCTGAACGCTGCATTGAAAATAAATCATTCTATCCTCAACAACCCTGATAATCAAATGGCGATGCAATTAAACGCGTTAGCAGTAGTTAATTTTATCAAAGCTGGAGAAACCAAAATGGCCGAGCATAGTTTGGCTGAATTTAGAGCACAGTTTCCTCAACAAGATCTTTTATTTGCCGACTATACGTCGTTTGTCGATACCGCGATTGCTTTGTTACAGCATGATGCGTTGTCGGCCCATCAGTTACAGGTACTCAATATAAATACGGCGTTACGCAATGAGTTAAAACGACAAGAGTATTGGCTTAAAAACTAAGGTTTGTCGTTCAATAAATTAATATTCAGCAAGAGGTTAAAAACATGAATGCAATACAACAAGTCCCACCATCTACTAATGTGGTATCCAAAAAACCAACGGTTTTAGGGTGTTTATCAATGTTATGTTTTGTTGTCAGTACCGTGCTTACACCAATAACAGCCTTCGCTAATTCAGATGACCATTGGCAACCGGTAGCTTCTGAAACATTAATAAAATTACCCGCAAATTTGATTGAGAAACGCATTCAACAGGACTTTGAAATGTCACCACTGGCTAATCAATTGCTATCATTAGAAAGTACAATTGCAGCTAAAGGAGACAAAATAAAAGCGCTGCAAAGTTTATTAACAGACGTCAGCGTAGAGGAAATGACAGAAGAGCGGGTTAGTTTAGTGCAAATTAAATCGAGCTATTTAGATGACATGCAAGTGAGCCAATCACTGCGCCAAGATGCACTGAATAAAAAGCAGTATTTGTATGAAGACGTGTTGAGAAAATTATTTCATCAGCAAAATTCATCAGCAAATTTAGATATGCAAAAACTAAGAGCTAAACAAGAACAAGCGAAACAACGTATGGACCGAGTTATTGCTCAAGTTGATGCTACTTTGTTGAGTGATCACCTGGATAAAGCAAGTCCGTACGCTGATGAGTTTGCGATGAATTTAGGCAAAATAGAGCAGCTAAAAAAAGCGATAAGCCAGCACCAATCGTCGCTAGCGCCGACCATAGATGGCGTCGAAGTGAGTGCTCAGGAGTATGTTAGACAATTGCTGATGCAAGCAGCTAGTGATCAATCATTATTAGATCAAGAGGCCCTTATGATCAGCTATATGGCGAAACTTGTGGCATTAGATGCACAATCCATTGAATTTCGTTTGGCCTATGAAGAAACTGAAGATGGCGTAATCATTAACAATTTTACGAAACCTAACCAAGCTGCTGACCTTTTTCTTTAATCGATATCCTGGAGATTACCATCATGAAATACCTACCTAATGTTAGCCATAAAACGCCTATTATTGTGCTGTTATGCTTATGTTCATCTCAGCTAGTTAACGCTAATGAGTTGTTTACACTTAAAAATCTAGAACGAGAAAGGGCCACGCTTATATCCGACTTTTTAAGTAATAGTCTCGATAGCCAGCAAAAACATAAACGTTTGCAACAACGCCAACGTCAACTAGCTGATATGGAGAGAATGGTGTTGCGCGATGAACGATTATTAAGCGCAAAATCAAAGATGGTCGACAATGCCTTTAAAGAGTACGACAAAACATTTCTAGTTCACGCCGGTGCCGAGCAGCAAATGAGTGCGATGAATAAATGGCTGAAGAATGTAAACATCACCAATGAAAGTGTGCTTAATGCCAGAGCAGGATATAGATAATGAGTTTCTTCATTCAGAAGGGAGCCTTAGCATGTTAGCGCTTGAAAAATGGATCCCGACTATATTTCGGTTATTCGGTGCGGTGATTATGTTACTGGCGATCGCAAGTTATATGACGAATATGACCCTGATTGATTTGTTAAGTTATGTGGAAAAATTATTCAGCTTCAGTTTCGTTTTTTTGTTTGCTCCCCTCTTATTTTTTGCAGGTTATGCCGTCGTGTTGGTCAACAGAACCGATGTAGACAAGGACCAAAAAGCATTCTGGTTTGAAATAGGTCAACAATCGGCAAATGGCATGTCAACCTTAGCATTAACCTTTACCTTACTGGGGATCAGTGTAGGTATAGGTACATTGTCAAAACAAAGTTTGACTCCGGAAACGGTAAATGACGTGATTGGCGTATTAACACAACAATTTTCGATGGCTTTTATGACCACCGTAGTGGGGCTACCTGCTGCAACACTAAGCAGAGCACTGTTGAGTATTAGTATGGTAAAGCCAGCAAAAAATAGACCTTATAATCTGCCATTTATGCACCATCAAAAGGAATAACTGTATGATTATTATACGTAAAATAGTGTTTATCACATTTAGCATCAGTGCATTTATTTACCTAGTACTGCAAACAAGTCATGGTCAACTTTGGCTAAGTCAAACTCAACAGACTCTGTTTGGTGAGCCTACCAAAGATATTCGAGTTGCATCTTTGAAAGATCCTAATGATTCATTCACCCAACTTTTAAAAAATAGTGAGCATGCAAAGCAAATTTTAAAACTAGAAACTCAGCTTTACGATATGCAAACTGCTATTGATGAGGTGATGATAGCAATGCAGGAATTAACTGCGCTAAACGAAAAATTACATCGGGAAAATCAATTATTGGGTAATGTACAAACCCAAAATTCACAAGAGAATAGTGGATCAGCACAGTTGATTTCACCGCCAACAACCTTTCAACAAGCGCGCACATCAGCTTCTGTATTTGATAATCAGCAGAATATGGCCGTTCAGCAAACAGTGAAATCGTCTAAACCAAGCAAAGCAGACGTAAGGCTGCGCCAGCTGGAGCACCAAGCTAGACTGGAAGAAGTTGTACAGCGAATGGAATTAACGGCCTTGCAAGCTATCAGTCGTTAGTTTAGTAAATTGACTAAGCAGGATCAAAATGCGTTTTAAAAAAACGGCGGCAAAGGATAGGGCGTTGCGCTCTTTGTTATATAAGTATGGGGTTCATTTATTACTACTGAGTGTGATAACAATATGGTTAATTGACGTTTTTTATATAGAGAATATACAGAAAGATAAAAGTCAAAAATTAGAAAAAACCGCACAGAAAAAAAATGAAAATCTTGCTATAAAATGGGTTGAAGAATCGACATCAGACTCAGTGATAATGACTGAAATATTACCTCTTTTAGCATCCGTTACATTGCCTAGAGCTCCTTTAATTACCGCTTCTTTACCCGTTGATATGAATGTAATGGAAGGAGCTCCACTGATATCAGTAACTTCAGACAGCGCCTCTAAAAAACAGGATGCTGGAAGACAGACATCTGAAATAAACCTATCCGAAGTGCTCACACCTAAAATACACAAGGGTGCTCAACAAACTATTCAGAAAAATTTATTACTAGAGCCGACTGTTACGCAAGTCCAAAATGTAATGAATCATTTAACTGATCTGAATAGTCGAGATATTAAGTTTTTACTACCCAGCGGCAATTCAGCAAAAGAGGCTTTTCTTAATCATATGTATCGTTGTGAAAATATGCAGTTTGGTTCCTTATCAAAGGCACCACCTTACCAACTTACCTTGCTTTCAGGTGAGAGTAGCAGGGCAGTCTTGTTTCAACCTAGTGAGTTTTTGCGTGTTGCCCATGATTATTTGAGCCGCTATGAAACTAACTTATTGACTCTGTATGGACAGGGAAATCGTCCAGTTCGTATTTTTCCACTGCGCCTTGATGTTAATTTAGCAACTAAAATAGCCCAGGTAACGGGTGCAAATGAACTTAACTCTTTTAGTGCTCGATATTTCTTACACGGATCGCAAATAGGCTTAACTGACATTGTGTTAAATCAACAAGCGGTAACACAAAATTGGATTATCTCGGCAAAAGGTTGCTATTAAAATAGCCGCGGCACTTACAGTGGGCTAGAATAAAAATTTACAAAAGAGATAATGAAAATAGTGTTGCAAATTGGATTAGTGTTAAGTGGTGGCAAGTCATCCCGAATGGGCAAAGATAAGTCTGCAATGAAGGTCGGAAAAGTGACAATGTTGGAACACAGTATTAATATGCTGAACTCCCTCAATTTAGATAACGTTGTGGTCAGTGGAGCTGATTTTGATATCCCAGATCTGTTTCCGAATAAAGGCCCTGTCGGCGGGATTTATTCGGCTGTTCAGCATTTGTCACTTAGTACCGGAGATATTATGTTGGTAATACCCAATGATATGCCTCTTCTGCGTCCTGATTTATTGCAAAGGCTAATACAACAATCGTTAATTGAACAATGCACAGTCACGTATCAAAATCATCCTATGCCATTAAGTTTGTTTATTACTGAGGGCATTTTAGAGAGACTTCAGTTATTGGAAAATACCGCCGGTATGTCAATTAGACATCTCATTCAAGCCGATAAGGTTGAGGAGCTTAGTGTTGAGTCGCAGGACGTATTTTCGAATGTAAATACACCACAAGAATTAGAAAATGCGGTTCAAAACTATAAAAAAATGTGCCCAGAATAAGTGACCAAAATTTATTTTCAAGTCCTACTCATTGGCACTTAAATAAAAACGGCATACGTCAAACGCCATTATAATAAATTAACAAGTACTTAGTAATGATATATTTATCAGATAGTTATTATTTTTTAGCGGAAAACGTCATCAACATGAGAGTTTAGCATTACAGCGACATAAATGGAGTTAAATATGAAATATTCAATTAGCGTATCTAACGTAGAGAGCTTGCTCCGCAAAGTGATGAGGCTGTGGTCGCTTAGGCGGGTTAGTTTGCGCCGACTGTTAAAACCGGTGCTTTGCATCGGTATAATGTTCATTACGCCGGTATATGCACATGCGCAAATGCGGACGCCGATACCGCAAGCGAAGGAAGCAATCAACATCGATGCAAGTGCAAGCGAAAGTGCATGGCAAAAAGGTGCGTGGCGTAAAGTAGATCAAGTTTACATTGGCGATAATATTACGCCTGAGGACTTCACTGGGCGTTACAAATTGCTATGGGATGAGGCTGCGCTTTACATGCTTTTAGAAATTACAGACGATGTATTAATTGATACGCATTCAGACCCATTGGTAAAATATTGGGATGACGATTGTGTTGAAATATTTGTTGATGAGAATGGCTCAGGCGGGAACCATGAATTTACCTACAACGCATTTGCTTATCATGTAGGCTTAGACCGCAATGTCAGTGATATGGGGCCGACTTCGACAAGTTCTGAGTCAAAGGTCCAAGTTTATAATGAGCACGTCCAAAGCCAATGGGTGCGCTCGCCAGAAACACAAGTGATTACCTGGGAGCTAAAGATTGCGTTATTTGATGACACGTTTTTGCCTGCTACAGGCGCTAAACCCAGTCAGTTAAGAAAAAACAAAGAGATTGGGTTTATGTTTGCCTATTGTGACGCTGATAAAGCGGTAGAGGGAAAAAGTACACGAGAGCACTTTATTGGGTCTTATCCTATTGAAGACATAAACGGCGATAAAAATTTAGGTTATAAAGATGCCAGCGTTTTTGAACCCATGATTTTGAAGTAATAGCTTTGAAGTCGAATTGACTGATTTCAGCCACTGAAAACCTAAGGTGTGTTTATCAATAACCGACTTACCAATAACCGACTTACCAATAACACCAGTAGCTTACTTCTTGTTGTATTAAAAATTGTTCCGCTTGTTTACCTTGCAGCAACGCCAAGGTAGCCATGAGTCCTGCTTGCACACAATGGTCGCTAGCGATAGTCACAGAGCGAGGTCCATCCATGATCGGCTTTCCGAGTTGAGGATTTAGGACATGCGAATAACGTACGCCGTTGTGAAGTAAATATCGGTTTGCGTCACCACTTGTGGCTAAACCGCCGCGGGCTATTTTTACCATCACGGTGTTATATTTTGTGTCGTGGTTCTTAGTTTGTGAGGTATCTTGTGCGGGCATTTCTATACCTACCAACCAGTATTTTCCTTCTTTTCTTTTTTGAGTAACTTGGATGTCACCACCGAAATTAACCAATATAGAAAGAGCCGGCGCTAGGGTGGTACATAGTTTTGCTACACAATCCACTGCATACTCTTTGCCAATGCCGCCTAAGTCTATTTCAAATCCAGCGGGCATTTTAATTTTCTGTTGATCAAATTTAACGCGGTCCCATCCAATAAAAGCTAATAACTGATTTATTGTTTCTGGATTCGGTACATTATCCGATCCATCAAATTTCCATGCACGTCTTAGTACGCCAGACGTAATATCGAACATGCCTTCACTTATTTCAAAACAGGAGTTGGCAAAAGTCAGTAATTGAAAGGTTTCGTTATCAATAGCAATCGATTTACCTTGAGCTTGATTAATAGCAAATACGATATTGTCATTGCGGTATCGACTAAACTTTTGCTCAATACGAAATGCCTCTGCTGCCGCCTGTTCAGTTAGATGACTAGCAACCAAAGGATCGGTTGTATCAATGAGCAACTCACAAGGACTTGCCATACAAAAGAAACTGCCTTTGATATGGTCGCCGGCAGTTTGAATTTTCCAATCAGACAAAATAAGGCTTACCTATGCATTAAAAACTGTAACTAAATTGCAAGATAAACGCTTTTACACTTGGATACAAATCTTGGCTTGCAAGGACACCTATATTTTCAAAACCCGCATTTTTAGGATCTTGCTGATAATACTCAGCTCTCACGCCCCATTCATGTCCATTGTTCATTTTGTGACCGTATTTCAAGCCGACCGTTATTGCGGTCATTTCGCCTAATCTATAATCGGCTGATGCAAATATAGGTAAGGCATCAGTATTATCTAAATAAGGACGATAAAAATCCGCCTCGCTTTGCTGATAGTAACGAAAATGTGGTTGAATATAGTCTGATTCTGATAAGTTATAGCGTAACTTAGAGTCAATTGTATGTGATGTTATTTCCCAATCGTCGGTCGCAAAGCGATATGAAACATCGGCAACAGCGTTGTCAAATGCGTATTTAGTTTGCGCAAACACACTATGTTTAGCGCGACTATCAGGACGATTCTCATGCAGCACTGACTGAGTTTCACCGTTAGTATTGACTAAACTGAGCAGCTTATAAGGGTCATTTAAGTAACCACTACTAGTTGAATAGCTATAATTTAGTTGCACGAGCATTCGACGATTAATTACTTGAGTCAGACCAAATAGCGCATCAACCGTTGATTTGTCATCCGTATCCGTAATTCGGGTTTGATCAAATGCGGCTTCAAACGCATCCTCACCGGCATCACCGGCATCACCGGCATCACCGGCACCAAATTGTCCGTTATTCACCACCATAGTAGACAGCCCAATAGGGCGCCCGCCAACAGGGTCAATGCTGTCAAATTGATAAGATAAGCCGAACAAAGCGGTTGTGTTCTTGTTATAAAAATCGCTCTCTGCAGACACACTAGTACCGACCGATAAATAATCATATTCACGTGAAATGTTACCGCCTAGATTAACTCTAGTATCTTTATAAATAGGTTGGGTCCAGTTTGCGCTTAATTGTACCCGAGTGTCTTTAAACGTATCGTCCAACGGCAGTTCATTTGGGGATGTCGTATATTGACCATCTCCAGACGGACGACTAAATGTTTGCGCATAAGGCTGTGAAACAGCACCTGTCGCTGAAGCACCAGTGAGTGTATCAATAACCAATTTTGTATTAAGAACTCGTTGGTCACCAAAATCTTTGGTTGCACTAATTACACCCTCAAGAAGGCTAACGCGGTCGGTCTCGCCGTAGTAGAGAATAGCAGTATCAAACTGCCAATCGTTTTCCGATTTAGTCTCTTGCGCTTGAGCACCTGCGTTTAAGAGGGTGCACGTTGCTGTGGCCAAAAGAGCCGTAATTTTTTTTGATTTACTTAATTGCATCCACAACCTCCGCCAGCAAATGAACGTCCGCCGCTCGTGCCCTCCTTACTAAAATAAATGTGTTCGTCTAAACCGATATCGATTGCGTCAGCATTTAAAGCCATTTCATCTTTAGCCAATAAATCGCGCTCCCAAGGCTGCACGCCTAAATTTGCACATCCACCTAATTGCATTGCCGTGATAATGAAAAACACCGAAATTAGCTTTTTAGTGTATTTGTTTGATGTTTGTATTTTTATAATATTCATATAGTTGCTCCTACTCAGACAATAAAGAGATAATTTCTTGTTCATATTGTGGTTTGTTTTTAATAAAAAAACCGGTGTGGGTTTTGCGCAAAATACCTTTCTTATCAATTAAGTAACTACTGGGCATACCTACCAGTCCATAGTCGGCGGCAACTTCTCCAGCAGGATCCAGGAGAATGCGAAAATTTGCAGGGTAACTTGCTAGAAAGGTGTTAATTGAAGACTTATCTTGGTCTAAATTAATACTGATAACTTCAAACCCTTGCTCAGCATACTTAGCTTGCATCTCATTCATCCAGCCAAAAGAAGTTCGGCACGGTTTACACCAGCTCGCCCAAAAATCCAGATAGACGACTTTGCCATTAAAATCTTTTAGGGAAACTAATTGTTCATTGGAATGAAAGTCGGGAAGTGAAAACTCTCTTGCAGCGGAGGCATTGGCAATACCAGCAGCAAGCAAAAAGGTGATAAAAATTAAAATGTGGGATTTTGATTGCATAACAATACTCAACAATATGGATATTGTATAAGTATATTCAGCGAAACTTAAGGTTTCCTTAAGTTTAAAGTCACTAAAATTGCCTTACCAATGTTTGGGAACCCAAACCCGCCGAATTAAAATGATAGGGCGAATTACGGATAGAGAAGATTACTACTGCAATAGCCTACAAACTGTGTGAGTTCAATCTGTCAATGCAACGCTATACTTTATTGAATGATAATTCACGCTAAGTCTTAAATAACCGCTCTGCTTGAGTCACTAAACCTGAAGTGACACTACCGAAATGATCGCCGATCACAATCTCTAAGTGAGGAAAAATAGAGTTTATCCATTCTTGAATAACTGGCGACATAGCCGTGCCGCCGGTTACATAAAGCACATCGGGTTTTGCTCCAGCCTGAGTGATTGCTTCTTTCATCAGGTGTTCAAATTTATTTAACTCATCGGCTATGGCATCATTAAATTCAGTCCGATGTATCTGAATATTCAAATTATGTTCAATATAATCAAGGGATAAATCAAGGCTTGTTTTATCAGACAATAGTATCTTTGCCAATTCCGCACTGCGACTTACTCTAAGACCTAATTTTTTATCTCTCAGTGTTTTGAGCCTTCGTAAGTTAACATCCTGAGTGATCCTGCAATATTCGATTAATTCCTTACCAGTTCTAGGTAAATTAAAATCTTTTTGCGCTGCGACGTCATTTACACTGACCGCTTGTCTAAAAAGGTTATTTGGAACAGGCAATCCATTACTTAACATGGCATTTTTGCCAAAATGTGGCATCAGCGACATAAGAGCAAGTTTGTTGTCTAAGTCTATTCCACCTATGCGTTTCCCAGTATGGCTTAGAATACAACTTTCTCGGTCTTGCAAATAACGATAACTTGGACCTACTTTTATCATAGAACAATCTGTGGTTCCGCCACCCAAATCCAAAACTAACACTAATTTATCTTCGCTTAGTAGCCTCTCATAATCATAAGCTGCTGCCACTGGCTCCATTAAAAATTCAACTTGCTTAAAGCCAACATTGGTTGCCGCATGATTAATAATAGTTAGCGCTTGTTGATTGCCATCTTGGCCTAATAAACCGTGAAAATTAACTGGTCTGCCGATAACAATTTGATCTAACGTCACCTGCTTAATGTTTTCCACTTCTTGTTTAATAAAAGCTAACATTTTTTCTACGATAGTTGTAAAAACGGATCGTTGAGTGGCATTAATATCGGCGCCTAAAAATGATTTTGGCGATTTTATGTAAAAACCGCTATCGGGCAGGGCGATGTGCCTTCGCTCGGCTTCTTCTCCAAAAATGATATCGCCGTCACCACGCAACGCTTCAAGCATACTTTCGGCTGTTTTGCTGATGACTGATTTTTGTCGGTGTTCTTTTTTTAGTTGATAACGCGCTACACTAACAATAGCGTCGTCGCTTAATGTCTTATAGGCATGACTTGCTTGTGCACGGTCAAGTTTGAGGGTTTCAATTCTGGCAGCGATGTCCATACTTGAGAGCTTAGCAGGGGCCATAATTTCATTTTGAATAAAAAGTGCCGAGGGCAGCCTATTTTTGCCATTTTCTAATGGGACTAATTCGGGCTGTTTATTTTTCATGATGCCAATTGAGCAATTGGATGTGCCGAAATCTAGGCCTGCATACATAGGCTTGTGTCCTTATTAATACATTCTTAATGTGTGTTTTAAACGTACATTCTAATATAATGGTGAAATGATGACATATTCATAGCAATATCGGGCGCCGTCAACCCTAATGAGGTGCTTTTTCCGCCAGGAATCAAGCCAGCGACGGTCGCTTTGGGAGCAATGCTAGATGCTACTATATAACCAGCGACTGGCAACACTACTTAGGCAGGCACTTTCAGTCAATAGTTTAATTGTGCTGCTATATGAAGCGACAATGAACTTGACCCGTCAAGCTGGTGACGCAAGTTATTAAGACTAGGTTCGTTGGTTAAATTTGCTTAACTTGGTCCACTGTTACTGCACTCTGTGTTCCAAGCGCTTATCGCTATATGTTCCATTTGGCAGCATCTAGTGGTTCAACAAACTGGGGTTTTCTACTCAGTGTAGATAAAATGGATTTCTGCCGACGACAATCAGCCAGCTAAGTTAGCCTGCACTATAGATGGTTATCAGTAATATTCTGCCACTCTTATTAAGAAGGCTTAGCCATATTAATTGTCAATAACGAATAGAGTTGATATTGGGAGTGTAAAAAGGGACTAATGAAATACGGGTTGCCCAGACGCTTATAAGGTGCCGTGTTAGATGCAACCAATTTTGGTAGATGGTAGCGAGATAATCCTTTCTTTGTTTCTCAATGTTTCGAGCGCCTCAGGCTTATGCAAATGATAGCCTTGTACATAATCCACTCCGAGCCCTTGTAATTTATGCAGAATGGCTTCGTTTTCAACGTATTCGGCAATGGTCTTTAGGTTCATTGCATGGCCGACTTCATTGATAGCTTTTACAATGGCATAGGATGTTGGATCAGTAGTAATGTCCCTTACAAAAGAGCCATCTATCTTTAAATAGTTAACCGGGATATTTTTCAGGTAGGAAAAGGAAGACAGGCCAGCCCCAAAATCATCGAGAGAGAACTTGAAGCCCTTATCCGTAAGGCGCTTGATCAGTTGGCTACATTCCTTGATGTTGCGAATCGCGGCCGTCTCGGTAATTTCAAGTGTAATGTGGCTAGAGTTGATGTTGTACTTTTTCTGTAATTCAAGAATAAAGTCACCAAGACTCCCATCTGTTATGGATTGGCCTGAGAGATTTATGGCATAGCAATATTCTGGGTTGATAGAAGCGAAGCTGGTTTCAAGTACCCAGCGGTCGATGGACGGCATCAGGTCATAACGCTCAGCAGTGGGGATAAAAAGCCCCGGCGAAATGATACTGCCATCTTCGTCTCGCATCCTAATGAGTAATTCAAAGTATCTGGTTTGCAACGAACTACTAGCGGAAAAAATTTCCTGCGCATAAAGCACAAAAGAGTTCTCCTCAAGGGCCTGCTTGATTCTGATCGTCCAATTAATGCCTCGCTTATGCTCCTCATACTCTCCAGCACCGGGCATCACAGTGTGCACCCGGTCGCGCCCCTCATTTTTTGCTATTTGGCAAGCGTTATCTGCAGCATTGATGATAGTGCTCATTTTGTCATCATGACCACTAATGGCCGAGATACCCGCAGAAATACCGATGTTGAATGCAAAATCACCGTGATAAAAAACAAACTTTTTTACATCGGCTCGAATGGCTTCACCTATCTGTGTCGCCGTGTTTAGGGGACAGTCTTCCAGTAACACGGCGAATTCGTCCCCTCCAATCCGTGCTATCAAATCCCGGCTGCGGACATTGTCATGGAGAATCCTGGAGATACACTGTAGCAGTTCATCACCGGCGGCATGGCCGGCGGTATCGTTAACTGTCTTGAACCGGTCCAGGTCGATAAAGATCACCGCACCGGGTAATTTTTGCTTCGAGGCTTTGATAATGTACTTGCTTAAACGTTGCTCAAATTTCTGGCGATTGGCTAATTCAGTTAAACTGTCATGTGAGGCCTGATGACGCAGGCGGGACTCAAGTTTGTGTTGCTTGGTAACATCCTCAAGGATAATCAGCGAGCCATTAAAAAGTTGACGGATCTTGATGTCGATTATGAACGTGCCTGAACAGATATCCATTAGGTCGCGATTGAATTCCTCCCCTGGAGTTATAAATTGATCAAAAGCTTTGAGTAGTTCAGGGATCTTGCTAAATGCCTGCGTGAAATGCATATCGATAAGTTTTTCAGGTTCAATGCTTCTGTAGCCAAGGAGGTTAGCAGCATCAGCGTTAATAATGCCGACTTCCTGATGAGCAGACAGGGTAATGATGCCAAACGGTGCGTTGCCAATAATACCAGTGAGATATTTCCTTAAATGAACGGTGTCGTCTTTAATCATAAATTTCAGCCTTTGAGGACAATAACAGTAGCATCATCATTCACGACGGCATACTGGTCAAAAATCTGTTCTGCGAGGCGCTGCGCGAATAGGTCATCACTGCAACAACTGTCGTAATTGACGTCTTTAATGCCATCCGAATGCATGACAAAGGTGAACTGATCTGGGCGAAGTCTGCGTTGGACAGTAAGGGAATTAGGTAGACTCGTGCCAATGCTACCATCGTGGAAGAAAAAGCTTAAATGCTGAGTTGAATCTGCTTGGATAGAGGTGTTTCCCATTATCAGAGATTCGATAGAGTCCGGAGTGATCCTAAACAGTGCGACCTCGACGCCACGGCTTAAATTATATTTCAAAAGCTTTTCGTGGCAAAAGCGCACAAGGTCGTCAAGCGGCAATTTATAGTTTTCAAGGACCTGTTTCTTTACAAACTCTGCTGATTTAGAGGCTTGTATACCTTTCCCTGCGCCATCGAAGATAGCGACAAGCATCTTATCTCCTTCATAGCCCTTAATTAGATACGCATCGCCGTTAACGTCTCCTCCCACCACCGGAAAAGAAACTACACCTGTATCGATTAGTTGCCGTGGGATGGGAAGGTAACATGACATTTTAACGGATGTGCCGCTGGCAGAACTCTTAACCGAAAACTCATCCATTGACCGTTGGGCAGCGCCTAACCCAAGCCCTAGGGTTTGGCGTGTACTAAACCCATCCTTCATTGCCAATTCAAGGTTGCCAATCCCCGGACCTCGGTCGTCGATATTTATCTCTATGCCTTTATTGTTGTCGGTAACCTGAATAATGGCAACTCCGTGCTCGGCATGTCGAAAGCTATTCATCGCTATTTCAGAAGCGGCTAAAAAAATTAATCCTGCCTGAAAATAAGTAAAGCCAAGTTGCAGCGCAATGTGTTTGGCCATACTAGCAAAGGAATATACGTCCGCCTCGTCCTGTATCACAATGCTTGAAGAGAGTTGAATGTCCTCTTTGTCCCTCATGTTTGACATCACGTTAGCCGATCAGACTGATGAATCTAGGGACGTTCTCGGACCTGCACTATTCTTGTATACAAGCTCGTAACCGGTAAGTCTGAAGCTTTCTCTGACGGCCGATTTCAGGTCGCGAACCGCAAGAAACCCGCCAATATCAACGCCAGCTGTTACCATAGTTTTCGCTAATTCACCGGAAATACCACAAAAAATACTAGTGACACCGACCATTTTTAGGATCCGAGCGAGTCGGATCAGATGGCCTGATATTGATGAATCAATGGCCTCTACATTAGATAAATCGATGATAGCGCAACTCACCTGTGAAGAGTCTGCTAGAGAAGTGAGTTTGTCACTGATTATCCCCATTCGGGCTGAATCTAGTGCACCGAACAGCCCGCTATAAATACAATTTTCTGTAATTTCATTAGCGACCATAGGTACTTCCCCGCCAATTTGCTTACGACTCATTGCTACATTACTAGAACTCATGTTAATTCCTCTCGCTAACAGGTCCGTCTGATATTTAGGGTTGTAAATAACAAAGATGACTTCTTCGTTTTTATTGAATAAAGATTTTTAAGCTAAACTGCGCTTTCGAAGCGGAATACCTAAATAATCTTTACTTAATTAGTTTGTGTAAAAAATTTAACATTTAATTAGGTGTGGTGTATATTGGACTTAAGTCTTGTTTTATCGCTTCACTTGATTTTAGGCAACATACCTTAGATTCAACTAATAAGCGCATAACTTAAATTGGTAGTAAAAGGGTCAGCCAAATATATGCCTTAAATAAAAAGGTATGAGCCAAAAAAATGTTGTTTTAATATCTAGCCGAGGCTCGACGTCGCCCCTGTGATTACTAAGCAATGACATAAAGCCTACCCAAACTTGTAACTATAATGCAATACTCCCTTTGCAATGTATGACAGAGTCTATTTTGCATACTGAAGGAATTATTACTCTATAGTATTAAGGTTTATTATGAATAAAGTAATCATTGCAGCAATGGCTGCATTGTTATCGTTCGCCTTTCATTCAAGTGGTTTTGCGCATCAGGACCCTGAACAGGCCGGTTATATTGCCGTTGACGGTGGTCGAATTTGGTACCGTATAAACGGTATGGAGCATTTGGGTAAAAGCCCCGCAATTATTATGATGCACGGCGGCCCCGGTGGCAGCCACCGAAGCAACATGCCTTATGTTGCGTTGTCAGATACTTACCCAGTTATTCTCTATGATCAGCTTGGTTCAGGTAATTCCGAGCGACCGGATGATCAGGAAAATTGGAATGTGAAACGCTTCGTTGATGAAATTGATCACATTCGGCGAGCGCTTGGACTCGATCAAATCATTATAGCTGGACATAGTTGGGGGGGCTCTTTGTCAGCAGAATATGCGTCGCGAAATCCGGAAGGTCTAACGGCCGCAATTCTTTCCAGTCCCCTTATTTCAACACCTCAGTGGAACAAAGATAATCAGGATTGGGTAGACGAAATGCCGATAGAAGCACAGGCTGTGCTCAAAAAGAATAATTTTGCCGGTTCACTGGATGATCCTGAATTTAAGGACGCAGTTGATCTGTTTTATTCTCGCCACATGTGTCGCACAGACCCTTGTTCTAAAACCTCATATCGCGATGATGGTCCCACCGGCAACAGTGAAATGTATGTAACGATGTGGGGCGTTACCGACTTTAATGGCTATGGTACATTGAAGGATTATGATATTAGCGATAGGTTAAAGGATATTAATGTTCCTAGCCTAGTAATTTGTGGCGAGTTTGATGAGGCGCGTCCTCGAACATGCCACCGCTATGCAAAAATGATTAAAAATGCGACAACTGTTATCGTGCCAGACGCCGGACACGCTACCATGGCAGCCAATGAGGTCATGTACATAAAGGTAGTGCGCGATTTTCTTAGCGAAGCACTAAGGTAATAGTGTTTGCGAAGAACCAGTATAGAGCGACAATAAAGTATCATCCTCGACAACAAAGTTTTATACGGCGGATCAATCGAATATTCAGATAAGGAAGAGGCAAGTTAACTCTATATTAGCGGACAGTTAGGGCTTTTTATTGAACTACAAATAGGTGAAACAGACACCGTTGCCAAAAAGTATAAACCGGATCAAAATGCATCATTCGAAGATGAACTTGCCATTGTTCGTCTTGTGTCCAATATTTTGTTCGAAGCTAAAACATGGAAGCCTCTGATATTCATATTGATTGCGAATTTGAGTACAAAACTCTCTTTAGAATGAGGCTAGATAGGATCGTAAGAGATATTAATCAATTATCTGAACATCATCATAAGGCAGTAGTTGCTCGCATTAAGATAATGGTTGGGCTAGATATTTCCGAAAAACGCATGCAGCAAGACGGCAAGTTAATGTTTGATATTGGGGAGTAAACTTTAGAGGTGCGCGTGGCGGCTATTCCCACTGTTGTGGGTGAAGGGACAGTCATACGCCAAACTTAAGTGCAAAGTATGTGGTCGTTTGGTTGCAAATAATATGGACATTCTTATCACCTTATACAAATGCCGACCAAAACCACGCCGAGTGAACATAGCAGCCGACGTAATCATTTGAATACGTCGGCTGCAGTTTGCCCTCTCTAAGTGATAAGTAGCCGCTATGAGGCACTAAGCTGCAGACTAACTACCACCGATTTATAAGCGGGGGTGTTACTCCTGTCCGCCACACTGCCCAAAGGGATGAGATCATTGGTTTCAGGATAATAAGTAGCACAACAACCTTCAGGTATCGCGTATTTCACAAGCTGAAAGTCGGTTACTTGCCGTGTCTCTACCTTGTCGTTTGGCCAGTGGCTGTTAATAGTCACTCTTTGTCCGTCCTCTAGGCCTAAGCGGGTAAGATCGGCTTGGCTTATAAACACTACTTTACGCCCGCCATGTATCCCTCGGTACCTATCATTATTAGTATATACAGTGGTGTTAAATTGATCATGACTGCGAATAGTCGTCATTAACAGGCAGCCATCAGGTACCTCAACAGGCTCAATAGCGTTCACTACAAAGTTAGCTTTGCCGGTCGCTGTAGCAAATTGACGCGCATCACGCACAGCATTGGGTAAGACAAACTCCCCAAGTTGCTCTACTCGCTGATTGAAATTTTCAAAGCCGGGCACTACATGGCCAATATGCTCACGAATAAGTCGGTAATCAGAACTGAGCCCAAGCCAGTCGATACTGTCATTAGGTAATGTATGGTTGGCCAGTTGGGCAATGATCGCCACTTCACTTTTTAAGTGCTCTGATGCCGGTGGAATTTTACCGTGAGAGGTTTGAACAACGCCCATGGAGTTTTCCACCGTAATGGTTTGAACACCCGACGCTTGTTGGTCAATTTCTGTCCGTCCCAAAGCCGGTAAAATCAGCCCTTGTTTTCCAGTATGCAGATGTGAACGATTGAGTTTTGTCGATACCTGCACGGTCAATTCGCATTTTGCCAGGCCTTGCTCATTCGCTTGGTGATCAGGCATGGCGCGATAAAAATTCCCGCCTAAGGCAAATAATACTTTTACCTGCCCAGCTTGCATAGCGTGCACTGTATCCACCGCATCCACACCGTTGACTCGCGGTGGAGAAAAATTAAATTCCTTTTGCAGAGCATCGAGAAACGCAGGGGCCGGTTTTTCCCAAATGCCCATGGTGCGATCACCTTGCACGTTACTGTGCCCACGCACTGGACAGACCCCAGCGCCGGGTTTACCTAAATTGCCTTGCAACATTAAAAAGTTGGTCATTAGTTGAACATTAGCAACTGCATTTTTATGTTGAGTAATGCCCATAGCCCAACAGCAAATAGTCTTTTTAGACTCACTAGCAATCTTTGCAGCTTGTTCAATCAGGGGTTGACTCAACCCGCTAGCCTGCACAATTTCCTGCCAGCTGGTTTGTTCTATATCGGCTTTAAACGCAGCGAAGCCTTCACAATACTGTGTTATGAAGTCATGGTCTAGTATGGGCTGCTCAGGGCTATCCCATGCAATAAGAGCTTTACATAAGCCTTTGAGCAAGGCTGCATCGCCATTTATCTTAACCGGTAAATACAAGTCACGTAATGTTGTGCCATCGCCGATTACGCCTGAGACTTCCTGGGGATTTTTAAAGCGTTTAAGACCGGTTTCATCTAAGGGATTAATTGCCACTATTTTAGCACCTTGGCGCTTAGCTGCTTGCAAAGAACCGAGCATTCGGGGATGATTCGACCCTGGATTTTGACCAAAGATGAATATCGCTTCGCTATGTTCTAAATCTTCTAAACTGACCGAGCCTTTACCTATCCCTATGGTTTCATCTAAACCTATACCCGTTGATTCATGGCACATATTTGAGCAATCAGGTAAATTATTAGTACCAAATTTACGCACAAACAGCTGATATAAAAAAGCAGCCTCATTACCTGTGCGCCCAGACGTATAAAATGCCGCTTGGTCTGGGGATTCCAAAATATTAAGTTGTTCTGCGATCAAGCTAAAGGCATCTTGCCAACTGATGGGTTGATAATTATCTTGACCTGGGGCTAACCACATTGGAGCAATCAAGCGTCCTTGGCTATTGAGCCAACGGTCAGACTTTGTGCGTAATTCAGCAATATTGTGCTGGGCAAAGAAATCGGCTGTAACCTTTTTATTTGTGGCTTCGTCGGCTACGGCTTTAGCACCGTTTTCACAAAACTCAAAGGTTGCTTTTTTCCCTAACGGATCAGGCCAAGCGCAGCCAGGACAATCAAAACCCTCTATTTGATTTAATCCAAACAGTAAACGGGTACCTTTTATGGCTCCGGCTTTCAATGTCGTATTCTTGTAAGCGGAGAGCACCGCGGGTACACCTGCTGCCCATTCTTTAGGCTCACTTACGGTAATATGCTGAACTTGGGTATCGATTTTATTGCTGTCTTTCATATATCTCACTTGAAGTATTGTATTTCAGATACGCACTGACTAATGGCGGATTATACGGTCATTTAGGTCATTTAGCTCACTCAACCCGCAGGGTAAGTAGAATAAAACTCATTCATAATGCAGGTATCAGAGTATGTTTATTACCTTATGCAACGGTAACATAAATAGCGTCGAATATCCGGGTATCCGTGTTAGTGTCATTAGGTAGAATAAAGAGATTGCGATGAGATTATTTTAGGTACTCTATTACCCCAAATATGGCAAAGAAAGCCGGTTGATGAATAAGATAAATCACTAAACTATGTTTGCCTGGCAATGCGATCCAAGTATTTTTGTTAAAGCGTTGAAGGGGGTCATTTTTTAAAAATGAGGTAGAAGCGAACCAAATACCGACTAAAACGACGCCGAGCCAAGGGAACAGACCGACGTAGTCATTTGAATATGCCGGCAACTGGTCCCGGATATAATTAAATGGCCATATGCCAGATACCCAACCGATGTTATATACAGTAATGATACAGAGGCCGATAATCAGTGAGATTCGTGGTTTATTTGCAAACATAATACAAAGGATGCTGGCAACAGCAATAAAATGTAAAACGCCAAAATAGATATAATTATTGGGCACCGTTAACAACGAAACTAAACTAATAGCCAAGGCACTCGCCAAAATTTGAACTAGGCGTTTACCAAACTTGTTCCAATTGATCCCACTTTGATAAGACAAATGCAGAGATGCGCCCAAGCAAATAAAGAATGAGATGAGAATAATGTGGCGAAAAGTGCGCCATCCTTCACCATCAGGGGTATTCCAATCCACATAACCGAAAAATTTCAGATCATATATAAAGTGAAATATCACCATAAGAACAATGGCAAACGTGCGCAACACGTCAATACTGAAAATTCGATTATTCAAAGAGTTAAAACTCCATTTCCAAAGCAAACCTCAGTGTATGATCAGTTGATTTACCATTCAAGCCCGCTATGAAACCTAATTCCCATTTGAGTTGGCGTTGGCCTTCAAAGCGCTTTATCCCCATAAATGCTGGACCAATACCTAAAAAGTCGCGACTAGAGTAAATTTCAATAGCCGGCTGAATTTCAGGTATCCACCGATATCGATATTTTAATCTAAATTCACCTTGCAGTTTCTTAATCGTATCACCTCCCCAACTTTGAGATGCAAGCAAATTAATGGTTAAACTATTGCGACCAAATTCTTTTTCAGCGAGTACGCCGGTAGTAAATTCCCAACTGTCTTTTTGATGCCTTTTTTCAAGTTCAAATAGCGCTCCCCAATCAGCCCAATACTCGCCTTGGTCCGTCAACATCCACCGAGTTTCAATTTCATAAGAGTGCAATCCAAAATTATCATCTGAGTCACGCTCTCCAACAAGATAACCTTCAACAGTTACGTACTCTGAAATTGCTTGTCCATAAGCAATGCGTTGCAGAAGTTCATTGCCATCATCATTCTTTCTTGAGCTAAAACGCCATTCGAACTCTCTCTCAAACGGCAGCACATATGGGTGATAAACCTTGTCAACGGATTCAGAAGCATTGCTTTTAAATGCAATGCCATTAAGCATAAGAATACATAAACACATAAAAACAGGTGTTATATATTTCATTGAAAAACTCCTTGATCGGTACTTTTGACTTCGATAAGTTTAGTTCTCATTAAAAGCGTAAATATGATGATGGTAGAGACACCAAAAACACATAAATAGACAAGCGTAGGTGTTGCGTCATATCCGATCAGGACATGTAAAAACTGACCATATTCGTTTCTATCAGCAATTAAATTATTGGTATTCCAAAGAGGGAGCGACGAAGATAAAATATCAATTTGCTGCAACACCGTAACGATGTTACTTAATTGCCCAGCTAAAAATAGGGCAATTGCCAGCTTGATTGGCTGACTCTTATCTACATTGACAAATACAAAGAAAAGAAGGTAGCTAATGCTAATACAAATGCCCAAACCGACGCTAACACCAACATAAACACTTGAATGCAATTGCGTTTGTCCTATCGAAGTGAAAAATACAATAAAGTCACTGGCATGGGGGAGCACTAGCAAAAATAGGCTCAAACTAAATAATAATTTACGGACAAAATCATTATTTGTGGTTTGTCCAAATATGACACTGGCGGTGAGGCTGAGGGAAATGCCAATCAGTAATATTTCATAGCCAATACCCTCAAGAGTCATTCCTAACCAAGGGCGGAAATGGGTGAGAATGGCACTACATAAAAGCCCCAAGGCGATACTGCAAAAGTAAAAAAAGTGATGGTCCTGCTTAAGTGTAAAGAACCAGATAGCCAAGGGTTTGACTTGTCTAGTCTCTAGCAGTATCACTTTCTTGTTAACGTCAAAAAAAGAATGCCAAGCACAAATATAAGCGTACAAAATAAAAATGGGTAATGTTTCCTCGATAAAGAGAAGTAGACTGTTTATTAGCATTTAGCTATTTCCTCAGACGATTCAATTCGCATTGTTTCACAGTTAGTAACGATCACTTTTCCTATTGCAGTCTCGGGATGATATTCGCCAAAGAAATGATAGGTGCCTTTTGGTAATGGGCCGATAAATAAAATGGCACTTGAATTCGCAAAAATGACTTTTTCTCGGTTGAGGTCGAAGCTATCGAACTCTTCAGGTGAGGCACCATGATTAACGATAATTAGCTTTATTTTCGTGTTTTCAGAAATAGTAATAATGCTGGGTTCAAAAATGTTATTTCTCAGATCAATGGTAATAACTGTAGCTGCAAACGCAGCAGTTATGCTGAAGTAGGAACAAAGTAAGGCGACTGATATCTGATAAATGCGTTTATTATTCATAGTCACAGAGGCAAGCCATCATCAATTGTAAACTTTACTTTGACTAATAAGCCGCCTAAGTCTGAATCTGAAAATGTAAGTGTGGCACCATGTGTAGCTAATATTTGAGCCACAATCGTTAAGCCTAAACCGCTACCTAAAATTCCTTTATTTACAGCGTCATCAGTACGATAAAAACGTTTTAATACATTTTCTCGCATAGAGACTTGAATGCCAGGGCCTGAGTCCTCAATAGTAAGCAAAACGTTCGTTCCAACCTTATTCACGTCAACACGTATCAGTCCTTGGTCAGGGGAATACTTGATGGCATTTGTGATTAAATTTGAAATCAACGTTTGCATTAGGAAAGGCTTAGACAATACAAATTGCTGTTCACCAATCAATTCAATCGTTTGTTGCTTTTGTTCAATGTGCGGATATAGGTCACCTATAACACTTTGACACGTCTCTAATAAATCGACTTTGTCTTTTTCTTGCAGCAATAATTCAGGGTTTGTTTTACTCAGCATCAGCAGCTGATTGACGGCCTGTATCATCCTTTCTACATCTTCTTGTAGTTTCGGTAAGTCAGTGTTTATGTCACTTGGGTTGTTCTGCAGATTGTGCAGATTAATTTTCATGACACTCAATGGAGTGCGCAATTCATGTGCTGCATGTGATACAAATTCTCGCTCGCGCTCAAAAGATGAGGTTAAACGAGCAAACAGTAAATTCAGTGTTTGAATAACCGGCTCAAGTTCAGTGCTTCGATTGTTGATATTTAATTGCGACAAGTTTGTTGACTGGCGTTTTTGTAAGTCTCTAGACAACAATTTCAGCGGGGCTAGGCTCCTTGTGGTAATGAAAAATATGAGCAAGCCTAAAAAAGGCATAACCCAAATAATGGGCTTTACTGCAGCTAAAATCATTTCTTCAACAATCAAGCCGCGTAGTTTTCGTTGTTGAGCTACCAATATCCATTCATTACTAGTGAATTCAATGGTAAATAAACGCCAGCGCTTGCCCAAAAAGCTAACATCTGAAAATCCGTGTTTTAATTCGCCTATGGGCCCTGTTGGTGTGTTGTCGGTGCGGATAACGGCTTTGTTATTGACGACGATTTGGTAGGCAAATTCCACATTTTGTTTAAAGCTTTGAGCTGTTAATGCCGGTAGAGCCTTTTTAGACATCAGCACTTGTTCAGGTTCTTCTATCACGTTGCCCACCTGAATGGCGTCCCAATTGATAGCAATCGGAACAAGGCCTTGTGCGACAACCTTTAATTCATCGTCGTAAGTCCTGCTTGAGATATCTGTACTGGATCGGTAACCTTGAATTGCCGCGCTAAAGACGACCAGTGTTAGCGAACAAATAAGCAGTAGAGTAAGCTGTTTACTGATGCTGTACATACTTACCTTGCTTGCTTAGGAACACTATAACCAACGCCTCTAATTGTTTTGATAAATTTGTCAGGTAATCGTTTTCGCAAATTGTGAATGTGCACTTCTATCGCATTGCTGCTCACTTCTTCACCCCATTCGTATAGCGTTTTTTCGAGGTGCTGTTTGCTTTGGATTCTGCCGTGATTCTCCATTAACGCTTTTAGTAACATAAACTCTCTACGCGGCAGTTCAACCTTTTCACCAGAGACACCAAGTTCGTGCGACGCGATATCTAAACTTACTTCATTAATATCGATTAATGAAGATGTTGCGGTGCCTAAACGACGCTCCATTGCTCTTAATCTCGCTAACAGTTCATCAATATCGAAAGGCTTAGCAAGATAATCATCAGCACCAGCATCCAAACCGTCTATCTTGTCATTAGTTGTGTCTCTAGCTGTGAGTATAATAATAGACAAATCGGGGTATTTTTTCTTCGCTTTTTTTAATAAATCAATGCCGTCCATATCAGGCAAGCCTAAATCTAGAATCATCATTGAAAATTCGTTACTCGCCAACGAACCCATCGCACTTTCAGCGGTAGGCATGTGAGTGATAGCATAACCTTTGTGTCGCAATGATTTGCTTAACTCTTCGGCAAGTCGAGTGTCATCTTCAGCTAATAGTAGTCTCATACTCTTTATTTATAAAAGGGATATATGAGAATACTATAACTGAATACTTAAGTGATGCTTAAGGTTTTATGAAGAATGCTACTTTTTACAGTAAATGGATAAAGTGTTGATGCAATTAGCCTATTTATAACTTTAGCTCCTTTTGCATAATTAGTTTTTGGATTTTTTTATTCAACTTTTTTGTAACCTTATTAATTACTTTATTTTTTTTTGATCGCTTTAACGTAAATAACTGTTTTTAAGTTAAACTTTGGTGATAAAAACTTTATAAGCTGCACGCGAGGTCACAATTAACTACTTTCGAACTATTCGTCCGTCGAACAAAGACTTATTTTTCTTACCCTTAGGTGGGACTGGCGAGATAGGCATGAATATGAATTTATATGGCCATAATAATAATTGGCTGATGGTTGATTGCGGCGTTACTTTCAGATCACCTTTAGATAGATTAAATGACAAAAATCCTTCTGCTAAGCTGGTTGATATGGTTGCGCCTGATCCTGTGTTTATCGAAAATAGGCAAGAGAGTTTGTGCGGCATTATTATTACTCATGCGCACGAGGATCATATAGGGGCGTTACCGGCATTATGGAATAAATTTAAATGTCCGATCTACACAACAAAATTTACTGCTGAAGTATTACGCCGAAAACTTTATATGACCGAAATTGCATCCCTGGTTAAAATTATTATCGTTGAACCCGGCAGCACAATTGACATAGGACCATTCACTATAACGTGGTTATCGATAACCCATTCGCTGCCAGACGCGCAGGCGTTGTTCATTCAAACCTCTGTTGGTTCTATTTTTCATACTGCCGACTGGAAAATAGATTTTAATCCAATAACTGATCAGCCTTTCGATGCCAAACCTTTTAAGCAACTTGCTAAGTTAAAACCAACAGCAATGGTGTGTGACTCGACAAATGCGTTACGTCCTGGCTATTCATTATCGGAAGGCGATTGTGAATTAGGGTTGTTGCGGACTGTTCAACAATGCAAGGGACGCGCTATTGTTACTTGTTTTGGTAGTAACGTAGCTCGCCTGATAAGTTTAGCCAGAGTTGCAGCAAAGACAGGGCGATACATGACCTTGTTGGGACGCTCACTCGAAAATATGTATAGCATTGCCCGCACGACAGGTTATTGGCCGGATGAACTGAAAATTTCTCATCGACGAGATATCGGCTATTTACCAAAACATGAAGTACTCATTGTTGCAACCGGCAGTCAAGGCGAGCCGAGAGCAGCTTTGGGAAGATTGGCAGGAGATTCTCACCCAGATTGCGAAGTAGAATCAGGTGACACGGTGATTTTTAGTTCAATTACAATTCCCGGAAATGAAAAAGCGATTGATAAAATGGTCGAAAATCTCAAAACAAAGGGCCTTATCGTCATACAATCAGCACAATCTACATACACAATACATGCGTCGGGTCATCCAAATGAGCATGACTTGCGTGATATGTATGAGTGGGTTTCTCCCAAAGTTGCTATTCCCGTGCATGGTGAGCCGGAGCATCTGCGAGCAAATGCGTTAATCGCGCAAAAGCAGGGTGTTCCACAGCAACTTGTTGGATTAAACGGGGATTTATTCCAATTAGCACCATCTATTAAATTAATTAAAAATGCAGTTAAAGTCGGCAGAATCGACATAACTGAGGTAAACAAATCAATCAAACCTTGATATTATTGGATACACGCAATGCAAGTAAATTGCTTTGTAAGGGTTGGGCTACGTAGGTCTGCTCAAAAGAAGAAAAGAATGATAGATGGAGTAAATTTACCATGCACACCGATAAATATGCCTATTCAGCCAACGTCAATAATCGACTCGAAACGCGATTGAGTAATAATATTGTTTTGGCTGACTTGACTCGCATATTATCTGAGAAAAATATTAAAGCCGATCCTAAAAGCAACGCGCATTTTAGAAAAGGATGGCGCTCTGGTGGCGGCAGTGCGCTGGCGGTTATTTTCCCTGAAACATTATTGCAATTGTGGCAAAGTCTGCAAATTTGCGTAAAAGCCAATACTATTATTGTTATGCAAGCGGCCAATACTGGATTAACTGAAGGTTCGACACCCAGCGGCGATGACTACGATAGGGCCGTTATTGTTATTAACACTTTGGCGATCGATAAGCTCTTTCTAATTAATGCAGGAAAGCAAGTTATCAGCCTCCCTGGCGCTACGTTACATCAACTGGAAAAACAGTTAGCTGGCATAGGTCGCGCGCCTCATTCTGTTATCGGTTCTTCTTGTTTAGGTGCATCGATTGTCGGAGGGGTTGCCAATAACTCCGGTGGGGCTTTAGTTAAACGCGGACCCGCTTTTACCGAACTGTCAATATATGCACAAGTGAATGAGCATGGTGAATTAATACTAGTAAATCACTTAGGAATTGAACTTGGCGATTCTCCAGAATCTATATTGACCAATTTACAGCAAGGGGAATTTGCGCATAAAGCGGTTCCTCGTAGCCATAAAATGGCATCTGACAAAGAGTATATCGAGCGTATTAGAGACGTTAATGCTGATTCACCTAGTCGATTTAATGCTGACAAAAGACGTCTATATGAGTCAAGTGGCTGCGCTGGAAAGCTAGCGATATTTGCGGTTCGCCTCGACACTTATCCAGTTGCAGAGCGAGAACAAACCTTCTATATCGGGACAAATGATACCAAGGAATTAGCACAACTTAGAAAACAAATGCTGTCACGCTTAACTAACCTGCCCGAAGTGGGTGAGTACATGCACCGAGATATTTTTGATATTTCACAAAAATATGGCAAAGATACATTTTTAAGCGTACTGCATTTAGGAACTGAACAATTGCCCCGTTTATTTTCTATCAAAGGACGTATTGATGGGGTGCTGAACAAGGTTAAGTGGTTACCTAATGCATTGACTGACAAGTGTATGCAGGGTTTGAGTCGCTTTTTTCCACAACATATTCCGCCGCGCTTACTTAAGTATCGTAAAGATTACGAGCATCACCTTATTCTAAAAATGAGTAATGAAGGAATTGCAGAAGCCGAAAGTTTTTTGTCAAACTTCTTCAGTAAATCAAAAACAGGCAGCTTCATTGTGTGTGATGCGAATGAGGCAAAACGTGCTTATTTGCATCGTTTTGCTGCGGCAGGAGCCGCTATTCGTTACCACAGCATGCGTGCAAACCACGTTGGTGATATTTTAGCGTTAGATATTGCGTTGCCAAGAAATGAAATTGATTGGCTTGAAAAGTTACCAGAGGAACTGGATAAACAGATTGATAAGAAGCTCTATTATGGTCATTTTTTTTGCTATGTGTTTCATCAGGATTATATTCTGAAAAAGGGAGTAGATGCGCAAAAAGTAAAAAAACAAATGTTAGCTATTTTGAACAGTCGAGGGGCGAAGTATCCAGCAGAACATAATGTCGGACATCTGTATGAAGCAGAGTCTGATTTAAAAACTTTCTATGAATTTCTCGACCCGACAAATACGTTTAACCCTGGGATTGGCAAAATGGAAAAAACTAAGCGCAGTTGCGCTTGTTGCCTTTAATTACGTGCATAGAGAAGATGGTTATTACTGTGTATTTAAATGACTAGAAAGGTCAGTATTTAAAATAGATTCGTTGCTAAAGTAATAAAAATAAGACGGTGTGTAGATTATTTGAGCAAAATCGATTGGCATTTATTATAAGACTATCATTTTTCTGAATCAGTGAGTAAAAGTCATTGTTATGATTGATTGCAAAAAACACTGGCCAGACAAGTTCTCCTGCAAAATAGAATGCTCCTAACCGTTGCAATCGCTTGTTTTTAGAAGATAGCGCTTTTATTTTCATCGGCAATAATGTTTGTAAATAAAACAACCCGTCGAAAAATATTGATAATAACGAATGTAAAAATCGGTTGTATATTCCTAATATTCGCGCATTATTATAAATATGTGAATAACTTGTAAATAACAGGATGGTTTATGCAAACAGATAATGCCGATTTGATTCCTCAGGAAAGTGTGGCGTCCCCTTTATCAATGCTCTATAAATGGGAGCAGGAGACCCCCGACAGTCTTTATATGACTCAGCCAACAAGTGATGGTGAACTCACGTTTACTTGGAATGAGACGGCAAAAGAAGCACGTAAAGTTGCGGCTGCTTTGTTGGCAAAAAATTATCCAAAGGGTAGCCGCATAGCTGTTTTATCTAAAAATTGCGCGCATTGGATGATTGTCGACTTGGGCATCATGATGGCAGGTCATATTTCTGTTCCAATTTTTTCCACTGCAGGTAAAGAGACGATCAGTTATGTATTACAACATGCCGATTGCCCGTTAGTTTTTGTCGGTATACTAGACAATTACAAGTCACAAGAAGAAGCCGTGCCTGCTAGTGTAGAGAAGGTTGGATTTCCTTATCGTGGCGCCACTGGCATTGCGTGGGAAGAATTTACTGCTGTCGAACCGCTAAATGATAACCCCCTTCCTGATATGAACGAAATTATGACAATCATATATACGTCAGGCAGCACGGGGCAGCCTAAAGGCGTCGTTCACACTTACCAAACCATTTGTTGGGCTGCGCGTAATTCATTAAACTCGATGTCGGTAAATGAAGACGATCGAATCTTAAGTTATCTGCCGCTTGCACATATTACTGAACGAGTGTTGGTTGAACTTGCTAGCTATTACGCTCGGATGCAAATACATTTTGTTCAGTCTTTGGATACATTTACACGAGATGTAAAAGCATGTCAGCCGACTTTATTTATTTCTGTTCCGCGTTTGTGGACGAAGTTTCAGTTGGGTGCGTTAGCTAAATTACCGCAAAAGAAGTTGAGCTTTCTACTAAGCATTCCTTTAATAGGCAATAAAATAGCCCAAAAAATCCGGAATGAAATGGGCTTAGGCTCAGCTAGATTATGGGCATCTGGTTCTGCCCCCCTAGCACCTGTAATTATCGAATGGTTTCATACCATTGGCATCAATATCTCTGAGGGTTGGGGTATGACTGAAAACAGCGCATACGGTACAGGTAGTGTGCCATTTAGAGTCGATAAAATAGGTTGTATAGGAAAAGCTTACGACGGGGTTGAAGTAAGAATTGCTGAAGATGGCGAGATACAAGTGAGCTCTCCATGCAACATGATAGGTTACTACAAAGAACCAGAAAAAACGGCTGGTGTATTTACTAATGACGGTTTCTTGCGAACGGGTGATAAAGGCACAATTGACGCTGAGGGTTTTGTAACAATTACCGGCCGATTAAAAGATATTTTTAAAACAGAGAAAGGCAAGTATGTAGCGCCTGCGCCAATTGAAGCAAAGTTAATGGAAAACCCGATTGTGGAGCAAGTTTGTGTTACCGGTACAAACTTACCGCAACCTATTGCCTTGCTGGTGCTCTCTGAAAAGGCAAGACAGCATAATAAAGTAGGTATTGTTGAGAGTTTGCGTAAAACGCTTATTGCTGTTAACAGCACGCTTGAAAGTCACCAGCGATTGGACCGAATTGTTATATTTAAGGATGAGTGGTCGATAGAAAATGACCTATTAACGCCAACGTTAAAGGTAAAGCGTCACGTAATAGAAGAAAAATTCAAGTCTATAATATTGACTGATCATAAAGAAGACGTGGTCTGGAACGATTAGAATTGTTACTGCTGAATATGCTGGTGCAGAATTATAGTTAAACTGTGCCGCGCTATATTTAGCTACTTCGTTTAACGCGCTAAATAGTTAGCGAGTTTGTTTACTCGCTAACTTTATTCTAAAAATGGCTACTTGCTTTTTACGTAGCCATTTTTGTTTATATAGACTCGATGCCTTAGCTCGGATATCTATTTTCAAGTTGCTGATATATAACATCGGCGTAGTCATTTACACTGCTATCAGTTTCTGCCAACACGTCGACTAAATGTTCGTTATCTTCTTTACCATGCCACTCTTTAATGTACGTTCCTTCTTTGTACCCATGGTCTTGTCTGAAGAAATTCAAAATATTTTTACCAACATATTGAGAAAATAACGCGTTTGCGTCCATTTCAGCTTGTTCTACAATTTTTAGAAACAATGGGACTTCAAAACGTTTAGCAACGCACAAGCCTGCCATTAGTTCTAAGTTTTCAACCAGCGTTGCTTTACTAAAGTTAATTTTATTGCCATCAAATGTCACTTCTGTATGTGACTCTAAAAGTGCCTTTGCAATCGCACTTGAGGCTGAATCAATGTCGCCGTTATGCTGAATAATTATGTGAGACAATGCAAAATGCCATATATCCACTAACTCCATTTGTACTTGAGGAAGATCTAATTTTTGCGCTTTCCACCATTTCCAACCATGATGTTCAATTGCTTCTACTGATTCGATCATGGCCGCTCTTAAGTAGCTATAACCGGCAGTTAACCATTGTGGATTGACTTTTTTGTTCATGCCATCTTGGAGATTAAGCATAGTGTTAAGTTGAGTACTTGTTAACATCAATCTTCCTTTCAATTTTAGTTAAGTTGACAACCCAATAACGGGGTAGCAGATTTATAGGGCAATAGTGTAGCTGTTTGCGGGTTATTTTAATACTGCATTTGAACACTGTGTTTTCACACTTCGTAACTCAGCACTACTATTGTGCATTAAAATAATGTTCTTGCACTCAAATGCATCATTATGCAGGTGATTTTACAATGCGTTTATCTTATCTTAATGATTTTATTGATTAAAAAAAACTGGCTGTAATTTTGCAGAGTAATGTGTGTTGTGTGTGTTCGTTTAACATCCTTTGCGTTATTTGTGTGATGCGTTGGTATGGAACACCTTTTGCTCGGTAGATAATAGTTCTTTATCTACCGAGTTTTTTCTGCTTTTTTTGATGGCGATATTTATCATATCCTAGTGTTAAGGATCGCCTATTCATGTCATAGTATACTCATCTTCTGTTGAAAAAATAATAAGAAAAACTAGCCTTGCTAACACTCTATCCCTCAAACAAATTAGAGCATTTAAGCTACTTACTGCAAGCCGTTATGAGCAGTAGTGAGCAACCTATTTTGCAAGCAAAAACAGTACTGGTTGAAAGTACCGGCATGCAACATTGGCTGAACTTACAGTTGGCAGAGCATGCAGGGATCGCAATGAATATTGACTACCCAATGCCCACTCGTTTTGTGTGGCAGCTTTGTCGCGATATTCTCGGGCATGACAAGGTACCAATGCAATCGACATACAAGCGCGAAGTAATGTTGTGGCGTATTGAACGGTTATTAAGTTCCGATGCATTTGAACAGCAAAATTTTGAAGCTGCACTTATCGACTATTGGCAAGAAGAGAGCAGCGCCACTGCAGAGTATAAGCGAGTCAATATTAGTAGATTGATTGCCGACACGCTTGAGCAATATCTTATGTTTAGGCCAAGTTGGTTGCTTGCTTGGGAAAAAGGAGAATCGGTGTTAACCGTTAACTCAACTAGCGCAGTTAGTCGGGACGGGAGTGCGCTTTCGCACGAGCCAAATAACGTTGCTCTTAAGCACGAAGCATGGCAACGCTGGATTTGGCGAGAGCTAGCTAAGGAAGAGCCTAATCATCCAGTTAGATTACAATTATTAGCCTTAGAACAACTGGATAAGAAAAGCCATCTGCTGCCAAGCGAAGTATACTTTTTTGCGATAAATACAATGGCCCCCCAAACCCTCGCTTTTTTCAATCAAATCGCTGAGCATACTCAAATTCACTTTTTTCATTTGAATCCGTGTGTTGATTATTGGGGCGATGCAGTATCAGACAGAACCTTGGCTAAACAACTGCAACAAGGAAGAATAGATGCGTGGGTGGAACAACAATCGATTAACCCATTACTGAGAAACCTAGGTCAACAAGGTAAAGATTTATTCAACTTATTATCACAATCTTCGCATTATGAAATAAGTGCATTTGATACGGATTATCCACAGGAGAATTCAGCGTACACATTGTTACATAAAATTCAGCACGATATTTTACAAGGGGAGGCTGGTGATGTCTCTCAATTGATGGACGCACCAAAGGCGCTGCAAGATGACTCGTTAGTAGTGCGTTCATGCCACAGTGCATTGCGTGAAGTGCAGGTGTTGCATGACTATTTGCTACAGCAATTGAGTATAGATGATGATCTAAGCCCGCGCGACGTGCTAGTCATGTGTCCTGCAATTGAAAACTATTCACCTTATATTGAAGCGGTATTTGGTAAAAGTATTACCGAGCTTAATAATGTTGATAAACAACGCATCCCATGTTCGATAGCTGATCGGAATCCGTTAGACACAGATCCACTGGTTGCTGCTTTTATGCAGCTCATGTCGTTGCCTGATAGTCGCTTTAGTGTGACCGAATTTTTAAGTTTTGTGCATCTTCCAGCAGTAATGCAGAAATATGACATTAAAACATCAGAACTCGATTTGTTTGCCTATTGGGTTCAGCAGTCGAATATTCACTGGGGTTTAGATGCCGAGCATAAATCGGCCATATTGGGTATTGATAAAGCCAATGATGTGTTTACATGGCACTGGGGTATGAGTAGATTATTAGAAGGCTTTAGTCATGCAGACAACGATCTATTAATTGATGACAAATTATTAGCCCTCAATGAAGTAGAGGGACAGCTTGGCGTAACTTTCGGGAAATTATTGCATTTACTTGAGAAGCTGGCGAGCTATGGCGATTCCCTTAAACGTTCGCGTAATATGGATGAATGGAAAGATTTCCTGTTTGCAATGAGAGATAATTTATTCGATGCTGGTTCTGTCGAGCAATACGCATCGCAGACGATCACAAAAACCTTAGGTCAGTTTTTTGAACACTATCAAATGTCGTTTTTTGACCACCTCGATTCATCTTTAGCTACCGATACAGAAACCTCACCACAAAGAAAATGGAGCTATCAAACACTTCGTCAGGCTTTGCAACATGCCTTTACCTCACCTGATAGTCAAAACCAATTCATGACGGGTCAGGTGACTTTTTGTTCAATGATGCCTATGCGTAGCATACCGTTCAAAATTATTGCAGTTTTAGGATTAAACGATGGCGAGTTTCCTCGACAATCGACTTTTGTTGATATGGACTTAGTTAATCACCTTGGTAGACAAATTGGCGATAGATCGCGCAGAGGTGATGATAGGTATTTGTTCTTAGAAGCTATCTTATCGGCCCGTACTGCATTATATCTAAGCTACCAAGGCAGGGGAATAAGAGACAATAAAGTCAGAGAACCCAGTTTAGTATTAAGCGAATTTTTGGCTTACTTAAAAAAGTATCATCAATTCGATAATGTCAGTCAGCAACCGCTGCATCCTTTCAGTATTAATGGATTCTTACTGCAGCAAAATATCAATGATGACTTGTCGCAAAATGTGCAACAAAACTTCGATAAGGGGTGGTACAGATTGATGACTAGCTTGCATTCAGCAGATAATACTGACTCTTCAATGCTGACAACCCGACTGTCAGAGTGCAAGCAAGAAGCGTTAGAAGTACCGGTAACTGGCGGTAAATTGCCGAAAGATACTGTAATTAGCGATCAACATAAGCAATTACAGGTCAAGCAAAAAGTGAGACTGGCTGATTTAGTGAGATTTTTTAAAAAACCGGTCGAGTTTTTTGCAAATAATAGCCAAGGTCTTTGGCTTGATGATATTGAATCAAGATTATCGGATACAGAACCTTTCATTGAAAACGGATTAGATGTTTATTTAATGAAGTCGGATTTTATAGACTGTTTACTCGAGTGTGAGCACTTGGGGTGCACCGAATCAGAAAAACAAAACGCATTAGATACAATGAAAGCGCGTTTGATGTTATCCGGAAAGTTACCTGATAATTCTAATTCTGAAGCACTCATTGATGAGAATGCAGAGCACAGCCAAAAACTGGTAACGGAGTTAGCTACCTATGTTTCAGATGACGTATTTAGTGGTCAGTTGAGTATTTCAAATGCGCTGATTGATTTTCATTTTGATTTATCCAACGTTGGCGGTGCCATCGACTATAGCCTGAGTGGAAATAGCTCTCGCCACCTTATTGGTGCATGGATAAAGCATCTTGTTGTATGCGCATACACGAAAACTGTTGACGCTGAGACCAATAAAGATAGTGAGGATATGCAAGTTGTTGAGCCTACCTTAAGCACGTATGTAGTTTGTATTGTTAAAAATCCGCAGTCAAAAGTAGTATCGATAAAAACAGAACAATTTACCTTTATTGAACAAGAGCAGGCAATAAGCTATTTATCAAACTTACTGGCTGTATTTAATCGCGGCAATGCCAGTCCATTGTTAATCGCCCCTGACCTCGCTGATAAATTGATGTCTGGTCTGAAATCAGATCCCGACTTTGAGCCCTATTCAGCGAGTGTTGAAACGTATTATCAACACCCTGAAATTTCAAATAGATGGTCGACGTTTTTTGACGCAGGAAATTTTCCGTCACAGTTTGTTGTTGATAAATATTTTACTCATTATTTTCCTCACTATGTTGAAAAAGACCAAGATACTCTACGAGATTTGTTATCTATTTATCAGCCTTTAAAGCGACATATGAAGACTAAAAGTGCCAAAAAGGCGAGGGGATAACTTATGTTACAACTTGATCCTCTTAATCTTGAATTGAATTGCCGCCATTTAATAGAAGCGAGTGCAGGTACGGGAAAAACGTTCAACATTACGCGATTATATGCTCGTTTAATTCTTGAAAAAAAGTTATCCGTGCAAGAAATTTTGGTCATGACATACACACGAGCAGCGACCGAGGAAATCAAGGGCCGAGTCGCGGCATTTCTTCTGGAAATACATAATGAATGGCGCGCAGATACGCCGTCCGAGTTTACACAAACCCTAGTCGATAGAGTGGGCCTTGAGGAAGGAGATGCTTTGCTGACGTCGGCACTGTTATCACTAGACGAAGCCTCTATTTTTACCATTCATGGCTTTTGTCAACGGGTGTTAAAACAGTTCGCGGTATCGTTAAATGCCGATTTAGACTTGGAATTAGTTACCGATTCAACAGAACTGATGATGCAAGGTGTGCAAGATTATTTGCGAGTAGCGACTAAAAATGAAGAGAGTTTTACCTTATTAGCTTCAAAAAGTTGGCATATTCCTGATAATTTTTTTAATGAATTTAGGTCCGCAATTTCATCAGATTTAGCACTGACTCAGGTAACAATGGCCCAGGTACAGCTAGATGAAAGCGCCAACTTAGCGCGCCAACTGCATGAACAAGCGACTATTATTCAAACGCTATTTACTGAATTGCAAGAAAACCAAACACTGTTATTCGATGCTTGTGTTTTTGGACATAAGGAAGAAGCAAAACGGACACAGGAGTGGCATGTATTAATTGGCTGGTTTGAACAAGTGTTAACTTACTTGCAACTCAGCGAGGTCAAACACAGAGTACCAAACACGTCAAATGAAGCAGGTCAGCAAGCCACTGGCTCAGCAGAATCAGCACATGTCGATTTATTAGAACTATTAACCATGCCCAAAGAGGTGGGTGATTTTATTAATGGTAATAGATTCCGCTCATCACCCGAGGCTAAAGGTATATTGGAGCCGCTAAAATTACTTAGGGTTGAGATTAAAAGTTGGATCGAACAAAGCACCAAGCAATTAGAAAAAAATGCACAATTAACTGCAGTACTAGCCGTTGTTGAACAGGGTGTTTACTCGATCCGTGAGCGTGTCGAAGAGGCAAAGAAGAAAGCGCATGTAGTGCTGTTTGACGATCTCATTAGCGTATTTTCTAATGCCTTACAAAGCCAGGGTACAAATCTACTTGATTCCATTCGTAAGCAATTTCCCGTCGCATTAGTGGATGAATTTCAAGATACGGATCGGCATCAATATCAGATACTAGACCTGCTATATCCAAAGGCGGATAAGAATAGTTTGTTATTGATGATAGGTGATCCCAAACAGGCTATTTATGGCTTTAGGGGCGGAGATATTTTTGTCTATCTGGCAGCTAAGCAAGATGCCGATCATGTTTGGTTGATGGATACCAATTGGCGTTCAAGCGCACAAATGGTTACTGGTTATAATCGATTGTTTTGGGGGCATTCATTGCAACAAGAACAAGCACGTTCGGTGTTTGGGTTTGACATTGATTATGAAGTTATTAAATCAACACCACGGTCAAAAGCGGCAGACTCACCATTGTTTGATCCCTTAATTTCAAGAACTGCGATGACTTACATGTTAGCTACGGATGGCATTGAAACATCAAGTGGCAATGATAATACAAAAAGGAAGAAGGTTGAGTTAGAGCAACAAATCTTAGATTGGAGCTCTCTTGAAATAATGCGACTACTTGGTGATGCTAAAATTGGTGATAATAAGGTGGTACCAGCTGATATTGCAGTGTTGGTGAAGGACCGGATAGAGGCAACCTTAGTTAAAAGCAGTCTGGATGCTGTTGGCTTAACATCGGTTTATTTAAGTGATAAAACAGCTTTATTTTCAACATCTCAAGCAACCGAACTCTATCGAGTGTTAGATGCCATTTTACATAGCACGAATAGGTCAACTTTAGTTGCCGGTGCGAACTCATCATTGTTAAATCGTTTTATTACTATAAGCACCTCCACCCCCGAGCATCAGAAAGTAATGGCCGAGTTACATGCTGACCTGATGCATCCCGAGTGGGAAAAGCTTGTCGTTGCTTGTTTTGAATTAAAGGAAAAATGGGCACAACAAGGTATTTTCAGTCTATTGCTGAGCCTTATTAAAGAAAACTACGCACCACAAACGTCTGCAGAGCGAAGTTTAACCAACATGATGCATTTGGCTGAAGCGATGGCCAAAAATGCTGTTTTAAATAAATTACCTGAACAGCAGCTTGCTTGGTTGAGCCATCAAATATTTGATCATGTTGCGGATGAAGAGGTTCAATTACGCCTTGAGAGTGACGCCAATTTGATAAAAATAGTGACTCAACATGGTTCAAAAGGATTGGAATACCCGATTGTATTCGTACCCTTTGGAAATAAATATAAAGACCCGCGTAAAAGAAAAACAAGCACCATTCAACATTTTAAATATCATGATATGCAAAACGCCCAATCGATATATCAATTAGGTGCGACGCATGCGAGCTTAGACGAGTACGCGAAGCAAGATCATGCTGAGAAAATACGTTTGATGTATGTTGCTGTGACTAGAGCTGAGCATCGCTGTTACTTGGGCTTCGTCAATGACATTAGTAATAGTGAGTCAGCGCTAAATTCAGCATTAGGGATCCCAAGGGAAACGTTAAACGAGTGTAAATCTGAAGAGCCCGCTCATACAAAAGCAGAAGAGTGGATGAATGCGCATGTATTTGAACCTAATCATGGGGCATCAGTCGACGGTACTTTGAACTGCAATAGCAGTGCGGTAAATGTTGATATAACACCCGTTATGTCAAGCACATATCAAGGGCTTGCAAAGGTTGTTATCCCCCCTTTTGTTGATGCAAAGTTAGCCAAGAGGTCGGCTTGGATAATCAGTTCATTTTCAAATTTGTCACGCTTTCATAAAAGTGAAAATAACGGCTATTATGATGTGGCATCACCCAATCAAATTTCATTGCATGCAATTGAAACAGCAGCTGAACATCAGGTTGTTAGTGCTGATCTCGCATCAGACTGGATTTCAGAACAGGCATTCGAAACGACCACTACGAACCCTTTCGCCATTAGGTACCAACTTGAAAAAGGTGCCGATACCGGAAATCTATTACATGATATTTTAGAACAGGTTGATTTTCACTCACCTGATTGGGATAGTGCTGCTGTCGTGGCGTTATCGAAATATAAAGCGTTGGACGATAATGAGGTTACAGCAGTTTTTGAATGGTTAGATAGTTGTTTGAAAACACCGCTTATTGATAATTTTTGCTTGGCCGATTTGGAAATGAAGCAGACCTTACGAGAGGCTGAGTTTTACTTCCCAATGCCGCATTTAAAAGTCAGGCATGTCGCGAAAGTATTACAACAATACCGCCAGCACTTGCAAAAAAATAAAGGGTGGTCAGTGTTGAGTATATCGATGGCTGATATTCCAGAGCTGAGTGGAATGATGCACGGATTTATTGATCTTATATTTGAACATGATGGAAAATACTATGTTGCAGATTATAAATCGACACATCTGGGATATTCACCCAAAGACTATAACACTGAAAAACTGCATGAAAACAATCAACATCATCTGTATGACTTACAATATTTGCTGTATTCACTGGCCTTGCATAAATATTTAAAACAGCAGTTAAGTGACTATTCATTTAACATACATTTTGGCGGGGTTTTTTACCTATATTTGCGTGGTATGTCACCTGAAAGTCAAATTGCGGGTGAATCCAGTGGTGTCTTTTTTGATAAAGTAGATCCACAATATATCGACTTGCTAGAAGAGCTGTTCAGTCAGACTAAGGAAGAGGTATAACGTTATGTTGTTTTCTATTCCTTCACCTATAGCAAAAAAAATTGGTTATTCATCTTGCACTGATTGCTTAGTCGCGCTGCATGACATTCAATCAATTGACTATTATTTTGCTAATAATGTCGTTATGAAACGTTATGAGCACGAAACCGAAAATAGCTTTTTCAGCGACCAAAAATTAGTTTCTCAACTATTTCATATGCTATTGGCACTCTCTTATTTCCAAAGGCAAGGACACAGCTGCCTAAATATTAAAGCGATCGCTGAAAAAACGTGTTGGTCTGAGGCTGATATTATTCACTATGAACCAACGTCTATTAAGCAGAATACGACAATCAAAACCGGTTTTATATTTGCGAACGAAGCAGAGCTTAGCGATATTATTAAACGTTTTAACGCCATTTATCCGCAAAGAAAGGATATTCAGTGGAGCCAGCCCAACTTATATACAGGGCGTTATGCAAACTACGAAAATGAAGTGGCTGACTTTTTTAAACAGCAACAAAAGAAGTGCATAGTAGATTCAGAACTCGCATTTATAAGCCTGCAAAAATGCGCTGACGAGCTTTGGCCAACGCTATTTCCTGTTAAAGATGAACACGTCATTGACTGGCAGCAAGTTTCTGTAGCTAATGGCTTAATATCACAAACTTCAATTATTAGTGGTGGTGCCGGAACAGGTAAAACATACACAGTCGCAAGATTATTATTATCTTGGTTGCATACACAAAAAAACGGTTTAGCTAATCAGGCTAAGCTTATGCTGGCGGCGCCGACAGGGAAAGCGGCACAGCGTTTAAATGAATCTATTTTGGCTGAATTTACGCAATTACTCGGTTCGAACAAACAAAATCAAGTTGCAACGTTGATTACTGAATTGATGCCGATGATACAAGCAAAAACAATCCACCGTCTACTTGGTTTAGGTATGTATGGTATTGAGCCAAGATACAACGATAAAAAACAACTGGATTGTGATTTTTTAGTCATAGATGAAGTATCAATGATCGATTTAGCTATGATGACTAAGCTTTTGCGAGCGCTACCTAAAACGGCAAAGTTAGTTTTAATTGGAGATGCAAACCAACTGCCATCTGTCGAGAGTGGAGGTTTGCTAAAGGACTTGGTTGATCAAGTAGCATGGCAAGATGCTTTAACGTTAAGTGATTACTCGGCTCTTTACAGTCAATCACATGTGTCGCTGCTAAATCAGTTACTACCTAGTTTTCCGACTAACAATAGTCAGAGAAAGCTAAGTGCTACCCAATGTGAAACTGGCATTAAAGAAGACGATAAAGAGAATGACTCAAAGCAGTATAATTATAACCATGTTACGTTTTTACAAAAAAGCATGCGCTCGCAGAATGAGATAACGCAACTAGCACAGAGTATATTACTGGGCCAGTCTTCACAGTTTATGGCGTTGTTGTCTAGTAAGGACAATGAAAGCGGCATGTCAAAGCTTGATGACAACTCAACATCAGGACAATTATCATTGTTGACGCCAGAGGCAGTGACGCCAGTAGTAACGTGGCATAAAGATGCCTATACTCAAAAAGGGACAATCAAACCCGAGTTACTAAAGCAAATTGCGCAGCGCTACGCGTGCATATTTGAAAGTAGCAGTGTTAGCAACGCAATGAGGCTGCTGAAGGGATACAGATTGTTGTCTGCGACTAAAAAAGGTCGTTTGGGCACAGAGTTTTTGAATACTCAAATTGAACAACAGCTAAGAAAGCGTTTCGCTCATATCGACGTTGGCCAAACGTATCGCGGAATGCCAATTATGATAGTTCAAAATGACTACCGGTTGAATTTATTTAATGGCGATATCGGTGTTATATGGACCAATGAAGAAGGTCAATTGTTAGCATACTTTCCTGACCCAGACATGCCTGAAACTCAACTATCATTCAGTTTTACCTCACTACCTGCGTTTGAATTGGTTTATGCAATGACAATCCACAAGACTCAGGGATCGGAGTTTGAGCATGTTGATATTCTATTGCCAAATTTACTGCCTGCTAATGCAATGGTCCATAGTAGTCAGCATTTAAGCAGAGAATTGCTGTATACCGGAGTGACCCGAGCGAAGAAGAGCATAGGCATTATAGCTAGCTCGCCAGTACTTAATGACTGCATAGGAAAAACATCAACACGGTTTAGTGGTTTAAAACAAAAACTAGGGCTCTAAATTAGAACGCTACATTAGCCGTGTTATGATTTTATGTTTACGACGACGGTTCTCAGCGGTTCGGTGTAAAGGGAAAACGTAAGAATGGTTTTAGATTGAGTTAAGCCAGTATTAACGGTATGTACTTTTACGGTTTTAGAAAAGAATAATTGGTTTTGTATGACTCGAATAAAACGCTGGGCATCAAAATAGTGTTGTTGGTTTAGACAAGCTAACTTAGTTAAGGATGAGCAATCAATCCAGCCAATAAGTTGATATGGATAGACGATGCTATTCTGTAAAGTTGCGATATCCTCTCTAAGAGTAAGGCTTGCGCCGAACACAGGTAGATCTGACAATATGATTTCGGTCTTTTCGTCAGCAACTAATGAAAAAATATTGCCTTTAGACGGTTCTTCTAAGTTGTCATTAGCTTCTGAGTGGGGCATAGTTTCTCTCCATTAGATACCTGTAATTGTGCTTCTAAGTATGACTACTCTGCTTTTCAATAACGCACCTTAGTTGTGAGTAAATGAAAAGGGGTTATTTGTATAGTAAGTTAGATTAAATTTTAGGTTAAATACTCTTCTTTGCTGATGATGCAGATCAAGCAATGTGTTCAGAAAATAAAAATAACGAAAATATTGGGAGTGGTGATAGATGAGTTTGACGAAGTGGTTAAGTAGTGTCTTCTTTTTAGCTTTGCTATGTTTAATGCAAGTCGTTCAAGCACAAGATAAAGAAGACTTTCTGCAAGCGAAGCAAGCAATGTCTGGTTTTGTGCAAATTGTATATTCTAATAGTGATGATAAGGTTTACTTGGCATTGGATGTTGGGCAACTTAACCAACAAATGTTATTTCAAAGCAGCTTGCCGCAGGGAATCGGTTCAAATGATATTGGATTAGACCGAGGTCAGTTAGGAGATACACGTCTTGTGGAGTTTCAACGCTTTGGCAATAAAATATTATTGAAGCAATTTAATACTGATTATCGCGCGAGTTCAAACAATGTTGCTGAACGTAAAAGTATTGATGAAGCTTTTGCGGATTCAGTTATTGCTGGATTTGAGGTCGCACATGAAAGTGGTAATAAAATCTACATTGATTATACGGCATTTTTATTATCTGACGTGCACGGTATTGCAGATCAATTAAGTCAAAGAGCGCAGGGTAGTTATTCAATAGATAGTAGTCGATCTGGCATTTACTTACCAAAAACAAAAGCATTTGAGGGTAATACAGAGCTGGAAGCATTAGTGACCTTTGCAGGCACTCCCAAAGGTCAATATATTCGACAGGTAACGCCCGATGCAAAGAGCGTGTCTGTGCACCTACATCATTCGTTTTTTGCCTTACCTGATAATGGCTTTAAAACGCGTGTCTTTCATCCGTATTCAGGCTTTTGGAAACACAGTTTCTATGACTACTCCGCACCATTGGATGCTGAAATGGAACAGAAATTTATTCCGCGTCACCGTTTATCAAAGGTGAACCCTAATGCTGATATAAGTGAGGCAGTCGAGCCTATCATTTATTATTTAGACCCTGGGATCCCAGAGCCCGTAATGACCGCACTGAGAGAGGGGGCGATGTGGTGGGATCAAGCATTTGCTGCTGCGGGTTATAAAAATGCATTTCAAGTTAAAGTACTTCCCGAAGGCGCTGACCCAATGGATTCTCGCTATAACGTTATCCAATGGGTGCACCGAGCGACAAGAGGTTGGTCTTACGGCAGTTCGGTAATTGATCCACGTACAGGGGAAATCATTAAAGGACATGTCACTTTAGGTTCGTTACGTGTAAGACAAGACTTTTTGATTGCACTTGGTATGACGAGTCCTTTTGATAATGAAAGTGCAGGGAAAGCTAATACAGATGCGCAGTTAGAAATGGCATTGGACCGTATTAGGCAGTTATCTGCACACGAAGTTGGACATACTTTAGGGATCGCACATAACTTTGCAGCAAGTGAGAATGATCGTGCATCGGTAATGGATTATCCACACCCACTTATTAGTTTGCAAAACGGTGACATTTCACTTGAGAATGCATATGCCAAAGATATTGGTGATTGGGATAAATATGTCATTGCCTATGGTTATCAGAACTTTGCTGATGCTGATGAAAATCAGGCATTAAGCGCACTAATTACCAAAGCAAAAAAAGCGGGCTTTTTATACAAATCAGATCCTGATTCTAGAATTGCAAAAAGAGCCTCAAGTAACGGACATTTATGGGATAACGGTAAAAGCCCAACTGATGAATTTGCAAGAATGAGTGAAGTGAGAAAATTTGCACTCGCTCGATTCGGTGTTAATTCACTGCCAGTCGGTGCCGACTTATCTTCGCTTGAGGAGCGCCTTGTACCCATATATTATTCACACCGATATCAATTAGATGCCTTGGTAAAACAAGTGTCTGGTGTTATCTACGAATATGAGCAAAAAGAGTTAAATGTGCCACTTAAAGGCAGTTCATTTGTGAGTGGTGAAACGCAACTTCAAGCAACCGAAATGATAGTTAATGCAGCGTCAGCTAATTATCTGGCGATACAACCAGCGTTAGCTAAACTGATCAATCCTAAAGTTTATGGTAGTAGCCGAAACAGAGAAAGCACGAATGGTAGGATGGGGATCGTATTCGATCCAATAAGTGCAGCGGAGGCGGCATCAGGCTACGCAATCACTAATCTACTTGAGCCAATACGATTAAATCGATTGGCTTATCAACACTCTCTTGATTCTAGCATTCCAAGTGCTCAGAAAGTGGTTAGTTTAGTATTTGATAACTTAGTAAAGACGCGTTCTGATGATGTATTAGAGCAACGTATCAAGCATGTAGCGCTGACTATTTTCTTTGATATATTGAAAGCAGATGAATTGTCGCCGGAAGTTAAGTTAGCGATGCAAAGCGAACTATTAAGTTATCAGAGTTGGTTGGCGAAAAAAGGCAAAAGTGCTCAAGACAAGGTGTTACTTAAATACATTGAGCATTATTGGACGTCGAACGAATGGTTGGGCAGTTTTGCGGTTAAGCAATTGCCACCGGGTTCTCCCATTTAGTCGTGTTGATAACTTAAAAAACCGCCTAACGTGCTTATTATGCGCTGGCTTGGTTAAGTATTTCTCAACGCTCATACAGATATTGCGAACTAAAAACTTGCCACGGTTCGCAATTCTGATATGAGCCTTGCACATTGCGGTTTGTCTACGAAGCTAGGTGGTCCCTTTTTTATCCGAATACGCCAGACTGGCCATGTCATCACTTATAGTATTATTTGGTGTGGGCGAAATTATAAGCGAAGACTGTTAGCTTATAATTTATCTCAAATAGGTTTCCATACAATCTATGAATAACCCTATATCACAACAAACAATTACCCTTCTGCGAGCAAAGGATTTAACCTTTTGTTTACACTTAAAAGGAACAACATATATGGCTCAATTATATCTCGTACGACACGGTCAGGCGTCTTTTGGCGCAGCAGACTATGACAAGTTGAGTGACATAGGACATCAACAGTCGTTGTTGCTAGGGGAGTACTTTGCGCAGCGCGATATTGCGTTTGACAGTATTGTAACGGGTGACATGCGCAGGCACAAAGAAACAGCGGCAGGTATTCAAAAAGGCGGCGAGAGTGCTATACCGGTTGTTATTGATTCGGGCTGGAATGAATTCGACTTTAATGCAGTCGTAAGCGCTTATCTAACAGTTAATCCTTTGATGCGTCCCCCAGAAGACGCACCGCGAGCTGAGTTTTATCGCTTATTAAAGAATGCGATGTTTGCTTGGTCTAAACGAGAAATTGGTAACGATCTGCCCGAGTCTTGGGAGGAGTTTACAGGAAGGGTAGCAGGGGCTGTAGAACGTATTTGTGCATCCGATGCCAAGAATGTGTTGGTGGCGAGTTCTGGTGGCGCAATTGCGATAACGATGATGAATATGTTGGGATTAACAGTGGATAAAACCGTTAACTTCAATTTGCAAATTAAGAACACCAGTATCAATCACTTTTTCTTTAATCGTGATGGTATTCAACTAAGCAGTTTTAATAATGTGGGGCACTTAGACTTGCCTGAGCATAAATCATTAATTACATACAGTTAGTAAACTGAATAACCAGATTAAGCACGGGGCGACTATGAACTTTGATTACACTGAAAAAACGCAAAATTTGATCAATAAACTGCAGGCTTTTATGGATGAAAATATTTATCCAAATGAAGCTATTTATCACGACTTGGTGCATCAATCCGAGAATCCATGGGTCACCCCGAAATTGATGCATGACCTGAAAGAAAAAGCAAAAGATGCTGGTTTATGGAATTTATTCTTACCAAGCGAATATCTGCCATATGGCGCAGGGTTAACTAACCTTGAGTATGCACCGCTTTGCGAATTGATGGGCCGCGTATTATGGAGCTCAGAAGTATTTAACTGCAGTGCTCCTGATACAGGCAATATGGAAGTATTGGCAAAGTATGGTAATTCAGAACAGCAAAAAAAGTGGCTTGAACCTTTGCTTAATGGCGAACTGCGGTCAGCATTTGCAATGACAGAACCAGCAGTGGCTTCTTCTGATGCAACCAATATTGAAACCTCGATTCAGCGTGATGGTGATGAGTATGTTATCAATGGCCGTAAATGGTATACCAGTGGTGCAATGAACGAAAACTGTAAGATAATGGTAGTGATGGGTAAAACTGATACAACCGCTGCCAGACATGAGCAACAATCGCAAATTTTAGTACCTTTAGATACTGCAGGTGTGACTATTGTTCGTCCTATGTCAGCGATGGGCTATCTTGATCAGCCTGTTGGTCATGCTGAAATCCTTTTCGAAAACGTACGAGTCCCAGCAAGCAGCTTATTAGTGGGAGAAGGTAAAGGTTTTGAAATTGCTCAAGGTCGTTTAGGCCCCGGTCGAATTCACCATTGCATGCGTCTTATTGGTTGTGCCCAAAGAGCATTAGATGAAGCTTGTGCTCGTGTGGAAGACCGCATTGCCTTTGGTCAACCGTTGAGTAAACAACAATCGGTACGCGAAAGTTTAGCGCAGATGTATTGCAAAATTGAACAGGCTAGATTACTTACTTTAAAGGCAGCAGACCATATGGATAAATATGGTAATAAAGTAGCGAAAAATATTATTGCAGCAATTAAAATTGTTGCCCCTAAAATGGCTTGTGAAGTTATTGATGAAGCGATTCAAATTCACGGTGCAGAAGGGACATCACAAGACACAACATTGAGTGAAACACTAGCCTATGCGCGAACTATTCGTTTGGCTGATGGCCCTGATCAAGTGCACATGATGCAATTGGGTCGGAATTTAGTTCAGCAAATGTCAGCTAAAAATCAGTAAATAAAATTGATGAGCTTTAAAATCACCCCAAACCTAACGACACTTCAAGCATATTGCGATAGCAACGTGCCTGAGGTGGGTAAGTTATTAACCCTCGAAAAGTTCAGTGGGGGCCAATCTAATCCAAGTTTTAAATTGACAACAACGACAGGAGAATTCGTTTTACGCCGACAACCACTGGGGCATTTGCTAAAGTCAGCGCATGCTGTGGACCGCGAGTATAAGGTTATTTCGGCTCTGCAGAAAAGCAATGTGCCTGTGCCAAAAGCCATACACCTTTGCATCGACAATGAGATTATTGGAAGCCAATTTTTTATCATGAGCTTCGTGTCCGGTGATATATTTTGGAATGCAGCGTTAGATACACTGGATAAACGCCCCTGTTTTGGAGAGTCACCTAATTCAAAACGTGCAAAGATATACGATCAAATGAACTTAGCATTGGTGAGCTTGCATAGTATTAAGCCGGAAGATGTCGGACTCGCTGACTTTGGTCGTCCGGGTAACTATTTTGCTCGTCAGTTGGATAGATGGACAAAACAATATATTGCTGCCAAAACAGAAGAAAATCATAACGCAGAATTTCTTATTAAATGGTTAGGTGAAAACTTACCGGATGATGATGGTTTAATATCGATTGTGCATGGCGATTTTCGTTTGGACAACATGATCTTTTCGCATGATAGCCAAGACCTATGTGCGATCCTTGATTGGGAATTATCAACACTTGGTCATCCCTATGCAGACTTAGCCTATCAATGCATGCAGTTAAGGTTGCCTGCAAATATGGGCAATGTGCCGGGTTTGGGTGGTGTATATAGAGAAGAGTTGGGCATACCTAGTGAGGAAGAATATGTTGCGCTTTATTGTGAACGTACAGGTATTGATAAGATAGACAACTGGCAGTTTTATATCGCATTTAGCTTTTTTCGACTACTCTCAATAGTTCAAGGAGTTGTAAAGCGTGGTAAAGATGGTAATGCGTCAAATCCAAAAGCAGTAGAACTAGAACAACTATTAACACCATTATCAAATCTCGCAGTGCGAGCTATAAAGGAAGACTATTAACATGAAAGCGATTGTTTGCAATGATTTTGCGCCTGTTTCAAAACTAAAATTACAAGATATGCCTGACCCTACAGCATCCAAAGGTAAGGTTGTCGTTGATGTCGCTGCAGCGGGTGTTAATTTTCCGGATAGCTTGTTAGTGCAAGGTTTGTATCAGATGAAACCTGACTTACCTTTTATCCCTGGTAGTGAAGTTGCAGGTACTATATCTGAAGTAGGTGAGGGTGTACCTCATTTGAAAATGGGTCAAAAAGTCATTGGTTTATGTATGTTAGGTGGCTATGCTGAAAAAGTTGAATTGCCAGCATCTCATGTTATTCCTTTACCTGATGGAATTCCATTGGATGAGGCGTCTGCTTTAGTTACAGCTCATGCAACTGCGCACCATGCGTTGAAGCAAAGGGCCAATTTAACGAGTTCTGATATCCTATTAGTCACGGGTGCAGCAGGTGGAACCGGATTAGCCGCAGTTCAAATTGGAAAGTTAATGGGCGCTAAAGTTATTGCTGTTTGTTCAACTGACGAAAAATGTCAAGTGGCAAAAGACAATGGTGCTGACATTTGTATCAATTATACAGGCATCGATTTAAAAGCAGCTATTAAAGAACAAACTAATGGCAAGGGAGTAGATGTTGTTTATGAATGTGTGGGTGGCGACATGTTTCATATATGCTCGCGCAGCATGGCATGGAATGGCAGACTATTGGTAATTGGTTTTGCTGGTGGTGAAATTCCCAAATTCCCAGTTAATCTTTCGTTAGTTAAAGGATTTTCAGTTGTTGGCGTATTCTGGGGATCATTTACCCAGCATCAACCGCAAGATTTTATGGCTAATATGAAAGAATTGTTAACATGGTATGTTCAAGGTAAAATTAAAGTCGTTATAGACGAGCGATTTGCATTATCTGATGCCGTGGATGCAATTAATAAAGTGACGGATAGAAAAGTTAAAGGAAAAGTGGTCATTACCCCTTAGCTTTTACTATTAGGGCTTCTATTTCTGCTTGTAACAAAAAGTTAAGATAAAAAAGGCGACTCTGGTGAGTCGCCTTAAGAAATGAAGTAACCTCCATCTATCATGTTGAATTCGGTATTCAAAATCGGTACTCAAAAACGTACTATATACGTTCCTTAAGAGCCAGCGCGATTGGATTGTCGGACAAGCCTTGTTCGATTATCCATGCTTGTAATGTTTTACCATCTTCCTCTGGCGCTTCTAAGTCCTTCCTCGGCATTTTCTTAACTAATAGTGTTCCAGCTTCAACTGAGTTGTTCAATACAGCCTCGCGTATCATGCTATTACCATTGCATTTGATGCCCGTGTAATAGTCCTTCAGCTGGAGTCTGAAATTTGAACGCACCAATTTAATTTTTTTACGTAATTCGCTTTTATCGTCGGCAACAACGATATTACAGATGTTCGCCAGTGCTGTTTCAATTTCACTTGCTTGGGATGAGAATGACCCTAAAGCAAATGGAATAGCAACTGCAAGAGCGTATAATTTCGTTTTCAACATGATTTTTACACCATTTAATAATTGGGCTAGAAAGAATATACGCATTAAAAACGAGCTGTTCAGTCAGTGGCCGAATACTAGGGTGTTAAATATCATACTTTTTATTTTAACGTTGATACAAAAAACCTAATAATAACAATTTGTTAGATTTTTTGTAAAACCTAGACATTAGTCTAGTATTTGTATCGGGTAGTGTTTGTATCCCCTACCAGGCCGTCACGCCCCCATCAACAGCGATAGTCTGTCCATTCATATACGTATTGCCAGGTGATAATATTAATAACATCACGTTAACCATTTCCTGAGGGTCACCTAAGCGCTTCATCGGTGAACCTTTGGCCAGCATAGCTCGGGCTTCCTTGGTATTAAGTCCGTCAACGTCCATAATATTGGTTGGGCTGAAGAAAGGGCATATCGCGTTAACTTGAACATTGTAGCGAGCATACTCAACGGCGGCTGTTTTGGTTAACCCTGTAACAGCGTGTTTAGCAGCAACATATGCGCCAGCTTTGGGCGCGCCACCTAAGCCAGCCAAAGAACTTATATTTAGTATGTGCCCGTGGCCCGCTAGCAGCATAGCAGGTATTTGATATTTCATACCAAAAGCTACTCCTTTTACATTAACTGCGAATTGACTGTCAAAAATAGATTCTGTTAATTCATGTATTGCCGCCATTTCATGGGCAATACCGGCATTGTTTACTGCGATATTTAGACTTCCGAATTTGCTAATAGCAAGATCAACCAGTTTTTTTGAATTTGCTTCTACGGAAACATCACCCATTAATGCGCATGCTTTATCTGGTGATGCTAGGTTTTTTATTGTGTCATCTAAGCCCGCTTGATTGATGTCACTTAGCACTAAGTTGCACCCTCGCTTGCTGAGCTCGATGGCAAGTCTCTTACCAAAACCATTTGCTGCGCCAGTAATAATCGCTGTTTTGTCCGTGAAATCTAATAAACTGTCCATTTCTATTCCTTATTGTCGATAGATGCATAACTTGTTTAAAAATACATAGCATAGCTAATTGTTATAAATTAGTTAATAAAACAAGTATAATCTGTCGAAAATTAGCCAGCTATTTTAAATTTAAATAGATATCTATTTATCAAAGTTAAAACGTGCGCTCTTGTGGTCATATAATCGTTTAAAAAGGTTAACCAACGATGAGTTTTATAATTACTCGATTTCACCACTGTATACAAACTCAATCAGCCAAACTTATTTTGCTATATAAAATCAATAAAGTGGGCTGATAGCTAGATTTACAATAGTCTTATCTCATCAAGCTAATTTGGGAAAAAGTCATGTCGAACGAATCTACCTCAGTAAGTCCAGTTACTTATATTCAAGATCAACAACTCGCACTTGTTGGATTAAACAGCTCGCCAGTAAACGCATTATCAAAGGCGGTAAGAATAGGCGTTATTGAGAGTATCAACAAAGCATTGAGTGACGATCAGGTAAAAGCGATCGTACTGCATTCTCACTTACCACTATTTAGTGCTGGTGCGGACATCTCAGAATTTAGCGGCGGTGACTTGTCGCCTATGTTGCCTGAAGTTTTGGATGTTATAGAGCAATCGACTAAACCTATCATTGCAATTGTCAGTGGAAACGCATTTGGTGGCGGACTAGAACTCGCTCTAGCTTGTCACTACCGTGTTACCCACGCTAAAAATAAAGTAGGTCTGCCTGAAGTACATCTTGGTATTTTACCTGGTGCAGGCGGAACACAAAGATTACCCAGATTAACAGACCCAAAAACGGCGCTAGACATGATTGTAACAGGCGCACCGACGTCAGTTACCGCGCTTGGCAATGTATTTGACCTTATTGTTGATTCTGCAGACGAACTCCAAGCTGCTGCAATGAGCTTTGCGAATAATATTGTTGAAAAGCAAATGCCCGTAAAAAAAGTGTGTGATATTGAATTAGCAATGAGCGGCGATATCGAGACTTTGTTTGAACAATATAGCCAAGGTGTTGCTGCAAAATCAAAAGGTTTTTTTGCACCAGGTCACTGTGTATTGGCAGTCAAAGCTGCTTTTACGCTTGACTTTAGAGCCGGTCTTGCTCGTGAAGCAGAATTATTCATGGAATGTATGAAAACACCACAAGCCAGAGCACAACAGCATTTCTTTTTTGCTGAGAGAGCGGCTTCGCATGTTCAAGGAATTTCAAAAGACGTTAAAGCGCGTGATATAAAACAAGCGGCAGTGATTGGTGCAGGCACAATGGGTGGCGGTATTGCCATGAATTTTGCTAATGCGGGCATTCCAGTGGTGATGTTAGAATTGAAGCAAGACGCATTGGATAAAGGTTTAGCCCTGATTCGTCGCAACTATGAAAACTCAGCTAAAAAGGGCAAGCTAACGACTGCGCAAGTTGAGCAGCGTATGTCACTACTGTCTGGTACCACACATTATGCTGATTTGTCGGATGCCGATTTAGTTATTGAAGCTGTATTTGAAAAAATGTCGGTCAAAAAAGAAGTATTTGGTATGTTGGACAAGGTTTGTAAACCTGGCGCCATATTAGCTTCAAATACGTCTACCCTTGATTTGAATGAAATTGCGTCGTCAATTTCTCGCCCACAAGATGTGATTGGTTTACATTTCTTTTCACCCGCAAATGTAATGAAGTTACTTGAAATTGTGCGTGGCGAAAAGACCAGCGATGACGTTATTAAAACGGCAATGAAATTAGCTAAAGTAATCCGCAAGGTTGGTGTTTTAGTTGGTGTTTGTTTTGGTTTTGTTGGCAATAGAATGATTGAACCTTACGGCAGAGAAGCCGGCCGTCTTATGCTTGAAGGCGCAACACCTGAGCAAGTTGACAAAGTCATTGGTAACTTTGGATTACCAATGGGCCCTTTCACAATGGGTGATATGGCGGGACTAGATATTGGTTATTTTGTGCGTGAGTCGCGCAGAGAACTGATAGCTCATGATCCAAGCTATTGTATCGTAGCTGATAAACTGGTCGCGCAAGGTCGCGTTGGATTAAAAGCTGGCAAAGGTGTGTATTTATACGAGCAAGGAAGCCGTCAACCAATACCTGATCCAGAAGTAGTTGAAATTGCGAAACAAGAAGCGAAGCGTTTAGGTATTGTGCAACGTGAAATTTCAGATCAAGAAATATTAGAACGTTGTATCTATCCACTTATTAATGAAGGCGCAGATATTCTTAAAGAAGGCATTGCGGCTAAATCCAGTGATATCGATGTTATTTATGTTTACGGTTATGGGTTTCCAGTCTTTAGAGGCGGTCCAATGCAATTTGCTGATGAGGTTGGTTTGAGCGTAATACGTGATCGCATGAACTATTATAAAGAAACACTCGGCGAATACGGACAACATTGGTTTACACCTTCAACACTATTAAATGAACTCGCAGATGCTGGCAAAACATTCAAATCAGTAAAATAAGCGAAGTAAAATATAATTGATAGCTGACATGCTCAGTTGTTTGAGATAGATAAAGGAAATTATGCAGAATTTTAAAGCACCACAAAGAGATACTTTATTCGTAACCAATGAACTACTTGGTTTTGAAGCGCATTATCAGCGTTTAGGCTTCGAAGATGCTACGGACGACCTAGTTCGTGCTATTTACGCTGAAGCAGCTAAATTTGCAGAAAATGTGTTGGCACCCATTAATGCCTCTGGTGATGAGGAAGGTTGCCAATTTAATGATGGTGTTGTAACTACACCAACAGGTTTTAAAGAAGCATATAAACAGTATGTGGACGGTGGCTGGCCATCAATGTCACATCCTGTAGAGTATGGTGGTCAAGGCCTTCCATATTCGCTTTCAACTTCAATGGCAGAATGGTTTTCTGGTGCAAACCACAGTTGGGCAATGTACCCAGGCTTGAGTCAAGGCTGTATGGAAACACTTAAGGCTCATGGTACTGAAGAACAGAAGAAAATTTATCTTGAGAAATTAATAGAGGGTAGCTGGACAGGCACTATGTGTTTGACTGAATCACACTGTGGTTCGGACTTAGGCATGCTTAAATGCAAAGCTGAACCAGCAGAAGACGGTACTTATAAGCTTACTGGAACGAAAATCTTCATTTCAGCGGGTGAGCATGATATGTCAGACAATATTGTGCACATAGTACTAGCTAGATTACCCGGCGCGCCAGCGGGAACGAGAGGGATTTCATTATTCATAGTGCCTAAGTTTAATGTAGACGCGAGCGGAAATATAACTGACCGTAACGCTGTTAAGTGTGGCTCTATAGAGCACAAAATGGGTATTAAAGGCAGTGCAACTTGCGTTATTAACTTTGACGCAGCAAACGCTATTTTGATTGGTGAACCTAACCGTGGCTTAAACTGCATGTTCGTATTCATGAACATGGCAAGAATAGGCACTGGTGTTGAAGGTTTGTCTGCAACTGAAGCTGCATTCCAAGGTGCGTTAGCTTACGCGAAAGACAGAACACAGTTTCGTTCAATGTCAGGTGTGAAAAATCCAGATGGTCCTGCTGACCCAATCATTGTGCACCCCGATGTTCGTCGTATGTTACTAACGCAAAAAGCATTGCGCGAAGGTAACCGAGCCCTTGCGATTTATTGTATGCAGCTGGTTGACGTAACGCAGCATGATCAATCACCAGAAGAAAAGAAAATTGCGGAATCTAAACTGGCACTATTAACGCCTATTGTTAAGGCGTTTTTAACTGAAACAGCACAAGAAACTACAAGCTATGGGATGCAAGTATATGGGGGCCATGGTTACATAAAAGAGTGGGGCATGGAGCAGTTGGCTCGTGATACTCGGATTTGTACCATGTATGAAGGTACAACTGGTATTCAAGCCATTGATTTATTAGCACGTAAAATTATGGGTTCAAAAGGTGAGCTTTTGAAAGTATTTACTAGTGAAATTAAGAGCTATTGCGCAACTATTCGCGATAAGAAGCAATTTAATCATTGGTCAAATGCGATTGAGTCTCACGTTGATGAATGGCTACAAATGACTAATGAAATCGGCGTATCAGCGGCGAATAATCCTGACGAATTAGGTGCAGCGTCTGTTGACTACCTAATGTATTCTGGTTATGTCACCGTTGGGTATTTTTGGTTGAAAATGGCGGTTGTGGCACAACAAAAAATCGACGAAGGTACTTCTGAAGTTGATTTTTATAATGCTAAGCTGCAAACCGCAACATTCTATTTCGATAGAATGTTAACGCGAACTAGATCGCTAGTTTCGGCAATTAACTCAGGTTCAGAAAACCTAATGCAAATGGATGCCGAGCACTTTTATCAAGGCTAAGCAATTTTTTGTAGCGAGATAATAGAAAAGACGAACACGCTAAGTGCTCGTCTTTTTTTTAACTGCAAGTAACCCAAGTTAAATTTAAAGGTACTTAATGATTAGAGAATATGAAGCCGTATTGCCAACGACAACGATTCAATATCTTAGCGCTAACATTGAAGAAATAACCCTTAAGCCGATTCTATTATTTTTTCATGGTTTTCCTGAATGCAGTTTTGCTTGGGAAAAGTATCTAAACGCCATGTCTACTGAGTATTGTGTTATTGCGCCTGACTTGCCTGGTTATCGATTCTCTGATGGTTTTAAAAGCACCGATGAATATAATATTGAAAACCTGATTGCGTCGATGTCTGCGTTCGTTCGTCAAATGTTGATTGATTCTTCACAACGAAAAGTCCATCTCGTTGCACATGACTGGGGAGGGGCAATCGCTTGGCCGCTGGTTGCTTTTCATGAGTCATTATTCCACAGTTTGACAATTATCAATGCAGCGCATCCGAGTGCTTTTACGCGTGAGATGAGAGATAACCCAGTTCAACAGGAAAAGAGTGAATATATTGCAGATTTTATGCAAGCTGATGCGGCAATTAAAATACAAAATAATGATTTCTGTATGTTTAAGAAGCTATTTGGGCCTGAATTTTTTACAGTTGAAAACGAAAATATTGATGATACCAATTTAAATGAAAAGGCCGATATAGGTCATCAAAAAGAGGATTCTTTGTTAACTTCGCGCCAAGTAAAGGAGTATATGAGTCAGTGGAATGATGCAAAATCGCTTGATAATATGCTGAATTACTATCGAAAGATGCCACAAATTAAAACTAAAGGTTATGTTAGCCAACAAGCTCCCTTCAAAATACCTAATATTCGAATTAACTTACCGACGTTGATTCTTTGGGGGGAGGATGATTCTGCATTTGTTATTGATAATTTAATTGGGCTGGATGAATGGGTCCCACATTTGCAAATCCATAAAATAGCGGGCGCAACACATTGGGTGCATCATCAACAACCCGAATACATTATGACCATGCTAAACGAATTTTTAATGAGCTTAATGAGTGGTTCGGATTAGTGGGATTGATATGCAAATATAAAAAACGAGCTAATTAAGCCCGTTTTTTAATTAACACGTAATATTAATTATTATATGTTTTAGCGACTTCCATGATTTGTTCTCGTAACCAAATATGTGCAAGGTCGTGATCGGCGCTTACATGCCAGTATAAGTAATATTCAACTGGTGGAATTTCAAATGGCATTTCGTATATCGCTAGATCATAATGTTTTGCCAAATGATAAGGGATACAAGCAATTAAGTCAGTTTTAACAATGGTACTTGGCACCGTTAAAAAGTGCTGACCACGCATCACTTCTTTACGCTTCTTACCCATCTTATCAAGCTCAATGTCTATTGGACCAGCCCCTTTCTTGCGATGAGATACATTAATGTGTCCTAACTTTAAAAAGGTATCTAAATCCAAACCATTCTTCAGCAAGGGATGACCTTTCCTTGCCAGAACAACAAAACGGTCTGACGCAATTTTTTGCTTAAGCAAATGGGGATCAGTGAAAGTAGATGCGTCAGCAAAAAAGTCTAAACTACCGCTTGCCATGGATGACACCACGTTGGCTCTTGCAATCTCATAATTGTTTAGAGTGATGTTGGGTGCGCGACTCTGTAAAAGAGCCATAAGTCGCGGCATAATACTTACTTCTAATAAGTCACGACTCGCAAAGTTGAATGCTTTATGAGCGGTAGAAGGCTCAAAAGTGTGTGAGTCTTGTACACTTTTACGCAACAGGCCAAGTGCCTCGCGCGCAGGCCCTATAATATTCTGTGCAACTGGCGTAGGAGTCATACTGTGACCTGTTCGCACAAACAACGGATCGTTTAACATTTCTCGGAGTCGAGCTAGAGAATTACTTACCGCCGGCTGAGTAATGCACAACACGTCGGCAGCCTTGGTTAAGCTACCAGCAGTGTAAATGGCATCAAAAACACCAAACAGGTTGAGATCGATACGATTCAAATTCATCTTATAAATGTTCCCTATAGTACGACATTGTTATTTTCTATTCGACAAAGCTGATTGAATCCATCATTACTGTCAACTAATATATTAATATAATTGATAGTATAAACCGAATTCAATACAAATTAGTAATAAAAAAGGATTAAAATGAATTTCTCACAATTAAATGTTGGTGATAATTTACCCGAAACAGTCTGGTTTAAAATTACCCAACAAAAAATAAATGAGTTTGCAGTCGCTACAGGGGATCATCAATGGATCCACATTGACCAAGAACGTTGTGCAAAAGAAAGTCCATTTAAGACCACTATTGCACATGGGTTTTTATCAGCTTCATTGATGCCAATGATGTTTGAACAGGTCATTACTGTCGACCCTACAAGTAGCACCATGCTTAACTATGGCATTGACAGTTTACGATTTCTGGAGCCCGTCAGAGTTGATGATTACATTAAATATCAGTTTACGGTTGCTGACATCGAACAAAAGCCGACAGGACAGTTGTTCAAAATTGCCGCACAAGTTGATATAAAAGACAGAAATAAACCTGCCTTGGTAGGTACATTTCTTACCTTATTGATAGGTAAGTAAATGGTATTTATTATTTTTATTGAATACATAAATATAATCTCTGGTCAGACCATATTAAATTTAAATTATAACATATAAATAACAATTCATTTACAAAGCGCAAAACTACTATTAGTATCAAATTACTACAGTCAATCCGCGGCTGTATTCAATAATAATTGATAACGTACATCCGTTAATCTGGGCAAAGATCCAGTATGGCGGAATTTTGGGGACACATATGAAATTTACCGCCAAAAAGTCAGCAATTGCTGCCTTCGTTGCATCACAGTTACTTGCTTATCCATCCATTGTGCTTGCGCAAGAAGTTGAAGAAGATCAATCGGAAAATGTTGAAAAGATTTTGGTTACGGGTAGTTTCGTTCGACGAAGCGAAAATTTTGAATCGCCTTCGCCTTTAGCAATTTTAGATAGTGCTGAAATTGACGCGATAGGTGCTAAAAGTATCGCGGATATTACACAAACACTTACTATTAACACGGGTTCAGAAAATACACCTGATGCCTTTACGCAAAACGCGACCACAGGTACATCAAATATTAATTTACGTGGCTTGGGTGTCTCCTCAACCTTAGTATTATTGAATGGTAAACGCCAAGTTGTAACTGCTCAGCCGAATAACGATGGATCGAATTTTGTTGACACAAGTTCACTCGTTCCTTTAATAGCGATTAACCGGGTAGAAATAGTGAAAGATGGGGCATCTGCACTATATGGTTCTGATGCGGTAGCCGGTGTTGTTAACTTTATTACAAAGAAAAATTACGAAGGAGCGACTATAACTGCCGATTATCAAGACGGTGCCCATGGCAACAACAAAGAATACATCCTGCAAGGCCTGTGGGGTGCGATAAGCGAGAATAGTAGCGTGATGGCTGCTATAAGTTATACCAATCGTTCACCATTATTCACGAGCGATCGTCGTTTAAGCCGTCCTCAAGACGATACTAGTTCACTAGGTAATCCAGGTACATTTTTTGCCGGTCCAACACCTCTTATTGACCCTGGTTGTTCAACGTTCGGTGGTTCACCTTTAGTCTTAGCTGCAGGGGTTGGCCCTCAAGGTACAGATGTTGGTCTTTGCCGTTTTGATTTTGGTGATTTCTTTTCTTTTGTGCCAGATGAAACTCGATTAAACGCTTATACCAGAGCTACTTATAATATTTCTGATGAAATAGAGTGGATAACGGATGTTAGTTTTGCGCGAAACAGATCTGAACGAGGTAGTTCACCAAGTTTCCCTATATTGACGTTCCCTACTGTGCCTGCTGATCATCCAGATAACTTTTTTGGATTCCCTGTCTCATTCTTTGGTCGTGAGTTAGGTAACGGAGCTGAGCGCGATGTAGCAAATACTGAATCAGATACATTCCGCTTTAGTACTATGCTGCAAGGTGAACTCGATAACGGATTCTGGGAATTAAGTTATACCAATGCTACAAACAATTTCTTGTTTACAAATAATGATACGTTGGCGCAAGAGTTTCAAAACGCATTACGTGGATTTGGTGGCACTAGTTGTGACCCTGTTAGCGGAACAGCGGGTGAAGGAGGTTGTGAATATTTCAACCCATTTTCAACGTCTTTTTCAACAAGCCCAAATACGCAATCAGTTATTGATTCGTTTACTGGTCAACTTCAAATTGATTCTAAAGCTGGCTTAGAGGTCGTAGAAGGGTTCGTTTCAACAGATTGGTTTGAAATGGACGGAGGCATCACAGGTGTTGCAATTGGTGCTCAATATCGTTATCAAGATTTGAGTCAAGATTATGATGCAGCGTCTAATCAAGACCGTTTTGCTTTCCTTATTGGTAACCCTGATATTTCTGGTTCACAGGATGTAGTGGCGTTGTTTGGTGAAATAGCAATGCCGGTTACTGAAGACCTTGATATTCAGATAGCTCTTCGTTATGAAGATTACGGCAGTGCAATAGGAGATACTGTTGATCCGAAGCTCGCTATATCCTATAGAGCAAGTGACATGCTATCTTTGCGCGGTTCAATCTCAACGTCGTTTAGAGCGCCTTCTATCTTTCAGACAAAGGGTGGATCAACCAGTTTGCAACAGGCGTCTGACCCATTATCACCGGGTAATAATTTTATTGCAGTGCGTTCAAGCGGTAATCCAGATTTAGTACCAGAAGAATCAACGGCATTTAACCTAGGTTTCTCCTTAGAGCCAATTGATGATTTATCGATTGAAGTTGATTATTGGAGCTTTGACTTTACTGACTTAATTATTCAAGAAAGTTTTCAAGCGATCCTAAATGATACTCCTCAAGACACTGTGCGTGTTATCCGAGCCGGTGACCCATTGAATGGTCCATTGCTTCAGGTTAACACCGCTTATGTAAATGCGAGTTCATTAGAAACTTCAGGTTTGGATTTAGTGACGAGCTACAAAGTTGAAACTGAGGTTGGTACATTTACACCTTCGATTAACGCGACTTACGTACTTAAATATGATTTAGATGATCCTCAGGCTGGAAAAGTTGAGGGTGCTGGGCTTCGTAACTTCAATAATATTGGCGTATCGAATCCAGAACTTCGTTTAAATCTGGGCTTGAATTGGAGTATGGATGCTTATTCTGCAAACATATTTGCACGTCACATCGGTAGTTATGATGATGACCAAAATACTGATGCTGACACTGGAAACTTTCTTGAGGTAGACAGTCACACTACATTTGATGCGCAATTTAACATCGACTTAGGTAATATATTTGAAACAAAGTCTGACTATGTGTTAACGGTTGGTGGGGTTAACTTGACGGATGAAAATCCTCCACAAGTCTTTACTAATGCTGGCTTTGACTCAAAGGTTCATGATCCAAGAGGGCGCCAGATCTATGCTCGATTGGCTGTACAGTTCTAAAGAGTAAGTTAACTAGCTCTTAGACGCTGTAAATCAATAATAAAAGGTCTTGCTTGCAAGGCCTTTTTTATTGCCTACATATTGTCTAAGGTTTTTCGTAAGCATATTGGGAATAAATGCATTGAGTAAGTAATAGATAATATAAGCAAAAAAAAAGCCAACACAGTGTGTTGGCTTCTTAATATGGTTGCGGGAGCAGGATTTGAACCTACGACCTTCGGGTTATGAGCCCGACGAGCTACCAGACTGCTCCATCCCGCGATTGTTCTGGCTTGAACCGGTTTGCCCGTTTCAAGAAGTGCGTATTATACATAGGAAATTTTGCTTTGCAATATTAATATACTTACATATTGAATTTATATACTCAGTACAATTGAGTTGGCTAGTAATAAAGAGACCTTATAGTTTCAACAGATACAGTCAAGTTAACGAGCAGACTCAGAAACGTGCGATAATCGGGTTATGAAAAATACTACAATCTATGCTGGATATGTCGATCTATCCCAAAGAGTTATGCGCTTTGAGAGATTAAGCCTGTATTATTGCACCTTTGTGTTAAAAAGCTGCGTAGGTAATGCTCAATAACGCATTTGGTGATTGAATGCTTCCCACTTTAGTTCGCAGTTCTGTGTCACTTGTCCAGTGATAACTAAGTTCGATATTTATCTGCTGAAAACGCAAACCAATTGACAAATCGGCATGTTGATAATTCAACAATGAAGGGATATTGAAATTGCCCAACTGAGCACGCCAATACCAATGTTTCGATACATCTTTGGTATATCGTGCTTTAGCTCCAATCCCTTTGACGCTGGCTGCATAGTAATTAGGTGAATACGAAATATCAAAAGATAAGCCATTAATATTCGAAAGGCGGGTAGAAACTTGGGTGAAGTCCCAATCGATTTGTGCTCGTGGAAACTTTCTATGAACAATATAAGTGCTACTCAGCCAGTTTTTGCCTATTGCTTTATCATATCCAATGTAAGTGGAAAAGTTACCGTCTCTTTGTAGGCTGTTATTGACGATAACCTTTCGTAATTGCGCTCCTACGATAATGTTGGATGTTAAGGCGTATTCGCCATTAACAGCTAGAATGGGCTTGCCATTTGTCTCACTCACACCTTGATAGATAGCGTCAGTTGCAAGTCTCAAAGATAGAGTCGGATACTCAAGAGCACTCGATTCAATCGCTGATAATAACAATAGCGCAGCAAATATAAACTTTGGGATGTAATTACGTTGATACATTAATACTATTCTTTGGAAGTCCCGAACATAGAATGAGTAGTTAACCACTCTTTCAAATGCTTTGCGATAGTATGGTTATTAATATTTGGATTTTCACTTAATAAACTGACGGCGATTGCGCTTATTTGTGGTGCGGCTATTGAGTGTCCACTAACAATATCATAAGTACCGTTGGGTGATAATGACATCATACTGTAGCTCGCTAAAAAAGTATTGTCAGATAGGGATAATGGAGGGGCAGTGGTTACGCCATATGCATACAAAACGCCTTTTTGTGAGAGTGGGAATCTATCATCCTGCGCACGTTTACTGTCATGTGCAGAAACAATAACGGTGCCTTGACCAATTAGTTTGTTGATCAATGCCTCGAGAACTCTATCCTTGGGGCCCGATAAACTTAAGTTAAGGACGTTTGGGTTCGTTTGCACCGCCTTGTCTAAGGCTAAAGCCAAAGTTAACGTGGAGCATTTTCCAGCTCCCTGTGCATTTTCCCAACACCCTCTGTAATGGTGCATATTAGCTTGGTATACTAAACCTTGGATAGGATTCGTTTTTGACATATTACTAGCAGCAAGTAATCCAGTGATAGCCGTGCCATGAGCTTCATTGTCATTATCGTTTTGGGCAAACACAAAGTTTTCATATACTAATTGGTCGACATTAAATGCTGGATGTTTTCTATGTACACCAGTATCGACTACAACAATGTCGATACCTAAACCATAGTTAGGTAGATGGGTCGAAGGCATCAATACAGGGCGAATTTGTGCTTTTTCTGTCACTCTAGTATAAGTATCAAACTCATTAAATGGTTGTATCCACTTTACACGTGAGTCTTTGAGCAAGCTTTCAATAATATGCTTAGACGGCCCTTCAATTAAAATACAGTGCACTCCAAGACTTTTCAACGGCCACTGGTCGCCAGCTATGAGTTGGTATTCGTCAACTAGTTGTTTTGTAATCCTATTTAGTATTGGATCTTCAGCGTAGTCAATATTAGCTGAGTAACCGGGACCGGGTGCTCCAAAACGTCGTCTTTCACTTCTTGGGTCATCAATTACCAACAACATTGGTTGAGCAAAAGATGAAGCCTCAAACGATACGTTTTTGTTGTTAACTGCGCAGCCTTGACTGATCGTTATCAGCCCCATCGTGATTAAAATAATAATCGTTCTCAAAAGAAAACTCATTGTGATTTTTCAATTTTCTTAACAAAAACGGTTCTACTATCAGCACTCAAGGATGCTAAGTTACCTTCAAGACTGGACGTATGCGCTACTGTAATAATCTGAGAATTTGGATTTTTTTCAATTTCAGTCAATCCATAGTCTGCAATAAATTGTTCAATATTGACGTTGTTTGCTAATACTATTTGAACTACGGGTTGTGCATAATTCATCGTTGGACTTGTTAGTGTCTCAAACTTGTTATTGATGGTGTGCTGTTGACTACCTGTACTCAGATAAATTATAAACATAAAACTCACAGCTGCGGTTAAGCTATAAGTCCAATTGCGACCCCAGCTAAGTTGTGATTTAGTTAATTTAGCTTTAATAGCATCAAAATTAGGCATGCTTTTACTTTGTTTTTTAGCTTGTAAAAGTGATTGCCACTTTTTAACCTCGGTTAATTCTTCTGATAAGACTTGATTGCTTTTCAATTCACTCTCGAAGTTTTGTGTATCTATAATTGACATGTGCCCGTTTAAGTAATCAATACAAGCACTCTGATAGTCTTTCGCTTTCATATTAACTAACCTCTGCATTTTTGGAGTCCATGAAGGCTCTAATTTTTTGTCGTGCATGATGCAATCGGGTTTTAACTGTGTTTACCGGACAATTTGCAATCAACGCAATCTCTTGTATGGAATACTCTTGAAAGTAACTTAGTTCAATAATCATTTGTTGTTTAGCGGGTAAATGCTTAATAGCTTTGTTTAGTAAGTCGGTCTTGTCGCTGGTACCTTGTTCAATACACTCACTAGTTTCTTCGGTTTTAAAAAAAAGGAAGTTATTTATAATTGTTTGCCGAAATTTTTGTTTTTTTATCAGCGCTAGACAAGTTCGGTAAGCTATTGAAAATATCCAACTCGAAACCTTAGAGTTTCCTTTAAATTGGTCAGCCTTGTTCCAAACTATCAACATAACGTCATTGTATGTCTCTTCAATTAATGCATGATCTTGTGTCATGCGGTTTAAAAACGGCACTAACCTTCCCCTATAACCATTATATAGCGTCTCCATCGCTGTTGTATTTCGATCGACTGCTATTTGTTGTAACAGCAGACTGTCGTTTGTATTTAGTTTTTCAAAATCCCGTGTTAAGGGAGTCGCCATGTGAACCACCTATATTGGTTAATATATGGTTAGAGTGTTTGAGTCGTTTTAAAAGTTCAATTTAAAATCGAAAAATTCATACATTGTATTTATTTATATTTTTTTGAACCTTTACGTTTTTAGTTTAACTCTTACTTGTTTTATACCATTTGATGAATACAACCGACACATTGTAAGTCTGCATATTGATTTGGTTCTAAAAACAATATCTGGCAAGCAAAGAAATGAATTAAATTAATAGTACAGGATTTGATATGAACATTAATGTTAAAAAACTCTATTTATACGGCGCAATTATATGTACCACTTTTTTGCTTGCAGCTTGTGGTTCTGATTATAATGATAATGATGAACCTGAACAATATGTTGAGCCAGAATACGTATTTACTCCAACTTTAAGCTATGAAGTAACTTTAACCGGTAATCAGGAAGTACCTGTCAATGGTTCAACGCAAACTGCAACAGCATTAATTGAAGTAGACGAAGATGATGGGATTCTGCGCGCAAACATCGATGTTAGTGCTGTTGAAGGTTTTGTCGCAGCGCACTTACACGAAGGTGGGTTAGGCCAAAACGGGGCTATATTTTATACATTCACACAAGGTAGTGGCACCAGCTACGATGGGACTAGCACCAATAATGCGACTCAGTCACCCATAGATAGTGCAACGATTGAGGCGTTGAAAGCTGGTAATGTGTATGCGAATTTGCATACAACTGACTTTTCAAGCGGTGAAATAAGAGCGCAAGTTGTTGTCGACACTGTCACGATCACTAGCTTTAAAGCAGACGGTTCGCAAGAAGTTCCTGCTGTTGATTCATTAGCAACAGCGACCGGCTACGCAAGCTATGATTCAGCTACAACGGCTTTAAAGCTTCGTCTTAATACTCAGGAATTAGATGATGCAACGGCTGCTCATATCCATACCGGCAGAATTGGTAACAATGGTTCTATATTAATTGCGTTGGAGGCAGATGCTGAGACAAGTTCTTGGAACAGCCCAGAAAATGCTAGCTTAGACGCTGAGACGTTCGAACTATTAGCGTCGGGTGGTCACTATGTAAATATTCATACTCCAGCTAATCCAAGCGGCGAAGTTCGAGGTCAAATTTTGACAGCAAATTTTGCACTAATGACGTTTCCAATAGAAGGATCACAAGAAGTACCGGCAGTTTCTACAATGGCAAGCGGAGATGGATACATGCTCGTTGATACCGACAGTTTGAGTGCTGAATTAGTTGCGCTTACGCAAGGTGTTGAGGACGCGACTATGGCACATATTCATGCGGGTAGAATAGGTTCTAATGGGTCCATATTAGTTGCATTGGAACAATCGCTAGATGATGCAAATGTCTGGAATAGTCCTGACGAATTCGTGCTGGATGTTGCTACTTTTGAAGTATTAGCAGCAGGTGGTCATTATGTGAATGTGCATACCCCGAATAATCCAAGTGGTGAATTGCGCGGACAAATTCTAGCTGACGAATATGTATTGGCAACTTTCCCATTGCAGGGTTCACAAGAAGTACCAGCTGTATCTACCAGCGCGACTGGCGATGGCTATGCATTGATTAACACAGACACTTTTAGTGTAGAATTAAAACTACTTACCGATGGTGTAATGAATGCCACGATGGCACACATTCATGCTGGTCGAATCGGTAATAATGGAGGTATTTTAGTCGCATTGGAGCAAGCTTCTGATAATCCAAATGTATGGATGACTCCAACCGATTTTGCAATTGACGCAGACATTTTTGCCCAACTAGTCTCGGGCGGTCAATATGTGAATGTGCATACTCCAGCCAATCCGAGCGGTGAGCTTAGAGGACAGATACTAACGCGCAATTATGCGCTAGCGACGTTTTCACTGCAAGGGTCACAAGAGGTTCCAGCAGTTAACACGGATGCCAGTGGAAACGGTTATGCATTGGTCAATACAAGCGATTACAGCCTAGAATTAACGTTATTAACGGTTGGCGTAATGGACGCTAGTATGGCGCATATACATACGGGTCGAATTGGCGCTAATGGACCTATTCTAATTGCATTAGAACAAGCCCCTGACGATGCCAATATTTGGAATACACCTGCCGACTCAACTATCGATGCGGATACCTTCAATGTGTTAGCTATGGGAGGTCATTATGTCAATGTACATACTCCAGCCAACCCAAGCGGTGAGTTAAGAGGACAGATTTTAACTGATAACTATACCCTCTTTACCTTCCCTCTTAGTGGTGAACAAGAAGTCCCTGCAGTCGTAACCGATGCAAGTGGTCGTGGGTATGCATTAGTAAATACAGATAACTTTGGTTTGGAGCTTGTTGCTATCACTCAAGGCGTGGACGATGCGACAATGGCGCACATACATGCGGGTGATACTGGTTCGAATGGTTCAGTTTTAGTCGGACTAGAACGAGCTGAAGACGCAGTAAATATTTGGTTGACTCCAGCTGACTTCACTGTTGATGAAGACGTGTTTTCGCTACTAATAACAGGCGGTCATTATGTCAATGTGCACACTCCAGCTAACCCAAGCGGTGAATTAAGAGGACAAATTCAATAATAACTTGCCGTTACTGAAATACTGAGGCTAGCAATTTTTTGAATATTGCTGGCCTTTTTTCTGTGTAAGGCATTTTTGACACACTAGCTAATGTTGAACAAACACTTTATACAGCAGTATAGCTAGTCAAACTCGCTTTGCACTAATCAGGGTATGAAAAATACTACTATTTATGCCGAGTGTCGCTACCTACCTCTAATTATCAGTTACTAAACCATCAGAAAGTAACTCAAAGGACAACAAGCCACGCCAATCAGGATAGTCATCGATACATTGCGCAGTCATTCAGCAGCAATGAAATAATTGATAGTTGATGTTTGGCATTCTACTAAGTAATACGAAAACAACAGATGCGAATTATCCCATCAACCTAGTCGACAACAGGGAAGGTAGATTAGGAAATTTCGATCCCAAATCAGGCCCAACGATTTCTCTGTTGATATTGAGTGGTTGATAATCTGTTTAGGACTGGTCGCCATTTAATGAGTTCGAATAATGACGGACTTATCCGAGATAGAGCGTTCGTTAAATGGAACAGGGTGAGCGATGTCCAAAATTTTGTATAGGTAGTTAAAATACCATTCAATTAATTAGAACCTCGCAACTTAACAGTGTCCCAAAAACACAAACCTGGCAAAGTAAAAGCTCCCAAGGAATTTTAAGCAAAAAAAAGCCAACACAATGTGCTGGCTTCTTAATATGGTTGCGGGAGCAGGATTTGAACCTACGACCTTCGGGTTATGAGCCCGACGAGCTACCAGACTGCTCCATCCCGCGATTGTTCTGGCTTGAAGCGGCTTTCCCGTCTCAAGTACGGCGTATTATACATAGCAAATTGTGCTTAGCAACCGTAGTTTTACAATTATATTAAAATAAGCGTTAAGTGCATAAATAAAATACTAAAAGGGCTTATATTGGCTCTATATTGCACATGTTTTTAGTGTGTATTCGACGTCGCTAAATGTTTTGATCTATTTATGCCTCGTTTAGCTCAGTAAATACCGCTGCCTTTCGGATAAAGATATTCGAAATTACCTAAAAAGTTCCATTTTCTCAGCTAATTGGAAATCCAGTTCACTAATGCCATCAGCATCGTGAGTTGTTAACTGTACTTCAACTTTATTATAGACATTAAACCATTCTGGATGATGTTTTAGTTTCTCAGCCCATATTGCAATCTGTGACATCCATCCGAAAGCTCTAATAAAGCTTTTAAATTTGAAGGTTTTGCAGAGTTTGTCATTTTCAATTGCCCACTGATCGTTAGCAGCTAAATTTTGATTTAATTGTGTTAATGCAACGTCGATTTGTTCAATACTATATTTTTCATGCACGGTAAGTTCCCTTCATGGTTTATTTGGTGTGGGTAATAGAGTTATAGACTGTTACAGGTGAACTTATATTTCAAGTTATTGATACAAATAATAACAGAGCTATCACTTATATTTGCGTATGCACAGCAAGGCAGTTATACTACACACAAGTTTTGAGGCGGGCTCCCTGCATTAACGTAAATTATTAGGATTACATTAACTGATAATTTTCTGCATAGTAGCGTCTAGGTCAAGCGTCTGAAGGGCTTTAGGCATTTCGGGCATCAACATGAAGTATTTGTGAGCTCCGCTTGACCGGGGTTTTTTTGTATCTAGCGTTTAGCAAATTAAGCGCGATAGACTGAAGTATGGGCTACAAGCCCTTTTTTTGTTTTTGGAGTGTAAATTTGTCGCAACTTGAGCGAAAACTAACAGATATGCTAATTCCGGCAGTTGAGGCATTGGGCTTCGAGATGGTTGGTGTAGAATTTGTGAGAGCAGGTAAACATTCGACTTTACGGGTGTTCATTGATCATGAAGATGGTATTGATGTAGATGATTGCGCTAATGCCAGTCATCAAATAAGCGCTGTACTAGATATTGAAGATCTAATCACAGCGGAATACAACTTAGAAGTGTCATCGCCCGGTATGGACAGACCGCTCTTTAATGCGGAGCATTATACATTGGTTATCGGTGAGACTGTTACAGTGAAGTTATCCATCCCGCAAGACGGCAGGCGTAACTTTAAAGGGCTATTATTAAAGTGTGAAAATGACACTATTTTAGTAAAAGTTGATAATGATGAGTTTTCTTTGGCTATTGCTAATATTGAAAAAGGCAATTTAGTTCCAAATTTTGATTAACTACTGGGGAGTGTTTGCTTCTACTCGAAGCAATCTGTGAGGCTTATAAAATGAGTAAAGAAATTTTGTTAGTGGCTGAAGCCGTTTCAAACGAAAAACAAGTACCAAGAGAAAAAATATTTGAAGCATTAGAGTTCGCTTTAGTCAGCGCCACCAAAAAGAAGAATGAAGGCGATATTGAAGTTCGGGTCACTATTGACCGCGAAACAGGTGATTTTGATACTTTTCGTCGTTGGTTAGTTATTGAAGACGACAAAATACAAGAAAATCCGTATGCTGAAATGACAATTTCAGCAGCACAAATTGACGAGCCAGAAATTCAACTAGGTGACTACGTTGAAGAGCAGATCGAATCAATTACTTTTGACCGTATAACAACACAGACAGCAAAACAAGTTATCGTACAAAAAGTACGTGAAGCTGAACGTGCTCAAATGATCGCTGAATACGAAGACCGCGTCGGCGAGTTAGTCACCGGAACGGTTAAGAAAGTAAATCGTGATAACGTTATTGTCGACTTAGGCAATAATGCAGAGGGTGTTATTTATAGAGATGACATGCTGCCGCGCGAAACTTTCCGTCCAGGCGACAGGGTACGTGGATTGCTCTACGTTATTAGACCTGAAGCTAGAGGCGCGCAGCTTTACATTAGCCGAACGCACCCTGATATGTTGGTTGAGTTGTTTAGATTAGAAGTGCCAGAAATTGCAGAAGAGACACTAGAGATAAAAGCGGCAGCGCGTGATCCAGGAGCAAGAGCTAAAATCGCAGTGAAAACTAACGATAAACGTCTCGATCCAATTGGTGCTTGTGTTGGTATGCGTGGTTCTCGTGTTCAAGCCGTATCCGGTGAACTAGGCGGTGAGCGAGTCGATATAGTGTTGTGGGATGAAAATCCTGCATCATTTGTTATTAATGCAATGGCACCAGCTGAAGTCGCTTCGATCGTTGTAGATGAAGATAATAAAACAATGGACGTTGCTGTGGAGGCCGATAATCTGGCTCAAGCAATTGGACGCAGTGGTCAAAACGTTCGCTTAGCTAGTCAGTTGACTGGTTGGGAACTAAATGTAATGACAGTGGAAGCTCTAAACGCCAAGCATGAAGAAGAAAATGCGAAAGTATTAGGGATATTTACGTCAGGTTTAGATATTGACGAAGAGTTTGCATCGATTTTAGTCGATGAAGGTTTTACGTCATTAGAAGAAATAGCTTATGTACCAGTAAGCGAATTATTGGCAATAGATGGTTTGGATGAAGATACCGTTGAAGAGTTGCGTGGCAGAGCGAAAGCTTGGTTAACGACTCGCGCACTAGCAAACGAAGAATCATTAGAAGCGTGTGAGCCAAAACAAGAATTACTCGACCTTGAAGGCATGAACAGACATGTTGCGTACGTTCTTGCGAGTAGAGGCATCACCGATCTAGAAGGGCTTGCAGAGCAAGGTACCGACGAAATCAGTGATATTGAAGAATTAGACGAAGAAAGTGCGGGTAAGCTTATAATGGCTGCGCGTAACATCGTTTGGTTTAGTGAAGAATAGGTCAGCAGGGGGATAGTAAAGAATATGGCAGAAGTATCCATAGATAAGCTCGCCACAGATATTGGCACAACCGTTGATCGTTTGGTTCAGCAGTTTAAAGATTCTGGTGTAACGAAAGCCGCAGGTGACGTAGTTACTGAGGAAGAGAAAAAAACATTGCTTGATCACCTGAGTAAATCTCATGGTGGGACAGGTATGGAAGCGCCAAAGAAAATGACGCTTCAACGTAAAACGACGAGCACGATTAGCTTAGGTAAATCGAAAGCAGTTAAAGTTGAGGTTCGTAAAAAACGGACTTACGTTAAACGCACAGATACTGAAGAACAGAGTATAGTCGATGAAGAGACTGCGAGAGTTGCCACTGAAGCGCTTGCTCAGTTAGAAGCAGAAAAACAAGCAGCAGAAACAGCAAAAGCAGCCGCTGAAGCGAAAATTGCTAAAGCCGCTGAAGCACGCAAAGTACAAGAAGTAGAGCGCGCTGCGAGAGTTGAAAAAGCGAAGAAAGAAGCTGAAGAACGTAAGAAAAATGAGCCAACTATGTCCCCAGAGGAAAAGAAAGCTCATGAAGAAGCACGTTCGGAAGAAGAGCGCATTAGAAAACAGCAAGAAGAAGAAATTCAACGCAAACTTGAAGAAGATGCGAAGAAAGCAGCTGAAGAAGCTCGTAAGCTTGCTGAAGAAAATGACATGCGTTGGAAAGAAGAAGAGATACGTCGCAAGAAGCAGGAAGCTGAAGACGTTCACGTTCATTCCAACCGTTATGCGCAAGAAGCAGAAGACGAACAAGATATGAAAGTTGAACGCACTTCTCGTCGTCGTAAGAAGTCGAAGAAGAATGCGGGTGAAGATCTTAAGCATGGCTTTAACAAGCCTGCACAGCCAGTTGAAAGAGTTGTTAAGATTGGCGAAACCATCACCGTTGGTGAACTAGCTAGCCGTATGGCGAAGAAAGGCACTGAAGTCATCAAAGCGATGATGAAAATGGGTGAAATGGCGACAATCAACCAAATACTTGATCAAGATACCGCTGTGCTAGTTGTTGAAGAAATGGGCCATAAGTATGAGCTTGTTAATGACAATGCACTTGAAGACGAGTTAATTGCTGACTCAGCACAAGGTGACAAAACTACCCGTGCTCCAGTAGTGACTATTATGGGTCACGTTGACCATGGTAAAACGTCTTTGCTTGATTTCATCCGACGCGCGAAAGTGGCTGACGGTGAAGCGGGCGGTATTACACAGCATATTGGTGCTTATAGCGTTGAGACTGATAACGGTCGTATCACTTTCCTTGATACCCCTGGACACGCCGCGTTTACTGCAATGCGTGCACGTGGTGCAACTGCAACAGATATTGTTATATTAGTTGTTGCAGCTGACGACGGCGTAATGCCGCAGACAAAAGAAGCTGTTCAGCATGCTCGTGCAGCTGGCGTACCTTTAATCATCGCGGTTAACAAGATGGATAAAGAAGGCGCAGATCCTGACAGAGTTAGAAACGAGTTGTCACAACTCGATGTTATTTCTGAAGAGTGGGGCGGAGAGAATCAATTCGTATCTGTTTCAGCTAAAACAGGTCTAGGTATCGACGACTTACTTGAAGCAATTTCGTTGCAAGCTGAATTACTTGATTTGCAAGCGGTAGCAACGGGCCCAGCCCGCGGTATCGTTATTGAGTCTCGCTTGGATAAAGGGAGAGGCCCAGTTGCTTCAGTTCTTATCCAAGAAGGTGAATTAAAAGCGGGTGACATCTTATTATGCGGTGAAGAATACGGTCGTGTTCGAGCTATGCGTGATGAGCATGGACAAGAAATTAAGCTTGCAGGTCCTTCGACACCAGTTGAAGTGCTTGGCTTATCTGGTGTACCTATTGCTGGCGAAAATGCACTTGTTGTTCAAGATGAACGCAAGGCAAGAGAAGTTGCAGCAAAACGCCACACTAAACAGCGCGAAGTTAAATTAGCTAAGCAACAGAAAGCTAAACTAGAAAACATGTTTGCGAACATGGAGTCTGGTGATGTGAGCGAATTGAATGTTGTTTTAAAAGCGGATGTTCAAGGTTCAATTGAGGCCATTGCGGACAGTCTGATTAATCTCTCTACTGACGAAGTTAAAGTCAACATTGTAGGTAGTGGTGTAGGTGGTATTACTGAAACTGACGCAAGTTTAGCCGCAGCATCAAGTGCTATCGTCGTTGGTTTTAACGTTCGTGCCGACGCTACTGCGCGTCGAATTATCGAAACTGAAGAAATTGACTTACGTTACTACAGCATTATTTATGAATTGATTGATGAAGTGAAGAAAGCGATGAGCGGTATGCTTGCGCCTGAATTCAAACAACAAATCATGGGTATTGCAGAAGTACGTGATGTCTTTAAATCGCCGAAGATTGGAGCAATTGCTGGTTGTATGGTCACCGAAGGTGTCATCAAGCGTGCTAACCCAATCAGAGTAATTCGTGACAACGTTGTTATTTACGAAGGTGGACTTGAATCATTACGTCGCTTTAAAGATGATGTTCAAGACGTTAAGAAAGGCATTGAATGTGGTATCGGTGTTAAAAACTATAACGATGTTAAAGTTGGCGACCAGATTGAAGTATTCGAAGTTGTTGAAGTCAAAAGAGAACTCTAAAATACTGCTTAACGAAAAAATAATACGTTATTTTAGTAACTTATAAATAGAGTATAGAAATCAAATACGGAGGCTTTTAGCCTCCGTATTTTTCGTTGCGCACGTTGTGTGTAACTGGAATTAGGAGAATGAAATGCCTAGAGAATTTTCTCGGACAGATCGAGTTGGTCAGCAAGTCCATAAAGAAATTGCCAGTATATTACAAAATGAATTTAAACATCGCGAACCTGAAGTAGGTATGATCACTATATCAAGTGTTGAAGTTTCTCGAGACCTCGCACATGCTAAGATATATGTCACTTTCTACAACAGTGATGAAGAAAAGATTAAGGACGACCTAATTCGGCTGCAAGATGCAAAAGGCTTTATTCGCACCGTACTTGCTAAGCGTATTCGTATGCGCGCTGTTCCGGCGGTTCACTTTTTTAGAGATGAATCTATTACGGAAGGTATTCGTATTTCGACTTTGGTTAATCAAGCTCGAGCGAAGGATGAAGCAAAAGCAAAAGATACTTCTGAAGACGAGTAGAGATTAAAGTAGAACATGGCAAGAAGAAAAAAAGGCAGGGCGATTAACGGCGTCGTTCTTGTAGATAAGTATAGCGGTGAGTCATCTAATTTTATCTTGCAGCAAGTTAAACGTTTATATGGAGCGGCAAAAGCCGGTCATACAGGCGCACTTGACCCGCTTGCAACGGGTATGTTGCCAATCTGCCTCGGCGAGGCAACTAAGTTTTCTCAGTTTTTGTTAGATGCAGACAAAACTTATGTAGTGACTGCAAAGCTGGGAGAGCGCACCGATACGTCTGATTCAGATGGTGATATTGTGGAAACTAAAGCGGTTAATGTAACGCGGGAACTTATTGATTCCGCTGTTGAGGCTTTTCGGGGACCTATTAAACAAATTCCATCGATGTTTTCAGCGCTTAAACATAAAGGTAAACCTCTTTATTCTTACGCAAGGCAAGGTATTGTTATCGAACGCGAAGCACGTGACATTACCGTTCACTCCTTAATTGTATTACGCTATGAAAATAATGAGCTGGATATGCAAATAGCATGTTCGAAAGGGACTTATATTCGTTCCTTAGTGGATGATTTAGGACAGGCATTGGGTTGTGGCGCGCACGTTACAATGCTTAGGCGCACAAAAGTAGCAGACTACCCAAGTGAAAATATGATTACCGTTGAAGAGCTACAAGAGCTGTCTGAAGATTTGTCAGTAGACCGAGAGTTTCGCGGTTTCAATAAATTGGATGCATTGCTATTACCAACGGACACCGCAGTTTCAAATCTTCCAGCCTTCAATGCATTAGACGATAGCATTGAGCGGTTCTTACATGGACAAGAGATCCTTGAAGATAACCAATTTGCTAAAAATGACCTAGTTAGAATTTATAGAGATTCAGACAAGCGTTTTTATGGTATGGCAGAAGTCGATATCGGTGGAAATCTGCAACCCAAGAGAGTCGTTGTTTATAAAGAAAGCTATTTCGGCGAAAACTAATCTAAAGCCCTTGTTTATTATCGCTTCATAGGTATAATACTCTCTCTTTTTGGCATGACTGAATTAGTGATCGGCATGCTGTTGTTTAAACCATCTATCTATATTGGAGATAACTATGTCACTAACTACACAAGAAATTGCAACAATCATATCGGATTACGGCGTTAAAGAAGGTGATACAGGTTCACCAGAAGTTCAAGTTGCTTTGTTAAGTTATAACATCAACAAACTTCAAGGTCACTTTAAAGAGCATAAGAAAGACCACCATTCACGTCGTGGTTTATTACGCATGGTTAGCCAGCGTAGAACGTTACTCGATTACCTAAAAGGTAAAAACGTTGAGCGTTACCAAAGTCTTATCAAGCGCTTAGGCCTACGTCGTTAATTCGGCAGCTTAACGCTAGATATAAAAAAAGCACCGTCGGGTGCTTTTTTTGTGTTTGGTACTCTGTAGTTTTTGAGTCAAATGCTGCTATTCGTTGCCTATGCAATTAACAACTCAGATATTTACTTACCCTAGTAAATAAATATTTTCAGATTGTTTTCTTTGCAATTTCCTGCAGCAACGATTCCAAATCAGAAATCTTTTCAAGTAACGTTGAATTTTTCGATTCTAAATTTTTGACCTTATCACTTAGGGTTTTTATTTGATTTATCTGATTGCTTACTTTTTCACCCGTTTGTTCTGCATTAACATTCACAACCAGAATATCATTGGCCTGGGTGGATAATTTTTCATTTAAGCCGTTTATACGGTTTAACATCTGTTGAACATTAGTAGTCGCCTCTGCAAGAGTAACCTGGATGTTTTTGATATCGGTACCAAAGTTTCCCTTTGTACTTGCTAAGTCGTTATTCAAGGTCTTTATTTCTTCCTGATTACGTCTCCAAGCCGACGCCCATAATTTGTCCATTTGGCCCCATAAATCTTCTGTCCTTTCGGCTAACTCAGTGACTTTCACGCTAAGCGCTACAGCTGAATTTCCCATCTCCTCATCTGTTGCAGATAAACGCTGTTCGAGGGATTTAAGCCTATTTTCTGTATTTTCCGCTACTGTATTAGCTTGTTCTAGTTGCGTGTAGAGATAAATGCAACCGATACTGGCACCTATTGCAACGACCAGTGCAATTGACATTAATACATTTGAACCACTAGATGTTGAATTAGATTCTGGCGGCTCTGGAGATGTTTTACCTATCGGACGACGTTCATCAACTTCTATATTAATGGGCGCAAAATCTTTATCATTCTGTGACATATGTGTAATTTCTTATAGTATTAATCTTCTGTAGATATGGTAAATCAAAATTTCAAACTATTCATGTTTAAATTTACTTAACTACATACTTTTAGCATAGATTCAATGATTTATAGGTATGTTTTTGATGGGGTAAAAATGGCTGTAAGGTATAGACAGAGATACTGTGATAACCTATATTGCCAATTGAGCCCCTTTGGTGTCGAATATATTCTATGAAGTTAACCAGCAAAATATCGTTTACGCTAGGTATACGAACGCTCATATTAGTATTAATGCTAGGTTTTGCCATGTCTTTTCTACAAACCTATATCGACTTTAAAAACCGACGAGCAGAAGTAAATGCATCCATTGAGTCAATCATTGATGCATCAAAGGATTCTGCAAAGAACGCTGTTTGGAACTTAGACAGCAATTTAGCTGCATTGGTTATCGAAGGCCTTACTTATTTCAATTATTTTTCCTATGTCGCAATCTTAGACGAATGCGACAATGTTTTAGCCGAGTCAAACGACAAAGAATTCGAGCAATCCAACCAGGTTCTCTCATTTTTCTTAGTCCCTAATATTAAAGAATACATTGTCCCCTTAACCGAATCTGATTCTTCACCGGTCGATGGCATTGTATGGCCCCTAGAATCTGGAAAAATGCTCGTTCGAATAAATATACATTCTTCCCTCCGTGATGTTTATGAGCGAGCAATAAGAACCTTTATTATCTCATTGGCAGGCTATATATTTATATCCGTCGCATTGGTTTTACTTTATCACTTCAGTCTAGCTGCGCCGCTTATGCGCTTAGCTAGCCGCTTTGAGAGAGTGAACACGTCATCTTTTACTAAGCAGTCTATTAGTAAGCTTAAAGGTCATGAGTCGGATGAATTTAGTAAAATCATTGATTCAGCTAATGATTTATTAGGACGAATAGCATCAGGTCAAACCCTCCTGACTCAACGAAGTCAGCGCTTTAGGCTAATCCTTGATACTGCTCCTGCTATTATTTATTCACTGGACAGTGATAGTAAATTTGTATTCGCCAATAAAGCGACTGCATCATTCTATGGTTTCTCTATATTTGATATGAAAGGAAAGTTAGCGTCTGACATTATTCAGCCAGTTGACCCAGCTTTAATGGAGGTCTTGAATAAGTTTATAGCGGATAATTCGCGCCAGATGAACACAGTATTTGAGGCTTATGATTCGCAGAAAATCAAATGCGTAATAGAAATGTCGCTTGTAAAATTTCATACATACGATGGAAAAAGTATTTTAGTAGTAGGCAACGATGTCACAAAGCGTGTAGCAGCCGAAGATAAAATTGAAAGTTTAGCGTATTGTGATTCACTCACTAACTTGCCAAATCGCAACAAGGTATATGAGATATTAAACGCTCAAAATATTGCGGTTTCAAACAGTCAATACCAAGTAGTTATATTGGCCGACTTAGACCAATTTAAGCGAATTAACGATACCTTGAGCCACAGTGTGGGAGACCAACTCATTATAAAGTTAGCAGAGCGACTATCAACCGAATTTGAGGGTATCGGTTTTGTTGCACGCTTGGGTGCTGATGAATTTCTACTACACAGTGAGCAGCTATCTAGCAATCGAGAGATTGCGAATACAACTGCGTTTGAACTTGCCGAGAAACTAAGAAAATGTGTGAATAGAGAAATAGATATTGGGTTGCATCGCTATAATTTGTCTGCAAGTTTAGGTGTAGTTGTATTTAAGCCTGGTTTTGAAACAGCTGATGAAATTTTGCAGTATGCAGATACTGCTATGTACGAATCTAAAAAAACGGGTCGTAATTGCTCAACCCTGTTTATAAATAAAATGGCAACGGAAGCGGCTAAACTACTTAAATTAGAACGTGATATAAGTACTGCTATTTTAAAAGATGAATTCTTCTTCGTTCTTCAGCCATTGATATCATCTGTAACCATGGAGGTTTCTTCGGCAGAGGCGCTTATTCGCTGGCAGCAAGATGATACGATCGTTGCACCTGACGATTTCATTCCTTTTCTTGAAGAAAGTGCGTTGATTATTGATGTTGGTGATAAAATGCTAACCAAGGTGTGCGAATTCTTAGTGCAATTAAAAAAGCAGGGACTTTTGGCCAATTCTTTTAAAATCGCGGTTAACATTAGTGGAAAGCAATTGTCTGAAGGCAACTTCATAGACAAAGTAACCAATGTGTTGAGAAAACATCAGATTGCTGGTCATTATCTTGAATTTGAAATCACCGAAAGTGTCGCGTTATGCAATCTAAAAGACACTATATATAAGATAAATCAATTAAAAAAAATTGGTATCAGTTTTAGTCTGGACGATTTTGGTACGGGCTATAGTTCACTTAGTCATTTAAAAGACTTGCCTGTTGATAAACTGAAAATTGACCGGTCATTTATCAATGATATTAATGTTGATAAACAAGATGAAAACCTAGTTAAGTCAATTCTTCAACTTGCTGTCAATCTAGGTATTGTTACCGTTGCCGAAGGGGTTGAAACAAAGGAGCAGCTGGAATGGCTAAAAGAACACGGTAGCATGTTGTTACAAGGTTACTATTTCAGTTGCCCAATCCTACCCACTGAATTCGTTAATAAATATTTAACTCCAAGTATAAAGTAATGACCTTCAAAGAGAAAACCTGACCACTGATTGGATTACTCATCGTCTTATATTTTTACTACTTAACTTTAGTTTGTGCAGCTAATGCTAAATCTAAAAAAACGATTTCAGGTTCATTCACAATGCCAACCTTGCCCCCGTTTTCCTCATTGAGCAGCCATCCCTAACTTTCTGTTTGATAGGGGACACTCTTCTCAATGACCGACGTGTTGTAGCCAAATTAGTAAACATTGTGTACGTAGGTTAGATAACTAAGAGCGTTTGTATCATTGATACTAAGTGTATCGTCTTTTTGAATATGCAATAGTTTGTAAGGGGCATCTCCTGCACAAATTCTTGCTTTTGGCGTAACTTGTCCAGTCTTGGTCAATAAATCAATTTCATACAAATCTTAGCTGCCCGGGGATATTGATGCTTTTTGTAAAACCGCAGCACTGCCTCTAGGCTCGAAAATAAGATCAATACCCGAGCAAGACATTGCTTTGTGACGCAGTTCGTCTTACAGGGTGACATGAGTCCCTAATATTAGTAGTTGTGGCCGTGATTTGTCGATAGCGAAAGTTGATAAAGGAAGTACATTAGCAGCACTGACTATTGCAGCCTATTTCAGAATATGGCGGCGTAGCTTATCTACATTGTTATACAACTTATCCATAATGCCTCTTATTGGCTGTAAAACTCAATTTGTAAAAGATTTCATAGTCTAAATGTAGATTAAGCTAACACGCTTTAATTTACTTAAGTTAAGTGGGGATAAATATTTAAAAAATAGTGATCTTTTTAATAAAAGCCTAACTTTCTTATGCTAATGTAGCACTTTATAAAATATAAGTCCTTTTTTATTGTTACCTAATATTTAAGCTTTGTTGGGTTGATCACTAATAAGGGGTTAACGTTTAATTCCTATTCCTGTAATCGTATTGAAATGGAAAGTACTCAAACAATGAATATTGCCGATATGCCAGCTGATGAAATAAGCCGTTTAAATGCCCTGTACAGGTATCAAATACTTGATAGTGAGAATGAAAGCATATTTGATGAACTAACGCAGTTGGCGTCAGAGATCTGTGATACCCCAATCGCATTAATTAGCTTGATAGGCCCAGACCGTCAGTGGTTTAAATCTAAAGTAGGTTTGGACGCAGAAGAAACTGCCAGAGACATTGCTTTTTGCTCTCACGCAATAAATCAAGAAAATGTATTTGAAGTAAACGATACGCTCCTTGATGAACGCTTTAAAGATAATCCATTAGTGACCTCTGATCCAAATATTCGATTTTATGCTGGCGCACCTCTAATAACGCCAAGCGGCCATGCAATAGGGACTATTTGCGCCATTAGTGATAAGCCTAAGAAGCTGAATACACATCAACGTAAAGCAATGGAAATTCTTAGTCGAGAAGTTATATCGCAATTAGAGCTGCGCCTAAGGCTGATTCAATTACAAAAAGAAAATGAGAGAACAACTGAATTTCTATCTAGATTAAGTCATGAATTGAGAACTCCTCTTCATTCCATCTTAAGCTTGAGCCAACTAATGTTGGCTGATGGTGAGTTCAAAACCTCACAAAAAAATACATCTTATCTGCAACACATCGATTTTAGTGGCAAGCGACTATTAGAATTGGTTACTTCAATCCTCAACATTAGCAAAATTGAGAAGGGTTGTTTGGAGCTGCACGAAAGAACAACGAACGTACAAAATTTCTTTTTTAATATAGACGGTATTGCATCTTCGTTGGCGAATAAAAAGCGTATTGATGTTAATTTTAACCTGACTTCAAATAACATTGATTGTATTAAGATTGATGATTTGCGCTTAACTCAAATTATTTTAAACTTGATTAGCAATAGCATTAAATTTTCAACTTCAAAACAATCTATATTCATAGATGTAGTCGTTAACAAAACTAAAATTGTTATAGCAGTAAAAGATAATGGGATTGGAATATCTGAAAGCGATATCTCTTTATTATTTAATAAATTTCAACGAGTGGGTAATAACAATACAGAGGAAGGCGCAGGTCTGGGCTTAATTATTACTAAGGGCCTAGTGGAGCTTATGAATGGGGATATAAAATTATTTAGTAAATTAGATGAAGGTACATTGGTAAAAGTAAATATTCCTTTGAATCATAATAATATTGATGAGCAACCCGCGAATCCAGATCTAATGCGAAAATCCTTTGATCCAAACATAAAAATATTAGTCGTAGAAGATAACAACATTAATCAAGAGGTAGCTAAGGCTGTCTTCGGCTCAATAAAGCTAAATATCGATATTGCTGATAATGGTGCGAGTGCTGTGATCTTTGCGAATAAATACAAATATGATGTTATTTTTATGGATTTACATTTACCAGATTTTGATGGCTTTGAAGCAAGCAGAAGGATAATCAAATCAAATCCTCAGCAGAACATAATCGCTTTGACCGCTGACGTCTTTGCAAAGCAAAGCCCGAAGTTAATTGCTTGTGGAATCAAAGATGTTTTAAATAAACCATTTGATCTAAGCGTCTTGCTTGATATTCTTAACAAATACTTTCCAATGAAATAGATTCATCTACATTGCTATGTATTGAATTTAAACAAAAAAAAGACGCCTAAAAGCGTCTTTTTTGAATTGGTGGAGCTGGCGGGAATTGAACCCGCGTCCAGAAAGCGTCAACCTTCGGTACTACATGCTTAGTTTGTCATTTATTTAATCCTATGGACCCCGACAAACAGGGTTCCTTCGGACTGGCCTAATACTATTTCGCGGTTCAACCTTAGACAAGTATCCCTCGCTATTTCACTAGTATGACCTTCCGTACCTCAGTTAGTGAAAAGAACTTGAGTGGAAGGGCCTATGCAGGGTATTAAGCTGCTAGTGCGTAGTTTTCGTCGTTTGCGACTATTTTTTTGCGGCTTTTTTAAGAGGCCAGCCGCACCTCTGCATGCACCTCCAGCATCATTGAATCCTGTCGAATCCAGAGCAGCCCCAGATGTGTTACGAGTCGCGTGTAACAGGTTTCATAATATCATTATTTTTCACTAATAGTAACAACATTAGTAACATCAATATAAACAAGGAGTACTTTATATTATTTATATTCTTAGGTTGAACTAACTTGACCACTTCAATCTCCGCTTTTAAATGCAAAGCAGAGTAATAAACCAATAATTGTTACTGTTACCAGTTGAAGTATAAGCAATTCACGCAAAACACTATGAAACGTTGGGTATTTAGCAAGATAAAAAGTGTATTCTACCCCTCCGCTATAACTGTTCTCAGCAACGGGAGGAAATAAAAACATAAGTGCCAAGCTCAAAGCCGTAAATATTAGAGTAAATCTTTGGTACATATTCATTGGTATTTCCTTATTTTTACATTTATCTAGGAGAGCTACGAGCCTCTTAATTTGCAATTCATAATACTGAAACGATTTATCTTCCGTTCAAAAAAAATAGACTTAAGATTATGAGGCTTTTGATTACTTACACTATATTTATAACTAATCATTTTGTCTTGTGATAGTGTTCTTAATTTGGTTTTAACCTCACCTCTGCAGATATCTTCAAACTTCTCAGTTAGCTTTTGCCTGTTCGGTTTAACAGTAAAGAACAGAGTGTGATACGGCATCACTATATATTTACTATCTATCGGAGCATCGCAGTAATAAGAAGAGTCGGTATTTTTTAAAGCAAGCCGCCATAAAATTGTGTGTTTATGATAGCGACTAATCCATTTTCTAAATTGTTTACCATGCTCTAGGGCATCTCTTGAGTTACTGTAAGATTGATAAAAGATGCTTACTTGGCATACCCAATCATAATTATCTAGGTGTTGTATGAATATTCGCTTTGATTTATCTTCAGCAGACTCTGGCATTTATTTACTTTAATGTTCGATGTGTACGGTTTAGGTTATTACATGATTCTTATTGTAGCAACATAAAGTAGATATATTACTTCCTATACTCTAAAACTAGTAAAGCAGTAAGGGCTTTAATTATATTGTGCTACATGTCATTTTCGTTATTATTTATAGTGCTACTTTAGCGGTAGTTTTGTGTTCTTTTTAAGGTTTTTAAGCAACTAGCCTAAAGTGCAGTTATTTAGATTAGCTGCTGAGCTTATTATTGAGACACCGAATGAGCTGTTTGGGTGTAAGGGGGGCTCTTTAATTTGTTTTCACTAACTCAAACTTGAACTGGCAAATATAAACTCAATCAAATAGCTTTGCTTTTTCTTTCTCAAACTCTTCTCTGGTGATTAAACCCTTTTCTAGCAGTCGACCTAGCCTCTCAAGCTGGTCATAAGCCTCCACTGAATTTTTGGTTTTGCTCTTGCTGGCTTCTTCACAAACAAAGATTAATTCAACTCTAGGGAAATTTCCTAAAATATGAGGGGGTACTGAGGTTTGCTCTTTAATTACTTGATATCCTAGCTTCCTTTGCTCACAAAAGCGGTTTGCTCGATTCTCAGCCATCTCTCTAACTTCGTTTAAGGTTACAAATCCACTATTACCATGCTGAAAAACCCTATACTCGATTAACTCGTTTTCGTTATCTGAAACAGAAGTTATATTCCCTTCGAATACTGCGTTCTGAAAGCCTGAATTAGACTTTGCGGCTTCTATTATTGGGGAGGCAGAGGAGCAAGCTTGCGTTAATGCGATAAGGCTTAAGGTAAATAATAGATTTTTCGACACTTTCCCTTCCTTGAGTTTGATTATCTTCTAATGTGAAAGTTGAGTTATGGAAATTACAAATAAAGCATGGCGAACTTTAAGATATTATCACACTCAAACAGGTTTCATCTCAGCGTTTCGTTAGGCGTTTTTAGTGCGCCAGAACTAAACGCATTTAAACTTTAATTCAACCTCAGGAAACTTACCAAAACCAGAGTCTGAATTGAATGAAACTTCTTCAAGTGACTTACTGAGGGTTTTGCAATGCTTCTCAGCACCCTTGTAAGCATCAGCTTTCATACCACCTACAGGAACAAACCCACTTTGGCCAGAAATCATTATTGTATATGTATCATCGCCTATGGGTATTATTCCGGGACTCGATGTACAGCCAACAAGAGTTAATGCGAGTAATAACAATCTAATCATTATGCTGATTCCTTATTTACCTAGCAGCTTATTATGTAGAAGCCGCAACAATATCTCAACGTAAACTTTTTTATAACTATAGTAATCTGCGGCATAAGCAAACAGTATCTGCGCCAGTACTTTCCTAGAATAGTTATTGCGAATTATCTTATATAAGAAATAGAGGACGTAACACAATAATTTCTGCAGAAATTCTGGAAGGGCTATGCATATAGCTTTATCAATCATCCTTCACCCCTTGTACGGGTAGGCTTGTTGCTAAAAACAATTCAGATATGGCTATTGTTATTCATATTGTTATTAGTACCTTTAAGACTATAGCTATATAGGTTTGGTTTAACCCTCTATTTAGGGTGTATCTCGCCATTACGAGGTTTGAAGTGCACACCCCTTGTCACCTATCAGATTCCCTTTCAAACATTAAAGTAGGCATTAAAAGGCGGTTTTAAGCATCAAACACTATCAATAAAGTATTTAGCTTACTGTCACTCAATAGGGTGTTATTTCTATTAATAGTTAAGCATTTTAAGGGCCTTCTGAGAATGTCAGATTGTTTGCTGGTAGGTGGTTAGCGAGTTATCGTTATAATTCAAGGGTAAGCATTACAAGTAAAGGGAGATTGATATGATAAGAAATGTGAAAGTGATAATAAGGCTGATTGGTCTTTTGGTATTAGCGACACTTTCAGGGCGCTCTAAGTATTCAACTTATGATGAGTGCAGGCTTGTTGAAGAAAAAGAGGGTGTACCCGAAATGACAGCGGTTAGTTACTGCTGGGAGTTAGTTAAAAAAGGGGAGATTTCTAGGGGGTAGTATTTGGTGTGTTTTGCTTTGTTCTTTTGTAAGGAAAGCTAGCTTGGAGGCGCTTCAAAAGTTTGTAATTTTTGTAAAGATTCTTAAGAGGTTATGCATATAGCCGCATAAGCCAACAATCCCCCTGTGCGGGTAGGGTTTATCATTGGAGTTAAATTAAGTAAACTACTTATTACGATGATTATCGCACCTATCGCTATCGTAATTATTAAGAATACACTTACCCCTCACTCATAACTCCCGCATAAGCCCCTGAGTGGCTATATAAGGGGTTTTAATTAAGAATCTACATATACCTACGTGGTTTACTTTAAGCCTCCTGCATTTGCTTTTAATTGGCGATTAGATTTCAGGGACTATCAATAGGGTATACCTATTTGAGTGAATCTCGACAGGTGAGTTAGTGAAGCTTTCTCTATCAATAGCCTTGCAAAATAACCTTAATGATATATTATCAATGAGGGTTGGTTGATTATAGGTATATGATAATGAAAGCAAGGGCATATTTGAGAGCGTCTACAAAAGAACAGGATAGTCGAAGAGCAGAAGAATTATTAAGCTCATTTGCAATTACTAATCAGTTGGAGATTATTGATACGTACTTTGAGAACTACTCTGGAACGAAGTTAAACAGGCCTGTTTTAAATAAGTTGTTATTGGACTCTAATTTAGGGGAGGTCTTACTAGTGGAGTCCGTGGATAGGCTATCAAGACTTAGTTATGATGACTTCGATACATTGAAGCGAAGGTTATCAGATAATGGCTTGAGATTGGTGGTTGTGGATTTACCTACCACTCATATGAATCTTTCTACTGGTATCACTGGAGAAGTGATGCGGGTCATTAATAATATGTTGATTGATTTAATGGCGACTATGGCAAGGCTGGATCAAGAAAAACGTATTGAAAGGATTAAGCAAGGAATGGATAGGGCTAAGATTCAAGGTAGAAGAATTGGAGGGAGGGGTAAAAATAAGCAATTCAGAGAGCAGGTTGAAAAATATCTAGCGAGGGATATGACGGCTCAAGAGATTTCTAAGTTAGTTGGTTGTGGTGTTGCCACTGTTTATCGGGTGCAAAAAGAGTTTAGTGTTAAGTTGTATCCAAAATAGTAAGCTTCCTAAGAAATTTACAATAGATTGAATGTAGGTTATTCAGTCGAATCTTCGACGATTTTAAATTGAGAGTTAGACCAAGCCTTATAGTTTCCTGCGCTGCGATTAGAGTCGCTCGACCTTAATTATTAGTACGTTATGAAAGTTAAGGTTGTGTACTTATTGCATAAAAACTATACTTTAGTCGAAGTGCAGTGTCGAGTACACTATATTCTAGCACCTCAAGCATGGATACACGGATGACTTGAATACTCAAAGTAAGTGAGTGTTTTTTAAATTTATGGACTAAAGGATTATCAAAAATGAAAAGAAAATTTTTACTCTTAGCGGCCCTCGCAATGACTTCATCAGCAACACTTGCAGGAACTCCAGCTTTTAACTTTATAGAAGCTGGTTATGGCACAGCCGATATTGACGACGTTGACGAAGTGTCTCCAAGCGGGTTTGCAATTGGAGGGAGTTTCTTAGTGGGTGAAAGCGTCTTTGTAACAGCTAGTTACGCTTCTCTTGGCGACGATGTATTCGGTACTGACATTGATTTAGTAACTAGCTCGATTGGCCTTGGCTATCGCCTTAGCCTGACAGATTCAACAGATGCCTATGCGTCAGTAAGTTACGAATATGTCGAGGCTGATATTGAAGGCTTTGGAAGTGAGGACGATAATGGATACGGGTTAACCGTTGGGTTTAGAAGTCGATTAACTGAGCAATTTGAATTGGATGGTTCAATTGGTTATGTCGATATCGCCGATGAAAGTGAGACAGCTGTCGGTATCAGTGGACACTATTATTTTACTCCTAATTTCGCCGTGGGATTATCTTATTCGACTACGGCTGATATAAGTATAACAGGGGTTTCCGCTCGTTATGCTTTCTAGTAGAGTTTAAGTAATGACTGAGGCTCACTCTACGTTTAAGGGTGGGCTTTTCTATATCGCAGAAAACATTAAAAGTTAGACATTGCACTGAAACTTTTACAAAGGTCTTTCTATGTTTAAATGTGCTAGATTAAGTTTAAGCCATTACAAATAGTGATGTTTTACAAATATTTAAAGTGCTTAGTCTGATTTGTGGTGCTCACAAATTTTAATGAATTTAGTTATTCTTGCCAGTCGACCAATGTGGTTAGTTTAGTAATATTTATATTTTCCTTTCTTATGTAGGAAGCTGTTTGTTTTAGCTCTTTGTTACTATGACCTACAATTAGCTGTAAAAGCCCTAATTTATCAGGGTGGCGCTGGAATGTTTCATTGATAAATGTTGTTCTGAATGAATGAAAAACTTTTCGTCTTCCATTAGCGGTTTCTTTTGGAATGCCTAACTTGGGGAAGAAGTTCATTCTAAAGAAGTCACCAATAGGCTTACTGTATGGCTCATTATTTCTAGGTGCTAAGCCCTCCCAAATATTTGTGTTATTTGGTTTGGTAGATGCTTCCTGTGCCCAATCACTGAAAATCTTATGAAGCGGTATTATTCTTTTCCCACTTTCTGTCTTTATGCTTTGCCCTTCGTTCAGCGTCATTAAATCCAAGTAATACCTAGATGTTTCTTTATCAAACTTAACGTCTTGAGCTTGTAACTGGCCTAACTCAGATGCCCTAGCTCCAGTATATATTGCTAGCATCGGTATCCAGTATTTCCAGCCTGAATAATCCTTTAGCTTTTCCTTGATTAACGCAATCTCATCAGGTGTGTATGAAGCCCAACCGCTATCATCATCATTGGGTTTTAATTGTACTCCAATGAAGGGATTGGAGGCCACCACATCATTGGCAACTAACCAGCTAAAAAATTGATTATATCGTTGGTAATATTTTTCAATAGTCGAATGTTTTCTAGGGGGATTTCCAGAATCTAATAGTTCATCAAGAGTACTGTTCCCTCTGTGCCTAGAGGGAGGTAGTAAATAAAGTGTATCTATAAATCCTTCAACTTTTAGTTTTGTTAGCTCTATTGGTGAAATATCGCCTTTAACAAATAAGAACTCCTTAAATGAGTCATTAAATTGTTTGACGCGGTTTTCGCTTGACGGGTTTCTTGAATTTTGAATCTCATCCAAAAACTTCTCGAAATAGCTACTTATCTTTTCGTTGGTATTTTTTTCTTTGAACAGGTTTTCAAGTTGTCTTTCTTTTATGAAGTCCCTTTCTATTTTGGCTTTTAGGAGGGCTCTGACTTTATCCAATTGTGAGCTTGTGTCATCACTAAAATGTTTTGAGTCCCAGTAAATTTTTCTATATTCATTACTCATATAGGAAAGGGCTAGGAGCACTTCTTGCCTAGGCTCCTTAAATAAACCACCCCCATTAAGAGCTTGATACTGCAAATTACCTAGCTCGCTAAACGCATGGTCGCTAAAATCACTGGTATCATAATTATCTTTAGGGGGTAAATTAAATATATCAACAATTTCTTCGGCTAATTCAATGGGATTGATAATCATTAATGTTTCTTCCTTGAGTTCACTTAATAACTTGCTCGATATACCTTTTTTACGCAATTGTAGCAGTCTAGCTGTGAAGTAAGAAAGGGCTTTTAAGGATACATTTAAATTGTTTGTTCGAAGACTAAATGCAAAGGGAGGATTTTGAATGCGAATATAAAATATTCCATTTCTCTCATAAAGGTATTTGGTGCTGACTGTCTTTATATTGTGCATGCTAAATATGTCTCTTAGTAACTTATTTAGTAACACTTTATGGGTATGCTTCCGAAAGCCATGTATGGCAGTGGGTTTAGAATCCAGAGCAGCCCCGAGATAAGACAAAATTATAGCACGCTTTTATTGATAGGACAGTGATATTTCATTAATTTTAGTTTGTTAGAATAATAAACCGACAACTATTCAACGGGTTATAATAAACTATTCAGCGAGGTGACTTGAAATAGCAACCTATGATGGCATTGTATATAAAATGTCAAATTATAAGACCAACTTGCCATGAAAGCATTCACGCCACTTATTCTTCCAAATGGACTAGCAATAAAAAATCGTTTTGTAAAAGCCGCTATGGAAGAAAATATGTCGGAAGGGTATCAGTTACCGGGAACTGCGCTAGAAAACTTATATGCGGCGTGGGCTAAAGGTGGTGTAGGTATAATCATTACGGGTAATGTAATGGTCGATAAAATGGCGATGACGGGTCCTGGCGGTGTTGCGCTAGAGGCTGAATCTCCTATTGAGCCATTTCAGGCTTGGGCTAAAGTAGCAAAGCAAAACAATACAACCGTAATAATGCAAATTAACCATCCGGGCCGTCAGGTGTTTAAAAAAATGGGCGGAAAAGTGCTTTCGCCATCAGATGTTGCTTTGAACATGGGTAAACATAGTCGTCTGTTCACACAACCCAAAGCGATGTCGGAAGCAGAAATTCAAGAGGTTATTGCGCGCTTTGTCATAACAGCAAAACGAGCAGAGGAAGCGGGTTTTGATGGTGTTGAAATTCATGCTGCTCACGGCTATCTGGTCAGTCAGTTCTTATCGCCGTTGACGAATATTAGAAAAGACCAGTGGGGCGGTGAATTGCAATCACGCGCTAAAATACTTTATGAAATTATTCGTCAGGTTAAAAATAGCTGCTCTGCACAGTTTATTGTTTCCGTTAAACTTAATTCTGCCGATTTTCAACGTGGTGGCTTTGATGTTGAGGATGCCATTGAGGTCGTTAAAACGCTAAACACGATGGGACTTGATTTTATTGAATTATCCGGTGGTTCATATGAAGCACCAGCTATGCAGGGGAAAAGCGGAGACGATAGAACATTAGCTCGAGAGGCTTATTTTCTTACTTTTGCAAAACAGATTGTCGAGCACAGTAGCATTCCAGTGATGATAACTGGAGGCATTAAACGACTTACTGTGGTCAATGACATACTAGATTCTAACATTGATCTTGTTGGTATGGCGTCTGCACTAGCCTTCAATCCTGCATTAGTCAACCAATGGGAAGTTAGCCAAGATACACTTGGTTATATACCCGCAACATCATGGAAGGACAAAACACTCAGTGGATTAGCCAATATGGCTTTGGTTAAGAGGCAATTGAGGCGGCTAGGAAAAGGCGATTCTCCATGTAACAGTTCTTCACCCTTGATAAGCTTAATTATCGATCAGGTAAGGGCTGCTCAATTGACAAAAAGATATAGAAACCAATATATAGATTAGTATTAAATAACGATATTTCACTCGTTTTTTTATATTGATGGGGTTGTTCCTATTTTGCAGGCAGGAACCATCGTGTTTTATATCGAACAGTGCCTCTCAAGTAGCTACAGTAGTCACTCGAGAGCTGTTTACTTAGCCGCTTTTATGCACAAAGTTGTGGTACAAGCTTTTACTAAGCACTACGCTTCATCATTCGTTCTTTTTGACGCGCCCAATCTCTGTCTTTCACAGTGTCGCGTTTATCGTGTTCCTGCTTACCTTTGGCTAACTGAATTTCAAGTTTTACCCAGCAGGCTTTCCAATACATTGCGGTTGCGACAATGGTAAGACCTTGTCTATCGAGTCCTCCCATAAGTTCTTCAATTTCGCGTTTTTTTAATAACAGTTTACGCACGCGAGTAGGTTCACTAACCACGTGTGTAGACGCCTGATTTAAGGGCATGATGTTAATATTACTCACATAAGCTTCGCCGTCTTTGATAAAAACGTAGCTATCAGTAATATTTGCCTTTCCGGCGCGAATTGCTTTAATTTCCCAGCCCTGTAATTGCATTCCAGCTTCGAATTTATCAATAAACTGATATTCGTGGCGAGCTTTTCTATTCAGTGCAATGGTGTCGGTGTTGTTTTTTGATTTTTTCATAATACCTATTATACGTAGTCTTAATTACTTTGTCTTTATGTCCTTGATTTTTCGTCACGAAATTTCTAAAGATCATGGTAGAATATGGAATATTGTAACCTGAAGTTGTGTTTTAGTAATGCCTAGTATTCAAAGAAGTGCATTGGTAGCATATAGTGCTAGCCAAATGTATGACTTAGTCAACGATGTTGAAAAATACGATAGCTTTTTACCAGGTTGTGTAAAGAGTGAAGTATTAGAAAGTGGCGATAACTATATGCTTGCCTCGCTAGTGCTGTCTAAAGCCGGCGTAAAACAACGATTGACTACGTCAAACACCTTAATTAAAGATACAGCGATTGAAATGGATCTCTCTGATGGACCGTTTAAATCTCTTTCTGGCGGTTGGCGTTTCACACCGCTGTCTGATGATGCATGCAAGATTGAACTTAAACTCGATTTTGTTTTTTCCAGCAGGTTAATGGAAGTTGCTTTTGGAAAAATATTTAAGTCATTAGCTAATAATATGGTTAATGCATTTAGTCAGCGCGCAAAACAGGTGTACGAATAATGTCGAGTACTATTAATGTTGAAGTTGTTTATGGTTTGCCAGATAAGCAGAGCCTGCTGAGTTTGAAAATCGGGCCAGATAGTAGTGTTTTACAGGCAATAGAAGCGTCGGGTATAAAAAACATATATCCCGAAATTGATTTAAACGAAAACAATGTCGGAATATGGAATCGAACCTGCAAGCCATCCGATATTTTACTTGACGGCGATCGTGTCGAAATTTATCGTCCTCTAGTTGCCGATCCCAAAGAAGTTCGAAAACGCCGCGCTGAGAAAGCCAAAGAAGAGGGGCGTGCAGATAAAGTGACTGGTGGTCGTCCAAATCCAATGAAAGCAAATAAAGTAGAAAAAAGTGATTAGCATGAGAGTTGCTAATCACTTTTAAAGACAATTATGTATGACAATATAGCCAAGGTCAATTAGTACTTTCTTCTTTGTAAACCAGTGTTCGCTAGTATTTTAGCTGAAATTTCTTCGATTGAAAATTTAGTACTATTTAAGAATGGAATTTTCTCTTTTCGATATAAATTTTCAACTTCACGCAATTCCATTCTGCATTGCTGCATTGATGCGTAGCGACTATTTGCTTTCCGTTCAGACCGAATTTGATGCAATCTATTGGCATCAATAGTGAGCCCAAACAGCTTCTTTTGGAACCCCTTCAATGATGTCGGCATTTTTAAAATGTCGCCCATATCATCTTCTGTAAATGGATAGTTGGCTGCTTTTATTCCATACTGAAGTGCTAAATATAAGCTTGTTGGTGTTTTACCGGAGCGGGACACTCCAACCAATATAATATCAGCCTCATGATAATCTTTTAGGTTTGAACCATCGTCATTTGCTAGTGCATAATTTACTGCTTCAATTCGTATATCGTAGGTTTTTTCATGGATACTGTGGGTGCGATGTTTTTCAGGTTTAGACGGAACCCCAATTACTTTTTCGAGAGGTGCCACAAATTGATCAAGAAAATTATAATTAATCCCAACTGATTCACTCATCAATTTTCGAATTTCAAAATTTACCATCGTATAAAATACTAATGGGCGTTGTCCGCTTTCTTCAAAATGCGCTTTGATTTGTTCAAGCACTGTTTCAGCATGTTGTTCTGTTTCAACAAAAGGGATCGTAATGTGTTGAAATTCCACAGGGAATAAAGACAGCAAAGCATGCCCGAAAACCTCTGCGGTTATGGCCGTACCATCGGATATATAAAAAGCAGCTCGCACAACATCTCCTTAACATTGTTGTAAATTAATTACGAAATAAAATTAAATTTTACTTAGTATACAGGTCAATTTAGACTCCCACGTGAGCATTGTAAATATGCAGTTAGTCGTGTGTACTAATGTTCGTAATTAATCATACCTTGTTACAACAAACAGTGACAAAATTTATCGGTAAAATAAATCAGCGGGAGACTTTAGCAGTGCAAGAATTCATACTTTGGTATCAAGAGTTGGGCATGGACGATGTTAGCCGTGTTGGTGGTAAAAACGCGTCATTGGGTGAAATGATATCAAATCTGTCGAATGCAGGCGTTCAAGTTCCCGGTGGATTTGCAACGACATCGCATGCTTTTAATCAATTTTTAGAACAAAGCGGCGTTGAAACAAAAATACATGAAATACTAGATGCACTCGATGTAGATGATGTGAATGCATTGGCTGAAGCGGGTAAAACCATTCGCCAGTGGATATTAGATACACCATTTCAATCTGAGTTAGAAGACGAAATTCAGTCTGCTTTTATTAAATTACAAGGTGAGATGGGTGATCAAGCGTCATTTGCAGTGCGCTCATCTGCGACCGCTGAAGATATGCCAGATGCATCATTTGCAGGCCAGCAAGAAACGTTTCTTAATGTAAAAGGCTATGAGTCTGTCCTGGTCGCGATTAAGCATGTTTTTGCCTCATTGTTTAACGACAGAGCGATTTCTTATCGTGTACATCAAGGATATGATCACAAAGGAGTCGCTTTGTCAGCCGGCATTCAACGCATGGTGCGCAGTGATTTATCTTCTTCAGGCGTCATGTTCAGCATAGATACCGAGTCTGGTTTCGAAGACGTTGTTTTCATTACAAGTTCATTCGGCTTAGGTGAAATGGTTGTGCAGGGTGCAGTGAATCCGGATGAGTTTTATGTGCACAAGCCTACTTTAAGTAAAGGCAATCCCGCTATCGTTCGCCGAAATTTAGGTAGTAAATTAATCAAAATGATTTACTCAGAAGACTTAGAACATGGCAAACAGGTAGAAATTGTCAATATCGATAAAGCAGATAGCACCCGCTTCTCATTAACTGATGACGAAGTAATGGAGTTAGCTAAGCAAGCTATTGTTATTGAGAAACATTACAAACGTCCGATGGATATAGAATGGGCTAAAGACGGTTCGGATGGTAAATTATATATTGTTCAAGCGCGTCCAGAAACTGTTCGTAGTCGCGAGGACATGCAAGTTATAGAGCGTTATCAATTAAAAGGAAATGCAACTAAAATCGTTTGTGAAGGCCGCGCTATTGGTCATAAAATCGGTGCCGGTAAAGCAAAAGTACTTAGCTCTATTGCTGAAATGGATAAGATTGAAGCAGGCGATGTGCTTGTTACTGACATGACTGACCCAGATTGGGAACCGATCATGAAAAAGGCATCTGCGATTGTTACAAATCGCGGTGGGCGCACTTGCCACGCCGCTATTATCGCCCGCGAAATGGGGATTCCAGCAGTTGTTGGTTGTGGCAATGCCACCGATAGTATAGCAACGGGTGACGCAATCACCGTAAGCTGTGCTGAAGGCGATACGGGCTTTATCTATAATCAAGAACTTGATTTTGAAGTCATTACATCACGAGTCGACTCCATGCCCGATTTACCACTGAGCATTATGATGAATGTCGGGAATCCGGACAGAGCATTCGATTTTGCTCGATTACCACATGAAGGCGTTGGTTTAGCTCGTTTAGAGTTTATCATAAACCGCATGATTGGCGTGCATCCAAAGGCATTGCTCAACTTTGATGATCAACCTAGCGAACTAAAACAAGAAATCACTGAAATGATAGCGGGCTATGCATCCCCTGTGGAATTTTATATAGAGAAATTAGTTGAAGGTATCTCTACTATTGCCGCAGCTTTCTCTCCGAAGAAAGTCATTGTTCGTATGTCAGATTTTAAGTCGAATGAATACTTCAACTTAGTAGGTGGCTATCAATACGAGCCACATGAAGAAAACCCAATGTTAGGTTTCCGCGGGGCTAGTCGTTATATTTCTGAAGATTTCAGAGATTGTTTTGCGCTCGAATGTGAAGCAATTAAGCGAGTTCGTAATATAATGGACTTAACCAATGTTGAAATTATGATCCCATTCGTCAGGACATTGGAAGAGGGTGAAAAAGTTATCGAGCTGCTGGCTGAGCAAGGATTAGTTAAAGGTGAGAATGGTTTGCGTGTCATTATGATGTGTGAATTACCCTCAAATGCACTCTTAGCCGACCAATTTCTCGATATATTTGACGGTTTCTCTATTGGTTCTAACGACTTAACTCAGTTAACGTTAGGGCTCGATCGTGACTCAGGTCTTATAGCGCATTTATTTGACGAAAGAAATCCTGCAGTCAAAGCATTGCTAGCGATGGCTATAAAAGCAGCTAAAGCGAGAGGCAAATATGTTGGGATATGTGGTCAGGGTCCTTCTGATCACGAGGACTTTGCAGCTTGGTTGGTCGAACAAGGTATCGATTCAGTGTCGTTAAATCCAGATACGGTAGTCGAAACTTGGTTATACCTTGCTGAGAAGCATGCTTAAAAGACGGTAGACACAAAAAAGGCTACATGTTGTAGCCTTTTTTATTACTCAGAGCGATTATATTCTCACCTGCTTCCATAGGGTTGCCAGCCTAATTGCAGGTGCTTCCAACATTATTAAATTTTTAAAATAACTTTTCTTATTTGTACTTTCGATTCAGCAAAAAAATATCTAAGCTTCTGGCGCTGAGCGTTATTGCACGCTGCACTTTGGTAAGAAAACGTCTAGCAGGATAAAAATCGACACTCAGTAACACTAGGCCGCCCAATAAAAATAGTGTTGAACCTGGGAGAATAGTGAATATAACACCACATAATATCAATATTATACCTGTGAATACTCTAAATAGTCGCATACCTGTACTCTTCGATTTTGATTGAAATGCTATTAATTTGGATCATAGCGCAAATCCAGGTGACCAGGTATGTCAACGTGTTACAAGTTGTAACTAACCGCATTAATTGGGTTAGCAGAGGTTGGTAATGAAGTTAGCTTTTAGCTTTCTTCTCTTTCAGCTTGTATGATTTTGTATAACTTTTTAGTTTTCACTACTTTACAGCCCATAGAGCCTTCAACCGCTTTTCTACCAAGGAATGCAACAGGTGCATAGGGGTGGCGTTTCTTAAATAACTTTTTGAAAAATTTCTTCATTTTTAACTCCTAATTATTTGTTGCACACACGCATTGTTTTACGTCGTATGGTGGCAACAAGGTTTATTATCCTCTTTATTAACGTTTTCGACATAGTAACTATAACCTATATAGGTATAAATTGATATATGTAAATACCAATTATTTTTAAGTGGTTATTATATTTACCAGCTTGCAGGCAAGTTGCTGCTGTTTTAGGTGTCGGAAATAGTACAAGCTTTAGAGTATCAGGTAATCATTAAGCTTATTTCATTAGAAGATACTCAAATGACAGTTCAAATATTTTGGAATAAGAGAAATATAAATCATACATAAACCTACTAGAGCATTTGCTTCGTAGTCTATATACTGGCGTTGCTACTTAAGGAGAGCTCAGTTGACCGAATTAACAGCTATTTTAGATACAAAGCTGACAAAAAAATTACCTATATTAGTGCCACAGAGTGCGCTGCATAAAGATGTTCAACAATATATTATTGAATTAGAACACTCAGTATATGCAGGAGATATTGAAGTTAGTTATTCAAGTCGATTAGCTGTTGCAACAGACAATAGTATATATCAACAACTGCCCCAAGCAGTATTGCATCCAAAGTCGACTGAAGACCTCAGTATTATTACGAAAGTCGCGAATGCGTGGCCTAAAGTTACCTTTAGCGCACGAGGAGGAGGAACGGGTACAAATGGCCAATCGCTGACGCCTGGCATTGTAGTGGATACATCTCGATATATGAATAATATAATCGCGCACAATATAGAAGAGGGCTGGGTTAAAGTGCAGTCAGGGGTGATAAAAGATGCTCTTAATGATTTTTTAAGACCTTATGGTTATTTTTTCTCTCCAGACTTATCAACGAGTAATCGCGCTACTGTGGGTGGGATGATTAGCACCGATGCTTCTGGTCAAGGATCCTTAGTTTATGGCAAGACGAGTGACCATGTACTCGAATTAACGTCCGTTTTAGCTAATGGCGATGTAATTGATACAAAGCCTATGCAGATAGAAGAAGCAAAGCTTAGAGCGCAGAATAATGACAGTCTTGGCATTATTCTGCAGCAAATCATGCAAACCTGCGTGCAAAAGCGCGAACAGATAATAGCTAAATTTCCTCGTTTAAACCGCTTCCTTACTGGCTACGACCTTGAACATGTTTACAATGAAAATGAACAACTGATTGACGTAAGCCGATTAATTACCGGCGCAGAAGGCTCACTGGCATTCGTTTCAGAAGCTAAACTTAATATTACAAGAATTCCTAAATACACTGCGTTAGTCAATGTAAAGTATGATCTATTCGAGTCGGCATTGCGCCATGCTCCGAGTATGATTGCAGCGCAAGCGACTTCGGTTGAAACGGTCGATAGTACAGTCTTAAATATGGCTCGCGCTGACATCATCTGGCATAGCGTTTCTGATTTAATTACTGACGTAGAAAATAAAGTAATGCTTGGCCTTAATATGGTTGAGTACAACAGTGATGACCAACAAGAGATCGAAGCTAAAATAGCGATGCTTTCGAAGCGATTGCAAATGGCTGCAGAGCAAGGTACTGACGGTGTTATTGGTTTTCAGGTGACCTATGAACGGGCTGAAATTAATAAAATTTATGCGATGAGAAAAAAATCGGTTGGCTTGTTAGGCAAAATAAAAGGGATTAAAAAGCCAATTGCATTTGCCGAAGATACTGCCGTTCCGCCTGAGCATTTAGCTGACTTTGCTATGGAGTTTAGAGATTTACTCGATAGTCATGGTTTGAAATATGGCATGTTCGGTCACGTTGATGCAGGTGTATTGCATGTCCGACCTGCACTTGACTTATGCGACATAGAGCAAGAAAAACTAGTTAATCAAATTTCTGACCAAGTGGTTGCATTAGTTGCTAAATATGGCGGACTAATGTGGGGTGAGCATGGCAAAGGGTACCGCAGTGAATATGCGCCTGAGTTTTTTGGTGAAGAACTTTTCACAGAACTACGTAAAATAAAATCTGCTTTTGACCCGCTAAATAAAATGAATCCGGGTAAAATCTGTACGCCATTCGACTCATCAGCAATTATGGTTAAAGTGTCCGATACTAAGCGAGCGACGTTTGACCGCACTATTCCAATTGCATTTAAGAACGAATTTGAACCTGCAATGAGCTGCAATGGCAATGGTTTGTGCTTTAACTATGACACTACCTCGCCAATGTGTCCGTCGAGCAAAATTACGCATGACAGGAGGCATAGTCCAAAGGGCAGGGCTGGATTGATCCGCGAATGGTTGCGCTTGTTGAGTAAAGAAGATGTGGATACATCATCCCTCAGTTATCATCAATTTCAAAGCAATTGGTTAACTAAATTAAGAAATTCAAAGACTAAAAAAAATGACTTTTCGCATGAGGTTTTTGAATCTATGAATGGTTGTTTAGCTTGTAAGTCTTGCTCAAGCCAATGTCCCGTTGGTGTAGATGTTCCTGACTTTAGAGCGAAATTTTTATCAATTTACTATCAACGTTATACGAGGCCGTTAAAAGACCACTTTGTTGCCAACGTTGAAATTTTAGCACCCGCTATGGCTAAGTTCCCGCGCTTTTTTAACTTCTTTTTAGCATCGTCGGTTGTTAAAACGGGCATTAAAAAAGTCATCGGTTATGTTGATGCGCCATTGCTATCATATCCGACACTCGCAAGCAGAATTAAAAGCATTGAGTGCACGCATGACGTTGCAGCTTTAAAACAGCTCAGTGTCGCGCAGAGAGCAAATTACGTTGTTATAGTTCAAGACCCCTTTACTAGCTTCTATGATGCGCAATGTGTTGAAAAAATGCTGAAAGTGGTAAAAATGTTAGGCTATCAACCAGTATTGCTGCCGTTTTCACCTAATGGCAAAGCTCAGCATGTAAAGGGCTTTCTAAAGCGCTTTGAGACGACGGCTAAAACGACCTCATCTCTATTGAATACGATCGCTTCTTTGGACCTCACAATGATTGGTGCAGATGCCTCGTTGGTATTATGTTATCGCGACGAGTATGCAAAAATATTAGGTGACGAAAGAGGTGATTTTACTGTAAATACGCTGACAGAGTGGCTGTCGGTGCTGCCAAGTGAACGCATTTTAGCGCTCGCTACGATAGCCAAAAACAATAATAAAACTAAGACTAAGGACCCTAGATAACAACGTGACCTATAAGTTACTCGCGCATTGCACCGAAAAAACAGCATTACCAAAGACTGAAACACAATGGCAGAGTCTATTTGAATTATTAGGCATGACGCTTGAAATAGTGCCTGTGGGTTGCTGTGGAATGGCCGGGACTTATGGGCATGAAGTTGAACAATTAGAAAACTCTAAAGGTATATACGATTTGAGCTGGTCACAGCCGGTCAAAGTTGCGGTTCAGAATAATCACAAAGTATTAGCAACCGGATATTCATGTCGGAGCCAAGTTAAGCGTTTTGATAGCGAAAGGCCACAGCATCCGATTGAAGCGATTTGTGATGTACTAATTGAGTGAAGCGGTAGGAGTATGTTTAATAACACGGGAAGTTAATGTAATTAACTTCCCGCATTACAAAATATTATTCTTCAGATTCAACAGTGGTCGTTGAAAGAGTGCGAGTGATACGAGCAAAGAAACGTGTCTTTGGCATATATGGCTTTTCAACCAAAAGCGCGCTTACATCATTCTCAAAGTCAGCTGTTTCTATAACTAAACTGTATTGTTCAAATGATTCTTTGATAAGCTGCATAGTGATTGCTTTATCAGTGACTAAATCTGTGGTTGCATTCATGGTTGCATTTACTGTCCCTGTAAATACGGTGAGATGCCAATATTAGAAATATTGAGTTTTTCTTGAGTTTCATTCTTTTGCCTTAAGTTGATTTGTTGCTTTTAAGTTGATTTTGTTAATAATTTATTAATTTGTTGTAAACGCTTTATTCCGTTAAAATACAACACCTTAATATTGCTAATCGACTGCTATATTAGGCTAAAAATTTCAAATAATATAATGATAAAAACTTTTCTTAATAATTAGAAAAACTAATGTATAATTTAGAAAAAATGAGTGGAAATTGTTGATGGCAAAAAGATTACCCCCCATTGAATGCCCTAAAAGCCTTTGAAAACTGCTGCAAGGCATTTGAGTTTTACAAAAGCAGCGGAAGAGCTCTTTGTTACGCAAGCTGCTGTTAGCCATCAAATTAAATCATTAGAAAATTATTTAACGACGAAATTATTTCTGCGACGAAATAGAAAGCTGCTTTTAACAGAGGAAGGCCAGTCTTACTTTATAGAACTCAAAGATATATTCTCTGACTTGCAAGGCGCAACAGATAGGTTACTTGCTTTGGGGTCGAAAGGCGCGATTACAGTCGCAGCCCACCTAGTTTCGCAAGCCAATGGTTAGTTTCCAAAATTAGTCAGTTTTCGATTAGCCATCCTGATATCGATGTTCGGATAAAAGCGGTCGATTTGGGACGATGGCTTTTTAGATGAGACAGTCGATGTCGCTATTTACTATGGAAAAGGCAATTGGCCTCGAGTTGATGCTGTTAAACTTCAAACTGAATACTTAACGCCTATGTGCTCTCCCTTGCTTTTTCAGCAAGCCAAACCAGTAGACACGCTTACCGACTTAAAAAAACACGTTCTTTTGCATGACAGTTCAAGGAGTGCATGGAAAAACTGGTTAAAACATTTTGGCGTTAATCAAGTCAACGTTAATCAAGGGCCCATGTTTAGCCATACTATGTTAGTTTTGCAAGCCGCGGCGCTTGGCCAAGGTATTGCGTTGTCCAATGTGCTTCTAGCTAGACCAGAAATTGATTCTGGCCGCTTGATTTGTCCTTTTGAAGAAAGTATTGAGAGTAAAGATGCTTGTTATTTGGTTTGCCATCTTGGGCAAGCAGCGGTAAGCAAAATACAATTATTCAGAGACTGGATGCTAGAACAAGTGGATGACGAACATGGATAAGATTACTGGCTGGGGACAAACAACAGCAGATGAAATTGCGAATGAACCGAGGCCAACGCGCGCTTTGGTAATGAGTATAGAGACAAAAACAAGTGTTTTTATTGGCGCATTTTATTTGTTCCTAGGTGTATTATTAGGTGCATTTGCGGCGCATAGCCTCAAAGACACATTGAGTGAATATCAAATGGATATTTTGCAAACGGGCGTTAGGTATCAACTTATTCATGGCGTCGCCTTGTTAATGCTCGGCGTATTATATTCGCTCTATCAAAAACGTTTATTTTATACTGCGACTATTTGTGTGGCCATTGGGGTTTTCTTCTTCTCTTTTTCTTTGTACGCAATCGCTTTTTCAGGTGTTTCGTTACTCGGAATAATCACCCCAATCGGCGGTGTCTTTATAATTTTAGGATGGTTGCTAACAATGTACGCCGTGGTTAGGAAATAAAAATGAATTTTAGGCGTATTTAATAAAAGCAACAAGATAGACACTAAGGTCTATGCTGTTTTACTGCCGAGAAGGCTATGAAGCCGATCTTGGTGCAGATACTGGAACATGTATCTGCAAGCCATAAATTGTATGGATATAGTCAGTTTGTGCGAAATAGTGCAATGGTTCAATTTCCATTTTTATCAAGCGCTCAGTGCTCATGAACAGTTTGCCAGCTTTGCACTAAGTGAATGTGTTTTTGCTAGGCAGCGTCTTTGTGTTATTGGCCATGTTGAATTAGCTGATGCCAGCGACAGGATCACAACTATTCTTGATTATTTAAAAGACAAGACAGAACTCAGCCAGCAATGCTTAGGTGATATATTCGTTGAACACGCTGACAATGAAAAAGGTAAGGAGGTAGCGAAGTTTTGCAAAAAGTTCACAGTTCCTATGCGTCAAAGACTCCGAAAGGAAGGGTTGTTAACTAGCAAGCCGCATTCTGGTTTACCTTTTATTCATTTAGTTTTCTCTGATAGTAGCAAGTGCATAGTTGCTTTTTCTTACCCTAAAAATCGTCATTCGCAACCGCTAGGTATCACTCGTCTTAAATTCCCACCGGAAGCACCAAGTCGCTCAACGCTCAAGCTGGAAGAGGGCTATTCAATTATTTTTGAGTCCAAATCAGCAAAGTGTCTGTTTACAAAAAGGGATGACTGCTGTTGATCTTGGTGCGTGTCCAGGCGGTTGGACATATCAACTAGTGTCACGCGGGATAAATGTAGAAGCGGTTGATAATGGTGCCATGGCAGAATCCTTGATGGCAACAGGGTTAGTTAAATACCAAGCTGCTGATGGTTTTAAATATAAACCCTTGGATGGTCATGTTGATTGGTTAGTATGCGATATGATTGAAAAGCCCGAGCGTGTTGCGCAACTAATGACGGATTGGCTATGCAGCCGGAAAGCTACAAGTACGATTTTCAACCTAAAATTACCAATGAAACAACGTTTTCAAACCGTAAAAGCGTTAATATCGACGATTATTGATGCGTTGAATGAACGGCAGATCAAACATAAATTAAGCGCTAAACATCTTTATCACGATAGAGATGAAATTACCGTGATAATACTTACAGGTGCACATTTAATTCAATAGATTCATATTGCTTAAGTTAAATTTTGCACATTTATTGTGGGTTTTATTAGCTATTGTTTACGATGTTTTTGAATTCTTTTTAAAGAATACACTGAAAACAGTGTAATTCGTCTGCAATAATCTATATAATCCGCCCCGATTTTTTAGAACCTATAAAGTGGAAACATGACAGATTTAGCACACTACAGAAACATAGGTATTTTTGCTCACGTTGACGCGGGTAAAACGACCACAACAGAACGAATTTTGAAACTTACCGGTAAAATCCATAAAACGGCGAAGTTCATGATGGTGAATCAACCACGGACTTCATGGAACAAGAAGCAGAGCGCGGTATTACTATTCAGTCTGCTGCGACTACATGTTTCTGGAAAGATCACCGCATGAACATCATCGATACTCCTGGGACACGTTGACTTCACAGTTGAAGTTTACCGTTCATTGAAAGTACTTGATGGTGGTGTGGGGGTATTTCTGCGGATCTGGTGGTGTTGAGCCACAATCAGAAACAAACTGGCGCTACGCGAACGACTCAGAAGTTGCACGAATTATCTTCGTAAACAAAATGGACCGTATGGGTGCTGACTTCTACCGTGTTGTTAAGCAAGTTAAAGACGTGTTGGGTGCAAATCCGCTCGTTATGGCTTTGCCAATTGGTATTGAAGACGACTTCGTCGGCATCGTTGATGTGCTTGAGAAAAAGTCATACGTTTGGGATGACACTGGTCTTCCAGAGAACTTCACAGTTGGTGACGTGCCTGCTGACATGGTTGACAAAGTAAATGAATACCACGAACTTCTAATTGAAACAGCATTAGAGCAAGACGACGAATTATTGATGGCATATATGGAAGGTGAAACACCGTCTCTAGCTGACGTCAAACGTTGTATACGTGACGGAACTCGTAAACTTGAGTTCTTCCCAACATATTGTGGTTCTGCATTTAAGAACAAAGGCGTGCAAAACATTCTTGACGCAGTTGTTGATTACTTGCCGGCGCCTGCTGAAGTTGATCCACAGGATTTGACCGATGAATTTGGTGAGCCGAATGGCTTGAAAGCGATTGTTTCTCCTACAGAACCTTTCCGCGCCTTAGCATTTAAAATCATGGATGACCGTTTTGGCGCATTAACCTTTATCCGTATCTACTCTGGTACGTTGAACAAAGGTGACAGTGTTCTAAACTCGTTCACTGGTAAGTCGGAGCGTGTAGGCCGCATGGTTGAAATGCATGCGAATGACCGTACTGAAATAAGCACGGCACAAGCTGGTGATATCATTGCTATCGTGGGTATGAAGAACGTTCAAACCGGTCATACATTATGTGATCCGAAGCATTCTTGTACACTAGAGCCAATGGTTTTCCCTGAGCCAGTTATTTCTATTGCCGTTGCACCTGCAGATAAAGGTTCGACTGAGAAGATGGGTATTGCAATTGGTAAAATGGTTGCTGAAGATCCAACATTCAAAGTTGAAACTGATGAAGACTCAGGCGAAACAATTTTGCGTGGAATGGGTGAGCTTCACTTAGATATCAAAGTAGACATTCTTAAGCGTACTTACGGTGTTGAGTTGACTGTTGGTAAGCCTCAAGTTGCATACCGTGAAACAATCACTCAAGAAATTGACGATTCATACACGCACAAGAAACAATCTGGTGGTTCTGGCCAGTTTGGTAAAATCGATTATCGCATCCAGTCCAGGCGAAGCCAACACCGGCTTTACATTTGCCTCTAAAGTTGTGGGTGGTAACGTTCCTAAGGAATTCTTCCCAGCGATTGAGAAAGGTTTCAGGAGGCATGATGGGTGACGGGCGTACTGGCTGGCTTCCCAGTACTGGACGTCGAAAGTTGAGCTTGTACGACGGTGGATTCCACGCCGTGGATTCATCTGCAGTAGCCATTTGAAATCGCAGCGAAAGGCGCGTTCCGTCAATCAATTCCGAAGGCCGGTCCACAGCTAATCGAACCTATCATGGCAGTTGACGTGTATACGCCAGACGACCACGTGGGTGATGTTATCGGTGACTTGAACCGTCGTCGCGGCATGATAAAAGATCAACAACCAGGCGTTATCGGGTGTGCGCGTTAAAGCAGATGTCCCACTTTCAGAAATGTTCGGTTATATCGGAACACTTACGTACAATGACATCGGGCCGTGGTCAGTTCTCTATGGAATTCTCACACTACAACCCATGCCCAACTAACGATTGCTGAGTCTGTTATTGAAGAAGTTAAAGCGAGAAAAGCAGCTAAGAAATAGTGTTTTGAGCTAGTAAGAAGTCTAAAAAACCAGCACTAGCTGGGTTTTTTTATGCCCGCAATATAGATACTGTTTGAGCTAAGGCGTTTTGTTCTTTGTTGAGAGGGGGGCCATCACGAGTTCAATAGCATCGTCATCTAGATATTTGCACATGCGCCGCAATTTGATGAAATTGCCAATATTTCTAAATAATACTCGTTTCTTTAGCCGTGTTCCAAAATCGAATTTCAACCTTAATAAATGTAACTATTTGTCAGTAAATTGCGATTGTAAGGCAATTACGTGTTTATGCAGTCGGACGTCGAAGTGTTTTAAATGCGGTTTTTTGCTTTAGGTTTGTATATTTCCACTCGTAATATTCTTTAACAATAAAGCCAAGTGCATTGGTGGCTAGCGGTGTTAATTGAGGGTTTATTCGCTGATTAAATTGTTGTAATGTTTCATTCTCTATACGCGATATATTTTGCTTTTCGAATAATTGAAACAGCTTATTTATCCATTTGCTTTCATCCGATGCCTTTGGGTTGGGCCTTGGTATAAACAACAAACCAATAAATAGACCAATAATCACAAAACTACCAATAAGAGCGTAAGTGAAGCTTTCAGCCTTCATATTTCCAAATATTTTTTTTAGCAGTGACTTTTGCCTTTCTTGGTTGTAACTCAATACAGATTGGTCCCACGTATGATCAATCTGTGCCATCAAAAGCCTTAATTGATTAAACACCACATATTCTTTTAAAGTTAGTTAGAGAAAAGGGAGATTGGTCCCTAAATTCTCGTCGATTTTGTATCATGCTTAGTAGGCCAGATAAAACCCTATTGGGTGCAACTATTGCAGTGGGATCTATGCGTATCCATCCCTTGTCATTATCCCAAGCTTCTACCCAAGCGTGTGCGTCAAATTGATGCACACTTATCATATTGTCAGATTGAACTTCTCCACCTTGATACCCCGTGACAATTCGAGCTGGGACCTCTGCAAGGCGCAACATATAAGTGAGAGCGGACGCATAGTGCGAACAAAAGCCAGCTTATTTTTAAACAAAAATTCATCAATAGGTGCTGACTGCATTAATGTTGGTGAAAGTGTGTAACTAAAATCATTACTTAAAAAACGTCGATGTTAACTGGTCGATTTTCTCTTGAGTTGACATCGATGAATTAATATTCTGAATGACGAACTCAACAGTATCGGGGTTACCTGATGCCGGTATTTGCAAATATTGAGACAAATTTTCATAGCCTTTGTAAATGTTTAGAGGCTGTTCTATAAATGATTTAATAGCGTATAAAACCTTGTGTATGTAAAGGTCTGCTGCCGGTTAATTGAAACTGTTGATTGGTTGAAATAGTTTGCGTTGATAGACCTCGTATTAAAATTGGAATATCCAGTGAATATAGCCATTTCGTTGATGTCGGCTGGGCGATCACAATATAATCTAATGACGGGCCCTGATACTCTATTGTTTTAGGACTATCAAAACTAGTATCTGTTTTCGAAATAGACCAGCTTTTTCCATCAAATTCGTCTAATACAATAGCACGCCAATAACGCTCGTGTGGAGACGGTAGGGGACCCGTAAATTCGGCCCTGAAAACTAACTCATCCGACTTTGCTAGATTTGCAATGTCACCGGGTGTCATTTTTTCGGATAACCCCGTTGTAGTAGATTGGTTAATCGGCATTTGCCACAGGGGAAACAATTTGGGTGTAACAAAAAATATATATAGCTGCTATTGGGATTGCTTGTAAAAGAAGAATGCCGGTGTGCTTCGAATAAATATTAAGGCTCGTTTCCTTAATTTTAATCGCGTGTAATACGCAAAATATTAAGATAATGAGCAGTGCGTAGAATAAGCTGTTTAGTAAACCTTGATGGAAAATAAGTCCACATGCGACCAAAAATAGCTGAATTGACAAAAACCATTTGGTAGTCACCAGTATGGTGTAAATTTAGAATTTTTAAACAACACGCAACGACTAGTAAATTGATCATCGTTTTTAATAAGCTATAGTCTGCAGCTAGCCAAATTAAAATTGAGATGCATAAAATAGCGAGTAAATTTAATATTGAATTTTTAAGAGGGCTATTGTGTTTAATTGATTTGTATAAGGTAATGCAAAATGAGCAAGCACATAAGACTAAAACCCATCCCATTAATGGCTCTATTAATGAGATTATTAGGGCAGCAAAGGTACCCAATGTGGTTAGTGAGGCAATTTTTCGATTGTAGACTTTAGTTCTTTGCATGTTACGGCTGCTCCATTTCGGTAGCATCATCACTGTCGTAAAGGTTATGCGGTAGTTGTTTGTGGCGATACAATGCAACGGCTTCTAAACATTGTCGTTGATGCTGCGTGCCAGTATTTGGTATTATCTGTTGTTTCCCAATTGAAAAGCCAAAGTTTGCTTCTTGGTTACTTAATTCGAGTATTTGAAAAAGTAACTTCGCTCAGTGCATATTCAACGTTTCCATTAAAGTAATCACTGAAATGTAACCAGCCTGATATTGCAGAGCGTTCACTAAAATCTTTACTAAGTAAACCTTGGCCTTTTGCAAAGTGCTTCCATGACACATGATGAATAGGGTCCGAATCGCGGTAGTCTCTTATACCCTGTAAGTCTTCTGAAGTGACTGCAACACCTGATTTATTGCCTGTATTACCTTTTGAATTCCGCTGGCGCAATTTTAAACTGCAAGCAATAGGTGCAGGAAAAACTAAAAACTGGCCGGGGGCAGAAAGGTGTGACCAACATCTAAATAATCCGAATGGGAAAATACTCTCAACTGATACTCTGTGTAGGTCATGTAATCCTCTTGAAAATTGGCTGATTGCGATGGTATTTACGCCATCTTCTAAGTATTCATAAACAGGATAATGTTTACTAAAAATAGCGATATTTGATAACGAGTGGAGCCCTGTTTTATTTGTTTTGTGCGATAAAACAAGTTGCAATTGAACATGTTGATTAGTAAAAGCGTTTCTGATTGGTCGGAAGGCAATATGGAAATTGCACAAAGTTAACAAAACTATGAAACAAGGCGAGTAACAAAAGAGCGAATACAAAGTAACAAAACATTAAAATAACATTGTTTTGGTAATTGGTACCTAAGATGAACAAACAACTCATTAACCCTACAATAGCCCAACCAAATCGAGTCGGTAGTATAAATGTGTTGTTTTACATCCATCTGATAAGCGTAACTTGAGGGAATACGTTTATTCCAACCATTTGTTGATACGTGCTTGAATCCAGTACTTCATAAAAACTTCCTAAGCCAGCAATAGGATCAATTTTCTTCAATAACTGAACGCTAAGTGAAGTCGCATTTTGTGCGAACTGGTCTTGACCTCTTAGTCGGTGTTCAGTGACCGACGGAAAGATCATTTGAACATCTTCTGGAATAACGTAATTTCTACCATGTATAAAAGCAAACGCTTGTGCACAATGATATATTGCTTTTGAGGCTCTGGGAGATAACGCATTTGGGAATTCAGGATTGTCTCTAGTTGCATTAACCGAGTGTTAAAATATAATCAACTATTGCTTCACTAACCACTACCTCAGACACTTGTTTTTGTAGTTCTAAAAGCGCTTGAGTGTCTAATACTGTTTGACTAAACGAGCGATCATCGTTACTTAATAACATGGACTTTTCAGCTTCAAAGTTAGGAAAACCTAATGATAGTTTCATTGTGAAACGGTCAATTTGCGATTCAGGTAACGGGTATGTACCAGATTGAAATAGTGGGTTTTGAGTTGCTATTACAAAGAAGGGCATTGGCAATTCATAGCTTTTTCCGTCAATTGTTACTTGGCTTTCAGCCATAGCTTAAAGTAATGCACTTTGGGTTTTAGGACTCGCTCTATTTATTTCGTCGGCTAACAATACTTGGTTTGAAATATTGGACCAGGGTGAAAGCTAAATTGATGGCTGTCGGGTTCATATATATTGACGCCTAACATGTCCGCAGGGAGCAAGTCTGAAGTGAACTGCACCCTCGCATAATCCAAGCTAAGAACGGATGCTAAGCATTGACTCAACGTTGTTTTCCCCCATTCCTGGCAGGTCCTCTAATAACAAATGACCCTTAGCCAATAAGCAAACGAGAGCCAATTGTATTTGCTCATCCTTGCCTTTAATTTTTTGTTTTATGGCTGTCACACAGCTTTCTATATCTTTTCGCATCTGATTTTTATATTCGCCATGTATTTTTTACATTAATCACTATTAAATTGAGTGTAATTGAATTAGTGAAAAACTACCTTTGCCAGATTAATACCTACGTATGTAGGCTTTTTCTGCAATTAAAGGTAACATATTAGCGTCAGACAACTGTCGAAAAAGGAAAAACATGAGTCTTCATCCAATGGCAGGAAAGCCTGCTACTACCGATATGCTAATTAATGTAGCTCGTCTAATAACCGACTATTATTCATTTGTGCCTTCAGTTGAAATAGCGCAACAAAGAGTCAGTTTCGGGACATCTGGACACCGTGGGTGTTCTTCCCTCATTACGTTTAATGACATACATATTGCTGCTATTTCGCAAGCGCTAGTTGAGTATAGAACCGCGCACGATATCACTGGCCCAATATTTATCGGTATGGACACTCACGCACTGTCTGAGGCGGCAATTACGACTTGTATCGAGGTGCTGGCGGCAAATAACGTTGATGTCGTTATTCAAGAAAACAATGGTTTCACACCCACTCCGGTGATTTCTCATTGTATCTTGGGTTATAACAAGGGCAGAAACAGTGGTTTTGCTGACGGTATTGTAGTTACACCGTCACATAATCCCCCGTCTGATGGTGGTTTTAAATATAATCCTCCACATGGTGGCCCTGCTGACTCAAATGTCACCAATCAAATTCAAAAACGAGCTAATGAAATTATTGCGAATGGTTGTAAGCAAGTTAGAAGGATAACGATTGCAAAAGCAATGCAATCAAATCATGTAAAGCAAATTGATTTTGCCACTACTTATATAAATGAACTAGACCAAGTCATCAATATGTCCGCTATTGCTGATGCGAAATTGAAGCTTGGTACTGATCCCTTGGGTGGTTCAGGTATTTATTATTGGGATAGAATTGCAGACCAATACAAGCTAAACATCGAGGTAGTAAACAAAAAAGTGGACCAACAGTTTAGCTTTATGCATTGTGACAAAGACGGCAAAATAAGGATGGACTGCTCGTCGACAAGCGCAATGTCAGGCCTCATAAAGCTAAAAGACAAGTATGACTTAGCGTTTGGTAACGATCCTGATTTTGACAGACATGGCATAGTGACCCCTTCGACTGGTTTGATGAATCCAAATAATTATCTTGCTGTTGCGATCAACTATTTATATCAACATCGTGGACAATGGCCCAGTCATCTGCATGTTGGGAAGACATTGGTTTCCAGCAGTATGATTGATCGTGTTTGCAGTAGCTTGGGTCGCGAAGTCAAGGAAATGCCAGTCGGCTTTAAGTGGTTTGTCCAAGGCTTAAATGCTCAAACGATTGGCTTTGCTGGCGAAGAATCTGCTGGAGGTATTTTTTTAAGACACAATGGAACTCCTTGGGCTACGGATAAAGATGGTTTTATTATGTGTTTATTAGCAGCTGAAATGACAGCGATTGTTGGCGAAGATCCATCTCAACAATATGAAAAGCTAACTCAAGTGCATGGAACTCCGTCTTATACGCGAATTGATGTTGCCGCTACATTGGAACAAAAAGATGCATTGTCTAGTATGACAACCGATGTGGTTACAACCACCGAGCTAGCGGGTGAGCAAATTATTAATGTACAAACCCATGCACCAGGCAACAATGCGCCTATTGGTGGGGTAAAAGTGAGTACCGAAAATGGTTGGTTCGCAGCTAGGCCATCTGGGACTGAGAATGTTTATAAAATCTATGCTGAGAGCTTTTTGGGTCAAACACATTTAGAACAATTAGTAAAAGAAGCAGAAGAATTAGTCTCTTTAGTCTTGGAAAAAAGCTAATTTCTACAAAATTCGGTAAGTATTGTTATTTAAATGTAAATATATTTCATAAAAACCATTGATTGAGTAAATAAAACCCATTAAGTAACATTTATTTAACAATATGTGTGCGTTTTACGAAAATTAAATGGTTTTATTTCAATACCTGTAATAAAATTACAGGTAATTATCTTTAATAAGAGAAATAAAATTATGGCATCTTCCAATAAAGCCACTAGTTCATCTTCAAAAGCTTCTGTAAAAGCCGATGCTGTTAACGCACCCATTCCTAAAGCCACCTTAAAAAAATCGACAAAAGAAAAATCCGTTAACAGCTCTGACATTAAATTTACTAAGGGAGAGATCAAACAGTCTATCGTTCGGCATTTGCATTCGACGCTAGGAACGGACGAAAATAAAGCAAATAATCATGCATGGTGGAAAGCCACCAGTGCAGCGATGCAAGAGCTTGTATTAGAGCGCTTGCGTAGCACCCAAAAATCGCACTATATAAATGATACTCGGGCCGTTCATTACTTTTCCGCTGAGTTTTTAATGGGACGATTACTCTCAAACAACATGCACAACTTTAATCTGTTTGAGACAGCCGATGCTGCATTGAGGGAGTTGGGTGTTGAATTAACCGACGTTCTTGAAGAAGAGCCAGATATGGCTTTAGGCAATGGCGGTTTAGGCCGTCTTGCAGCATGTTTTCTAGACTCTTTAGCTACAATGGACTTACCAGCCATTGGATACGGTATTCATTATGAGCATGGCTTATTTCGTCAAGAAATAAAAAATGGTGCGCAAATTGAACGACCTGATAGCTGGAGACATTACGGAAATCCGTGGGAAATATGTCGTCCTGAATCAATTCAGGAAGTACCATTATTTGGTTATGTTGAAACCAAGTATGGTGAGAATGGTCGCGTTCAAAAAGAATGGCACCCTGGTAATATAGTGAAGGGCGTTCCTTGGGATATTCCTATCGTAGGTTACGGTGCAAAGACAGTTAACGTATTGCGGTTGTGGCAAAGTGAATCGTCTGATTATTTCAATTGGGATGTATTTAATTCAGGCGGCTATGTTGATGCTCAGCGAGAAAACATACAAGCTGAAACTATTTCAAAAGTGTTATACCCAAATGATGAAACTGAAGCGGGTAAAGAGCTGCGTTTAATTCAGCAATACTTCTTTTGTGCTTGCTCGTTGAAAGATATTATTCGTCGTTATAAAAGAGCTCACGGCGATGATTGGAGCCGTTTTTCTGATCAAGTTGTAATCCAACTAAACGACACTCATCCGGCGATAGCTATTCCAGAATTAATGAGAATATTAGTTGATAGAGTCGAGCTTGATTGGGATACGGCATGGGGAATTTGTACTAAAACATTCGCCTATACAAACCATACTTTGTTACCTGAAGCATTAGAAAGGTGGCCAGTGAGAATGATTGAAAAAATCTTACCAAGGCATATAGAAATTATTTATGAGATCAATCATCGTTTTCTATCATTAGTTGAGAAAAAATGGCCCGGTAATAATGTAATAAAAGCTAAACTGTCTATTATCGAAGAAAGTACAGAAAAAATGGTTCGAATGGGTAACCTTTCTGTTATAGGCTCATTTGCCGTAAATGGTGTGGCTGAAATCCATTCAAAATTAGTTAAACAAAACCTGTTTCCTGAGTTTGAAGCACTTTGGCCTGGCAAACTGACAAACGTGACAAATGGCATTACGCCTCGTCGTTGGTTAAAGGCATGTAACCCGTTATTATCAGAACTTATTGGTAAGAAAATCGGAAATGATTGGCCCTCGGACCTAACCCGTTTAAATAAGCTGTCGGAGTTTGCTGACAACACGACTTTTCAGAACCAGTTCATGAAAGTTAAGCAAAAAAACAAAGAAGCGCTCGCTGCGGAAATTAAGCATTTAACTGGTATTAGTGTCGATACTAACGCAATTTTTGACATTCAAATTAAGCGATTACACGAATACAAGCGTCAACACTTAAACTTACTGCACATACTGGCTCTATATAAACGGTTACTGGAGAACCCAAGTTACGACATGCATCCTCGAGTTTTTATTTTTGGTGCAAAAGCAGCGCCTAGTTATACGTTAGCCAAGGATATTATTTTTGCTATTAATAAAGTGGCTGATAAAATAAATAATGATGTGCGTGTAAATCAAAAAATTAAGGTCGTATTTTTACCAAACTATCGAGTGTCACTCGCCGAGAAAATGATACCGGCAGCCGATGTATCACAACAAATATCAACGGCTGGTAAAGAAGCTTCAGGAACAGGTAACATGAAGTTGGCGCTTAACGGCGCAATTACTATTGGCACATTAGATGGGGCTAATATAGAAATTGCAGAAGAAGTTGGTGATGACAATATCTTTATTTTTGGTATGACCGTGGATGAAGTCACTGCGTTGTCTAGAAAAGGGTACAACCCGTTTGATATTTATTATCATAATAAAGAAGTGAAGTCTGTGTTGGATTGGTTAGATTCAGACTACTTCACACCAGGTCAACCAGGTGCGCTATCTTCTTTGAAAAATAGTATGTTATCGGGTGGCGATCCGTATATGTGCTTAGCTGATTTTGAATCATATAGCAAAGCTAATAGAGCCCTTGATCTAGCTTATAGAGACAAGTCAAGATGGGCTAAAATGGCTATTCTTAATACTGCAAAAATGGGTAAGTTTACATCAGATCGATCCATTGCTGATTACGTCGAGCGGATCTGGAAATTGACCCCATGTACTGTTGAGTAAAAAAAATGGTTATTCTTGGCAATAGAATCCAACGTTAAGTTGGTTCTTTTGCCAAAGATTTAACCTAAGCAGCCGATATGTTGTATAATTAATGTTCAAGGCTGAGTTTACTGCTTTATTTTTAATCTTTTCGGCGTGTAGGTTTTTATGATTCAAAAGCACCAAAGTTTGTCTACGCTTTCCAACCGATACCACTTTATCGATATTATCGAGCGGGTTGCAAGTTCACATCCGTATTTTTCGCTGATGCTCGTGGATGTGATGCGATTTTCAGATGTTTCTTCTGCTTTTGATCATAGAGCGGGTGATGAAATATTACTGCAAATTGTTAACCGTATTCATGTAATATTCGGTGAGGGTCTGATTTTAGGACGGGTCAGTGGTGATATTTTCGGCCTAGTATTTGAAGGTCGTCAAAGCCAATTGATAATGCAATCAAAATATCAACGTTTAGTAGAGCATTTTAAAACACCCCTCTACACGAATGAGACAGCATTTATTGCTGATTTTAACGTTGGAATCGCAAGCCGTACCAATAAAAAAGTGACTGCAACAAAACTGATATCCCTGGCTGAGGCTGCGTTGAAACAGGCTAAAAACAATCAACATCAGAACTGTAGTTTTGTAAATGACAACCAATACTCGGTAACAGGTAGAGGTTTGGCGTTAAAAGCAGACTTAACCCGCGCAATGAAAAATGACGAGTTAGAATTGTATTTTCAACCGAAAGTAAACTTGTTGACGACTCAAATTATTGGCGCAGAATGTCTGCTCAGATGGAATCATCCATTGGATGGTGTTTTATTTCCGGGCTCACTTATTGAGGCCGCAGAATCGTATAATATGATGAATGAACTTGGGCATTGGACAATATCAAATGCGTTAAGTAGGGTAGAGCAATTGAACAAAGCCGGAATTAATATATCGGTTTCTATTAATCTGTCACCAAGTCAATTGTATGATGTTAGTCTGCCAAAATTACTATCCGATTTACTCCAACGTCATAAAATACAAGCAAAAACGATCGAGCTTGAACTAACAGAAGACGTTGCATTATCAAATTCTCTAATGGTGAAAAGACAACTCGACGATATTCGTGCAATGGGTCTGAATGTCTCGATGGATGATTTCGGTAAAGGCTATTCAAACTTATCGTTTATTCGCGACTTAGATTTAAGTGCAATCAAAATTGATAAAACATTTGTCATGGAGCTCGAACAAAATCCAGTCAATAAAGCAATCGTTGAAGCTACAAAGCTCATCTGTGATGCTAAAAAGTGTGAAGTAGTTGCCGAAGGTATTGAAACGGTTCAACAGCTAACTATTTTAAAAAAGTTAGGGATCCGCAGCGGTCAGGGTTTTTTATTTTCACCAGCAGTAAAGTTTGATTCATTTTTAAGGCTTTGCGAAACCGGAAATTTTGAACAGTTATTGGCAGATAAAATACGAACAACTGCGGGTTAATGTTATGCTTGTTGTGTGTTTAATTATTCTCAGTAAATGATATGTCAATGAATTCAATTAGCTTCTTAGAACGTTCAAGATTTTCACCTGAGACAATCCAAAATAATCAAAAAGTCCAACTTAATAATGGCACAACAGTAAAGTTTTGTTGTCCAGGCATCATAACATTTGAACCTGCCTTGTTAAGTTCAGCTAAAACCATTCTGCTTTCATCAGGTGTTCATGGCAATGAGACTGCTCCAATTGAGATTTGTGATAAATTGGTGGAAGATTTATTACAAGAAAAAATACAATCTCAGCACAGAGTCATGTTCATATTTGGTAATTTGCCTGCAATGAATACAGGTGAGCGTTTTATTGAAGAAAACCTAAATAGATTATTCAATGATTCGCGGTCAACAGAAAACCAAGAGCAGGTGCGCGCACAAGAGATAAAACGTGAAGTACAACGTTTTTTCAATACTGACTTACACACTCCTTCATCTCATGCTGTCTCTACACGCATTCATTATGATTTACATACAGCAATCAGAGAGTCAAAAAACGAAAAGTTTGCGGTTTATCCTTATCTGCACGGACACGAATATAATAAAGAACAGTTACAGTTTTTATCAGCATGTGCGGTCAATACCATTCTTCTCTCGCAATCACCAACGTCTACTTTTAGTTATTACACTTCGTTTAACTACTGTACTCACGGTTTCACTGTCGAACTGGGCAAAGTAAAGCCTTTTGGTGAAAACAGCATGACGAACTTTAGTCAGGTTATCGAGATGTTAGGACAGTTGATTACTCAACAAGAACTTATATTACCGCCGCTCAAAGAGTGCCCATTAGATATATTTGATGTTAAACAAGTAATTGACAAGCGAACTGCTGATTTTGCATTGCATTTTTCTGACAATATTCCAAACTTTACAGGCTTTCCAAAAGGTACGTTATTGGCGACAGATGGCGTTATTGAATATCGAACACTTGAAGATGGTGAAGCGATCGTTTTTCCAAATGCCAATGTGGCTTTAGGGCAACGAGCATTATTAACGGTGGTTCCTTGTGAAATTTGAGCTAGACCAACGGTTGCAGAACGACAGTTTCTTTGTGTATAAGTTACCGCTTTCTCAAGTGCGCTTGATAAATGACAGACAATTTATTTGGTGCGTATTAATTCCTGAAATTAATAACATAACAGAGATAATAGAGCTGAATGAAGCCCAACAGGCTGCGTTATGGCAAGAGTCAGCAATGCTAAGTAGAGCGTTACAAAAAGGGTTCTATCCGGATAAGCTAAACGTCGCAGCTATTGGTAATATCGTTTCTCAATTACATGTGCATCATCTTTGTCGCTTTAAAGTTGATATCGCTTGGCCTGCTCCCGTCTGGGGGCGGCAGCCTATGGTTGGCTATGAAGAAAATAAACACGGCATGTTAAGTGAAAAAATTAGCAAACTATTAAAAGAGCAGCAGTCATTGTAGGTATTTTGCATATAGTCTAGGCTCAGCACATCTGTCTTAAATGTACCTAAGTGCAAATTACTTAAGCGGAACTGTGATCAGCTAAAAATGAATTCACTACTAATGAAAGCAGATTCAAAGTAAAATAGATTCTGGAAAAAACAGATATTTTCATCTAAATTAAACCAGAACTATTCTCATCGTCATCGTTTTCTTTGGATTTTTGTGATTCTTCATATTCTTCAGAAAAATGAAACGGCTTAGCTTTAAGTAGAGCTGTGATCGTACCTATGATAAAAGCCAGTGCAATAACGATGATAGTAACGACAAGCCACGTGCTCATTTAATCCCTCTATTTAATGTGTAACGTTCAAACAATATGTTGAGGTGCGACAATACAGTATCTAAGCCTAAAATGTTTGATTCAATTAATTGTTTACGCAATAATTCAACTGAAAATGAGGTAATGATTTGGCTCGCAATTGGCGAATAAGACAAATGCCAAGGCTCAACAGCAACGCCGCCAACATATTCTGCATAAGGTCGGTCGAAGCCAAATGTAGCCGTGTTATTTTGCAACCATTTAGCTAAATCCGCACATGGGCCATCACCTTCATATTCTCGAGAAACCAGTTCAAATGGAGTTTCACAAGCTTCAACTTTAGTTCGGTCAAATACATCGAAGTCTGTTCCCCAGTGATGCCGGCTTGTGCCAGGAAGAGCAGACCAAAGAAGAATGGCATGCATTTTTTGTATATCGCTTAGCGAAGCTGTATCAAGTACTTTATCATCGAGGGTATTGAGTTTTAGCTCGCCTTTCCATTTTCTATTCCAAATACTCGCTTGTTTTGAAAAACTACGGTAGCTGCTAACAAGTTGCAGGTCATGACCTTCCAGTTTGGCGGCTTGCTGCATTTGCGCAAAGGCATCGCTAACAAGTGGTTGTAATTGGTGTTTATCGTCAATGTAGACGACATGTTCATCATTCAACCCAAGTAATTGTTGTGCTGAAATCATGCTAACACACGCACTAATGTTGCGTAATAGATGTCTTCCAAGGTTTTTATGTTTTCAATACTAACGCGTTCATCTAATTTGTGAATAGTTGCATTTTCAGGACCTAATTCAATAACTTGTGCCCCCGTTGGTGCAATAAAACGCCCATCTGAAGTGCCTCCAGCGGTGGATAACTCAGTGTCTATGCCTGTTACATCCTTGATGCTTTCGATAACAGCGTCAACTAATGCTCCTCTATCAGTTAAGAAAGGTTGTCCGTTAAACGTCCATTTAATTTCATACTCGATATTGTGCTTCGCCAGCAACGCAACAACTCTATCAATCAATTGTTGATCGGTGACTTCTGTCGAAAAGCGGAAGTTAAAGCAAACCTCAACTGTTCCTGGCACTACATTGCCTGCGCCAGTCCCTGCGTGAATATTTGATACTTGAAAACTGGTTGGTGGGAAAAAATCGTTACCGTGATCCCAAGTTGTCGAAGCTAGTTCGGTCAATACAGGTGCAATGGCATGTATTGGATTTTTTACTAAATGAGGGTAGGCGACGTGTCCCTGTATCCCTTTCACCACCAGATCGCCAGTTAATGAGCCTCGTCGACCATTCTTAATTACATCACCGGTTTTCACTGTGCTTGAAGGCTCACCAACAATACAGTAATCGATTTTTTCATTTCTCGCTTCCAATGTGTCAATGACTCGTGTTGTGCCATTAATGAAAGGACCTTCTTCATCACTGGTAATGAGATATGCAATAGAGCCCTTGTGGTCTGGGTGGTCATTTACAAAGCGTTCGGTAGCACAAAGCATTGCTGCTAAGCTACCTTTCATATCGGCGGTGCCTCGACCATAAATATAACCTTCATCTATGGTTGGCTCAAATGGAGGATATTTCCACTTTTCGGCGGGCCCAGTAGGCACAACATCAGTATGCCCAGCAAAACAAAAAACTGGTTTATCTGTTCCCTTTCGAGACCACATATTCGTCGTATCTTCGAAAACCATAGATTCATTTTTGAAACCTAGCGGAGATAAAATAGCGTCCATATAATTTTGGCAGCCTTGATCTTCAGGTGTTACTGATTGGCGTGACACTAAGTCAAAGGTTGTTTTAATGACATCACGCATTATGCAAACACCTTGCTGTAATTATCGGCATTAAAGCCAACATAATAGCTTCCATTGTTAAGTAAGATAGGGCGTTTTATCATCGCTGGAAATTCAAGCATAAGCGCTAATGCTGTTTCCTTATTAATTTCGTTTTTTTGTTCATCGGGCAAATTTCTAAATGTGGTTCCGCGTTTATTCAACATACTTTCCCAACCTAGTTTCGATTCAGTGTTAGTTAACCACTCTGTATCCAGCCCATCTTTTCTATAATCATGAAATTGATAATTTACTTGATTCGATTCAAGCCACTTTTTTGCTTTCTTTAGCGTATCGCAATTAGGTATGCCATATAGCGTAGTCACTTTTGTGTATCCTTTTTAATCTGTTTATTATCAATACTCAGAATATTGTTTATTGTATTACTTCATATCGCGCTTTCTTTAGCGCTGCGACCGCTTTTGCTAATGAGTCCGATTTCACTAAAAAATAGTCTGTTTCGAATGTCGATACGACAAAAATACTAATTTTAGCTGCGGCGAGAATAGCACTAATTTCAGCCATTATGCCGACCATTGATAAATTGAGTGGGCCGAGTACTTCAAGTACTCTCCAATCATAATCCGATTCGAGCGCTTCAATAGCAATCTCCTGTTTTACCACAAGTGATAATTCATCATGTGTTTTACCGATAAAGTAAAAGTCGCTACTCAGCACGGATGCTGGTATTGACTGCTCTTCACTCATAGAATGTATGGTAAAGGTGGAGTCAAGAACTGAAAGTGTTTGTTTTGCCAATGTTATTCCTTCTTATCCACGGAACTTGTGGATAACCTTGTGTGTGACTTATGCCTAAGTGTATAACGCCATGTTTTAAATAGTAAATATTAATTGGCTATATTACGTGCACTTAGTTTATTAATCTTTAAAAATAGCCTTGGAGCTCTTTATTTACGGTTAGTTTTAACGCAAACTATGGGCTTTATTCGCACAAACTGAAAAAACAATCAGGGATACATGTCTTTACTCAATATTTATGCTGGTAGCGTTGCACGCAAACGAATTCAAGAAGAGGGCTTTCATGCTGGTTTATTCGGTGGTTTTCTAGGTGCTTCTGGTGGGCCAAAGTGGTTCGTACTTGCTGGCTTAGATAAAGTTATTTTTCCTGAATTCCTCGATGCGAGTAATATGTCAATTGATATTATGGGAAGCTCCGCTGGTGCATTTCGTGCTGCTTGTCTTGGCCAAGATAACACGGCCAAGGCGATCGAGCGTTTAGCAACAAGTTATGCTAAAACCGTTTATTCTGCTAAACCTGACGCCAAAGAGATTACACAAAAAGGATATAATTTACTGCATACAATGTTGGGCAAAAACGGTGTTGCTGAAGCACTGTGCTCAAATAAAAAGAACGTACACTTTTTTGTTCAGCATTGTCATGGTCTCGTTGGTTCGGATAAAAAATTGTCTCAGATATTAGGTTTGTCGGTTGCTGCCGCTAAAAACATGATTAAAAGAAAATCAATATCGAGTCAGTTTTCGCGAGCTGTTTTTTCTGCAAAACCCAAGAACGACTTGTTTACCGATCCTTATGACTTTCCAACAGACTATTATACTCTTGATAATGAGAACTTTGTGCCTGCATTAATGGCATCCGGTTCAATACCTATTGTATTGGAGGGCATCAAGAATATCCCAAATGCAAAACCTGGGGTTTATAGGGATGGCGGTATCATAGACTATCATTTTGACCTTGCTTTTAAACAGTCTGAACTGGTGCTGTATCCGCATTTCTACGATACACCCACACCAGGGTGGTTTGATAAAAATGTACCGAGCAGACAGTGTCATGAGAGCAGTTATGAAAATGTCGTGATGTTGGTGCCTAGCCAAGAGTTTGTTGCCAATTTACCTTACTCTAAAATTCCAGATAGAAAAGATTTTGAAGATATGCCTGCGGAGCAAAGAATTAAGTACTGGCTTGAGACCATAAAGCAATCTGAGCGCCTTGCTGAAGCATTCTTAGCATATTTAAAATCTGATAATATATTGGCACACATTAAACCGATAAACTTGCAACGCAAGTGATTATGCTGTTTGGAAAGTAGGATTGCCACTTTTCAAAAAAACGATGTGGTTTATCAGTAAAACAGTGGTTAGTTTGCATGTAACTAGCGGAATAGTGTTGGTGATTAAACGTGTTTTTTATAAATATAAAATAGTTTGAGAAAGCACTTGCCAATTTTTATATGGATCGTTATGATACGCGCCGCTTAAAGCATTACGACTATAGCTCAGTTGGTTAGAGCGCTACCTTGACATGGTAGAGGTCCCCAGTTCGAGTCTGGGTAGTCGTACCAATTCTAAAGGACTGCAAGGTTATTGCGGTCTTTTTTTTACTTTTTTCCCCCCTCGTGTGACCACTATGTGACCATAAAAACAATATACGCAAACATCGTGCAAACTATCCCTCTGTTCCTGTTCGCTATTAAAGTTATTTTTCTTGATGATATTAAAGGCGCGCTTTTAAATAGTATAGTTGTTGGGTCGTAGGTTTTGCATTGATTTATACCTGTATAAAAATCCGACATGTTAGTGTCAGGTTATTTTACACTTTTTGTTTCTTAAGATTTCACTTGTATTCATATTATTGATATTTATAGATAAAAATAAATGGCATAATTAATGCTGTTAAAAATTAAGAAATAAAATACCGTAAATAAAAATCACAAAATCCTGATTATTCAGGCGATGTTTACACACTAGGAAGTATTATGAAATTTAAGATGTTAAAAGCGGTTTTTTTAGGGTTAGTTTTGACTGTGAGTGGTTTGGCTAATGCGGCTTTTATTACAAGTACGCTATACAGCGAAGACGATCTAACTACTGTTAACGGCGACCGTGAATTCCTTGACGTCTCAACGACTGTCGGAATGTCTATTTCTAACGCAATCGCAAATTATACTAATGACGGTTTCCGTTTGGCAAATTATGACGATATTATAATTCTATTTTCTGCTTTTGGTATCGATGCAAGTGGTTGGAATGGCACTGAGAACTTTTTTAGACTTACCGCTGCGTCCGCTCAGGTGGAATTATTTTCCCAGACTCTAGGCATTACTACGATTACGCCCCGTAATTTTAGCCTGGGATTTTTTCAGTATATAGGTAATCAGACGTCTAGCGAACCATTTAGTTATTGGTGTGTCGGCTGCAGATATACATTTTTAAATGATTGGAGATTAGACCAAATTCCTGCTATCGGAGTTACTCTAGTTCGAGACGTAGAAGTCCCAGAACCATCAACATTGGCCATCCTCGTATTTGGCCTAGTTGTTCTAGGCGCGCGTCGCTTGAAAAAATAAGCTCAAATATTTTAATAAAGCATCTTCCATTCGGTAGGTGCTTTTTTATGTCTATTATTAAGTAGGATTGCCATCCTTGTTATTGCTTTCGCGCAAATTATTAAGTTACCTATACATTTTAAATCTAAAAAAATGCCCACGGCAATCTGCAGTTTGCCGCAGGCTGACAGTGTTTTCTGGAAAGAACTCACGTTCTGTCAAAACTCCCGCCATACTTATTACCCGTTAAGATACCCGCTATGGCTAAGGAAGATTACCCAGCTTTTACACTGGACTAACTTTATAGAGTATTTACCAGACAAGCATGGAACCAACTAAACAAAACGTTTCAATACATTACTGGCAATGCCAGCCTCAAAGTCGAGCGTGATGAGTTTGATTCAAGCCTAAGGATTCTTCAACCACCTGTCTCCAGTTCTGGTGTCTCGGATGATTGGCATACATTAGGTTTTGAGTGGAATGAAAAAACATCTGAAATCATTTATTTAACTGTTGGTGCTATGGGCATAATCAATATTCCTGATGCACAATTTAATGTAGACGGGGAGATTATCGATTCACTTGAAGAGGCTAGTGGGTTTACCAGTTAAGGAGATTGGTCAACGAGACGTTTTTATCTATCTAGTGTAGGCGCTATCGATTATTGGTGTGATTTTATAGGATAGGGGGTGCGAAAATTCAGATTGCTTTGTTTAAGTAGTCAAACTGAGCATAAAATAAATAAAGATGTATACAATAATTTTTGTTATCGTGGCGACAAGGTATAGATATAGTTGCTTTTAACTATATAATTCACACAATATTAGCGGCGCTTCGAGATGCTGCCACATCAGGAAAGTTTTTTATGCACAATCCCCTTAACAAAAAAGTCGCAATCTGCCTAATGAGTATAGTTGGTTTATCTGCATGTTCCACTGTGGCAAATGCTCCAGCAGATTTAGCTGTAAACCTTGAAACGGCGGAAGGGATGATCGATGCATTCTATTCCTTTGATGCAACTAAGCTGCAACCCTTTCTCATTCAGGCTGGCGAAGCACAAGCTTCAATCTTGTCATATCAGGCTTGGGCTGATGGTGGCAATTATCTAGTCGTGTTCCGAGGACCTTGTGAGGAAGAAGCAGATAACACCATTAGCTGCAGCATCACCGTGCAGGATGATCCAGTTGTGGCGTTGGAAACAGGGTTTAATGTCACTGATACTTTCCATCTCAAATTTGAAGGTGTGAGCATTGTAGGCGTTAAAACCAGCTCAAACGATCAGCCAATTTATTATGAGGCGAGAAAGTGGGTTGAATCAAATCTCCCTGAAGTAATGGAAGGGCCATGCAAGCGCACTGACGGCCAACGGGAAACACCCAGAGATTGTGCAAGAGCTATGACCGATGGTTATAAGCAGTTTATGGTGGTCAAAAAAGCTGAGGCTTAAAACAGCTCCGCCTCTGTTCCAGGCTAAGTCGAGCCACCTAGATAAGTTGAGCAACTGGCATATTTTTCATAAATCAAATACCTGTTTCCGACGGTTCGCATTTCCCAACTAGTAAATAAAAACGCCCCAACATAGGGTCAGGGCTAAGTATCAAGCGGTCATTGCAATCCGGTATAACCAAGAGACAGTTGGAAAATAAAAGTTAGCCGATCTTTCACCACTGTACTTAGGATCGGATTATTAGTGCGTTACCGTTATTTATAAAAAAGCGCCCTTAATCGAGCGCTTATGTTTTTTATAGACTTAAAGATATTAGCCATTAGTGGCTATCAATTACCTGATTGGAAGCCCGGTATTTAAAGGGATTGAGTCAGTTAACATGTGTTTTACACGATACCTGATAGAAACCCAGGTATTTAGAGAGATTGAGTCCGTCACTCACTGAGAAATCGGTACTTTACTGGACACCTGATTACTGGATACTACCTGCAATAAGTAACCTTTAGCTTTTGGTTTTTTGTTTTTTGTCGCAGTGAGTTTTTGCTTCATAGAGCTGCACATATATCCGTCTAAGAAAATTGACCAACGTCCGCTATCTGTAAAGCCTTCCCCACCAGCTATTTGATCAACCGATGGTAGGCCATCATTTTTTCCGCTTTTTACGGTGTGTGCTATTACTATAGCGTTCTTTCTGTGCCTTTGATTATCTTTGCTTTGTTGGTTAAGTCTCTGTCTCTGAAACGCCACGTCCATCCTGTTTTCATTCTTTGCAGATGAAAGGTAACGATCTTTGTACATAAAAATTTCTATTCAATCACACTTCTTAAAAATACCTTGCCACATCTTTACATGAGTCAACATTGCCTCTTGGTATTCATCAAACTCAGACTGATTATATTTATCAATTGTCAGCGTGTAGCTGTTTGGCAGATTTTTATCGTTAATTAGTTTTAAAAATTCAGGCTTTAGAACATAGTGATAGTGATTAATTTGCGCTCCTATCGCTTGTACATTTTGAATAAAAAACAGCGTAAATACATTGCGGATAATGGCTAACTTTTCCCTGTCTTTATTTGTTTCACAGGTAAACGATGATGCCCAATGTGATATATCGGCTGTCATCTGGTTCAAATAGTTGCGCAGTAACATTTGAGAGCGCCATAAGCGCACATAAACTCTATGCTTTTGGATTGATTGTAAGCTCGCTTCCATTGCCGCTATGTTTGCGGCTGGATCATCTCTAACAGCAACAAGATTTTTTAAATCAAACAATCCGTCGGTAAAATTATCATTCTCGTTACCATCAATAAAACCGGAAGAAGCACTAATACCCAAATACAACTCGTTACTTTGGGTCACCATGTTCGCCCATACTAACGGAAAAATCGCTTTCTTTTGATGTAGCCAATCTTGCATTTTTTCAACCTGCGCCTCGTTACTTTTAGTTGAATTACTCTCAATACACTTTTGCAAGTGATCAATCAGGATCCACTCATAATTAAGTCGAACGGAGGGAAGTTGAATTTTGCCTAACGCTGTGTTTCGTTGTGCAATCAATTGCTTGATTGCACAATCTTCAATTGCATAGAACTCACGCATCTTTATATTTAATTTCGGTATATTAATAGCAAAAGTTTGCTTATCCGGGAATTCAAGCGTGGCAAAGGTAGGAATATCTGTTTCCTCAATATCCAATACCTTATACATCCGCTCACTGTAATCTTCTAAAGCGTTTGGTAATAGTTGATGGCGTTGACATGATTGAAGCAATAACATCAAAGAAATAAAAATAAACAATCGAAGCACCGTTGTTTTACTTGGTTCTTTGTTTCTCATTCTACTGCGGTCCCTTGTTTAGCTTTAGCGATAAATCATAGATATTTTCGAATGTTTTTGTGGTTGATTGCAATAAAGTACGTTTTAACAAGAAGGCAGGAATAGCGATATCAGCGTCAGCTGATCCAATATAGTTTAATTCGTATTGTGAACCTACGAGCGACACATGCCATTTACCTATAGGGTGTTTTACTAATACTGCACTTTCTAGTTCCTTAGCAGTAGGCATCAATTCAGATTCACTGACGTAAACCACGACTTCGGTTTGATTCTGATTAAACTCAATCACTGATTTAGTCAACATCAAGCGGTCACTAAATGGCCATGGGCTGTCAAACCGTGTTTGAATTTCTCTGGTGTTGTCAGTCGGTTTTTTAAGCAGTGTTACCGACTTGCAATTATGCATCCAGGCGCAACTCTGAGGAGCACTGTCGAGTAGTTGAATAAATGCAACGGCTGACATATGGGTTTGCATTTTGGCCTCAACTTGCCATTTGCCGTCTATATCGTTGATCGAGACGTCAATGCTCGGCTTTTCTTCCGTTGCGCTGGCCACTGGAGAATAGATTAACGTCGAAAAAACAAATAAAACTATCAGCTTTCTGGTGCTACAGTTCAGAGTAAATGGGCTATTCAAAGTATAGAATTCTCGTAAAGGCAGGTTTTAAGCCCTGTTTATATTAAATTAACTTGAGTTAATAATTGCATATTCGACATCCATATCGGTATAATTTCTTTTTTTAGGCACTTATTGGTCTCTTTACAGATACCAGCGAGCGGCTCTCCGAGTTCGGTGTCCACTTTTCCAAAGTAAACCATCGTTTTTTATTATACGTCATTTTTGACGATTTACATCAAGTGGCACATCGTAGGTGTCACCACTGTTAAGGATTTTTATGCCAGTCATTACTCTTCCGGATGGAAGCCAGCGTAGTTTCGACAACCCAGTCTCAATTGTAGACGTTGCTATGGACATCGGTCCAGGCTTAGCTAAAGCCACAATTGCCGGTAAAATAAATGGCGAATTGGCTGACGCTTGCGACATGATAAATGTAGATGCAACGTTGCAAATTATTACTGCTAAAGATGATGAAGGCTTAGAAATTATTCGCCATTCATGCGCTCATTTGATTGGTCATGCTATTAAGCAACTTTATCCAGATGTTAAAATGGCCATTGGCCCAACTATCGACAATGGCTTTTATTATGATGTTGATTTAGAACAGCCATTAAATCAAGACGATCTTGATAAAATTGAAAAACGTATGATGGAGTTAGCTAAAACAGGCTACTCAGTCATTAAGAACGTCGTCAGTTGGCAAGAAGCCAGAGATACTTTTGAGTCGCGCGACGAGATGTATAAAATTCAGATACTTGATGAAAATATAGAAAAAGATGATAAACCTGGGTTATATCATCACGAAGAATATGTCGATATGTGTCGTGGCCCCCATGTTCCGAATATGAAATTTTGCCAACATTTTAAATTAATGAAAGTGGCGGGTGCATATTGGCGTGGCAGCAGCGATAATAAAATGTTGCAACGAATATACGGCACGGCCTGGGCTGATAAGAAGCAATTAAAAGGCTATCTGCAGCGTTTAGAAGAAGCTGAAAAACGCGACCACCGTAAAATTGGTAAAACCCTTGACCTATGGCATTGGCAAGACGAAGCGCCTGGTATGGTGTTTTGGCACAATGATGGTTGGACTATTTATACTGAAATAGAAAAATTTGTACGTCAAAAGTTACGTGAATACGACTATGACGAAGTAAAAGCGCCATTAATGATGGATCGTTCGCTTTGGGAAAAATCAGGCCATTGGGATAAGTATGCTGACAATATGTTCACAACCGAATCTGAAAAGCGTGAATATGCAATTAAACCGATGAACTGTCCTGGTCACGTTCAAATATTTAATCAAGGTTTAAAATCTTATAGAGATTTACCTTTAAAAATGGCTGAGTTTGGCTGTTGTCACCGCAATGAGCCTAGTGGTTCTTTGCACGGGTTAATGCGCGTACGCGGGTTTACACAAGACGATGCACATATCTTTTGTACTGAAGATCAAATTCTTGAAGAAGTTAGCAAGTGTATTCAGATGGTTTACGATACATATGCAGCGTTTGGCTTTACTAACATTGCAGTTAAGTTATCAACGCGTCCTGAAAAACGAGTTGGTTCAGATGAAGTTTGGGACAAGTCTGAAAAAGAATTAGCGGATGCCTTAAAAGCAAACGACATTGAATTCGAATATTTACCAGGTGAGGGCGCTTTTTATGGCCCTAAAATCGAGTTTACTTTATACGACTGCTTAGAAAGACCATGGCAGTGCGGTACAGTGCAGCTCGATTTCTCAATGCCGGGCCGGTTGGGTTCCACCTATGTTGCCGAAGATGGCGAGCGTAAAACCCCTGTGATGATCCATAGAGCCATTCTAGGTTCACTTGAACGCTTTATTGGTATTTTAACCGAAGAATTTGCGGGTGCATATCCGTTATGGTTAGCCCCAACTCAAGTAGTTGTCGCCAATATTACAGACAGTCAGTCAGAATATGTTAGCTCTGTTGTAGCGCAACTTAAAGCAGCCGATATTAGAGTGAAATCTGATCTGCGTAACGAAAAAATTGGCTTTAAGATCCGTGAACACACTCTGCGTAAAGTTCCCTACTTTATTGTTGTAGGGGAAAAAGAAAAAGAGTCAGGTATGGTTGCAGTGAGAACTAGAAAAGGGATTGATTTAGGTACCATGTCGGTAGCTGATTTAGTGACACTTTTACAAGATGAAATTAAAAGTAAAAAAATACCGTAGCAGGAATTTAAAATATAGGTATAATATGCACGATTCGAGGAGCTTAGGTATAAAAAGCTTCTCAGTTTTTTTTAATGTTTAGGAGCAAATGCAAATTAAAGGCGCTAATAATAAAGCACAGAGCGACAAAGCTCGTATTAATGATGAAATAACAGCCACTGAAATTCGATTGATAGGCAAAGACGGTGAACAAGCAGGAGTCGTCTCATTAGCTGAGGCTCAAGGACTCGCTGATGAAGCGAGCTTGGATCTTGTAGAAATTAGTCCCAATGCAGCCCCTCCCGTATGTAAAGTAATGGATTACGGGAAGTTCATATTCGAAAAGAGTAAAGAACAGAAAGAACAGAAAAAGAAGCAAAAGCAAATTCAGGTCAAGGAGATTAAATTTCGCCCTGGCACTGATGAAGGCGATTACCAGGTAAAACTGCGCAACCTGCGTCGCTTTTTAGAAGGCGGTGATAAAGCCAAGGTAACGATTCGCTTTCGCGGTCGTGAAATGGCTCACCAAGAGATCGGCATTGATTTACTAAAACGCGTTAAAACCGATTTAGAAGACATTGCTAATTGCGAATCTTTCCCCCACCGGGTAGAGGGACGTCAAATGATCATGGTGCTTGCCCCACTCAAGAAGTAGTAATGGTCTAAAGTAGGTTAAGCTGCACACTTAATCTCACCTTGCTGCTAAATATGAACCACTAACAGGGTCTGCAACCTCGTTAGACATTAACAATGCGGAGTTTTAGCTATGCCTAAAATGAAATCCCACAGCGGAGCTGCGAAACGGTTTAAGAAAACTGGTTCTGGTCGCTTTAAAAGTAAACAGTCTCACTTGCGTCACATATTGACCAAGAAGAGTTCTAAACGTAAACGTCATCTACGTGTTAAGAAACTTGTTCATGGAAGTGATCACGCTCTTATACAACGTATGTTGCCATACGTATAACCTTAGAATTCGGAGATTAAAAAATGGCTAGAGTTAAACGCGGTGTAGTAGCACGCGCACGTCATAAGAAAGTATTAAAGCAAGCTAAAGGTTATTACGGAGCTCGTAGCCGAGTGTATCGCGTTGCGGTACAAGCGGTAACAAAAGCGGGTCAGTATGCTTACCGTGACCGTCGTCAACGTAAGCGTCAATTCCGTCAACTATGGATTGCTCGTATAAATGCAGCTTCACGTCAAAACGGATTGTCTTACAGCCGTTTCATCAACGGTTTGAAAAAAGCGTCTGTTGAAATCGATCGTAAGATCCTTGCTGACATCGCTGTACACGACAAGGTGGCATTTACTGCACTAGTCGAAGCAGCAAAAGGCGCATTAGCGTAATTCATTAACCAAGCTAACATAGTTAGCGAGTTTAAGTTCTTTTTGAAAAAGCGAGCAGGATGCTCGCTTTTTTGATCCTGCGTATAAAGTTATTAAGCACGTTTACCACACAAGCTGGGCTCTTCAGTTTAGAAACAATATCAATTAATCAACGTTAACCCTGTTTATCTTCAAAAATCCTGCGTAAATTCCGCTAAAAGTGTGTAAAATGCTTGGCTTACAGAATTAGTTTGTGACTTAAAAAAAGCCAGAGCAAACCCCAACGTTCAAGAAGAGGAAGTAATGGAGCTTGAAGCCATCATAGAAGAAGCGCGTTCAGCGGTTGAAAATGCAAACACCCCAGCTGAATTAGACGCGGTTCGTGTCGCCTATATGGGTAAGAAAGGTAGTATAACTGACCTAATGAAAGGATTGGGTAAGTTGTCTAACGAAGAGCGCCCAGCTGCAGGTCAAAAAATCAATTTAGCTAAGCAAGAAGTGCAAGGTTTGATCAGTGCTAAGTTAACGGCCCAACAGGATGCGCAGTTGAACGAAAAGCTTGTCGCGGAATCTGTTGACGTTACGCTGCCAGGGCGTTCAAAAAAGATTGGCAATCTTCACCCTGTTAGCCGAACTATTGCTCGTATTGAGGCTTTCTTTGGTGATCTGGGCTTTGAAGTAAAGACGGGTCCAGAAGTTGAGGATGGCTTTCACAACTTTGATGCTTTGAATATTCCGGCTAACCATCCAGCAAGAGCAGACCATGATACTTTTTACTTTAATCCTGACTTGATGCTAAGAACGCAAACATCAGGAGTGCAAATTCGCACTATGGAAGCGCAAAAGCCGCCATTAAGAATCATATCTCCAGGTCGAGTCTATAGAAATGATTATGATCAAACTCATACGCCAATGTTTCACCAAGTGGAAGGCTTAATGGTTGATAAGAAAGTCAGCTTTGCTGAATTGAAAGGTGTCTTGCACGACTTCTTAAACCACTTTTTTGAAGAAGAAATGACGGTTCGATTTCGGCCTTCTTACTTTCCGTTTACTGAGCCATCAGCAGAAGTTGATGTAATGGGTAAAGATGGTAAATGGTTAGAGGTATTGGGCTGTGGAATGGTTCATCCTAACGTACTTAAAGCGGTTAATATTGACCCTGAGCAATATACTGGCTTTGCGTTTGGCATGGGCGTTGAGCGTTTAACCATGTTACGTTATGGCGTAAATGATTTGCGCGCATTCTTCGAAAACGATCTTCGTTTCCTCAAGCAATTTAAGTAAGACAGAGTTTAATAATGAAATTCAGTGAACAGTGGTTAAGAGAGTGGGTTAATCCTGCAATATCGACAAATGAATTGTCTGAGCAATTGAGCATGGCAGGTCTTGAGGTTGACGACGTTACTGCAGTAGCCGAGCAATTTAGCGGTGTTGTTGTGGGTGAGGTGGTTGAATGTGGCCAGCATCCAGACGCTGATAAACTGCAAGTAACAAAAATTAATGTCGGTAGCGAAGAGTTGCTTGACATTGTTTGTGGTGCACCTAATTGTCGTTTAGGTATCAAAGTTGCCGTCGCTGTAGTTGGCGCAGTATTGCCCGGTAATTTCAAGATAAAGAAAGCCAAATTACGTGGTCAACCCTCTTTCGGTATGCTGTGTAGTTTTTCAGAACTGGGTATGGGGGATGATCATAGCGGTATTATGGAATTACCAAGTGATGCCCCAATCGGCACAGACTTAAGAGATTACTTGCACCTTGATGACAATAGTATTGAAGTCGATTTAACGCCTAATCGTGCTGATTGTCTCGGTATGAAAGGCATTGCACGTGAAGTTGGTGTGTTGAATCAATTAGATGTTACAGAACCAGAGATTAAGGCTGTCACTGCAACTATTGATGATAGTCGCACTATAACACTAGAAGCACCTGAAGCTTGCCCTCGTTATTTAGGTCGACTTATAAAAGGCGTCGATTTGTCGCGCCCAAGCCCATTGTGGATGCAGGAAAAATTGCGCCGAAGTGGCACTAGAAGTATTGATGCCGTTGTTGATGTAACTAACTATGTTTTGCTAGAGTTAGGCCATCCAATGCATGCATTTGATAACGACAAGTTAGCTGGTGATATTGTTATTAGAATGGCAAAAGAGGGTGAGAAGTTAACACTGCTTGATGAAAATGAAGTAAACCTTAAAGCAAATACATTAGTTATTGCGGATAACCAAAAAGCCTTGGCGATGGCTGGCATATTTGGAGGGTTACATTCCGGTGTGACTGCAGCAACCACTGATATTTTCTTAGAAAGTGCGTTTTTTGCTCCGGATGCTATTATGGGCAAGGCTCGTCAGTATGGTTTGCATACAGACGCATCGCATCGTTATGAACGCGGAGTTGACCCATCACTGCAAGTTCAGGCAATGGAAAGAGCAACGCAATTACTCATTGATGCCGTTGGCGGAAATGTAGGGCCAATTGTTGAAGCAAAAGACGAAAAATATTTACCAAAAGCACAATCTATAAAATTGAGATCCGCAAGATTAAGTCTAGTGCTTGGTATTGATATACCAACTGACAGAGTCACTGATATTCTTAACAGATTGGGATTGCAAGTTAGTTCAGTAGAGGGTGATTGGGAAGTTATAGCGCCGTTATATCGCTTTGATATGAATATTGAAGAAGACTTAATCGAAGAAGTTGCACGAGTTTACGGTTATAACAATATACCAAATCAGGCACCTGTTGCTAGTTTGCAAATCAGGGAGAGTAATGAAACTAAAATTAATACCTATAGGTTTAAAGATCTATTAGTGGATCAAGGTTTTCAGGAAGCCATTACTTACTCATTCGTAGACCCTAAAAAACAAGCTTTAATGTTTCCAGACGTTGAGGGCTTAGTTCTACCACATCCTATTTCAGCAGAAATGTCTGTTATGCGAGTGAGCTTATTGCCAGGGCTATTATCAGCTTTGTCGTATAACCAAAAACGCCAACAGAGTAATATCAAATTATTTGAAACAGGTTTACGTTTTACGCCTGACTCAGGCGAAAAATCAGGCATACAGCAACAAGAAATGATTGCGGGTGTTATGTCTGGTAACGTGGCTAACGAACATTGGACAATTCCGACTGTTGCCTTGGATTTCTTTGATGTAAAAGCGGTCGCTGAAGAATTAATTGGATTAGGCATCGATACTCAAGATATTGAATTTAGAGCGGAGAAACACTCGGCCTTCCACCCAGGACAATGCGCTGGCATTTATAAGTCGGGTAAATGTATTGGTTTTATCGGCGCAATTCATCCAAAATTGGAAAAAGGACTAGGTTTAAGCGGTAAGACCTTTGCTTTTGAGCTGGAATTGGTTAGTATTTCAACAAGAATGTTGCCCTGGATCAAGCCTATTTCTAAATTTCCAGTGAATAGAAGAGATATTGCTGTTACAGTACATCAAGGTGTCGATACAGGTAACATCCTAAAATGTATCGAGAAACTGGGTGTGGACGATTTAATTGACCTGAACTTATTTGATGTTTATACAGGGAAAGGTATTGAGCCTAGCTTTAAAAGTGTGGCACTTTCAATTTGGTTGCAAAACTCAGAACGAACATTAGAAGATGCAGATATACAAAAATCTGTGGATATAGTAGTAAACGCGCTGGAAGTTAACTTTAGTGCATCTTTGAGAGATTAATCGAATGGCATTAACCAAAGCCGAAATGGCTGAACATTTATTTGAAAAGTTGGGTTTAAATAAGAAAGACGCAAAAGACTTAGTTGAAGCGTTTTTTGAAGAAATTAAATCCTGTCTCGAAGCCGGAGAGCAAGTTAAGCTCTCAGGGTTTGGTAATTTTGATCTACGCACTAAAAATGAGCGTCCTGGTCGAAACCCAAAAACAGGCGAAGATATTCCTATCAAAGCCCGCCGAGTTGTTACCTTTAGACCAGGTCAAAAACTTAAAAGTCGTGTTGAAAATATCAAAACTAATTAGTAAAACAGTTTTTAACCTCGATACTTATAAAAGAGTGCACCGGTTAGTTACGGTTAACTTTCTAAAATGCTCGCTTTATGCGGGCGTTTTTGTATTTTTGACAGCATGCCAACCAGAACATAGCAAGACCTCGACTAATACAATAAACTCCGCAGTACCATCTTCACAACCAAGTGCTAGCTTGCCACCTCTGCTTACATTAGATGAATTGCTCAATACAGCTGATTTTCAAATAGGTATTAAGCAATCTGTGCTTAATAATGACCGAGTGTCATTGAAAGACTGGCAGGATCAATTACTCGCAGTGGCTAAAGAAGTACATTTATCGGAACGTGATTTAGCTCAAATAAGTGGAAAGCAGGGCTTGATGTTTATTGAATTTGAAGCTAAAAAAAGACTATTTCATGATGAATTTATTGATAGATTCATGCGTTTTAATAGTATTGATGACCTCATACAAAAATATCCACACATAACTGGTGTGCATCAGAGAGCGTTATCACTTATTAGTGCGCGAGATAGAGCAATACAAAGCGCTGCAAAGTTGTTAGCAGATGAGAGTGCCCAAGGGGGGGATTTCACCCAAGAGGCCAGGGCGCAATGGAAAGACTACATGATTAATAGTGGTCGACTCGAGACCTTAAAAAATTAGTTAAGAAATCAAGGATTGCTAGGCATTTTCGGCAAAATAGTAATTACATGCTTGGTTTTACTGGGCAATAGTGGTGTGGTCTTAGCTTGTGCATATGCCATGAAGCCAGCATTATAAAACTGAGATAGCGGATGTCCAGACTGTCCTCCGGGCAATGTTAATATACCTTTATCCTCATTTCCAGGGCGTACAATTAATCGTTGTGATGCGCCGAATTTTGACAACTGCACTGCTGGCATAAAGCTATCACCAAATCCGTCAACTTCGGGCATATTCAGTAAACCTGCTAATGGGCCTAATTGACTAGCAAATGGATGTTGTATTTTTAATTTATTTACATTGCCCCACTCAAGTCCTTCAAGCGTTTCAGGGTTTGCATCATACTGTTTAATTAATTCTGTTTTTGTACTTATATAGCTAGCTAGTAGAAAATTGTCGTAAGAAGAAAACTCACTGGGTAACCAATCAACTGCTTCTGTGTCTAATAGCATCCAAATTGCGGGTTCAATGCCTCTTAAAGCACTTTCCAAGGAACGATCATCGTCTGGCATAGCATCGTAAATGGGAGCCAACAAAGAATTAATAACCGTTGACCGATAACGGCGAGCGAGGGTATAACCAATAGAGTCCGTGCATGCGCAGTTTTTCCATTGATTTAGTATTTCTATATCTTTGGCGTATAACAACGGATCCTTGCGCAGTACGTTAATAAGTTTCATATGCCATGGCATAATAAAACGTGCTTCATTGTCCATTTGTATTGAATAAAAATCCTGTTCAGTAAAGCTTTGCTTCTCAAATAAGCGATCTCTAATTTGTAAGCCTCTAGCACCAACTGCATAGCCACCATTACCATATCGAAGAAAGTCATCTGCCGAAATAACTCTGGCATTTGCTGTCCACAGGCGGCCATGGCTCGGATTAATATAAGTCGGTAGATTTGGCTCCTGCTGCAACCAAAGGTCAGAGTAATCGGCTTCGTCAATAGCGAGTAGACTCGGCACTTTCCTCGCGGTGACTGCGCCAATAGGACGCCAGCCTGCATTGCCCTGTGCATCACCAAGCATAAAGTTTTGTACTGGAATGCGAACCTTATCTGCTACAGCAAACGCTTCTTCCAAATTTTTAGCCTCCGCCATTTCCATTATTGCCATATTCACTGCATAATCTTGGTGAGCAACCCACACCAGAGCATAACGCTTGTCGTTCATGGTTCGCACGGGTCCATACTTACTCATTTCTATGTCGAGCACTTCTACGCCATTTTTTAACGTTATTACTTCGCTAATAATCTCAGTTTTGGTCTCATCTTTAAGCCTTACCCAATCAACATTATCTAGATTCGCATTTGTAAAACCCCATGAAACGTGGCCGTTAGAACCAACAATAATGATGGGTGTACCCGGCAAAGAAACGCCTGTTATGGTTATCTCTTTTCCTTTTGAAATGTAATTTAACTGTGCACGATACCAAATTGGTGGTACTCGCAAACCCAAGTGCATATCATCGCTAACCATGGCACTTGCAGAATCAGTTAGTGCCCCAGTGACGGCCCAGTTGTTACTGCCAATATCTAGAGGTTCCGCGATACTATCGAATGAGAGTAGCCCGTCGATTATATCTGTGTTTTTCTTTAGTTTGCTCAAATCAATATTTAAACTAGGAATTTCGGGTTTCTGACCTCCAAGAATGCTGCCATCTAATGCAGCTTGATAGGGGCTGTGCATATTGAAAAAATCGAGCAAACCATAACCAAATTTTTCTACAAGGAAAGTGTTTACCAGATCTCTTTCTACCTGACCGCCTTGCAGATCGAGATACATACTGTAACTTACCAGCAAACTATCCTCTGGAAGCCATTCTTTAAAATGAGTGCGTGTTAGCAAATATTCAAACGGTTTTGCAGTGTATTCGCTGGCTGCTAAATTGACGCCCTTGGCGAAGCTGCCAAGCAAGCTTTGTTGTTCTTCTGGTAAATTAGTAACCGCTTTCATGGCACGTTGTCGAAACTGGTGAAAGCGAGCTTTTTTATCGATATCAATTGCAATGTCGCCTACAATTTCGGATAGTTCGCCAGCAGCACTGCGACGAAGCAAATCCATTTGAAATAAGCGGTCCTGTCCATGCGCATAACCCAACGCGAAAACAGCATCAGAGTGTGATTGAGCGCTAATTTTCGCTACACCAATACTATCTCTGTCTATACTTGTTTCACTTTCAACCCATTCAGTTGAGAATTTGTGATCGAGTGAAGGTAAACTGGCGCGTAAAATAAGATAGACAACAATGAAAATAATTAGTGCGAGAGAAACTAAAGTAAAGAGTAGAGGTTTGATTAACTTCATTTGTTTTTCTTTTTATGTTTAACCTTTATTATAGATAAGGCTAAGTCAAACCTACTTGGCTTTCAAGTTTTATCCCCAGCGTGTTTTAAAAAACACATAGGAAATAGTTAAAAAGGAACACTATGTCACCTGTTATTCTTGATGTGCACAGTTTTGAACTGAGCCCTGTAGAGCGCGAAATATTACAACACCCTTTGTGTGGAGGTTTGATCTTATTTAGCCGTAACTATGCTGAAAGAGATCAATTATCGGCGTTAATAAAAGATATTAGGCGCACTGTAAACAAGCCTTTTCTTATTTCTGTTGACCATGAAGGCGGAAGAGTTCAGCGTTTCAGAGCCGGTTTCACCCAAATTCCAGCAATGGCAGATATTGAAAAATTTGAAGGATCGGAAAAAAAACAACTCGATTTAGCACAAGCTATGGGATTTTGTATGGCTTATGAGTTGCTTCAATTGGGAATTGATATTAGTTTTGCACCTGTTCTTGATCTTAACGGAGTTAGCGAAGTGATAGGAAGCCGGGCATTCTCATCTGAGCCTGATCAGGTTATTCGTTTAAGTGGTGCATATATTGAAGGTATGCATGCAGCTGGGATGAAAAGCACGGGTAAACATTTTCCTGGGCATGGATCAGTGGAGGAAGACAGCCATATTGCGATGCCTATTGATAAACGTAGTTTTGAAGAAATTCAAGAGCAAGATATGCGAGTGTTTAAACAGCTGATTAGTGCAAGAAAGATAGATGCAGTGATGCCAGCACATGTCATATATTCTAGTATCGATAGCAAGCCAGCAGGATTCTCTTCAATTTGGATAAAACAAATCCTGCGTAAACAACTTGGCTTTGAAGGTGTCGTATTTTCAGACGACCTGTCAATGCAGGCGGCGAGTGTTGCAGGAAGTGTGACCGATCGCGCTGAGTACGCCATAGAGGCTGGTTGCGATATGGTATTGATTTGCAATGCACCTTCCGAGGCAGAAAAGGTACTAGATGGACTAAGTCAAAAAAAGGTTTACAGCCAACGTTGGCTGAATTTACTGCAAAAAGAACCGCGTCAAGCGATACCGAACCAGGCCCAAATACATGCGACATATCTAACCAGTGTCAGACTAATTAATTTAGCCAATGAGCAGTTCTCTTAAGGTAAACTATTAAGTAGGTTGAAGTAAAAAAACACCTGATAGGCTCAAGGCGGGCTGTTATCTACACTTCGATATCAGCAATTTGAGCTCTAACGTTGAATGCTCTAGCAGCAACAAAAAAGTAATCCGATAAACGGTTTAAATATTGGATGCATATGGCAGGTACGTTTCGTTGTTGCGATACGCTGACAATTGTTCTCTCAGCTCTTCTGGCAACAGTTCTGCATATATGAGCTTGGGCGGCTAATTGGCATCCACCTGGCAAGATAAACTTTGTTTGTACATGCAGTTCTTGCTGAAGTTTATCAATCGCATCCTCTAGCACTTGTGTTGCATTTTTATCAATTTGTGGCTTGTCTGAGATAGCAAAACCAATACTGAATAACGTTTTTTGAATGTCGAACATAAAGGTTGTGCTAAGACTACCTTCATCATTGATGTCAGCGTTTATATTACCCATCAATGCACTCAATAACCCAATATGGCTATTCAACTCATCGATTGAGCCATAACATTCTAAAATAGCATCGTTTTTATCCAAACGAAGCACTTCCGAGGTATATACCTGCGTTGTGCCCTTGTCACCAGTCTTAGTATATATCTTCATTGTCTTCTTCTTTTGGCTTTTCATAGCGTTGTAGTCTAATAATAATGCCCATTTTGGGATGATCAAAATAGTGAATTTGCTTACTTATTACGCGTCTGCGCTGCTTAAATGGATATTGCTCAATTTTAGCTTCGCCAAAACTATTAAGTTCTAATTCATGAAACTCAAACTCTGACTCAATATGTAAATAGGGCACTCGATTTATATACTTTAAATAAACTTTTACTTTACCATCGATCTCCCACACATCATCTAAAGAGCTTGGATCAGTCAATTTACTTTCTTTATTACTCGCTCTGCTTTCCCAATTGACAGGAATTCCTTCATTCAATTGTTGGGTTAACTCAGCAAAAAACGTCTCAGAATTCTGATCGATAATATTTTTTATTTCAGGGGAAAATTTTTGCTTTAAAGTTTCATACGATGATATTGATTGTTCTGGCAGTTTCAGCTTATCACCTGCAAATACCCGATAAAATGACGAATTTTCTTCACCAAAGAAAACTGGCTGACGCCAGACTATGTGGCTTAATGCGCTAACATCACGCTGTCCAAATAATTTTTTTGCATAATCCACAAGTGTCAGTTGATTGTCATCTAGTAAGTGCGCATATTCAGTGATGCTAATGTTAGGCTGCTGCAAGTAAATGGGAATTTTACTAGTATTACGAATGACAAGCATTGAACGTACGATAGCTTGTTTTTGCTTAGTGCAATTCTGTGCATCCAATAAAAGGCCGAAGCGTTCTTCACTGCTCAATAGAGGAGTAAATATCTTGTACTTATTAAACACATCAACAGTATCATCATCAAACTCACTTAAACTAATGCTATCGTTGCTGTCTAAAGGAAGTAGATTCGAGTGATATAATGTTGAGTTGGGTGAGCACTCATAAAGCATTCGTTGTAAATCAAGTAACGGATTAGCTCTGCGGTATAAAGGAAGACTAATGAGGTCAATTGCTTTTGTCGACGATATCTCATGGGTTATATAGCTAAAATCCTCTTCAAGGGCCGCGTTTGCAGTGTTGCGTTTAAATGCAATAACTTCAACGTCGAACCACCAATCTTCTTCTTGTGACAGGACTTGCATTGGGGTTGCAAACAATACCAATGCAGTTCCAGTGACCGTGATTATCGTTAAATTTGGCTTCATACTTGCCAATGAGCTAACAGCACATTTTATACTCGTAATCGTCTTGCGCGTTGAATCATTGGCGCAACTAACGAAAAGACTAAGAAGTGAGGCACTAGCTTGCATGGCATTCCTTTAAAAATTTATCGAGTAAATCACGTACATGATCCAATTTTTGCGCTGCACTGTCGAGCTTTTTCATGAACCTTAGCTTTAAAGGACCTTCAAACCGATACAGGCTAGGGTACTTTTGGATAAGCTGTATTAAGAAGCTAGGATCTATTTTTGTCGTTTTCTCAAATTCAATAAGCCCACCTGCTTGCGTCGTTTCAATTTTTCGAATGCCGACTTTTTGTGCTTTTAGTTTCAGACCCGATTGCTTAACTAAGTTCTTAGCGCTATCTGGTAGAAGACCAAAGCGGTCTATTAATTCGATTTGATATTCGTCAATCTCATTTTGATTTTTGCAACCCGCTAATTTCTTATAAAGCGACAATCGTGTATTAACATCACCTATGTAGTCATCCGGAAGGAGGGCAGGTATGCGCAAATCTACTTCAGTCTGCGCAGCAAGAACGTCGTCTAATGACGGTTCTTTGCCTTCTTTAAGTGCTTCAACAGCCTGTTCTAGCATTTCCATATACAGGCTAAAACCGATCGTATTGATTTGCCCAGATTGATCGTCTCCCAACAACTCGCCAGCACCACGGATTTCTAAATCGTGTGTTGCTAACGCGAACCCGGCGCCAAGATCTTCAAGAGATGCGATAGCATCTAAACGCTTTGCTGCGTCCTTCGTCATTCGTTTTGGATGCGGTGTTAATAAATACGCATAAGCTTGATGATGAGAGCGACCCACGCGGCCACGCAGTTGATGCAGTTGTGCTAAGCCTAAATGGTCAGCTCTATCCATAATGATTGTGTTTGCCGTCGGTACATCAATGCCAGTCTCGACAATAGTGGTGCAGACTAATACGTTATAGCGTTGATGATAAAAGTCATTCATCACATTCTCTAGTTCGCGTTCACGCATCTGACCATGGCCAATCGCGATCCGTGCTTCAGGTATAATTTCCTCAATCTCGCGTGCGGTTTGTTCAATCGTTTTAACTTCATTATGCAAGAAGTAAACTTGTCCACCACGCAATATTTCGCGCATAATGGCTTCGCGAATAATATCGGTATGGCGCACTTGCACAAACGTTTTTATAGCAAGTCGCTTTGCCGGCGGCGTAGCAATAATGGATAAATCACGCATGCCACTCAATGCCATATTCAATGTTCGAGGAATAGGAGTAGCAGTGAGAGTGAGAATGTCGACGTCGGCGCGTAATGCTTTAAATTTTTCTTTTTGACGAACACCAAAGCGATGTTCTTCATCAATAATAACAAGCCCTAAATCTTTAAATTTGACATCATCTTGCAATAGCTTGTGCGTACCAATAACGATATCGGCTTGTCCATTAGCAAGGTCATCGACAACTGCTTTTTGCTCTTTTGCACTGCCAAATCGAGAAATGACTTCAATTTTGAAGGGCCATTGTGCAAAGCGATCTTTAAAGTTTTCATAGTGCTGTTGTGCTAAAAGTGTCGTAGGTACCAAAATGGCGACTTGCTTGCCACTTGATGCTGCAATAAATGCGGCTCGCATAGCAACTTCTGTCTTACCGAAACCGACATCTCCACAAACGAGTCTGTCCATTGCATTAGGGCTGCCCATGTCTTGTAGCACGGCGTTAATAGCAGTGTCTTGGTCAATAGTTTCTTCAAAAGGAAAGCTGTCTTGGAATGTTTTATATTCGCTCCATTCAATAGGATATGCAAAACCTGGTTTGGCAGCTCGTTTGGCATAAACGTCTAATAACTGAGCCGCGACATCTCTTACTTTCTCAGCAGCTTTATGTTTTGCTTTGGTCCAAGTATCGTTACCTAGGTTATGCAAGGGCGCGTGGTCCGCATCTCCACCACTAAAGCGGCTAATTAGATGTAAACTGGATACAGGTACATATAATTTGGCTTGTTTCGCGTATTCAATAGATAAATACTCAGTAGCTACGCCGCCAGCATCTAATGTTTTTAAGCCAAGAAAACGACCGACACCATGGTTAATATGAACCACAGGCTGGCCTTCAGTCAGTTCAGCAAGATTCCTAACAATGGCACTTTCATCTGTTGCCTTGCGTTTGTCTTTTAACTTCCTTTTACTAACCTTGTGGCCGAGTAGTTGTGTTTCTGTTACGAATAAAAACGCCTGGTTCTTATCTGCAAATTCAAAACTGTTTTCTACCATACCGACACAAATAAAAACAGAATGTGTCGACTCGTCTAATGCAGCGTCAAAAGTAGGACTGTTAATTGGATATATTTTTGCTTTATGTAAAACATCCATTAAATTTTCTTTGCGGCCCTGTGATTCAGCACAAAAAATTACTTTTTTACCTTTTTCTTTCGCTTTTTTTACTTCTGCCTGAATAGCTTGGTAAGGATTTGTTGCGGTTAAGTCAATACCAATGCCGTCAATAGGGCGGCAATCAAAATTATGTTTACCTGCTTTTTTTGGTAATGACTCACTTATTAGTTGTGCACTAGGCCACTGTTTGAGTCGGGTTAGTAATTCATTCGCATCAAGATATAAATCAATGGGCGATAACAATGGCCGGGCTAAGTTGTAGCGGTATTGCTCGTAACGTTGCAATAAATCTTTATTAAATCGGTCAGACGCCTTAGTCAAATCGCCGTAATAGACCATTAGGGCATCGTCATTTAAATAATCAAATAAGGTGGACGTTTTCTCAAAAAATAACGGTAAATAATACTCGATACCGCTGGGCATTGTGCCTTTGCTCACTTGATAAAAAATAGATTCTTTGTCAGCGGTATTGCTGCGCTCAAATTTATCGAGGTAGCGTTCTCTAAATCCGGTTATCGCGTCTTTGTCTGTCGGAAACTCTCTTGCTGGTAATAAACGTATTTCTTTCGTTTCTTCTAACCCTCGTTGAGTATCGGGATCAAAATAACGAATTGAATCTATTTCATCATCAAACAAATCAATTCGGAAAGGTTGATCGCTGCCCATGGGGAATAGATCAATAATACTGCCGCGCACCGAAAATTCACTATGGGTCATTACTTGGCTAACATGCAAGTAGCCTGACCTTTCGAGTTTACGTTTAAATTCATCGGTATTTATCGTTTCGCCAACTTTTAAATACATCAGGTGTTGACCAACATAATCGACTGGCGCTAAACGCTGTAAAAGAGTGTTGATTGGCACAATAAATATGCCGGGTTGCTTTTTACTGAGTAAGTAAAGCGTCTCTAAACGTTGCGAAACAATATCTTGATGAGGCGAAAACCCGTCGTAAGGAAGTGTTTCCCAGTCCGGAAAAAGTTGAACATGAACGTCTTGATTACGCAGAAAAAAAGCCAGCTCTTTTTCTAGTTTAATTGCACTGGGACTATCTTCTATTAAAACTAATAGCGGTCCGCTGTGTTGTTTGGCAGCACTAGCAATGCTGAGCGCTTGGCTTGCACCTTTTAGCTCACCCCAGTGAATATGATCAATAACATTTGAGTTATTCAGTGATTTTGCCTTTGGTAAAGGCACAGAAAATAGATTAGACATACCGCTTAATTGTTTCTCTATGGTTGTTTAACGATTATTGCGTAATTGACTGGTTTGCAAATGGAGGCTCGCCCTCACAAGCAATTCTTGGTCTTGGTCGCGAATGTGCGTATAAACGTAGCTGACGTGATAAAGATCATCGATAACTTCAACGTCAATGACTTCAGCTAAACAATAAATGGCAGCCGCTTCCTTTTCGAGAAATACTTTTACTTCCACTGCAACGCCTATTTCGATAGGTGAAGTGTGACCAACAATGAAACCGCCGCCGCCGAACTTGACTGCTTCGGCACGTTTTTCTTCATCGTCTTGTTGGATCAAAATATACGACATCATGAGATCGATCTTACGCGCTTGCAGCTGCAGATAATTAACTAAGCCGTCGAGCTTCTCACCCATAGAACGTAATGGTTTCAGAGCTTGTGATTCAATTTCGGACAACTCTGAAGCAATTCTAAATGCATAAGGCATCTCACTTTCAAACTCGTCCATTGATTGTGTTGCTTGCTTTGAGTCAATCACACTTATATTAACTTTAGTTGGATGATTGATTAAAAAAAATGACTCAAATCTCTGTTTTTTCTCTTCTAATGAGTTCAAATGCGATGTCCTATGCAAAAATTACGTTAATGTGATGCGGTCTTCTGAGTTGTTAATCTTTTAGTATAAATTGTTACTATCTGACATTAGATGTTTATAATAACCATGTCGATTAGCGTATTCTCTGTTCTAGTTAAGCAGCGCGTGAGTTAAATTGGCCTTACTTGAAATAAGTCTAAGAATACAACAACTGCTACAATGCTGCTAATCTACCAAAAAACGACTCAGGTTTCACTCTGGTTTGCGATCCTTTGTCTTTATATTAATTAAATACCGCAGAGCTTGGTTTAATACTAGCTCAGCGAGTCAAAATAAGGCACAAAACTAAGCTTATGCGCTTTTCCTTAATCCCGTCTCTGCCTATATCAGCGTTTATTGGTTTACGATATTCAAAAACATCTAATAAACGCAGCTTTATTTCTTTCATCAATTTGTTCTCAGTGGTTGGGATAGCACTTGGAGTTGCTTCATTAATTGCAGTACTTTCGGTTATGAATGGCTTAGAAGGGCAACTAAAACAGAAAATTTTAGGCATTTTACCGCATATAGTCGTGGACAATAAAGGGCCTATATTGTTGCCGCAATCTTTACAGGAGCAGGTATTAGCAAGTACAGATTTTGTGGAACAAGAAGTCATTGTGCAATCAAGTCACTTAATTAAAGGACTATTTTTGCAAGGTATCGATACTTCTGCGGAAAAACGTCATTCTATTATCGCTCAAAACGTAATTGCCGGTGAATGGGATGCTTTACAAAGCGGCAGCTTTAATGTGCTCATCAGCCAGTCGCTTGCGAACCAACTGCGTGTTTCTATCGGCCAGCGGTTACGCGTAATGAGTCCATCGGCCAGCACCTATACTCCGCTAGGACGAATGCCTAGTCAACGCCTAGTAACAGTTGCGGGGCTGTTTCAATTGGATTCAGAAGCTGACGATAAAGTAATGCTGATGAACATAAATGATGTTGCTAAGCTGTCACGCAAGCGAGATCTGGCTTTTGCAGGAACGCGCTTATATTTGAATGACGCTTTTCAATATCAGGCTATTGTGGATGAACTGGACAAACAAGGTCTGAAATATGCCACATGGCGCGAAAGGCAGGGGCCTCTTTTCGATGCAGTTGGTATGGAAAAAAACATGATGTCGCTAATGCTTTTTCTAATTATAGCAGTGGCGGCTTTCAATATAGTCTCTGCGTTGGTAATGGTAGTCACGGAAAAAACCCATGATATCGCTATACTGCAAACGCAAGGTTTAGTGCCAACAGACGTCATGCTGATTTTTATTCTTAATGGCATTTTTAATGGTATTAAAGGAGTCATATCGGGTGTTGCTATTGGCTTGCTATTGGTGTTTTTCTTGAATGACATTTTAGGCTTGCTCGGTTCAGCTCTGGCTTTTGGTTCTAATGGTTCCGGTTTGCCTATCGATATGAAACTGTCTGAAATTGTCATAATTTCTTCTGGTTCACTCGGTCTTTGTATACTTGCTACTCTTTATCCAGCTTACAAAGCGGCCTCTATTAAACCTGCAAATAGCTTACAAACACAATAGGCGCTATAATTAACCTTAATCTGTGATGGCTAAATTGTTTGTTTCAAAATCAAGCGACTAGTTATTAATAAATTAGCGTCCATACACAATCATTCAATTTATTTACACCTGAAAAGAGAATTTACATTTTGAGTAAAAATTACATCAGCTCACAATCACTGCTAGAAGACAGCTTTCGTCTAGCCGCTAAAGTTTTTAACGATGGATTTCGTCCTGATTTTATTATTGGAATTTGGCGAGGCGGAGCGCCAATAGGCATCGCGGTTCAGGAGTTTTTCGAATACAAAAATACGCCAACAGACCACATTGCAGTTAGAACATCGTCATATTACGGGATTAACAAGCAATCAAAAGAAATTAAAGTACACGGTCTCCATTATCTGATTGAGAATGCTAATGCTGGTGACAGCTTATTGATTGTAGATGACGTGTTTGATTCTGGACGCAGTGTAGAAGCATTAACCAAGCAAATTGAGGTATTGATGCGCTTAAATACGCCGAAAGAGATTAGGATTGCTACTCCTTGGTATAAGCCGGCCAATAACAAAACGGGTATCGTGCCCGACTACTATGTTAATGAAAGTGATGAATGGTTAGTATTTCCGCATGAACTGGCTGGTTTGACAAAAGAAGAAATTAGGGAAGGTAAGTCAGAATTATCTAATATCCTGGATGTTATTTTTGATTAAAGCATAAAAAGAATATGTTTTTTTGAACGATGTTTATTCGTTTTAGCTAACGTGTTGCTGGCTTGCTTAGTTACTAGTTGAGGTGTGATTAATTTACGCATTTGTTTATAAATGCAGTATTTATAAATGCAGTATTTATAAAGAGAACGACAATGGTTTATCAAAAATCATTGTCGTTTGTACAGATATTGCAGTTAAATAAAATGCTTACTTACCATCGATATAGAACTTGTCGTGAAAGGTATAAACCCACTGTGGCTTGTGTATAACCAACGACGTTATAGTGAAACCATTAAAAAAGGCTTCTGAGAATAGGAGTAGAGGAATGAGTAACACATAGTTATTGAAAATAACGTCCCAGCCCAAATCAGTATCTAATTGAAAGTAGCCTGCCATTGCAATGATTTTTAAGGAAACAGTAATTGCTCCGGGGAAAAAGGCACACACGAAAATATAAACGAATAAGTGCTTGGGTAATTTGTGAAATGACCAACTAAAAATGGCATAGGTGACGGATATCGGGAGTAATGTGCCTAACAACCAGTTAATGCCTAACATAGAGAATTTCTCGTACCCTACAATAGTAATGCCTAGCAAGACGAAGCTTGACGATATTATGGCCCATCTAAACCCTAATATAAGAGTCAGTGAGGTTAGCCAAATGAAGTGGACCTGCAGTTCATCAACGATACCGACACGAAAAATCCAAAGGACGAACACGGCTGCGCTCGCACCAAAAAAACGGTGTTGAAAAGCACTGTCATCGACTAGTTGCTTGAAATCAGTGTTTTTAATGATGATAGCTAAGCCTATGATGCTGGCTATCGCTCCTAATACTTGTAATTCAGTCATGCTTACTCGGAATAGATTGGCAAATTGGGCAAGTGAGGAGGAGGGGCTGTTCGTTTATGACCGCTGGCAACAGGTGGAGCAGGGTACAAATAGAACCGATATTGTAAAAAACAATTTTCATTTTATTATTATTCTCTTTAATCATTGGGAAATTAATAGTTAATACCGTTATTATACGGTGATCGGTTTAATATTGATTGTGTATTTTAAAACTAACCAAATAATCTGAAGGGCTTACGTGTTCAAAAATCAATTTCCATTTTTTATAAACAAACCTGAACAGGTCTATTTGGATAGTGCTGCAACTACACAGAAACATCAATCGGTAATTCAAGCAGTCAATGACTATCATTGTTTGTCGAGTGCTACAGTTCATCGCAGTGCCTATGCAATTGCGAATGAAGCGACTTTGCTATTTGAGCAAGCGCGCGATTTAACAGCTCAACTTATTAACAGTCCTACTGCCGAGCAAATCGTGTTCAATAGTGGTGCGACAGAATCCATTAATACGATTGCATCAGGCCTGCAAAAGAAAATGATAACTGGCAATAAGATATTGATATTGGCTAGTGAACATCATGCCAATATTTTACCTTGGCAGCAATTATCGGCTCGGCTTGGGCTGAGTATTGAAGTCGTCAATATTTCAGATAAGGGACAATTTACTCAACCTGAATATGCCGCATTGTTGAAACAGCTGAGCTCAGATGTTGCTATTTTGGCAATGGCTCATGTTTCGAATGCATTAGGCAATATTTATCCGGTAGAAGAGGTCTGTCGTTTGGCAAATCAGCAAAACATATTGACTGTCATTGATGGTACTCAGGCCATTGCGCATATGTCTGTTGATGTTACCGCAATTAACTGTGATTTTTATGTGTTTAGTGGGCACAAGATGTATGCCCCGACAGGTGTCGGCGTAATGTATGGGAAAAGAACATTATTGAATGAATTGTTACCACTGCGATTGGGGGGAGAAATGATAACACGCGTTTCATTTACTGACGCGGAGTATCAAGCACCTCCATTAAAATTTGAAGGTGGAACCCCTAATATTTCAGGCGTTATTGGTTTAGGTGCTGCCGCTACATTTTTGAAGTCAAATATGCATAGCATTCAACAGCATGAGATATTACTGTCTAAGTTACTTAGCGATGGTTTGGAAAAGCGACATGACATACGCTTATTCGGTAATGTCTCTGCGCACCTCAACCAGCGCAATCAAAATGTAGATGAGGTAACGCTGGGGTGCTCAATAGGGTTGCATTCGTTTGTTTTTAGCAATCATCATTTACATGATGTAGCTACGTTAATATATCAAAAAAATATCGCTGTCAGAGTGGGGCATCATTGTGCAATGCCTTTGATGAATGTGTTAAACATTAATGGCACCATGAGAGTCTCGATTGGTTGTTACACTACTGAGCAAGACATTCAGCGCTTTTTCCACGCGTTAGACAATACACTAGCTGAGTTAGACGAGAATGCTGGTTATCAATTAATACCAAAGTCAAAGCAACAAGACGTTAACCAGCATACCGATAAAATAAATAACGCTAACTCAATTAGCCATTGCAATGACAACAGCACTGTTGGCAAAGTTACAGAGACACTGCCTATTTCATTTAATATAAAACAAGCGAAAGGGTGGGATAATCAATATCGTCAGTTACTCTTGGCAAGTAAAAATCTTAATACACTGCCTGTTGAGATGCGCTTAAATGAAAATGCAGTATTTGGGTGTGAGTCTGATTTATGGATTGCATACTCTAATGACCAGCTGTGTGCATATTCCCAAAGTAAGATCATTAGAGGTATTCTTGCCCTTATCTTAGAGAAAGTAATGTACTTAAATACCCCCTTAACTAACAATCATAGGGACCAAAAAAGTACCTCAATTGCGGCTTCTTTTGATTATTTTGCATATCTGACAGAGTTAAATCTAACTCCTTTTTTCAGTGTCGGTAGACAAGACGGTATCCGAAATGCGATCACAGCGATAAAAGCCAAACTAGCAATACATCATAAAACCTGATACTCAAGCTCAGCATTGAGTTTGCTTTAACCGCGTTTTCGCTTCAATCCATTGGCTCATATATTTCGCACTATTGATTGTATGATGTTGTATTACCTGCCCTAAAAAGTGCTGTTGACGATGTTTGGTTAAGTTTGCACTGATGTGCTGTATACATTGCGTTAACTGCTTGGATTGTAGAGTATAGTTAAAAATTGATGAATATAACGGTTTGCTGCGATTGCTGGCTACAGTCCATATGCTCTCATTTGCATATAGTGCAATACACGATTGTATAAAAGAGTCAGTTGATGATTGGATGTTGTGAATAGCACCAGGCCATAACGCATTTTGCTCAGATGATTTGTTATCCTCATCAGGCTTATTCGCGTCATCAAGAGAGGGTAGTAACCCCTCTGCACCGATTTCAGTGGTAACCGATGGTGTTTTGCATTGCATAGCATCTACTAACTTTCCTTTAATACCAGCACCAAAGTTTAACGGTGCCAGTAAAACTCTTGCGTTACCGATGACCTCTTGTGCGTCTTTTGCGTAACCATGTACCAAAAAACCCTGCTGTTTGTTTTCAAGCTGTTTTGCTTTTGGTGTTAAGTAAGACCCGTACACATGGCAAAAGGCGGTCGGTAGAGCGTGATGTATGGCAGGCCATATTTTTTGCTTTAGGGTGAGAACGGCGTCCCAATTTGGCGCATGCCTGAAATTACCTATACTAATAAAATCAATTCGCTGTTCATAATTTTTAGCCGTTTTTATTGCTTGTTCAGGAAATAAAAAAGGGCAGTAATGGAGCAGTGTCTTGGGAATACCGAAGACTTTTGTGAGCAATTGGCATTCATAATTAGAAAGTAAAATACTGAGGTCACAACGTAAAATTGATGCCAATTCTCTTTTACAAAGGTCACTATATAAATAGGCGTTAGATTGCTCTGATGTAAGAGAATTTATGGTGTCTTTATTGGTTTTTTTGTATATTTGGTGTCTAGCATCACGCAAAAAATGTAGGTCTTCACAATCTAGTATTTTCATGCAATGTGGAGCAGCAGAAGAAACTCGCCATCCAAATTGTTCTTCACTAATAAAGCGATCAAAAACACTGATGTCGGGTGCATATTGGTTTACAAAGCTATCAAAACTACTGTCATTTAAGGTAATTGGCTGCTCTTTTACACCCATACTGGATAACGGTGCTGAATGCTCTGATTTGTCAGCCGCGCAAGCAAAAGTGACTTGGTAGCCATTGGCAATGAATAAATTTATATAACTGAGAATATTTTGCCCAGCTGCAGTAGAGGTTGGTTCGGGCCATACTAAACCAACAAATAGAACTTTATGACTCGACTGTTCTGACACAGTTACGTCCACCTTTTTTTGCTCTGTACAATGCAGAATCTGCTCGTTTAATAGTGGCCTTGAAATCTTTACTACCAAGCAAGCTCTCTGCAATGCCAAAACTACAGGTGACTTTTACAATGTCCTCTTTCACTGATGCAAACCTTCTATTTTTTGACTCAGATGCCGATTGATTATGCCTAGCATGAATCCGGATCGCCATAGGGTAGACCTCTAATTGGACGCGTAAATCTTCAATTGTTTCACGTATATCGCCGATCAGTTTACCATCGAATATGAGTGTAAATTCTTCTCCTCCATATCGAAAAGCTCGGGCCCTATATCCGGTTTTTGCTATCTTACTGGCAACCAGTTTAATTACGTCATCACCCGCATCATGTCCGTATTTATCATTGAATTTTTTGAAGAAATCGATATCTATCATTACAACCGTATAGTGATCTGATAGTTCCTCAGAATATTGCGTCAATGATCTTCGTTCAGGAATACCGGTCAGCTCATCATTGAAGGCCATGTTTCGACTACTAACAATAGCTGATAATAGACAAATAACACTACTGAGGATAGCGAACACAATAATACTTAATGAAGACATATAGACAATAGCTAAGGTCGCTAGAGAAGAAATAGCGAGTAAATAGATATTATGGACCGACTTAACAAATAAAATAAATAACGTTACTGTACTGATACTAATTAATGCGAGCTGCAGCGGCGAAAACCAAAAGTTTTGAAAGGGGGATTGCATACCAATACTACTGAACACATGTTCTGTAATATTTAACAAAGGCAGGTCTACTTTGTAAATAACAAAACTAAAAAAGCCCCAAGTTGCCAAACTACCAAACAGATAAATGACGCTTTTCAGTATTTTGTGAGCGGGTATTTTAATAACACCAAAAACAGGTAGTAAAGTGATGAAAGACAACAAAATATGTTTCGTATCGTTAAGAAATTGAAGGTTGTTATTTACTCCTTCGAAATCAGGAATAATATAAAAGTGTAAGGTGGTGATAAGGGCAATTATGCTCGCTACGTAAATCGTTAATGCTTGTCTCATAGCCAAATTTAATATGATAATGAATATCAGACTGATGGACACGTAAGGAACAAGCTCCGCGACTGGAAATGATATATATAGCATCGCATTATTGATAATGAACATCATTAAGGGAACAGATAGAATTGCTACGAAGACGATCGGAAGCGTGGTTTTATTTGCCGACATAATACTTCTTATTTTTAACAGGTTGCATTGTTAAATACCTTTTCCAGCATTTATATTATGCTTTTGGTTTTTATCAATATAATTGCACTAAAATTCAGTGATATCAGTATATAATTCAGCGCGTTATCTATACTTTATACTTTGCCATCTTTAAACGCACGACAAAAGAGTCAAAAACACACGAAAGTTTCAAAGTATATACGTTGTAAACGATAAACCTTTTTACTCCAGTTATTTATATTTACAAAACTAAAATGAAACGTTAGACCATAGGATTACAACTAGAAGTTACAGTGATATTAGTCAACTCCTTGATACTAATCGATTAATATCTTATTTTTTATGCATTACTATAGATAGTCATTGAAGTAAGAGGCTGATTAGTGTAAAAAATATGAGTGTGGTGCGGGCGAACTTGTTTTTTAAGGTTTTGTGTAACAGTGTTGTAAACTGATGTTTGTTAATTATCGCCAGAGAACTGAAACTGTACAAAAAGGAAATTATGAACGCAATTGATTATGCACAAAACGTATCTGAACTGTTCGCTGTGCCAAAAACCGCTGTCAGAGTTAAACGGTTAATAGACGATGACCGGTCTGACGCAAGCAGCATATCAGCAGTTGTGCAAACTGACCCTGGGTTAGCTGCGCATATTCTCAGAATTGCAAATAGTGCAATCTTTCGCTTTCCGCGAAAAATAGACAAATTAACCAGGGCTATCCAAGTCATTGGGACGTCTGCAGTTTATGATTATGCGTTGATATTTGGATTATCTAATGCGTTTAGCAATGAGGAAAGTCAATTTGTCGACTTGGATAAGTTTTGGGAGCAAAGTGTCAGTTGCGCTATTCTAGCTAGACACTTGGGTTTATTAAAAGGGATCAAATACGCGGATAGATTATTTGTAAATGGTTTACTGCATAACGTTGGTGAACTGGTAGTGTTAAAGCTGACCCCCGATTTGGCGAAAGATTGTACACGTTTCGACACGCAACTTACCCCCAAAGAATGTCAATACGATGTGCTTGGATTTACTTATGCTGAAGTTTCGGCTGCATTAGGGCAACAGTGGATGCTGCCTGATTCAATTGTATCCACAATTGCCATGCAACATCACGATGATATCGCTGCTGAATCTCTTGAAGTTCGTATTATACAGCTAGCATACGAACTTTCTATTATTAACACGTTCTCACATCACTATAATATCGAAACGCATCTACCATCGTTTCTTTATGAACCTCTGAAACTCAGTAGTGATGATATAGAGGAAGCATTAGATAATACTAATTATCAAGTTGAACAAATTATTCATCTATTCAACCCTGACACATTTATAATAGCCTGAGTTAACAGTAATTAATCAAATATTGCGACAGTTTGTCTGCTGATAGCAATGAGTTCGCCATCTTTATCCCATATATTTGCTTCTGTGTGCCCATATCCATTTGCTGCTTGGCGTGTGTGCGCTTTATAGGCCAACCAGTCATTTCCTGAAATTGACCTGTGTGGATGAATGAATTCTAAACTCCAACTAACTGAGCTTGCAGGCGCAGGCGCGCTTAGCATTTGTATGAGGGTTGGAGGCCATGCATCAATAATGCTAATAAGGTGCGCGTCAGTGAATGTTATAGGCGCTTTTTTAAATCGCATCCAACCGTGATAATGAGACGTTGCTTGCGCTGAAAAAGGCCAACCTCCTTCTTGAATTGACAAGTCGATATGCTTTAAAAATTCCGGTCTTAAGTTTGTAGCAGAAGAAGGCACGGCCTCATTAATGGGAGGCGCGATGTTGTGAGTATCTTTATTTGGCACTGATATTGCCGATTCGCGACTATTCCCAAAACAAATTTGTGAAACAACGCAGATTTTATCGTCTTGTATGGCACGCACCATCACTTGACTTACATTTTTACCTTCGCGCAAAATTTCAACGGTTATTGTAAAAGGTTGGTCGGCTATTAGTGGTCCAACGAAGTTAGTCGAGTTTGACCGCATCACTCTTTCTAGGCCAACATGTTCTCGTGCCGCTGCATATAACAAACCAGCTGATAAGCCTCCATAGACAGTGCGACCTTGTGACCAGCTTGAAGGAATTGTTAAGACTAAATTAGGGGTGTATTTTTGCGTTTTTGCCAATGCAAGTAACTCATCAATGTGCATCTATTATTCTTAATATTAACTGCTAAGATTAACCTAGTTTGTAGGTGATAATAGCAAGTTGCAAATAACTTCCACCTATCTATACTTATGTTTACAAATAATTAACATCAAGTGGCAAATTAGTCAAAGCTCATTCAATATGGAGTTTCAATAAAAATTTGGAGTTGCTGTGGCTGATTCAATTGACATACCTGATGTATCAAAAGAGGCAGAGAATAAAAGACCATCACGAGCTTATCGTAACTATGTACTTGTCATTTTAACGTTAGTGTATGCGTTTAATTTTGTAGATAGGCAAATCATCGGGATTTTATCGCCTTTTATTAAAGAAGACTTAGGGTTAGATGATGCGCAACTCGGTTGGCTCAAAGGTTTTGCATTTGCCTTGTTATATACTATTGTGGGCATTCCTATTGCTTGGTTAGCCGATCGTTACAATCGAGTCAACATTATTGGTATTTCATTGACCCTATGGAGCGGCTTCACTGCACTATCAGGGTTTGCTGCCAGCTTCTGGCAATTGGCGATCTTACGAGTTGGTGTTGGCATAGGTGAAGCAGGCGGTAGCCCCCCAAGCCACTCTATTCTGTCAGATTTGTTCGATAAAACCGAGCGAGCAAAAGCCTTAGCATTTTATTCTTTGGGCATCCCGTTTGGCATAATGACCGCGTATTTTGCCGCAGCGTTTTTTCTAGATGGCGGGTCCGCAGACTGGCGTATTGTTATGATTAGTGTTGGACTGCCTGGCGTTGTATTAGCTATTCTGCTGAAGTTAACAGTCAAAGAGCCTGCGCGAGCCAAAGTAGCCAATGGCCCGCAACAAATGGACTTTACGATATCCGTAAAACGCTTACTTAAGATTCCAACCTGGTGGGGGATGTGCTTAGGAATTTCTTTTGGATCTTTTGGCAATTATGCAATATCAACGTGGATTATTGATTTTTATGTTCGAATTCATCCGGATATGCCAATTCATTAGCTGTTGATTATTTTCGGTATCGTAAATGGTACTGCCTACGCATTAGGGGTTTGGTTAGGTGGTGTCATTGCAGATAAGTGGGGTAAAAAGTCTAAACGGGCTTATGCTTTATTACCTACCATAGCCTTGATTATTGGCGTTCCTTGTTTCTTCTTCTCCTTGCAGGTTGCTAATGTATGGTTATCAATTGGTTTACTGACAGTCATGCTTTTTGGCAGCGGAATGTATTTGGGGCCTTGTTTTGCAATAGCGCAAACATTGGCACCAGTAAACGCTAGAGCGATGTCGACGGCATTATTTTTCTTTGTACTGAATATTATCGCACTCGGTGGTGGACCAACAATTGTTGGTCTTTTGAGCCAGTCTTTATCAGCAACGATGGGCGAAGCTGAAGCTTTGCGGACATCTCTGAGTTGGCTGTTATTGCCGTATCTGTTGTCGATAGCCACATTTTATTGGGCATCGACCAAAATAGAACATGATTGGCATGAGGCTGAAAGGATGCAAGCGTTAGACTAAACGCTTTTCATCTTGATTAGTTGGTAGGTTTTGAGCTTGTTGCAATTTAATAATGGCAAGCTCACTTTCGTTCGCCATTGTTTCGTCCCAATGTTGTAATTTCGGTTTCATTAATTTGAACCAAAGAGGCGGTAATAGGACAATTGCAATTGTCGAAATATAACCACCAATCATGACTGGTGCATCAGGCATCGCTTCTAACTTTTCGAATGGCACTGCACCTTTTGCATGATGGTGACTGTGTCGAGGTAAGTTAAACATTGCCCAACAACTGATTTTTCTATTGGTATTCCATGAATGTCTAGGCATAACACGCTCTCGAGGGTGGCGAACCAGACCATAGTGTTCCATATAATTCACTATTTCGAGCACAATTTTAGCAATGAAACCAACAACACCGACAAAAAGAACACCTTGCCAACTACCAACTAAAAATACAAATCCCAACCATACTGCAGTCATTAACCAACCTGTAATAAATTGATTATGTAAGCTGAATACGTGCTGTTTTTTTCTATTTAATCGTTTTTCTTCTATGAGCCAAGCTGATTTGTTGGTACCCCATATAGCAATGGGCACATGCTTGTAGATAGAGCGTCCACGGGGTGCAGTCACAGGATCATTTTCGGTGGCCACATGAACATGATGATTAAACACATGCTCAATTGAAAAGCAGGCATCAAAGCTAAGCGCCATTAGGCAACGTCCAATCGTTAACGCTCTTTTATTACCTATACGATGTATCAATTCATGCCCCACGACAGTTGCTATTCCACTAAGCATAAGTCCGCAAAAAATCATGGCAACTAGGATTTCACTAATGTTCGTATTCGCTTTGGCGGCAACAAAGTCATACCCAAGGGCAGTAGATAACAAATGCATAAGCGGCCAATCAAATGGCGTGACCAACCATATGCAAGCAGTCAGTAAAATAAAAGTGGTTGGGACTGATGCATATAACATGGCGTTTAACGCCCATTTTTTATTCAAATTAGGTTGGCTAAGATCTTCTCCGAAAAAAGTGTCTCCGATAATATAAAAAGAGATGAAAATGCCGAATCCGAATAAAATCCAATGTTGCGCAAAAACAATTGCACTAATACCTAATAAGGTTGTAATAAAGTAATTAGTAAATTTTAAATAATGAAACATGTAATTTCTCCTTCTCGTATATGGTTACTGTCGCACGGTCTTAAGTGATGAGTAATAGCAATTCATGCCATAAATCAGTCATTTATTGCCAATATTAAGTTTTTAGCGTAATTTACTAATTGGTTATATAGTGATTTCTATGCAAAAAAGTAGTTCTAAATAGGAAAATTCAACTCAATGACAGAGAATATTAGCCTACCAACCTATTATTTTGGACACGTCATAAGCGTGCTTAAACAATCAGGTATTGGTATCGATCAGTGGCTAGCATCACAACGCTTAGATTTGGCGAAACTACTAGAAGCTGATGCTCGCGTTAGCGTACAACAGTTTGATGGTTTGATTAAAACTGTCATCGAAAATCGTGGATTCGAAGATCTCGGGTTATCCGTTGGGAAAAGACTAGAAATTGCACATCATGGTGATTTTGGTTTAGCAATATTAAACAGTGCTACTTTGCATCAAGTACTCGACTTTCATGTTAAATTTTTACCAATTAGAGTGCCTTTAATAAAACTCAATTACACTATTGAAGGGGCGCAGGTCAATGTGGAATTGACCGATGAACACTGGCATGGAAGTCTTCACAGAGCCGTTATTGAAGCTGTAATGATTGCGATTGTAAATATGCTGCATGCAATAAGGTTTCAAGATAACAGTCAATTACTTATTGATGTGGTTAAGTTTGACTATACCAAACCAAACTATGCGCAAAAGTATCAATCCATTAAAGCTGCTCAACTCGAATTTAATAAACCGAATTGTTCATTATTTTTTTCAAAGCAGTTTCTTGATAAACCATTGGCGTCGGCCGATGATTTTAGTTTTCAACGTGCGATTCTTAATTGTCAAAATGAACTCAACAGTTATTTACAACAAAACCTAAATATCGAAGACCGTGTGTCGAAATTATTAAAACAAGACGATGGAGCGGCTTTAAGTCTGGATGATATTGCTGAAAAGCTATATATCAGTAAGCGGTCCTTGCATCGGTTTCTGGAAAAGGAAGGGACCAGTTTCAAGCGCTTGTTACAAAAAGTAAAAGCAGATCGAGCCGTAATGCTTTTTCAACAGGGGAAAACCGTGACCGAAGTCGCCGTTCTGTTAGATTATTCTGATTGCGCTAACTTTAGAAGAGCATTCAAAACATGGTTTGGTGTTGCACCCAAAGAGTGGATTTCAAAAAACAGGATAAAAAATGCAACAAAATGAAGTACCAACCAAAAAGAGTGGCAAAGAAGTCCTTGTTCATTTCGCTCATGCCAATGGGTTTCCGGCAAATAGCTACGCAAAATTATTTGCCCACCTTAGCAATAATATTGAGCTAATAGCATTGGATAAATTCGCTCATAATCCCGAATTTCCGTTGAATAATAATTGGGGTAATCAAGTCAATGAACTCATTCACTATGTAGAGACTAAACAGGCTGCAATAGGCTCTAATTTACCTGTCGTATTGGTTGGGCATTCTTTTGGTGCGGTTATTTCTTATCTGGCATGTTGCCAAAAGCCTTCTTTGTTTAGTGGTTTGATTATGCTGGATCCGCCATTAATTACGGGACTTGCGGGTTGGGCATTTAGGTTGGCAAAAAAGAGTAAGATAATTGATAAGATAACGCCCGCAGGCAAGACGAAAATACGTAATACAAGATGGCATCATAAGACCGATTTGGTTCAATACTTTAAGAAACGGGCCCTGTTTAAAAATATGGACGATGAGTGTATTGCAGACTATGTTCGCGCCGTAACACACGAACATCACGGCGAAAAATCGCTACATTTTAACGTACAAGTAGAGGCTGATATTTTCAGAACAATCCCAGATAATCTTCATAAGCAATACGGAAAATTAGAAATTCCCAGCTATTTACTGACCGGCAGGTACACTGAAGTATGTACTCCAAATCTTCGGAATCATTTTATTAAAGGAAATACGTGCATTACTCATGAGGAATTTGATTTTGGTGGACACATGTTTCCACTCGAAAAACCGCTTCAAGTGGCATCTCGAATAAACACATTGATTGCCGATATTTTTGCTAGCCGATGAACTACTAACTTATTGGTAAAAGCGTATCCAAGTGGTTGCTTAAAACGGCCACGCAAAAGTATTTAGAATGGTGTTAGCTGTTGGTTGCTAAAAGTAGCTTGCTCTCAGACATTAAAAAGGGGCTTTCGCCCCGATATAAAGTCTTACTAAATAGGAATTAAAGATTTTCCAATTCAGTTTTTGTCACTAACACAACACCATTGTCAGAGACTCTAAAGCCTCTGGCTCGGTCATCATCGTGATTATGACCAATGACACTGCCTTCAGGAATTTGACAGCCACGATCGATAATTGCTTTGCGTATTCTTGAACCAGCGCCAATAGTAACTTCTGGGAGTATGACGGTTTGTTCAACCCTGCTACCTGATTTCACTCTTACATTACTGAAGCAGATACTTTGAACTAGTGTGGCACCAGAAATAATACAGCCGCCGGAAACAACAGAGTTTAGTGCTTCTCCACGATTTTCGTTGCTCTCCATAACAAACTTGGCAGGCGGTAGTTGCTCTTGGTAAGTCCAAATGGGCCATTGTTTATCATATATATTTAATGCCGGTACGGGGGCAACTAATTCCATGTTAGCTTCCCAATATGAATCAAGGGTACCTACATCTCGCCAATAAGAATCATTTTTGCTACTTTTCGAAAATTCAAAAGCATATACATCATGATTATCGATAATGGCAGGAATTATATCTTTGCCAAAGTCTCTTTCGGAGCCCTTTTGTTGTGAATCTCGTTCGAGTTGCTCGAATAAAAAGTCGGTATCAAAAACATAGTTACCCATAGATGCTAAACAATACCCGGGTGAACCTGCAAGTGGCGTTGGTTCTGAGGGCTTTT
>NZ_CALJHY010000003.1 GCF_937770335.1 uncultured Glaciecola sp.
TGTGGAGATATCCGCATATTTGATTTCTCAAGCATGGGAATGATGACGATGAGTGCGATAAACAAAACCGCTAAAATGCCTAAAACTGCCATAAATACTTCCTTTTTATATACTTAAGCAACTATCAGCTGCTTAAACTCTGTTTTCTCTCGACCTTATACCCTTTAAATACGATAACCAAAGGCTTACTCTATGCCCATCGCGTATTTAAGCACTTTATGCTTAATTGGCCCCGCCATATTAGCCACTTGAACACCTAAATTACGGATCATTTTTAACGCGCTAATGTTATTGCTAAAGGTTTGATAAAAAATATCCATCGCACTCATCATTAATAAGTTAGCCGTTCTTCGGCTCTTTTCATAATTTATCAGCGCCTGTTTATTATCAGCAGTAATGGGGTTGTTTTGAATGGATTCAACCAAGGTATCTACGTCCTTTAAACCCAAGGTTCACTCCCTGACCTGCCAATGGGTTAATTTGATGTGCTGCATCACCTATTAACACGACATTTTTTCGCCAATATTTATTGGCGTGCATTCGCCTCAATGGAAAACCAGTTTTATCTAGGATCTCGAAATCACCTAAAATAGACGGAAACCGAGCAAGAACTTCGGTTTTAATATCATCATTGTTCATATTTCGAATATATTGACTCGTTGGTGAGTCCGCGTACCAAACTAAGTTTGCATGCCCATGAAACAAGGGCAGGAATGCAACCGGTCCTTGTGGTGTAAATTGTTGCCATGTTGCTGATTCAAAGTTAGATGCCATTTTCACTAGTAGCACATTAGCTTGCTGTTCATATTGCCAGCCCGTGATGCCAATATTAGCTTGTTGGCGTAATTGTGAGTTTCCGCCGTCTGCGCCAATTAGTATATTGGCTTGAATATGAATATCGTCATCTAGTTCCACACTAGCTTCATTCACATTGATGCTGATTGCTCTGCCGTAGACCACATGAATGTTATCAGCATGCTCTTGTTCGATAGTGTCGATTAACGCTAATTGTAAAATACGGTTTTCAACAAAATGCCCTAAATAGGATTCGCCTATTTGTGACGCCTCGAAATGCAGCGCTCTGGCACTGTTTTCCCACACCGAAAGCCGCTGGTATTGCTGACATCGCATCGCTGTTACTTTGTCCCATACATTGTAACGCGTTAACAAGCGCTGAGTGAGGCGGGTTTAAGGCTGAAACTCTCAAATCGGGTAAATCAGCTTTATCGAATGGTTTAGGTTTATGTGCTTCTATCACAGCTACTTTGTAGCCTAGCTTTGAAAGTCCTATCGCCATGGCGCCACCTACCATGCCGCCTCCAAAAATGCAGTAATCTACGGTTATATCCATTCGGCCCTACTTTTTATGACATTATTTATGTTCATGCTTACTCACTATACAATGGTGGACAAACGGTCGATCAGTTGTTTTTGACTATGGGTTGAGAAAGAATTCATTGCTCTCGTCTTAACTACGCTTTAACTAGCAAACAGTTCACGAACTTACACGTTATGCTGTGTGCTGAACATTAAATCCCGCTAATTATAGCTAAATCGCTACGTGGTTTGTTACGCAAGCTAACGTTAAGAAACTACCCCGCTCGTAAAGTTAGCATACAACGTTCGTATTCTCATGCGCCAACTCAACAATAGAATAAATAAAGTGTTGCTAGGTGCGATTGGCACTCGCTGTTTTTGAAGCATTTTTTGCCGCCATTATTGGTTATGCATTTTGGGACAAACCACTAACATTGGCCATGTTTTTTGACGCCATTCTTCTAATTTTGGCTGCAAATGTAACGTTTAGACAACGATGATTTATTTAATCAATAATAAAATATAAACTACTGAAGGATTACACTAGCGTCTATAGCTCTTTCAGTCTAAAATGGACGGTTAAACGTACGTATTCCAAGCGGAAAAATAGCCGATGCGGACAAGAGAATCTCTTACGCTCGGGGCTTATATACCTAATAAAAGACGAAATATCGCTATTATGAACAAAAAGTTATTTATCAAAACCTGGGGCTGCCAGATGAACGAGTATGATTCTCAGAAGATGGCAGAACTTCTCGATGCGACACATGGCTATACGTTAGCAGAAGAAGCGGAAGATGCAGATGTCATCCTATTGAATACGTGTTCGATTCGCGAAAAAAGCGCAGGAGAAGGTATTCCATCAATTAGGCCGCTGGAAGAATTTAAAACAACACAAACCAGGTCTAATAATCGGTGTAGGCGGTTGTGTTGCCTCTCAAGAAGGTGCCGAAATTAGAAAACGTGCGCCATATGTCGATATTGTTTTTGGCCCACAAACATTGCATCGTTTGCCTGAGATGATTAAACAAATCCAAGGGGGTGACAAAGCAGTTGTTGATGTTAGCTTCCCTGAAATCGAAAAGTTTGACCGCTTGCCTGAACCGCGCGCAGATGGCCCAACTGCCTTTGTGTCAATTATGGAAGGGTGCTCAAAGTATTGCAGCTTTTGTGTAGTACCCTATACTCGTGGCGAAGAAGTTAATCGCCCTGTAGATGACGTGCTGCTTGAAATCGCTCAACTTGCGGCACAAGGTGTACGTGAAGTTAATTTATTAGGTCAAAACGTGAATGCATTCAGAGGCCCGCATTATGACGGTAGTATTTGCCGTTTTGCTGAGTTACTCGAACTTGTCGCATCTATCGATGGCATCGACCGCATTCGTTACACAACCTCACACCCAGTTGAATTTACGGATGATATCGTAGAAGCTTATAAACACATTCCAGAATTAGTTGATCACCTGCACTTGCCAGTTCAAAGCGGGTCTGATCGTATTCTTAATCAAATGAAACGTGGCCACACCGCCATCGAATATAAGTCTACTATTCGGAAATTGAAAAAAGTACGTCCTAATCTTTGCATGTCATCGGATTTTTATTATTGGTTTCCCGGGTGAGACAGATGCTGATTTTGAAGCCACAATGGATTTGATTAGTACCATTGATTATGACATGAGTTTTAGTTTCATTTATAGCTCGCGACCTGGCACTCCTGCAGCTGATATCGTTGACGATGTGAGTGATGCAACCAAGAAGCAGCGTCTACAGCTTTTACAACAACGTATCAACCAAAACGCGCTGCGCATTGCGCGCAATATGGTACAAACAACTCAACGCATTTTGGTTGAAGGTCCGTCGAAGAAAAATGTGATGGAATTAACCGGCAGAACGGAAAATAATCGTGTTGTTAATTTCGAGGGTTCTCCTGACATGATTGGTGAATTTGTTGACGTTGAAATTACAGAGGTTTACAGTAATTCATTGCGTGGTAAAGTGCTAAGACGAGAAAAAGATATGGGATTACGCGTTGCCGTATCGCCACAAAGCATTATGGCTAAACAGCCGCAACCTGATAACACGGGTGCGACTCAATTTATTCCTGCGTAATCTGTTGGTAACAATAGGTAACTGAAAAGCTGGATTAGAAACAGAGTGTGCCATTTCAGAATAAGCGGAAGTCTTAAATTAAAGAGGTTATATTGAGCAAGTTAGTAAGTAATGAAATTGTGTTACAGCCACAAGACAATAAACGTTTAGCGAGTCTTTGTGGCCCATTTGACGACAACATCAAGCAAATTGAACGCCGCTTAGGTGTAGAAATAACCTATCGTGCAAACGAGTTTAAGGTCTTAGGTGACTTGCAACAAGCGAATGGCGCCAGCGAACTGCTAAAGTTGTTATATATAGAAACTCAACCCGTCAAAGGCAGTGTTTCCTAATTTAGAGCCTAACCAGGTGCACTTAGCTATTCAAGAAGTAAAATGCTTGGAAGCGGCTGAAGCTGGCGATTATGGTAAAGAAGTCCATATAAAAACGAAACGAGGGGTTATAAAACCTCGTAACCCAAATCAATCAAAGTATGTTTCTAACGTACTTACTCACGATATTACTTTTGGTATCGGCCCTGCAGGAACCGGTAAAACTTATCTTGCGGTCGCTTGTGCAGTTGATGCACTTGAGCGTCAGGATGTTAGACGCATTTTGTTAACCCGCCCTGCTGTAGAGGCAGGTGAGAAGCTAGGCTTCCTTCCTGGTGATTTATCACAAAAGGTTGACCCTTATTTGCGCCCTTTATACGATGCACTATTTGAAATGTTGGGCTTTGAAAAAGTTGAAAAGCTCATTGAGCGTAATGTGATTGAGGTTGCACCTTTAGCCTATATGCGCGGTCGGACATTAAATGATGCTTTTATTATTCTCGATGAAAGTCAAAATACGACAGTAGAGCAAATGAAAATGTTCTTAACGCGTATTGGTTTTAACTCGCAAGCGGTAATTACCGGTGATATTACGCAAATTGATTTACCTAAGGGGGCAAAGTCAGGTCTGCGTCATGCCATTGAAGTATTGGATGGCGTGAACGATATTTCGTTTAACTTCTTCTCAGCACAAGATGTTGTCCGCCATCCTATTGTTGCTCGCATTGTTCAGGCTTATGAAGAATACGAAGCAAACAAAGAAATCGAGTTACAAGAAAAGAAACAACGTAGAGATGAGCAAATTCGCCATGCTAGTCAGCACATTAGCGAACAAAATTTAAACCAACCTTACACAGGTAAACAGCCTAGTAATGACGATTCTCGTTGATTTACAAGACGTGGTTGACCAGGACAAGCTCAACCACGCTTTACCCCACAATAGAGCAAATTGAAAAATGGCTAAATGAGACTATTCATGAGTTAAGATCACACACCTCTGCGAAAAAGACGGGGGGAATTAGAGCTTGATATGAACGCATCTCCTAATTCTGCAAGTGATAGCGATATTGAGAATATACAGCAACAAGCTTTTGAAGTTACCCTGCGCATAGTGGATATCATTGAATCTCGTCAGCTCAACTTAGATTATCGGAAAAAAGATAAGCCGACAAATGTGTTTATCCTTTCCATTTGAGGCACCTGAGCATATCGATATGCCTTTTTTAGGTGATTTAGTTGTTTGTGCTGCTGTTGTTGAACAAGAAGCTAAAGAACAAAATAAGCAGATTATTGATCATTGGACACATTTATGTGTTCATGGATTGTTGCATTTATTAGGTTACGATCATATGCAAGAAAATGAAGCGCAAGAAATGGAAGGTATTGAAACCGCTATACTTGCCAAACTAAACATTGACGATCCTTACCAAGACCGTCAGATATAAAGTACTAGGAAATAAACAAAAATATCATGAGCGACGACAACCCCCACTCTACCAGCGGTTCCTCGAATAGGAGCTGGCTAAACCGCTTAGCCTATTCTTTTAAAGGGGAACCGAGAAGCAGAGAAGAGCTTTCTGAAGTTATTTCAGACGCCGAGCAGCGTGAACTAATTGATCCTCAAACCAAAGAAATGATTGAAGGTGTGATGACAGTTAGTGAAATTCGGGTCAGAGAAATTATGATCCCTAGAGCCACAAATGGTCACTATCGATATTGAACAAACTGTTGAGCAGTTCCTCCCTATTATGCTCGATCATGCCCACTCCCGATACCCCGTTATTTCCGAAGACAAAGACCATATTGAAGGTATTCTGCTTGCTAAAGACCTGCTCCCTTATGCATTTTTGCCTGACAGAGCATTTAAACTAAAAGAAGTGGTACGCGAAGCTATCATCGTGCCTGAAAGCAAACGCGTAGACGTTTTACTGAAAGAATTCCGTCAACAGCGTTATCACATGGCCATTGTAGTCGATGAATATGGCGGTGTATCTGGTTTAGTGACTATCGAAGATATTCTGGAATTGATTGTTGGCGAAATCGAAGATGAATATGATGACGATATAAAGGAAACAGACGAGATTCGACCACTAAATAAGCATACTTATTCAGTTAAGGCATTAACATCTGTCGAAGATTTTAATCGTTTCTTTGAGACCAGCTTAAATGAAGATGAATCCGATACTATTGGTGGCGTGGTACTGCGCGCGTTTGGTCATATGCCAGATACCGATGATAAAGTGATTATTGAAAATATAGGATTTAAGGTTACTAACTCTGATAAGCGCCGTATCCTGCAATTAAAGATCACACTGCCAGATTCAGAGGACTAGTTTCTGAATATTTGGTTAAAAGGAATTTTACTTTTCATTTTGGGGGCAAGCCTAACGTTTGCTTTTGCCCCATTTAATGGTTGGTGGATCCCCTTTATTGTTTTGCCTATTTGGTTTTTCGTTCAAGCCAATGTAACTAAACACAGTTTCAAAACTGCCTGGTTTTTTAGTTTTGGGTATTTTGCTGCTGGTATTAGTTGGATCCATGTCAGCATTGCAGAACACGGAGGTCTCCCTTTAATTATTTCCATTGGCATGATGTCTGTACTTTGCGCTTACCTCGCTGTTTTTCCCGCTATCGCAATTTGGTTAACAAACCGTTTTTTTTTCTAAACGACTTTGGCCTTTAACGCTTCCTCTTATTTGGTTGGCCTTAGAATTTGCTCGCGCACATTTCATGACTGGATTTCCTTGGTTATCGATTGGATATAGTCAGCTCAAAGGGCCTCTCAGTGGTTGGATCCCCATTATCGGTGAGATTGGTGTCAGTGCGGTATTAATACTCATTACAGTCAATCTTGGCTTAACACTCAGACTGATACAAGCGCATACATCTTGGCGTATTAAAGGACTTCAGACTATAATTGTGGGCGTCATCTTTTGTGTCTCAGGATTAGTGTTGAATTCAATTAATTGGACACAGCCGAGTGGTGAAATAAAACGCGTTAGTATGGTCCAAGGGAATATTGAGCAAACTATTCGATGGGTACCAGAGCAAGATGACCCCACCATGGGAAAGTATTGGGATTTAAGCAGTGAACACTGGAACTCTGATTTAATTATATGGCCAGAAGCGGCTATTCCGAAACTTGAAATTGCTGCCACAGATTTCCTTGAGTTAATCGATAAAAAAGCAACAGAAACAAATACAGCACTCATTACCGGTATCGTTGACGTTAATTATAGTACAGAAAAAATATACAATAATTTAATCAGTTTGGGCAATGATAAATTAAGCCAAAATACTATCCCTTATGCATATGGACACAAAAATCGTTTTGCAAAGCATCATCTATTACCGATTGGCGAATTTGTGCCATTTGAATCTATTTTAAGAACACTAGCCCCTATATTTGATTTACCAATGTCGTCTTTTACAAGGGGGAGTTATGTACAAGCAAACTTATTAGCAAACGGAATGAAACTCACACCGGCCATTTGTTTTGAAATTGCTTTTCCAAACCAAGTCAGAGCCAACTTAAATGATGACACAGATGCTATAATAACAGTCAGTAATGATGCCTGGTTTGGTAATTCACATGGCCCCCATCAACATTTAGAAATAGCACAAATGCGTGCCAAAGAATTTGGGCTACCGGTATTGCGCTCAACCAACACGGGTGTTACAGCGTTTGTAGATCATAAAGGTGCGATCAGCGCTATAGCCCCACAATTTGAAGATATAGTGTTAACTCAAGATGTATTGCTAGTTACCGGAAAAACCCCTTATAGAGAGCTTGGCAACTTCCCCGCTTACTTGTTTTTTCTTCTTCTATTTATTATTGGTATCTTTTTTCAGCGTAAAATAAAGATATCATAATTCACCTCCAGTAAATATCAGGTAACTTTGTAAGATTTAACTAAATAATAAGTCTAAAAATGAATACGAAGCTAGCTACTTGATTGCTCGAAAAATTCGAGCTATAACCAATAATTAATCGACTTTTCTTGCATATAAATATTACGTAGACTGCGGCGAGACTTATTAGGAGCTGATATGCTAGAAAAATTAAAACAGGTATTCAATCACGATGCCGCTGGCGGCGTATTATTAGTATTTGCCGCTTTACTAGCCATGGTAATGGCGAATACTCCCTTAAACGGTTTCTACAACGACTTATTCAGTACGCCCGTTGCCGTCAAATTTGGTGCGTTTGAAGTAAACAAACCTCTCATTCTTTGGGTTAACGATGGCTTAATGGCAATATTCTTCTTTCTTGTTGGCCTAGAAGTCAAACGAGAGGTACTTGATGGCCATTTAAAGTCAAGAGACCAAGTCATGTTACCCGCCATAGGCGCTATCGCGGGTATTACCGTGCCTGCGCTAGTTTATGTCTTTTTTAACTATGATGATCCTGTTGGTATTAACGGTTGGGCAATTCCTGCGGCAACCGACATCGCCTTTGCTTTAGGCGTTTATAGTTTATTCGGAAAATCACTTCCCGTTACCTTAAAACTGTTCCTTCTGTCGGTTGCTATTTTTGATGATATTGGTGCCATCATTATCATCGCACTGTTTTATTCGGCCGAGTTATCTACGACATCATTGATTATTGCCGCTGTGGGCATGTCAATTATGTTTGTCTTTAATCGTCTCAAAGTTCGTTCTGAAGCCATGTATATACTTGTGGGTGTGGTAATTTGGGCAGCGGTTTTAAAGTCTGGTGTACACGCGACATTGGCTGGATTTGCGATGGCATGGTTTATTCCTCTTAAAGGGCACAACCGCAGTGGGCAGGCAATGTTGCCGCACTTAGAGCATAAATTACATCCTTGGGTCGCGTTTGCAATATTACCTATTTTTGCCTTTGCTAATGCAGGAGTGCAACTAATTGGTACAACCAGCGAGCAAATATTCAACCCTATCGTTATTGGTGTTATGGCGGGCCTATTTGTTGGTAAACAGGTCGGTATATTTGGTGCATGTTGGTTGGCTGTGAAAGTTGGCTTTGCAAAACTTCCGGATGGTGTAAGTATGGGCCAGTTATATGGCGCATCGATACTGTGTGGCATCGGATTTACCATGAGCCTATTTATCGGTACTCTAGCATTTGAAAATATGAGTGCCGATTATCTCAACAGCGTAAAAGTTGGTGTATTGGCAGGTTCAATTCTGTCTGCAATACTGGGTGGTATTGTCATATCACGCTCGTCAAAGAGCTTTAATAGAAGACAGGCAGCAGATCAAACCACTGCTTAGACGATAGCAGGTATACTACGAAAAAAAGTAAGGCGCTCCATGAGCGCCTTACTTTTGACTTAACACTTTGAAATAATTATTCACGAAAGATTTCTTGGGGTTCGAGCAATAATATAATGTTATTTGACAAAAATAATAAGAAAACGCTTTACCTACAACTTGGCAATGCGTTGATAAAGGTGGTCAGTTTTGCAAATTTTCAATACTATAAATAAGCGCAATCTGCGCGGTGATATCCTAGGTGGTGTGACAGCCGCTATCGTGTCGCTGCCACTCGCATTGACTTTTGGTGTTGCATCCGGCGTTGGACCTGAAGCTGGTTTATATGGCGCAATAATTATCGGATTATTCGCTGCACTGTTTGGCGGCACACCTACCCTAATATCAGAACCAACCGGACCTATGACTGTCATTATGGCCGCGGTCGTTACCACTTTAGTTGCCGACAATCCAGATAACGGATTAGCAATGGCATTCACCGTAGTCATGATTGCCGGTTTCACTCAAATTCTTTTTGGTGTGATGAAGCTAGGTAAATATATCACCATGATGCCATACAGTGTGATAAGCGGATTTATGTCTGGCATTGGGTGTATTTTAATCGTAATGCAACTTGCTCCTGCTTTAGGTTCCCCTTCACCTAGTGGCGGTGTAATGGGCACACTTACGTCATTACCTGAGATCATTAGAAATATCAGTTTTACAGAATTTGGTATGGCAATTGCCACTATTGCGATATTGTTTTTAACACCTAAAAAACTCAAGAATATTGTACCTCCACAACTCATCGCACTTGTCATGATATCGCTTGTTTCGGTGTTGTTCTTCCAAACCGTGGATATTAGAAGGATCGGTGAAATAAACGTAAGTTTGCCTTCCATTATTTTTCCTGAGTTTACGCCAGATCAAATAAAAACGATGGTCCTCGACGGTATTGTGCTTGGCATGCTCGGCTGTATCGATTCAATGCTGACCTCTGTCATTGCAGACAACCTAACCCGAAGCGAACACAAATCAGACAAAGAACTAATAGGTCAGGGTATCGGTAACATAATGTCTGGTTTATTTGGCGGTTTACCAGGGGCTGGTGCAACCATGGGAACCGTAGTTAATATCCAAGCGGGAGCGAAAACAGCGCTCTCCGGATTGATCCGCGTCCTCATATTAGTTGTCGCAGTATTTGGCGCTTCTGGATTAATTTCTGTTATCCCCATTGCAGTACTCGCGGGTATAGCTGTCAAAGTCGGTATCGACATACTCGATTGGAGCTTTATTAAACGTGCTCACAAGGTGTCTAAACAATCTTCATTAATAATGTATGCGGTTTTACTACTCACGGTGTTTGTCGATCTTGTTGTTGCCGTGGGTATTGGTGTTTTCATTGCCAATATAATAACCATTGAAAAGCTCAGTGCCTCTCAAGCTAAAAACATTAAAGCGATTAGTGATGTAGACGGTAGCTTGCCACTCACGATTGAACAACGACAATTACTTAATAAAGCAAATGGTCAAATTTTATTCTTCTACTTAAGTGGCACCATGATATTTGGCGTATCAAAAGCATTGTCGCGGGAATTAAGCAGTATGACGGAACATAAAGTGATTATTATAGATTTAAGCGATGTCTCATTCCTAGATGATACAATTGCTCTGGCTATTGAAAATTTAATTAAGGATGCAAACCAGTTAGAGAAACATATCCTCATGCTAGTAAAACACGGCAGTTCAAAGACAAAGCTTCAAAAGATGGGCTTTGCAGAGATATTGCCGCCTGATGCATTTGTAAATAACCGTACAGAGGCACTCACTAAAGCTACCGATTGGTTACATTCACAGGAATTAGCAAAAAAATCAGAGGGCGATAACGTAACTATCAGTGACTGAGTGATTACGCTAAACAGGAATGGTTTGGTGTGAAAAAGCTAGAAGAGTGAACTGGTATAATGCCAACCCACTCGTCTGTAGTAAAAGATAATAACGCAGTGATACATTTAAAATCAGATGTATTTCACCTCGATAATTTCAAATTCAACTTTGCCTGCTGGAGTTTGAATATTAACTACATCATCTGCTACTTTACCGATAAACCCCCTAGCAATCGGTGAATTAACTGAAATAAGCAGTTTTTTGATATCAGACTCATCGTCACCGACAATTTTATAGGTGATCTCTTCTTCTGTTTTGCAGTTCATTACCGTAACAGTTGTGCCAAATATGACCTTACCGTTGTTTGTCATTTTAGTAACATCGATTATTTGTGCATTCGATAATTTACCTTCTATATCTTGAATTCGCCCTTCACAAAAGCTTTGCTGATCACGCGCTGCGTGATACTCAGCGTTTTCCTTCAAATCGCCATGTTCACGGGCCGTAGCGATAGATTTAATAATTTCAGGACGCTTCACCGTTTTTAACTCAAGCAATTCTTTTTGTAACATTTGAGCGCCATGGGCAGTCATGGGATATGTGGTCATGTATCTACTCTTTATTTATTTGTATTATCTGAGACGGAAGAGTGATGCTAATATTTTTATAATAGCCTCTTTATAACAGCTTGCCCTAAAACGTCGTTCAGCTATCCATGCTAGACAAAAATGCGCCATCTAAGGCGCATTTCATTTTCAATCAAAGATGATTATATACTATTTTTGAATTGACTAAAGCCCGATAATTAACTTCAACACAATTTTAACCAAGTTCTTTTAAGCCTTCAATCGCTTATGCAGTTCTTGAACTGAGGTCACATTGGTTTTTGCATCAGCAGTCCTAGCTCTAATCGTTGCAAAAGCAGCATTGATAGTCGTAGTATAACTGGTCTTGCTAAGCAAAGCTTCGCGACGGATATAAACAGAATCGGTTATCGCTTGCCTACCCTCTGTCGTGTTTACAACGTAGCAGTATTCACCATTTTTAATAGCATCAACAATATTTGGACGACCTTCAGATAGTTTGTTCACGGTACCGCAAACGACACCATGTTCACCTAAGAACTGAGCCGTTCCTTTGGTTGCTTCAACAGTAAAGCCCTGCTCTAGCATTTCTTTTGCTAATCCAATTAAGCGTTGCTTATCATTATTACGAACCGATAACAAAACTTTACCTTCAACAGGCAGCGGCGCCGAGGCTCCTAAATTAGCTTTAGCGTAAGCTTCTTCAAAGCCATCACCAACGCCCATGACTTCACCCGTTGAACGCATTTCTGGCCCTAATAGTGGGTCAACCCCTTGGAACTTCGCGAAAGGCAGAACGACCTCTTTTACAGAAAAGTAAGGCGGAATAATTTCTTTAGTAAAGTTTTGTTCTGCTAAGCTTTTACCAGCCATTACTCTCGCTGCAATTTTCGCGATAGGAGCACCCGTTGCTTTTGACACAAAAGGGACTGTTCTTGCTGCTCTTGGGTTAACTTCAATCAGGTAAACCTCATTATCTTTTATTGCAAACTGGGTATTCATTAAGCCAACAACTTCAAGCTCTAAGGCCATTTGCGTCACTTGTTTACGCATTACATCCTGAATTTCTTTTGAAAGTGTGTAAGGAGGTAAACTGCATGCGGAATCACCTGAATGCACACCTGCTTGCTCAATATGCTCCATGATCCCGCAAATAACCACTTGTTCACCATCACAAATTGCATCTACATCAACTTCAATAGCATCGTCTAAGAAACGATCTAGTAGTACAGGACTATCATTGGACACTTTCACCGCTTCGTTCAAATAGCGACGCAGATCTTGAAGGTCATATACGATTTCCATCGCACGACCACCTAGCACATAAGACGGACGCACGACCAATGGGAAACCAATGATCTCGGCTTGAGTTAGCGCTTCTTCCATATTACTTACTGTAGAGTTAGCGGGTTGCTTTAAACCTAACTTGTTAACCATATGCTGAAAGCGCTCACGATCCTCAGCACGATCGATTGCGTCAGGCAATGTACCGATGATAGGCACGCCATTTTCTTTCAATGCTCTGGCTAACTTAAGCGGAGTTTGACCTCCGTATTGAACAATAACGCCTACCGGCTTTTCAATACGCACAATTTCTAGCACGTCTTCTAACGTTACTGGCTCAAAATATAAGCGGTCTGATGTATCGTAATCGGTTGACACCGTTTCAGGGTTACAATTAACCATGATCGTTTCATAACCATCTTCGCGCAAAGCTAGTGCCGCATGCACACAACAGTAATCAAACTCAATGCCTTGACCTATGCGATTTGGACCGCCTCCAAGCACCATGATTTTCTTTCTGTCTGAGGGATTGGACTCGCACTCTTCATCATACGTACTATACATATAAGCGGTCGATGTACTGAATTCAGCAGCACAGGTATCAACGCGCTTATAAACAGGGAATATATCGAACTTTTTGCGTGTATCACGCACATCATCTTCAGCCACATTGGTTAGCTCAGCCAATCTTGCATCAGCAAACCCTTTGCGTTTCAGATTTCGCATCAAGTTTTCGTCAATCTCAGATAAACCGATGCGTTCAACTAATTGTTCTAATTGTACAATTTCTTCAATTTGCACCAAATACCAACGATCTATATTGGTAAGTGTATTAACTTCATCTACTGACATGCCCATTCTGAACGCATCACCTATATACCAAATGCGCTCTGCACCTGGTTCACGAAGCTCGTAAATCAACTTATTTTTAGCTTCTGGGTCTTTCAAATCAAGAATTGGGTTTAAGCCAGATACACCAACTTCAAGTCCGCGTAACGCTTTCTGAAGTGATTCTTGCATATTTCGACCAATTGCCATTACTTCGCCAACTGACTTCATTTGAGTTGTCAAACGATCGTTAGCCCCAGCGAATTTTTCAAAGTTAAAACGTGGGATTTTAGTCACAACATAATCAATTGCAGGCTCAAACGATGCTGGTGTTAAACCACCTGTAATATCGTTTGCTAACTCATCCAATGTATAACCAATCGCAAGTTTTGCTGCAATTTTAGCAATCGGGAATCCTGTCGCTTTAGATGCCAATGCAGATGAACGAGATACGCGCGGGTTCATTTCAATGACAACCATGCGCCCCGTATCTGGACAAATGCCAAATTGCACATTTGAACCACCAGTCTCAACACCTATTTCACGTAATATTGCCATGGATGCATTACGCATAATTTGAAATTCTTTGTCTGTCAGCGTTTGTGCTGGCGCAACCGTAATTGAGTCACCAGTATGTACACCCATCGGATCGAAGTTTTCAATCGTACATACAATAATGCAGTTATCTGCTTTATCGCGAACCACTTCCATCTCGTATTCTTTCCAGCCAATTAATGATTCATCAATAAGTAGCTCTGTCGTGGGCGATAAATCAAGGCCACGTGTACAAATTTCAGTGAATTCATCTTTATTGTAAGCAATACCACCACCGCTTCCACCCATGGTGAACGACGGGCGAATAATGCATGGAAAGCCGATGCGAGTTGATACGTCGTAGGCCTGTTCTAAGCTATGCGCTATTTCAGCTCTGGGGCATTCCAAACCAATAGATTTCATTGCTTTATCGAAGCGTTCGCGGTCTTCTGCTTTGTCGATAGCATCTGCAGATGCACCAATTAACTCAACATTAAACTCTTCCAGAACACCAAATTTGTTTAGGTCTAGCGCACAGTTTAGTGCAGTTTGACCACCCATTGTAGGTAAAACAGCGTCAGGTCGTTCTTTAGCAATAATATTGCGCACAACTTCCCAATGAATAGGCTCGATATATGTCGCATCTGCCATGTCCGGGTCGGTCATAATGGTGGCTGGGTTAGAGTTCACAAGAATAACTCTGTAACCTTCTTCTCGTAACGCTTTACAAGCTTGCGCTCCGGAATAATCAAACTCACAAGCTTGACCGATCACGATAGGTCCAGCACCAAGAATTAAGATACTCTTGAGGTCGGTACGTTTTGGCATAGTCTAATTTCCTACTATTAAGCTTGTTTTTGAGACTGAACTATTTGTTCAATAAATTTATCGAATAACGGCGCTGCATCATGCGGACCAGGGCTTGCTTCAGGATGACCTTGGAAGCTAAACGCCGGTTTATCTTTGCGCTCTATACCCTGCAACGATTTGTCGAATAAAGATACATGAGTCACATTAAGATTATCTGGTAGCGATGATTCATCTACTGCAAAACCATGGTTTTGGCTCGTAATCATGACAACTCCACGGGCTAAATCTTTCACTGGATGATTTGCGCCATGATGTCCAAATTTCATTTTTTGTGTTTTTGCACCACTCGCGATTGCAAGTAATTGATGACCAAGACAAATACCAAAAATTGGAATAGATTTTTCTAGAAATACTTTGATAGCTTCAATTGCATAAATACAAGGTTCGGGGTCGCCCGGTCCATTCGATAAGAAAATACCATCTGGATTTAGCGCTAACACTTCCTCAGCAGAAGTTTGCGCTGGAACCAAGGTAAGTTTGCAACCGCGGTCTACCAACATTCTCAGAATATTATTTTTAGCGCCAAAATCATAAGCAACGACGTGATAAGGCAGGTGTTGCTGGTTGGTCGCATAACCCTTACCGAGCTCCCATGACCCGTCAGTCCATGTTGTGTGTTGCGCTCTGGATACCACTTTTGCTAGATCCATTCCTTTTAATCCAGGAAATGCTTTTGCTGCAGCCAACGCTTGTTCTTGGGTTAACGTATCAGCAGTTACAATACAGCCGCGTTGGGCCCCTTTGTCGCGCAAGATGCGCGTCAAGCGTCGCGTATCGATGTCAGCTATTGCAACGATATTATTAGTCCGTAGGTAATCAGATAGGGATTGTTCGCTTCGAAAACTACTAGCGACCAGAGGAAGATCTCGAATTATTAGGCCTTTAGCCCATATTTTATTGGATTCAACATCTTCGGAATTTATTCCGGTGTTACCAATGTGAGGATATGTGAGTGTAATTATTTGTTCAGCGTACGATGGGTCGGTAAGAATCTCTTGATAACCGGTCATTGATGTATTGAAGACAACCTCTCCAACACTATGACCTAAACAACCTATAGCTGTACCGTTGAAAACAGAACCATCTTCTAGCACTAAAAGAGCAGAAATAGCCAAGTCAACCTCCTAAAATTAAAGGTAACAAGGGAAATAACAGCGAAACGCTAATATTTCCGAAAAATACGTCAAAAGCGGCAAAAAACAGCTTTTTCGGTAGCTTCTTCGCGAATCGTCACATTTTCAATACATGAGCGCTAGCTCAATCGTATGGCTTTTCTTGCCAAAGATTTATGCTTGCGCCTAGAGCGAAATTGCAAGTTTGTGGCAAATTCCGCTGATTATATATTAATGCTTAAAAATGATCTATTTGTTTCTTGGATTAAAAGAGAAAATATAGCAAAACAAGCACTATGGTTAATATTGGCTACGAAAGCATCAAAAAGTACATATATCAAAATCGATATTTATACTTTTATGCTTGTGTGGCGTAACGTTAAATTATTGTAAGTTCAGCACTTGTTGCATGCTGTAGAGACCTGCCGGCTTATTTTTAAGCCAAATAGCAGCAGTTAATGCCCCATTCGCAAACGTTAAGCGACTGGATGCTTTATGGGTTAATTCTATTCGTTCACCTATCGTGGCAAATATAGCGGTATGTTCGCCAACTATATCACCCGCGCGGATCGTACAGAAACCAATGCTTTGTTGATCGCGCTCCCCCGTGTCACCTTGCCTACCATAAACCGCACATTTAGACAGGTCACGGCCTAATTCATCTGCAATGGCTTCGCCAATAGCCACGGCAGTGCCTGACGGAGCATCTTTTTTATAGCGGTGGTGTGCCTCTACTATTTCAATATCCGCATCTTTTCCCATTACCGCACTTGTTTGTCTTACTAAGCTGAGCAATAAATTGACGCCAACACTGTAATTGGCTGCAAACACAATCGGAATTGATTTCGCTGCTTGGTCAATCATCCTCAACTCGGGCTTTGAAAGTCCAGTAGTACCGATAACGATTGCCTTATTATGACTGACACACCAATCAAGATTGGATTGCAAGACTTGCGGCAAGGTAAAATCAATAATAATATCCGCAATACCCGTGGGTTTTTGCTGAGTATCGCAAACGTTAATGTACTGTTTAGCAACTCCTGCCAGTTCACCTGCATCGATACCAATTAATGAGGAACCGCTTCTCACGCTAGCAAATCCAAGAGATACGTCGGTATGCTGATAGCAAGCATCAATTAACACTCGCCCCATGCGACCATTCGCACCCAAAACACCTATTTTAGTCATATAAACTCTATCTTTTTTACGTTTGTGATATATTGCCCGAATAACATAAAAAGCTAAAGCTAGATTTAAATTAATAATAACTCTGGAACAATTTTATTTGAGTTATAATGATGAATAATGGATAAGATGAGTCGAAACTCCAAGACTCGCTAACGTGCGTTGGTTCAACTCATTGGTATATTGAAATACGGAACATTCATGCAAAAATTGTATATTTGGGATTTCCCTACTCGTCTTTTTCATTGGTTGTTGGTCATTGCAATTGCCTCCCAATACGTCACAGCAGAACTAATTGATGACGCTATTCAGTGGCATTTTTATGGTGGCTATTTTATTTTAGGGCTCTTGATATTTAGATTAATTTGGGGCATTTGGGGAGCTTATTATGCTAAGTTTTCGCAATTTATTGTGTCCCCACAACGCGCAATACAATATTCAACCACATTCACTAAAAGTAACTACAAGCCAATTTTAGGTCACAACCCCTTGGGTGCTTATTCTATAATTTTTATTCTAACCGTATTGCTAACGCAAGCTATCAGTGGCTTATTTATCACCGATGACATTTTTCATAGCGGTCCCTATTACAACGCTATAGGAGACGACACACGAGATATAATGAATTGGCTGCACAACCAGGGATTTAAAGCAGTCTGGCTTTTTCTTAGTTTGCATATCGGCGCAATGATTGTCTACAAATTTGCTAAAAAACAGAACTTAGTTGTAAGTATGATCACGGGATATAAGTCACATAAAAACCAAATACGAGCTATTCAGGCGCAAAATCATTGGTTAAAGTTTGCGGTCTTCGCCTGCCTTTCAGCAATAATCGTCTACCTCATTGTCGTTACTTTCGCACCGGAAGTTGTTGACGATTTCTACTACTAAATAACTTCTATCTATTCAGATGCATAATGGGCTGTACGACTATTTTAGGGCTAAAGCGAGGGTAAGAAGCGTCTGTAAAAAGCGTCAGATAAAAAAAGAGCCAAGGTTATTCACCTTAGCTCTTTTATTGAAGGACTCTACACTAACGACTTATACTAGAAAAATGCGTTCGCTTGAGAAATTGTCAATCCATAAAGAATAGTTAAACCCACTGCAATTGCTGTTTGTTTTAATGCATCTTTTGACATACTGGCCAATCCTTTTTTTGTTTTTATCTAGGATTTAGCGCTAGTAACTTCCTTGTTTCCATAGAAACCTCAAAGGGTTTTGAGGACTCTTCTCTACAATCATTGTAATTGCTATAAATAGCAATTATAGCACTGATACAATAAACAGGTTTCTCCCAAAACCTGTCATCGTTAACAAGAATATTACATAAAAATCACATTAAAGAAACACTAATTTTTTAGGTCAATTTGAGTCTTAACGATATTATAATTTTAAGTGACATTAATTTTTTAACTTTATAAATTTAAAAACAAGGTGCTTTAATATTGCGATTAAAAAAGCACCATTTCTGTTTGTTTTATAAAAATTAAGTATGTATACATTTTATGGATATTAATCTTCCCAAATCAATCTTTCTTAAATTTATCATGACACGCTTTACAAGTTGAACCTAAGTCACCTATGGCCTTGCGATAATTACTTTCGTCTTTAGCCATTGCGACTTTTTGTAGGCTCGCGGCGGCATTAATCAGGTCTTGTGTTTTGCTTTTAAAGTCATCCATTTCTTCCCAAACAATATCTCGAGCATCGGTTTTCACTGGAAACTTCCTGGTATCCAATGCAAAGTAATCACCCATCATCGACGCGAGTTGTCCAATACGTAATGAATTTGTTGTCATGACATCTGCGTCATAATCAATTTGACCTTTAGCCATGGCGCCAAGCGGGCCCATATTGCTTCGAACCAATTGCAATACTGCTTTCCTAAAATCGACCGCCGTGTTTGCCTGTTTTTCTGAACTGGCTTCTTTTGCAAAAACTAAAGGTGTCGCTAAGATCGCAGCTATAGTTAGTGAAGTAAGTATTTTCTTCATATTATGTCCCTGTATTAACATTTAATTACTGATATTAAAATTTTACTATTATAAAGGCATAGATTGACAGTTTATCTGCATGATGTCCCTTAAATCAAATTAACGTAATCTTTATTAAGAATAGATTAAGTGTGATAAACAAACCTTCTTCATGAACATAATAATATGATTACTTTGTTATAAACAATATGGAAAGCAAAAAAAAACGCTCAATTTACGTGAGCGTTTTTATATTTTGTTTGCAAGCACTTAAGACATCCGGTCTATGCAAGCGGATAGTACAAATTACTTGGTTAAATCGTCGAAGAATCTCTTCACACCATCAAAAAATCCCTGCTCCTTTGGTCGATGCTTACCGCCACCAAGAGAAGCATCAAACTCTTCTAACATTTCTCTTTGCTTGGGTGATAAGTTAACTGGCGTTTCAATCACAACTTTACACATCAAGTCACCTACACTGCCGCTGCGAACAGATTTAACCCCTTTCCCTCTAAGACGAAACATTTTACCTGTTTGCGTCTCTAGCGTGATCTTTAGCTTCACTTTGCCATCTAAGGTAGGAACTTCAATTTCACCGCCTAGTGCCGCAGTAGCGAAACCTAAAGGTACTTCGCAATATAAATTATTACCGTCGCGTTCAAAAATTTCATGCTCACGAATGTTAACCTGGACGTAAAGGTCTCCAGCAGGAGCTCCATTTTCGCCAGCTTCACCTTCACCAGTGAGACGAATTCTATCACCCGTATCAACGCCTGCAGGCACCTTCACAGATAACGTTTTAGTTTTTTCTGTGCGACCTTGGCCACGACATGGACTACATGGGTCGCCAATAATTTTACCCTTACCAGAGCAAGTAGGACAGGTCTGCTGGACAGCAAAGAAGCCTTGGCGCATTTGTACCTGACCGTTTCCTTTACAAGTTGGGCAACCGGTCGGCGTTGATCCCTTATTCGCTCCTGAACCATGACAGCTATCGCATTCAACTAAGGTGGGAACGCGAATTTCAACGTCCTTACCGCGAACGGCCTCCTCTAATGACATCTCAAGGTTGTAACGTAAATCGGACCCTTGGCGAGCACGCGATTGACGGCCTCGACCACCACCAAAAATATCACCGAAAACATCACCAAAGATATCGCCAAACTCAGCACCTTGACCATGCCCACCGCCGCCGCGACTTTGATCAACTCCGGCATGACCATATTGGTCATACACAGGGCGCTTTTTAGAATCAGTTAAAATTTCATGCGCTTCCTGCGCTTCTTTAAATTTTTCTTCCATACCCTTGTCGCCTTGAGTGCGATCGGGGTGGTATTTCATGGCGAGCTTCTTATAGGCTTTCTTAATGGTGCGTTCATCAGCACTGCGTTCTACGCCTAATACTTCGTAGTAGTCTCGTTTGGACATAAGATAAAAATTTCCCGCATTGTGTGTCTTTGTTTTATAAAGGCTCTTTAGGCCATCATTCAGCATTCAACTTAGTGCTTAAAAGTGCTTATAAAACAATAAATTAATATAGATAAAGTCAGTTAACTTGAATACAAACAGGGCGCAATCTGAATTTATCAGTTGCGCCCAATTTATTAGCTTAGCTAATTAACAAAAATTACTTTTTGTCGTCTTTAACTTCTTCGAACTCAGCATCAACAACATCGTCATCTGCATTCTCAGATTTCGCTTCGCCACCTTCTGGTGCGCCTTGGCCTTCTGCTGCTGCTTTCGCTTGAGCAATTTCCATCAGCTTCGTTGACGCTTCCATCAAGGCTTCTGTTTTAGCTTCAATTGCCGCTTTATCATCGCCCTTACGCGCAACTTCTAAAGCATCAATCGCTTCTTCAATCGCTTTTTTGTCTTCTTCTGGTAATGCTTCACCCGCTTCTTCAATCTGTGTGCGAGTTCCGTGTATCATACCATCAGCTTGGTTACGAGCTGCAACTAATTCTTCAAACTTGGCATCAGCTTCTTTGTTAGCTACTGCGTCTTGAACCATTTGTTCGATTTCTTCATCGCTCAAACCTGAGTTAGCTTTGATAGTAATCTTCTGCTCTTTACCCGTATCTTTATCTTTGGCTGATACATGCAAAATACCGTCTGCATCTATGTCAAAAGTGACTTCAATTTGAGGTGCACCACGTGATGCGGGGCGAATACCCTCTAAATTAAATTGGCCTAATGATTTATTGCCCTGAGCTTGCTTACGCTCACCTTGAAGTACATGAACAGTTACCGCAGCTTGATTATCTTCAGCTGTTGAGAAGGTTTGAGACTTCTTAGTAGGTACTGTCGTGTTCTTCTCGATTAACGTTGTCATTACGCCGCCCATTGTCTCAATACCGAGTGACAGTGGTGAAACGTCAAGTAACAATACGTCTTTAACTTCGCCTGACAATACGCCACCCTGAATAGCAGCGCCTACGGCAACAGCTTCATCCGGGTTTACATCTTTACGCGGCTCTTTACCGAAGAACTCTGTCACGTACTTTTGCACTAATGGCATGCGTGTCTGACCGCCGACAAGAATGATATCGTTGATATCGCTCACTGATAATTCAGAATCGGCTAAAGCCTGCTTTAATGGCTCTAGTGACTTTTTAACTAAATCTTCAACAAGAGACTCTAATTTTGCACGTGTTACTTTGATCACTAAATGCTTAGGACCAGAGGCATCTGCAGTGATATATGGCAAGTTAACTTCTGTCTGTTGTGCAGAAGAAAGTTCAATCTTTGCCTTTTCGCCTGCTTCTTTTAAACGTTGCATTGCTAGCGGGTCTTTACGTAAGTCAAAACCTTGGTCTTTCTTAAATTCTTCAACCAAATAGTTAATCATGCGGTTATCGAAATCTTCACCACCTAAGTGAGTGTCACCATTGGTCGCTAATACTTCAAAAGTAGTCTCGCCGTCAGCATCATCGATTTCAATAATTGAAATATCGAATGTACCACCACCTAGGTCGTATACAGCAATAACGCTATCACCTTTTTTCTTATCCATACCGTAAGCAAGAGCGGCCGCAGTTGGCTCGTTAATGATACGTTTAACTTCTAGCCCAGCAATACGACCAGCGTCTTTCGTTGCTTGACGCTGAGCGTCATTGAAATAAGCAGGTACTGTAATAACAGCGGCAGTTACTTCTTCACCCAAATAATCTTCAGCTGTTTTCTTCATTTTTTTCAAAATTTCAGCAGAAATTTGTGGTGGTGCCATCTTCTCGCCATTTGCTTGAACCCAAGCATCGCCATTGTCAGCTTTGACAATTTTAAAAGGCATGATGTCGATATCGCGCTGTACTTCTTCGTCTTCAAAACGACGACCGATTAAACGCTTAATCGCGTAAAGTGTATTTTCTGGGTTAGTCACAGCTTGACGCTTTGCTGGTTGCCCAACTAGCGTTTCGCCTTCTGAACTATAAGCGATAACCGAGGGTGTAGTACGATCACCCTCTGAGTTTTCGATAACTTTTGCTTTGTCGCCGTCTAGCACTGCGACACATGAATTTGTTGTACCTAAATCGATACCAATGATTCTACCCATTTGTGTGTCTCCAAAATATGATTTTTTGCATTATGCATTTCTGCGTTATGCCGTAATAGATGGGGCTAATACCCCTGTTTTCAATATGTATTTTTAAAAAAAATTAATTTTTTTACTTCTTACACCTAACTTAACGCTACCGTTCTAGCTATTAAGTGAGGCGTTAACCCATTAAACTTGTGTATCTACTCCGCCGCTGGCTGCGCGCGATACCATTACCATTGCAGGGCGCAACAAGCGTCCATTTAAGGTGTAGCCTTTTTGCATAACAGCCATAACTGTGTTCGATGCAAACTCGGTGGTTTCTTGCATCGACATTGCTTGGTGTAATTCTGGATTAAATGCATCACCTTGCGGATCAACAATTTCCATTCCAAATTTTTGAACGCCACTGATAAATGATTTAAGCGTTAAATCAACGCCTTCTAAAACAGGTTTAATCGCTTCATTTTCGACATCCGCAACTTGCATCGCTCGTTCCAAATTATCGAGAACCGGTAATAACTCAGCAGCGAATCGTTCGAGAGCAAATTTACGCGCTTTATCAACTTCTTGCTCAGCACGGCGCCTTGCATTTTCCATGTCAGCTCTGGCACGTAATACAGAATCCTTTTGACCCTCTATCGTTCCATTAGCAACTTCAAGCGCAGCTTCAAGCTGTGCGATGCGAGCAATATTTTCGTCTTCATTCATCGCTTGCTCTAGTTCGTCAGCAGTCATTGGTTGTTCTTTATCCTGGACCAGTTCAGCTTCTACTTCTTGTTCGTTTTCCTGTTTACTCTGTTCGTCACTCATTCTATTCTCCGCGGATCTTTCACTTACTTTTTTCGTTCAGGTAATTACACCAGAACTTTCGCATGGGCTTTTAATGGGGTTACTTTTAATGGCTTCAAGGGATGATGACAGATTAAATGCATTTTTTTTCAATTAACGCTCCGCATAACGAAAGTCTGATACCTTTTTTATAAAAAAGGCATTAATCTAGTATCCGATTTAACCATACTCGTCTTATTGTTTTCGCGGGAGTTTTGCTTGTTTTCGATTTATACTGTTGGCCTTATTACACTCATCTACCTAGGTGTGCTTTTTGCTATTGCTTTTTATGGAAATAAAAATGAATCTGAGATGTTGCTGGCAAAGTGGCTATTTCCATTGTTTTTGCATTACTAATTGCATTAGCGGACATATTCTATTGGATACAACTCAGTTTTTCACCGACAGCTTTGTTCTATTTATGCTGACTAGAATGGGTATACATTTCTTCTTATATTAGCTGAATATCGGTGGCCAAGAGCAATTTCAAAATTTCAATGAATGACCTATTAGAGCTTTTTCGCTGCATTATTCCTAAACACCTCGCCAATGTGTTTTCTGATCGCGTGTCGTCGTCAGATACTGTTAGTTTAGTTTATGTCGAACGGTTGTTTCTTGCTCATGCGAAAAGACTACTGTCATCATATGTGGCGAATACCAGTGTTCGCATGTTTCTTGCCACAATTTCAATTAAAAAAAGACCTTAACCAACACAATGAATGGATTGAACAAGGTTCATCAACTTTTTAATTCAATCATGAATGATTACAATCCGAGGTTGCACATATTTCCTAAGGAATCTTTGTAATTAATTCGGATTTGATTTTAATCATGTTAAATCAAAAACATATCGCGATTTAGTTAACCAACTAGCGCACCTTCTTTACTAATTAATACTGTCATTAAATCATTATAATAGTCGTTTCCACTTTAACAAAAACGACTGTTTTTTAAAGCTTTGGAATCAGTTTAATAGCACCTTCAACGACTTTGATATTCATAGGTATTGCACTTAACAATGCTATTTTAGGATTACTCTCAACTAACTTATACACTGGGTTTACTGCCAAAAAAGCGTTAAACACTTGCATAACTTTACCTTTAAGCAAGCCTAAATTACCGGAAAAACCAGCTGCGTTGATACTTGAGTCGAGGAGTTTTATGTTACGTAAAAAAATGGCTTTTTTCTCATTATCGTAAAAAGGACGGCCCTCTATCTTTAAGCTTAAACGTATTGAATACTCCAACAGAAACGCATTAATTATAGCGCTTGAATCAACACCTAGCAAAACTACATCACGATTATTCGGACCGATATTTACACTTAAATTATTTACTAAAAATTTAACCGGTAGACCTCTTAAGTCTATTTCTTCTCTTAACTTTGGTAGTTGTTGCATCAATACAGGCTCTAACTGTGAGTTTGTGAATGAATAAACAGATAAGCCTTGGGTGCTGCTGCATGCAGTTAAAAATAAAGCAGTGACAATCAGTAACATTCTCATACAAAACCTTTGTATTGGATAAACAGAATTAATAGAAAAACATCGATTTTGTATGGAGTAGTAGCAACTAATGTTTTGTAATCTTCAATTAAACTAATGCAAGCACATGCAATTATACGTTTATTTTTGGTAGCATCTTACTTTTGAAACTTCTATTACAAACTCCCACCTTTATCATTCTCTATTGCCACATCCAATCTTTTAAGCAAATCTGCTCTCGCCTTTAATTTCGTATTATAGTGAGCCCTCATGTCTAACTTTGTCATCGTTTGTGCAATAAAGTTAACTGTTGGAAAAAATTCAGATTCACTCACTACTTTATCCAAGAACCCCATGGTTATGGCGTCTTGAGGCGATACCATTTCAGCCAAAATGACACTGCGATTAAAGAATACAGGTGCTAAGCGACCTCTAGCTAATTCAACACCAGCACCATGCATACTCAAGCCAATAGCAACCTCGTTTAAGCCTATTTTAAAGTTACCTTCAACGCCTATCCTATAATCGGCAGAAAGTAGTAAAAATGCACCTTTTGCAACAGCATGACCCGGGCAAGCAACTAATACAGGAAACGGAAATGAGAGCAGCCGTCTAGATAAAATCGAGCCTTTCTCGACTAACTGCATCGCGGCGCTCACACTTTCTCTCATCACGTTTAAGTCATATCCACCAGACAGCATACCTGGTTTACCGGTGATAACGACAACCGCTTTTGCCTCTTGTGCTTGGTCAAGGGCTTTGTTCATTTCCTCAATAACTTGATGGGAAATTGCGTTCACTTTACCGTTTTGAATGGTAATAGTTGCAACCTGATTTTCAATTTGAATAGCAACAACGTTAGTCACGTGTTTCTCCTAATAGTTACGTCTAAGTATTTAATGTAATGTTAAATACAGTTTCTTGTCAATTTATCAAAATTTGACTCTAAGCAACATTGTAAATTTACAATAAAGTGTTTTTTCTTAAAAAAGCCTTTATAGAAATTGAAGAATTGGCGCAAACTGCACACTTTTTAATTGGCCCAGCAGCGAAGAATATCTCAGGGCAAACGCTCTTATTAGATGGCGGTTGGACTGCAAGGTAAACAAGTTTACAAATTTACGCTTGCAAGTCTCAGACAATTGGGTAAAAGTTAGCGTATATAAGAATAATAATTATCTGAGAACAATTAATGAGCTATTCAACCGTTGGCTTGATTGGTAAAACAGACCATGACGGCAGCCGGGTAAGTCTCAACGCACTTGTTACCGAACTAAAACAGAGAAACTGCACTATTTTGGTAGAAGAACGCATAAAAGAAGAAGTCGACGACCGTTCTTTGGAAATCTGTGATCTCGAGACTATCGGAGAACGAGCCGAACTGGCAATTGTTGTTGGTGGTGACGGATATATGCTAGGTGCTGCACGGGTTTTGGCTAAGTATGACACTGATGTAGTTGGTGTTAACCGCGGAAATTTGGGGTTTCTTACCGACATTAATCCAGAAAACATTAGCCGCCAAATTGCGCATATTTTTGAAGGTAATGTTTATCGAGAGGCTCGTTTCTTATTAGAAGCTAGCGTATTTAGAAACGATGAGCATCAAGATACCAATTCAGCAGTAAACGAAATAGTGCTGCATCATGGCAAAGTAGCTCACATGATGGAGTTTGAGCTATATGTTGACGACCAGTTTGTTTTTAGTCAGCGCTCCGACGGATTAATTATAGCAACACCAACAGGTTCAACAGCGTATTCGTTATCCGGTGGAGGTCCTATTTTAATGCCGCAATTAGATGCCCTTACACTTGTTCCTATGTTTCCGCATACTCTGAGTAGTCGACCTATCGTTGTGGATGCTAATAGTGAAATAACCTTAAAAGTGTCGAATGTTAATACCGATAATCTACAAGTAAGTTGTGATAGCCACAGTGTTATTTCATTAATGCCCGGTGACGAAGTACGTATTCGCAAGAACCCCGATAAACTCCATTTAGTGCATCCACCGGACTACAATTATTTTAATGTACTGCGCACTAAACTCAATTGGGGCAGCAAACTCTACTAATGCTGAAACACGTTGAGAAACTACAAAGGATTGCAATAGCGAGTGATCGCCTTGTCATAGGCTTAATGAGCGGAACCTCGCTTGATGGTCTTGACATTGCGTTGTGCAGAATATCAGGTCACGGTCGATCGACGCTGTTACAGTGTGAGAAATTCATCTCCGTTGCCTATACCAAAGAGCTAAAAGATGCAGTCCAACAGGTGTTTGCAAAACAACGTGTTTCCCTAGATTCACTTTGTTTGTTGAATGCTCAAATAGGTCTTTTACATGGTAATATGGTTAATCAAGTTTTAATTGACTGGAATATATCCAATAGCAGCATCGACTTGATTGCGAGTCATGGGCAAACTATCTATCATCGACCGTCATCGTTTCATCAAATCAAAAATCAGCCCAACAGCACGTTACAGGTTGGTGATGGCGATCATATTGCCGCTCTCACCGGAATAATCACGCTCAGTGATTTTCGTCAAAAACATATAGCACACGGCGGCGAAGGCGCGCCTCTCGCAATTTATGGAGACTATTTATTGTTAAGTAGTCCGCATGAGCATCGCACATTGTTGAATATAGGCGGTATTGCAAATATCACCTATCTGCCGTCTAATACTTCGTTTGACAATGTCATCTGTTCGGACATTGGTCCTGGTAATACCATCATGGACGCACTTGCCAGAAAGCACAGCGACGATGACTTCGATAAAGACGCTACTATCGCTAAACAAGGCAGTATAAATGCATCATTACTCACGCATCTATTGCAGCACCCTTTTATAAAGTTAGCATTGCCTAAAACTACTGGGCCAGAGACATTCAATCTTGATTGGTTCGTATGCCAACTAAAAGTAATGCGTTTGCATGATTTAACTGTACCTGATCAAATGGCTACATTGAACGCATTCACCGCTCATTCTATCGTCAATACAATTAATCAGTTACCCACATTATCAACGGTTTATGTTAGTGGTGGAGGTGCTCATAATCCACTTTTATTGGACAACATTTCTAAGTTACTTACGAGGCCTGTGTTTTTAACTAACGAGTTAGGTATCAATACCGATGCAAAAGAAGCTATCTTGTTTGCGATACTTGCAAATGAATGTATCGCCGGCGATGAACATGCTTTTTCAAGCGACAAAACTAACCAACCCAACGTCAGTATGGGCAAGCTGTCATTTCCTTCCTGAGCTCGCTCGAGAATCGTATTACTTACAAACAATAATTTAGACTTTTCATAAAAACTGATCTTTACACTGTTTAAAACACTGTATATATTACCAGTGTTAAAACTTTTTGGTAGACTTAAAATGCTTGCTCATATTTCAGTTAAAAATTTTGCTGTTGTAAAACAAATCGGGATCGATGTCGCTCATGGTTTAACCGTCATTACAGGCGAAACGGGGGCGGGTAAATCTATTGCAATAGATGCATTAAGTTTGTGTCTTGGCGACCGCGCCGACGCCGCATCCGTTAGAAAAGGAGCGGAAAAAGCGGAAGTTGTCGTGCATTTCGATATTAACAAAGTCCCGTTAGCAAAAGCATGGTTGGAAGAACATGAGTTGGTTCAAGAAGACAACCCTAACGAATGCTTTATCAGGCGACTAGTGAGTAATGAAGGCCGTTCAAAAGCGTTCATAAACGGTGTTGCTGTTTCTTTAAATCAACTCAAGTCACTTGGCCAGTATTTAGTCAGTATTCATGGTCAAAACGCTCACTATCAGCTACTAAAGCCAGATAACCAGCGCAAGCTACTGGATAGTTTTGCAGGACACAAGCCGCTCTTAACCGATGTTACCGTCGCTTACGATGTATTAAAGCAAAAGCAACAGTTACTAAAACAATTAACTTCCGTTCAAAAACAACGAAATGATCGTAAAAATTTACTCGAATATCAAGTTCAAGAATTGGACGAGTATAGCATTGGCGAAGACGAGTTTTTACAATTAGAACTGGAACATAAGCGCCTGAGCAATAGCCAAACCTTGTTGGAGCAGGCTCAAATAAGTTTTTACCAATTATATGAGGCCGAGGATTTTAACGCACTTTCAGCAATACAAAGCAGTGTTGATAATTTATCTGAACTGCAGGAGCATGATCCAACCCTTAGTCCAATTGTAGATATGCTCACTGAAGCAGCTATTCAAATTGAAGAAGCGTCGCAGGAAATTCGCCAATATTGTGATCAGTTGGAAATCGATCCAATGAAACTACAACAGGTTGAACTGCGATATTCTGAAGCAATGGACCTATCGAGAAAGCATCATGTTAAACCAGAAGAGCTGTATACGATGCACATGCAACTAGCTGCGGAGTATGCAGAGTTGTTGAAAGACGAGAATAACTTATCTGCGCTAACTAAAGAATGTGAAAAACAACGCGAAGAATACGAAACAGCTGCCCGCAAGTTACATGAGTCAAGAACAGAGAAAGCGAAGGCTCTAGCGAGTAAAATTGAGTCTCATGTAAAAGATATGAATATGCAGCATGCCAAAATTTTTATAGCTGTTGATTATGATGAGTCTTCTGCGCCTAGTCCTCAAGGAAAAGACAACGTATTAATTAAGGTAACGACTAACCCTGGACAACCTGCCGATGCATTAGATAAGGTGGTATCTGGTGGTGAGCTTTCAAGAATTGGTTTAGCTATCCAAGTTATTACATCCAGCGGGAACCAAGTTCCGACGATGATATTTGATGAAGTTGATACAGGCATTAGCGGACCAACAGCGTCTATTGTTGGTCGGTTATTGCGTAAACTTGGAGAAGCATCTCAAGTTGTATGTGTAACCCATTTACCGCAAGTCGCTGCGCATGGTCATAATCAATTGTTTGTTACTAAGCTGACCGACGGTGATACTACAGAGACAAAAATGTTGAAGTTAACTGACAATGACCGTGTAAACGAGATTGCACGACTGCTAGCTGGCGATAAATTGACCGATACTGCTATCGCAAATGCCAAAGACCTTTTAAAATTGTAAATAAGAACTAATTAAAAGTTGAATGGTCTGATATTAGTGGGTAGCATCTGTGCCTATGAACTTTGGCATATGCCTTACAATATAAAAGTATTACTAATTCGGACTATTAAATGAAGTTAACGCAACTACTGATTATCATTACGCTGATATTGACGACCTCTGCTTGTAAGAATTGGATTTATCGAATTGATATACCTCAAGGTAATTATCTAGATGATAGAGACGTAAAAAAGCTCAGGATCAGTATGACGAAAGAGCAGGTAATATACGTGTTAGGACGTCCTGTTGTTGAAGACTCTTTTGATAAAAACACGTGGTATTATGTATATGAAATGAAGCGCGGAATGACTACCCGCGGAGATGATTTCAAAAAAGACCTTATTATTAGTTTCGAAGATGGGAAACTAGTGAAGGTTGAAGGTGATTTTGAACTAGCTGAAGAGTTCGACACACCGTTAGACGCATAAATAGCTACTTGTTAACTAAGTCAGCGGCTGAATAAAACATATTTCGGCCGTTTTCTTTTGCCTTATAAAGTGCCCTATCCGCTTGTTCAAATAACTTATCTTTTATAATTATTGCCGGCATATCTGCATCAATCATTGTCGTTGCAGTGCCAATAGATACCTCAACATCGTGAAGTTGAATGTCGGTGAGGATGTCTTGGCAAACTTTATCAACCTCCTCCTGCGTTGCATCGTACATGACTATTGTAAACTCGTCTCCGGCGAGCCGACACGGAAAGTCATATTGCCGATTACATACTTCAGTTAATATAGTCCCCAAATTCGACAAGCAGTCGTCACCATACGCATGTCCGTACTTATCATTAATTTCTTTAAAATTATCAATATCGATGATGGCGAGGGATAGCTCTTTATTTTTTGTTTTTGCTTGCTGTATTAAATGTAGAGTTTGTTTTTTAATCCGGTAAGTCCGTCAGTGATTGAATCACCATACAATTGTTGGATGACATTATAATTATTTGTCAGTATGCGCCGTAAACTAGCGCTCATGATCAAACACATAAGTACAACGCTGGCATAAACTGCGATCTGAAAACCAACCTCTAATGTTACCCCTCCACCCAGAAAGTTAACTAAAAACATAATGATTAATAAGAGAAAACTAACTAACGCTGTGGGCACAAGCGGCAGTGCTGCCATCAAACACCCAAACAAAATCAACAAGATAAAGCCTAATTCAGAATACTGTATGTCTACATTTGCTCTTGCTAATGCGAACACAAAAATATGTACTAGGCCCGCATTTAGATAAATAGCTAAATTAAGACCAAGATAAGAGCGAGTTCTTGAAATAGGCTTAGCCCAATGAACAAATGCTGCAATACTCAAGGGAATAACAACGAGTAAAATCCTAACAGGAATGGTGGTTGTATAAACTTCTGGTGGAAAGCGAACAAGATCCATAAAAGTAAAACCACAATAAATAATCAAACTTATCAAAAAAGTCCATTTCTTAAATACTAATGTCGATTTTGCTAAAAAAATATCCTACTCTAGATCAGGACTTTGATTAAGACTGTTCTTTGCTATTTCAGTAATCATTAAGTTAGCCCTTAAGCTGCTCTAATAGTGCTTTAGCCTCTTCCTTTTGTTCGTCATTACCTTTCTTAACTACTTCATCTAGGGCTTCAATCGCCGCTTCATTGTCTTCCATATCAATATAAACTCTAGCTAAATCTAGATTGCTAGCTTGATCGGCATCTATATCAACATCGATCTCGGCTCCGTCATTTAAAAACTTGTCTAATGACATATCTAAATCCAGTGCTAGCTCGTCGTCCGTTGCGGGCGTGACATTTTCACTCTCTTGCAACAAGCTATCTACATCAATAAAGTCTTTTGAATTATCAATTACCGACTCATCAAACAAGGCAGTCAAATCTAAATCTGGATTATCTAGCGTTTGGGTATCTTGTTCCTTTAACCTATCTTCAAAAACGCCATCATCTGCGCCATCAGATAGTTTATCTATTTCAGCAGCCGTTTGTTCATCAGAAAGAGAACCCATCTCGGCGAGTAATGAATCAAAATCAGCTTCTTCAATCTCGCGTAAAACATCATCTTCTGAATCTGTCTTATTGAATTTATCTAATGCTTGAACAAGCTCGGTATCATCTTCATCGAGCCACTCATCAAGACCCGGTAAATCTAATAAATCTTCATCTGATTCAATAGAGACATAGCTGTGTTTAGAATCGGTATCATCCTCAACATCACTTAAGTGCTCTTTGGCATTGCCTTCAGAAGCGCTCCCGCGGTTAGCTTGACGTTCTTCACTGGAAAAACTAGGAATGTCATCTAGTGCTAGATTATTTTCCTTCGCAGCCTCCAATGCATCGGATTCAATCACGGCTAAATCTTGTGTGCCTAAATCAATATCATCTAATTTAATTTCGTCTAAGGCTTCAGTTGAGTCTAATTCATTTAGCATCTCATCAGAGATATCATAAGATTCTTGATGCTGATCTTCTTTATTTTCTAATTCTGCATCCAGCATTTGAAATGTATTGTCACGACTATTTTTGTATTCATATAATTTTTCAATGGTCGTATCAGAATTGCTATCCAAGTTAATTTCTGGCTCTAAATGCTCATCTAATATAAAGTCTGGGTCTAGGTTTGCTTCTGGATCACGTTTGGATTCAATTGCTGGGTCAGGTTCGGACTCAGATGATAGTTCAAGCTTGGACTCGGATGTTGGCTCAGACTCGGTAGCAGATTCTATTACTGACGAGTCAATATTAGAATCATCATCAGCTAAATCGAGGTCATCATCATCTAGCTGATTATTAATTAAGTCATTTAAACTATCATCCAGTACCGAATCAATGTCGATACTTTCTGGCTCTTCGTTATCATCTTCGGCTAATTCAACGTCAGACGACTCGTCTACAGGCAATACATCTTTATCGAGTAAGGCATCTTTTAGATCATCAGTTAACTCTTCATGTTGCTCAAAGTCTATGGTCCCTGTATGCAATTCATTTAAGCTACTTTCTAAAACTGAGTCGATGTCTAAATCATCAATTTCATCCGTAATAGGCTGGCTTAATAAATCTTCAATATCAGAGTCTACATCACCAGGCAGCTCAGCACCCAACTCTGTAAGTAGTTCGTCCGTTAGCGGACTATCGAGACCATCACTATCCAACGCATCAAACGTATCATCATCTTTCACATTCGCAATCGCGTCTGCTATATCGTCCTCAACCCCTTTGGTAATATCGTCCAATGGACGAATAGATTTCTGTTGGTCAGGGCTTACAGGGGTTTTACTGCTCGAATCAATATCGTCGTCTATGTCAATCTCGAGGTCTGAATCGTCATCCACAGAATCATTGCTCGTCAGTTCTTCATAAAAACTTTCAGTTAGTGTATTAAGCTCAATATTTTTTTCTGCAATTTCAGCTTCAATTTGCCCAATAACTTTTTCATCTATTTCACCCGACACATTGAATGAAAAACCTTCAGGCGTGTCTCCATCTAGCGCATTCTGTTCTAGTAGGTCATCAATATCAATTTCAGACTGCTCGTCATCATCTTGTGCTGGTAACAAATCAGACTCGGCTAAGTTCTCTGCAAATGAACCATCTTCTTCAGAAAATTCATCTCCTTCACTTAACTGCTTGATAGCATCAGCCTCAACTTGGCTAATATCAACACTCTCCTCATCAAGAATACTGTCTATATCAACTTCTTCAGGCTCAGCGTCCAAACCATCAAAATCATCTAGTTGGTCACTACTATTATCGTCACCATCAAGGCCAATCTTCTCGTCGTCTAAATCGATGCTATTGAGTTCCGCCTCAAGCATATCATCGTCAACACTAAGGTCGGGATTACCAAGATCCGCTAGCGCATCACTAATCTCATCATCTGATGTTTTTTGTCGTTGATTAGGCACCAACATTTCATCATCAATTTCACCAAAATCATCCGTGTTCAGCGCAACTTCATCGATAGAATCCTCCAAGTCATCAGACAGAATATCATCTAATAAGTCATCATCAGAAATATCACCACTTTCTAATATCGCTAACAAATCATCAGCATCATTTGATGCTTTCTCATCGATTGAGTCAGAATCTAAGTCTTGTGCGCCATCTTCGACTTTTGCGTTAACATTTGTCGGTTTACGCAGAAGTAACATTGCGATTAATACGAAGATAAGGAAGAAAGCGACTGTGGCCGCGATAATAATAAAAATAGGTTTTCTGATCAGGTTGCCAAACGAGTCATTTTCTTGTGCTTGTTCTTTCATTTTAGCCAAGGCGAAAAATTCTCGTAATTCCTGAATTTGCGCCGCCTGATCATCTAGTTTTGATTGAAAATCTTCGGATAGCTCCGTTTTAAGTGCAATAAATTCTGCATCTTTTTTAGCTAACTCTTCGAGGACGAGCTTGTTCTCATCTACAATATTTTGAGTTGCTTGTATTGACTCACCAAGCTGCTTTTTCAAATCATTTACAATGTTTGTTTGTTGGCGTTTGAGTGAATTTATTTGCTGTTGGAATTGTTTTTGTGTTGCGTCTAATTCTTCTTTGTTAACTAAAGGGACGTCTGGCTTTAAGTTTGCCGATTGCGCCTGGCCGTCAGAGGTTTCGTTAGCGCTTTGTCCTTGGCGACCGGTAGATTGGGTAAATACACGGTCATCTTCCTCGGCTTTAATTTTTGCTCGTTGAGGATCAATTCTAGCTATATAGCGGTCAGTAGGAAGTTGCAGAGTTGTGCCATTGACCATCGTATTAAAGTTACGATTTACAAATCCCCTAGGATTCAGTTCATAAATGGCGAGCATCACCTGATAGACGGTGAACTGTTGATTTTTTCGATATTGGCTAGAAATAGCCCACAACGTGTCCGATCGATCTATTGGACCATAAACAACCCCTGAATAAACATCAGCGGCGTCACGAGGCCCCTGAATTTGCGTTCCTTGCGCTACTGCATTAGATGTTGCTGACAAACATAAAACAGCAACAACGATTGCACGAATGAATAATGATGGCCACTTCATAGTAATTGTTTCGACTCTCCACTTTAGGGCTGGGTATACCAATTGCGTCACGTTACAAAATACTACCAGTAACCGACAAAGACAGTTATTGTGCCGACACCATTATTGAATATTGGTATAACAACAATAGGTTATCGGCATGTAGTCATATAAATTTACAGATAATCTCTAATCAATGTCTCAGCTATCTGCACACTGTTGGTCGCCGCACCTTTTCTAATGTTGTCCGAGACAACCCAAAGGTTAATTCCGTGCGAATGAGAAATATCATTTCTAACGCGACCTACATGCACTGAGTCATTTCCACTGGCTGATGAAACCTGAGTTGGAAAATCTTCCGGTTTTTCATATAGCGTAATGCCCGGCGCGTCGCGTAACAACTCTTTCACGGCCTCTGCATCAATTTGTTGACGCGTTTCAATATGTATTGCTTCACCATGACCATAAAATACAGGAACACGCACAGCGGTAGCGTTCACTAGAATACTATCATCACCCATGATTTTTTGCGTTTCCCACACCATTTTCATTTCTTCTTTGGTGTAGTCATTATCCAAAAATACATCAATTTGCGGGATCACGTTAAATGCAATTTGACGAGAAAAATCATCACCAGTGACTGCTTTTGCATTTAACAGTTCTGCAGTTTGTCTAGCCAATGCTTCCATTGCAGTTTTCCCCGCACCAGAAACAGACTGATATGTACAAACGTTGATGCGTGCTATACCGACGGCATCGTGGATAGGCTTTAATGCAACCATCATTTGAATGGTCGAACAATTAGGGTTCGCAATAATGTTGCGATTTCTAAAGTCAGCCAAAGCATGCGCATTAACTTCAGGCACCACCAGCGGAATATCAGCTTCATAACGAAAGTGAGAGGTATTATCAATAACAACACAACCCGCTTCGGCTGCCACAGGCGCGTACTTTTCAGAAACGCTGCCTCCAGCGGAAAAGAAAGCAAATTGCACTTTAGACCAGTCAAATCTATCGGCATTCAAAACCGTTATTTTTTCGCCTTTAAATTTAATGACAGTACCTGCTGAACGCTCGCTAGCGAGCAGGTAAAGTTTATTGATTGGAAAATCACGTTCTTCCAATAGTTCCATCATTGTTTGGCCAACTAAGCCTGTTGCGCCTAAAATGGCAACGTCAAACGCTTGCGACATGAGTAAATATCTCCGAAATTAAATTATGATTAGGTTAAATGACTATCGTTAGTTGGCTATTTTAAACCCTATTGACGCGGCCATTTGTGCCACGCTCTTGCTATTCTTTTTGCTTGCTGTGTCTTTATACAATTCAAGCTCTAAAGCACTAAACTCTCGTCGCACTGGATAGTGTTTTCGAATATCAGCAAACGCTTCTGATTTTGCCATGCGAGCGCGAAAAATACCATCATCCTTTTTGACGTCATACATATGCTTAACCATCTGAAATAATTGATTAAAAGATGAAAGTGATGAATCTACAGATAGGTTATTTTCAAATTTAGGTAAAAAACCTTCTAATTTAAGCACATTTTGTTTATTTAAGTGACGACAAAAGGCATCATAAACCATCGATGTCCCTCTCGCTTTGCCTTCCAAAGTATGCCCCGCAATATGTGCAGTTGCTATACGAATATAAGGAATTAAGTCATGTTTAATTAAGGGTTCGTTCTCCCAAACATCCAGCACAACATTTAGTTTTTTACCTATTTCAAAACAACTTAATAAGGCTTCGTTATCAATAACTTCTCCCCGACAAGCATTAATAAGATATTGATTCTCGGATAACATTGATAATTCATTGCTACCAAACATATGCAAGGTAGGAAATTCACCGTTGATAATAAGAGGTGTGTGCAAGCAAATAATATCAGCTTGCATTGCTGTTTCGACGTTCACAAATGATCGATTGTCATCGGTTGCTTGCAACGGTGGATCGCATAAAACATAGTCTATATTTAGGTCATTTAGAATAGTGGCGAGTGCTGATCCTACATTCCCAGCTCCGATAATAGCGACCTTTTTAGCCAAGGGATCGAATTTATCTTCAGATGAAAGCTGAAATATAACGCTTATTACATATTCAGCTACCGCTATCGCATTGCAACCACCTGCAGAGTACCATTTCACATTATGTTGATTCAGATAGTCGATATCGAGGTGATTAAAACCTGCGGTTGCAGTTGCCACAAATTGTAATTTGTTCGCCTTTGCTAATAATTCAGCATCCACTTTTGTAGTAGAACGCACAAATAACGCATCTATATCAACTAGCGATTCACAGGTTAGGCCGCCTAATTCGAACGCTTTTGCCTCACCCAAACTGTCAAAGAAAGCCGCTGCATAAGGCATTGCAATATCATACAAAATTTTCAATTACCGTTCTCCATGCTACCGGTGTTATCAGAAGTACTGACGACGAGCATTATACAAGTACTACCAATTACCACTGATATAAAAAAACCATTCAATATTGAATGGTTTTTTTATTCATTCTCTAGCTATTAGAGCAGGTAAGTGACGCCATTAAGCGTGATATTTTTTAAATACCAACGTAGCATTAGTCCCACCAAAACCAAAGCTATTTGACATAACAAGGTCTAACTTTGCCTCTCTAGTTTGAGTCACAATATCCAAACCTTTGGCTGCATCGTCTAGATTTTCAACGTTGATTGACGGTGCAATAAAGTCGTTTTCCATCATCAGCATGCTATAGATAGCCTCGTTAACTCCGGCAGCACCTAAGGCGTGTCCAGTGAGTGACTTTGTTGCACTCATAGGCGGACTATTTTCACCGAACAAAGTCTGAATAGCTTCCAATTCTTTTACATCACCAACAGGTGTTGATGTACCATGCGTATTCAAATAATCTACAGGTTGATCAATTCCTTGCAACGCTTGTTTCATGCATCGAACGGCACCCTCACCTGATGGTGCAACCATATCATATCCATCAGACGTAGCACCATATCCTACAATTTCAGCATATATTTTTGCGCCACGCGCTAATGCATGTTCTAACTCTTCAACGACGACCATACCGCCGCCACCAGAGCTCACGAATCCGTCGCGAGCAACATCATATGTGCGCGATGCTTTTGTTGGATCATCATTATATTTAGTTGATAACGCGCCCATTGCATCAAACTGGCTAGATAGTGCCCAATGCAATTCTTCGCCACCACCAGCAAAAACCATGTCTTGTTTGCCTAGCTGAATCATCTCTAGCGCATTACCGATACAATGCGCACTAGTCGCACAAGCAGAAGAAATGCTGTAGTTCACTCCTTTGATCTTAAAAGGAGTTGCCAAACAGGCTGAAACCGTACTTCCCATGCAACGAGTAACCATATACGGACCAATTCGCTTTACGCTTTTGTCACGTAAAGTGTCAGCTGATATCACTTGATTTTCAGAAGATGCTCCACCAGAACCAGCAATAATGCCTACTCGTTCATTCGAATACTGCTCTTCTGTTAATCCAGCATCTTCTATCGCTTGCTGCATAGCAATATAAGCATAGCTAGCGGCATCGCCCATAAAACGTAGCGCTTTACGGTCAATATGTTCAGAGAACTCTATGTTAAGGTCTCCCCAAACTTGGCTGCGTAACCCCATATCAGCAAACTGTTGGGAAAAAGTAATTCCAGAACGACCTTCTCTTAATGAATCAGTCACTTCTTGTTTGTTATTGCCTATGCTCGATACGATGCCAAGGCCAGTAATCACTGCTCTTCTCATTTTTCACCTAATATATTGTTGCGAATTCATTATTATTTTTATACTGCGCGATTCTTATTTTTGCAAATCTACAACGAAAAAACACCCGCATCTTGTTAGTTCACGAAAACGTAATCATTCAGACTTTCGTTTAACGTATTCGTCGCTTTGAAAGCTATAGTAACGGTTTTAGTGATTAAAGTGGTTCGATATCTAAAAAAATTGACCATCAGTAGACTAAAATCCTACAAACAACATTGTTACAACCTGCACCAAAGTATTGGAAACGATGCCAAAGCATTATTCTCAACCTAGTGTAACCTGTTTAAGACGCGCCGTCTTTAGCGCTTAGATGCTGCTGTAAAACTGGTGTAAAGTGAACACCGTGGCTGTGTCAGGAAGTTTTCACATGATATACTACTGTAATGATACAAGGGGGTGAATCAAACCGCGATCGATAGCACTAAGCGTGCGTAAGTTTGCCTCTTTAAAACCTAATGTTCAATTTCACTATAACTAACAATATCACCCGCGTTTTATTTGATAAGCGAGATGTATTTTTTTGAAAATATCCAATGCCAATATTACTTTTAACGAAAAAGGAACGCCGCTTGCCACTGATTTCGATGACCTCTACTTTTGTAATAAAGGGGGTATTCAAGAAACTCAGTATGTGTTTATCCAAGGCAATCACCTTAATGAACGTTGGATTACTTCTGTTCACCCTACCTTTAATATAGGTGAAACCGGTTTTGGGACAGGCCTTAACTTCCTCGTGACAGCGCAGGATTTCATTGCCTTTAGGTTAAAAAATCCAACATCTACGTTAACGCAGCTATATTTTTTTAGCTCAGAGAAATACCCATTAACGAAGAAAGATTTGAGTCAAGCATTAGCGCTATGGCCGCAGCTATCAGCATTAAGTGAGTCTTTGGTTGAGCATTATCCAATGCCATTGCCTGGCTTACATCGAATCCATCTATTCAATAATCAAGTGGTCCTAGATTTATGGTTAGGCGATGCTACAGAAGGCTTAACTCATGCTCATGCGCATTCAGAAGGTCGCATAGATGCCTGGTTTTTGGATGGCTTCGCACCTAGAAAAAATGCATCGATGTGGCAACCAGCTCTATTCGAACAAATTAAGCGATTAAGCCGAAACGAGGCCACTTTTGCAACATACACGGCTGCCAGCATTGTAAAAAAAGTGCTACGCGACGCTGGCTTTGCACTGCAGGTAAACAAAGGTTTTGACAAAAAACGCGAGATGCTTTGTGGTGGCATAAGCGGTAAACAAAATGATCAATTTATAACTAAGCAAGCGCCAGTATATCATCGCCATCCACCAACAATGGCAACTCAATCTGCGAACCAGCAACATATTGCAATCATTGGCGGTGGTATAGCTGCTGCAATCTGTGCATTGAAACTCATTAGAATAGGCAAAAAAGTGAGTTTGTTTTGTGCAGACAAATCATTAGCTGAAGGTGCTTCAGGTAATGAACAAGCCGGTTTTTATCCCCAACTGAATGCAGAAGCAGGTATTGCAAGTCAAATACATGCTCATAGCTTTTTATATGCACGCCAGTTTTACGACCAATTATTATTCGAAGGGTATTCGTTTCAGCATCAGTGGTGCGGTGTTTTGCAGTTATGTTTCAATGACAATGTGACAACCCGCTATCAGAATATGATGCGTAACCAAACCTGGCCTCGCTCGCTCGTCGATTGGGTGGAACCAGAGCAGGCCTCATGCATTGCGAATATGCATATCCCGAGCCCCAGCTTGCATTTGCCATTAGGCGGATGGTTATCGCCGCCCGACTTAGTGAAAGCGTGCATTAACGCTGCGCGTCAAGGCGATTTTAATCTTCATTTTAACCATCGACTCGTTAATACGGTGCAAATTGACGATCAACGTCAAACTCAACTAATATTTGAGTGTAATGGAAATAATGCTCAGACGACTGTTGATACTGAAGCGGATATCGTGGTGCTTGCTTGCGGCGCTGAGTCACACCTATTAACTGGCTTAGATTTACCTTTTCGCATGACCCGTGGACAAGTAGAGCGAATACCAACCAACACAAGTTTGTCACCGCTGAGCACCGTTTTATGTCACAAAGGTTATATGACGCCAACACATAACAATCATCACGCAATGGGGTCAACTTATGTCAAAAATGATATGAATACTGAGTATCGAGAAAGCGAAGCAGCGTTAAATTTGAACATGCATCAAGAAGCATTAAATAAAGCGTCATGGTCGGATAAATTGGCGTTAAATGCAGCCAACAGCGAGGATGATTCGAGTCCTGTTTTAGTTGATAACGATTTACGCGGAAGAGCCGCTATTCGGTGTAGTCTACCCGATCATTTGCCCGTCGTTGGCGCTTTTCCGTTAATTGAAAAGCAAAAGACAGAACTACGTGAACTGTACAAGGCAAAAGCCGATAGTTACTATCCCGTTCCTTCTGTTCAGCCTAATGTTTACTTGTTGACTGGTTTAGGTTCGAGAGGCTTAACAACTGCCCCGTTAATGGCTGAAATACTCGTAAGTCAGTTATGTTCGAGGCCATTACCGCTCGACAATCGATTACTAAACGCACTTAATCCTAATCGCTTTGTAGTGAGAGATTTAATCCGTCGTCGATAATCTCGTTACGTAGTTGGGGCGCAGACTTTGTCCAATAAAGTGCGGAATGAGCACTGATGCGCTGGCAACCACCCGATTATTCTCGACCGAGATGATACGCGCATTGATTTGAACCCCTTTTTGCTTATCAATCATTGTGCCTGACAACATATGGTCCATTTTCATGTCTTGTGCGAGTTCAAGTGAATCTCGCGAAAACACAAAATCACCCCGCTGCGTTACGTTCAGTGCACTAGCCATCTTAAAATCGACGACTGCCAGTCCAAATTGCTGTATTTCAGATATAAAGTATTCAGCAAGCTGATTACCCAATATATTGGTTTGTTGTAAGCTTCTGTCCAAACGCACAAATGAAGCAACTCCAATTAAGTCATTTTTTTTCATACCTGCGCTATTGCGCAATAATTGCATGGATAGTTGCCCTGCATAATCTTGCAGTGATTTGTGCGAGAAACTAGGGCGAAACAAAGTAGAGGGAGCTTGCCATGGCTGCGTATAATGAGCGGCTCCCATATTGTCTATTGCATTATCATGCATAGATTGCCCGATTTCATCACCTTTGTAATTTTCGAGTGAAATACCGGAACGTTCCCTGGATAACATATCGTCATTTACCAGTAATTCACCATCCTCTTGCTCGCGCAATAGATCAGCGATAGTTTGTGGTGGTGTATAACCCGCCATAAGCATTTTACTCACTGCACAACCATTTAAGAAAACAACACTAGCTACTACGATAATCAATTTTTTATTGGGACTCATGTTAATCACCCTTTATTAATCTAACGCCATCAACTATTTCAGTCACCTTACTTGATTCACTGGGTATTAAAGCGTCAACAACATAAAATGGAACGAACATCTGCGAACTTGCCACAATCACGTTAGACTCCATGCCCAACATTCTAGCGTTTATAATGTAACCGCCTTGGTGCTTAGTCATCGTGCCGGTTAATACATATTGAATCGGCGTTGTGCTATTTAGGTCAAGAAAGTCACGTGACATAATAAAGTCACCGCTGTCGGTCACTCGAATAAACTGTGTCGCTTTAAATTCGACGACAGGCATTCTGAATTTATGAAATTCGTGAGTAAACGATTCTGCTATTTGGTAGCCCAATAGGTTAGTTTCTTTGAGGTCGCTGTCAATCAATGAAAAATGTGTCACCGCCACAGGGGTTCTCTCTGTTACGTACTCCATATTTGATACAAGGTCTTGGGCCATGTTACGCACATAATCACCAATATTTTTGGCCAAAGGGCGACTTTTGTAAGCGCCATTGACACTAGAATAAACAGTGGGTTTTACAATTGCGCCAAATTCGTCAATACCGAGTTCTTTACTCTCCTGCGCCACCAGTGTGTTGTCTATCTCTTGGATATTAATAATGTCGCTTGGTGCCTCGGATGCAACGGTATCCTCGTTAAAAAGTTTCATATCTGGCATCACTGAACAACCTGACAAAGTCACAAGTGCAATGGTAGTAAGGTAAAAGCTTCATAGTGCTGCTCCGTTAGATTTATTTTCGATTCTGTATAGCTTTCCGCCACGCGTAGTTACTTGCTCTGTTTCCCAAAAAATATCGCCTGGAAAGAATTTTGTTGCAGCAGCAACTACATCTTTGCTTCTCGCATTAATAATTCTGGCATTGACTACTGCACCAAGTTGCTGCTCCGTTATTGTCCCAGTAATAAAAAAATCAACACGTTGCACTGCGGTCAATTTATCCACGTCACGTGACAAAATGCGGTCAGAATTTTCCGTAATGGTGATGCTATTTGCCGCTTTATAATCTTGAGCAACAAAATCCACGCTTCACGGCTTCAGTCATTAAGCCTTGCTCAAGCTGTTGGCCAAGTAACATAAAGGGGGATTGGTGTTTGTGATTAGGTTTAAATGTGTCGACAGGTACAAAGCCAGCTACCGCGAAGCGATAGTTGCGGTCAGGTCTTAAAGAAGCAAAAAAGCTCATTTGCTAATTGGTTTGTGTGGTATTCAATGTTCCCAAGCGATGTGGGTCTCGGACTTTTCGCTTTTGCGAGCGTGGGACTGATCATCGAACAGCCAGACAAACTGAGCATCAACAACAGACTTAACAAACTGAGAATAAAAACAGCATAAGGTGCAAATGAATTTTTCAAAACGATTTCTCACAAAGTGGCAAACTCTTGTATTTGCATGGAGGTTGCAAGAAGAGTTCCACTTTGTAGAGATTTACTTAATCGTTGATAAAATAAATTATGATTTGAATAGAGAATTAAACAACCCGGTAACTTGTTCGGCATCTACAGAGCTAAGCTCTTTGTTATCGAACGCTTTTTGTAATTGTGCGTCAAGTGTCGCTTGTAAGGTCAAAATAGGGTTATCTTGACCCTGCTCAATCAGTTTTTCAACATTCGCAACCGCAACATCAAAATGACCATGTAAATAACTGGCTATGAACAGTTCTTGGTCACTTCCATCTGCGATGAATGAATCTAAATGTGCCTGCATTTTGTCGGTTTTTTCGATGAAAATCGAATCTTGACTCAAACCTTTCTCCTTTTTGTATAAACGGGTATTGTGAATAAATATATGTTATCCAGCAATTGTTGCTCTTATTAGAACTTGTTGATACTCACTACAATGGAAACATGGTCTCTCATCAAGTATCAAACTACAATCGACAATCGCAAAGTACCTTTTATTCTCTTAAACAGACCCAACTGAATATAAAACTAAGTCATGGAAACCTGTAATAACTGGAATTGGGCCTACTAGCATATCATCTAACGCAGCGTCGCCAGAGTCAGAAACTAAAGGTCTACCATCCAAACTCTGTAATTTTGATTTTGTTGCAACGATTAAAATATTTGGTTTGCCTACCATTTCAATTAAAGCCGGCGATAGTTGCTGATTGCCACGCCCAAGAATATGACCTTGCCCGCCAATAAGAGTGAGCACTACTTTAACTTGCTTATTTGCGCATAGCTCAAGCAAAGACGCAGCGGTAAGATCGTTAGCGATCAATCGCTGACCTCTAACCAAATCGACACCTAGTAACGTATTTGTAAGGCCTAGTTCCTGCATAATACTGTCAACCGTTGAGCCTGACCCCATCACAAATAAGGTATCCGGCTCATCGTCCATCAATTCAATGACATGCGCAGCAATATCCAAAAGCACAAGTTCATCTGACTCTTTTCCTCCCATTTTCACCGCTTGAATGTAACTTAACTCCTCTGGCACTAGCATTTCACCATAATGTTTTGCTACGACTCGGCCTGCTCTAAACTCAGATTCGTCAATGTCTTTTACTTCGCCTGACATTAAACTCACCAGCTCGCCATGAACAACTTGTGCGACAACCTTACCTGCCGCTTTTGGCGTTATAGCATAAACACCGCTATGTATCTTGACACCTGCAGGCACACCTACAACTGGACATTGATTTTCCACAACTTCGCAAATATTTCTTGCCGTTCCATCGCCTCCTGCAAACAAAATTAAATCTACTGTTTGTGCCATCAGTGCAATCGCCGCAGCTTTTGTATCAGTTGATTCAGTTTGTTGTGCTTGATGCTGATAAACAACAACATAATTAAAGCCCATTGATGAAAGGATATCTTCTCCCATTTCACCAGATGCAGTAAAAATACAAAGTTCGTTTTTGAGCGGCAGTAAAGCTTGTAAAGCAATCGTCATTTTTTTACCTGATAACTTTTCAGCACCTCTCATTAAAGCCTGTTGACGTATATCGGGCCCATCACTTCCTTTTAATGCGAGTGCCCCACCAATACCCGAATAAGGGTTAATTATTAAGCCTAGTTTAAATAATCGTTTCAACCTTGCGCTCCATAGTCGGAATTGTTCTGTTTGGAATTAAATGCTGTCAAAGGAGGTGTATTATACAAATCATGTAGCGCATTTAAAAACAACTGAGTCCTTGGGTTAAAACCCGATTGAATTAGCGTTGCCAATTGATTGTCGACAGCTCTCTCAAATGTATCACTAGATGTTTGTTCGTTGTTTAAGTTATCGATACTCACTCTAAATTTAATGTCCGAGGCCAATGAAAAAGCATGTTCTATTGCTTGTGGTTTTACTTCTGCGGCTTCGAATTTTGCTTGCTGACAAGGATCACGGCCATCTGGATAATACCAATAAGCATAATCGACATGACTCCTGCGCTCTTTGCCCGCGATGCACCAATGCGCAATTTCATGTAAAGCGCTGGAAAAGTAATCACGCGTAAAAAAAACTCGATTATACTGACATTTATCACCCGCAGGCTGATAAATAGGTTCCTCCGCGCCACCAAGTAAAATCGTATTTTCTGTATTCGCAAAACAATGATTAAATAGCTTCACTAAATCTTCAGCTTGTTTAATAGTGCCTGGCTTATTTGGAAATGGTAACGTTTTCAAAAGTACAAACTCGTTAAATTGACAGAATTTTTATAAACAGACTCCTACTATACTGTAAATCGAGTTAATCTGGGCAGTGCTTTGAAATTTTTGTCTAAAAAAAGGAGGTCAAATTGAACAAACAGACACAACAAATACTGAATGTCAGCGATCACCGTATACTCGCACTGGCGTGGCAGAGAAACCTACCGTTTGTCAGCACTTGGCGTATTCAAGAGCAACACATAGATCATTATGAGCATGTCAACAATGTGGCGTACGTTTCTCAGCTTGAAACGCTTGCTTGGCAACATTCCAATTATTTGGGATTGAGCATGCAAGCATATAAAGAGCTCGACCGAGGTATGGTTATTCAGCAACATGTACTGAATTATGAACTAGCCTCGCATCTGCATGACGACATTGCTTGTGCTACTTGGATAGTGTCTTGTGACAACAAACTTAGATTGAGCCGTGAGTTTCAGTTTATTTCACTGCGGACTCAGAAAACAGTATTTACAGCGAAAACCCATTTTGTCTGCGTGTCACTTTCAACAGGTTCGCCCAAGAAGATGCCCAAACAGTTTGTGGAAATATATGGTAGTGCAGCTTCACCTCATCAACTGGGCTAATTGTTTCAATGAACCAAAAGAATCGGATATTTAGATATGCAAAAAGTTTTCGCGCTCATTCTGCTGATTTCTTTAAGTTTGAATACTTATTTCTTACTTAAACTGAAAGCCGAAAAAACAATGTTATCGGATACAAGAATGCGCTTTGATGAGCGTATTTCTGCTGATGTCGACAAACCTGATACCTATTTAAAAGTAATTGATGAGCAGCGTGACGAAGCAACAAGTTCAGCTGAAGATGATGTGTTGCAGCAGCAGACCGTTAATGCTTATCAAGACCCCCGAGCATTGCCGGCTAATGAATTTTTTAGATTACTCCAAACCTTACAATATAGGAAAAAATATGCTGATTTAAAGCTTCCTTTGCGTGAATATTTGAAACTTTACCCAAATGACTATAAAGCGTGGCTAATTGAAGCTGACCTTATATTGCATACTGAGCCACTTAGTGCCGCAATTTTATTTTATTATAGTTTATTAGAAAAGAGTCTTCCGGAGGAGGAATACAAAAAGGTTAACCATATTATTCAAGTGAATACTTCAAAGGTCATCCAACAACTTACCAGTGACACAGCTTGGGATTTATTGGCCACATTCATTGAGCCCTTGTTACAAATTGATCCTCTGAATCATCAATATATAATGGGGTTAGCAAACGCGTACGGCAAACAAGGCCAAGTCATATTGATGGAAAATGCACTTGCCGCACTCCCTTATGACAACCCTAAAGCGCAACAACTACGAAAATTGATTTATGTCTCCACACCCACAGAACTGAACGATGACAGCATAAATGATGCGACCCAAACGGCTCGTATACCAAAGCGAAGCGTACCGGTAATAAGTAATGGACAACAATTTTTTGTAAGTACAAAAATAAACCAATCTAGCCCCTTATTATTGCTTGATACCGGTGCGTCGACTACCGCTATTAGTCGTCGCGTATTTATAAAATTAGCTGAAAGTGATAAAGAATTTGTGGGTCGTTTTACTGTACAAACCGCAGGAGGTAAAATTGAAGCACCGCTTTATAAGTTAACCGCGATTACTATTGGTAGCATAACCATCAATGATGTCAGTGTGATTGTATTGCCCAATGACAGTTTTAGAGGCCATTTTCAAGGATTACTCGGAATGAACGTTTTGAGAAATTTCGATTTCAGATTTGATCAAGAGAAGCAAAAGATGACGCTATTTGAACGTTAAAGATAGTATTTATTAGGCTGCATAAATAAAAAGGGCAGATTACGTAAATAATCTGCCCTTTGGTGTTGTCATCTTTATGGCCTTATCAACCTTTTCAAACAACCCTATTTTGATGCAATCATTACAAGCTGGCAGCCAACCGAGTCCCTTGATCTATCGCTCGTTTGGCATCTAACTCAGCAGCGAAATCAGCACCACCAATAAAGTGATGAGGAGTTATTAAGCCTTTGGCTATTACTTTTAAAGGTTCTTGCCCTGCGCAGATAACAACATTATCAACCGCTAGTACTTGCACTTGCTCGTTAACCCTAATATGTAGTCCAGCATCATCAATTTTCAAGTATTCAACACCTGCTAACATTTTTACGCCTTTCATCATGAGGCCTGCACGGTGTGCCCATCCTGTTGTTTTACCTAAACCACGGCCTATTTTAGTAGATTTGCGTTGCAATAAAAATATCTCTCTAGGAGAAGGCTCTGGTTGTTTTTGCATACCTTCAACACCGCCTCTCGCTGTCATTGTCATATCAATACCCCATTCCTTCATAAAAGCAGGAATATTGGTACTTGATGATTGCTTGCCATGAGACAGGAATTCTGACGTATCAAAACCGATACCACCTGCGCCTATAACTGCAACGGATTTGCCAACCGGTTTTTTATGTTTTAAGACATCAATATAGCTAAGTACTTTAGGGTGATCGATCCCTTCAATATTTAATTTTCTAGGCACGATCCCAGTTGCCAAGATAACGTCGTCAAAACCCATCTCATTAAGTTGTAAAGCATCAACTCGCATATTTAACTTCACGTCCACGCCATGCAACGCTAGCATTACACCGAAGTAACGTATGGTTTCGTAGAACTCTTCTTTACCCGGTACTTGTTTGGCAATATTAAACTGACCACCAATTTCTGAATCAGCATCAAACAATGTCACTTTATGGCCACGCTGCGCTGCGGTCGCTGCAGCGGCTAAACCAGCGGGTCCAGCGCCAACAACAGCAATCTTTTTTATGATTGTTGCAGGCTCAATAACGTACTCTGTTTCGTGACATGCTCGGGGATTAACCAAGCAACTTGTCATTTTCCCTTCAAACGCATGGTCCAAACAAGCTTGATTACACCCGATGCACGTATTAATTTGGCTAGACTTATTCTCTTTCGCTTTTATTACGAAATTGGCATCAGCTAAAAATGGACGCGCCATTGACACCATGTCTGCATCGCCGCGAGCTAGTACTTCTTCGGCAATTTCAGGGGTATTAATTCTGTTAGAGGTAATAACAGGAATATTAAGCGCTTCTCTAAACTTTGCCGTTACCCAAGTCCATGCAGCTCTGGGGACTTTGGTTGCGATAGTAGGGATCCTTGCTTCATGCCAGCCAATCCCAGTGTTAATCAATGTCGCACCGGCTTTTTCTATTTTTAGTCCTAACTCAACGACTTCATCATAGGTAGAACCACCTTCCACCAAGTCCAACATCGATAAGCGATAAATGATAATAAAATGCTCGCCTACAGCTTCACGTACTCGGCGAACAACTTCAATAGGTAACTTAATTCTGTTTTGGTACTCACCACCCCATTGGTCTGAACGAAAATTTGTGCGTGCTGCGATAAATTGATTTAAGAAGTAACCTTCAGAGCCCATTATTTCAACTCCGTCATAACCAGCTCGTTGTGCTTGCAATGAGGTATGTACGAAGTCATCAATTTGCTTTTGAATACCTTCTTCATCTAGTTCTTTAGGTACAAACGGATTAATTGGCGCTTGCACGGCAGAAGGTGCAACCAAGTCCTTATTATATGCATAACGACCTGTATGCAATATTTGCATACAAATTTTGGCTCCTTCTGCGTGTACTGCTGCAGTTATTTCTTTATGTTGTTCAACAGCTTCGTCGGAATCTAATCGTTTGGTAACTGAATGTGTCGCACCTTCATCATTGGGACCGATACCACCTGTAACGATAAGACCAACACCGCCCCTAGCGCGCTCAGCGAAAAATACAGCCATGCGTTTATGGCCATTAGGTGCTTCTTCTAAACCAGTATGCATTGAGCCCATAAGAACGCGATTTTTAAGGGTTGTAAAACCCAAATCGAGAGGACGAAATAAATGAGGAAATGGAGTATCAGCTGCGATTGTCATGTTGTGCCCTTTTAACTATGCGTTACTAAAACGAAGCCAAGAAGCTCTTTTTATTTTTATAAATATCTTTTTTAGTAATGCCTACTTTGCGCTACACAGACCGCTCACTGTGGCTGCCATTTGCACTTTAAATCAAATTTAATGTGGCATATGCTCAAATAAGAAGTTATCAGTTAGTCGACGATATTAGTTGGTAAGTCTTGTCTAACTTGCTGCCAAATTTTGCCACTTTCTATACCGTACTTTCTTACCACTAAAATTGCGCGCTCAGCGTCATCATTCGCTAACACTTCAAGCAGTTGTTGGTAATATTCAGTCACTACATCCCGGGCCGCTTGATGTGAGAAAAAGTAACCGCCAATTCGGGCATAAAAACTTCTAAAACCATTCATCATCAGCACGTAAACAGGGTTATTCGAAGCGAATGCGAGATCATGATGCATTTGGTAGTCAAAATGCGCAAAAGACTTACCGTCCTGTTCAACATCAGAATAGCGCGATATTATTTCTTTGCATTTTTCTGCATTTTGTTTAAAAGCGGCTCGCATAAACACGGCGCTCAAATTTGTGCGTGCAGACAATAGGTTATCGACTAATTGTGGGCGGCCATCTTGGTCCAATCGAGCCAGTGTTTCCAATATATTCAGTCCGCACGTTTCCCAATAATTATTTACTTTGGTTGGCTTTCCATGCTGGATGGTTAGCCAACCATCCCTCGCTAAACGCTGCAATACTTCACGTAATGTTGTTCGAGTAACACCAATTAGCTCAGACAGTTCACGCTCGGCTGGTAAGATAGTGCCCGGAGAAAAACGACCACTCCAGATTGACTCAACAATATACTCTTCAGCGAACCCTGCTGGACTTTGAGATTTATAAATCATGGTTATTACAAACAACATATTATTAATAATTTGACAGATTGTAACAAAATGTTTTAACAAGGGAAGTATTAATCCACCAACAAATTTTTTGCAACAACGGTAAGGCTCTCCGATATTTTCGATTTTAAGATCTCTATAAGAATCATTATAAAAATTTAAGTACCTCAAAATGAAATAATTAACAACAATTGAGCAACGTGAAAGATAAGAAATAACAAAATAGTAAAAAGGTGTAGTAAAAAAATAACTGCCATTAGTTATTTTTAATACGGGCTAGGCACTTTCTTCTATTTTCTGTACAATGCGCTAAAAGCAAATTAGTTTTTATTAATATGTTGCCTTACCCTGTGCAAATGCAGTCGCTTATATTTGGCATCGTACGAGAACCTTTAAAGAGTCCAGTAACTAAATGAAACCATATGCAAGCACTGTCGAACTAATTGAGACATTAGAGTTGGAAATACAGTCAATTACAGATACAATCAATACATTGAAGCAAGAACCGAAGAGTTTCAATGAGCAGATTATCTTTAAGTACATTGATACTGCAAGCACAGGTAAGACTAAAGATTTTGTAAGATCGTTGGACGTGAAATCTGAACGCGGTTCATTATTTTCATCGGGTGACGTAAGTAAGTTGATAAAAGACGGAGCTGAAGATATTTCACCAGACCTACTCGTAATTGCGAGAAAGGTGGTTAATATCAAAAAGAAAAACAGCAAAAACCGTTAATTCCTGATATACTGGAAAAATAGTTAGTGATATATTATACTAACGAAACGGTTACTAAGGTAATCGAAATAAATTTTAAAGTCTGACTTTGTGATGGTGATAGCGAGTCAGAATTATATTTTTCACTTAAGACAAAGAGAGCAATATGAGTAAAGGTACAGTTAAGTGGTTCAATGCAGATAAAGGTTTCGGTTTTATTACTCCAGAAGACGGTAGTAAAGACTTGTTCGTTCATCATTCAGAAATTCAGTCTGGCGGTGATTACGCTACATTGAACGACGGTCAAGCAGTTGAGTTTGAAGTTGGACAAGGTCAAAAAGGCCCATGTGCAAATAAAGTTGTAGCTGTCTAAACGATAGTACGCAATTAGGTAGCTGGAAGTTTTTAACTTCTGGCTATCAAATCCCCTCCATTTAAAGCAATATTAACTAAATAACCCCTTTACCCGCGCACCACCAAAAATAATCCTCAAGTTCTGACTACTTTCAACCGAAAACTCTAGCACCTAATACTTTATTTTTCTAAGCGATGAAAAGTGGTACACTGCAAAAAAATAAAACCCACGCAAAACAAGGCAATAGGATGAAAACCACTATCGTGGAATCAGTCTGTAGTAATTGTTGTGGTCTGGCACCAGATTGGTATAAACAACTATTGTCGGATACTTTGGACTGTTGGAAAGCACTGAAGGTTGTGTCATCAACACTTAATTGAACATCAAAGTGCAACTGAACTCCCCGACAAAGACTTTAGTGGGGCCACTTACTTTATTAACTCATCTCATTTGAGTTGCACAAATTAACATCAAATAAGGGAACAATTTAATGTTTTATGATATCCAACAATGGTCACATTCCCGTGTAGCATGGCAGGTACTATTTTTATCTGCTATCTCGCTTCTAGCTGCCGCTCTTTACTTTCAGCATGTGCAAGGATTACAGCCCTGTATAATGTGTATTTATCAGCGTACTGCCGTCATCGCTATATTGATTGCAGCGTTTGTCCCATTACTTAGCAACTCATTTTTTATGAGACTAATTGGTTTTGCACTTTGGGGCACCGCATCGGTACAAGGCCTCTTAGTTTCAACTGAACACAAAGATATTCTGTTTGGAGAGAACTCATTTTTAGTGCCGTGTGCAATTGAACCTAATTTCCCCAGCTTTATGCCTCTGCACCAATGGTTCCCAGATTTATTTGGAGCCCCAGGAGATTGTTATGAGAATACGTGGCAGTTTTTTAGTCTGGGCATGGCTGAATGGATGCAAGTGATCTTTGCTATTTATAGCGCTGTCTTTGCTTTCATGTTTATTTTGCAATTTATTTCTTTTTCTAATAACAAAACCATTAGACAAAAGAAGGTCTAATCTAAGTCTGCCAATGGCCAAGTCACTATGTACTCTTCAAACGATTCCATGTCGACTTCATTTTCATTCTCCGTTCGACCACGAGTAGACACACCTAGTTCATGCATCTTGGCTTTTTTACCTTTATTTAGTAAAGGATGCCAAGACGCTAAACCTCGGCCTTCATGCATTCTTCGATAACTGCAGGATTTGGGCATATAAAATATATCTTTTAGATTAGCCTTGGTCAATGTGACGCAATGTGGGACTAACTCGCTTCGTCTATCATATTGAGTACACTCACAATTTTTTGTATGCAAGAATTGGCAGACGATATTGGTAAAAAAGACTTCTTCTCCTTCGCTACCAACAGCTGTTGGCATCGCTTCTTGTTCGCTAATATCACCAGCATCATCATCATCTATAAATTTATGCAGGCAGCACTTTGCACAACCATCACAAATGGCTTCCCATTGCGATTTGTTCATTTCTTCCAACTGCGTAGTTAGCCAAAATTCAGAATCCATCAATGCTTTTGTATAAGGTGTTTTTCTCATTGGCTGATTACTCTTGTTGATATCGATAAATGCCCTTCCAATACAGCCGTGATTTTATCATCTACATGCATAGGGCCAACTCCTTTGGGTGTGCCAGTCAATATCACATCCCCAGGTAGTAACGTGAAAAAGTGTGAAATCTCTGCAATTAACTGCAACATTGGCGTCAACATTAGTGCAGTGTTACCGTTTTGAACTAAGCGCTCATTTATATGCAGTTGAAATGTAAAATATTTCTGCTTAGAAAGTGAATTGTTCATTACGAAAGGTGACAAAGGGCAACTACCGTCAAATGCCTTAGCGCGCTCCCAAGGTTGTCCTAATTGCTTTAAACGTTGCTGCTCATCTCTGAGTGTTAAATCTAATCCTAAGCCTATCCCACAAACCCCTTTAGACGCTTGCTCTGAATCTACTTTAGTCATCTTAGTGCCAATTAATAAAGCGACTTCAAGCTCATTGTGACAGGGCCCGTGATTAGTAGGAATTGCTAAAAGCTCGCGCATATCAACTAGAGCGGTGGATGGTTTCATAAACAGAAGTGGTGTATCACTTACTTCATTGCTCATTTCCTGAATGTGATCCATGTAGTTTCTTCCTACACAAACCACCTTCCCCAAAGGCAACCGAATAGCTTGACCATGTTCATCAGTATGCTGATAAGACGCTATATGAGTAGATTGGCTTACCGACATATTAACTCCCTTTTCGGATCCTATCGGCCAAATAACCAACGGAGACACCGAAATAAAGAGAGCGATTCCATCGCATTAAAGTATGAAAGTTATTGTATGCAAGGTAAATACGACCGCTAGCATCATCCGGTAAAATCAATGACGCAGTTATGTTGACGCCAGGTAAATCGTCTCCATCAAACTTTGTCACACCCAAATTACTCCATGCTCGCAGTAATAGCATCTTGTCTTTGGCTAAGCCTGAGTAATCATTTATTACGGATGTATCGAAATTGTCACTCAATTTAACTTGGCGCCCCCACGTCTGTTGGCGGTTCCAGCCTTCTTTGGCGAGAAAATTTGCAATCGATGAAAATACGTCTTCAGGTGTAGACCAGATATCTTTTTTACCGTCACCATTCCCATCCACGGCATAAGACAAGAATGAGGTCGGCATAAACTGACTTTGCCCCATTGCTCCCGCCCATGATCCTGTAAAGTCATCAATCGCCACATGTCCCTCAGATAATATTGTTAGTGCCGCAAAAAACTGCTTTTTAAACAGTGCCTCTCGGCGACCATCAAAGGCTAAGGATGCCAGCGATGAGAGCACAGGATGGTTGCCTTGTATGCGTCCAAAGTTACTTTCATTACCCCATAAAGCAACGATAAAGCGTTTTTGAACGCCGTATTTTTTTTCTACTTTATTGAGCAATTCATCATGCTCTTGCATTTTTTCTAACGCCTGCTTTACTTTCCAATCAGGTACTCTAGTGTTTAGATACTTATCTAAGGTTAGCTTCGTCTCAGGTTGGTTTTTATCTGCCTTAACTACTTTTTCACGCATTTTGATGGAAGCAAAGGCGGCGTCAAGCAACTCAGCTGCAAAACCTTTATCTTCTGCTTCAGTTCGCAATTGCGTTAAATATTCTACGAATTGCGTATTTAGGCTGCGCTTCTCAACTAACGTATCGCCTTGTGCAAACAATGAAGTAGACAAAAACACTAGTATTGAAAATATGAGCATACTGGTAATTTTGTTTCTTTGAGTATTGCGCAACTCAAAAATAAATAATGACATAATCAATTCCTTTAGAATTTCTTATCAGGTTGCTCATTCAGCCCTTGTGAGCGACGATGTTGAGAAAGTAAACTCTCTTCTGTTGGCGGTATTTGTAAGTAAAAACCCTTTTCCTTTAGATTTTCAGTCAACTTCTCAATGCTAATATTGGCGATTTTACGAGGTTTATGCAAAGGCACAAGCATCACGAATTTAGGCAATCCGAAAGTTTCAAGCAGCATTTTAGGTACTTCTGAAAAATCATCTCTTTTGTTAATATACAGATAAGTGTCAGCTTTTTTACGAGACTTATAAACTGCGCAAAGCATTAAATTCTCCCCCTTCAGAGTTAAATAAACGGGCAAGTTCTTGTGCAAAAATATCTCTGCGCCAGCCACTCACTATATCAGGTTGCAGGTTTACCGAATCTAATTCATCAATTTCAAACCAGCACCATTTCAACCATTGGTTTAGCTGTTTTTTAGAGGCCAGCACTTCGACTCTGGTAGCATGCTTTTCCGCTAACGTTTCACAAACGTCTTTGAGCACAGACAGTGCTTTTTTATAATCATTAAAATCGGTTAAACGCTGCACTTTCGAAGGACAATCTTCTGGAGCAGTATTAAGCGCATTTTGTACTAATTGTAATAATATATCGGTATGTATTCGGGCTTCTTTTGGTGTAATTGACTCCAATTGGAATAGTGTTGCTTTATTTTCAGGAAGCTTAGTGGCAACTTCAAGCATGCCTTGCTCACGCAGTACAAAGTTAATTGCCATGTCCCGTTTTTGTGCCTGCTGTAAACGCCAACTTGCGATTTCTTTTAGTGCTTGACGCGATTGAGCACCAATTTTCCAATTATTTTTGAGCGATAAGTAAGCTAAATCACTCGGTATTTCTGCACGTTTTTTTGATGACAAAAAAGCCGACTCTGCAAAAACCCAATCTGTCTGTCCAATTCTTTCTATTTGCTCAGCGAGTTGGCGATAGACAGGTAATAAATAGAATACATCTGCCGCAGCATATTTTAACTGCTCAACTGATAATGGGCGGGTAATCCAATCTGTTCTAGACTCGCCCTTATCGACATGAACATTCAACATCTGCTCAACTAAATTGGCATAGCCAAGGGTTTGGCCCATATCTAGCAGGTTAGCCGCAAACTGAGAATCAAAGAGTGGCGTTGGTGTTACTTTTAAGTTAAACCACAATGCATCTAAGTCTTCAGAGCATGAGTGGAGTACTTTTATAATTGATGGATCAACCAAAATTTCGTTAAAAGCTGATAAATCATCCAGTGCAACAGGATCAATTAGACCTAGGTGCTCTCCATCATAAACTTGGATAAGACCAAGTTGCGGCACGAGTGTTCTAGTGCGCACAAACTCAGTATCAATTGCTAAGGCATCTGCATTAGCAATGCGCGCGCAGTAATCCGTTAATGCTTCAGGCGTATCTATATATTCAAAATTCATCTAATCTCGCAGTTCTCGACGTAATATTTTACCGACATTAGTTTTTGGTAAGTCATCTCTAAATTCGATAATTTTAGGAACCTTATAACCCGTCAATAACGATTTACAATGCTCAATAATCTGTTGTTCTGTGACATTATCATCTTTCTTCACAACAAATAACTTTACAACCTCACCAGATACTTCATGGGGAATACCAATTGCTGCAGCCTCAAGCACACCATCATGCATTGCTGCGATCTCTTCAATCTCATTTGGAAAGACATTAAAACCTGAGACTAAAATCATATCTTTTTTGCGGTCGACGATATAAAAAAAGCCATCATCATCCATCTTCGCAATATCACCGGTTGCCAACCAGCCATCTTTCATAATTTCTTCAGTCGCTTCAGGACGATTTAAGTAGCCCAACATGACCTGCGGACCTTTTACATATAACTCACCCGCTTCGCCATGTGCGACTTCGTTACCATCATCATCAACCAGTTTTATATCGGTTGATGGCACAGGTAAACCAATTGAACCTTTGTACGCTTTGATGTTAGTCGGATTTACGGTTACCACTGGAGAACATTCTGTAAGTCCGTAACCTTCCAATAAAACAGTTCCCGTTACTTTTTCCCACTTTTCGGCTACGCCACGTTGTACAGCCATACCGCCGCCCAATCCAAATTTAAAATTGGAATAATCAAGCTCGGCAAATCCCGGTGTATTTAACAAGCCATTAAATAAGGTATTAACACCCGTGATAACAGCGAATGGGTATTTATTTAACTCGCTAACAAATCCTTTCATATCTCGAGGATTGGTTATCAATAAATTGGGACAACCATATTTTAAAAACGTCAAACAATTACTCGTTAACGCAAATATGTGATAAAGCGGCAATGCGGTAACGACTAAATCTTTGCCTACCGTTATAGACGCTTCGAGCGTACCCGATACTTGTTCTAAATTCGCCACCATATTCTTATGCGTCAACATAGCCCCTTTTGAAACACCGGTTGTTCCGCCGGTGTATTGCAGAAAAGCAATATCAGAGGGCAATACTTTAGGACGAGAATATGTTTGATTTTCGCCTATTGCCATCGCATGTGTAAAACGCTTGGCCTGAGGAAGATTAAACTCAGGTACCATTTTCTTAATATATTTTACTGCAAAGTTAACTAACCATCGTTTCGGAGCTGGCAGCATATCGGCAATACTAGTTAATAAGACTTCTTTTACTGATGTGTTGTCGATGACTTCAGCCAATGTGTGAGCAAAATTTTCAACAATAACGATGGTTTTAACATTCGCATCGATAAGTTGATGTTGCAGTTCACGTGCGGTGTATAAAGGATTTACATTAACCACCGTCATACCTGCTCTCAATACGCCAAACAAAGCAATCGGATATTGCAGTAAGTTGGGCATCATTATCGCGATAGCATCCCCTTTTTGCAGTCCTTTGCTTTGCAAATAAGCAGCAAATTGCATAGATAATACGTCTAAATCTTCAAACGTAATTTCATGCCCCATGTTGATGAAGGCTGTTTGATTTGCGTATTCAGCAACAGAAGACTCAAATATTTCCAAGAGTGTTGATAAGCTATCAACATTTATCTCGGGCTGCATGGTTTTGTCGTAATGCTTTAACCAGACTTTTTCCACGTTGTGTCCTTTAAAATAGTTGTTGTGTGCGCCACGCTTATGCGAAGTCTTAATTTTATGTAGATATTTTTTTAACCAAACTTGGCTATTTCAACCAAAAGCTTAGCGGATTAAGGCTACATAATTGAGTGCATTTTACACGCTAATACTAAAGGATGATTGCGCAAAGATAAACTTGAACAGCCATTCATCTGATGAATACAAACAATATGTTTAATTAATCATCATTTATAGTAGTTATTAACTGCAATGTTGGATAATAATTTCTGAAATTAAACTATCAGCTTCCATATGAACATGATGCCCACCTTCAACTATTGTTAACTTAGCGTCCTTAAATAACGCTTTTCGTTGTGCTATGAGCAAATTGACTTTACTAAAACCTCTATTTCCTAACACAAAATGAATCGGGCATTGAATACCCTGCATTAAATTTTCCGCTTGGGCTTGGGTTAATCTAAGTGACGATATTGTCCTCAATCGTTTATCTGTCGACCACTGAATAGCGCCAGATTGAACATCAATTGTGATATTTCTTTGCAGTATAGTCGTTGCATTTTCTGTATTGAGGTCACTAATTTTTTGGCGCGACCGCACAATTGATTCTACATTTTTAGGATGTTTAATGACTTTTTCATTGGTATCAATTCTACTTATAATTGCTTTCTTTAACTGCTCTATGCTGGTTGACTCTGGCTCTGTAAGAGGCCCTGCTGACTCGATACAGACAAACCTCCGGACAAATTCGGGGAAGATAGCGCAATACATGCTTGATATGATACCTCCCAATGAGTGACCAACAATGGAGAATTGAGTCCATCCTTGAGCATGCACTAAACAATGTAAGTCATGTACATAATCCGATAGGTGATAATGCGCATCTGCACTTCGATGGGATGACTTTCCGTGCCCCGGTAAATCGATCGCAATAACATGGAAATCATCGAGTAACTCAATTAGCTTAGTAAAGCTCGCGGCATTATCTAACCAACCATGCACCATCAATAATAAAGGCTTGTCAGTTTGACCATTACTCAGTGCTGCGATCTTGCGGTTTGGGATCGTAAAAATCAGTTCAGTGCTGCTCATTTATAGGGATTTTCCCATTAGGTAAAATTGACAAATAAAACAAAAGCGGCAATTGCCGCTTTATAACTATTGAAATTGCAAGTGGAGAAAGTCCGTAGTCGACCCTACTTATTTAGGATGCTCTTGCGTCTTACTTTTTAATCTATCACTTTCTCCTGACCTTACACGGTTCTTAACGCCCGCAGTGCCTGCCCTACTTTTATTCGTTTGCACTCTAATTGTCGCTCTAGTATGGAAAAAACCGTAAGGTCTCCAGTAATCCCGTCGTATACCCGTTCCCCAATACGGTGATAGGTCAGAATAATAGAATCCAGACGTGCGATATTCTTCAGTCTCTTTCCACATATAATAACCGCCAGCTAACAAGACCGGGTAGATATAAGCTTGCTCTCCAATAATGCCCTCTGAAGGCTCTCCTAACTCACCTAAAAATGTAATTAATCGGCCTTTCTCGAATACGAGCGGATCGATGAAACCTGCTACTTGTACTTTAAAGCGACCAGCGCTATCAAGGTTGGCCCGCGGCTTGCCATACGGATTACTAGGATATTGTAATATTTCTATTTCTGAATACTCTTCTTTGTTTTCAACATTAACGATTTCACCGCCCCAGCGCGCCTTTGCGCCCTGACCAGTTTCACTACCATTAATGATACTTTCAAATGGGATCAGATTTTCGTTGTCCGATACTTTTATCTGTTCGGGCACAATAACGCATCCAGCTACCAATAAGGTAAGCGCTACTACAGATGTTTTTAATAATGAATGCATCGATTTACTCCAAGATTATCGTTGATATACGATTGAGTGGGTGCTATTTACTGTAAACTCTTTTTATATATTTCGTATTGAAAGATTTTATAAAAAATAGTTGGCTAACTTGACAAGATTACTTTCTAAATCGCTTCTAGAATATATTCTGAAACCACTCGAAATTAACTTATATTCAATTTGGCTGTCGTTTAATCGTTTGGTTCACTTTTGCTCTTTTTTCCTCGTTTGGTATTATTTCTTACGAATACAAAACTAAATGGATTGGTTTAATATATCACCTTTATTCATTGCCTAAGTATCCGCATCTTATGTTTTGCATAATCAAGCCATAAGAAGTGTAAACACTCAGTTGATTTTTTTATCATTTAAGCGTAAATATCGACGCCTAAAAGCTGAGTAATATCATCTCTTTTCTGTTGCGTTTCTATTGATTTATAAATCGCTAGCTCTTGGCGAATACGCAAGTTAGACGTATCGTCATAGTTAGTGGACTGCTTAAAGGATTCCGCTCTTTGGAATACCTCCTCATTACCTGCAACTAATCTCTGTTGCTCAGCCTTTACAACGCCTTTCTGCTCTGGATCACTGAATTGCTCTGGCAGAGCACGTTTAATAATTGGAGTTTGGGATGCATTTTCAATAGAGTCCTTCGCAATAAAAATTGCATTGCTACTCTTGATATTTGCCGTATCCATTTACTCTCCCATTAACGCTATAACCATATGTGTGGCGTCAGATTATTCTTTACCTGGCAACTTTTTCCAAGTCACTTTGTCACGTAAGTAAACAGGTGTGACATCATCAACACTGATCGTTTTTCCATCTTTAAATGCTTGTTCGGCAATCGGCAGAATATACTCTGCAGAGGGGTACAGTACGTTAATAGGAGCGGCGTTTTGCAGTATTTCAAGCGCCTCGCTGTGTGCATCCCAACCTGTTCCCGCTCTTCCATATGGTTGATTATCATCGCTAATTTCTGCGAATTTTGCAACAGCCTCTGCTGGCGTCAAAACAGCTTCACTTTGACGCTCTTTAACAATGCCCCCGGTAACACCCTGCTGAATCTCAAAATGACCGAAATACACCTCTTGCATTCTGGCATCAATCAACACTTTTGTGATCAGATCACCATGCTGCATATAATTTTGTTGAGCCATTGCTGCGAGTGTAGAAACCTCGATAACCGGTAAGTCTGCACCAAGCGCTAATCCTTGCACAACTCCTGTTGCAATTCGCACTCCGGTAAAACTACCAGGTCCTCTGCCATAAGCTAGTGCATCTAAATCACCAATTTTAATGCCATGTTTGGTTAGCAACTTATCTATCATTGGCAGTATACGTTGGCTGTGCTGTTGCGGACAAATTTCAAAAATCACGTCTGTTATATCGTCATTTAACAATGCCACCGAACATGCTTCGGTCGCGGTATCTATCGCTAATATTTTCATTATTCAATCTTATTTAAAAAGGCGGCAACCACATCCAAACTTCGAGTTCGCTTCATATTTGGTAAACTCGCAATAAACGTCTGGCCATATTGTTTTGTCACTAAGCGGTTATCGCAAATAACTAATACTCCTTTATCTGTTTCATCACGAATAAGACGCCCAGCGCCTTGCTTTAATGTAATCACCGCTTGTGGAATTTGTATCTGCGCAAAGGCGTTACCTCCCTGCTTCTTGCAATCCTCTATACGCGCTTGCAATAGAGGATCATCAGGTGATGCAAAAGGTAATTTATCGATCATAACACAGAGCAAATCATTGCCCTTAACATCAACACCTTCCCAGAATGCTCCGGTCCCAAACAGAACCGAATTTTGATTTTTCAGATACTCGTCTAATAGCGCTTGTTTGGTTGTGCTACCTTGAACTAATATCGGATTATCTATCTTTTCTTGCACAAGTTCAGCCACTTCACGCATCATTGCGTGGCTAGTAAACAGAATAAATGCTCTACCTTTGCTCGCATCTATTAGACGACACGCGATATCCACTAAATTGTACTTGATTGCTCTATCGTTCGGTTCAGGTAGAAATCGTGGGATACATAACATCGCTTGATTTTGATAGTCAAAAGGACTGCCTAATGACAAGGTTTTTGCATCATAGAGACCCATATGATTTCGGTAATGATCGAAGTTATCGTCCACCATTAGCGTTGCAGAGGTGAATATCCAAGCGGCATTTTGTGCTTCCATTATCGCTGAAAACTTATCGGCTATGCTCAGCGGGGTAAGGTGCAGAACAATTTGTTTCGGGGTCGTCTCAAACCACAAGCTCACACCTGTTCGTTGAATATCAGTTACATGCCCTAAACATTGGCTAAATTCAGACACACGCTCAATCATCATGTCGAGATCTTTGTCACGACCTTGTTGAATATTAGCAATTGAAGATAACTGTTCAAGACTTTGTTTAATAATAGCTATTTGATTAGCAATGTCAGTTTGTTCGAGCTTTTGAGCCCAATTACCACGGCTAGGATTATGCGGAAATAACAAACGTAAGTCGGCAACATGCATTTGGCACTTTTCCGCAATCTTACCCAACTGGTCAGCATCTTTTAGCACTGACCTTGTTATTGCAATAATATCTTTGGTTAAATCCTGAACTTGTCGACTCGAAAAATTTTCACCAAAGTATTCACTAGCTATATCAGGCACTTGGTGTGCTTCATCAAAAATAACGACGTCTACATCCGGAATTAGTTCACCGAAACCAGTATCTTTTAGTGCTAAGTCTGCAAAAAACAAATGATGGTTAACAACAATCACATCTGCTTCCATAGCATTTCTTCTCGCTTTTACTAAATAGCAGTCTTCATAACTCGGGCAATCTTTACCTAAACAATTATCCACTGTAGAAGTGACGATTGGCAGCACCTTAGCGTCTTCTTTAATACTTTTTAATTCTCCAATATCACCTGTTGAGGTGGTGCTCGCCCACTTTCTCACTAAACTAAATTCGTTAAGCACTTCTTTTTCAAGTAATACGTTGCCGCCACCGTGCTGAGAAAGACGGTGTAAACAAAGATAATTGGCACGTCCCTTCAATAGTGCTGTTTTTCTAGTTTTGTCTATGGCTTTTTTTACTGTTGGTAAGTCGCGGTGAAATAGTTGTTCTTGTAAGTTTTTTGTCCCTGTCGATACAATAAACTTCTTCTTGGACAGCAGTGCTGGCGCCAAATAAGCAAAGGTTTTTCCGGTTCCAGTGCCTGCTTCAACAATCAAAGAACCTCGCTCTTTGATTGTCGTGGCGACAGCTTTAGCCATTGTTGTTTGCGCTTCTCTTGGGGTAAATCCGGAGATAACTTCAGCCAACGGACCAGGATTCGAGAAAAAAGACTCTATTTCAGACATTAATTTTTATTTGTTCCGGTGTGGGGGAATTCAGATTTAATATGACATTATGCCAAATAAGCGAATCAAGTTTTTAATTATTTCAAGCCAATTGCCGTAATTTATTGTTTAAGTCGAAAATAACAAACGGTTACTGGACAATGACACATCTCATTAATTGATTCTATAGAACAATAGTGTGTAATAAAAAGCGCCGACATGTCATAGACAACCAAGCTTTTGTTACGATTGACAAACGTTTAAAAATAATTTGAAATCGATGTTGCTTATCTAAATAATACTTTTTCTTGTTTAAACCAATAGATGCAAAATGCGAGTAAACCACCGGCAATAATCGCTGTTGAGCCAAATATGGCAAACAATTGAACATAGTCCATGGTGCCTTTAATCAATTCTTTGATAGCCAGCGCCACATTAGTCAACGGCACCCAAGCCCAAATTCCTTTGAGTTGAACACCTGGAAGCATTGCAAATATTACTGGAATAATAGTGACGAACACAAGTGGTGTCATGTAGCCCTGTGCTTCTTTAAATGAACGTGCATAGATTGATAACGTGAGTAATACTGCAGCGAAAATAGCGACAACGGGTATCAGCATGAAGAATACCAGTAAGAAGTCGATAGCATCAATAGATGACATGAATTTCACCAACACCTCACCCGCCTCACCTTTACTTAACACTGCAGTCCATAAGGCAATACTCAAGACGGTGACAAGCGCTGATGTTACGCCCGCAAAAGCGATAGTGAAGAACTTACCAAGCACGATTTTTGTACGTTCTATTGGTGTGATAAGCAACGTTTCAAGAGTTCCTCGCTCCTTTTCACCTGCACCTAAATCACTAGCCGGCAGCATCGCACCTTGTAAACAAAGCATAAAAATTAAATAAGGAATGAAACCACCAATTGACTCACCCTGGGTTTCACGTTCATCCGCTACATTTATCTCTTCAACCTCAATAGGGGTTATTACACTGATTTTTTGAGACTCAGATAAACCCAATGCTGATAATGCCGTTGTTTGATATGACGCTGAAAGCTCATCGACAATTTCATTTAGTTTACTTTCGACTACTTTCAAACCAGCTTGGTTGCGATATAGCTTAAGTGTTATTTTACCTGAATCTAATACTTTGCTGCTGTAGTTTTCCGGTATTTTTATAACAAAATCAATATTACCTTCTTTTACATAAGCAATTATTTGTTCTTTTGTTTGCACTTTAGAAGGTAGTTTTCGCAATGAAAATTGTTCAATTTCATTTAGCTTACCAACTAACTCATCACTAAATTGGTCGCCAATGATGGCATAAGTGCGTGTTTTCTCCACAGCGCCTTTGACCACGTTGGTGCCGACATATAGGGTGCCACCAATCAATAGTGGAAATAACAAGATAGGTAGGGCAATCATGAAGAATAAGGTTTTTCTATCTCTTAATAATTCTTTAATCTCTTTTTGAAATACTAACCACATAATAATAATCCCTATAGGTCTGTCGTTTGATGCTTAGGCTTGCCTATCGAGCGCAAGAACGCTTCATGCAGAGAAACTTCATCCAGAGCTCTGAAAGCATCGAATGTATTATTAAACACTGTTACCCCTTTATCAATTACCGTTACTCTATCGCAAAGTTCAGATACTTCATCTAGGTGGTGCGTAGAAAATATCACCGGGACATTGTCACGTTTCAAATCACGAATAAAGTTCAACACCGTTTGTGTGGCCATTATATCTAAACCCGTAGTCGGTTCGTCTAAGATAACTACTTTGGGAGAATGAATAACTGAGCGTGCAATTGACGCTTTCTGTTTCATTCCGGTGGAATAGGTTTCGCTGCGCCGGTCTAAGAATGAATCCATATCCAAACGTTCCGATAATTCGGCAGTACGTTTAGTGATTTCAGCAGTCGTCATACCGTTTAACTTACCAAAATACGCGATATTTTCACGACCACTTAAACGTCCATATAGCCCGGTACCTCCGGATAAAAAGCCAATCTGTTTTCTAGCTTCAACCGGGCTTTTCAATATATCAAAACCGCCAATATTAATGCTACCACTATCCGGTTGCAATGCAGTTGAAAGCATTCTTAAGGTTGTTGTTTTACCTGCTCCATTTGGACCTAACAAACCTAATACTTCGCCATTTTGGCAACTAAAGCTAACTTCCCTTACTGAATGAAAGAAGCGCCCTTGTAACCTTGGATCTTTTTTATCTTGAGCACTGAGCTTTTTAGGGTTCTCTACTTTAAACTTTTTAGCGAGTTTGTTTATCTCAATCACACTAATATCCCTATTGTTCTTTTTGATTAACATGGCATCTAATTATTCGTAGGTTATGCCATATGACGCTCAATTACTAAGGCAATCGATGCTCTTTATAAATTAAAATGTTTCAAATTGAGTCTATTATCTATTTCGACTTGTTTTAGCTCGCAATAAACTGAATACTTTACACTTCGTTAGAATTCAATTAGACGCCAAAACATAGGAAGTAAAATGAGCGAAAATAATTATGAAGTAACCAATCCCATACAAGCTTGTAATGATGTTTTTATTCGACCTTCCGACGTTTTTAGAGCATTGTCATTGAAAGACAATTGGTCTTGGTTACCTTTTATTCTTGTGGTTGTGATTAGTTCATTACCAGCCTATCTGTATTTTGACATGGTGGATTATAATTGGTATGTGGACACTCAGATAGCACTGAGCATGCCAGATGCTAGCCCTGCAGAACTAGAGAATGTGCGTCCGGCTTATGGCACAGGAAAAAGCGCGTCAATGTTTGCACTTATTGGTGCACCACTATATCTCATTATTGTGTCTGCGGTGTTGGCCCTCTACTTCACTTTGGTCACCCGGAATGATGATAAAAGTATTCATGGTTTTTTTGATTGGTATGGCGCCCAGTGGTGGTTCATGATGCCGACTATTATCGCATCTGCGATCTCACTAGCACTTATTTTAATAATGGTAGAGCCCGGGTCACAAGCGTCACAATCATTGTTGTCACCAACGTCTTTAAGTTATCTGCTTTCAATTCAGACAAGTAGTAAGTGGTTTACTTTCATGTCGTATATACGATTTGACACAATTTGGAGTGTTTATTTAGGCGCTGTTTGTTTGCAAGAATGGACCAACTTCAGTCGTAACAAGTCTTTTATTTTTTCCGCTATTCCCACTTTGATTATTTTGACTATCGCTCTGTTTTGGACCATTAGCCAATAAGACGAAGTATATTTTTGAATTTAGTTATAAAAATAGTGAATAAAATTAATCAGACTGTCCCTTGATTTGACGTTTTGGCATGAAGTAATCCGTATTGGCATAAAATGCTGATCCCTGCTCGGCATAATGCCAATGTGGCACCCCTAAAAGAGGCAAAGGATAAAATGGTTTGCTAGCATGAAAAACTTTATTACTTTGAATATGCTGTAAAAGCAACGTATCCAGCCAGACCGATGAGATGTTTGCTTGGCTTGCTATACTTCGATTCGTGTTTTGTAGCGTTTCCTGTACCCGTGGTTTGTCATCAATTTGAATGAGTAACACTTTGCCAGTTAGACCAACAAATGGCGTTAATAACATTTCCAGATTCGCGTGACCAAATACGACAGGAAAAATGGTTATATTCCACTCATCTTTCAGTTCGCAAAAAAGTGTTTTCCATTCATGCATTTTGAATAAAAGGTGAAGTGTTGCAAACAATGATGCTCCCTGAACAAATAAGACAACTCCGCACTCATCAAAGTGTGTAATGTGATTTCGAACTTGTGTTCTTGGATTCAAGCCATAAGTGTTTATTTCAGATATGTGCAACCGATTCAGATAATTTTTTGTTTGTGGGAATTGCAACCAAATGATGCCATTAAAAAAGTCATGCCAGCTGCCTTTGCGGGTCGGAATGGCATGTTCTTCAAATATAATTTGTTCATAATATCTCGAATCACCAAACATTGAATTATGACAAACGAAGTGTTTAATTTGTGTATGTGTTCCCACATCAGTGGTAATGCTATGTTGCATATTTTCGAGTAACTTGGCACCCAGATCAGGAATATCCATTTGCGTAAAATCTTGTGATGGGAAGAGTAGAGATAACGCTGACAGCGGTGGCCTTGAAAATGGCGATAAATTGGAAGCTTTCAATGCAATAGTCTTATGGTTAGAATTATGAGATGCCACGTTGTTGTTATTATGCCACACATCTTTGTTATATTACGCTACCAAATCTTGATTATGTCGAGCCATAAATTTTTGCTATATTACATCATAACGATTAAACAGGTTGTGTCACAGCATTAAGGTCAACGACGCCTGCATTGTAAGAGACATCAAACACTAATAATTATAATAATAAGGAACATAAATGAAACTTCAGAATCGCGCCCTTACTTTGGCATTGTCTGCCGGTATACTTGCCCTGGCCGTCACAGGATGTTCAGATCCAAAATCCGCCCCCCCCATCGTTGCAGATAATTTTGAGGCCGTCTATAACTCGATTAGCTCCGATACCCTTAAGCAACATACGAAAATACTATCATCAGATGAGTTTGAAGGTCGCCTTCCAACCACCGCTGGTGAGAAGAAAACGCTAGATTACCTCACAGAAGAATTAACCAAAGTGGGTTTTGAACCGGGCAACGGAGACAGTTTTCTTCAAGAAGTTAGTTTAATGCAAATTACGGCCAAGCCAGATATGACCCTCAAAATGGGCGAAAACATATTAAAGTATAAAGAAAATATGGTGGCTGGTTCGAAACGTGAAGTTTCTGAAGTTAACCTAGTAGATTCGGATATCGTTTTTCTCGGCTACGGTGTAAATGCACCAGAATATAACTGGAATGACTATCAAGATATCGATGTAAAAGGAAAAACCGTTATTATTTTGGTTAACGACCCTGGCTATGCAAGCCCTGAGAGCGAGCTATTTCAAGGTTCGACAATGACTTATTATGGCCGCTGGACTTATAAATATGAAGAAGCTAGCCGTCAAGGTGCTGAAGCTGTATTTATTGTGCACGAAACCGCTCCAGCCTCCTATGGTTGGTCTGTTGTCGCCAATAGCTGGAGTGGTCCGCAATATAGCTTAGTTACGTCTGACGCTGGCGCAAGTAGTGTTGCTGTTGAAGGCTGGATTTCCCGCGAAGCTGCAGTGAAGATATTTGCTGACGCAGGCTTGAACTTCGACGAACAAAAAGATTATGCAGCACAAGGCGCATATTCGGTTCCATTGAATATGAAAGCATCGCTTGCACTCAAAAATGATTTTAAAAAATCAAAAAGCTACAACGTCTTTGCAACCTTACCTGGCAGCGAGAGACCTGATGAACATGTTATTTATACTTCCCATTGGGACCATTTGGGTAAAGATGAAAGCAAAGAAGGTGATCAAATATATAATGGCGCGCATGACAACGCCACCGGAACCGCGGCAATCCTCGCGATGGCTGAAGCCTTTGCAGAATTGAACAATCACCCGAAGCGGTCGGTTAGTATGTTAATAGTAACCGCGGAGGAACAAGGTCTTTTGGGGTCAAAGTACTATGCTGAAAACCCGATTGTCGCTCTTGATAAAACCGTCGCTAATATTAATATGGATGCGATGAATGTATTAGGAAGAACTAAGGATGTAGCCGTTGTTGGAATGGGTAAGTCGGATCTTGAAGAAAACCTTGAAAAAGCAGTAAAACGTCAAGGTCGAGTATTAACACAAGAAGACAATCCTGGAGCGGGTATTTATTATCGTTCTGATCACTTTAGTTTTGCCAAGGTTGGTGTTCCAGCACTTTACGCAAAAGGCGGCAGTGAGCCAATTGATGAAGCAACTGCAGAATATCGCAAGAGAACAAATTTGATTGTTCGCGGCTGTTACCATCAAGTTTGCGACCAGTTCCGTGAAAATTGGGATTTTGGTGGTGTTCAAGAAGACACTCAAATGTTGTTTGAAGTTGGCTACGACATTGCCAACTCTGATGAATGGCCACAATGGTCTGCAATCAGCGAGTTCCAACGCAAATAACCAATCGGTTTTAGCATATGAACAAAATAGCCTCTTTTTGAGGCTATTTTTTTGATAGCGACTCTTGGATCTTGCTTATAATCAAGTTGAGGTTTCATTGGGAGCGTGCGCCTCGCAGGGAGATCGCATTAGCCTACTTTTTGCGTCTGCACTGCAATATGCATTAATAATTGCGTGATAATGTGTATAACCGCAACTAATTAGCCATTTCTCCTAGAAAATCCTTGCATTTTCTAGGAGAAATGGCACATTCACCATCGAGGTAACATGAATAATAATAAACGCGAACTTAAGTTCCACATACCTACCTTATTATCGACAGAAAACGATAACCCAATCTAATAACCTAGCAAGAAAAGGCGAAACAACCTATGTGTGGTATTTTCGGTATCCTTGATATCAAAACTGATGTGTCAGAGTTGCGCACGCAAGCACTCGAATTATCAAAACTATTACGCCATCGTGGCCCCGACTGGTCAGGCATTTGGCATAATGACAATGCAATTTTATGTCATGAAAGACTAGCAATTGTAGACGTGGACACGGGCGCCCAACCTCTAATCAGTAGCAATGGTAATCAGGTATTAGCCGTTAATGGCGAAATTTATAATCATAAAGACTTAGAATCGAAGTTAACGACTCCCTATGACTTTCAAACAAAATCAGATTGCGAAATCATTATTCCGCTTTACCAGCAAGAAGGCGTTGGTTTTATTGATAAATTAGAAGGTATGTTTTCTTTTGTTCTTTATGATCAAGAAAACAATACCTACCTCATCGCTCGTGACCATATGGGGATTATTCCACTTTACACCGGTTTTGATGAGTTCGGTAACTTCTATGTGGCTTCCGAAATGAAAGCCCTTGTACCTGTTTGCAAAACGGTGCAAGAGTTCCCTCCAGGACATTACCTCAGTAGCACCGATGGCAAGCTTGTAAAATACTACGAGCGAGATTGGATGTCCTATGAGAATGTAAAAGAAAACGAAACAAACCTAGACGATTTGAAAGTTGCGTTTGAGAAAGCGGTTAAGTCTCACCTTATGTCAGATGTGCCCTACGCAGTGCTCCTTTCGGGTGGCTTAGATTCATCATTGGTCTCAGCTGTAGCAGCCAGATATGTTGCTAAACGTGTTGAAGACGAAGACAAAAGTGATGCTTGGTGGCCTCGTTTGCACTCATTCGCTGTGGGTCTTGAAGGCGCACCTGATTTAATCGCAGCTAAGAAAGTAGCGAATATGATTGGTACAGTGCATCACGAAATTCACTTTACAATTCAAGAAGGCCTAGATGCTATTCGCGATGTTATTTATCACTTAGAAACATACGATACGACTACCATTCGTGCGGCTACGCCGATGTATTTGATGACTAGAAAAATCAAAGCTATGGGCATCAAAATGGTATTATCTGGCGAAGGGGCTGATGAAATATTTGGTGGTTATTTATATTTCCACAAAGCGCCAAATGCAAAAGAACTGCATGAAGAAACTGTGCGTAAACTTGATCGTCTGCATCTGTTTGATTGCGCCCGTGCTAACAAATCGACCTCTGCTTGGGGTGTTGAAGCACGCGTACCTTTCCTAGACAAAAACTTCATGGACGTTGCAATGCGCCTCAACCCACAAGACAAAATGTGTGTTGGTGGCCGTATGGAAAAATGGATATTAAGAAAAGCATTTGATGACGATACGTATCTTCCTGCTGAAGTATTGTGGCGTCAAAAAGAGCAATTTGGTGACGGTGTGGGTTATTCTTGGATTGACTCAATTCGTGAATTTGTTGAGTTAGAAGTATCTGACCAAAAAATGGCAAGTGCGCAATTCCGCTTTCCAATCAATACACCCGACACTAAAGAAGGTTATTACTACCGCACTATCTTTGAAGATTACTTTCCGCAAGAAAGTGCCGCTAAATGCGTACCAAGTGGTAAATCAATCGCATGTAGCACAGTGGAAGCACTTGAGTGGGATGAGAGCTTTAAAGCAGCTGCAGACCCATCTGGTCGCTCCATGAAGTCGGTTCACAGTGGCGAGTTTAAAGGTTAACTGCAAACTTCACGAACAAAGCTCCTAAAAAAGCGACTTTAATCAGTCGCTTTTTTTTTGCTTTCGAACTGCCCTCGTGTGTACCAATACTTAGCCTCAAGTACTGGCGTATTTGAAGGTAAAAGTGGATTATCTAACTCAAAATAGGTAATTGCATCTAATGCTAACTGCTCTAATATTTCACCGTGATGTGCATAGAATAATTTGTCAAAACTTCCATCTTCAATTGCTCTCTCCAAACCAACTTCCAACAAACGCGCTAAAGTTACATTGCGTTTATTTACAAAAAAGTACATTGCAGCCCGATATTTTAGCGCTATTCCCTCTTTTAATCTTATATCTGGATCGGCTCCTTCCTGACGCAATTCAGACAGTGCTTCAATAACTGAGCGAGGATAAAAATCTGCTTGCTGACGTGATAATAAATTCTTTGCTTCAGAATGATTCTGCGCACCTAAAACATTGAAACCGTTGGCCTGCAGTATCTTAGTATCTGGCCAATCGATGCCTTGCACGGGAGAATAAACTAATAAGTCCGCTAAAGTACTTACTACTTTAGTGTAAAACGGCTTATTTTGATGGGTCAACATCACTCGCCAACCAATCAACCCTTTCGCAATAGGTATACGAATAGGTAGCAGATCAGCTTCGCGTTGACGGTCAGTCATACTCCAAACAACATTAACCTCAATATTCTCACGTAATTGTCGAAGCGCTTTCGATTGTCGTTTGATACGTTGAGACGATACCATTCTGTATCGTACACCTGTTTTTTCCAGAGCTAACTTTAACAGTGCTTCAGGGTACTTATGACCTTCATCGCCATCGTATAATGGCCCGGGATAAGTAACTACCCATGTTGCTGCGTGTGTAACTGCACTAAAAAATGACAGCGATAACAACAAAACCCCTAATGCTATTCTGCTTCCCAACATCAATTTCACGCTGGCTAGTGATTGTTTATATATCATCTATAACCACCAAGATAATATTGAGATTTTGTTCAATATCACTTAAGAATTGATAGTCTTCTATATACTTATCCATTGGTTCCCCAGTTGAGTTTACTAGTCACACTTGAAAAAATTAGCTACTCTAAGCCAATAAACTTGTGCATTTGTAATGAAAGACGCCAGTTTCGAGCAATGCATGTTTTTACAGCTAAATCTGTAGCGCGCTTTTGCTGACTAATAGGCTGCAAATAAATTAGTGGTAACACACTTTGATCCATCGTTGCTAACAACAAATCTAGCTCATCTATGTGTTTTTGCATAGCAACGGGATGTTTTATTTCATTAGCTCTGGCTAATGCATCGTCGCGCATTTTGTAGCCTCCTTGCATATTAATTTTTGGCGATACTGTCACCCATGTATCTTTACTCGTCAAGATTTCAAATGTACCACTGGTTTCTATTTGGGTCGAATAACCTTTACTATGCGCTAAATCAGTAAACCCAGTTAAATCATACATACAAGGTTCACCGCCGGTCAGAACGATGTGTTTGGCCACATAGCCGTATTCATCAAATAGCTGAAATAAAGCGTCTTCGGTTGCAGAAAACCACTGCGAAGATTCTTCATTTTCCTGCATTATCGACTTTGCATTCGTTTCTTTTTCTAGGCTGATTTCCCAAGTATGTTTTGTATCACACCACGAGCAACCAACGGGACAGCCTTGCAGCCTTACGAAAATAGACGGCACTCCAGTAAACGAGCCTTCGCCTTGAAGTGACTCAAATACTTCGTTTACTTTTAAGTTTTGCACAATAACAACCTACTTCTTATTCAAATACAGTTGGGATTTTAGCAGGGATCGCTTAGAATCAGCACCGTTTTTTTAAAGGAGAATAACAAATGTCAGCGAAAGTCGTCATCATCTATTCAGGCGGTATGGATTCATATACCGTGCTAAACAAGGCCATGCAGCAAGGATATGATGTGCATGCAGTGTCTTTCAATTATGGACAGAGACATAGCAAAGAATTACTTTTCGCAAAGAAAGTTTGTGAACAACACAATATTGAGCACAAAATCGTTGATATTAGTTCAATAAAACAACTAATCGGCGGTTCTGCTCTTACTGATGATATTGAGGTTCCTGAGGGGCATTACGAAGAAGATAGTATGAAAACGACGGTCGTTCCAAATCGCAACATGATTATGTTGTCTATGGCGGTTGGTTATGCAGTTTCTATACAAGCCGAAGCGGTGTATTTCGGAGCTCACTCAGGCGATCATGCTATTTATCCAGATTGCAGGACAGAGTTCGTTAGCGCTATGAATGACGTATGCAAAATCGCAAACTACCAAGCCGTTGAAGTAAGAGCTCCCTATTTGGCGTCTAGTAAGATTGATATTCTGAAGGAAGGCTTGGCAATGAATTTAGACTATAAAGACACATGGACTTGCTACAACGGCCAGGAAAAAGCATGCGGACGATGTGGTGCTTGTCAGGAAAGGCTTGAAGCATTTTCTGAAAACAACACTGTTGATCCTATTCCGTATCAGAACTAAAAAAGCCTCTGTTAGTGACGTTCACTAACAGAGGCTTTCTTAGCTGATACTTCTTAACCGGCGTTGAATTGGATTATTTCTGACTTTCAAATATGAAGTATTCCAACTCTTTAATACAGTGCCTTAACACGGGGTTAAGTCTTGTGTTTTTTCCATTCATCACGAATAACTCGTGACTAAATTCGAATAATGAGCCCTTACAAATTGGCACAAGACCGGTTGCTGCACCTTGCTCTCTGGCAATATAGTCAGGTAGCAGACCAACATATTCTCCAGTCATTACTGCAGCCATGCATACGTCATATGAGTCTGAGAATGTTTGGATAGCGAGTCTTTTCTCACCACTAATATAATTGACCGATGACAACCCTGACATACCAATAGCAGGGAAATCCTCAATTCTGACATTGTCAGGTAACGCATCGGCTTCGCGATACTTAGCTAATGGGTGCGTAGGCGAGCAATAAAGTCGCCCTTTACATTGCACGCCCGTAGAATGGAAAGTGACCGACTCAGGTTTAACCATGTCGTATGTCGATAAAACCAAATGACATTCGCCTGAAAGAGCAACATGCTCAACTTCATTATATAAGCGGGTTTGAATGTTGACGTGAATATCGTCAAACTTTTTCATCGTACTCTTAACCGCTTTACTGACCGCTAACTGCATTGATGTAGCTAAGCCAGCCATCAACACAAGGGTAATATGACCACTATAGTCATCATGTAAGCTTTTTAAGTTGAATACAAAATTATCGAAGGCATTAAAGATTCGTTTAGTTTCTTGAAAAACAACTTCACCTTCCTTTGTCATTTGAAATCCACCACGACCGCGATGGCACAAAACAAGGTCTAGCCTCTCTTCCAACTTTTTGATAGCAGCACTGATATTTGGGCGCTGCATTCTAAGAACAGGTTCTGCGGCTGTGAAACCGTTGCAGGAAGCAACTGCGTAAAATACACGCAACAATTTGATATCAGATTCTTGTAAACGATTTAACATATATTCACCGCGTTAGGTATATCTGCTCATACTACTTGAAGACATATTATTCAAAATTTAGACGTTTTACAATCACTTTGTTATTGATTTATATAACTTTCCGATTTTTATTGTAACTGTCCATGTAAATGCCACATAAATATGAAAAAAATTAGCTAATGAGCGACCTTCTAATTTGCTCATATTTATCCGTAAATTAGCAGCTTTAATGTTCAAAACTGCGTAACATCCATGTTAGCGCCGATGTACCCGCAATTGTTCTAATAGCTAATTGCTTGTAACACAACGTCATATCTAACGTTTTGAGTAAGTATAAGAAAAATTAATTAGCTTATATATCTCTTTATAGATATCACTTAATAATGAAAGGTATAATACATTAAACATTATACCTTTCAAGCTAATTGGCGGCTAATTCTTACTGTTTAGAGGTTTTCTCGCTGTTTATTCCTTTGTAACATCGTCTACGATGTCACAAAGGGCAATAGTGGGATATCATATTCACTGCAATGGCAGACACAATATTAAACGGTCATCGACTATTAAAGTTTTAAAATTTCAGCTCGTATTGTTTCAACTTCATCCCTCAACGAGGCTGCTTTTTCAAATTCTAGATCTCTGGCTGACTCAAACATTTGTTTTTCGATCTCAGCAACTTTAGCCATTAATTGAGTGACATTCATTGCTTTATACGTCTTTTCTTTCTCTGCAATTTTACGTAATCGGACTTTACCTGATGCAGGATGATTGGTATCACCGAGGTCCATAATATCAGTAATTGGCTTGTTCAATGAATGCGGAATTATGCCGTGTTTTTCATTATGAGCAACTTGTTTTGCCCGCCTTCGGTCAGTCTCATCCATGGCGCGTTGCATTGAACCAGTTATGCGATCCGCATATAAAATAGCCTTTCCGTTTATATGACGAGCAGCCCTTCCCATTGTCTGGATCAGCGATTTATCAGCTCTCAGAAATCCTTCTTTATCGGCATCGAGTATGGCAACTAAGGAAACTTCAGGCATATCTAAACCTTCACGCAGAAGATTGATACCGACTAAAACGTCAAATTTACCGATGCGTAGATCGCGAATAATTTCTATACGCTCGACGGTGTCAATATCAGAATGTAGATAGCGAACTTTAACGCCATGTTCATTTAGGTATTCACTTAAATCCTCTGCCATTCTTTTTGTTAATGTGGTTATAAGAACTCGTTCATTGACTGCAACTCGCAAACCAATTTCAGATAAGACATCATCCACCTGAGTTCCTACGGGGCGAATTTCTATTGGCGGATCAATTAATCCTGTGGGTCGAACAACTTGTTCTACAATATCGCCGTCACACTTTTCCAATTCATAATTACCAGGTGTTGCAGATACATAAATGGTCTGTGGTGATATATGTTCAAACTCTTCGAATTTAAGCGGCCTATTATCCATAGCCGATGGTAATCGAAAGCCAAATTCGACCAATGTTTCTTTTCTTGAGCGATCACCTTTATACATCGCTCCAATTTGCGACACGGTAACGTGAGACTCATCAACAAATAATAATCCATCTGCTGGAAAATAATCTAACAAGGTAGGTGGTGGCTCGCCAGGCGCTTTTCCTGACAAATAACGGCTATAGTTCTCAATGCCCGAGCAATAACCTAATTCCAGCATCATTTCTATATCGAATTGAGTACGTTGAGTAAGCCGCTGCTCTTCAACTAGTTTGTGATTAGATTTTAGATTTTCGCGGCGTTCTTTTAATTCGTCTTTAATCTTATCAATGGCGGCTACAATTTTTTCGCGCGGGGTAACATAATGTGTTTTTGGATACACAGTGACGCGCACAACCTTTTTATCAACGGCACCGGTTAGCGGATCGAACAAATTAATTTCTTCAATTTCATCGTCGAATAATTGAATCCGAATCGCTTGTTTTTCGGAATCTGCAGGGAATATATCAATGACATCACCACGCACTCGAAAACTACCGCGCTCAAAGGCAATGTCATTGCGTTTATATTGCAGTTCAGCGAGCCGTCTCAGCACATCACGTTGATCCATTATGTCGCCTTGGCGAAAATGTAATAGCATCTTCATGTAACTTTTTGGGTCGCCCAAGCCGTAAATAGCAGATACAGATGCAATAATGATAACGTCGCGACGTTCCATTAGTGATTTTGTCGCCGACAACCGCATTTGCTCAATGTGGTCATTAATTGACGCGTCCTTTTCTATAAACGTGTCAGTACTAGGCACATATGCTTCCGGTTGATAATAATCATAGTAGGAAACAAAATATTCAACGGCATTGTTCGGAAAAAACTCTTTCATTTCGCCATATAGTTGCGCGGCAAGCGTCTTATTATGTGCCATTATCAATGTAGGTCTTTGCACTTTGGAGATCACATTGGCCATAGTGAACGTCTTACCTGAACCCGTAACCCCCAAAAGAACTTGTTTCGCTAAACCCGATTCCAAACCTTCTACTAGAGAGGCTATTGCTGTGGGTTGATCTCCAGCGGGTTGATAACTTGATTTTAGGGTAAAAGCTCTACTCATTTTTCACTTCCAAGTACTGACGTTTTAAATTCCAACGCCATTTCATTTTTCAAATTTTGATTAAACCATGTATATGCCAAAACGGACGTCAAAACGTTAGCAATAACACACCCCCAAAATAGACCTTCTAGTCCATATAAATAACTGCCCAACGATGCTATCGGTACGTAAAATGCGAATAACCTTAAGATACTTAATAATAATGCTGACATTGGTTTATGCATGGCATTAAACGATGAGTTGGCTAATATAATGATGCCTTGCAAGCCATATCCAAGGGGTAGGATGCAAAGAAACAACGTAATATCTCGCGCAACACTTGCTTCTTCGGCAAATACTTGCGCAATATAGCTTGAGAATATTGCCAATATGGCAAACACGATCAGCTGCCAAATAATTACAAACTTTGCAGCCATATCAAACGCAGTTTTAATACGTAATAATTTATTTGCCCCGTAATTTTGACTGATAAAGGGCGGTAATGACATGGACAAAGCTAATACAATAATGCTGGCGATAGATTCGAGTCGATTACCGACTCCCCATGCCGCAACCGCTTCGGAGCCGTAGTTAGCGACGACAGCTGTCATAACACCACCTGCGATGGGCGTGAGCATGTTAGCCCCTGCCGCTGGTAGTCCTATTTTCAACACACCTCTAGCTGCGACAATAAACTCTCCCAACCTAAGTATACGCGGTTCAATCAAGTGCCTTTTGACTGCCAGTAAATAAAGTATCCAGACTAAACAAATTGCCCAAGCAATTGCTGTTGCGATTGCCGCACCTTGGATACCTAATCCGGGAATAGGACCCCATCCAAAAATTAAAATTGGATCCAAGACAACGTTAATTGCCCCCCCAACGGCCATAATAATACTGGGAGTTTTTGTGTCACCGAAGGCCCTAAGTACCGAATTACCCACCATAGGAATGGCAAGAAAAATACCGGCAACATACCAAGGGACCATATAAGCTTGAATAAATGGCATTAGGGCATTATCCGCCCCCATTAATGAAAATATAAATTCAATACTGAAAATACCAATAACTGAAAATATACCAACCAGAATCGCAGAAAGCATGAGAGCACCGGTCGCTAATGCTTTTGCATCTTGCGTATTGCCTGAGCCGATATACTTGCCAATGATGGCGGACGTACCAATTCCTAGGCCTATATTTAAGCTGATAACAGTAAACGTTACTGGAAAAGTGAAACTAATTGCGGCTAATTGCTCGGTTCCCAACATACTTACAAAAAAAGTATCTACGATACTAAACGTCATCAACATTAACATTCCGACAATCATTGGAATTGTCATACTTTTCAATGTTTGTGCAATATCGCCATTTAGCATATCTCGGTGAATTTTATTATTGGTCACAAATTATCGTCATTTTGTTCTCATTTTATTATGCATAATAAAAGATCATGGCCCTTTTTACTCCGAGTAGGAGTTTTTAGTTTGATTTTAATGTTATCTCTTTTAAGACCAATAAAACTGATTGATTTGATTGTGACTAACTAATTCTGCCAACCCTTTGATTATCGCACAAAAAAACCGCAAAAAAACAGTCACATCTTCCTTCTCGATTGATAAAAATGAATTCATACACAGGCAGATATCCAATACACACCTGTCAACAATTAAAAATGAAAATTTATTGCTGTATCGCTAAATCCATGTTTTAAAACGTTTTATTTATTTTTGACGTTTTTTATACTATTTTTGTTGACAAAATTTGATAAAGCTCGGCGCTTAACTTAAGCATTTAACCCACAGAGTTATCCACAGATCTAGTGGATAACTAGTCGCGCCCTAATAATGACGCTCGTTAACAGCTTTTTCGCAAAATATTATGTAAGTTACCACTAACCTTAAGAGTATTTTGGTTACGGTGCGTTTTTTGTAAGCACTGTTCGTAATACCAGTAGTCAAAGTAATTTTAATAACTTTTTACTCGATAATTAACTTAAAAATGAAAAAATTGTAATAAGAAGAAAGTTAACATTATTACGATTACACCATTCTTTTAATTTTATCTAATAGTATCATAAGCTTAATGCGGAAACGCCTTACATTGAGACTTCCACTGCAGATGAAAATGAAAGACAATGCCTGATTACTAAATAAGCAAACAAAAATTAAACACCAAAAAACCGCAAAACACGGTTGACACAGAGCCGTTAGTTCATTAATCTCCGGCTCGTTAAAAGCAGGTCCCCCTTAGCTCAGTTGGTAGAGCGACGGACTGTTAATCCGCAGGTCCCCCGTTCGAGCCGGGGAGGGGGAGCCACTTTTAACTACTTAGTAACACCTGTTCCCCCTTAGCTCAGTTGGTAGAGCGACGGACTGTTAATCCGCAGGTCCCCCGTTCGAGCCGGGGAGGGGGAGCCAAATTCTCTGAGTGTTACTAATCCAATCCAGAATTACATTGCCATTGTAAAGTCCATATTAATTAATATACAGATATCCTACACAAAGACCTGATTCAAGTTGTTAATTGTGTTGGAAAAAGCGATAATATTCGGCAGATTTAGGGAAGTTTTCGTTTAATCACGTAAATTACTAATTAGAGCTGAAAAATCAAATCAAACATCTCTAACCAGAAATTCAAAAACTTCATTATTGTCAACGATATAAGTCGATAGAACGATAGGTAAATGATCGAAATAATACTCTTACTAATTGGAACAGTGCTGGTAAACAACTTCGTCCTTGTTCAGTTTCTAGGCCTATGCCCATTTATGGGAGTTTCTGGAAAACTCGAAACTGCTATCGGCATGTCAATGGCGACGACTTTTGTCTTAACAATCGCGTCTATGTCTAGCTACCTGGTTGAAGCCTACATATTGACACCGCTTGGTATTGAATATCTCAGAACGCTCAGTTTCATTTTAGTGATCGCGGTAGTTGTGCAATTCACTGAAATGGTGGTGCACAAAACAAGTCCTACCCTTTATCGGTTATTAGGAATATTTTTGCCATTAATTACAACTAATTGTGCGGTTTTAGGTGTTGCGCTATTGAACATCACTGAACAACACAACTTTATAGAATCTATTATTTATGGATTTGGTGCTGCCGTTGGTTTTTCTTTAGCCTTAATATTATTTTCTGCAATGCGAGAAAGACTTGCTGCTGCTGATGTCCCTGCCCCATTCAAAGGCGCTTCAATTGCAATGATAACAGCGGGCTTAATGTCGCTAGCATTTATGGGTTTTACAGGGTTAATCAAATGACCCTCACCCTCATCGCCTTGGCTGCAATTGCACTTTTAGCACTCATTTTTGGTTCTCTACTTGGCTTTGCAGCTATTCGTTTTAAAGTAGAAGGCGACCCGCTAGTCGAACAGATCGATGCAGTTTTACCACAAACTCAATGTGGTCAATGTGGCTATCCCGGTTGTAAGCCATATGCAGAAGCCATTGCAAACGGTGACGATATAAATAAATGTCCTCCTGGTGGCGAAGCGACAATCAAAGAGCTTGCTACCCTTATGGGTGTTGAGGCAAAACCACTCGATTCCGCACACGGCGTCGAAAGTGTTAAAAAGGTTGCGTTTATTCGTGAAGATGAATGTATAGGGTGCACTAAATGCATTCAGGCGTGCCCTGTAGATGCTATTTTAGGTGCGGCTAAGCAAATGCATACCATTATTATTGATGAATGCACTGGCTGTGATTTATGCGTCGACCCTTGCCCAGTAGATTGTATTGATATGATTCCCGTTGAAGTTGATTCCAGTCAATGGGAATGGGAGTTTAATAAGGTACCTGCAGGTAATATACCTGTCAGGCAAGTGTCTTAGAGGTATGCCTATGTTTGCCAATTATGATCAAATCATAGAACGACTTAGCGTAAACCAGCTCTGGGATTTTCCTGGTGGCGTGCACCCCCCACAGCAAAAAAGCCTATCAAATAAGTCAAATATTGAATTCATTCCATTAGAGCCTACATACTACGTTCCTGTAAAACAGCATATTGGTGTGGAAGGAAAGTTATTAGTTGCAGAAGGCGACCGGATATTAAAAGGACAATTATTAACAGCTAGCGAGTCACCATTCTCAGTTCCTGTGCACGCGCCCACCTCTGGTATAGTCGCAAAAATTACGCGACACGTTTCAGCTCATCCATCTGGTATTCCGGAACTTAGCGTCATTATAGATGCTGATGGACAAGATACCTGGATTGAATTAAAGCCTGTGCCAGACTATGCTAAAGCAGATAAATCAGAATTAATTGAGCGAATATGCGATGCCGGCATTAGCGGCATGGGTGGTGCAGGATTTCCAACGCATATAAAAACAAACAACAGTAAACCGCTCGAATTCCTGATCATAAACGGCATTGAGTGTGAGCCTTATATTTCTTCTGATGACAGACTGATGCGCGAACACGCTTGGCAAATTCGTCAAGGCATCGACATATTAGTGCATATTTTAAAACCCAAACAAGTCATCATTGCTGTGGAAGATAACAAGCCTGAGGCGCTCGAAACGATGTCTATCGCTTGTCAACAAAAAACCAATTACCAAGTAGTCAACGTCCCTACAAAGTATCCAGCTGGCGGCGAAAAACAACTTGTACAAGTTCTCACATCACGAGAGGTTCCTTCAGATGGTCTACCCATTGATGTTGGTTGTATTATGTATAATGTCGCAACATGTTATGCAATAGCAGATGCTATCGTAGAAGGAAAGCCATTAATCGAGCGTGTGGTAACACTCACAGGTAGAGGTTTAAAATCGCCTAAAAATGTATGGGCTCGATTAGGTACACCAATTCAATCATTGCTGCTGCACGGTAATTACGATGCCAGCACACAATCATCGCCAAGGTTCATTATGGGCGGCCCAATGATGGGTTTCACTGTTACTTCGGTGCTCACTCCGATAGTAAAAATTTCAAACTGCATACTTGTGCCAGCAGACAATGAATTGCCACACCCAGAAGATGAAAGAGCTTGCATCCGATGCTCGGCATGTTCCGACGTTTGTCCAGCATCACTATTACCTCAGCAACTATTTTGGTACAGCAAATCAAAAGAACTTGAAAAAGCTGAAGAATATAACCTATTTGATTGCATTGAATGCGGTGCGTGCGCTTATGTTTGTCCTAGTGAAATTCCACTCGTGCATTATTATCGTCAAGCAAAAGCAGACATTCGTAATCAAAGAGAAGAAAAAGAGAAATCTGACAAAGCCAAAATACGCTTTGAAGTACGCACAGCCAGATTACAGAAAGAGAAAGAAGCGCGCGAAGAAAAATATCGGTTAGCTTCGGAAGCACGCAAAGCATCCATGAACAAAGACGGTGGCAACGCTAAAGATAAAATTGCAGCTGCATTGGCTAGAGCAAAAGCAAAAAAAGAAGCATTCGCAAAGGAAGCCGAGAATGCACAGAGCGCAGAAAACATAAAGAAGAAAGAAAGCGTATCGGAACTATCAGACTCATTTGCGTTGCCAAAAACCAAATTAGTGGCAGTCGATGAGGATGCGGCAGCCAAAAAAGAACGTGTGGCAGCCGCTGTGGCAAAAGCAAAAGCAAAAAAAGTAGCTGCTGATGAAGCAAAAAAAGAGAATAAAGAATTATGACAATGTTGAGTTTATCTAGCTCACCTCACCACCACAATCGACGTGATACAGGCCAAGTAATGCGCATTGTTTGTTACGCGACGATTCCTGGCATCTTAGCTAATATATGGTTTTTTGGGTTTGGTATTCTGATTCAAATTGCGTTGGCAATCATAACGGCTTTAGTTACCGAAGGCGTTATTATGGAGCTACGCCAGAAAAAAACCGAACGTGTTCTTAAAGACTATAGCGCTGTTTTAGCTGCATTACTTTTAGCTGTTTCAATTCCTCCCTTAGCGCCTTGGTGGGTTATTGTAATCGGCACATTTTTCGCTATCGCTATTGTTAAACAGCTATATGGTGGTTTGGGCTACAATATGTTTAACCCTGCTATGGCAGCTTATGTCATGCTCTTGATTTCATTTCCAATACAAATGACATCATGGTTGCCCCCTTTATCTATTGCAGAGCAGTCGCATACTTTATGGGACGCAATTCATACCGTTTTCACAGGATTCACAAGCACCGGCTTTAGTGTTGAACAATTAAAAGTCGGGGTTGATGGCACAACTATGGCCACACCACTAGATGAAGTAAAGACAGCTCTATTACAGGGCTATACAGTAACTGAAGCTACAACACGTATTATTTTTGATGGAGCATATGGAAAAGGTTGGTTATGGGTATCCTTGGCCTATTTGTTAGGTGGCTTATTTTTAATCAAAAACAAGATCATCAGTTGGCATATCCCAGGCAGTATGTTGGCATCAGCAGCGTTATTGAGCCTTTCTTTATTTTTGATTGATGGTGACCAATACGCTTCACCGCTTTTTCATATTTTTAACGGAAGTTTGATAATTGGTGCATTTTTTATTGCAACCGATCCTGTTTCTGCTTCCACAACAGTCAAAGGTCGTCTAATTTTTGGGGCCGCTATTGGCTTATGGGTTATTATTATCCGGAACTGGGGTGGGTATCCAGATGCCATCGCTTTTGCCGTTCTAATAATGAACATGGCGGTGCCACTGATCGACTACTATACGCAACCTAGAACTTATGGGCATAAGAATAAAGCGAGTAAAGACTCATGATAATGAAGTACATGGGCAAGAACGGTGCTATTTTAGCAGGCTTCGCATTAGTAACAACCAGCCTTATCGCGCTTACGTTTGCTGGTACAAAAGAGCGAATTCAATTTGAACAAGAGAAACAGCTACTATCTGTTTTAAATGAATTGGTCCCTGAAAAATCGCATACAAATGAACTGCATTTGGATTGTATATTAGTTAATGCACCAGAGAGTTTAGGTTCAAATCAAGATAAGCGTATTTTCAGGGCGCGCATGAACGAAAAGAATATAGCCGCGGTTATCGAAACAAGCGCACCAAATGGCTACAGTGGTGAAATTAAAATGGTTGTTGCGGTCAGTTTTGATGGCAAATCACTTGGTGCCCGGGTAGTTTGGCATAAAGAAACTCCTGGTCTAGGTGACAAGGTCGATTTGCGCGTTAGCGACTGGATATTATCTTTTGCAAATGTGCCTTTTAGTGGGAAAGACGATAAACGCTGGCAAGTCAAAAAAGATGGTGGTCAATTTGATCAATTTACCGGAGCAACCATTACGCCGCGTGCTGTGGTTCAAGCTGTAAAGAGTACATTAATTTACTACAATGAAAATCGCGATATGATTTTCAATACTACAAGTAATTGCGCTAGTTCTATTACCAGTAATTCTTCTGGAAATGAGGCATTAGTTAATGAATGAATATAAAAACCTAAGCGTTCAAGGAATTTGGAAAAATAATCCTGCTTTGGTTCAATTGCTGGGGCTTTGTCCTTTGTTAGCCGTAACGGCTACTGTTATTAATGGTTTGGGCTTGGGTATTGCAACCACGCTCGTATTATTAGGATCGAACATCACCGTCTCACTGGTGCGCAATTTTGTACCCAACGAAATTCGAATCCCAATATTTGTTATGATTATCGCTGCTTTTGTTACTATTGTGCAGCTGTTGATGAACGCATTTACATTCGAGCTGTATCAAGCACTAGGTATATTCATCCCCCTAATTGTGACTAACTGCGCCATTATTGGACGCGCAGAGGCCTATGCTTCAAAAAATCCTGTTCCACTTGCCGCTTTTGATGGGCTAATGATGGGGCTTGGATTCACGCTTATTTTAGTCGTCCTTGGCGCAATGCGCGAATTACTAGGTTATGGAACCTTGCTTGTAGGTGCCGATTTATTGTTAGGTGATTGGGCAAAAGACCTCACCATTGTGATATTTACAACAGATAGTCCCTTTTTATTAGCAATATTACCTCCTGGTGCATTTTTAGGTATGGGATTATTAATTGCGCTAAAAAATGTGATAGACAAACTCGTAGAGAAACGTTCAGAAAGTGCCAAGCAAGCTAAAGTTGTGCAGCGCGCGCGGGTTACGGGTACGGATCTATGAACAAAGAAAAACGACATGAGATACTCTCCCGCTGGCGTGCTAATAATCCACACCCAACAACTGAACTGAACTTTTCAAGTCCTTTTGAGTTGCTGATTGCGGTGATACTGTCAGCACAGGCAACCGACGTCAGCGTCAACAAAGCAACCAATAAGCTTTACCCTATCGCAAACACGCCTAAAGCAATCTACGCACTCGGTGTCGACGGCCTGAAGCAATATATCAAAACCATTGGTTTGTTTAATTCAAAAGCAAAAAATGTCATTGAGACTTGCCGTATTTTGGCAGAAACACATGGCTCAGTGGTGCCAGAGGATAGAGAAGCACTGGAAGCATTGCCAGGCGTTGGTAGAAAAACAGCTAACGTGGTGTTAAATACTGCATTTGGTTGGCCAACCATTGCCGTTGATACGCATATCTTTCGCGTCAGTAATCGCACTAAACTCGCCATGGGAAAAAATGTCGATAAAGTCGAGGAAAAGCTATTAAAAGTGGTGCCAAAAGAGTTTAAAATTGATGTTCATCATTGGTTGATATTGCACGGTAGGTATACTTGTATCGCTAGAAAACCTCGATGTGGATCGTGTATTATCGAGGACTTGTGTGAATTTAAAGACAAAATCGATTAGATAATACTAAGTTAATTTAAAAGGATAAAATAATGAGACTACTTCATACCATGCTGCGCGTTGGTGACTTACAAAAGTCCATCGCTTTTTACACAGAGACTTTAGGCATGAAGCTGCTTCGCCAAAGCGAGAACAAAGAATATGCATACACCCTCGCCTTTTTGGGTTACGGCGATGAGGATACAAATACTGTCATCGAACTGACATACAATTGGGATAAAACAGAGTACGAGCAAGGGGAAGCTTTTGGACATCTTGCTATAGGTGTTGATGACATTTACGCTATTTGTGATGATATAAAGTCAAAAGGCGGCGATGTTTACCGAGCACCTGGCCCAGTAAAAGGTGGAAAGACAGTGATTGCTTTTGTGAGGGATCCGAGTGGATATGCTATCGAACTCATACAAGAGAACTAATAAGCAAATAACATAATTAACAAGGAATGAAATGAACGCACAATATGTAGGTTATAAAATCTTTATTTCATTCCTAATTATGATTATTTCGATGCAAATCGACGCTAATCAAAGAACTTCAAGTAAAATAACTAAACAAGAAACTACTTTTACGGTTATTGCCCACCGCGGCGCATCCGGCTATTTACCAGAGCATACACTAGATGCAGCAACGCTCGCCTTTATGCAAGGTGCACACTATATCGAACAAGATATCGTTTTAACTTCTGACAACATTCCTATTGTATTGCATGATATTCATATTGAAACTGTAACTAACGTTGAATCTATTTTTCCAAAACGACATCGTTCGGATAATCGATATTATGCAATTGATTTCACTTGGTCTGAAATTCAGCAATTATTGATACATGAGCGCGAGGACAAACTAGGTAATAAGGTTTACACAGGACGTTATAATGGGAGAGAAGCGTTTAAGGTAGCTTCATTTGAGCAGCATATCGAACTAATCACCAAGCTCAATAATACCTTCGCTAAAAATGTCAGTTTTTATTCTGAAATTAAAGCACCGGAGTGGCACTTATCTGAGGGCAAAGACATCACTGCTATCGTCGTTAATGTGCTAGAAAAGCACGGATTAACACGACCGGATGCCAATATTTTAATTCAGTGCTTCTATCCTGAAACCCTCAAACGGCTAAAAAATGAATTTAAAGTGAATATTAATCTCGTGCAGTTAATTGCCGATAGCAGCTGGGATGAGTCAAGCGCTGATTACGATTATATGCAGACCAAACAAGGTTTAGAAGAAGTTGCTAAGTATGCAAGCGGCATAGGACCTTGGCTACCACAAACCTATAATGTTGAATCTGGAAACGGCACCGCTCTTTTATATAACGCAAAGGCCTTGGGGTTAATTATCCACCCTTACACATTTCGCGCAGACGATCTAGCGTTTGACATGGATGCTGATACACTCTTAGATTTGATACAAAACAAACTCAAACTTGACGGTATTTTTACCGATCATGCTGACATTACTCTCGAAAAAACTCAAAAAACAGAAAATTCAAAGTAATCCATTCAAGCCCTATTCGCTAATTTATACTACGCTCTAGTTCTGGGTATCAAACAAGTTGTTATTACAATTTAGCTAATTGAATAATGACACGGCGATTTTGTCCTCGCGACAATTCATTGTTATTAGGTGATACGTGACGCTTTTCACCATGCCCTGTCACTTCTATTCTGGCTGTATCGACTCCTTGAGCTGCAAAATAATCGCGAATTTCATTAGCACGACGAATAGATAATTGTTCGTTGTTCCAAGCGCCACCATAGCTATCTGAATAACCATCAAGTAGCACCAGCTCTAACGCTACATCTTCTTTTAAGTAGTCCCCAATCATGTCTAAGCGACGCTTAGAATAATTAGTCAGTTCCACACTACTCTTTTTGTAACTTAAAACAGTGTAGGCAATATCTTCAAAGCTAAAAGGCAGCAAGTTAGTAACACACTGCGAAAAAGCAATATATGAAGGATCAAAATTACTAGAATTTAGTGCGACTGCAACTGAATCATAACGGTTATTCCAATCTTGATAGTGAATGGTAGGCCAAAAACCTTTTTCCAATTCTGTTAACATCTCCCACGCCGAATCTGATGGCAAATCGCTATCATATTGCTTACGTAAATTCATTGTCCCAATCGTTTTTTGAATAACACCAGGCATCCATTTCGGTGGCACAGAATAGACAGTCGCAGTGTCATAGCGGTTGGGTAGGCGCAACATATCAAGCATAAACTCCAGATTAAGTTGCTTTGATGCTTCCGTGACGAACGAAGCCATACCATAACCAGGAATAGGATGTTTAAGCTCACAAACTAGCCTAGTTTGCTCGCCAAGGGACCACTCAGAATTTTCTACTGATGCGTTATATTCCCTTAAATTTGCTGATACGGCCAGAGGGAGTAGACAAAGCAGGCTTATTAGGTGTTTTTTCATAGTAGATTCAATCTCCGAGAACTTATATAAGGTATCGACAATTTTAATAAAATGTTTAGACTTGTAGTCATATGAGCAGTAATGATTCTTACATTCACATTTTTTATCTGTATTTCAATGGTTTATTTTTATGCTCATGCTTGTCCACCGCATTTTTCGTCTTCATTCACATGAAATACAACTGCAGTCTACTTAAGGATTTTCGAATACTTCATGACAACATCTAAACCACCAATCAAAGATCGATTTCGCGGCTACTTTCCTGTCATCATTGATGTCGAAACTTCAGGTTTTAATGCAGCCACAGACGCCATCTTAGAAATTGCAGCAGTCACTCTAAAACTCGATGAAAATGGCGACTTCGCTCCACATTCGACTTTTCATGAGCACGTGCAGCCTTTCGAGGGAGCGAATATTGAACAAGCAGCTATTGATTTTAATGGTATTGATCCATTTTGTGCATTGCGCGGCGCATTAGACGAAAACACCGTGTTTAAAAATCTATGTCAGCATGTCAGAAAACACCAGAAAGAAGCAGATTGTCAGCGCTCAGTAATTGTCGCGCACAACGCAACTTTTGATCAGAGTTTTGTTAATGCTGCGCTAGGAAGGCATAATATAAAACGCAGTCCGTTCCACCCTTTCGTATCTTTCGACACGACATCTTTATCAGCAATAGCATTAGGTCAGACAGTCCTAATTAAAGCATGCCAAGCTGCTGGTATTGCATTTGATCAGTCTGAGGCACACTCTGCACTATATGATACTCAGCGCACTGCTGAGTTGTTCTGCTTTATCGTTAACCGCTATAAAAATTTAGGTGGATGGCCTCTTCCAAATCTAATTGAGAATTAATCGCAAAAAGCTTGCAATTAATCTAAATGCCAATTATTATCATTTGCATATTGATAAATAGTTGGTTGTCTTATGTTCGTTTGTATGTGTTATGGCATTACTGATAAGCAAATTAAAAACGCAGTGGAAACACGTGGCGTGGGCAACATGCGCGAATTAAAGAAAGTCATGGCACTAGGCAGTCAATGCGGAAAATGCATTGAGTTAGCACAAGAAATTATTGACGACACCATTATCTACGAAACCTTATTTAAGGATGTTGGTTAACATCGCAAAAGGTTCGCCTCTAAAATATTATTATTCAAATTACATTCAAAAAAAAGCCTCAATCATGAGGCTTTTTTTATGTCGATTTAGTGCTCTAATCTCAAACTAGCTTGATGCCTTGTCTTCAGACTTCATAGCATGTTCTTTTAGCAATGGCTGTAGTTCACCTTGCTGGAACATTTCTAAGATGATGTCACAACCACCAACCAATTCGCCATTTACCCAAAGTTGTGGGAAGGTTGGCCAATCTGCATGTTTAGGTAACTCTGTGCGAATATCAGGATTTAGCAATATATCAACGTAAGCGAATTGCTCACCACAATTCATTAATGCTTGAACCGTCTGAGCAGAAAAACCACAACTAGGTAATTTCGGGGACCCTTTCATATACAACAAGACTGGATTCTCGCTTATTTGTTCTTTAATTTTATCTATCGTTTCCATTGGATGCCCTTTAACTGAAAATACTTCATGAATTATCATGGTTGTAAATATGAGGTTTATCTTTAAAAAAACAACCCTCCATTGCTAATTGCCCTATATTAATAAGATTAGAACGAGAAAACACTAAAAAATGATCTTCTTTACGTGTTTTTTCGAACAAGTTATAACTTATTAGTTATTTTCTTAGCGATTATTCTTGGGTTTAGTATAATAGTCCCAATAATGTAACTACGAAAAAAGAAAAACGAGCTGTGGTAAATTATACTTCAGTTCGTTATTCAACAAAGGCTCAAAAAAATTGGCCTAACAGTTCGAATCTAACATATTTACCCAAAACGGAGAACACCATGGCTTTTGAATTACCAGATTTACCTTACGAGAAAAACGCTCTTGAACCGCATATTTCTGCAGAAACGCTAGAGTTTCATTATGGTAAGCATCACGCGACATACGTTGCTAAATTAAACGGCCTAGTTGAAGGTACAGATTTAGCGACTAAGTCACTTGAAGAAATCATCAAAAATTCAGATGGCGGTGTTTTTAACAACGCAGCACAAATCTGGAATCACACTTTTTATTGGAACAGCTTAAGCCCAAATGGTGGCGGCGAAGCAAAAGGTCCGTTAGCTGAAGCAATAAACGCTAAATGGGGTTCATTTGAGGACTTTAAAGCGGCATTTAATGATAAAGCAGTGAACAACTTTGGTTCCAGCTGGACGTGGCTTGTAAAAACTGCCGACGGCGGCTTAGACATCGTAAACACAAGCAATGCTGGCACTCCAATTACTGAAGAAGGCGTTACGCCACTACTAACATGTGATTTGTGGGAACACGCTTATTACATCGACTATCGCAACGTGCGTCCAAATTACTTGGTAGCATATTGGGCACTTGCTAACTGGGATTTCGCAGCTAGCAATTTCGCATAGGTCATGGTCAGAAGAGTCATCGAATAGATGGCTCTCACGAGATAATGTAGCAAATAAAAACCACCAATGACTGGTGGTTTTTTTTGTCTGGAATTTAACGGTTAATTTAAAAACTAGATTAACGACTAAATGATTTGGCCATGTAATCGTATTTATTTTTGAAACCTGATATAGGAGTTTCAGACTACCCTTATGGGGATTGAGGTTTTACTTGTTCAGTTTTAAATAATACTAGCTTTCTATATAAATATTAATTGTTATTATAATGAGCATTACCTATCACTCATGGCTATCTTAATCGCCGACTTAGATTGAGAGATCAGTTGGTCAATGCAACGCTATACGAACATATTAATGTTTGGAACTAGACATTTAAGTTTGAAACTCACACTAACATTATGAAATCGCTATCATGTGTTTTTCAAGTTCGATGACTTGTCGAATTGTTTTTAAAACGGTATCTGGTGTGAGACTGATTGAATCGATGCCAATTTTCACCAGAAACTCAGCTATTTCGGGATAATCAGACGGTGCTTGACCACAAATTCCTGAATGTTTTTTATTGCGCCTAGCGCCCTCAACCGCAAGTTTTAGCATCTATTTAACACCCGGATCACGTTCATCAAAATCAAAGGCGATGATTTCGGAATCGCGGTCTACACCCAAGGTAAGCTGGGTTAGATCATTAGAGCCGATAGAAAAGCCATCAAACAGTTTGGCAAACTCATCAATCAGGATGACGTTATTGGGAATTTCGCACATTACATAGATTTCTAAACCATTTTCACCGCGCTTAAGGCCGCTTTGCTCCATCACCCCCAATACCTTCACACCTTCCTCAATACGGCGGCAAAAAGGGATCATCAGAATGACATTATTAAACCCCATTTCATCGCGCACCCGTTTCATCGCGGCACACTCCAAGGCAAAACCTTCAGCATAAGCTGGGTGACTGTAGCGCGCGGCACCACGAAAACCGATCATTGGGTTAGACTCTACTGGCTCAAAGGCTCGGCCGCCCAGTAGCGCAGCGTATTCGTTACTCTTGAAGTCGCTCATGCGCACCACGCAGGGCTTTGGGTAAACTGCAGCGGCAATAGTAGCCACACCTTCGGAGAGAATTTTCACAAAGAAGTCGACTGGGTCTGCGAAGGCGCGACTAAGATCAGCGATCGATTGTCGTGTTTGTTGATCCAATTTTTCTGGATGCACAAGCGCCATTGGATGAGCTTTGATGTATTCGTTAATGATGAACTCCATGCGAGCCAGGCCGATGCCATCTACCGGCAGAGAGGCCAGACTAAAGGCTTGATCAGGATTGCCTAAGTTCATCATAATTTTGGTTTTTGGTTGTGACAAATTACTCAGATCCGTCTCTTCGATATTGAATTCGAGAATACCTTCATAGACCCTACCAATTTCGCCCTCGGCACAACTCACCGTAACCTCTGTACCTTTGGTCAGTATATCCGCACCATTTTCGGTGCCAACAATAGCGGGAATGCCAAGTTCACGGGAGACAATTGCAGCATGGCATGTTCGGCCGCCGTGGTTAGTCACAATAGCAGCGGCTGTCTTCATTACGGGCTCCCAATCCGGCGTAGTAGTTTCAGTCACCAGCACTTCGCCGGCTTGGAATTCACTTAAATTTTTGACATCGTTGATAACGCGTACTTTACCCGCGCCAATTCGTGTCCCAACGGCCTGGCCTTCAGTGAGAATTGCGGAGCGACTATTAAGATGATAAATCTTGAGTACATTACCTGACTTTTGTGACTCCACGGTTTCTGGCCTTGCTTGCACCATGTAGGTGCGACCATCGAGACCGTCTTTCGCCCACGCCATGTCCATGGGCTTATGTTTACCCTTCTGTTTGGAATAGTGCTTTTCGACCTTAATAGCATAGTCAGCAAGCACCATCACATCCTCGTCTGTTATGGAAAAATTACCTTTTTCCTCGGGCGTTGTAACGATGTTACACGTATACTCGACGGCGATACGGTCGATGTTAATCGTATCGGTAAAAACCATTTTTTGTTCCTTTTTACCCAAGCGGCGTTTGAGCACCGTCCTGAAACCTTTTTCGAAGGTTGGCTTGTGCACGTAGAAACTGTCTGGATCAATTGTGCCCTGTACGATGTTTTCCCCCAATCCTAAGGCAGAATTGATAAAAACCACGTCCTTAAAACCCGTCTCGGTATCGAGGGAGAACATCACGCCGCTAGCACCAATATCGCTGCGCACCATTTTCATGATCACAACACACAAGTCTACCTTGAAGTAGTCAAAGCTATTGTCGAACTTGTAATGAATAGATCGGTCGGTAAAATTTGACACCAGACAGCGACGATATGCATCGAGTAGTGCGTCGTCACCGCTGATATTTAAGTAGGTATCGTTTTGGCCAGCAAACGAGGCCTCAGATGAATCTTCTGCCGTAGCTGATGAGCGCACTGCCAGCGATACATCATCGCCATACTGCTCTTTGAGCTTGGCGTAATCGCCGATGATTTCAGACCTAAGATCATAGGGTAATTCGCAGGCTGCGACAATAGCTCTTGCTTTGGCACCCCGAGCCTGCAAATCCTTAACATTGTCTGGGTTTAGCCCATCAAGTACCTCATGTAGTTGCGCCCAGGCGTTGTTGAAATTCAGCACTTGGCAATAAGCCTCGGCCGTGACAGCAAAACCATTCGGTACTCTCACACCTTGGGCCGTCAATTGTTGGTACATCTCGCCTAGGGAGGCGTTTTTACCGCCTACCTGAGCCACATCATCCAAACCTACTTCTTCGAACCAACGAATATATTTGTTTGCCATCCCAACACCTATTTCTGAATTGAACAACCCAAAGGTACAATACAAAATTTAAGCGAGATTTGTTTTAGATCAAGTTTGCTTAATAATGGATAGGTAATCTAAAGCGCGAGGGTTAACAGTAACTTTACCCGTGTGTTGCGCAGACCAGTTGAACTCGCACTATTAAGCAGCTACTCAGCTCGTAAACTAAAGATGCAAACTTAGCAGCTTGCTTTACCGTGAAATATCTTCTGGTGCTGATATATAGCCTTGATAACCTTCAGCCCTTAAGGATGTAAATTGCAGTAATTGCTGCTGGTTTTCAATTCCGGTAATGATCACGTCTATGTTAAAGCCTTTGGCAATATTGATCAAAGCTCGGCACATTTCATTGCCTTGATTTAACTTCTCATAAAATGCAAAAGACTGGTCGATCTTAATATAGTCAGGTTGTATTTTTTGTAAATAGTCAAGTGAGCCCATTTGACGACCACACTGATCAACACCCATTTTTGCACCCGCTGATCGGATTATTTCCGTCAGTTTGTGGCACTGTGCAAATGAATGAATTAATGCCGATTCTGGCATTTCAAATAACATCTTATGTACATGTTTCGATTGTTGTAAAAACCGAGTCAGCCATTGGGCAAACTCAGGATCCTGCAAGCTGTCATGAGTTAAATTAATGGCAACAGGCTGACGTGAAAGAGCCAAAATATTCTGTTGCTCAATGGTCTCCAACAAACACCTGTCAAGTTGAGCACCAAGGGACAACAACTCGATAAAAGGCATAAATTCCGAAGCACTGACCACCTTGTCGTCAATACTCAAGCGACAATATAGCTCACGTTGAATAATTTCATCAGAGTGCATATTGGTTACTGCTTGCCATTGAAACATAAAATGACTTTGGCTAATGGCGTCGACCAGCTTAGTGCGCCATTGCTCTCTATTATATTTTTGTGGTTGTTGCCCATCTATCCAATGACTGATTTTGCCTTCTTTAAGGGCTTGTTGTAATGCGTTGTCTGATTGAGATAACAAATCAGAAGGCTGCATATTGTCAATTCGCTGACTCACGCCCAGAGCAAATTTACTATTAGCAATACAGCCCGCCTTAGTGATTTCCTGATTAATGATGCGGATCAGGGTTTGTAAATAGGTTTCAATTTGATGATGTTCAGCTTTGGTGAGTAAGAATGCAAACTCAGTATTAGCAATCCTCGCAATAACACCCTCAGCAATGTCGGGTAATTCAGCCTGCATTCTTTCTGACAGAACCTTAATGATTTGATCTCGACCTTGATAGCCATATTTACTATGAATGTCCTCTAACCAGTCAAATTTAGTTAAGATTAGCCCGCCGTATCCAGGTTCATTTAACCAATTATTAATTTGCGCAAATAAGTATTGACGATTCGGTAAATTGGAAACCTGATCCACTAATTTATCATCTTTTAATTCACTGACTTCTTGGTCCAATGAAGAAAAAACTTGTTTTAACTGGCCAGACATGGAGTTAATCGCACCCACAACATCTTTTAGTTCAGCCGTTTTAGGTGTCTCTATACTATGACCAAATTTTCGCTGACCAATTTCTTTAGCCTGCAGAGCTATGTCATGCAACGGCTTTAAAATATGTTTAAGTCTATACCTGAGAATAAGAATACTGATAATAAACAATAAAGATAAAATCATGATTGTATCATTCATGACCCGCCACAATTGTTGGTAACCCAGGCCTGGGTGGGCCTCAACCTCAAGGGTGGCCAATTGCATCCAGCCAGAGGTAATGATACTTTTCTTTTGTTGCACCCCAAATATATCTGAATCAATTAGCCATTGAGGAACACCTTCAACAACCACCGGATTGTCCCATGTTTGTTCCTTATCATCTGCTAACCATTTTAATGTGACTTTACGATAAAACCCCCCTTCAAAAATAACATTAACTAGGGTTTCAGCCGATGCCATATCTCCTGTTTCTATGTGGGGTTGTAACATTAACCCCAAGGATGTCATGGTATTATTAAGATCAGACTCCATTTGCTGAGTCATAAAATCACGAGCTTGAGTAAACTGAAAATAAACCAAACCAATCATGACTAATAAAAAAAGTCCAAATAGTAATGAGTTTATTTGTCTAAATAGGGTCATTGCTTTAAAACTCCAGTTTAAGTTTAGGTTGTTTGAGTTCTGCCGTGTTTATTCTCTGACGCAAATCACGCCATTGCTTAAGACGTGAAGAATTACCATTGGCAACGGTGCGTCCTCTGTCTTTGTTTAGCCATAACTGACTGCCATTAAAGCTATATATGGGTATGAGATCGTTACGTGTGTTGGCTGGTTTTATCATACCGTCAATATTATCTAATATTAAGGGTATAGAAGCAGGCGTAACATAGTAAGCAAGCACCATATGATATTGATTTAGGTTCACCGCTTTAACCATAGTGATCCTCATTTTTTCATCAGCAATGCCTAATTCCAACAAGGTAAAGTATTTAGCAATAGAATAGTCTTCGCAATCTCCCCCGTTCGCGCCAATGAATTCCACTGGAGAAGCCCAATAATTATTGAGCCCCCATAAATTAATATCATCAATAAAATGGAACGTATTGAAAAAACGATTCACTTCTTCTAGCTTATCCTTTTCTGACAAACTAGTATTTGCTTGCATCAAATCAAGCCAAGCAGTGCCTCGTTTCGCGGCTCGTTCGCCATAGCTTGCAGATAGTGCTGATACTATTTTTGGGCCATCTAGTTTCATCCCAGGGTCGGCAATAGCAGACAAAAAAATCATACTGAGGAGTAATAAGTGAAACGGCTTTTTTGATAACATTGCTGCTATAAAACGGCTAGCCCTCATATTACTCACTAATTATCATTGAACTTGATCAACAGTATAAATTGTCCACATCATGTTATCCACACTCACTGTTTCACTTAATTCCACCATAATACGGCGATTATTTGCATGGGCTGCTGCACTGTCTGCAAAATCAGCTAGGCGATCAAAACCATACCCAATAGACGAAATACGCTCGGTCGCAATATTGAAGTCATTGACTAAAACCGATGCTACAGCTTTTGCTCGTTCATCTGATAATATTTGATTAAGTTCTGCGGTTCCGATCTTAGAGGTATGTCCGTCAATAATGACTCGTAATTCCGGTTTTTGTTCCAGAAACCTCGCGAGTTCCTGAATTTCAGGCAACGCTGAGAGCGGTATGCTGTAAGAGTTATTAGCAAATTTAATATCGACCTTGAAGGGCTCAATGTAAGTCCTTTGTGTGCCGCAACCATTATTATCAATGCTTGCGCCTAGTACAGTGTCTGCACATTTTTCCCTTGCTTGAATAACACCATCGCGATCATAGTCATTTAAGTCTTTTAGCTGTTCGACACTTGATTCTAAGCTAACGATGTTATTGCCAGCACAAGCACTTAGCAGACTAGTCCCAAAAAGTAGCAAAGATAATTTTATTACTGGTAAAGCTTTAATTAGTGGTAACTTATTCATGATTAGCTCCTTGATCATATTCATGCTCACCTTGCCATTCAGCTGAACGAGTAACCCGCAATGAGTCAAGCAATTGACCCGTCACATTTAATAACCTATACCTTGCACTCAGTTCGTCAAAATTAGCATCTAAGTAATCTTTACGGGCCTGAAAAAGTTCGTTTTCTGTATCTAATAAATCCAGCAAATTTCTTTGCCCCAAACTAAATTGCTGTTGATAGGCTTCTTGGGTGTCTTTTGAAGTAACAACGTGTTCTTGAATATATTGCTTTTGTAATCCTAGCATTGAATAGGCATTCCACGCGAGACCAAAACTTTCTGTTACCTGACGATGAGCACGGTAGTTTATTTCTTGCGCTTCAATAGTTTTATAAGCGGCACTGCGTTCCAGAGCAACATCTTTACCCCCTGAATATAAGTTATATCGCATGCGCAACATGACGGAAAGATCATTACGATGACCACCAACATTGTCATCAAACCTATTTAACCCATTTTCACCTGCCAAATCGTTATCCGAATTGGCAGCTAATTCCAATGAGAATTTTGGATAATAATTTGCCTTCACCGAACTACCAAACGCACGGGCCGCATGGATGTCCTGTCGAGCTGATTTAATAATAGGGTGACGCTCTATGGCCAAAAGCAATCCACTAGTATTATCTTTAGGCAGTAAATCTGCATCGGGTACTGGCATCACTAAATCATCTGGCGTGATATTAGTTAAACTAATAAATTGTGCTCTAGCATCCTGATAATTATTACGGGCGGCAATTAAATTAGACTGAGCACGGGCTAAACGACCCGTAACTTGAGACAAGTCCGCTATACTGCCTATGCCTGAATCCGTACGCTCTTTTATCTGGCCGTAAATTTTCTGATGTGACTCAACGTTTTTTTCAGATAACGTCACTAATTGTTGGTTTTTTAAATAATTTAAATAAGCCTGACTCACTGATAGTGCCAGATCTTCAGCGGTACTGATTAATGCCCATTGCTCAGCACTGGCCTCAAATTTAGTGCGCTTCACTTCACTGCTGGTGAACATTCCGTCAAACAGCATTTGCCTAAGACTGACACCAAACTCACCCCGTCCTAGCTCTGTTTCACCATCGTCAATACCCAAACCAGAACGGCGGTTGCTTGGAGTATCTGTATATTCGTAACCATAACCAGCTGTAATGTCGACGGTTGGTAAATACCCAGCTGTGGCGCGATTGACATCCTCTTCTTTTGATTTGAAACGGGCGAATGCTTGGCGAATATCAGGGTGGGTATCCAGTGCCAATGCCACTGCCTGCTCTAAACTTTGTGCATATAATCCTTTAACGGACAATGTAAATAAGCATAATAAGCCAATAATTGCCTGTATCCGCTTTGTAAATATACCTCTATTCATAAAAATTCCATGTTTTAGTTGTTTACTGGAGTTGACTAAATCTTATCGTTCCCGAAGTGCTGCGTCATTTGCCCTCAACAGCGGATTTAATATGTATTCTAATATTGTTCGTTTACCCGTTATCACGTCTACATTTGCCATCATACCCGGTATAATCGGCATGTCTTCCTGGTGCTTATTTTTGATACTCGAAGCATCTGTGCGCACCCGTATCAAATAAAAACTATTTCCCTCTTCGTCCTGGGTGGTGTCGGCGCTAATATGTTCTACCTTACCCGTTAACCCTCCATACCGAGAAAAATCATATGCGGTGATCTTAACAACTGCAGGTAATCCAGGATAGATAAAACCAATATCTCGTGGCTTAATTTTCGCTTCTACCATCAATTTGTCTTCAGTGGGAACGATTTCCGCTATAGTTTCACCTGGTTTTACCACCCCGCCTAAGGTATTAATATGAATGGTTTTAATCGTACCAACCACAGGTGAGAGTATTAATGCTTTTGTGACTTTATCCTGAGCACTAACCTGAGACTCACTAATACGTGATAATTTATTTTGAAGGTCATTCAGTTGTGCCCTTACCTCAGTTCGATAAGACAATATTTTTTCACGGCGCTTTAAGATTGCTTCTTGTAAGGCTGATTTTAATTGGGGAGAGAGTAAACGGACTGAGTCCAATTCACCATTAAGATCGTTTACGCTGCGTTCTAATTTGAACAATTCTATCTTTGATACTATACGTTTTTCAGCTAAAGGTCGGGTTAAAGCCAGCTCTTTCTTGGCTAGAAGATGGCTGATATTCAAGGTATTAATTTTCGATTCGAGTTCTGTTATTTCCTGTTCACGTTGCTGTATTTGTTGACCTTGGATGGCCAATTGGTTGATTAAATTATCCAGTCGTCCTGAATATTCTTCTTGTTGACTTTTGACCATAAATTCAGCATTTTTATTTAAATCTTCCGGGTAAATGGGTATCTGTTTACTTATTTCAATTTGCAGCTTCCAGTCATCATTGTTACCCACTAAAATACTCGACAATTCGGCTCTTAGGCGAATAATATTTGCTCGTAAACTGTCAACTTCCTGTTTTTGTTCGGCAAAATCCGAACGAAAGCGGGTGTCATCAATCCTAGCAATAGGCTGGCCTTTAATGACTTGCATGCCTTCCTGCACAAACCATTGTTGCAGGACCCCGCCGTCTAAACTCTGAATAATTTGCACTTGAGAGGAGGGAATTACTTTACCCATTCCAGAAGTAACCTGATCCAGTGCAGAAAAGTAAGCCCAAACAATAAAACTAATCAAGAACCCAGCCATTGACCATATTATTAACCGATGCAAGCTCGGTACTTCGGTTAACATGGCTCCATACACATCATCGGCCATTTCCAGATCTTTTTGGCTGACCTTCATAAATTTACCACCGGATTGCCCTTGCCACCTTTGAGTTTCTCCAAAACGACATCTTTGGGACCGTCCATGACTAATTTACCTTTTTCGAGAACGATAATCCTATCCACTAAAGATAATAAATCCATTTTGTGGGTAATTAACAATAAGGTGCGATCCGTTGCTGTAGTACTGATAGATTTAATAAATTGTTGTTCGGCACGTGCGTCTAAGCTAGCCGTAGGTTCATCTAATAATAATATCTGTGGTGTATTTAGAATAGCCCGAGCCAGTGCAATAGACTGACGCTGACCACGGGATAAAGTATTGCCATTTTCACCGACCTGTTGATCAAGGCCCTGGGTGTCGTGATCAGTAAAAGCATTTACCCCAGACTGCTGCACCGCCCTTATAAGCTGATATTCAGTGACCTGTTTGGTGCCAAACAAAATATTGTCACGAATGGTGCCATGAAATAAGACGATGTCCTGAGGTAAATAGCCAATATTTCGTCGTAAATCGCTTGGATGTATCTGCTGATGATTTAAACCATCAAATCGAATATTTCCTGCCGTGGGCTGATACAGTCCCAATAATAACTTTGCCAAGGTAGTTTTGCCCGAACCGTTACGCCCTACTATCGCAATTTTTTCACCTTGCTTTATATCGATCGACATAGTTTGTAAAGCCGTTTTTGTTGAATCCGGGTAGGTAAAGTTGACATTTTCAGCACAAATATTGCCTGACAGTTTAGGGCGACTTGCTAGGTGGGCTTTGTTTTCAAATTCCCCCTCTTGCTCCATTAAACTATCAAGTTGTCTTAATGCACTTATGGTTTGATTAGAGCGAGTCATTAAGCCTGCAAGTTTAGCCACTGGTGAAATGGCGCGTCCGGTTAACATTACTGCTGCAATGATCCCGCCCATAGAAATCAGATTGTCTGACACACGGTACACACCCAATACGACAACACCAATAACTGAAATCTGCACCATAAAACTAGCAAAGTTGATCACCGAATTAGTGATCATTTTAGACTTAAGTAACCAACTAGAGGTGTGGCCTATCATTTGTTGCCAGGCATTTTGTACCACGCCTTCTGCACCGTTAGCCTTAATTGACTCCAATGCACCCAAACACTCAATCAGGTGTCCATGGCGTAGACTGGAAAATTTATTACTTTCTTCAATAGCGGCCCGCAGTTTTGGTTGTGTGAAAACCGTATAACCAATAATGAGTAAAGAAGCCACTATGGGAAATAATACTAAATCACCCGCAACTAACCATATACAAAACATAAACAACAGAGCAAAAGGTAAATCGACCAACGCGGTGATTGTGGCCGAGGAGAAAAACTCTCTCACGTTATCGAACTCGGATATTTGTTTTGCCATGCCCCCAATACTCGGCGCACGTTTTTCCAGTGGGATACCCACTACTTTGGCAAATAATTTGGAGGAGACCTCTATATCCACTTTTTTTCCTGCTACGTCAATTAAATAGCCCCGTAATTGTTTTAAGATAAAATCAAATACATAAGCTACACTCGCGCCAATAGCTAATACCCATAAAGACTCAAAGGCTAAGTTTGGCACTACTTTGTCATAGATATTCATTACGAAGAGGGGTGAGACTAAAGCAAAAAGATTCACCATAATAGACGCAATGATTACGTCTCTATATATAGGAGTCGCATCTTTTAAATGTTGCCATAACCAATGTTTTTTAGAGTCATTGATATGTACATCAAAATTTCTGTCACCACGATATTGCTGCTTGATGAGAAATAAATAACCAACAAAATTTGATTCCAATTCTTCAATCGTTAGCTGTTCTTCCCCTCCAGTTTCAGGCAACGTTACAAGCGCTCTATTTTCCTCCAAATTGAGCTCTTGTAACACACAAGCTTGTTTATCTTTCAGCATCAAGATGCAGGGCAGCAACATTGAAGGTAATTCGTTTAATCCTTTACGTACCAGCTTGGCACTGAGTCCAGCCCGTGATGCAGCTTGGGGTAGAAGCTCCGGTGTCAGGTAACTAGCAGTAACGGGTAGTCCAGCGGTCAAGGCTTCAGCTGAACAGGGATCACCAAAGTATTCTGTTAACAACACTAAACAGTCCAATAAAGGATCAGAGGTTAAGCGTTGTGAAGCACTTATTGTCCACTGGCTAGGCGTTTGCACCGAGGTTTGCACTGAGTATTAGATTCCTTAAAACAGACAAAAAACATAACACAGTCAATTAAAATACGACTGCGTTATCCAAAATTACAGACTAAAATAATTTTACTATAACAATTCCGGTGAATCGAATTCAGGAATAGGTGCGTTTGTGGCAGAGCCCTGATCACTTATCATGGTTCCGCCTCCTGCCAACAGTCCATTAGTGACAGTAGTAAAGGAGCCATTATCAGAATCATTCTGACTTTTTTCTAATATAACCGCTTCTACTAGATAATCCTTGGGTGTCGCTGCTAGGTCAATATCGAACAAACCACTTTCATCTTCCCCCATTGCAGCTAAATAAGTTTCAAGTCCGTCTGTGTTGACGTCAGTTAAAATATCGCTTAAATCATCTAACTCAGGAGAATATTTAAAGTTAGCTTCGTCAGCATTCATTAATGCTTTTGCATCAAAATCCGTGTTTATGCTGTCGCTAGTTTCATAAAGGTCGAGATCGACCGATTTGGCGGAGGGCTCTGGTGCTTTTTGTTCCTCTGCTTCTGTTACTCTAACACTTATTGTTAAGTCAGCCGTTGCCGTTTCAGGCGAAGTATCATCATCATCCTGGATGGTATAAGTAAAGACCAAGTTAGCGGAAGGTCCAGGCACCTGAGTACCCTGATATGTTATAAATTGATAGAATCCAGTTTCATGGATATTTAAGGTACCGTAACCTGTATCAATGGAGATATAATCGCTGCCCCCGTCAAGCAGAGGATCTGTGCCAGCAATAAACGTATTATACGTTTTACCATCATATTCGACTTGTGTGATGGTGGGCGGTGCAGCATCATCAGCATCTCCACTATCAGCTGCATCTCCAGAACTGCCTCGTGCGACTACGTCTCCTTGTCTAACGGTCCTGTCTACAGTCGCTCCATCCACCGTAAACAATGAAGTAGAGTTAAAATCGTCAATCGCTGTAGGCGCTAAAGTGTTAACCGCTATGGTCACAGCAGCCATACTGATATCACTATCGGTATCACTTAGGGTATACACAAAATTCAGCGCATCGGAGCCTTCAAGAAAACCTTTATTTTCGTAGGTAAAATTTCCATCGGCATTGATACGTAAGATCCCATTATTATTCGTACCGTCGAATGTCACATCACTCAAATCGCCTGATGCTACAGCCTTTATTACACCATCTATTATTGTTAGCGTAGCATAGCCACCATCAGTAGCATCAAAGGTTAAATCAATTCCATTAAGCTGCGTAACAGTGCCCGGTCCATTGCCCTGATCCAGATCATTATTAAGAATATTGCCGGATACAGTTGTACCTTCATTCATACTAAAGACATCAGCGACTGCCTCGGGTTGGTCATTAACATTGATGGTCACCGTCGCGGTGCTTGTGTCACCATCGGCATCGGTGATGGTATAAGTAAAGGTGTCTGCACCGACAAAATCGGCGGCTGGCGTGTACGTGAAGTTACCTGCCTCGTCCACAGTCACCGTGGCGCCATTCACCGAGGCACTATCAAAACTGGTCACCGTGGTGGGTCCATCACCTAAGTCATCATTCCCTAAAAGCGTACCCGTTAACTGGGTGTTTTCATTCATCCCAAAGGTGTCATCAACGGCATCGGCTAAAGCATTGACGTTAGCCACGTTCACCGTCACCGTCGCGGTGCTTGTGTCACCATCGGCATCGGTGATGGTATAAGTAAAGGTGTCTGCACCGACAAAATCGGCTGCTGGCGTGTACGTGAAGTTACCTGCCTCGTCCACAGTCACCGCTCCGCCATTCACCGAGGCACTATCAAAACTGGTCACCGTGGTGGGCCCATCACCTAAGTCATCATTCCCTAAAAGCGTACCCGTTAACTGGGTGTTTTCATTCATCCCAAAGGTGTCATCAACGGCATCGGCTAAAGCATTGACGTTAGCCACGTTCACCGTCACCGTCGCGGTGCTTGTGTCACCATCGGCATCGGTGATGGTATAAGTAAAGGTGTCTGCACCGACAAAATCGGCGGCTGGCGTGTACGTGAAGTTACCTGCCTCGTCCACAGTCACCGTGGCGCCATTCACCGAGGCACTATCAAAACTGGTCACCGTGGTAGGTCCATCACCTAAGTCATCATTCCCTAAAAGCGTACCCGTTAACTGGGTGTTTTCATTCATCCCAAAGGTGTCATCAACGGCATCGGCTAAAGCATTGACGTTAGCCACGTTCACCGTCACCGTCGCGGTGCTTGTGTCACCATCGGCATCGGTGATGGTATAAGTAAAGGTGTCTGCACCGACAAAATCGGCGGCTGGCGTGTACGTGAAGTTACCTGCCTCGTCCACAGTCACCGTGGCGCCATTCACCGAGGCACTATCAAAACTGGTCACCGTGGTGGGTCCATCACCTAAGTCATCATTCCCTAAAAGCGTACCCGTTAACTGGGTGTTTTCATTCATCCCAAAGGTGTCATCAACGGCATCGGCTAAAGCATTGACGTTAGCCACGTTCACCGTCACCGTCGCGGTGCTTGTGTCACCATCGGCATCGGTGATGGTATAAGTAAAGGTGTCTGTACCGACAAAATCAGTTGCTGGCGTGTACGTAAAGTTACCTGCCTCGTCCACAGTCACCGCTCCGCCATTCACCGAGGCACTATCAAAACTGGTCACCGTGGTGGGTCCATCACCTAAGTCATCATTCCCTAAAAGCGTACCCGTTAACTGGGTGTTTTCATTCATCCCAAAGGTGTCATCAACGGCATCGGCTAAAGCATTGACGTTAGCCACGTTCACCGTCACCGTCGCGGTGCTTGTGTCACCATCGGCATCGGTGATGGTATAAGTAAAGGTGTCTGCACCGACAAAATCGGCGGCTGGCGTGTACGTGAAGTTGCCTGCCTCGTCCACAGTCACCGCTCCGCCATTCACCGAGGCACTATCAAAACTGGTCACCGTAGTAGGCCCATCACCTAAGTCATCATTCCCTAAAAGCGTACCCGTTAACTGGGTGTTTTCATTCATCCCAAAGGTGTCATCAACGGCATCGGCTAAAGCATTGACGTTAGCCACGTTCACCGTCACCGTCGCGGTGCTTGTGTCACCATCGGCATCGGTGATGGTATAAGTAAAGGTGTCTGCACCGACAAAATCGGCTGCTGGCGTGTACGTGAAGTTACCTGCCTCGTCCACAGTCACCGTGGCGCCATTCACCGAGGCACTATCAAAACTGGTCACCGTGGTGGGTCCATCACCTAAGTCATCATTCCCTAAAAGCGTACCCGTTAACTGGGTGTTTTCATTCATCCCAAAGGTGTCATCAACGGCATCGGCTAAAGCATTGACGTTAGCCACGTTCACCGTCACCGTCGCGGTGCTTGTGTCACCATCGGCATCGGTGATGGTATAAGTAAAGGTGTCTGTACCGACAAAATCAGTTGCTGGCGTGTACGTAAAGTTACCTGCCTCGTCCACAGTCACCGCTCCGCCATTCACCGAGGCACTATCAAAACTGGTCACCGTGGTGGGCCCATCACCTAAGTCATCATTCCCTAAAAGCGTACCCGTTAACTGGGTGTTTTCATTCATCCCAAAGGTGTCATCAACGGCATCGGCTAAGGCATTGACGTTAGCCACGTTCACCGTCACCGTCGCGGTGCTTGTGTCACCATCGGCATCGGTGATGGTATAAGTAAAGGTGTCTGCACCGACAAAATCGGCGGCTGGCGTGTACGTGAAGTTACCTGCCTCGTCCACAGTCACCGTGGCGCCATTCACCGAGGCACTATCAAAACTGGTCACCGTGGTGGGTCCATCACCTAAGTCATCATTCCCTAAAAGCGTACCCGTTAACTGGGTGTTTTCATTCATCCCAAAGGTGTCATCAACGGCATCGGCTAAAGCATTGACGTTAGCCACGTTCACCGTCACCGTCGCGGTGCTTGTGTCACCATCGGCATCGGTGATGGTATAAGTAAAGGTGTCTGTACCGACAAAATCAGTTGCTGGCGTGTACGTAAAGTTACCTGCCTCGTCCACAGTCACCGCTCCGCCATTCACCGAGGCACTATCAAAACTGGTCACCGTGGTGGGTCCATCACCTAAGTCATCATTCCCTAAAAGCGTACCCGTTAACTGGGTGTTTTCATTCATCCCAAAGGTGTCATCAACGGCATCGGGTAAGGTATTGACATCGTCAATTGGGTCAACAATGAGCGGACCGTCTGCAGCCTCAGGAGTATTATCTATCTCAGGAGTATTATCCAGCTCAGCGGTATCATAGCCAGCACCGGCCAGAAGTTCATTACCCTGCCTCTCTAACGTCACAAAATCTGTACCTTCATTGCCAGTTAAACCGCCAGCAGATGTATCAGGTAGATCTACATCATCACCAGACTCAATTAATGCCTGAATAGCATCGATATCGGCTTGCACGTTTTCGGGTGTTTCCTCGTTAAGGACTTGAGTTGTTGTTAGTGTCGAGGCTTGCTGTGATATTTGGTCATTAGTGGCCAAGGTTTCATCGGGTGTACCTGTTATTATCTGCTCTGCACCATCATCAAAAACTAGGGTGATTTCACTGTCTTGGGCAAAGGTTAAAACGTTACCCGCCGCCAGGCTGTCACCTTTTTGTAATACTGTATTTTGTGAGGAACCAGTTTGCACTACCCCACTAATATCGATTATTTGAGCATCTTTTAAGGTGGTGAAATTTTCCATAGATAACATTCCTAATAATTGACTTAATTCACAGATAAAAACGGCACAGCGTGGCACTTAACAGGGTTTCAATCGAATTCTAACGTTATCAAGTTGTTAACTTGGCATTAAAACTGATTAATATAGCTGGAGAGAGTAACAAAATAATCTAGCGATCTTTAGTACTATTTGGCTGTACAAGACGGAATGAGGTATTCCGTCTTGTACATATGTATGAAATTAGGGGGATAAATAAGCCTCTTACGATATAAGAGTAGTGCAAGCCATTACTAGCGTTTAAATTTACGGACGCCTAAACCAAGAAGAGCTAGAGCAAAAACACCCAGAGTAGAAGGTCCGGGAACCTCAACCGCCTTGAAGACATAGTTCGTATAAGAATTAGGAATAGCACGATCCTGAACATAAGCCGAAAAATCTCCTATGGCATCATATTTACCAGCCGTACCTCCATTATCAGCTGTCATCCCTTCAGCTTTCCGCTCAATATCATTTATATCTGGGCCATAGTAACTGTCGTACCATGCAAGGTGATTTACTACATCATCGCCTACGCTTATGGTATCGACGTCGGATATTTTTAGGTATGCCGCTGTGGCTAATGTATATGCCACATTCACATCACCATAAATTGCAATAGCTGCAGCAGCCAAACCATTATAGGACACAGCGTGCTCCCAAGTAGGTCCATCTGTCAAATCAAACTGACCGACATATTCCCATTCTAAGCCATCGCCATCTTGATAAATCCCACCTAAAATCAGGTCCGCATTAGCCTGACCAAACAAGCCAATTGACATAACAGCTGCACATATTACTTTAAAAAATCGACCTTTCATAAAATTCTCCGTGAAGGCTCATAAGAGTTCACCATACAACATTTGATTATTTATAACTTTCTATTTTACTAAACTACAAAAAGTTAACGACGTAAACTGATCAACATAACTTAATATGCAAAAAATATTCCATTAATTAAATATCGCTATTATTCAAAAACTTAAGAAAAAATAAAATCCGTAAAATTGAAAGTGTAAAAAAAATGGACACATTGGTTAATAATAATATTGTGTCTCCGTGAGTTTACGAACGAGATAATTCATTGTGTTAGGTGCGTGCAGACCCGAGCTCGCGTCTTCGACTTTTCGAATTACGCCCAATCGGATAAATGTAATCAATAGAAACTTACGTTTTCAAGCCTTTTGAATTTTTAATATAACCAAAACTGGTTGGCGGATTAACTTTAGATACACTGCCTAAATATCAAATTATATCTTTGCCTGGTTCAGTAGTGAAATTACCAGTTCTTTGGGCGTTACAAGCGTTTATCTCTGATGAACCAGACAGATTGAGTGTTGTAGCTTTTTTGTCTGTTTGTGCATCGATGGAAAGCCCGAATTTTACGCAAGTTCATCATTAAGCAAATTTCCGCTCGGTTTAGTGTTATTTATATTTTAATCAGTTGGGGCCTGGCGCACACAAACGAATGCGATTTTATCGCCTTTCTTAGAAAAGCTTACACGACTTATATCACTTGGGCATTGTGCAGTTAAGTCGACAAACTCAGTCCACTTTTTAGCTCCACTCCCATACTTCCATTGATACAACTTATTTTGCACTGCCGTAACCGCGTAACCTTGCGGTGACCATGCGTAATGGACGCTGCCTGCAGGCATATCAACCAGTGCAACCATACTGTTCGTTTGGGTATTAACAGAACGCAGTTGCCATGTTGTTTCATCCATATTTTTGGTGTAACTGTGCAAGCTTGAATTGGGTATTGCCCATAAACTTGGCCCTATTTTAGTATCGAGTACTGTACCCTGATCTGTTGGTTTATTAATGGTCGCTAAGCGCAGCGTATTTGGTTCCCCCAAAACAAATAGGAGTACTTTTGTCGTGCCATCCCAGACATGATAGCCAACTGGCTCAACCCCAGGTAATAAGTTTTTTATAGCTTCACCATCATCTAACTGCAATAACCAAAGTTCCTGCTTCCCTTCACTATTAACCCTTATCACTGAAAGTCCTTTGCCATCAGGTGTCGGTGTCGGGCTGTATTCACTGGCCAACGAATTGCTTAAATTTGTCGAAGACTGGGTAGCGAAGTCATACACAAGAATATCCATTTGACTGATCTTCTCGCCCTTTATCATTTGGGTATAGGCCAAAGCGCGGTCGCTATTGATGAAGTAAGGCTGATTAGTATAACCAGGTGTATCTGTTATTTTTTGGAAGTTGCTCAGCTTAATTATTTTATCTAAAGGCTTTCCTACAATAGCTTCAGAAATTCTGTCCTCATAACTAACAGAAGCAACAATAATATCGGAATCGGATTGAGCAGACGTAAAAAACGCTATCAAGCAAATAAATATTGATGACATTGAGAGCTTAATTAATTTCACTACCTTAACCATTTGATTATCCTGTTCAGTGTTTTTCTAATAACGCTTTTTGTGCAGAAAAAGCGCTGCTGCTAACCAAGAGTAATGCGAAAGCGCCTATAAAAGCAAAACTTGCTGATATTAAGAAGCTTTTCTCAGCGCCAGCTCCTTGCATCCAAGTATTGCCAGCAATAAAACTTCCTACAGCCCCACCGATACCAAACGCAATACTGACATACAATGCTTGCGCTCTACTTTGGAATCCACTAGCAAAATAGGTATGTAAAAAATGTACCGAGGTTGCGTGCGTCATGCCAAAGCTAAAAGCATGTAGCGTTTGGCTAAAAATTATAACACTGGTAAATTCAGGAACTAAGGCTAAACAAAGCCATCGAATAGACGTCAATAACATTGAAAATATCAACATCCACTTCACTCCAAACTTTGCAATAAGTCGTGATGCAATAATAAAAACACCAATCTCAGATAAAACACCGACAGCAATAAATAAGCCCGTTTGTTTACCCGAATAATCAAGCTCTCCCATATAAAGTGCGAAAAAACTATAGTATGAGCCAAAACTGATTTGTAAAAAAACAGCAGAAATAATAAAGGCAATAAAAACTAAACTGCGCACCTTAGGCCATTCGTTCACGACCACCCTCTCGTGTTTAGGGACGACTTCAGGTGATGCAATAAAGAGCGAGCTGATATACAACGCAAATAAACAAAAACTAGCAGTATAAATAATCACTTCGGTCGAGAAAAAATCGAGAAGAAAACCAATAATTAAGCTCAGTGCAATAAACCCGATACTGCCCCAAAGGCGCACAGCACCGTAACCACCCTTACTTTCTTTAGTTGCATTTACCGTGATGACTTCAAGCTGGGGCAACACCGCCGTCCAAAACATCATCATGATCCCAAAACTAAAGGTTAACGCCCAAAAACTATAGGAAAAGTAAACTGCGGTGAAGGTGATGAATGCGAGCAAGCAACCGAAGCGAACAATATCTGCACCTCGCCCCGTTTTATCGGCAACGGCCGCCCATAAGTTGGGTCCCAACACACGCGTAAGTGTAATAATAGCGAGTAAGCTACCTATCTCTTGTGAAGTGAATCCGCGTCCATCAAGAAAGACACCCGCAAATGGCGTGATAACGCCTAATTGTCCGAAATAGAAAAAATAGGTTAAAGAAATAAGCCCTAAGTTTGTAGGGCTAGAAACAGCCGCCTTACTTTTCGTCGTGATCAGTCGTGACAATAGCAAGGCTTATTCCCTTTTTAGAAAGTAGTGACCAACAAACATCGCTTATCATTAACGCTGCGCTGGAATGACTGGCGTTATCGAATTTACTAGGCTGTTTTGAGCTCGATGTCGCAATAAATGGTCCATCAATACAATGGCTAACATTGCTTCCGCTATCGGCACGGCTCGAATACCAACGCAAGGATCGTGACGTCCTTTTGTAATTACATCATCTGGTTTGCCGTTAATATCCACAGATTGGCCTGAAATGCTGATGCTAGAGGTTGGTTTAAGCGCCATATGTACTATGATTTCTTGGCCACTAGAAATCCCTCCTAAGATGCCTCCAGCGTGGTTAGTATGAAAACCCTCAGGCGACATTTCATCTCGATGTTCGGTGCCTTTTTGATTAACAACTTCAAAACCATCGCCAATTTCAACGCCTTTCACTGCATTAATACCCATCATTGCATGGGCAATATCGGCGTCAAGTCGATCAAACACGGGCTCTCCTAACCCCACAGGAACGTTGATAGCACTTACGCTTACTCTAGCACCTATAGAATTACCTTCTTTCTTTAAGTCCCGCATATAAGCATCTAATGCTTCTAACTTGGTTTCATCTGGGCAGAAAAAAGGATTCGTATTAGTGACGCTATGATCGACTTTATCAACGGCAATTGGACCTAATTGGCTAATATAACCACGCACTTCTATTCCGTATTGTTGTTTCAGATACTTTTTAGCAATACCGCCTGCGGCAACGCGCACTGCCGTTTCACGAGCTGATGAGCGACCGCCACCACGGTAATCTCTGAAACCAAATTTCTGCTGGTATGTATAATCTGCATGACCTGGACGAAATGAATCTTTAATTTTTGAGTAATCTTGACTGCGTTGGTCTTTATTATTGATAAGTAGACCAATGCTCGTGCCGGTAGATTTACCTTCAAAAATACCACTCAGAATTTTAACCTCATCATCTTCTCTGCGAGCAGTTGTATAACGAGATGTTCCGGGTTTACGACGATCTAAATCGCCCTGTAAATCCGCTTCACTCAACTCTAGTCCCGGAGGGCAACCGTCAACCACACCACCGATGGCAATACCATGACTTTCTCCAAAGGTTGTCACGGTAAATAGTTTACCTATTGTGTTCCCAGACATATTGTTCTTTCCTTATTTCTTTTCTAATTCTTTTTTATGTAGTATGAATCTAACTAGATTGTGGCATATGTAATTTGCACAAACTCAATACTCACAACCCGCCTACTTTGCGTCTTGCCAATAAGTAACGAGAGTCTCTTTTTGTATGGCAAATATTCCACTGCCACCCTGGGACAACTCACACCAATCAACCTGTAAGCCAGGGAAACGAGTGGCAATATGCACTTCACTGTTACCCACTTCAATAAACAACCATGCACCATCAGTCATATATTGGGCCGCTTGTTGCAGCATAATTTCAACCAAATCTAAGCCATCCTCGCCAGCTGCCAAAGCATGTGCAGGCTCATGATGAAATTCTGCAGGCAAGTCGGCCATATCATGCGCATCGACATAGGGTGGATTTGAAACGATAAGATCATATCTTTCGCCTGTTAAACTACTAAATAAATCAGATTGCAGCGGAATTACCTGCTCTTCCAATTGATATTCATGGATATTCATCGAAGCAACATCAAGCGCATCGGTATCAATATCGGCGGCATCCACCATTGACTCAGGAAATTGATTAGCCAAAGCAATAGCAATGCATCCTCCACCAGTACAGAGGTCCAGAATCCGTTTTGGCTCTTGATTTAAATATGGCTTGAAGCCTTGCAATATTAATTCAGCAACTGGAGAACGCGGAATGAGCACACGCTCATCCACATAAAACGGCATGCCAGCAAACCAAGCCTGATTTGTAATGTAAGGCAACGGCTTTTGTAACTCAGCGCGCTGCTGCAACCAATCTGCCATATGTTGCTTTTCAGTTTCTGTAACGCGAGCCTGATATAAGGCTTCTTGGCGCTGTGCAGGCATATCCAATGGTAAATTCAGGGCTTGAAACACTAAACTTGAGGCTTCATCCCACTCGTTATCTGTGCCATGACCGAAAAAAATGCCGGCTTGATAAAATGTAGAAATGGAATAACGGATCCAGTCTAGTATCGTGATTAGTTCTGGCGGATGAGATGGTTGATGTATATTCACAGTATCCTTAGGTAAGTTAGCAATATTACTGACTCAATATCGGCGTAATACTGATATAATACGCAAAAACCTAATCAAATTCGCTTGTTATCTGCACTTATGAAGAAAAAAACTTCAAATTTATCAAACAAAGACAATCCACAAGATGAAATTTCATTTACGAGCTTATTTGACGGCGTAAAACCCGTTAAACACGATCGCTATGAATTAAGTCGGCAAGACAGAATGCTGAAATTGAAGCAACGCCAATTTTCGAGTGCCACATTGGATAGAAAAGCCAACGCCTTGTTTGAGTTTTCAGATGGGTTTGAAGCCAACTTTAGCCAAAATGGGCCGCTGAAGTACGTTGCAGAAGGAGAGCGCAGCGATAGAGTTAAGCAGCTTAGGAATGGTGAAATAGCGCCTGAATTACTTTTAGACTTGCACGGCTTGAATGCAGAGGCCGCAAAAAATGAAATTGCTGCACTATTATTTGAAGCGCACAGGAAACTCTACTCTTGCGTTTGTATCATGCATGGTATTGGTACCGGCACATTAAAGCGCAAAATACCCAGCTGGCTAATGCAACACCCCTATGTCATTGGCTTTCACCAAGCCACCTTAGAATGGGGAGGCAATAGCGCCCTGCTTGTGCTAATAAAGCAAAGTGAAGAGCACGAAAAATACGATTGAGTTTACTTGTGTTCGTCTGGCGAACTGTTGTGAATAAACATATAAATAAAATACGCACCCATCACTACCATCACTAAAATTCCAAGAAGAGAACTCCACACTGCAGGGTCACCGAATATCATTGATAACATAAATCACCTCATTGATTGTGTTCATGAATCAACAATAGTCAAATATTGGGCGCGCCTTCATGATCGAGATCAATAGATAAACCTGATTTTGAATAGATTAGAGGAATTAATTGCGCCAGATCAAGTTTTTAAAATATGAGTCGCATAAACCAGTTTTTATTTAAGTCATCTTCACAGGTTTTCAATTGAGTTGCGTAGCGTTTTGAACGTGAACCGACTTTTTGAGCAACGCCAACTAACCATTGCTTTTTGCGATACGACTTGCGTTCATATCCACCCCAACCTTCATGATAGTTTAGGTATTGGGCATTTGCGTCCCACTTAGAAACTTTGTTTATTTTATGTGTTTTCGCAATAAACCATCCCATAAAATCAATAGCGTCGTCGAAATCTTCTCTACTAGCGAAAGTTTGATCTGTTTCTCTTTTATAATCATCCCACGTCATTGTTTTAGCTTGGGAGTAACCATAAGCTGAGCTAACTCTGCCCCACGGTATTAGCCCAAAAAGGACATAATCACGGGGAGGCAATGCGTCGTGACGAAACGAGCTCTCTTGATACATCATGGCCATGGGCACATGAATAGGCACCCCCCACTTTTCACGCATATCTGCCGCTGCATCAAACCAGTCACGCTTTTCATAAAATATGTCACAAATATTTTCTTTTTTGGTTGGTGGTTGAGTGACACAGCCACTCATTAAAACGAGAAGCAATGCTAAAAACAGCAAGTTTGAAAATTTGACTTTAAATAAAATGAACTTTTGGATATTTATCTACTCTTATTGATACATGTGAACTAGCAATGTCCGTGTTTAGTCCCTATTGACCCGAATTTTTTAACGAATGTTCGGGTTTTTTTTACTTCGAACAGCTAAAGTTAATAATTTTACTGGAAAGTATACTGACCAAGTTTCAATCGAAACTCAATCCGTATAATAACGTCGTATATAGACACTTTAACGAGCAAAATAGTCCTGGATAAATTCAGCAAAGGCTTTAGGGTCAGTTTTTTCAATCTTGACCCGAGATTCAATAGATTCTTTAGCTTGCTGGCGAAACATGTCTTCCGTCATATTCAAATAATTTAAACCCGAAGCATGTTTCTTGTATTCATCAGCTAGCTCCAATCCCAATGTACTATTGTCTATGCCATGTTCAGTTAGTGCTTTTAACCATTTGGCTGAAGGCGTATTGTTCGGATCTTTGATTTTCTCTAACTCAATCTCTACGGCAGTTGAATACTTGCTATTCCTGTTAGCGTTATCTAGCGTTTTAGCCACTTCTTTCAATTCAACAAATAATTCAGTGGACCAAGCTAACAATGAAATAGGTGTGTCTTCTTTTATTAACATTAAGCCAGGCTTTCGCCCTTCAATAACAACGGCATCTAAATTATGGTCACTTTCTTCATATGCAGGGTGTGCAAGATCAGGTGACTCTTTTAGTAAACAATATAATAAAAACACATCTAAGAAATAAAATTGATTTTCAATGATGCCGACCGGTGAAAACGGGTTTACGTCTAAGGCGCGAACTTCAATATAACTAACACCTCGATTTTCCAAAGCATCACTGGGCTTTTCAAGCGATTTAGCTACTTGTTTAGGTCGAATAGGTGAATACAATTCATTTTCAATTTGCAGCACATTACTATTTAACTGTTCCCAGCCATCTTTTTCATTTGACGAAAATACAGCATATTGTTCTGACGGAGTGTTTATTGCATCACGCACAGAGCTGACATAAGAACTCAAACTGTTATAACAAATGTTTAAGGATGATTGTTCTGAATTTGTATAGCCTAAATCACTCATTCTCAACGATGTAGCATAGGGTAAATATAAGGTCCCTTTGGCTAATCGTTCAAACGGAAATTTATTTTCTTTGCCTGCTAAAAATGACTGACAAAGTGCAGGCGAAGCACCATACAAATAAGGGATTAGCCACGCTACGCTACGAAAATTACGAATTAAATCAAAATGGAACGAAGAACGATTATCTACATTATTTTCCACTTCATGCAAGTCACACCAAGCCTGCCAAAACTCGTCCGAGAAGGAAAAGTTAAAATGCACGCCAGCAATGACCTGCATCATACTACCATATCGGTTGTGAAGGCCTTTACGATACACTTCCTTCATTTTCGCAATATTCGAGCTACCATACTGCGCAATTGGAATACTTGTATCTTTGTTCACAAAGCATGGCATGCTCATTGGCCATAATCTTTCTTCACCAATATTTTCATATACAAATTTATGAATATCAGCAAGTTGAGCCAGTGTTGTTTTGGGATCTTTTTCAGGTGGCGTAATGAACTCCATTAAGCTTTCAGAAAAATCGGTAGTTATCGTATCGTGAGTCAGTTTCGATCCTAACGCATCAGGATGCATAGTCGTTGCCAGTCCTCCAGTTGGATTGACTCTGAGCGCCTCTCTCTCTATGCCGTGTTTAATATTAGGCAAAGAGGTTTGAAACTGGGGTTGAGAAAGTGCGGTTAAGCGTTTTGAAAAGGAGAGTGAATGAATAGCCAAGTTATTATTCCGTTACTGGTTTAAAAAACCCCTGTAGATTATTACTGCAGGGGTATTAACGTATTATACGCCTAGTATAGTGTTTAAATTATAAATTCACACCAAAGAATTGCCTACTTTGGTACATCTAAATCTACAATTTCTCTACCTAGTACCTTTAGTTTCTCGCGCAGGGTTGCAGCGTCACCTACAACAATAATGTCCATAGAGTCGGTGTCTAACCATTTTGCAGCTATTTCGTTAAGCTCTTTAGTGGTCGCATTATTAATAATACGCTTTTGACGCTCACGATAATTTTTATCTAAGTCATACCCCAACATTCTAATAAGAATACCCGCTTTGCTAGTCGGTGTCTCTGAACTTAGCGCATCTCTTTGAGTATATGCCTTTTTCATTAATTCGAGCTCGTCCTGAGTCATACCTGAAGCTTGAAAGGAATCTATTTCCTTCAAAAACTCTTGAATACTTGCAACAGTGTGTTGCACGGCAACATCAGCACTTGCACTAAATATTCCAGTTTGCTTACCGCCACTGAAACCACTCTGTGCACCATATGTATAGCCTTTATCCTCACGTAAGTTAAGGTTGATACGACTATTAAACATACCACCTAATGGAAAATTCATTAGGCCTGACCTAAAGTATTCGCCTTCTGCATCAAATACCAATGCATGTTTCAGTATTGAAACAACTGATTGTACGCCACCCGGGTTATCAACAAGATATACTTTACCTTTCGCTGAGTTTGCAAAGCCATCAAAGATTGGCAGTACATAGTCTTTACCTTCCCATTCTGAGAACATTGAAACTGCCGTTAACGCTTGCTTTTTCGATATATCACCTACGATCACCATATCAGCAAACTGAGGGCTATAGTAATTCTCGTAGAATGCTTTTAAGTCATCAAGCGAAATCGCTTGAACACTCTCTGTTGTGCCGCCCTCCGGCATACCAAGAATTGTTTTATCACCAAACAAAACGATATCTCTTGCTCTACTTGACAACACAGATGGATTCTTAATTGCTTGTTGAAGACCCTGTAATGTATTTTGCTTTAACCGTGCGAAGTCATCTTCGCTAAAGCCTGGTGAAAACAACATTTCCTGTAAAATAACTAAGGTTTCAGGCAAGTTTTTAGTCAATGAAGACACGTATACATTTGTATAGCGGCCAGACGCTCCAAATGAAACACTACTCCCTAAAAGCGCTAGGCGATTAGCAATTTCAACATTGCTAGACAACAGCGTACTCTCGTTCATCATTTGTGCTGTCATTGCAGCAACACCAGGTTTGGCAAGAGAATTAAGTAAAGAGCCACCTTCAATAGCGATATTTAGAAAAACAGTTGGGGTTTCCTGAGTATCAACACCGAGAATTTTGATGCCATTGCTAAGTGAATGCTCCCAATAATCTGGAATACCACCGATAGGATTTGCACCTGCAGTTGGTTGCACACTTCGATCAAAGTTATCCTTAATTTCAGTTTGTTTAATGTCATCAGCTTCGGCAGTTTCGGTCTCAAATTGACGCGTCGGTAACGAAAAATTCTGTGTTGCAGCAGCAAGTTGTACCTTTCCTTCAGGCACTACGCTTAGTATAACCGCAGGCTTATCCTTTACATATTTTCTATAAACACGCATGACATCATCTTTAGTAACGTCGTTGTAACGCTCTATATCCTCTTGGATACCGTCGGGTTCGTTGTAAAACGTTTCACCGTAAGCTAAGCGACTAACTTTACCTGAAACGCTTTGAAGACCAAAAATAGTAGCACTTTCGATACCCACCTTTGTGCGTTGTAAATCATCGTCTTGCACGCCCCTCAGCTCAAACTCAGCGAGAGTTTGATCAATGATCGTTTTCATTTGCTGTAAACCTTTTACTTTTTCTGGATTGACTAAAGCAAGTAGTTGGAATTCGCAAGCAAGTTCACGACAAGGATGTCCAGCGAATGCCTGTAACGCTAACCCATTTTGAACCATATTCTTGTAAAGTAATGACGTTTTGCCACCGCCTAAGATATTTGCCAATACGTCGAGCGCAGCCTCATCAGAATGTTGCACATAGACCGTTGGTATTGTAATTTGAAGTAATGGCAAATGCACTTTATCTTCTAATGTAATAAAACGCGTTGCCTTTAAAACCGCGGGGGCTTTGGTCGCTTTGGTGACTTCTGGACCCCGAGGAATAGTGCTAAAATACTTTTCAATCCAAGCTTTAGTTTGTGCTTTGTCTATTGCTCCACCAATCGTTAGTACCGCGTTATTAGGGCCATACCATTTTTGGAAGAAAGTTTTAAGATCGTTCACATTTACGCGGTCAAGATCCTCAACATAACCAATCGTAGACCAAGAGTAAGGATGACCTACTGGATAAAGTGCTTCACCAGTCCTCTCTGCGAGCAATCCATAAGGTTGGCTATCAACGCGCTGAGCACGCTCGTTTTTGACTGTCTCACGTTGAATTTCAAATTTTTCTTGAGTCACGGCATTTAACAGAAAACCCATGCGGTCGGCTTCTAGCCACAATACTTTTTCAAGTTGATTAATCGGTACTGTTTGATAGTAGTTAGTAAAGTCAGTGTTGGTAGAGCCATTCATCGTTCCACCTGCTTCAGTCACCACTTTAAAATGTTCATCATCAGCCACATTTTCTGAACCTTGAAACATCATATGTTCAAAAAAATGAGCGAAGCCTGAGCGTCCAAGCTCTTCTCGGGCGGAACCAACGTGATAGGTGATATTAACTTCCACGAGCGGATCTGATTGATCCTCATGCAGTACTATTGTTAGCCCATTAGCAAGTTCATATTTTTCGTATTTAATCACCGAGCCGGACAATTCATCCGATTGTATTTGCGAGCTGATATCACTCGTTTTAGAACAACCACCAAGAGTAATTGCCAACGCTAATAGTCCACTAAAAACGAGCTTTTTCGTGAGGTTTTTAATCATGTTTTACCTATATTATTTATCGTTTTAAATTGGATAATTTATGTATCCGATCGTATTTTCCTGATCTCTTCATAATCAAGCAATCCTGATAATTCTGATTGCTACTAATATATAGTAGTAATCTTGTTGTACAAATAATATATTATATGCACTTGATAACAAGCAACGCTTTGACTTAGTATGCATCACAAATGCACACCCTGCATACACAATCGCCAAAAACTGGACTAAAATATGTCAACTAATTTCCCCATTCTTAATTATGAGTTTGCACTAAACCAACTCGGTGGCAACGAAGCATTATTGAGTAAAATGCTGGGTAAGTTCTTCTCTGAATTTGAAAATGTCTCAGTGGAAATCGTCGGTTTTATTGAAGTGAGCGACATCAAAAGCGCTAATATGCTAGTTCATACCGTAAAGGGAATATCAGGAAATCTAGGCCTTCAAGCGCTACACGATTGTTCAACTCGTTTTGATACTGAATTAAGAACTGGTATGCCAAGTCAAGTTATCATTGACGAATTTGGAAAAACTGTAGCGGCCACTTGTCTTGAAATTAAACAAATGGAGCAAAATGAGGCTCCTAAAATACGACCCATAAGCCCATCCCTCTCCATGGAGAAATGTAAGTCGGAATTAATAGAACGACTACAAAAGAACGAATTTATTGACGACGAGACCTTGTGGAACTGCGTAGTAGGGTTAGATTTCTCCGAGTCAGACGCAAAGCACCTCGTCCGGCTTATTGAGGAGCTTCAGTATCCACAAGCAATAGCAAAAATAAAAGAAAAGACCTAAGCGCGCGGCCTATTGTAATGCTTAAATTAGTGCTCGACCATGATGATTTTATGGTGCTTAACAAACCCAGCGGCATGCCTATGCATGCCTCTGAAAATGCAATAATTCCCATTGCTCAGTCTTTATTTAAGCATAAAAAATTATGGTTGATTCATCGCTTAGATACAGACACCTCAGGTTGTATTTTACTAGCAAAAACAAAATATGCAGCCGCTGAACTTTCAAAGCAATTTGCCCAAAAGACGGTTCAAAAATACTACGTTGCACTTATTGATAATAAACCCAAAAAGAAACAAGGTACGATAAAGGGTGATATGCAAAAAGCGCGCAATGGTGACTGGAAATTAAGTACTCGCCAAGATAATCCAGCGGTAACACAATTTTTTAGTTTTTCAATACAGAATAACTTACCGTCGCCCAAGTTATTGTCTGACAATCGACATATTGCGCTAGAAACATATACTCATGAGCAACCAGATAATACTGCTGAATTACCACTTAAAAACAAGCTAAACTCAACCCCGGCAATCAGGATATGCATAATAAAGCCAATTAGTGGAAAAACGCATCAAATTCGAGTTGCATTAAAATCACTCAGCTCGCCAATTATCGGAGATAAACGCTATAAAGGCAGCGTATCCGACCGCTTATATTTGCATAGCTATGTCATCCAATTCACTTATAAAAATCAATTCTTTAACGCCACTTGTCTACCCCAAACCGGTGAGTTTTTTGCTAGCTATCTAGACACATTCCTTTCTCAAAATTCTGACCCATGGGCAATGAAATGGCCAATACACAAAATATAAAAAAAATCGGTATTATTGGCCGCGGATCTATTGGCGTGAGCATTGCATTTAACCTGCAATTTGCACAGAGTATTCAAACCACACTATTAGTAAGAGATCATTATGACCGCTCCGACATGCTCTCATTATTGACGATGAATGGAGAAACGCATCCTATTACATGTGACCAAGCTTATATTTCAAAGCGTTCTTTGCAGTCATTAGATTTAATCATACTGCCAGTCAAGCAGCATCAAATAGAGCGCCTTGTTCAGGATATTGCTAAGCACCTAGAGACAAAAACAACAATACTGCTTTTACACAACGGTATGGGCGGAATTAAACTAGTGCAACAATATTTGCCGAACAATCCATTACTTGTTGCCACAACAACTGACGGCGTTTATAAAACCTCAACTACATGTTTTATTCAGACTGCTGTAGGACAATTTGATATTGGCGCTATTTACGAAGAGAAATTGGACGAAGAGAAATTGAACGAAGAGAAACTGGATGAAGAAAAGCCAATCGAAAAACACCGTAATCTAACGTGGGATTACTTAAGTTATCTTCATCCAAACCTACTCTGGCGTAATGATATGGTATTCGCTTTATATCAAAAGTTAGCGGTAAATGCAGCGATTAACCCGCTAACTGCTTTAAAAAACTGTAAAAATGGCGAACTAATTAATTATTCAGAAGAGGTAAAAAAGGTAAAGGAAGAGATATTCGACTTATACGAATTCATGAATCTTCCCATAGACAATCATACTCTCTCTCTGCATATTGATGCCGTTATACAACTGACAAAAGAAAATTATTCGTCAATGCATCAAGACTTTCAAAATGGACGCGAAACCGAAGTAGAAGGAATTCTTGGCTTTTTATTAGAAAAGGGCAAAGAGACGGGAATGAAAATGGCGTTTATGCAAACCCTATATGAGCAAATAAAAGCACAATCTAAATAATTAAAGGTGTAAATTCGATTAAAAAAGCCTGACACGGTTTCCCGCATCAGGCTCTTCCTATAAAACCAGCAATAGTATGTGCTATGTATTACTAATCTTGCGACTGTGGTTTCATGTGCGGGAACAAAATAACATCTTTGATAGTTGGGCTATCTGTAAACAACATCACCAATCTATCAATGCCGATACCCTCTCCTGCTGTTGGCGGTAAGCCATATTCTAATGCAGTAATATAGTCTTCGTCGAAATGCATTGCTTCATCATCTCCTGCATCTTTTTCTTGCACTTGCTTTTTAAACCGACTCGCTTGGTCTTCAGAGTCATTCAACTCCGAAAAGCCATTAGCTAATTCTTTGCCACCAACAAAAAACTCAAAACGGTCTGTTACAAACGCATTTTCATCATTACGACGGGCCAACGGAGAAACTTCCCACGGGTATTGAGTAATAAACGTAGGTTGATCAAGTTGCTCTTCAGCTGTCGCTTCAAATATCTCACAAAGGTACTTACCAGCACCCCATATACCGTCAACAGCGGGTTCTTTAATATGTAATTGCTTAGCCATTGCTTTGAGCTCTGGCAGATGATTTTCAGGATCATTAATCGCAGCTACATTAGCATCAGGCCAATATTTTAAAACAGCATCACCCATGCTTAAGCGTTGAAAAGGTTGAGCAAAGTCATATTCTTTTGTTTCAACGACCTCACCTTCCGCATTTTTGACTGTATTGGTAATTATCGATGTGCCCATAACGGTTTCAGCAAGATAACGTAACATTTCTTCTGTTAGGTTCATCAAATCATTGAAGTCAGCATACGCTTGGTAAAATTCAAGCATTGTAAATTCAGGATTATGCCGTGTTGATAAACCTTCGTTACGGAAGTTACGGTTAATTTCGAAAACACGCTCAAAACCACCAACAACCAAACGCTTCAAATAAAGCTCTGGTGCAATACGCAAATACATATCTATATCTAACGCATTATGGTGTGTTGTAAATGGTTTTGCGGTTGCGCCACCAGGGATGACCTGCAACATTGGCGTCTCAACTTCCATGAACTCACGTTCAGTAAGGAAGTTGCGGATACCGCTGACTATCTGGCTACGGATTTTAAATGTCTTGCGCGTATCAGGATTAGTGATCAAGTCCACATAACGTTGACGATACTTAGTTTCCTGATCAGCTAGGCCATGGAATTTTTCGGGTAAAGGGCGTAATGCTTTGGTTAATAACTGATATTCAGCCATATCAACATATAGATCCCCTTTACCTGATTTATGTAAAATACCGCTAACACCAATGATGTCGCCAATATCTAAAGACCCATATTTGGCTTTAATGTCTTTTTGTGTATCCTTCGAAGCATAAGACTGAATTTGCCCCGTCATGTCCTGCAATACTATGAACGGACCTCGTTTCGCCATGATACGACCCGCGATGCTGAAAACATGTGCTTCTTCGGCTAATGTTTCTTTGTCTTTATCACCAAAGGTTGTCTGCAAAGCTTGCGCATAATGCTTACGATCAAATTGATTTGGGAAACCGTTTGAAGGGCAGTTTTCGCGTATTTGCGCTAACTTGCCACGACGCTCGGCAATCAACTTATTTTCATCTTGCTGATGGTCACTCATGAGGTATTCCTGTTAATTGCTATTTTACTAAAGACCAGACTTTAAGCTGGCTACAATGAATTTGTCTAAATCGCCGTCTAATACGGCTTGTGTATTTCTTGTTTCAACGCCAGTTCGCAAATCTTTAATGCGAGAATCATCTAATACGTATGAACGTATTTGGCTACCCCAGCCTATATCAGACTTACCATCTTCCATTACTTGTTTTGCTGCGTTTTGTTTTTGTAGTTCATATTCATATAACTTTGCTTTTAATTGTTTAAATGCTTGGTCTTTATTCTTATGCTGAGACCGATCATTTTGACATTGGACAACAATATTCGTCGGTAAGTGCGTTATTCGCACAGCAGAATCGGTTCTGTTGACGTGCTGCCCACCCGCTCCTGATGCGCGATATGTATCAATTCGGATATCCGCTGGATTAATTTCAATCTCAATATCATCACTTACCTCTGGATAAGCAAATGCCGATGCAAAAGATGTGTGCCTGCGACTGCCTGAGTCAAAAGGCGACTTTCTAACGAGTCTATGAACACCGGTTTCTGTGCGTAACCATCCAAAGGCATACTCGCCCCCAAAACGTATCGTTGCCCCCTTAATACCGGCAACATCACCCGCTGAGACTTCAATTAATTCAGTTTTAAAACCATGCGCCTCGCCCCATCGCAGATACATGCGCAGTAGCATATTTGCCCAGTCTTGAGCTTCTGTGCCGCCAGAGCCTGACTGTATATCCAAATACCCATCGTTGGCGTCATTAGGACCAGAAAACATTCTTCTAAACTCAAGTTTTTCCAAAGCAACAATTAAGTCTTCTAATTCTGTTTGGGCATCGTTTAAGGTTTCTTCGTCGTCCGCTTCAACGGCAAGCTCAATCAGGCCTTCAACATCATCAGTGCCTTGTGTCAGCTTTTGAATGGTTAAAACCACGTCTTCAAGTGATACCTTTTCTTTGCCTAAAGCTTGGGCCTGTTCTGGATTAGTCCAAACATCAGGGTTTTCAAGCTCTCTTAATACTTCTTCTAAACGCTCTACTTTGACATCAAGGTCAAAGATACCCCCTAAGGGATTCAGTTCTCTGACGAACATCGGCAATAGCGGTTTGGATTGGATTGATTTCGAACATATACAAATATTTTAACTAAAAATTGGGAGTGTGAATGTTACAGAATTTATGATGAATTTAATAGGTGAAAGGGGATGCAAATAACCATAAAGCCAAGATTTTTATGCTCAAAGCTATTTGCAACCTAGTGAACTATTGAAATTGCTTTATTTTGCGGCTTGCAGAAGTGCTTCGGCTAATATGCGACCGATCCCATTTAGGTTCTTTTTAGTTTTTTCATCAACCACGTTGTGCTCTTCATCTACTAGCTTGCCAATGCCGCCAACAGCCAGCTGATTTGGTAACACATGTATGCCTATATTACCCAGTAACATACGCAATGATACCAACCCTCTAATACCGCCCAAGGCACCAGGAGAAGTTGCAACGATGGCTGCATATTTGCCTTTGAATGCTTGCAACGGTTTTTCACCTTCTTCCATGCGTGAAGCCCAATCAATTGCATTTTTTAATAAGGCGCTATACCCACTGTTATATTCAGGGCTGCCGATAATAAAACCATCGTGTGACATGAGCAGTTGCTTAAATTTTTTGGCATTTGCAGGTATACCGTGAGCAGCTTCCAGGTCTTCGTTAAAAATAGGCATATCAAATTCTGACATATTAATAACTGTTACCTCAACACCATCAAGTTTGGCTCCTTGAGCTGCGCACTTAACAATGCTGAAATTGTACGAATTCTTGCGGCCGCTGCCGGCAAAAGCGAGTATTTTTGGCATATTAATTCCTTTCAATTAATCAATTGTTATATAAGGTCAAGTCAATTGTTGTCAGTCCAACGTTGCTGCGCAATGAGCAATGGACTTTCTCGATCTTAAATCTATATATTAAAAAAGCGCGATTTATTTATAACGCTTTCTTTTTTATAAGCATCAAGCTACATGACTTCTAAGGTTTCAATACCCAAGATATCAAGTCCTGCTTTCAATGTTTTAGCAGTTAGCGCACACAAGCCTAAACGACTGTTTCTATCTTCCTCACTAACTTCAGGTTTTAACACCGGATTGGCTTCATAAAAACGCATAAACAGGCTAGCCACTTCATACAAATACGTGCACATTAGATGTGGTGTTGCTTCTTTACAAACTCCTTCCAGTACTTCGTCAAATTGCATCAATTTAACGACTAAATCATGCTCTTGAAGTGAAGCGACTGATATCGATGTTTGATATGTATCCATATCTTGCTTTGCGTTTCTAAAAATACTCTTCACGCGGGTATAAGCATATTGCAGATAAGGAGCTGTATTGCCTTCAAAACTCAACATCGTATTCCAATCAAAAATATAGTCAGTTGTGCGGTTTTTACTTAGGTCTGCATATTTTACTGCACCAATACCGACTGTTTCCGCAACTTGCTGTTTAGCACTATCACTTAAATCTGATTCTCGTTGACTAATTAACACAGCCGCCCGCTCAACTGCTTCGTCAAGTAAGTCTGATAATTTTATCGTTTCGCCCGATCGAGTTCTAAATGGCTTATTATCTTTACCTAACATCATGCCAAACGGGCAATGCTCATAAGTGTCACTTTCAGATAAATAACCCGCCTTACGCGCGACTATTTCAGTTTGCTTGAAATGCAATGCTTGTCTAGCGTCAGTAAATATTAAGGTCCGTTGCGCGTTTAATTGGCCTGCGCGATATCGAACTGCAGCTAAATCGGTTGTCGCATACAAGTAACCACCACCCGATTTTTGTACTATATAAACTGCAGGCTCGCCCTCTTTGTTCAACATTTCAGGCATAAAAACAACTTTTGCACCTTGGCATTCAACGGCAATACCTTTCTCAGTTAAGTCAGCAAGCACATTCGCTAAATCATGGTTATAGCTACTTTCACCCATGATATGCTCTCGCGTCAGGCTAACATTGAGTTTTTTATATACGTCTTCACTATGCTGAATTGAGATATCAATAAACTGCTGCCACAGCGCCAAACAAGCCGAGTCTCCACTTTGTAGTTGAACAACATAATCGCGTGCGCGGTCAGCGAAACCATCTTCGTTATCAAATCTAACTTTAGCTTCACGATAAAAGTCTTCTAAGTCAGACAGCGCTGTCTCTGCTATGGAGGACTTCTGTAATTTATCATTCAAATGCGCTAGCAACATGCCGAACTGAGTACCCCAATCGCCCATGTGATTTTGGCGAATGACGTTATGCCCCAAATACTCCAATACGTTAACAACGGCATCACCGATGATAGTGCTTCTTAAGTGACCCACATGCATTTCTTTCGCAAGATTCGGAGACGAATAGTCAACCACAATGGTTTTACTCTCATGCGCTTCAACGGTCAGTTTATCATCCTGCAAAGCGCGTTCGCACCAAGCTGACAGCCAATCATTTTTAAGATGTATATTGATAAAGCCAGGACCTGCAATTTCAAGCTTGATGGCAATATCATCTAATTCCACATTAGCTAAAATTTGCTCGGCAATATCACGCGGTTTCTGCTTTAGCTGCTTTGCTAATGCCATTGCCCCGTTAAATTGGTATTCACCAAAATCGGGTCTTGTACTTCTGCTCAATGGAATGGGAGCATCCTGAATACCCATTGCTTGGATAGCTTGGGAGAATCTAGCGCTGAGTAAATGATGAATATTCATGTTGTATTAAACCTAGTGTTCTCTTGTAGTTTTAAATTCGATATCTGGGTAGCGCTCTTGCGCCAAAGATAAATTAACCATAGTTGGCGCAATATAAGCCAAGTTACCGCCGCCATCCAAGGCTAAATTGACTTCAGACTTGCGTTGAAATTCGTCTAACTTGCGGGCGTCATCGCAGTAAACCCAACGCGCAGTAGATACACCAACGCCTTCATAAATAGCATCTACGTTGTATTCGGCCTTGAGCCTAGAAACAACCACGTCAAACTGGAGTACACCTACCGCACCTACAATTAAATCGTTATTTTGCAATGGTCTAAACACTTGCACCGCTCCCTCTTCAGAGAGTTGTATTAAGCCTTTTTGCAATTGCTTTTGCCTTAAAGGATCTCGCAATCGAATTCGCTTAAACAATTCTGGAGCAAAGTTTGGAATACCCGTAAAGCGATATTTTGGACCCGATGTGAACGTATCACCAATTTTAATCGAACCATGATTGTGTAAACCAATGATATCACCTGCATATGCCTCTTGCAGTAGGCTTCTATCGCCCGCTAAGAAAGTGACAGCATCAGCGACTCGCACATCTTTTCCTATGCGACTGTGATGCATTTTCATGCCCTTCTCATATTTGCCTGATACAACACGACAAAAAGCGATCCTATCGCGATGTTTAGGGTCCATATTTGCCTGAATTTTAAAGATAAAACCACTAAAACTTGGGTCACTGCTTTCAACGCGACCTGAATCATGCTCGCGGCCTTGGGGCTTTGGCGCCCATTCAATTAGGCCATCTAGCATATGGTCAACGCCAAAATTACCCAGCGCGGTACCAAAATAAACAGGCGTTAATTCGCCGGCTAAAAAAGCCTCAAGATCAAATTTGTTTGATGCGCCCTGCACCAACTCCAGCATATCTCGTAACTCTTTAGCATAGAAACCGATTGCTACATCCAATTCCGGATTGTGTAATCCTTTGATAGTTCTTATTTCTTGGATTGTGTGACCTTGGCCGGTTTTATACAAAACGGTTTCATCACGCAATAAATGATAAACACCTTTGAACTCTTTACCCATGCCTATTGGCCATGTAATAGGAGCACATTTAATCTTTAAGACATCTTCAACTTCATCCAACAAATCGATAGGATCTCGGGTATCCCGGTCCAACTTATTGATAAACGTAATAATTGGCGTATCACGTAAACGAGTGACTTCCATCAGCTTGATTGTGCGAGCCTCGACTCCTTTGGCAGCATCTATAACCATTAAGCAACTATCAACTGCCGTTAATGTCCTATAGGTATCTTCTGAGAAGTCTTCATGGCCGGGAGTATCAAGCAGGTTAATCAAGTGGTCTTGATAAGGAAACTGCATCACAGAAGTAGTCACTGAGATACCGCGCTCTTTCTCCATTTCCATCCAATCAGATTTAGCATGCTGTCCAGATTTCTTACCTTTGATCGTACCAGCAACCTGTAAGGCATTTCCGAACAACAATACTTTTTCTGTAATAGTGGTTTTACCCGCATCGGGGTGAGAAATAATCGCAAATGTACGACGTTTCTCTAGCTCACTTTGGTAACTCATAATATCTCGTTAAGTTGGTGTAAATTAAAAGGTGCAAATTCAAAGGCCCGAATTGTACCCTCTTCGAGACTCTTTTAGAATGCTAAATGAAGATAAAGCCTATAAGACTTTTTTCATGATGTAGGCATTTTCCCGAGGTGCAACGGGTGTGATCTTATTATTGGTATATGTTACATGATCCACTTCTCTAGCGGCTTTATAATAGTTCTTGCGTTGACCGATGAGTTCGAAGCCCATTGAACGATAAAGTTCTATAGCAGGCGTGTTACTAAACCGCACTTCCAGATAGATAAACTGTTGCTGCATCCGGAGCGCCTGCGTAAATGTTGCTTGAATTAATTTTCGACCGATCCCCTTTTTCCGTTCATCAATATCAACGGTAATCTCTTCGATAGTTGATTCATCCAAAACACTGGACAACAGCACGTAACCAACCGTATTGTTATTTTTTTTGGCAACTAAAGAAAGATTGTTTAAGGCACTTTTCTCAAAAATTCCGTAAGACCAGGTATTCATCCTATCACTTTTAAAAATACGGTAAGCAACAGCAACTTCTACCTCAGTAAACGTTGATATTACGACCATTCTTGGGTCTTGAAAAAAACGTGTAAGGTGTCCCACAGCTGTTTTTTCAAATTCGACTTTCTTAATGTCTGTGCATCTGGTGTCATGAGTATATTATTTTTTAACATAATCGTTTCACTATCCTGAACTTGCCAAGTGAGACCAAGTTCGGCACTACTGCTAACATTAAAGATGCTCAATAATTGTTTAATGAATGCGTCAGTTTCGTCAATAAGTAGGGGCTCTTGAATGAAGGGATGACTCGATTCCATAATGCCAGGCGATTTGATCACATCAACCGAGTCTATGACAGTAATTGGATCTCGCAGTTCATACAATACGATGCCCATTGTTTGTAGCGTCGCTTTTTGATAAACGCTCAAGATATTGTCGCTCAAGACTGTATTGTTAGGTTCTAACGGAATCGATGTAGGCGAATACAATTTGGCTACCCTATAAGTTTGCTAATTTATTGCTTCAACTAAGCATAGCCAAGATCTGGATTTGATAAAAGGATTTTGTGCCTAAAGTAATGAATGACTATAAAGTAGTCAACGCAAATAGGACTAACTAGAAAGTGGCAGGGGTGGAGGGACTCGAACCCCCAGCCATCGGTTTTGGAGACCGCTGTTCTACCAATTGGAACTACACCCCTGTAGTTAGGATGGATTATACGTTGACGAATGAAAAAGGAAAGAATTTTATGACATCAATTTAATGACAGTCTAAATTTTACACGTTATGCCAACCGCGTGGTGCCATAATTGGTAGGTTAACTCAACAAAACTGGTTTGCTGCAAGCAACCTTCATTCACTTCATTCATAGGAATATTATTTTGCGTAGCATAGGCCGTTAATAACAAATCACACTGTTGAGTATTAAAGCCATTTACTTTTGCACACGAAAGAATATCAAAGTAACGATTACCAATGCCGGCATACTCCCAATCAAGAATGATATTATTTGGAACGCATAGGTGGGCCCAAACGAGATCATTATGACAAAAAACCTGATCGTGAGATGCAGAACCTAATTTAGTTATCCATTGTTGAGTCTGTTTTGTAACCTCTTCAACTAGACTACGGGATGGACTCTCCAGCGCAGTCAAATACTGGAGCCAGTCTGCAGGTAAATCAAGCGATTTAGTTTCCACCTTACTTCGGTGTATGCGAGTAAGCGCTGAAGCCAAAGAATTTATATGTCGTTCATCAGAAATCAATAACATATGACTTCTATGTTGCTGCACCCACTCTTCAACATAAATACCGGTATCGGATGATAAATAAATAGGTTTTGGCGCCAAACCATTATTTGACAACGTTAATTGCAGATTAAAACGTTCCTGGCGATCTATGCATAAAGAATTTTCACCTTGAAATTCCTTCACCATAAATTCATTGGAAGCATCGTTCAGATAATAAGATCGATTTATTGATCCACCTGATAACGGAGATACTATGGCACTATCACTTAACCCGAGGGGAGCTTTCAACAGATTAATTAGCTTATTATTTTGCACTAAACTTTCTGATTTCATGTTAAATACTTACGCCAGTTTACAAAGCCATAAATTGACATAATTGTATATAAAAACATCAAGGCACAAGTTAAATAGAGCCCGTTCTGAAACATCAAATACGCGGTGGCAGGATTAATAACTAACCAATAAACCCAATTATCAATTTTTTTACGTGCTGTCATTACCGTCGCGATAACAGAAAATACCGCCGTTCCGGCATCCAACCATACCCAATCACCAGTGAACCAGTTTTCCCCCATTTTTACTAATGACCAGGTGGCAAAAAAACCGACAAAAATTAGCAATATATGAACTCTAGCGTCTACACGAGTAATAGACAAAGTCGGCTTGTCTTTGACCTCTTTCCAGCTCAAAAAACCAACGACAGCCATAATAATGTAATAAAAATTTAACAGCATTTGAAAAACTAGTGTCACTTCCCAAAATAAATAAACAAAAATGCCAGTACCCACAAACGCACAAGGCCAACACCAAATATTTTGTCTGGTAGCTAAAACAACGTATAAAACAGAGAGAACAAATGCGAGCAATTCCAGCAAACTCTGTTGCTGGAATTGCTGCACTGCTATATCAAAAAACTCAGTCACTCACCTGAGCCCATTTTATCACCATTTAGAAATTTACAAACAAAAACAGCCTGACCTGTCTCGCTATAGGTTTGCTTCATCTCTCTGCCTAAAACAGCCATAACATGCTCATATTCTCCACTAATAATAGTGCTCGCAGCAGACGTACTCGTTTCAAGATTAGCGTCTTGGTTGAGCCTGTCTATAAACGCTTTTATGGGCGCTATATACTTTTCATTTAATGGATACAAAGAAATATCAACGACAAGTTTCATTTTTATTCTCCTTAAAAACGGTAGGTTGCAGTAACACCAAGCTGGCGCTCTTGACCAAATTGATAGTATGGCTTTGCTGGGAAATAGCCATCTCTTGGGTCGTTATTAAAGCCACCAAAACCTCTAGTAGGTAAGTTTCTATCAAATATATTCTTGGCCCATAGTTGCAACAGGATATTTCCCTCTTGCCAATTTACTTCGGTATTGAATACAGCGGTGAATGGCGCTCGCTCATCATGCCCAACAGAAAAGCGATGGCGGTCCTTACCTTCAAATTCAACTACCCAAACAATCTGATCTGTGAACTCATAACTGGCGGACGTATAAAAAGTTATTTTAGGAGCTTGAGCTTGTAATTGTTTGTCTACAAAACTGCCATCGACTAGTTGATAATTACCAAAGGTCGCATCAAGGTACCCCAAATTGACAACAGTACTTAATTTATCTGTAAACTGCCAATTACTTGAAATTTCCATGCCCTTGTTTATGCCCGTATCTGCATTCCCAATAACGTCAATAAATTCAACTGCACCGCTACCATCTTCTCTGTCCAGTACAGAGAAGTCACTGACTTGAGCATCCTCTCTTTGCATGTAGAAAAAAGTAAGCGATATATTCGCTTTAATCCCACTTGAGGTTTCTATATTACCTTTAATACCAATTTCATAGTTCCAATTATATTCAGGGGAATACAATCGGTCGTTGTCCGAAACACGCTCATCAGCGTTAAATCCGCCCGCTTTATATGAACGCGAAATACTGGAATAAAATGTCGTTTTTTGCAGTGCGTAGCTTGCCGTTAATTTGCCTGCCAATAAGCTATCATCGAGTACTTCAACAAAATTATTGCTATCAACATAGTCCGCATCAAACTTCTCTACTCTCGCACCTGCCGTAATTGACAATGGTTCGGATATTTGCCAACTGCGTTCACCATAAAGGGCGACTGAGTTAGGTTCATAAAAACTGGTGAAGTCTGCATTGGCAAAAGTATAGATTCGAGTAAGATCCTGTTCACTTTGCTGATAATAAAGGCCGACGACCCAAGGTGAATTAGCATCAGTGGCGGCGTATCTTGCGTCTACTGTCTGGTTGCTCACTTTTCTTTTATACTGGTCAAACGAACTATACTCATCCGGATGAAAACCAACAAATGTCCAGTCTTCATCGTAGCCATAATCCAGATCCGCATTTAAAGTAGTCAGTGACAGTGAAAAGGAGTGCGCTCCTAAATCTTGTATATACTTTACGCTCGCTGCTTGTGTTTCAGTGCGATCAAATCCAGGTTCATCTGAACGGGTTTTGTTATCGTTGTCCAATGAAAAAGCATCATAGCCATTGTTTACATCAAAGCGATAAAGCTTAAATTCAAGCCCTGCTGTATCTGACATCACATAGTCAACTGCCAATTTTGCATTAAACTCGTCAATATTATTAGTATCATCGCGGTTTAAAAAGATATTTTCGACAAAGCCATCACTGTTCACTTGCTGCATAGCAATACGTGCGTTTAAACCGTCGGCTATTTGGTTAGAATAGGCTGCGCTATATCGCTGTGTATTATATTCTGCAAAACTCCCTTGCAAATAACCTTCTTGACTATCAGTCGCCGCATTACTGACTACTTTAATGATGCCAGCCAATCCGGTCGCGCCAAACCCAGTTGATTGTGGACCAGAGAGTACTTCTACTTGTTGAACATCAAATAGAGCACCTAGGCCGCCTAATCCAGAAAAATTAATTTCATCGACAACAAGAGCAACAGAAGCGTTGATTGGTTCGGCAAATAAACTGCGTTCACCTATCCCTCTAATTTGGATGAATTTTCCGCGTGACGCACCGCTACTGAAATTCAGGTTAGGTACAATACCGATGATGTCCTCCAAGTGTTCAGCTTGGCGTAAATCTAACAATTGTTCGCCAATAACGACCACACTACTGGCTAGATTATCGGGACTCCTTTGACTAAAATCAGATGTAACGACGATCCGTTCAATGCCATTATTAATCCCTTTATTGCTTGAGGTACTGACAACTGAGGTGTCCGCTAATGCTGTAAGATGGATGCCAAAACTGAGTAAAGCAACTGCCATTGACTTCGCAATTGGATTAATGCGAAATGATTTTATAACTTGGTTTCGTGGTCTTAAGAATATTGACTGATTTGATACTTTTATGTTTTTCATGTGGTTCTCTTCATATATGTAGAAAAGAGCCGGTGTTGGAGCAGGTAATTGATGTGTTTATACAACCATTCCTACGCCGGTACTAACCGGATCAGGTAAATAAGGGTTCTCAACTGAATCTCAGCAGCAAATCGCTGCACCCCTTGGTTAAACGCTAATATAACAATGCGTCAGGTAGCATCATATCAACAAAAAATAGAATGTAAATCAATCGATTGACTAAATTCAAAATTATAGACAGTGTTAACATTAGCGTTACAAAAATAGCCCCTTAGATGAATATAGAATCGTATTTATATGCTCAAATTTACTTCGCTACTCCATATTTAATGCTCTCATTTCTTTTTCTGTTTGTGACAACAGCCCCTTCATCGTTTTACCGTGCTCGACCGCCAATCTAGTTATAGGGTCTACCCTGACAAAAACGATATCATCAGCCAAACATATTGTTTTTTTCGTCGCCTTATTTCGAACTAAACAAGTGACTGTAATTGAGGTTCTGCCGACTTTCTTAGTGACTAATCCAAATTCGACAATATCACCTTGAGTAGCCGGCGATTCGAATGATATTTCGCCGATATGCTTAGTCACTAAACAGTTTGTTTCTAATTGACAGATAGCGTATATCGCAGCCTCTTCATCAATCCATTCAAGTGCCCTTCCACCGAACAAAGCATTCGCATAATTTAAATCATTTGGCATTACTAAACGTCTGGATAAAAAACGCATTTTTTCCCTTATCAATGTAGAATAAACAGGTTCGCAATCCTCCATTATAAAAGAGAGCAAGCAAATTGATAGGCAAATCACTCATTGATTGGATGGCACAAAGAAATGACTATGCCAACCATAGACAATTGTTGCTAATTTCTGGCGGCGTTGATTGGTGTCAACAGCAAACCGAATGCCTGCTCCAACAAACTTCTTCGTCTTCCTTGTTACTAAGTAATACAGTGATGGGTTTTAGTAATCATCTTAAATTCAACTTTGTTACTCAATCGCAAATATCCCAATATAAGCAGCATCTAGGTACAGAGTATGAAATAGTAATTTACAATGCATTTGATGGAATTAAGCCCAGTGCTCTTTATGCGCTAGAGGGGGTGATTGGGAAATCGGGCTTACTCGTCATACTTTGCCCAGATCTTAAGGAATGGCAACACTATGAAGCTCAACATTCTGGTATTGCATTTAGTTATAATACCCAACATTCAAAGAGTCTATTCATTTCAAGAATGGTTGATATCTTATTAAACGATGAGGGAACGGCCTGCATAACACCAAACTCTGCTCATCTACCCTTTGCTTATGCTAACCAAAATAAGAGGAAAGACAGTTTACTTGGAACACTAACCTCAGGGCAGCAAACGGCGTTCAAAGCTATCGTAAGTAATGCCCAAAAAGTGAAATCGATCGGTCTTATAACCGCTAAGCGTGGCAGAGGAAAATCGACATTATTGGGGCAAATAGCGGCTACATTGGTTACCCTAGATAACATTACTGATATTTTCATTACTGCACCACATATTAATAACGCCCAACGAGCCCAAGTCGAATATAAACGGTTCATGGTGAATTCAAAAGCCGACATAATTAAAAAAAACAAACAACGAAATGATACCCACACGGCTCGTGAACTTAAATTTATTGCTCCCGACCAGTTATGCCACTTATCCGCAAACGCCGTCTTAATCGTGGATGAAGCTGCAGCAATTGCCCCGTCAATTTTATTATTTGCATGTCAAAAATTCACTCGGGTTATCATGGCTACAACGCTCGCTGGATATGAAGGAAGTGGACTGGGCTTTAAAATACGTGTTTTACCCAAACTTCAAACCATGAGTAACGCTTTGATTAGTGTTGAATTGCATCATCCATTACGTTGGTACAAAGGGGATTGTTTGGAAGCGGTATTTAGTCGTGTGTTTGCCCCCTTTATTGATGAAACGCTACCTCCACAGTTTCAGGTCGCGCCGTTCACCCATAAGCCCCTATTGGCTAATATAGATAGGAAATCTACACAGACCTATTTTCAGCAGTTAGATAAAGCTTGGCTAATCGAACATAAAAACGCACTTGCTCAGGTTTTTAGTTTATTAATACAAAGTCATTACCAAACAACACCTGATGATTTAATGCGAATTCTTGATTCTCCAGACCAACATATTGTGGTACTGACAAACAGTGCTAGCTTGTCTTATTCGACCCTTTTAATTAGTGGAGTTGCTATTATTGCACGTGAGGGAAGCATCAGATTCGCACCAAAAGATAAATTATTGGAAGGAATAATATCCTCACGACGAAGAGTTAACGGCCATTTAGTTGCTCAAAATCTAGCTATGACCTTTTGCGATGACTGGTTTATAACAGCCAACAGCTGGCGGATAAGTCGTATTGCAGTCAAACCTGGCCTTAGACGTTTAGGACTGGGTAAAACGTTGTTACGAAAAATCAGTGTGCTAGCTCAGAAAAATGATGTTGACTACTTATCTACCTCGTTTGGCTTAACTAGTGAACTGAGTACATTTTGGCAGTCACAATGTTTTAAATTGTTAAAAATAGGCGCTCGCAGAGACACATCCAGTGGTGAACATAGTGGCATTATGTTCGTGGCATTAAGCGAAGCAGCTACCAATATGTTTAGTTCGTATCTCGCTGTTGCTGTAAGCGATTTAGATTATTTTTTAAACCACCTGTTAAAAAACAACAATGACATTAACTCAACTTTATTAATTCAAACTATTAGTCAATGTCGTCCTGTACCAAACGGGTCGATAAACTGGCGCAGCGTATCTGCTCGTGTGCATCATCAGCGGATTAGTCAGTTTATTGAGAACAAAAGAAGTTTAGTTAACACTGCTGCCAGCATTTACTTTGAACTAAGTAAATTAAATGTGGAGACTTCAAAAGAGCTGTCCGAGTTATTCACTCAAGCATTGCAAAAAAACCTGTCGCAACAGACTAAGGAATACGTGCTATCAAATCTCAAAGGTAAGCTAAAGAGAATTTTCGAAACACCGGCCGGCGAACTGTAATTGTATAAAATTAATCCCTATTGAAACTAAGTAGTACTAATAAACTACACTACTTACTTAATTTTAGACAAAAAAAAGCTCCGTAACGGAGCTTTTTCTATATTACGAACCTAACTAGATTCGAATGCCTCTGTTGGAAGCCTTCGTTTTTATATAAGGTTCCCAAGCTAATGCATTTTTACGAATACCTGAATCTTTCTTAGCTTCTTGCACAGCAGCCATAGCAGCTTTGTAATCACCTAGATAGAAATACGCTTCGATCAGAGCATAGTGCACTTTACCTTCACTTTCTTCGTTGTTAATAAGTGACTTATTCAACGCTTCAACAGCGCCTTTATAATCACCTGCTGATAACAACATTGAACCTTGTCTACGGTAAAGTTCTGGATCAGAAGCAAACTTTGCAGCTTGACCAAAATACGATGCGGCTGTCTTGAATTCACGGGCTTGAAACGCAGCATTTGCTACCGCAGATAAAGAAGTTTTATCTTTAGGTATCAAACCTGATTTCATATGCTTTTGCATCAATACAGTCGCACGATGTGGTATACCATTTACGCTATACAATTGAGCAAGCTGGTTATGCTGAGTCGCTGTTGTTAAGTGACCCTGCATATAAGCAAGTTCAAACATGGTCAGTGCCATTTTGTAGTTTTCAGTAATCTGATAAAACAATCCGGCGTTCTTGTACCATGCTTTCGAATCAGGAAAAACTTGAAGTGCCGTCTCTATAACGTCGATGGCTTCCATGTATTTCTTCTGATCGTAATAAACACTCATCTTTATTGCATAAGGTGTTTCTTTTGCTGGATTTAAGAACTCAATCGCCTTATCTGCCGGCGCAATGACTTTGTCCAATTGCTTCATCTCTTTATAAGCGTTAGCAATTTTAAGATAAGTCATACCATCGTCTCGGCAAGTGAATTCCATCCACTGTTCGAACCACGTTATAGCTTCTGCATAATCACCAGCTTCGTACTTTAGATCGCCAACTAGTTTAACGATAGGAGCGTGGTCGTTATCGTTTAATATTTTGGTTTTCACCGCACGTTCAAGGTAATCAGCAGCTTCTGCCCTCTTACCTGGCTCTGAAACTAGCAATTGACCTAAAAACCGGTCGACAGAAGCTCTGTCAAATGGTTCATCAGCTTCAATTTCATACAACAAATCAATAGCTTCTTTCACCAAGTCTTGGTTGTAAGCTTCGAATGCCTTGTTCAGCTTCTTACCTACTTTCATACCTAGCAACTGCGTTTTTGCTGGCTTGTAACCCGGACATTGGACTGCCAGATTAGATTGCGCCAATGATAAGGTCGAATAAGACCCCATCACTAGTGCAGAACCAAGCAGCAATGAAGCTTTGAGAGATTTAAATTTCATAATCTATTCTCCTAGCTTAAAGTCTAATTGAACTTCGAGTCCAAACTGTTTTTGAGCTACGCCATCAACAATTTGTGGACGATACTTCCACTTGCGAAGAGCACGCTTTGCATTGCGGTCAAAAATTCGCTTTGGATCAGCATCTAGTACTTCAACGTCTTCCACGCCACCGACTTCATTAATAGTGAACGACAAACGCACCCAACCTTCTTTGCCATCTCGGGCAGCTTGTGGTGGATAGTCTGGTGGAATACGTACAATTGGAGCTGCATCACCATCGCGCATTCCGCCAATACCACCAACTGCATTACTGATACCACCAGTGTCTACAGAGGGTATTGACAAACTAAAGCCAGACGAGTTTGGATCAGCTTGAGCAGGCTCAACTAATTCAACTTTTGGTGGCTCTTGCGGTGGCGGTGGCGGCGGCGGTGGCTTTCTCACACGAGTCTGTATTTCATCGTCAGGCTTTTGCATGACAATATCAATAACAGGTGGAGGAGGAAGCGACTCTTGCGCTTTGCCGTCATTTTGGACCAATTTCGCCATAATAACGAACAGACCAAAAGCAATCGATGCACCAAGTAAAATGGAAACTATAAATTTAACCATATTAACCCCTTACCGCAATTGCAACACGGTCGATACCGGCTTCCTTCACTTGATCCATGACTTTTACCACTATGCCATGCTTGGCCTTGGCATCTGCCTGAATAAAGACAACTTCAGAAGGTTGCTCGGACAAAAGTTTTTCAAGGTTAGCCGCGACAGCTTCCACTGAAATCTCGCGTCTATCCATCCAAACATCGCCCTTTTCGGTAATCGCAATAAATATGTTTGCCTTCTTCAATAACACTGCTGTCTCGCCTTCGGGTTTGTTTACGTCTATACCCGCTTGCTTAACAAAAACAGTCGTTACAATGAAGAATATTAGCATTATGAAGACAACGTCCAACATCGGCGTCATGTCGATTTGAGCGTCTTCTTCTTCAACTCTTACTTTACGACCCATGATAATCTCTCTTAATGATGTGGCAGGCTATCAACTAATGTCTCTCTTGCCATTTTAGCTTTCGCCTCAAGACGTGAACTGAAAAACAGTCCAGAAAGAGCTGCAACCATTCCAGCCATTGTTGGAATTGTTGCCATCGAAATACCAGCAGCCATTATTCTTGGGTTACCAGTGCCTTGTGTTGCCATACTCTCGAATACACCGATCATGCCGGTTACTGTGCCTAGCAATCCAATTAATGGACACATGGCCACCAATGTACGGATAATAAGCAATCTTGCATCCAAGGCGTCTGACGCCTGTGAAATCCACGTGTCACGAATTCTATGCGCATACCATGAAGTAGTATCTTTTCTAGCATCCCAGTCGGCTATAATTTGCTTCTTAACCCCTGGAAATACTGAACTCAAATACCAATAACGCTCAACCATTAAAACCCACATTAGGAAGAGCGCAGCAGCGACGAAATACAACACGTCACCGCCGGCAGCGATAAAGTCCCTGACAGATTCCCATAATCCAATCAGGTACATCATATTAAGCTTTCTCCGACTCTGCGCTAGTTGCAATGAAGCCAGCAGTTTGCTCATCTAATACATGAACAATTGACTTCGCTTTTGAAGCGACAATACTGTGAACCAAAATAAGTGGTAACGCTGCAATAATACCTTGAGCTGTTGTCACAAGGGCCATGGATATTGAACCAGCCATGATTCTTGGGTCACCAGTACCGAACAATGTAATTTGCTGGAACGTCTCAATCATACCAAGTACTGTACCGAGTAGACCAAGCAACGGTGCGATTGCTGCAAATATCTTGATGATATTAATACCTCTATCAACACTTGGTAACTCACGTAAAATCGCTTCGTCCAATTTCAACTCTAAAGTTTCAACGTCAGCAGATTTGTTTGCTTGATAAACCGTCAAGATACGACCCAGTGGGTTTTTAATATTTGGTTGATCGATATTCTTAAGCTGTGACTTCATTTTCCCGCCAATCGCGGAAAGCGTAAGGAATTTGAACAAACCAATTGCCAAACCAATCGCTAACATGAAAGTGATTGTGTAACCTACTGGACCACCAGCGTGATATCTTTCAATCATCGTCGCTTTTTGCTTGAACAAGTTCAAAATCGCGCCTCTTGATGGATCCACATAGACAGGGATAAATCCGTCTGATGCCTTCGCATTAAGAATGTCTTGAGTTGTTGCTACTTGATAACCGTCTGGTTGACGACCCAACGGTTGAACCGTGTTGTCAGAATCATCGTAAACTAAGTAACCTTCGTTACCGACCAGATTAAAGGAACCGATACGCAGTACTGTTTGCGTTTCTCTACCACCATCCAAATTAAGAACTTCTGTTTCAAATTTTTCAACTTGACCAGACGCTGTCATTTCTGTTTGAAGAGAAAACCACAACTCTTTTAGTTCGCGAATATTCGGCAGACCTTTTGAGTCATTTGACATTTCACCTAAGAACACATCGCGACCAGGGTACTGAGCACTAACGATTGAAGTAGAAATTCGACCGTATGCATCAGCTGAAGCTTGACGTACAACACCGAACATCTCGCCAAGGTCACCCTTTGCGACATCAAGTTCAACTTCTCTGTCGATTAATGTTTGTTCATTCGCTGAAAACGACTTAGCTAAACGATCGCCACGACCTTCTTCAGCGCGCATATCAGCTTGTGCCTTGCGCAACAAACCTTGCTTATCAGCGCGGTCTTTGCGGAACTCAGCTTCGCGTTGATCATTAACACGTGTTTGAGCTGTGCCTTCTTGTTTTACTTTCTGTAGTAGATCTTGCAATGTCGTTGACGACTGTGCTTGTGCGAAAGACGCTACACAAACCATTGCCGCTGCAGCAACAAGCGTTTTAATTGTTGGTTTCATTATACTTACTCCGCAGCTTTAATTGGTAATTTGATAAGATCTTCAGGCACCAAGCCTTGTGCCATGCGCACAGCTTGAATGATTGAATTAAGATACTCATCACCTAATTTTTGGTAACCACGTGCATCGTTGTCCCACGCCCAAGCGTGTTTCTGATCTTTAGACAATGCTAAAAGAGCAGTACGACCTAGGTTAAAGAAATCAACCGATACTTCTTGGCCACCATCTTCAATGGTACCCGCGTAGGTTTCAATTTTTGAACCGTATTCGTTTTCAGTCTGATATGCTTCAAGCACAAGACGGAAACGTTCGGCTACGGTTACGCTTGAGTTTGACATAACGTCGCGAAGTCTTTGAACACGAGCAGTACGCTCTTCGATATTGATTGGAATATCGAGTTTAATAAACTCTTCAAGGCTGTTAATCATGTTAAACATCAATGGAACGATGTTTTGCCTCGTCTCGTCGATTGAATCGATCTGCCGTTGCAGGGAATCAATACCACGCTGTTGGTCTGCCACTAAATTGGCCAAGTAATCATTGTAGACCTTTAAGCTCTCCGTTGAATCAATGACGTTTCGGTACTCCGCCAACAATTCTTGTGATTGCTCGAAAAGATTATTAATTTTTTCTTGAGATTGCGCTGCTGCTTTGTGGATCTTAACTTCTTCATTTTGTAAATCCTGAAGTTGATCTGCAGAGACGATCGAAGCATTCCCCAGTGCTAATGCACCTAGAACGCATGACGCTATTTGAGTTCTCTTGCTCATTTTGGACATATTCCCAACCATAGTTTTGATGTTCACGCCCTTAACAATAAAGAGCGTCGAAATTATAATTATCATAGTCGTGCATTCATTAGAACGATGCACTCCCCTTAGATAGTCACAGGATGTTGTGTAAATGTCAAGAACACGCATGGGCTAAGTGTTAATTTTTTGTATAATTTATTTCCTTTCATAATGAAAAAAAATAGCCACTGGTAAATGCAATTAAATTACGGCATAAGCGCGTTATCACTTGATTCTTTGATCAAACAAGAGTTGCAAATGCGTGCACAATTAAAGATAGTACAAAGGAGCTATTTTTAGTATATCCAGTATTCTCATATATTAGGTGTGAGTGAAAAGCAGGCACCTATTTATAATTTACCGAACAAAAATCGGGCAAACATTGTGTTTGCGTATTTTTTGCCGATATATCTTAGAATATAAAGGGTAACAATTAACTAACAACGGTGATGATATGAAACTAGATGATGACATTCACAACTATTATGAAAATTTAGTCGTACAAAAAATAGAAGCGCTTGGCTTTTATCAAAGTCAAACCCCAGACTTTGTAGCCGACCTCACCTGTTTAGTATTAAATCAGTTACCGCCGAGATATATTCGCTATGAAGTGGACATGGCATTTTTTCTACCGATATCGGAACGAACTCAAATGGAGATGAACGTATCACATGCAGTATCTAACGCTAACAAGTATCTAGAAACACATCCAAAACAAAATGTCTCTGATAAAAACGAGGAATAAAAAGAATTGGGTGGCAAGCCCTAGCCACATCTCGGCACATGAGTCCTTCGGTACGGCTGCTCCCTTCCGGGCCTGACCGAGTTTCCAAAATATCATTGCGAGAGAACCAAGGCTCACCATAGAAACCGTCTTGACTTCAAGACGGCGTGGATTATGCCGATTTATGCGATTACTTGCAACCGCTGCAAACCAATTTATTTAAATTTTAATTCAGCTAACGAATCAGCTACTTTTGCGGTAGCTAAACCATTCTTCTCTGCTGCGACAAAAATGGTTTGTAACGTTTCGCCAATCTGATCTAAATGTTCTCGCAATTTTTCTGCATTGCTATCTGAACGTTGGTGAAAAATATCAATAATACCGCCTGCATTAATGACATAATCAGGTGCATATAAGATACCGTTATTGGCCAACTTCACACCCATTTCGTCCGACGCTAGTTGGTTGTTTGCCGCCCCTGCAATAATTCGAGCTTTAATATGATCGACATTCTGCTCATTAATCGCGTTACCTAAGGCGCATGGGGCGAACACATCTACGTCTAACAAATCAATTTCAGCCACGCTAACTTGCGTTGCACCAAACTCTGCAACCGCTCTGTTAACGCCGTCAGGAAATATGTCAGCCACATAAAGAATCGCGCCTTCTCTGTAGAGATGCTCAGCTAATCTGATGCCAACGTGGCCAACACCTTTGATTGCTACCTTCTTACCGCGTAAATCAGTTTGATAGACATGTTTAACGGCAGCTTTTATGCCAACGAATACCCCGTAAGCGGTAGCAGGAGCAGGATTACCATCGGCAACACTACCATCAAAGCTATACTTGGAAAAAGTACCGCTAACATGCTTTGTATTCTCAGACATAAAAACGATATCAGACACCGCAATACCGGAATCCTCCGCTGTAATGTACTTCCCTTTTAAGGTGTCAACAAAGTTGCCCATTTCGCGCATCATTTCAGGTGTTTTATCCTTACGAGGATCACCAAAAATTACCGCTTTACCACCACCTTGCGGCAGTCCTGCCATTGCCGCTTTATACGTCATCCCTCTAGATAAACGCAATACATCGGTCAACGCTTCTTCTGAATTAGCATAATTCCACATTCGACACCCGCCTAGCCCGGGTCCCAGGTTTGTATTATGCACAGCAATAATTGCTTTTAAGCCAGTTGCTTTGTCATGGTAAAACGAAACTTGTTCATGCTCTGTAAACTCTCGGTGGTCGAAAACTGACATATGTACCTTATTATTAGAAGTGTTCTTTTTTGTTTTTATTATTTTCAATCTGTCTATCGTCAACAATTCATCGTTTGATAGCATTAACTCAAGGGGGATTGTAGCTGATGATCTAGAGGACGTATCTTGCGATTTACACTTATCTGAAATAAAGTTGTTATATAAATGTATTTATTATTTTCTATTTATAGGATATCTATCCTATAATAGCCAAATCATAAGTGATACAACTCTCACCACGGAAGAAAAATGAAGTTAGATAAGTTTGATCGTGAAATTCTCAGAGTTATGCAAAGAGACGCAACAGTATCTATGGCAGAACTCAGCCAATATGTCGGTTTATCCCATACCCCTTGCTGGCGTAGAGTTAAACGCATGGAAGCTGACGGAGTTATTCGTCAAAAAGTCACGCTGTTGGACAGTAAGAAGCTTAATCTTGGCGTCTCGGTTTTTATTTATGTGACGTTAAAAAACCATGATGGTGATTCGCTTGTCGATTTCGAAAGAGCAGTTCAGGAAATTGTAGAAATAGTTGAATGTCACACCACTAGTGGCGAAAAAGATTATTTATTGAAGGTTATTGTTGAGAGCATCGAAGAGTATGAACAATTGCTCAAAAATAAACTCACTCACTTACCGTTAGTTGACCATTTAAGTTCGACGTTTGCGCTAAAGCAAGTTAAAAACACGACAGAGTTACCTATTAAAAATATATAACTCTGCCGTTTCTTTTTTCAGCTAAGCAGCATCCGTTTGTGCTTCAGGTTTTGCTTTTTGAAATGCGTCTAGTTCATTACAATTATCATAGATTTTTTGAATCAATGGAAAGCGTTGCATGTCGACTTGAAATCTTATCGCATTGTAAACTTGAGGGACAAGGCAAACATCAGCTAACGTTACATCATAACCAAAACAATATTTACCAGACCGTGTTGCGAGTCTTTTCTCTAGTGCGATAAACCCTAACTCAATCCATTTGGCGCACCAGGCTTTAGTTTGTTCACTGCTGGCTTCAAAATCAGAGTTAAGAGCTTGCAAAATACGCAAATTTGTAACGGGTTGAATGTCACACGCAATATCTTGCGCGATAGCCCTTACTCTTGCTTTGTCGACCGCATGGGTTGGCAGTAACATCCGCGTACCCGGATATTTATCATCTAAATATTCTATTATTGCTAACGATTGATTCAGTACAATATCTTCGTCGTCGTCAACAAAAGTAGGGACCAACATAGACGGATTAATGTTGCTGTAAGCATTCTTCTTTTGTTCACCACCATCTTTTACTAAGTGCACTGGCAAGTAATCAAAATCAAGTTGCTTTAAATGCATCGCTATCCTTAAGCGATAGGATGCAGAGGACCGCCAATAACCATATAATTTAAGACTCATCATTTACCCTTTTCAAGTGCTATTTTACCGCAGATTTCTTGATAACTTGGTCAATGGCACCAAAAATACTCAGGCCATTGCAGTCGAACATTTCGATGCGAATAGAGTCGTTAAAGGACATAAACGGCGTTGAAGGTTTGCCATCTCGAATGGTTTCTATCATTCGCACTTCGGCAATACAAGAATAACCAACACCACCTTCAGCTATTGAAGAGCCATGCTCGGTGTCTTGTTTATTTGACACAGTACCTGAACCAATAATTGCTCCCGCACCTAAGTTACGCGACTTTGCAGCATGAGCAACTAGTTGCGAAAAATCAAATGTCATATCTTCGCCAGCTTGCGGCTTTCCAAACAAAGCACTATTGTAATGCGAGACCAATGGCAGATGTACTTTGTTGTCTGACCAAGCATTGTTAAGCTCATCTGGGGTTACAGCGACAGGAGAAAATACTGAAGATGGTTTTGACTGAAAAAAGCCAAACCCTTTCGCTAACTCACCAGGAATTAAACCGCGTAAAGATACATCATTGACTAGCATAAGTAATTTAATATGCTGCCCTGCATTTGCAGCAGAAATGCCCATTGGAACATCATCGGTAATAACAGCTACTTCGCCTTCAAAATCAATCCCCCATTCGTCCGAAGGTAATAATACGTCATCTCTAGGACCAATAAAATCGTCTGATCCACCTTGATACATTAACGGATCGGTCCAAAATGAGGCTGGAATTTCTGCACCTCGTGCTTTTCTCACAAGTTCGACATGGTTAACATAAGCACTGCCATCTGCCCACTGAAAAGCACGAGGTAATGGGCTTTCACAAAGCGCTTCATCAAAATTTTCAGCGCCCAAACTACCTTCATTTAATGCTTCATAACGAGTTTGTAATACAGGTTGAATGGTTTGCCAGTTATCCAATGCTTGCTGCATAGTTAATGCAACATCAGCAACTTCAATTGTTTTTGTTAAGTCGCGGCTTACGAGCATCAACTTGCCATCACGTGTATTATTTTTATAAGTCGCTAATTTCATTCATTCAACCTTTAATTTATTTCATCATTCACTGGACAACTTGAAAAGAAGAAGCGGCTTGCATCGCCATTTATTTTACATCGTTTTCAAGTTGTTATTGAGTTGAGCTATTATAGCGCTGAAAACAGAATGAAACACCTTGAATTTCTGGACGGTGTTACTGAGAAAAAGTCAAAAAAAAGCCCCAAAACGTGGGGCTAAAGAGATATAATGTAATCAATACTTTACAGTTGCCTTACTGATGCCATATTCGCGCAGTTTATTGGCGATCGCCGTATGGCTTAATCCAAGCTTGCGGGCCAATTGTCGAGTACTCGGATAGGAAGGATACAGCCGTTTAAGTAAATCTTTTTCAAATTTCTTAACTTCATGCTCTAAAGTGCCTTCAAAGTTTTCATCAATATAATTTACCGTCGTACTGCAGCTAGGTAGCTGAATAGCCTCTTTTGTAATTTCATTGCCATCCATCAATGCTATCGCTCTATATAATGCATTTTTTAATTGTCGTACATTGCCGGGCCATGGGTAGGCTTGTAAGTAATCAACGCAAGACTTGCTCAGCTTGGGTGAGCGGATACCTAGCTTATTGCTATGCGTGCGAACAATGCTTTCTGATAGCGGAATAACATCCGTTTTTCGTTCACGAAGTGGCGGCAGAACTAACGCCAGAACATTTAACCGGTAATACAAATCTTCTCTAAACGTGCCAATCTCAACTGCCTCTGACAAATCTTTGCAGGTTGTGCAGATAATCCGAAGATCCACTTTTGTAGATTGGCTTTGACCGACTTTGCGATAATAGCCATCTTCTATAACCCGCAATAACTTAGATTGAAGCTGCTGAGACATTTCTGAAATTTCGTCTAACACGAGTGTGCCGCCAGATGCCAATTCAATTAGGCCAAGTTTAGACTCCGCAACGATAAACTGACTCTGTTCAACACCAAATAAAGCAGTTTCTGCTACGTCATCGGGTAAGGAAGCACAATTCAAAATGTGAAACTCCCCTTCAACCCGCGGACTGCTGTCATGACAAGCTCTTGCAATACTTTGTTTGCCTGTTCCAGACTCACCATATATCAGCATATGCCCTTCCAACTCTGCCATGCGCTTGGCATCGCGTATTACTTTTTTCATGACCGGACTTACTGCTTGGAATGAGTCAAAGCAATTGGATGTTGTTCTATTGAATACATTAAGCTGTTTTCCTAATCGTGATTCCGACTTAAGGATTATAACAGCACCCGCAATCACGCTTTTGTCATTATCAGGCACATCAACTGGCAAAATATCAGCAATATAATCTTGCTCTATAAACTTAACTCGGTGAGTTTGCGCATATATTTCTTTGCCTTCTAGCCATTTTGTAATGTGAAAACCAGACAGCACTTCATCAATATTCAATTGCAATATCAGCTCAGGCTTGAGTTCAAGACCGCTGGCTACCGCATCATTAAATAATATAATTCGTCCTGAAGTGTCAATCGAAAAGCACGGGTCGGGCAGTGTTTGAAGTAGTGCCCGTAATTGGTTTCTTTCCCGCTGAATAGGCATAAAAGGAGTTGTTTTTACATCTACGATGCCTTCGACTCGTCGAAGTTTAGGCATCAGGTGCTGAAAGTCATCGAACTCGATAGTGGGAAAATCTAAAAATATTTTTCCAACTTCATCGATTTCTATGCCGCGTAAATCAATATGATATTCCGTTAGAATATCTAGGACGTCTTGCGTAATTCCAAGTCTATCTTGACAGTTTATTTCCAATCGCATTAGTTTAGTGTTTACCCGAAAAGTCACCCCAAGGTGAATTAATTCACTTAGTGATAGATTATACGTTTATACGTCGCCCTAGATCAGTATCTAAGTTACGCAATGTGACCTGCTTTTTGATACACATTGAACAGACCGGAGCAACGTCATTTTTATTTCAACTTAACTGGCAAGTTTCTTTTTAGGAGGGAATTTAGGCTTAAATAAACCCAATTTTTTCGCTTGTTCCACTAATGTCATGATATCCATTTCAGCAATATCAAACAGATTATCAAAGTTTTCAAGCACATAATAAAGTGGCTGCATAATATCAATACGATATGGGGTCCGTAACATATCAACTGGAGTTAATTCATATCTGTGCGGAATATCACTTTCTAGCGCATAATGTGTTTCGCCAGGAGAAGATAATATACCGCCCCCATAAATACGCAGTCCGTCATTAGTTTTTAGCAAACCAAACTCTACCGTGAACCAATATAAACGCGCTAAATACCCGCGATCTTCCTTGCTTGCCGCTAAACCTAATTTACCATAGGTGTGCGTAAAATGAGCGAATGCTGGATTAGTTAGCAAAGGACAATGCCCAAATATTTCATGAAAAACATCCGGTTCTTGCAGGTAATCAAAATCGTCTTTATTTCTTATGAAAGTCGCAACAGGGAACTGTTTATTAGCAAGCAATGTAAAAAAATCTGTAAAATTGATGAGTGCCGGTACTTCGGCCGTCTTCCACCCTGTCTCTCGCATTAACACTTCATCGATATCTTTAAGCTGTGGAATGCGGTCTTGGGATAAGTTTAAAAGGTCTAGCCCTTGCATGTATTGTTCGCATGCGCGACCTGGTAATAAAGCGATTTGACGCGCGTACAATTCTTGCCAAATTTGATTTTCATCATTTGACCAGTGAATTATGCCATTTTCGTCAGATTGGCGAGAAACATACTGCGTTTTCTTCGGCGGTGCACTTACCATAACATTTAATCACTCAGTTGATTTCGACTTACTTATGGTAACTAACTTTTAACAAATAACGATGATATGACCTTTTCTAACAACCTCCAGAAATAGTCATTTTGTAATTTTAAATTTACATAATTAGCTTTAAACCCTATTAAAACAAAAAAATACCACTAATAAGTGGTATTAAAAAGGGAGGATACTCAAAATAATATTGTGCAATTTAAAGACTTACAATCTGCTGATCTCTCGATTAAGTTCAAACTCTTTAGACGTTACATAACCTTCTAACTTACGTAACTTGAGCTCAGCGACTCTAAATCTTTCCTGAATATCAAAAAATGCTTCTCTTGGCGGCTCACCTGCTTGCCAAACACGAGATTTAACTTCAATTCTACCTTCAGTGCTTGATCCTACATCGCCAGTTTTTCGCCAAACTTTATTAGCAGATCCTGAGTTTACTGTATTCGAACGCTGATTTGCGCCGTTAGTTGGTATAGAACCATCAGGCTTCTTATCTAAAATGAACCAAGCTGCTATATAGGCAACCAGAACAAAAGAACCGCCTAACAGGAAAAATGCAGTTACTGTTAAAATTCTTACTAACCAAATTTCCAACGTAAAGTAATCGGCAATACCGGCACAAACACCTGCTATTTTGCCATTTTTCGGGTCGCGATAGAGTGAGGTTCCAGTTTTCATGCTCTTTCTCTCCATTTCGGCGCTTCTTCATCAAGAATGCTTTCTAAGGTTTGAATTCGATCTGCCATTAATTCTGCTTTTTCTGCGAGCTGTTGCAAGGTCGCGAACTCTTCTTCAGACAATCCCTGTTTTACCTGTTTCTTGCTACGGTAATGTAAAACTAGCCAAATAGGAGCAACAAACAAAGTAAATAATATTAAGGGTACGCCTGCAAAAATAACTGATAATTCGCCCACGATAGTTCTCCTATTGACGGACTAAATGGAGAGAATAATGCGGCACTCCATGTACCGCTACTTTTCGTCTTTCAAAGACAATATTCTCTTTAAAAATGAACTGTATTATATAACTAAGCTTACACCATAATTAAGCTTTTTTCGCTTTGGCCACTGGTTTTTCAGTCTTAGCTTGCATTTTTCTCTTTAATGCTTCCAATTCATTATCAATTTTACCGCCCGCTTCTAACTCAGCAAATTCATCTTTTAGCGTTTTCTTACCAACATCGTAAGCTTCCACTTGTGACTCGAGGTCGTCAATTTTACGCTCAAATTGTTCGAACTTACCCATTGCATTATCAACGGTGTTGCTATCAAGACGTTTCTTCACTTCAAGTCTCGAACTCACTGTCTTCTGGCGCATGAGAATCGTTTTTTGACGCGACTTCGCATCCGCTAGCTTGTCTTGTAATTGCCCAGTTTCACTCTGCAATTTTGCAAGTTCACTCTCAATTAAACTAAGCTCTTGCTGCAATGAAGCTGCAGTCTCAGCCGTTTTTTGCTTTTCATGTAAAGCAGCTCTTGCAAGATCTTCGCGGTCTTTGCTCAAAGCCAGTTCTGCTTTTTCCTGCCACTCAGAAACTTCGTTGTTCAATCTAGTGACTCGATTGCTAACATCTTTCTTGTTGGCAATGGTTTTTGCAGATGCTGAACGAACTTCAACCAATGTATCTTCCATTTCCTGAATAATAAGGCGAACCATCTTTTCAGGGTCTTCAGCCTTGTCTAGCAAAGCATTGATGTTAGAGTTTATAATATCTGTAAAACGTGAAAATATACCCATGATCATGTACCTCTATTTATGTAAAATAAAAAAATTATTGTTGAACTTGGTAAATACTATTCAATATGCTTGCCAACTTATCAAAATCCAGTAACAAACTGATTTATATAGATAATAAACTTTTCAAAAGAAATTTAGGATTTTTATTTTTTTTCAAGTAGACTAGATTTTGGTGAAATTGACGAATTTTCAAGGAGATCATAATGAGTCGCTTTAAGCAACAGGATAACTTGCTGGGTCAAGCCAATAGCTTTATGGAGGTATTGGAACAAGTATCTCAAATAGCCCCATTGAATAAGCCAGTTCTAGTCATTGGCGAGCGTGGCACAGGTAAAGAGCTCATTGCTGCAAGACTCCACTTCTTATCTCAACGCTGGGATCAAAACTACGTAAAGCTTAATTGTGCAGCATTAAATGACAGCTTGCTCGAAAGTGAACTCTTTGGTTATGAAGCGGGCGCATTTACTGGTGCCGCAAAAAGAAGAGAAGGTCGATTTGAATATGCCGACAATGGCACCATGTTTTTAGATGAATTGGCCAATACCTCGGCGCTAGTTCAAGAAAAACTGCTTCGGGTAATAGAATATGGTGAATTTGAGCGGGTTGGTGGCACGCGGACAGTCAAAGTTGATGTACGCTTGGTTGCCGCAACAAATGAAGACTTACCCACGCTTGCAGAGCAAGGTGAGTTTAGAGCTGACTTGCTCGACCGCTTAGCCTTCGACGTGATTACTATTCCACCACTAAGGCATCGGCAAGAAGATATTATGATGCTCGCGGAACATTTTGCGATTGGCATGGCGCGTGAGTTGGAAATGGAATTGTTTAGTGGGTTTACCGCGAAAGCCAAAAAGACGTTACTGGACTATGATTGGCCTGGTAATGTCCGTGAATTAAAAAACGTGGTCGAACGCGCAGTTTACCGAAATAATCCGAACCTGCCTGTACACGACATAGTAGTAAATCCTTTTTTATCTGAATTTCGCCCACAACAGCGCACGAAAGCACCTTTACAAGTCTCCCCTGTTATAGCTTCAACGCATAATTCAGGACCAATAGACAATAATACGCTGGTTGATGCTATTGCAAAGTCGAGTGAAGACGCATTAACAGCAGTATCCACTTTACCTACAGAAAAAACGTTTAATTTTCCGGTTGACCTAAAAGAGCAATCACAAGACTTTGAAATACACATGTTGAATAGCGCGTTAAAAGATGCACAATTTAATCAGAAAAAAACTGCAGAAAAGCTCTCATTAACGTATCATCAATTAAGAGGTTATTTAAAGAAATACAATCTGTTAGATAAAACCGACGAATAATGAATCTAAAAAACCAGTCAAGCACTATAAAAAGCATAATATTACTGAGCTTCAGCCTAATATTGATGTCGGCTTGCTCCAAACAAAAAACTCAAATAACCCAAGCCGGCATTACATTTTGTTCAGAAGGCAGTCCAGCCTCATTTAACCCGCAATTAGATACTTCAAGCACCACCGCGGATGCGTCTTCGCATCAAGTTTACGATCGACTGCTTGAATTCAATACTGAGAACGGTGAAATAGAGCCCGGCTTAGCGAGCAGTTGGTTAGTCAGTAATGACAGTCTTACTTATACATTCCAATTGCGCAAAGGCGTTTCATTTCATGACACTTCCTATTTTACGCCAACTCGTAACTTTAATGCCGACGACGTCGTATTCAGTATTGATCGATGGCGTGTAAACTCACACCCCTACCATGATATATCGGGCGGCAGTTATCCTTACTTTCAAAGCTTAGGCTTGAAAAGTACGATCAAAAACGTTGATAGAATAAATGGCTATCGTGTAGAGATCTCACTGTACAAGCCTGACAGTTCATTTCTAGCAAACTTAGCGACTGACTTTTCCGTCATTTTATCTGCTGAATATGCAATAAATTTGCTGGAAAAAGGCTCACCAAGCAATTTAGATGTACTACCTATTGGCACTGGCCCTTATAAATTTGTTAGTTATCGTAAAGACCAATTTATTCGTTACCAACGTCACCATGATTACTTTTTGAATACCACGGGGCCTGAAAATCTCGTGTTTGATATTACGCCTAAAAGCTCATTACGTGTAGCTAAGCTAATTACAGGCGAATGCGATGCTGTCGCTTTCCCATCGCAAAATGATCTTGAAATAATAAGAGAAAGAGAAGACTTAACGTTACTGGAAAAACCAGGTCTGAACGTGGGTTTCTGGGCATTTAACACAAGTAAACCGCCATTTGATAATCCTAAAGTACGTCGCGCTTTGGCACTTGCTATCGATAAAACATCGTTGTTAGAGACAGTTTACTTAGGCCAGGCAACCAGGGCTAAAAGTTTAGTCCCCTCAGCTTCATGGGCGCATCAATCAAACATGCAAGATATTGGTTATAACCCCGTGATTGCTCGGAAATTGTTAGACGAAGCTGGTATTTCCTCTGGCTTCACAATGAATATTTGGGCAATGCCTGTGCAACGGGCTTACAATCCAAACGCGATGAAAATGGCTCAACTAATGAGTACTTATTTAGCGGAAGTTGGCGTCACCGTTAACATTGTAAGCTATGATTGGACTCGATTTAGAGAAAATTTAACTGCTGGTATGCATGATTCTGTGCTCATTGGTTGGTCTGCCGATAACGGTGACCCCGATAACTTTTATCGTCCACTGCTAACCTGTGCGGCAATTCCTTCTGGCACAAATCGAGCACGTTGGTGTAATCCAGAATATGATGATCTGATCGAAAGCGCGTTGAAAACAGAAGATTCAAATGCGCGTCGTATTTTTTATCACCGCGCAAATCAAATTATATTTAGAGAAATCCCCCTAGTGCCAATTGCTCATGCATTCCAATATCAGGCAGTGAATAATCAAATTGAGGGTATAACAATTAATCCTTTTGGTGGTATTCGGTTTGACGATGTGGTTCGAAAACAATGAATAATTTGTTACTACGCTATATCAATTTGATGGTGGTGACGATTACCATATTAATCATTATTTCTTTTTCTTTAGGCTATCTGTTTCCGGGAGATACCCTAACCAACATATCTGGCATTGTGCCGCAATCCGAAGAACAAAGAATTGCGCTTGAAGCCGCTTTTAAATTGGACCGATCTATTTTTGTGCAGTTTTGGTATTACTTAGATAATTTAGTAAGCGGTGATTGGGGTGTGAGTTTTTCTTCACAAGTAAGTCTGATAGATGAAATTAGCATTGCCTTTCCTGCCACTCTTGAATTAATAACCTACGCTTTATTAATCTCTATTTTCATTGGAATCCCTATCGGCTTTATTGGTGGTATTTGGCATCACAAGCCATTCGACTTTGGCGCTGTGACGTTTAGCGTCGTTAGTTATTCATTTCCAGTATTTTGGCTAGCCTTAATTTTTATTACTATATTTTGCCTACAACTGGGTTACTTACCACTTTCCGGACGCGTAAATTTTTTATATGACATACCCCATAACAGCGGATTTATTCTTTGGGATATATTGGTTGCTGATTCGCCGAACAAAAAGGATGCGTTTGCAGATGCGCTCAGACACCTGATATTACCCACGGCATCTATTGCACTTGTGACCACTGCCATTTTCATTCGTTTTACACGTCGTTCTATTATGGACGAAATGCAAAAGGGCTATATCGATGCAGCTAAATCGAGAGGCTTTACCACTAAGCAGATTTTCTTCAAACACGGTTTACGAAATTCACTGCTACCCATCATACCGTTAATGGCTCTGCAAATATCAACGCTGATGACTAATGCGATGGTGGTTGAAACCATCTTCTCATGGCCAGGAATAGGTAATTGGCTTATCCAGGCCATTTATCAGCGTGATTATCCAGCGATACGCATCGGCATGTTAGTTGTATCTATCTTTGTTGTTACATTTACAATAAGTATTGAATTCATTAGTCGAGCATTCGACCCAGCAAGGGATAAGTTTGAACGTGGCACAGTTTAATCTCTATGAGGAGGAGTTTCATCCTTCCCCACTAATGCATATCTGGCTGGAGTTCAAAAGAAGTCACTTTGCTCTCATCGGATTCGCCATTCTTTTATTATTTTGCGCTATCGCTATTCTGGCTCCTTTGTTAGCCCCATACGATCCTAATATTCAGAATACAAATGCTATTTTGCTGCCGCCTGCTTGGGAGGCAAACGGCAGTATCGCGCATATATTCGGTACCGATACCTTAGGTCGTGATGTGTTTTCACGTACCTTATATGGTTGCCAAGTGACCTTTGGTTCAAGTGTTTTGTTAGTGCTAATTGCCTCTACTATAGGGGTTGCCCTCGGCACGCTCGCAGGCATGAAGAAAGGGATAAAGTCCAGTGTACTAAACCACCTACTCGATTCTTTAATGGCGATCCCTACCTTGCTCGTCGCAATTATCATTGTGGCGATATTAGGCACTGGTCTGTGGAATAGTATGTGGGCGATTATATTAGTGCTCATTCCTCAGTTTGTGCATCAAACACGAAGCTTTGTGCGTGAGGAAATGAAAAAAGACTATATATTGCTCGACAAACTAGATGGAGCAAGTTCTCCTCGAATATTTTGGTCCTCTATATTACCCGGCATGTTCGAACTATTGGCAGTACAAAGCACCTTAGCTTTGTCGGTAGCAATAATTGATATTTCGGCTTTGGGATTCTTGAACTTGGGTGCTCAAAGCCCCGTTGTCGAGTTAGGTGCCAGTTTATCGCAGAGTCTTGAGGTGGCTTACTCGGCTCCTTGGTTAGTCGCCCTGCCTGGATTCTTTATCTTTCTAATGGTACTTTCCATAAATATTGTAGGCGAAGGCCTTCGCACCGCGTTGCGTAATAGGTTGATACACTAATGCCACTTCTTGATATTAAGAACCTAACCGTTGAAATAGACACTGGCTCCGAATTTGTAAAAGCGTTAGACAAAGTCAGTTTAACCGTTGAAAGCGGTGAAATTAGAGCGTTAGTTGGCGAATCGGGCTCAGGCAAAAGCTTAATCGTAAGTGCTATTATTGGCGCGGTACCCGACCATTGGATTATCACAGCTGACCGTTTAACCTGGAAAGGCCACAACTTATTGGCCATGTCGAACGAGCAACGCCGCATTATTATGCGTCGCGAGATTGCCGTGGTTTTTCAAGATCCAACATCAGCTCTTGATCCGTCTGCAACACTGAGAGCGCAACTAGAAGAAAGTATACCGGAAGAATTCCTCGACAAAGGCATGTTTTGGCAACGTAACAAACAACGCAGAGAAATTGCTATTGGCTTGATGCACAAAGTTGGGATTAAAAACCACGAAGCCTGTATGCAACGTTATCCACATGAGATAGCAACCGATATTGCACAAAAATTCATGATAGCTATGGCACTCGTTTCAGAACCTGAGTTGCTGATTGCCGATGATTCCACGCGAAGCATGGAGAGCACGACTAAAAACCAAATTTTGCGCTTATTGTCAGGGTTAAATGAAACCAAAAAGCTGTCAATTTTGTTTGTCAGTCATGACCTACTGGCTATTTCTAGCATGGCTCATACGATGACCGTATTATATTGCGGACAAACCGTAGAGTCCGGTAAGGTCCAAGATTTGCACAATCGACCACTGCATCCTTACACTAAGGCATTGTTAGATAGCGCACCTAGTTTTCAAATCAACTTGCCTCCTAAGTCGCATTTAGTCTCGTTGCAGGGCACTATCCCGACGTTAAAGCATTTGCCCATTGGTTGCCGTTTAGGTCCTCGTTGCCCGAATGCGCGCAAAGAGTGTGTAAAAGTGCCCGAACAAAGAATGGTGAATCAGCATTCATATAGCTGTCACTTCCCTCTGCATTTGCCAATAGACGAGCAATTGGAAAAAAACCAATGATCCCTATACTAGAGGTAAAAGACTTAGTTTATACCCACCGGGTCAAACGCTCTATTTTTAAACCGATTGACGAATTTATTCTGGGCCCTATCAACTTTGCCCTCAATGCTGGTGAAACATTAGCAATTACAGGTCATAACGGCTCTGGAAAAACGCTGTTAGCGAAGTCATTGGTAGGCGCAATTACACCGCAGCAAGGCAGTATCTTGCTCGAAGGAAAAGAAGCTAAACAGAGCGATAAGAAAACCCGAAATCACGATGTTCGACTTATATTACAGCACAGCAAATATAGCCTAAACCCAGCAATAACCGTCGGCTCGATTCTGAATCAAACCTTGCGCTTAAACGCTGAACTTAACGAAAAAGACCGCAAAACTAAAATAGAACACACATTGGTTAAAGTCGGTTTGTTACGAGAACACTACTATTTTTATAGACATATGCTGTCCGATGGACAACAGCAACGCGTATCACTCGCCAGAGCAATGATACTTGACCCCAAGGTAATTGTTGCAGACGAGCCATTTGCCGCCTTAGATCCCTCGGTACGCTCACAAACCGTCAACCTAATACTCGACATTCAACAAGAACTCGGTATGGCGTTTGTGTTTATTTCACAAAACCTTGGCATTGTTCGTCATATAAGCGACAAAGTGATGATAATGGATAAGGGAAAAGTAATTGAGGCGGGTTCGAGCCAAGCGGTTTTTAATGCTCCTCAGCATGAACTTACCAAGAAGTTAATTGATTCGCATTTTAGTTTGGTGGATAAGCATTTTGAGCAGTTTTAGCCCATATAGATGTACTGATATGTGTCTACGAATTAGTATTCTGTTGACTAAAGTGTTTATGGACTTATTTAACGAACGCCTTATTCAATCTAAACATATCGCTAATAACGCCTAGATTGAATAACCGGTTGATAACTCCGCGAGCAATAAGCCCACGAAAGAAAAATCTGTTTTCTCAGCAAAAACCTCAACTAACGAGTTTAAAATTAAGAACCAACCAACGCCAACAATATCCCTGCAGCGACAGCTGACCCGAGCACGCCGGCAACATTCGGCCCCATGGCATGCATAAGCAGGAAGTTATGTGGGTTGGCTTCAAGCCCGACTTTATTGACCACGCGCGCCGCCATAGGCACGGCAGAAACGCCAGCGGCGCCGATCAGTGGATTGATATTGTCTTTACTAAACTTATTCATTAGTTTAGCCATTAATACGCCTGTTGCGGTACCTATAGAGAATGCCACCGCACCTAATGCCAAAATACCCAGGGTTTCAGCCGTCAAAAATTTGTCGGCACTGAGTTTTGAGCCAACACCCAAACCAAGGAATATGGTCACTATATTGATAAGTTCGTTTTGCGCCGTGTAGCTTAGGCGATCAACTACACCGCATTCTTTAAGCAAGTTACCAAAGCAGAACATGCCGACTAGTGGCGTTGCTGCAGGCAGGAATATTAGTGTTAAGAGCAATACAGCTAAAGGGAATAGAATTTTTTCTTTCTTCGACACTACTCTGAGTTGCGCCATAGGCAATTTGCGTTCTTCAGGCGTTGTTAAGGCTTTCATAATAGGCGGTTGAATGATCGGAACCAGTGCCATATAAGAATAAGCAGCTACTGCAATAGCCCCCAATAACTCAGGTGCTAACTTAGACGCCAAAAATATAGCCGTCGGCCCGTCCGCACCGCCAATAATCGCAATTGCGGATGCATCTTGCAGAGTAAATTCAAACCAAGGCAGGCCATTTAACAGGATCGCGCCAAACAAAGTGGCAAATATACCAAATTGTGCCGCAGCTCCGAGTAATAACATGCGAGGGTTAGCAATCAGTGCGCTGAAATCGGTCATGGCGCCAACACCCATAAAAATGAGCAATGGAAACACACCAGTATCGACGCCAATGTAATAGATATAATGTAACAAGCCACCCACTTCACTAAAGCCCGCTAATGGGATATTGGTAAGTAACGCACCAAATCCTATAGGTATCAGTAGAAGTGGCTCAAACTTGCGTACAATAGCTAAATAGAGCAAACCAAAACCAACTAGCATCATCACTATTTGACCTGGTTCAAAATGCGGGATTGACGTACTTTCCCAAAGCATTAATAACTTTTCCATGAGTCTACCCGATAACCATCATTGTTTGGCCTGCCTGAACGCCGTCGCCTTCTTTGGCTAACACCTGTTGAACAACACCAGGTAACGCACTTCGCACTTCTGTTTCCATTTTCATGGCTTCAAGAATGACAATGACATCGCCTTCGTTAACTTGTTGACCTTGTGCAACAACAATTTTTAAGATGTTGCCTGACAACGGTGCTGCAACATCAGTTCCCTTGCCTGCCGGTGCAGGAGTCGATGTTGGGCTACTTGATGCTGCTGATATTTGGCTTACTTCACCATTGTCAGCAACTTCAACATGATAAACCTGACCTTCAACACGCACTTTATAGGCTGCAGCGTCTCCAGCTAAGGGTTCAGCACTCGTTGCATCAATAACGGCTATTTCCCCTGTTGGAGCAGGTTCAAATGCACTTGGATTGTCTCTGTTTTCTATAAATTTCAAGCCAACTTGCGGAAACAGCGCATATGTCAGAACATCATCGACTTTATCTTTCGCAATGCGCAATGACTTTTGCTCAATCAGCACATCGAGTTCTTCTTCTAACTTAGCGAGTTCCGGAGCAATCACATCTGCAGGACGGCAGGTAATCGCTTGTGCACCTTCAAGTACGCGCGTCTGTAGTTCTTTGTTAACTGGAGCTGCGGTAGCACCGTATTCGCCTTTTAGCACACCCGCGGTTTCCTTGGTGATGCTTTTATAACGTTCGCCTGTTAATACGTTCAATACTGCTTGAGTACCTACGATTTGGGATGTGGGCGTCACTAAAGGAATAAAACCGAGGTCTTCACGCACTCGAGGTATTTCAAGTAATACCTCGTCAAATTTGTCTTCTGCGCCCTGCTCTCTCAATTGGCTTTCCATGTTGGTTAACATGCCGCCTGGCACTTGCGCGATAAGTATTCTGGCATCCACGCCTTTCAAAGAGCCTTCAAATTGTGCATATTTTTTACGTACTTCACGGAAGTAAGCTGCAATTTCAGCTAGCTTTTCAATACCTAGGCCGGTGTCGCGATCGGTACCTTCAACAATGGACACCATCGTTTCAGTTGCAGTGTGACCATAAGTCATACTCATTGACGACACCGCGGTATCCAGCATATCAATACCAGCGTCAACTGCCTTTTGGTAAGTTGCTGTGCTTAAACCGGTGGTCGCATGACATTGCATAGCAATGGGCACGTTAACGGTTTCTTTTAATCCGGTAATAAGTGCTTCACAATCATAGGGTTTGAGTAAGCCGGCCATATCTTTAATACAAATTGAATGCACCCCCATGTCCTCTAGATGTTTTGCCATATCAAGCCAAACAGCTAGATTATGTACAGGGCTCACGGTATAAGAAATAGTGCCTTGCGCATGAGCACCCACTTTAATTGCCGACTTAACCGCTGTTTCGAGATTTCGAACATCGTTCATCGCGTCAAAAATACGGAACACGTCAACGCCATTGGCATGCGCTCGTTCAACGAACTTTTCAACAACATCATCAGCATAGTGGCGGTAACCTAATAAATTCTGCCCGCGTAATAGCATTTGTTGTTTAGTTTTGGGCATTGCAGCTTTGATTGCTCTGATGCGTTCCCAAGGGTCTTCACCCAAATAGCGAATACAGGAGTCAAAAGTAGCTCCGCCCCAAGATTCAACTGACCAATAGCCTACATCATCTAATTTAGCTGCTATCGGGAGCATATCTTCCAAGCGCATGCGCGTTGCGAGTAAAGACTGATGCGCATCACGCAAGACCAGTTCGGTGATCTTTAATGGATTGGACATAATGTGTTCCCTATGATTTTAAAGTTGTCTGTCGGTGTGTGTGCACTGCTGCAGTAATGGCTGCGGCGACTTGAGGGCTCACTGACGTAGGTGATTTGTTATTAATATTTTGTGCCGCACGATTTTGCGTTGCATAAGGAGTAATTTCATCAGAAGGAAATTTGCGACAAAACCACGCAATTGTATGGATACCGCCAATAAGAAGTATTAAAAATGCAAACACGACTGACATACCAACGGCGAGTAATACGCCTGCTTCTAATAGTTGGTCGTTCATTTGCGTTGACATAATGTTCCCTTAAAAAATACTTCAAAAAATCTGGGGTGGATAGATAGCATGAGATGAAAAAAATTACAATCGAAAAGCGGGCAGCAAATGCATGAAAACTATAACTTTATGCACTATCATAGTCAATTTATCAATTTTTATTCATTATTTACGAATTTATAATATTCGCGCTCATAATAACGCATTTATTTTCAACAGCATCCAATATAACAATCATATAGTTAGGATGCTGTTGATGTTAGCAAACTTTTATAATACACAACCTATTGTGCGCGCGATCTGAGTGGAAAGCACCTAACTCACTAATTACAAATGAGCAACCGACCGCTTAAATTCACTTATTTAAAAGCAAAAAAAAGCCTTAGTAAAAACTAAGGCTTTTTTTAAGCCGCTAATGGCTCTGATATGGTGCGCATGGAAGGATTCGAACCTCCGACCGCCTGGTTCGTAGCCAGGTACTCTATCCAGCTGAGCTACATGCGCAAAACTTTCTTCTTACATTGTATGGTGCGCATGGAAGGATTCGAACCTCCGACCGCCTGGTTCGTAGCCAGGTACTCTATCCAGCTGAGCTACATGCGCATAATGTTTCTGTTACTAACTATCTGCTACTTCGGTTAAGTGTTTAAGTTTAACCTTAATAACGTCACATTTAAACCATTATAAAATGGCGGAGAAGGAGGGATTCGAACCCTCGATAGGGCTACAAACCCTATACTCCCTTAGCAGGGGAGCGCCTTCAGCCACTCGGCCACCTCTCCTAAATGTGGGGCAGGAGTTTACTATCTAAGTAATATAAGTCAATGCTTTTTTAGCAACTTCTTCTCCGCTTTTGATCGTTTGTTAGTTTTTTAACCAACACGCTCTATTTTCAACCTGCAAACAGCAAAAAACCCAGAATGACCTGAGTTTTCCTTCGCCATTAATTTAATGGCACTTACGAGAATACGAAAATTAAACTTCGTCTTCAACAGCAGATTCGTTACCCTTCTCTGCCTGTATTCTCATATAAATCTCTTCCCTATGAACTGAAACTTCCTTCGGTGCATTAACACCAATTCGCACTTGATTTCCCTTAACGCCCAAAACAGTCACAGTGACATTGTCACCTACCATTAAAGTTTCCCCTACGCGTCTAGTCAAGATAAGCATATTGTAGCTCCTTTTAGTTTAGGTCCGGTTAATAGTCCTGAATCTGAGATCAGATACTAAATTTGTACGACATTGACTATTAACTAAGTTGAATATACTTTAATTAGCTTATTTTATCCAAGAAAAAACCACAGTTATTGCTTTTTTATTGAACAAAATATCAATTATTTTCACATATCCTATTCATTTACCTCGTAAAACTTCTCTGAACACATTAAAGTTTATTTTCAAGCCAACTTTTTACTGACGCCAGAGCTTGGTCAAGATTTTCAGGTTGAGTTCCTCCGGCTTGTGCCATATCAGGTCTCCCCCCCCCTTTTCCACCGACTTGACTTGCCATGTGATTTACAAGGTCTCCGGCTTTGAATTTTCCGACAAGATCTTTGGTTACGCCTGTAATTAAATTAACTTTACCGTCACTGGCTAAGCCTAAAGCAATGACACCCGATTGAAGCTGATTTTTAAGGTCATCCATCACTCCTCTCAGGGCTTTGGCTTCAACACCTTGCATATCGGCTACTAAGAGCTTTACGCCTTGCACATCAATCACATTAGACATGATGTCCTTGCTTTTCTGACCAGCCATTGACTGTTTAAGTTGATTAAGTTCTTTTTCAAGTTGCTTAACTTGCTGTAAAGCAGATGACACTTTTTCAACAACAGACGTTTTATCTGATTTTAGCAAACTAGCGATAGCATGAAGTTTGTCAGATTCATCATTAACGAAATCCTGTGCAGTTTGTCCAGTTGTTGCCTCGATGCGACGAACCCCAGATGCAATGCCACCTTCAGACGTTATTTTCAATAAGCCAATATCCCCTGTACGAGAGACATGAGTGCCCCCGCAAAGTTCAGTCGAGAATTCACCCATTTTTACTACGCGAACTTTTTCATCATACTTTTCGCCAAACAGTGCCATTGCACCTGACGCCTTCGCTTCATCCAGTTCCATTAATTGAGTGCTTAATGCATTGTTCAAACGAATTTCAGCATTTACTAGGTTTTCAATTTCAGTCAGCTGTTGGGCAGAAATAGATTCAAAATGTGAAAAATCGAACCGTAATTTCTCTGCATCGACAAGAGACCCCTTCTGCGCAACATGGTCGCCCAATAGCTGACGCAAGGCCGCATGCAATAAATGCGTGGCACTGTGATTAGCTTTAATGCGATCTCGTCGCGCTCTGTCTACAACAAGTTCGACTTTATCACCAACTTTAATTACACCGTCAATTTTCACTTTGTGCGCAAAGGCTTGGCCTAACTTAACTGTATCAACAACTTGTGCTTTACCGCTACTCGATGAAATGAAACCTGTATCGCCTACCTGACCGCCCGACTCTGCATAAAAAGGAGTTTCTTTGAGTAATATTAATGCTTCGTCGCTAGCTTCAGTGACAGCAGCATTATCAACGATAATATCCAGCACAATAGATGAGCCGTTGACTTCACTGTAGCCGGTAAATTCAGTTTTATGTTCGATATTCAATACATTCGCATAGTCTGCACCAAATTTACTCGCCGACTGTGATTGTGATTTTTGTTGTGCCATGGCAGTTTCAAATCCGGCCTCATCAATGGTCAGGCCTTGTTCACGCGCAACATCATTGGTTAAATCGGCTGGAAAGCCATAGGTGTCGTACAATTTAAATACGAGTTCACCTGGGACTTGCTTACCTGACAATTGAACTAGTGAGTCATTTAGGATAGCCATGCCACGTTCAAGGGTTTTTGAGAACTGTTCTTCTTCTACTCTTAATACTTTTTCAACAACGGCTTGCTGCTGTTTAAGTTCAGGGTAAGCATCTCCCATTTCCGCTACTAGCGTTTTAACTAACTTGTAAAAGAAAATATCATCCGCGCCCATCTTGTAACCGTGACGAACAGCACGACGAATAATACGGCGCAACACATAGCCACGACCTTCATTGGAGGGCATTACACCATCACAAATTAAGAAGCTACATGAACGAATGTGGTCGGCGATCACACGCAATGACTTATTTTCTAAATCTTGTGTACCCACAATTTCTGCGGCTGATGCAATTAAGCTTTGAAATAAATCAATTTCATAGTTGCTATGTACACCTTGAAGTATGGCCGAAATTCGTTCTAAGCCCATTCCAGTGTCGATCGAAGGTTTAGGCAATGGCAACATATCGCCATTTTGCTGACGATTGAACTGCATAAAAACTAAGTTCCAAATTTCAATAAAACGGTCACCATCTTCTTCAGGTGAACCTGGAGGTCCGCCCCAAATGTGTTCGCCGTGATCATAAAAAATTTCAGAACAAGGACCACATGGACCTGTGTCGCCCATTGACCAAAAATTATCAGACGTGGCAATGCGAATAATACGCTCAGCAGGTATGCCTATTTTTTGTTCCCAAATATCAAAGGCTTCATCATCTTCGTGATAGATGGTTACTAGCAACTTATCTTTATCTAGGCCCAGTTCACCCGTTAAGAAATGCCATGCAAACTTAATCGCATCTTCTTTAAAATAATCACCGAAACTAAAATTCCCTAACATTTCAAAAAACGTATGATGCCTAGCTGTGTACCCAACGTTTTCTAAATCATTATGCTTACCGCCAGCGCGAACGCATCGTTGCGATGAAACTGCACGAGTATAGTTACGTTGCTCAGCACCTAAGAAAACGTCTTTAAACTGATTCATTCCGGCATTTGTAAACAGCAACGTGGGGTCATCATGCGGAACAAGCGATGAACTTGAGACGAGGTGATGTTGATGTTGTTGAAAGTATTCAAAGAAAGTGCGTCGTAAATCGGCTGTAGAGCGTACCATTAATGTTCCTAAATCGTTCTATGTGAGAAAGGTGTTGAAACAGCTTTTATATTGATTTCACGTGTCTTCAAGCAGTCGTTTTATTCGCTTGTATAACTATTACGATTCCGAATGACGGTTAATCATAAATAATCAACTATAAACAAATAATGTTCAACGTTGATATATCGACGTGTATTGCAAACCAAAATATAAGTTGCTGTTTTTATATAAGTAGAAGATATCATGTTAATGAGGAGTTTGTTAAGCCTCTTAAGCGCCCTATTTGCCTAAAGTTTCATTCAAATGCGTATTTAATTTGTTCTTGAGTAAAACCACGGTATTGCAGAAAGCGCATTTGCTTTTGTTTATAAGTCCAATCATCAGGTAACTCATCACCAAATCGTTTTACTCTAACTGCTTTAGAGGACTCAAACCAATCAAAACTTTCATCCTTTGTAAGCGCTCTCACCAGCTGCAAATCAATATCATGATTGTATAATGTGCGTTCAATAAATACCGGTCCCTTGCCCTTTCGATAAGCCCCTCGGACCACAGCCTCGGCATACCGGACATCACTTTGAATATCTTTTTTGGCAAACTGCTCAATGGTATCGTCAACTAAGTCTCTATCTAACTCCAAATCAGCTAGCTTTTTACGCAGTTCTGTTTGACTATGCTCTCGACGAGACAATAGTCGAGTTAATTTGTGTCTAATGATCTTTGCATCGTTATCTGACATAGTGACTAACATACTTCCTAATAAGTAATTTTATAATATGGCGTTAAGCTGGCAACCCATTCTCAGTGTAGATGATATAACTCAAGAACAATGGCAACAACTATCCGATCATGATATCGAATATTCAACGCCTTTTTTAAGTTATGCGTTCCTCAAAGGACTAGAAGTGGCTGAATGTGTGAATGGAGAAACCGGCTGGCACAGCTACCATATTGGCATTTACGATCACTCAGAACAAAATGGTATCGAAGGCGAAGTCGAAAAACAAGATGCGATTGAAGCTAGACAGGATCGGGTTGAAGTCAGGCGGGAGGGGACTGAAGGCGGAAAAGATACAATTGAAATCATAACTGATGTGGTTGAAGCCAGCGGTTCAATCAAAAAACTCATTGGATTTATTCCCTGTTACTTAAAAACTCATTCCTACGGTGAATATATTTTTGATCACGCTTGGGCTAACGCATATCAGCATCACCAGATCCCTTATTATCCGAAGCTAGTTACCTGCATCCCTTTTACTCCGGTAACAGGCAGCCGCCTGCTTGTTGATGCCAAGTGTGACTATTCATTTGCAGACATAAATGCGTTTATTATTGCAAGCACCGACAACATTTTGAAAGAAGCGCGCGCCTCATCTTTCCATTATTTATTTTTGCCTGAGTACCAAAGCAATCAGTTAGCGCAGGACAAGCTATTACAGCGCCTTAGTATACAATTTGTTTGGCACAACAGAGGGTATAATAATTTCGATGACTTTATGCAGCAAATGACGTCAAGAAAGCGTCGCTCTATCCGCAAAGAAAGAGCCTCAGCGCTGCGCATAACAGAGACAGACACAGTCGTTATCAAAAGATTAACTGGAGATATGTTAACTCAAGAAGTGTTAGACGACTTTTACTTGTGTTATCAACAAACCTATTTGAAACGAAGTGGACACAACGGCTATTTAACCAGTGAATTCTTTGATTACCTGCAAAAAAATATGCAAAGCAATATAATGATTGTGATGGCTTATCATGCAGAACAATGTATTGCTGCAGCCCTATTTTTCTATAATGACCAGCAATTATTCGGACGCTATTGGGGCGCTTTACAAGAAGTATCAGGCCTACATTTTGAATGTTGCTATTATCAAGGAATAGAGTTCGCAATAGAAAAGCAGTTGCGTCAATTTAACCCCGGTACGCAAGGCGAACATAAAATACTAAGGGGCTTTGAACCCACTTTTTGCTATTCAAACCATTATTTGCAACACCCCGACTTTCAAGCTGCCGTGGCTGATTTTTTGCAACGCGAAAAAATAGGCATAGAGAAATATAAACAACAAGGCGAAAAAGTCCTGCCCTTTAAGCAAGCCTAAAAATAGGCTTGTTTTGCACTTCTGCGAACGATTGAAAAACAAACGGATATTCTCAAACCAAAATTGATTGCTGAAACAGAAAGTAACGATTTAATTACGGACTGCATTAGTCAACATCATTAGTATGTTGGCATGGGACAAAACATGCGTTAATTTATCCGAAAAAAGTAAGTGGACGAAGAAGTTCAAAATTATAATAAGATCAAAATAAACGACAAAAGGTAAACAATGAAACGATCAATTTTATCCATGGCTATACTCAGCAGTTTGATGCTTGGCGCTTGTGATTCAACGAAAACAGACAGCGTAACTGCTACCCAAAAAGCGCAAGATGCTCAAAGTAAACTAGAGCAATTAAGCACCAAACCCGAGTTAGGTGTGTTTGGTGTTGAGTTAGCGGCCCGTAATTTAGAGATTAAGCCCGGTGACGATTTTTTCATGCATGCAAGTGGGACTTGGTATGACAATTTTGAGATGCCTTCGGATAAAACACGTTATGGTGCTTTTTCGTTATTGGCGGATCGCAGTGAAGATCGCGTTAAACAAATTATTGATGATATTAGCAAGGCAGAAGACTTGTCTTTTGAAGAGCAACTCATTGCTAATTTCTACAATTCATTTATGGATATTGACAGCATAAATGCGAAAGGTTTGAAGCCAATCCAACCAGTATTGGATCAAATCGATGATATTGACTCTATTATCGATTTAACCTCAGTTTTTGGTAACGCATGGATCTCAGGCGTGACAAGCCCTATAAACGCGGGACTTGGCTTTAACAGGTTAGATCCAAATGCATATCAAATGTCTGTAGGTGCAGGCGGTCTTGGTCTGCCTGACCGTAGTTATTATTTAACAGATACCGAACGTTTCAATGACATTCTCGCCGCCTATAAAGAAAACATAGTCAATACCCTTTCTTTTATCGGTGTCGAAGATGCAGCAAACAAAGCTGATCAAATTATTGCATTGGAAACAAAAATTGCGGAGGCACAATGGCCTCGCGAGAAGCGCAGAAACCGTGACCTAACACTCAACCAAATTAGTCGTGCCGATTTGCTAAAAGACTATGCCGGCTTTGACTGGGATACCTATTTTGCGTCTTCGGGTTATGCCATTCCAGATTTGAACATTACCCAACCAGAACCGATAAAGGAAATGATCAAACTAGTTAATAGTCAAGCACTCTCAGTTTGGAAAGACTACCTTCGTTACCATACTATTAGCAATAATTCTGACATGCTGTCAGACGAAGTCTATCTGAACAACTTTGCGTTTTATGGGACTATGTTAAATGGGCAAAAAGAACCTAGACCCCGTTGGAAAAGAGCTATTTCTGAAATGTCAGGAACGCAGTCATTAGGTTTTGCCATTGGTAAAGTTTATGTAGACAGATATTTTCCAGAAAGCTCAAAAGAAAAAATGGCAAGCTTAGTTGAGAACTTGCGCAAAGCTCTTGGCGAGCGTGTCGACAATCTTGATTGGATGGGCAGTGAAACAAAAGTGAATGCCAAAGAGAAGCTGATGGCTTTTCGCCCCAAAATTGGCTACCCAGATGAATGGCAATCGTTTGAAGGCGTTTCTATTGGCACTGATGACCTCATCGGTAATGTCCAAAACTTACGCCAATTTTTCCAATCACAAAGTGTTGAACGTGAACTACTAAAAACAGATAGAGAACGCTGGGGTATGGCACCACAACGAGTTAATGCCTACTACAATAGCTCATTTAATGAAATTGTATTTCCTGCCGCTATTTTAGAAGCTCCTTTCTTTGATCCAAACGCTGATGACGCAGTTAACTATGGCGCAATAGGCGCCGTTATTGGGCATGAAATGGGACATGGCTTTGATGACCAAGGTTCAAAATCTGATGCCAATGGTATTCAACGTAATTGGTGGACTGCAGAAGACCGCGCTGCATTTGATGTTAAAACCGATAAACTTGCCGCTCAATACAGTGAATATGAACCTATCGAAGGTAACTTCGTGAATGGCCGCAACAGCTTGGGAGAGAATATTGGTGATGTAGGTGGACTTTCTATGGCTTACCACGCTTATCAGTTATCTTTAAACGGAAAAGAAGCGCCCATTATTGAAGGTTTGACTGGCGACCAACGTTTCTTTTTAGCTTGGGCACAAGTTTGGCGCGAAAAACGTACAGAACAAAGTATGCTCAATCAACTTCGTGCAGGTACGCATGCTCCGGGTCGATACAGAGCCCAAGCACCGCGTAATCACGACGCTTGGTATACCGCCTTTGACGTAAAACCAGGTGACGCACTGTATCTTGCACCTGAAGATCGGGTACGTATTTGGTAATTTGACGCTCTGAAAGAAAAAAAGCCCCAAGATAATTTGGGGCTTTTTTACATCAGACTATTATCAATCCTTATAAATACTATTTAGCTTGCCATACCAACATCATGTTATTTGCAGGCATATCAACCTTTGTACTCAATACTAGTTGCGGAGCCCATGCAGCAAGTTGATCAATATCGCGATAACCTCCTCGGCCACTTAACAGTAACTTTTCATGAAACTCCTGATTGCTTTGACTGGTAAATTTACCATCGACGATAAAAGGTCCATATTGGCAAAATACACCGCTCTTCGGTAAATGAGTAGCAACTGAATGCATGAGTGATTGAATTTCATGCTCAAGCATTATATGAGCAGTATTGGCCGTATATATTCCGTCAAATGGCTGATTTGAAAGTACTGAAGAACTAGCCCACTCGTCTCTAGCTAACTTTAAAGCGAATGGACGATGCAAATTCTTACTTGGAAAGTCATCAATCCACTGATTAATGCCTTCATGGTATTCTTCAACATCGGAACAGTGCCATTGCACGTGAGGTAACTTGTGCGCAAAGTATACAGCATGTTGGCCGGTCCCCGAGCCGATCTCAAGCACATTATTAACGTTAGAAAATGCTTTTTTAAGCTGTTGTAAAATCGGTTTCTTATTATTTTCGCAAGCTTGGCTAAACGGTTTCTGTTCCATTATTCTTCCTAGTTAAAAACAAAAAATCGTCTTATTTTAGTTTTTTGTATCAGTATCTTATAACTAATGCGGCTATCACTTATGATATCCAAAGCCCATTGAAAAAATAGTCCTATGCGGTATTTTGCAACACAAGGTACTGAATGGTAAACCTGACATAAACTGATAACGCTTAGTTATTCAAATTAGGTGTTAACCACTTTTCAGCTTCTGCTATTGGCCAATCTTTTCGTACTGCATAGTCTTTAAGCTGATCCTGTTGAATCTTTGCTACCGCAAAATAGCGTGCCTCTGGATGCGCAAAATACCAGCCTGAAACAGATGCGCCCGGCCACATAGCGTAACTAGAAGTTAACTGCATGCCAATACTTGCTTCCACATCCAACAAGTCCCAAATTAACTGCTTTTCGGTATGTTCAGGGCAAGCTGAGTAGCCTGGTGCCGGACGAATGCCTTGATATTTTTCACCAATAAGCGCTTCGTTATCTAGCTGCTCATCTTTGCCATAACCCCATAATTCTTTACGTACCTGTTCATGTAAGTATTCGGCAAAAGCTTCAGCAAGTCTGTCTGCTAGTGCTTTACTCATAATAGAATTGTAATCGTCACCATCAGCTTCATAGGCCTTAGCGAGTTCATCTTCACCAATACCAGCGGTAACGGCAAACGCCCCCATGTAATCAGTTCTATGTTGTGACAAAGGCATAACAAAATCACTTAAACAGTAATTGGGTCCTTTGGGCTTATGTGTTTGTTGGCGCAAATGATGTGCAACACCTATATGAGAGCCGGTTAAATTCTGAATACCCGTGTTATCGACATCTCTGTGCGCATCCGGACTAAAAACCAAAACATCTTCACCTTGAGAATTAGCTGGAAAGATGCCTACTCGGCCCTTCGCTTTTAGCTTTTTGTTGGCACATAAACTGTCGAGCATGTCATTTGCGTCTTTGAATACACTCTTAGCTTCATCCCCAACGACCTCATCATTCAAAATTCGCGGGTATTTACCGGCGAGCGACCAAGTTAAGAAAAAGGGAGTCCAATCGATATACTTTCTTAGCGCACTCAACTCTACCTCAACGGTTTTAGTGCCAATAAAAGCGGGTTTAACTGGCTCATAATTTGCCCAGTCACAGCTGAATTTATTCGTTTTTGCATCACTAAAATTAATCGCTTTAGTTCTTGGCGTTTTTTTAGCATGCGCAATACGCACCTTTTCATATTCAGCCGAAATTTCTTTAGCATAAGCATCGCGATGTTCGAGTGAAATTAGTTTCTGACAGACACCAACAGCTCGACTCGCATTAGGAACATAAATAACCGGATGGTCGTAATTTTGCTCTATTTTTACTGCCGTATGGGCTTTTGACGTCGTTGCACCGCCAATTAGTAGAGGTAAATCCATCTTTAAACGTTGCATTTCTTTGGCAACTTGAACCATTTCATCTAATGAAGGAGTGATGAGCCCTGACAACCCAATCATGTCTGCATTTTCGTCTTTGGCCACCTGCAAAATTTTAGCTGCGGGTACCATGACGCCTAAATCGATCACTTCAAAATTGTTGCATTGCAGTACAACACCCACAATATTTTTACCAATATCATGCACGTCGCCCTTTACGGTTGCCATTATGATTTTACCGTTGGAACTGCGCACACCCGATTTTTCTGCTTCAATGTAGGGCTGTAAATGTGCCACTGCTTTTTTCATCACTCGCGCCGATTTGACCACTTGCGGTAAAAACATTTTCCCTTCACCAAACAGGTCACCGACCACATTCATACCGTCCATTAATGGACCTTCTATGACGTGCAAGGGACGTTCAGCTGCAAGTCGAGCTTCTTCAGTATCATCAATGATATAGTCGGTAATACCTTTAACTAGTGCATGTTCTAAGCGTTTACTGACCGGCCACTCGCGCCAAGTTAAATCTTCTTTAGCGGCTGCTTTGCCGTCGCCCTGATATTTTGGTGCTAATTCGAGTAATTTATCGGTAGCATCGGGATGCCGATTGAGTATGACATCTTCAACCGCATCTCTAAGCTCTGCTGGTATCTGATCATAAACTTCTAGTTGGCCCGCATTCACAATCCCCATGTCCATACCGGCACGAATTGCATAGTATAAAAAGACGCTATGCATAGCTTCACGCACAGGGTTGTTGCCACGAAATGAAAACGATATATTTGACAACCCTCCTGACACATGGCAATGCGGTAGATGCGCACGAATTTGGCGGGTCGCCTCTATGAAGTCGACCGCATAATTGTTGTGCTCCTCAATACCGGTAGCAACAGCAAATATATTCGGATCGAAAATGATATCTTCCGGCGGGAAATCGAGTTTTTCAACTAAGAGCTTATAACTGCGTTTACATATTTCGAACTTACGCGATTGCGTATCAGCTTGACCGGTCTCATCAAACGCCATAACAACTGCTGCTGCACCGTAGCGTTTAATTTTTTTCGCTTGCGCTAAAAAGAGTGCTTCGCCCTCTTTTAAACTAATAGAGTTAACAATCGCTTTGCCTTGAACGCATTTTAAACCCGCTTCAATAATTGACCATTTGGATGAGTCAATCATGATCGGAACACGTGAAATATCGGGTTCAGACGCAATTAAATTAAGAAAGCGCACCATTGCGGCTTCCGAATCCAACATGGCTTCATCCATGTTGATGTCGATAATTTGTGCACCATTGGCGACTTGATGGCGCGCAACGTCCAGGGCGGCTTCGAAATCATCGTCCATGATCAGGCGCTTGAACATAGCTGAACCGGTGACGTTGGTTCGTTCACCTACATTGATAAAACTAGAAAAATCAGTAGTCATAAAAAACCCTAATGAACGAAGGGCTCTAGGCCCGATAAACGCATTTTAATGTCAATGTCAGGTAACTGACGAGGAGATATCCCAGCAACAGCTTTAGCAAGTTGTCGAATATGTTCCGGTGTGCTCCCACAGCAACCGCCCAAAATATTGACTAATCCTGATTCTGCCCATTCTTTTAAATGCTCTGAAAGTTCTTCGGCCTCCATGTCGTATTCACCGAATTCATTCGGCAAACCGGCATTGGGATGAGCAGAGACGTTACACTGCGCAATGCGCGAAATTTCAGCTACGTATTGACGCAATAAATCCGGCCCTAATGCGCAATTTAAGCCAACTGAAAATGGGTTAACGTGACGCATTGAATAATAAAAGGCTTCCGACGTTTGGCCGGACAGCGTGCGCCCAGATGCGTCAGTAATTGTACCTGAAATCATCACTGGTAACGTAATACCAGATTCCTCAAACACCTCTTCAACCGCGTATACAGCGGCTTTCGCATTTAAGGTATCAAAAATAGTTTCGATTAATATTAAGTCCACTTTGCCTTCAATCAGCGCATGCGTCGATTCTTTGTATGCTTCAACCAACTCATCGAAATGCACATTACGCTTGCCTGGATCGTTAACATCAGGCGAAATAGAAGCGGTGCGACTAGTTGGACCAATAACGCCAGCAACAAAACGCGGCTTATCAGGAGTTTTGGCACTAAATTCATCCGCAGCTTCACGCGCCAATTTGGCTGCGCTTAAGTTAATTTGGCGAGCCTCATCTTGCATGTCGTAATCTGACATTGAAATGGTAGTAGCATTAAATGTATTAGTTTCAATAATATCAGCACCTGCCGCGAGATATTCACGATGGATATTTTTGATAACATCAGGTTGGGTAATAGCCAATAAGTCATTATTACCTTTCACATCGCAGTGCCAATTTTTATATTGTTCACCCCGATAATCAGCTTCATCCAATTGTTGCTCCTGGATCATTGTTCCCATTGCACCATCTAGTATTAATATGCGCTGTTTTGCTATGTTAGTTAAGCGCTTTAGGCTGTTTGAGGTATTGCTCACTATGTCTCTCTTTTATGTTACCGTTTTAATCAGTTTCTTGTTTTAGCTATGGCGAATGAACTTAACCTTCGCGTCGTCTGAGTGTACTTAAATCATACGGCGTGTTTTGATATACGTAATAATTGAGCCAATTAGTCAGCAGTAAATTACCGTGTGACTTCCAACGCACTATTGGGTCTTGGGTCGGGTCGTTGGCAGTAAAATAGTTTTCTGGAATGGCAGGCTCAAACCCAGATTCCACATCACGCTCGTACTCTTGCGCCAGCGTATTCGGATCATACTCTGGGTGGCCTGTCACAAAAACTAGCCGACGATCATCAGTGGCACTGATATAGGCTCCAGCTGCAGCCGATTGAGCCAATACAGTTAAGCCTGGCACGTTGTCATAATCTTGGTTACGAATTTCGCCAATGCGACTATGAGGAGCCCAAAAACTGGGGTCGAAACCGCGCATTAGTTCATCATTTGGTTGCACGACATCGTGCTCGAATACCCCTGATAACTTGTTTGTACGCAATTGACGCTGAACGCCGTAAAAATGATACATTGCGGCATGGGCTGCCCAACAAAGAAAAATGGTTGATTGCACATTTTCTTCTGCCCAATCTAACAATTCGGTCATTTTATCCCAATATTTGACGTCTTCATATTCCAACATACCTAATGGTGCACCAGTCACAATCCAACCATCATAGTTTTTATCAGACACTTCACTAAACTCGTGATAGAAGGCATCCATGTGTGACTTGGGGGTATTTTTTGGCGTAGTTTCATCGAACCGGATTAAGTCGACGTTAATTTGAATAGGTGTATTAGATAATAATCTCAAAATCTGAATTTCAGTTTCAATTTTATTTGGCATTAAATTCAATATCCCAACTTCTAGCGGTCGAATATTTTGGCTAGCAGCACGGTTACTGTCCATGGCAAAGATGTTTTCTTGCAACAACACATCCAATGCTGGTAAGTCGGAAGGAATTTTAATTGGCATTATTACCACCTATCTTTAAATACATACTAACTGCAAATGCATGTTTTTTTATCAATGTGGCTATCATTGTGGCTATATCGGACAAGAAGTCAACATCTTTACGTCTAGACGTCCAAATAAAGCCTATTTATATTACCTTAAATAATCGGGTTTTCTACGTTGTAATGCACTCACTTTAATATGTTGAGTCTTATTTACGTGCTTTTTTCTGAAATCCAATCAACACTTCAACTTCTGCTTGCGGTAAATCACAAGCGTCCATAATTTCACTGATAGTTGCACCGGATTCGACAAGGCTGTGCGCTCGAGCATACATCTTAGCAGCAGGGTCTTGCTGTGACAGTTCATCAATTTGTGCCATTAACTTATCAACATCAATTTTAATCATCTCAATGTCAGACGCATGTGCTTGTGAGGTGCTTGTTTTCAAGGTAAAAAGCATATCCTCTAGCTCCGATGTTAAGGTTTGTTTATTTTTTTCATGTCGTTTTTCTTGGTTCTTCTCAAGCGCAGTGAATTTAGTTTGATGGGTTTCATTGAATTTGTGTAGGCTATTGATTAGATCTAGAGCTTTATTGAGTCGCAGACTAAGCTTTTTATTAGACTGAATCGCGATAATGGCGATGCCTAAGCCGAGAAAGGAAATACTCAGAAGAATCATATTTATTACTGAAATTTCTTGCATTGATACGCTTACTTATTGTTTTTGACCCGTATATTCAAATGTAACGCATTCATAACAATAAATACAAAAATACCGTGGCATGGCACGGTATTTTTTGATTTTCTTAATCTAAAATGACTTTCGACGCTATAAAGAATTAGCTACAAACTGCTCATTTCATCCCATTCATCGTCATTTAATAACTTATTAAGGTCGACCAAAATGAGTAATTGCCCCTTTTGATTGCTAACACCTTGGATAAACTTGGCGCTTTCTTCTGTACCCACGTTAGGTGCACTGTCGATTTCAGATGAGCGCAAGTACACCACTTCAGCGACGCTGTCGACTAAGATACCCACCACTTGCTCATCTGACTCAATGATAACAATACGTGAATTATCAGTAGGCTCGGTTGGCGGTAAACCGAAGCGTGATCTAGTATCAATAACAGTAACAACGTTACCGCGTAAATTGATAATGCCAAGGACATAATCTGGGGCACCGGGAACAGGTGCGATCTCGGTATAACGCAAGACTTCCTGAACTTGCATAACATTGATACCGTAAGTTTCCTCATCTAAGCGATAAGTCACCCACTGCAGTACCTCGTCATTTGGATCGCTCACGCTGACCCTTGTTCTATCTTGGTTCATTTACTTTACTCCGTCACACAAACTATTTGTCTATTTGTTAACTGTCACTTGCTGCTTAGGCCTGCTTTTAGCATTTCAACAAGTTCCGCAACATTAATTAAAGCACACATTCTTTCTTTAACCATGCCTGCTAACCATGGTCGCTTACCTGTATTAGTCCGCCATTTTACATCAGACTTATTCAGTTCAACGGTATTAATCAACCTTTCACAAGTTAGAACCCAAGGGGTTTTACCCAAGTTGATTAAAAATTGATAATTTAAATTCTCTGCCATTTCATCGTCATATTTTTCTGGCATTACCCAGCGGGCCGAGTCAACGACGTTAAACTTATCTTCATTTTTTAGCATAACACCCATAAACCAGTCCGGCTTTCCTATTATAGGCGCGATTTTAGTTATTTCATGTATTCCACCCAACTCAATCAGCGGAACGGCTAAGGTTAATCCGGCCACTTCAAAAAATAATGCTTGAAAGCGCTCACCAAGCGAGTCTTGCAAATTTATTGGCGCAGAATCTTCTACCTTACTTGCCTCTGTTTCGACCTCAACTTGAATTTCTTTATCATCTTGTTGCATCACCTGCTGCTGAGTGTCTGAATTTGTTTCTTTTGAATCAACTCCCGGCGTCAAGAAGTCATTAACAGATTGTTCTAACAGCCTTTGCGTAGCCGCTTTATTAAAATTTAACTCTGACTGAGACTCGGTAAGCAAATCGGTCAAATAGTCCTCGACTATGCTTTCCTTAGCGAATTTATTTTTATCTTTCATTCGCTATATCCTTTAAAAACTTATCGTATGCAAAGACACCTCTGCATTTTGGCGCAAAAAAAGATGCTGGCATCTGCGCTGCGCTCGCGTCTCTGAACTTGGTGTCGGTAGGAATAAATCCTCGCCATAACTGTTCTGGATACTCTTCGTTAAGCTTGGTGTAAGCCCGAATTGTCGCATTTACACGTCTATCAAACATAGTGGCTATAATACTAATAGGGATGTTTTCTGGCATCGTTTTGCGCATTATTTTTAGAGTGCGCATCATTCGGTCTAAACCTTTGAGCGCTAAGTGCTCAGTTTGCACCGGCACGATTATCCTGTTGCTACAGGCTAGCGCATTAACCATCGACACACCCAATACGGGGGGGCAATCAATGATCACATAATCAAATTGACGTTGAATAGACGCGAGCGCCTTTTTTAATATTAAACCCTTTCCACTTTCCATACCCATTTTACGATCGAGCGTGGCTAATGCCATGGTTGCAGGCAATACCATAAGACCTTGCATTTTAGTGACGCATAAGGAGTCAAGTAAAGCTTGGCCTATGTATTTTTCTGGTTGTGAAAACACATCATAAATACTGATATCCAGGGCTTCTGAGTCAATACCAAAATAGTAACTAAGACTTGCATGTGGGTCGGTATCAACTAGCAAAACTCGCTTGCCCTGCTGAGCTAAAAGCCCACCAAGTGTTACGGCAGTGGTTGTTTTGCCTACACCACCTTTCTGATTAGCAACGGTCCAAATATTCAATTTTATACAAACTCATAAATGCTTTTTTAGTTCACACGCTCATTTCAGTAATGATGTGCTGTGCAATATTCTCTAATGAAATCACTCTATCACAAATTCCCGATTCAGCGACCGCTTTAGGCATACCGTAGACCACGCTCGACTTTTCATCTTGCGCCCAAATAGTAGCCCCTTTGGCTTTCAACAATCTCGCTCCTGCCGCACCATCTGAGCCCATTCCCGTTAATATTACACTCAATATATCACCCGAAAATGCAGACACCAGAGACTCCATTGTGAAGTCGATACAAGGGTGATAAACAAAAGTGCTGCCTTTGGGAGTATCTGCAATCCTTAATTTAGCAAACGCACCTATACCTGCGACCTGCATTTGCTTTCCACCTTCTGCTAAATATGCAGTTCCTTTTTCAAGTCGCTCGTTGTCCAGCGCCAACTTCACTTTTAATTTAGAGTGTTTATCAAGGCGTTCGGCAAAAGCGGCTGTGAATGTACCCGGCATGTGCTGAACTAAGATAACAGGAAAAGGAAAATCGCTAGGCAATTCGCTAACTACTTTTTGCAAAGCAACAGGGCCACCGGTACTGGCAGCAATAAACAACAATTTGTAACGTTTGCCAGAGGCTGGTAGCGGTGACAAAGAAGTTTCAAGCTTAACTGATAACCCTTTTTGAATTGGTAACTGAGTTGTTGATTGTGCGCTTCTTATCAAAGAATTAGGAACGGTTTTAGCTTTTTTATTTTCATACAGCCTAAGCACATTCCCGCGCGCAAGCGCTTTAACGCGGCGTTGAATAATCAAGATAGCTTCAGGCCGTTCGGTGCTTATATCCTCAAACCGTTTGGGAATAAAGTCTATTGCACCAGCTTCTAAGGCATTAAGCGTTACTTGCGCCCCGGCTTGGGTCAACGAAGAAAACATTAAAATAGCGGTAGGCGCTGTCTGCATTATTTGGGCAACGGCTGCGATACCGTCCATAACAGGCATTTCAACATCCATCGTTATCACGTCAGGTTTCAATTCAATCGCTTTTTGAATAGCTTCTAACCCATTCGCAGCGTGACCAACAACTTGAATACTTGGATCTTTTTCTAAAACAGATGTTAAACGTTTTCTATAAAACGTTGAATCATCAACAACCAAGACTCTATATAGCATCGTTTTTGTAGAACCCTTTTCCCTGATTTGACATCCTCGCTTAGTTTATCTAATTATAAAACTAAGCGTACCTTTTCAATAAACCCGGAACATCTAGTATTAGTGCTATACCACCGTCAGAAGTAATTGTTGCGCCCGCCATACCTGGCGTGCCTTGCAATAAAGCATCTAGGGGCTTTATAACAACTTCTTCTTGACCAATAAGTGAGTCCACCACCAAGCCAACGTGCTGCGTACCTACTTGCATCACAACAACGTGCCCATGTGAGCGATCAACAGTTACTGGAATACGGTTTAACCAATCACCAAGATAAAACAACGGAATCGCTTTGGACCTGACAATCATAGTCAATTGACCATCGACTTTATGCGTTTTATTAATATCCATATTAATGATTTCACTGACGGCGCCCAGCGGGAGCGCAAATGTTTGCGCGCCGACAACAATCATCAATGTTGGTAATATTGCGAGTGTTAATGGCACTTTAATTGCCAATCTAGTGCCTTTGCCGAGCTCTGAAGTAATACTGACCGAACCGTTAAGTTGATTAATTTTAGTTTTCACGACGTCCATACCAACGCCACGACCAGAAATATCACTAATTTCAACTTTGGTAGAAAAACCGGGAGCGAAAATTAAATTAAACGCTTCAGCATTTGACATTCTGGCGGCTGTATCGGCATCCAAAACGCCGCGATTAATCGCAATTTGTTTTAATTTTTTAGGGTCCATTCCCTTACCATCATCATCTATCGTAAGAAGAATATGATCGCCTTCTTGAGACGCTGACAGTTTCACAATACCCATTCTTGGTTTACCCTGAGCTTCACGCTCATCTGGCATTTCGATACCATGGTCGACCGAATTTCTGACCAAATGCACCAACGGATCAGCAAGCGCCTCTACTAGGTTTTTATCTAAATCAGTTTCTTCACCTACTAGTTCAAGTGTAATTTCTTTTTTAAGGGTTCTCGCTAAATCCCGAACGACGCGAGGAAAACGACCAAACACTTTCTTAATTGGTTGCATGCGAGTTTTCATTACTGCGCCCTGTAAATCACCTGTCACCACATCTAAATTAGCGATTGCTTTTGCCATGCTCTCATCGGGATTGTTTATGCAGAGACTCAATAAACGATTGCGCACGAGAACCAGTTCGCCCACCATATTCATAATTTGGTCGAGTCTTTTCGTATCTACACGCACCGTTGTTTCAGCTTGCGGTGCTGCTGCACTTGGTATTTTCTCTTCTTTCTTAGCGGCGGCTTGAATAGGTACTTTAGCTACTGGTGTAGGTGTTGGTTTTGCAGTGGATTTTGGTTTTTCAACCTTTCGCGTGTCTGCTGCTTTTGCAGTAGATTTTGTATCTGCAGATGCTATCGGTGATTTACCTTCCCCATGCAATTGGTCAAGTAATGCTTCAAACTCATCATCTGTAATATCATCAGAGTTGCTGCTTGCTGGTGCTGCGGCATTTGAGTTTGAGGCAGTTGCATCTGGGGTAATTTCTTTTGTCTTAAATTGACCTTTACCGTGCAAATCATCTAACAACGCTTCGAATTCATCATCACTAATATCATTAGCATCCGACTCTATTATTGCTGATGCTGAGACTTTAGGAGCTGAAGCCGTGCCGTGCAATTCATCTAATAAGGCTTCAAATTCGTCATCTGTAATCTCATCGATGCCAGCAGATTCATCATCTTCTATAGTGAGCTTTTCGCCTTGGTCAATTTTAGTTGTGCTCTCCGTTGGGGGAGTAATTGATGCAGACTCTTCAACAAAGATACTTTCGTCGGCGGTTTCGGGTTTGCTTAATTTGTGCAGAACGGCGATAAGTTCAGCTGGCGCAGGTTCAAGGGGATTTCTTAACTTCACCTTCTCAAACATATCAACAACAACGTCAGTTGCTTGAAGAATGACGTCCATTAATTCAGGTGTTAGTGTGCGTTGTCCATTTCGCATCGTATCAAAGACATTTTCTGCACCATGGCAGATATTAACCAGCTCTGTTAACGCTAAAAATCCAGCTCCACCCTTGACCGTATGATAACCCCTGAAAATTGCGTTAAGTAACTCAGCATCTTCAGGCTTATTTTCTAGATCAACAAGTTGTGCTTGGAGTTGTTCAAGTATTTCTCCAGCTTCCACCAGAAAATCTTGCATTATTTCCTCGTCAACTTCAAACGACATTCGTCGGCTCCCCTAAAACCCTAGACTTGACAGCAAATCATCAACGTCGTCTTGTCCATTTACGACGTCGTCACGACTATTTGCATCGATAACTGGCCCTTCGGCTTTTACTATATCGGTTTGTTTCTTGGAAGTTTGAGGATTCTCTTCAACTAGCGTTAACTCTCCAACATCACCAAACGCAGTTAGCATTGAAACAAGGCTATCTTCAACCTCTTTAACTAACTCAATGACGCGACGAATTACCTGGCCAGTAATATCCTGATAACTCTGAGCCATCAACACTTCTGTAAGCAAGCCATTGAGTTGTTCGGAATCATTGGATGCATCAGATAAAAGTTTGTCGAGTGTTATGCAAAGATGCTTAAATTCGCCTACGTCAATTTGACGGCTCATTAATTTGTGCCATTCAGGCATAATACTGATAAATCGTTGATTCAAACCTTCGGCAAGCGGCATACATTTTTCAACAGCGTCCATAGTGGTATTCGCTGCTTTTTCTGTCTCTTCGATTACATAGGTTAATCGCGCCCGAGCATCCGGAATTTCGTCTTGCGTTAAGTTAGCAATGCGGTCGTCTAATTTAAAATTGTTTAGTGAGTCATGTAGCTGGCGAGTCAACTTTCCTACTTCAAAAAACAGCTCTGTTGACTCTCGCATTGTAATTGTATCGACGAGAGCATTCGCTTGCTCGCGCTCACCCTTTTCAAGGTACTCAACTAATAGTTTCGCTTCATCCAGCGAAACTAAGTCTCTATCGGTCGTTGTCATACAACGTTACCCCATTAAGAAATATCGCTGTTAACCCAGACGTTGAAAAATCTTTTCAAGTTTTTCTTTTAATGTCGCTGCTGTGAATGGTTTAACTACATAACCATTTATGCCTGCTTGCGCTGCGGCAACAATTTGCTCTTTTTTCGCTTCCGCAGTTACCATTAAAACAGGCAAGTGCTTCAAATTATCATCCGCACGAATAGCACGTAAAAGATCTATACCCTGCATACCAGGCATATTCCAATCGGTCACAACGAAATCGAAATCACCTTGCACAAGCATAGGTAAGGCAGTGGTGCCGTCATCAGCTTCTTGAATATTAGTAAAGCCGAGGTCCTTCAATAAATTCTTAATGATACGTCGCATCGTTGAAAAATCATCAACAACTAAGATTTTCATATTCTTATTCAAAACTGCCTCCGCTGAGGTACAAATTAACTACAAAAATAAAACGGAGAAAACTTAGTCAGCTGTTCGCCAAGACTGCATTTTCGACTTTAACTTTAACATCGCTTGACTATGAATTTGACTCACTCGAGATTCACTGACGTCAAGAACTTCGCCAATTTCACGTAAGTTTAATTCTTCATCGTAATAAAGTGAGAGTACGATTGCCTCTCGCTCTGGTAGTGTTGTTATCGCCTGTGCTAGCGCTTTCTGAAATGATCCTTGCAGCATACTTTCAAAAGGACTGTCTTGTCCTTTTGTCGCATCGGTAGTTAGCACATCTTCACTCACGCCAAGATCTTCAATTCCGACAAGTTTGCCTGCGTTCACTTCATTCAACATTGTGTGGTATTCTTGCACTGAGACTTGCAACCGTTCAGCTACGTCTATGTCTCGTGCATCGCGTCCTGTTGCTTTTTCTACTTGAGAAATAGCTTGTGTTATTGCCCGACTATTTTTGTGAACTGAACGCGGAGTCCAGTCACCTTTTCGAATTTCGTCTAGCATAGAACCGCGGATACGAATACCAGCAAATGTTTCAAAACTTGCACCCTTCGAGCCATCAAAGTTTTTTGCGGCTTCAAGCAAACCAATCATACCTGCTTGAATCAAGTCGTCCACAAGGACACTTGCCGGCAACCTTGCCACTAGATGATGAGCAATTCTCTTCACCAATGGCGCATGTCGCTCGACCAATTGGTTTTTATCAATTTGTTGTTGATAGACTGCCACTTTGTTACTCACTGATTAGTTACCTACTCGTTTCTTGACACTAACTGCTCAATAAAAAATTCCAAATGCCCGCCCGGTTGCGCCGGTATGGGCCAAGTCATGGATTTTTGAGCTAAATTAGTAATCGCCAATGCCGCAGGCGAAGATGGATATGCATCAACGATCGCAGCCTGTTTGCGTACAGATTTACGTATGTTTTCGTCGAATGGAATAATGCCCACCAACTCTAATGCAACATCCAAAAATCTCCCCGTCACCTTGGAAAGCTTACTAAAAAGTTCTTTCCCTTCCCTTTCGCTACGAACCATATTGGCTATAATTTTAAACTTGAAAACGCCATGTTCACGGTTCAGAATTTTTATCAATGCATAGGCATCGGTCAACGATGTTGGCTCATCACACACAACGACAAGCACGTCTTGCGCTGCGCGAGAAAAGCTCATGACCATGTCAGAAATTCCCGCTGCCGTATCAACAATAAGCGTATCTATTTCAGTACGTAATTCACTAAAGGCTCTAATGAGGCCTGCATGTTCTGTTGTACCAAGTTCTGCCATTGACTGCGAACCTGATGTCGCAGGCGCAATTTTAACGCCATGTGGACCGGTTACTAGGATATCGTCCAACGTGCATTCACCTCGTAATACATGTGATAAATTTTTATCGACACGTAAACCAAGTAAAACATCACAATTCGCAAGGCCTAAATCGGCATCAAGCACCAAGACACGTTTGCCTTGTTTAGCCAATGAGATGGCTAAATTTAAAGACACGTTGGTTTTGCCCACTCCACCTTTACCTCCGGTGACTGCCATGACTTTAATTAATTTGGACTGATTCATTTTTCTTAAGCTACTCGCTTGATCTTCTATCATATTGCTCTGGCACCAGCGTCAGAGTTTGATTGGTTATTATGCGCCAAAGCATACTTTTTATAAAGTTTTGCCGCCACCATTATTAAGTTTTTTGCATCTGCCAGTTTTATATCTTCAGGCACTCTCTGTCCATCCGTTACGTAGCTTAGTCTAAGGTCGTTTTCAATCACTACGCTAAGTGCCTCTCCGAGGCTATAGCACTCATCTAATTTGCTGAAAATGCAGCCCGTTAGGCTTATATTTTTATACGCTTGTATGGTTTGGTGTAACACTTGATATTGAGCACCTGCCGGCAGCACTAAATATTTTTTGATATTAGCTGTTGTTTCTTTCTCATAGTCGTTTAGCTGAGTCACTAAGCGAGCATCGCGTTGACTAAAACCAGCCGTATCAATAAGGACTAATTTTTTATGCCTTAGCTGATAAAGTATATGGGCTAACTCTTCAGAAGTCTGTGCTTTTTTCACAGTACAACCAATAATTTTCCCATATGTCGCTAATTGCTCAAAAGCCGCAATACGATATGTATCAACAGTAATCATGGCAACTTCATTTGCACCATATTTTTGTGCATATTTTGCAGCCAGCTTAGCCACGGTTGTGGTTTTACCTGTACCTGTCGCACCGACTAATGCAACAATACCTGACTGTTGTAATATATCATTGCCGCCTATATGCAAACGGTTTGAAATGAGGTTAAGCAAATAATCCCAACCTTCTATCTCATTTGCTTGCGGTGGCAGAAAACTAACAAGCTGCGCAACTAGCGTTTCACTAATGCCCATACCTAATAGCTTGTTGCCGAGAAAGTAATGAGTTGGATTTTTACGTTTGCTCTTTTCGTCGCTCAAGCCATTAACTTGATATTGTAAAACATTACGAATAGAGGCAAGTTCCGATTTAATTGATTCAATGTCATCATTAGAAGCAGCGCTCCTGTCATGACTGAATAAATCAGACGCTTGGCTATCAGCGAAATCTTCATTCATTGCAAAGTCCTCCCCCCCTTTAGTCGCTGGCGTCCTTGCATATTGGTGAGTGAGTTCAGCCTCACGAAGACGTTTTTCTGCTTGCTGTGAGTCAGCATATGCTTGACTGACATGGGGTTGATTTCTATTCATCGTTTTTGACGAGTAGGTTGATTCAGCACTTCGCTGTTGCGTATGCGCAGCATTGAAATGCGCTGCGCTATCAAATCCATCACTACTTTCATCAACAAGTTTACCCGCTTGCTGTTTTTCTAAAAGTGCTTTGAGACTATCAGGTCCATCATCGCCGATTATTTCACTTAAGGTTGGCGTATTTTTTGATTTTCTACCCAAGCTAATTGTCGGTGCCGGTTGTGTCATTTCGGTCTCTTTATCAACCGCTGCAACTAGCTCGACGCCATCCGCAACCTTTTTATTAGACATGATAACCGCATCGCCGCCAAGTTCGTCTTTCACTTGCTTGAGCGCTTCACGCATATCTTTGCCAAAAAAACGTCTAATTTTCATGATGTCCCCGTTAGTGTGTTTAATGCGTCAGTTTATTGACCGACTGATGACACTATTTTTATTTGTTTGTCGTCTGGTATCTCTTGATAAGACAACACATGTAAACCTGAAACAGCGTGTTTTAAGAATCTTGATAACACTGGGCGTAACATGCCCGATGTTAATAACACTGATGGTTCGCCAGCGAGCTCTTGTTGCTGACTTGCCTCAGTTAATGATTGCTGAATCTTCTCTGCTAGTCCTGGCTCTATGCCTGCACCGTCTTCACCACCTGCTTGTAATGACTGATGCAACATCTGTTCCAAGTCTGGCGCTAACGTAATAACAGGTATTTCATCACCCCCTGAAGTAATGTCTTGTACAATCAGGCGCTTCAACGCAATACGTAATGCAGACACTAATACATCTGGATCTTGGCTCTTAGGTCCATATTCACAAAGCGTTTGGCAAATAGTCCGCATATCCCTAATTGGCACGCCTTCATACAGTAAGGTTTGTAATACTTTCACCATGGTACTTAGTGATAAAATATCAGGTACCAGTCCTTCGACTAACTTCGGATTAGTTTTCTCAAGCATATCTAGAAGCTGCTGCACTTCTTCATGCCCCAGCAGTTGATACGCATTGGTTGTCAGTAACTGACTTAAGTGCGTGGCCACTACGGTAGCTGAATCAACAACCGTATAACCAAGTGTTTGTGCATGTTCGCGTTGATTAGCTTTAATCCAAACAGCGTCAAGACCAAAGGCTGGATCTTTTGTTTTAGTGCCTGAAAGCTCACCGAATACTTGGCCTGGATTGATCGCAAGCTCATTATCATGACTAATCTCTGCATCACCGATTGAAACCCCCATCATTGAAATAGAGTAGGCATTAGGTGAAAAATCCAAATTATCACGAATATGTACAGGGGGAATAAGAAAACCAAGTTCTTGCGACAGTTTTTTACGTACACCTTTAATTCGTGTCAATAATTCACCACCTTGTGATTTGTCTACAAGCGGAATAAGGCGGTATCCAACTTCTAAACCAATAGTGTCAACATGTTGAACATCGTCCCAACCTAAGTCCTTCATTTCACTTGAACCTTTGTTCGCTTCTGGCATTGTTTCTACAAGCGATTTTTCTTGTGCTTCCCTGGCTTTCATCCTATCTCTGAAGAAAGCATATGCAAAAACAGCAGCCGAAAATCCCAGGAAGGCCATATGAGGCATTCCAGGCACAATACCCATTATGAATAGTATTCCTGATGTAATATAAAGTGCTTTACGGTTGGCTAATTGCTCTCGAATTTCATGTCCCATTTCTTGCGAATCATTCTCTCGAGTTACTATAATTGCGGTAGCTACAGAAAGTAGTAGTGATGGAATTTGTGCCACCAAGCCGTCACCAATGGTAAGAATAGTATAAACTTCCATTGCCGTAGAAAAATCTAAATCATGTTGAAACATACCAACAAACAGACCACCAACAATGTTGATTAGCATGATAAAAAGACCGGCAATTGCGTCCCCTTTAACAAATTTTGATGCACCGTCCATCGAACCATAAAAGTCAGCTTCAGAGGTAATTTCTTCTCTTCGCGTTCTCGCTTGGTCTTGATCGATATAACCCGCATTCAAATCTGCATCAATCGCCATTTGTTTGCCCGGCATTGCGTCCAGCGTAAATCTGGCACTTACTTCAGAAATACGACCCGCACCAGCTGTAACCACCTTAAAGTTGATTATAAGTAATATGGCAAATACCACGACACCTACGACGTAATTGCCACCAATAACAACTTCGCCAAAAGATTGTATGACTTTACCTGCAGCGTCACCACCCTCGTGCCCCTCCAGCAAAACAATTCGCGTAGAGGCTACATTGAGCGCCAAACGCAAAACGGTGGCGACTAAAAGTACTAATGGAAATATACCAAAATCGATAGGCCTCTTAGTTAATACTGAGACCAAAATAATGACGAGAGAGAGTGCAATATTAAAGCTAAAAAGCACATCTAATAAGATTGCTGGCATCGGCAGGATGACCATGCCCATAATAGCTAAAACCACAATTGGAGCACCCATACCGGCAGCGATACTCTTTAATTGCGTTTTATCTACACGTTGAAAAGCGGAAGTTAATTGCATAGAACAGATTTTTGACGGCTAAGTAATAATACAGGTTCTACTACAACTACCGTGCCAATTCGCTGGAGAATATGAAAAAAATTAGAACATTGGCATTACTTTGTTTCTACCTAAGTTTTTACCCTCATATAAAAAGTTATCGGCTCGCTTTATACATTCATCGACCGATGTGTAATCTTGAATATTTGCAACCCCAGCGGTCAGTGATAATCTTAGCGACGCGTTATTGACAATAAATTTTTCTTTACGAATAGTTTCGCGATATTTGTTAGCAATATTAATAGCATCTTTGAGTTGCGTATTGGGCAGCAACACAATGAATTCTTCTCCACCCCAACGCGCTAAAACATCGTAATCTCGGGTACATTGTGAAAGAACATTGGCGAACTTGATGAGAACCTGATCACCCGCTTCATGGCCATGCTCGTCATTAATCCGTTTAAAGAAATCAATATCTAACAGTATGATAGAAAACAGTTCGTTACTTCTCTTATACTTTGAAAATTCTTTACTAACAACATCAGTAAAGCCACGACGATTATATACTTGAGTCAATGGATCAAGTGTGGTCAGCAGGGTTAGCTGCTCATTAGCCAACTGCAATTCACGCGTTTTTTCTTGTACGTTTTGATACAGCATAACCGACCGTTCATGCAATGCGATTGTGCGCCATCTAAAGACTAAAAAAACCGCTAATAAAGCAAGTATAGCAAAGGTAATTATCGCCCAAGTGGTTTGCCACCAAGGCGGCGTGACCATAATGGGCAAACGCTGCGGCTTGTTATTCCATGAACCATACCTATTCGTCGATTTAACTTCTAATATATAGCTTCCCGGAACTAAGTTAGTATAAGTAACCGCTCTATTCTTGCTGTCTAAATATTGCCAACGCTCGTCAAATCCAATGAGTCGATAAGCATATTTAATACTTTGAGGGCTACCAAATTCTAGCGCAGCAAATTCAATTTTCAGTAAAATATCTTTTGGTGATAACACCACCTTAACCAAGGAGTCAGATAAACTGCTAACCATGCCGTACTTTGCTTCAAGACCATGGCTGACTTTACTATTTAGGATGGCTACTCGAGTAAATTCAAGAACAGGCATTGAATCTGACTTTTGAATATTATCAGGGTGAAAGTATGTCACGCCCTCGTCACCCGCGAAAATAATAGTTCCGTCGTCTTTTACCGCAGCAGCCCCAACATAATATCCAGTTGAATTAACGCCCTCATTTTCATCAAATCTTTCAACTAATCCAGAGCCCAAATTAACGCTAAAAATATACCTCTCTGTAGATATCCATAAATTGCCCTTATTGTCATTTATCACAGCAGCAATAGACGAATTTGAGAGTTTTTCATCTGCAAATAAACGCGTAAACTTGGCTTCCGTCTTTTCATCACCCAACTCTAGCAGCAATAAACCATGCCCTAATGTACCAACATAAAAGCTCTTTTCATCTCGTTTTGAAATCCATGTGAGGACATTATGGGGCAGACTGTCCTCGTTATCAGCTTCGTTAACAAATTGCCTGACGTCATGAGTTTTAGGATTAATAAGAAAAAGGCCATCGGTGGTGGCAGCCCATAGCTCTTCAGTCGATATTGGTAAAATGTAGGTAGCCATCGGTATATCATAGCTTGCTATTATCTTATTAGTATTGACGTCCAATACCTGCAACCCCCTCAATTCAGAACCGATCCAAAGGTTTCCAGTAAGTCCAATTTTAACTGAATAAATTGCCGTATCACGCAAGACTACATCTTCAATAAACTGACTTTCAGGTGATATTCTCCCTAGTCCTAACTGTGACGCCACCCAAACTGTTTTATTTTTTTCGTCAAAAACAAGCGACCGCATTTTATTAACCGACTGACTAACTTGTTTATGTTTCCACGGACCTTCAATCGAATAATCTGTATTTAACTTAACAACACCTGAGTTGGTTGACAACCACAAGCTGTCATCTGCTTGTTTAGCAACAAAATAATAAAACTGTCCTTTCTCCAAATCGAGTTTTTTAAACATGTTAGAATTCCAGTCTACAACCCCAAAACCCTCCGCGCTGGTGCCAAATAATATCAATCCAGATGCGCTGTTGAACAAAGTCCTTATAGTATCTGAGACAATATTATGGTCAGAGTTTGAACGACTTGAGATGTTAGTAAAGCGCAGTTCATTGGGCTCTGCAAATATTGACGCCCCATTAGCAGTCGCAACCCAGATTGAGCCATCACTCATTTGTTCGATATCATTGATAAAATTATCAGAAAATCCATCCTTTGCAGATATATTGATAATGTTAAAGAAGCTATTCCCGCGGGTCTGTACCCGAAAAACTCCCTGACCAGCAGTGCCAACCCAAAGATATCCCTCGTTATCAATTTCAATAGCAGTGGCCGTAACTCTAGGTAGCAGTTCATCTCGCCAAAGCCCCACTTCTTTGTCGTAACTTAATATTCCGTTACTGGTAGCGACTAATAAGCGTTTGTTATTATGGGAAATGAGGTCATGTATAGTCATTGATTGATTTGGCGTAGAAATGGGTCGAAACCCTTGTTGACCGCTTTTTTGTAAATACAATGCATTCACGGTGCCCACAAAAACATTATTTTGTTGGTCAATCAAAATGGTTCTTACATCTTTATCTAGTTGTCCTTGATGATTTCGTAATTCGATACTAGCAAAAGTTTGGTCGTTTGAACGCAAAATATCTAGGCCATTAATTGTACCTATCCAGAGATCGCCAGTGCTAGGTTGTATTTCGAGAGTATGGACAAGTGAGCTGGAAAGTCCTTTGCTTGAGTCTGTACTTTGCCCAAAATGAGTGAATGTATAACCGTCAAACTTATCTATACCTGATTGCGTAGCCAGCCAAATATAGCCATTATTATCTTGGGCAATATCATAAACTGTTGCCTGAGAGAGGCCGTCACTAACGTTATACTTTTTGATTGTTGGGACTTGGAATTTCGCGGAGGAGTTACTCTCAGCTGAAACGTTTGAGATTATTCCAAGACACAGCATTCCCAGGACGACGCAGCGCAACAACCTCGTTATTAATATCAAGCAAGCTCCGAATTTTGCAACAGTGATAAACATATAAATAAACAACGTTAAGCTTTATTTATATTCAAAGAAAACAAGTATATTACCTTTCATTTTTTAAGCAAGTTGTCGACTTAATATTATAGAAAAAGCACGCCATCTGTATAAGACTTACCTATGTTAACGACGCAACTCTGGTGGTATAGGCAGATTCTTTTTCAGTGATTTCGGACGCGTTGCCTTACCTTTTTTGTATGCTTTTAACTGATAAACATAAGCAAGTACTTGAGCGACGGCCATGAATAATTTTGACGGAATTTCATTATCCGGTTCAGTGCTGTAAAAAATAGCACGAGCTAACATCGGGGATTCAATGATAGGAATATCATGTGCTTTGGCGATCTTACGAATATGCATCGCAAGTTCATCAGCACCTTTTGCCACCATGATGGGAGCACGATCACCATTTTGTTCATATTTTATTGCGACAGAAAAGTGTGTAGGGTTAGTGACGATGACATCGGCGTCTGGAACTGCTTGCATCATACGATTAGCTGAGGCCTGATATTGTAGCCTTCTGATACGACCTTTAACTTGTGGGTCGCCCTCAGAATTTTTACGCTCATCTTTGACTTCCTGCATCGTCATTTTCATTTCTTTATTGTGCTTAAAAGTCTGATATGGCACATCAATTAATGCAATAGGGATCATACCGCAACATAATAGTAAAAAGGCCCACTCAATCATATTCAAGGCGTGGAATAAATTTAACGGATAGAGTTCCATATCCAGATGCAGTGCTTCATCTCTAAATATATAGAGTGCGATGTAAGCCATGAATCCAATAACGACGACCTTCGCAACGCCTTTAATTAATTCGACCAAAGCGTTCACCCCGAACATTCTTTTGAAGCCTTCTAGCGGGCTCAATCGATTACCTTTGGGTGCTGCCGATTTCCATGTAAAGTTATACCCACCAAGTGCGATACTCCCATAGATACCGCCTGCCAATGAAATAAGCATAAAGGCCAACACTGGCAAACTAGATTCGGTGACTGACATCTCTAGTATTTGAAACATATGCACTTTGTCATAAGTTTCATCGCGCGAAAGAATGAAAGAGCGCTTCATAATGCGGTACATAGCTTTAGCAATATAACTACCGACAAAAAAGAAGGCTATTGCGCTGGAAACTAACACCAGCGCAGTAGACAATTCTTTGGATCGCGCGATCTGTCCTTTCTTTCTGGCATCTTCGATTTTTTTGGGTGTGGGTTCCTCGGTCTTTTCGTACGAGTCATCAGCCATTTTTTGTCGTCCTAAATAGCGTTAACAGGTCAACAATAGCTTGCACATAAATTCCTGCGCTCGCTGCCATTGTTGCTCAAAGTGATAAACCTGGTTACTCAACGTAATGTAAATAATAACCAACCCAGTAAGTTGAGCGATTGAAAAGCCCAAACTAAATATATTTAACTGTGGTGCTGCTTTCGTCATAACACCAAATGCTAAATTAACAATTAATAAGGAGACAATGGGTGCTAGCGACATAGTAACCGCAGAAATAAACATCCATCCTGCCCAGTGCGCAACTAAACGAAACTGCTCACCTGTCCACCAAGGTGAATCGATAGGGAACGCTTTAAAACTCATCACAATCATCTGGATCATGGCTAAGTGACCATCAAAAGTCCAAAATAAAAGTGTCGCTAAAATAAGATAAAATTGACCAACTGCTGGCACGCTTATACCGTTGATAGGATCTACAATAGAGGCAAATCCAAGACCCGTTTGCATGGCAATAATTTGACCTGCTAGTACAAAGGTATTTAATACCATCATCGAAATAAAGCCAATTACAATGCCAATAATTAATTGCTTAATGCCTAACAAAAAAGTGCCTAAATTCACCAAATCATCAACAGGGACTGGAGGAACATTTGGTACAATCATTAACGTTAGCAACACCGCCAACAATGTTCTAATTTGCGTCGGTATGGTTTTCGCACTAATCCCTACCATTGCTGCAAACAATCCCGATATGCGCATAAATGGCAAAAGGTAGTCTGCAAGAAAGTTAGTCATTGTTGCTTCAAGTATTTCCATTTGTCTAGCCAACCGCGATCGGAATGCGGTAGACCATCTCGAAGAAGAAATCCATCATCTTCTGCACCATCCAACTGCCGAGATAACTTACTGCCAACAACGTCACAATTAAGCGAGGAAGAAAACTCATGGTTTGCTCATTGATAGAGGTTGCAGCTTGGAAAACAGCAACGACTAAACCTACAACCAAACCAGGTAAAATAACAGCAGCAACCAGCATAATGACAACTAGCATAGCTTCTCGCAAAATTTCGACAAAAACCTCTGGACTCATTAAATTAGACTCCCATGCCGAAACTAGTGGCTAACGTACCAAATATAAGATTCCAGCCGTCAACCAAAACAAATAGCATTAACTTAAATGGCAACGATACAATCATCGGCGATAACATCATCATACCCATGGCCATCAATATTGATGCCACAACCAAATCCAGGATCAGAAAAGGTATAAATAACATGAAGCCAATTTGGAACGCTGTTTTTAGCTCACTGGTAACAAACGACGGAATTAAAACAGTCAGTGGCACATCAGCAGGATCATCATATAAGCCCTCGTAGCCGCCAATTTGTACGAATGTCTCTAAATCTTTTACTCTCGTTTGCGACAACATAAAGGCACGCATCGGTTCCTTTGCAATATCGAACGCTTCTTTTGAGGTCATTTTTTCACTTAAATAAGGCTGCAATGCATTTATGTTAATTTCTTCAAAAACAGGGGCCATAATAAACATTGATAAAAATAAACTAACACCAATCAAAATTTGGTTTGAAGGTGATTGTTGAAGACCAATTGCTTGACGTAAAATTGACAGCACCACAATAATCCGCGTAAAAGACGTCATCATCATAATAAAGGCAGGAATTAGACTCAGTGCCGTCATAATAAACAATGCTTGCAAAGTCATCGAATATTCTTGATTGCCTTCATCGGTGGTGGTTACTGTAATCGCTTGAATACCTTGCTCAGCTATAGCACTGCCGCTGAAAATGATACTTAGGCTTATTAACAACCCAAGTTTGACGATAAACGATGAGGAAAACATATTATTAATCATGTGCTCTATCCTTTTTAGAGCCGGTAATCGTCTCAGCCATCGCTTTTACTAACTTATCTTTGAAGGCCAGACTAGTTGTCTGTCCTGAGCTTTTGTCGGTGCTTGCAGTTTGCAGCGGATTTTCGAGCTTGCCCAACTGATTTATATTGTGCGCTGTAATCCCGATTAGGAACTGTTCACCGCCAACATCGACCACCATGATTTTTTCTTTGGCTCCGGCTGCCATCGATGCAACTACTTTTAATTGACCATTTCCTGCTTGAGTGACATTAAACCGACGCGCAATGAATGCAAGCGCAAAAATAATGGCGACTACCAGTAAAAGGCTAAGAAAAATTGACAGTATTGATGAGGGGTTTTGTAATGTTTGAGGGGTGGAGGCCGAAACCTCCGCGTTGACCACGCTACAAAACAAAAACAAGAAAAGGACGTAAGTCCCTATTTTATATAGGTTTCTACCTGAGTTTTTTAATTCTTTCGACTTGACTAATGACATCTGTTAACCGAATCCCAAATTTATCGTTGATGACTACTACTTCTCCATGAGCAATCAACGTGCCATTTACTAAAACATCTAGCGGTTCGCCTGCAACTCGGTCTAATTCGACCACTGAACCTTGGTTCAATTGCAGTAAATTTCGGATACTTATTTCACTGCGACCGACTTCCATGGAAATCGTGACAGGGATATCTAATATGGTGTCGAGTTTTTTCTTTTCTGCAACAGAAATAGGTGCATCTTCTCGCAACTCGTCTAGTTCTGCGGGTTGAGCGACTCCACCTGCGGCTTGTTCGTTCATAATTGCATCGACATCATCTTGAGGATCCACGTTCTTATCATCGCCTGCTTCTGCATCAGCTTGTTCCGCCATTGCTGCTTCCCAATCATCTAAGCCTTCGCCATCTTCACTCATAATATTTTTCCTGTCTTTTATAAATCTTCTTCTAACACTTGTAATTCAGCGTCGCTATCTATCACTTTGCCATTGCGGGTTAATAACTGGAGTTCAGATTTCACCGACGTTGGCCTTGGAATTTTTTCTGTAATTTTTAACGCAATATTATCTCGAGACTTACCTAGTTTAGCCCTGAATGTCGGCAAATCTTCAATCAACACAGTCACTGTATCGGGCATTTCAATTGGAATAATATCGCCTTTTTCAAAGTTCATGATGCGCTCTAATGTCAAAGTGACATCAAGTAAATGGGTAGTTAGACCAACATGGACATCCATAATTTCATCACGAAGCGCTTTACTCCATCTGAAATCGGTATCCTCTTTATCATTTTGAACACCCGCATCTAGCAGTTCTCGAATCGGCTCCAACATTGAATAGGGCAATGAAATGTGGAAATCACCACCACCGCCATCCAGCTCAATATGAAAAGAGCTGATAACGACAACCTCCGTTGGGCTAACAATATTCGCCATCGCAGGATTCACTTCGGAATCTAAATACTCAAAAGACACATCCATGACGGGCCCCCAAGCATCTTTATAATCCTCAAAAATCAATTTTAGCAGCATCTGAATAATGCGACGCTCCGTTGGCGTAAATTCCCGACCTTCAATTTTTGCGTGATAACGACCATCGCCACCAAAGAAATTGTCAACCATGATAAAAACAAGTCTTGCTTCCATGGTAATTAACCCTGTCCCTTTTAGGGGGCGAAAACGTACCATGTTCAAACTAGTAGGAACAAATAAGGTGTGAATATACTCACCAAATTTAATCATTTGGATGCCATTAATAGATACTTCCGCAGAACGGCGCATCATATTAAATAAACTCACTCGCATGTGCCGTGCAAACCGCTCATTCACGATTTCCAGCGTTGGCATGCGTCCACGAACAATGCGATCTTGAGAAGAAAAGTCGTACTCCATGGCAAAACCATCATTTTCGATCTCTTCGACTTCTTCGGCTTCAACATCGTCAACGCCGTGGAGTAGCGCGTCAATTTCGTCTTGTGATAATAAATCGCTCACATTAATTCTCGTATTGGGTTACTCGACACGAGTAACTTAATTAACTAACCGTAAGTACACTAGCTGCATTTTGTTATGCAATTGCACTGCCTATTTCAACGGTTTTTGCAGGTCAGTCTGCATTTACTGAATAACAAAACCTGTAAATAGAACTTGCTCGACAACAGGCGAACTTTCAAGTTCAGTCATCACTTGCCGCACCTCTGCACTTGCACGTTCTTTCAACTCAACTTTACCAACATCGGTAACCAGATCATCAGCATTTGACGCACTGAATACCTGCAGCAGAGTTCCTTCAATCATTGGAATATGACGCTTTGCCAATTCTTCATTTTCTGTGCCTCTAACCATAAGCTGCACTTCAATTTGTACAATACGCTCGCGCGATACACCTGGCGCATTAAAAGTAAAAGGCCTAGGCATAGCGACATATAAAGCTCGACCAGCTTCTGATTCAAGGTTTTCAATCACCGCTTCTGAAGCACCATCTTCGCCTTCAGTGATGCTGGGTTTGTCGTCCATAAATAAGAAAAAAGCAGCACCCACACCACCGCCAAGCAAAATCACAACAGCAATAATAATAAGCATTAATTTGCTTTTCTTTTTGCTGCCGTCTTCAATTTCTAACTCTTCATCTGCCATGCCATTATTCTCTTATATTCGTATTTATATGCCCGTGCATAAATTAGGCTATTCAATAAGTTACTGACGCCATTGTGACCATTTTCCGTCAATACTGCCTTGACTAATTATACGCCTCTTTTTCGCTACTCTTATGTCATTTTTTCGGCGTTTTTAGACGTAATAATCGATACCGCCTATTCTACCGCCGCTAATACGTTGTTCAATAACGTCATTATGGCCCAAAATACCGTCTTCGTTGCTATCTTGAATTCTATCTTGCGATTGTTGTGCCAAATTGCCTGAGTTATTTGAATTATTTGAATTATTGTCTTGTTCAGCTTGTCCATCACTGCCTGCACTGTCTTGTTGAACCGATGACTGACCGAGTTCAATGCCATGCTCTTCAAGCATTTCTCGTAATCTTGGCACTGCTTGATCTAGCGCGTCACGAGCATGTTGCGACTGCACAACAAAGCTGACTGAGGCGGAATCACCTGACAAATTAACCTTGATATTCATGCCACCTAAATCTGGCGGATCGAGTCTAATCTCGGCAGTGATATTGCGGCTATTGACCATCCAGCGTACTTTTTCGGTCAACTGTTGCTGCCCCTCCGGCTTAAAGATATTAACGCCTTTATCGTTAGCCGCAGTTTGTTGCACAAGTCGAGTACTTTCTATTTGTTGTTGCGCAACTTCTTTAATACCCTGGACTTCATTCAAACCGGTATTCAAATAATTTTGCTGTTGATTTGTTTGATTCAAGGAGGTAGCGGCGGCTAAAATATTACTTATTTGATTTAGCTGTTTATCCAAGGCACCTTCAGTATTACTAGTGACCTTAACATCAGCGACCGCAAGAGCGTCAGTGACCAAACTTTTTAAATCAATACCCGGCTCTCGACCCTGTTTTAATTGCTCTTTCATTTCTTTGACGCCTGACTGCAACGCCGCGATGAATTCAGTTGTTTTGCCTTCTGTTTTCAATTCAGATATTACTGACTCTACTCGTGTTGTAATATTGTCAATCGCACTGCTTTGAGCTTCAGGAGGTAATTTTGCTAATAACTCTGCTTGCTTTTTAGTCGACGCTTTGTCAACTGGCACAAAAAAAGGAGATTCGATCGTTTTGTCACTTTTTTCAACCGCCGGTTTTAGTATTTGAGATAATGTTGCATTAACTACTTCCGTTTCTACTTCAGCTAAGGCAGTTTGTTTGCTTTCAGTCATTTCGAGTGATTTTAGTTTTAGATTATCGACTATTTTCAGCGCACCTAGGTCAGATTTTACAATTTGTGCTGCGTTATTATTCTCCGCCAATATAACTTCATCAATTCGGGTTTTAGCTTGCTCAAGCTCAACATCAGACTTTATGACCACCCCTAGCTCTTCGCTATCATCTTCTACAGGCATTAATAGTTTTTGTTCGTCACTAACTTCACGTGTTTCCGCTTGCAAGAAATTCTTTAACAACTTAGCGTCTTTTGCTATATCGGTAATTTCAAGCTCTGCGTTTCGGGTCGCCTCCTTATCTTCTTTTGAAACTAGCTGATTCAGCAGTTTAGCGATTGCATTGTCGAGTTCAGTCATCGCTTCACTGTTAACGCTCATCGGCTCTTCAGCATTGCCACCCGCTGCATTAATCAAAGTAGCCAGTTCTTTTTGAGTCAAGTTAATTTCTAAAAACTCAGGATCGGATCCCGCATTTACTATACTTACATCAACTGGTTTTGCATTGCCGAGGGCAACACTATCTGAATTTAATGAGGCTATTTTTTGTGCAAAAATAGCATGTGTTGAAGACTTATCTTCTATATATAAATCGATGGGAAGACTATCTGAGGGTCCAGATAAATCTTTAACTTTATTGACGTAAGCCACCCAGTCAAAATCATCAGCAATGTTTTCAGCTGTTAGCTTTTGACTCGATACAGAACTTTTAGCAATTCTAGTATCTTCATAACTTTTATCAATATCAACATTCTGTCGCTCATCGACCACATCTCTGTTTCGTTGCTTTATTTGACTTTGTTCAGCCGCGCTATCTATGCTGTCTTGCCTTGCTTCTTTCACTTCACTATTTCTAGCCGACTCTGCTCGTTGCGTTACGTTTTCATCACGAAGATTTTTAGCCGTCGGCTGACTCGATTTTGCATGTCTCGCAAGCGCTTCTTCAAAAGCACTTTTCTGGATACTCTCGTTTTGAGCGTTACCGTCGAATGACGAACTACGTGTATTGCGAGGAGCAGGTGAAGACAGTTTTACATCTTCAAATGGTAGCTTATTAGCGGCAATACTTGTTTGAGTAGTGGCAAATTGTTGCATAAGACTGATTTCATCCTGACCGTTTAATTCGGGCTTATTTAAATTTAATCAACAATAACAATGGTTTGAATTTATTAAAATAAGTAGTTATAGGATGTTTTGCAAAGGTTGTACCAACTAGCGTAGAACAGGGGCACGGCGTATATATTTTTGAATAGCAAGTTCGTCAAACAACTGTTGTTCTTGGCGTGCTTCGACTGCAACTGCCTCTTTTGTTTTGCTAGCAATCAACATTTCGATGGCTTTACGACGCTTTTGTTGCTCGAGCCATTGCCGTTTGCGTTGGTCTGCGACTAAAACAGCTTGGCTTACAAATTGAATTTGTTGTTCACATGCTCTATCTAGCTTGGCAACGAAGGATTGGTGCTGGTGCAGTTTTTTGGCTTCAACGCCAAGCTGTCCTTTCTGCTGAATGAGTTTTAAGTACTCTAGGCGATATTGCTCAAGCCCGCTCAGTTTTTGCTGATTGTCTTGCAAGTGCTTTGCCGCATACTGGAAATTTTGTGCGAGTTTTTGTTCTTTCTTGGTTTCAACGTCAGAAACCATGTGTAATTGTTTTAGATTACTCATTAAGACTCTTTTTTAATTCTACACATTATCTAGGTTGTTGGGCATTCTGCCCGTGTGCTGACGCTGCATTTAAACCACCACTTAGCGTGCCCATTGACTCAACACATTGATCAAATGGGATAACCTGCCCCATCGTTTGCTGTAAAAACGCATTAATTCGCTGGTTCTAGCAGCGATCGATAAATCAATTCTATTGTCGGTCCCTCGCGAATAGGCGCCAATACTAATAAGGTCTTTATTTTGCTGATAGGTTGAATATACTTGCTTAATGTTGCGTGCTTGAAGAACATGATCTTCATTAACAACTTGAGGCATTACACGGCTAATTGACGCTTCAATATCAATAGCAGGGGTAATGACCCGATTCAGCTAAGCGGACGCGACAACACAATATGACCATCTAATATTGCGCGCGCCTGAATCAGCAATAGGATCTTGTAAATCATCGCCTTCAGTCAACACAAGTATAAAATGCGGTTATAGAGCCTTGTTGTTCAGTGCCGTTACCAGCTCGTTCGACTAACGCCGGTAATTTTGCAAAAACTGAAGGCGGATAGCCCTTAGTTGCTGGCGGCTCGCCTATTGCTAGCGCTATTTCGCGTTGTGCCATTGCGTATCTGGTAAGGGAATCAACCAATAGCAACACGTCTTTACCTTGGTCTCTAAAGTACTCTGCGATAGTCACTGCAGCCTCGCATCCTTTAAGACGCATTAACGGCGATGTATCAGCTGGCGCAGCAACAACGACCGCTTTTTCTCGATCCTCTGCAGTCAAAATATCTTGAATAAATTCTTTGACTTCACGTCCACGTTCGCCAATTAAGCCCACCACAACAACATCCGCGGTTGTGCCTCTCGTCATCATCCCCATTAACACACTTTTACCGACGCCACTGCCAGCAAATAATCCCATGCGCTGTCCTTTACCGACAGTTAGCACAGTATTGATAGCTCTTACGCCAACATCAAGTGGTTGGTTGACAGGTTTTCTTGTTAATGGATTGATTGGAGGTGGTGTCAAAGACGCTTTTTGTTTGCACTTTATAGGACCCTTGCCGTCGAGGGGCTCACCATTTGCGTCAATAACGCGACCCAATAGCTCGTCTCCAACAGCGAGGCCGTTTTCATGTGATAAAGGCTGAACACGCGAACCAGGGACAATGCCTTTGACTGATTCAGCCGGCATTAAATAAGTGACGTCGCCAGAAAAACCGACGACTTCAGCTTCAATTTGGCCGTGGCTTGTTTGTACTAAACAACGGCCTCCTATGGGCACTTGGCAACCTACAGCCTCCAGAGTCAAACCAACGCCCCTAATAAGCTTGCCTGAAGAGATAGCTGGCGCATTCGGGATCTGATCCTGCAATTGCTTAATTTTATCAGCTATTGCGAGGGTCATGGTGTAATCCTTGAGTGTTTAGAAATTGAGTAAATACGTCGGCGCTTCTACGGCCAATTGACATATCAACCGCATTATTTTGCGTAGTGAGTTCACAGCCACCGCGCTCAATAGCTGGATTTTCGATGAGTCTCCAGTTATTTTCAATAATTACTTCATCACCAAAATGTCCTTTAACCATAGCCACATCGATGGGATTCATTTGAAATTGATACTGGCTTTCTTGAATCGGAAGCACTTTTATTCCTTCACTGATAGCACTGAGAAGCACATCATTTTGAATCGTTACTTCAACGTTAATGATCGCTTTAGCTAATTTAGTCGCTAGAATAACTAATTCTTTTTCGAGCTCTTGATTCACTTGGGCCAACGGATTAGCTGCTTGCTCGATAATGCATTGCCAGCTTCTCGCTAACTCTTCCATTTGCTCTTGGCCCGCTAGCATTCCATCCGACAAACCTTGTTCTTTACCTTCGCTAATGCCAAGTTCCAAGCCCTCTTGCTTGCCTTGCTCCAAACCAATGTCATAGCCTTCTTGTTTACCCAACGCGAAACCTTCATCGTAGGCTGCTACTCGAATCGCTTCGATATCTGCGGCAGTAAGAGGTTTAATGTCTTCTTCAACTTCTGGTGGTTCGTATTTCCAAGTGCGCTTTTTGTTGAGCGCATTGGTCGCATTATTTTGCACGTCTGCGTTAACCGTCGGTAAATCCCAGGTTTTGGCATCATCGAAAGACTCGCTTGAGGTCACTTTGAGTGATTGTGCTTTCGGCTTACTACTAGAAATACTCATTATACGAATTCATCGCCGCCACCACCGCCTAATATGACTTCGCCGGCATCAGCCAAACGACGCGCAATAGACAGGATTTCTTTTTGTGCCGTTTCAACTTCACTCAAGCGCACCGGCCCCATAGCTTCAAGATCATCAAGTAACATTTCAGCCGCTCGTTTAGACATATTACCAGTAATTTTGTTACGCAATTCTTCGTCTGCGCCTTTTATCGCTTTCATTAGACTTTCTTGCTGAGTTTCACGCAATATAGCTTGAATACCGCGATCGTCAACATCAATCAGATTATCGAACACGAACATGAGATCCTGAATTTGCTGACTCATTTCTTCATCAGTTTCACGAATAGCGTCCATCAACTGTCCTTCGATATTAGTATCTAGGTAATTCATTATATTGGCAGCCGACTTTAGTCCACCCATTTTCGCGGCCTGGGCGCCCGCTTGGCCAGCAAACTGTTTCTCCATTATTTCGTTTAGTTCTTGCAGTGCGGCTGGTTGTACTTCTTCAAGATTTGCTACACGCATTAATATGTCTAATCTTACTTTCTCAGGAAATTGCGCCAAAATTTCTGCCGATTGTTCAGGCTCAAGATAAGACATAACAATAGTTTGAATTTGCGGATGCTCGTTACGAATGATTGTTGCAACTTGCTTCGAATCCATCCATTTAAGTGATTCTAGGCCTTTTGCGCTGCTGCCAGTTAGTATTTGGTCCAGCAAATGAGCCGCTTTATCTTCGCCAAGCGCAGAGATTAATGCGCCGCGCACAAAGTCTTGGCTCTTGAATCCAATGGTTGAATAGTTTTGAATTTCTTCAATGAAATGTGTATGCACAGATGTAATTTTGTCCTGTGTCATGTCATCCATTGCAGCCATCGCTGCACCTAATGTCTGAACTTGCTTTGGCTCCATAAACTTGAGGATTTGTGCCGCATCATCTTCAGATAAGCTCAGTAGTAATATTGACGCTTTTTCTACGCCCTCTAATTTATTGACGTCGTACTTGGGAGCCGCTGGTTTTGTATTATCTTCTTCAGCCATCATTTTATTCCTTATTCGTCCTGTAACAGCCAACCACGAACCACTTGCGCTGATAATTCAGGCTCATTGGCTACGAGAGCACGCACGGCTTTTAACACATCTTCGTCTTTACGTAAGTTAGGTAACATCAGTGAACCATCGGCAGCGAAACCAATCTTAGTTTCATCAAATTCGTCGTTGAGCATTGCTAAAGGATCATCACCTAAATCTAAATCCGACTCGTCAAATTCGTCATCTGAAACATTATCTTCTGGAAAGATAAGCTTCATCAACATAGGGCGAACTACGAAGAATATCAAAATGATGATAACCAACGCACCCAGCACTAATTTCAGTATAGGCATAAAGCGCTCTTGTTCCCAGAGCGGCGTTTCTTTAATCTCACCCATTTCAATTCTGTTGAATGGAATGCTCACTACTTCAAGTGAATCTCCTCTAGTCACATCAAAACCGATACCACCTTGCAATAGGCGACGAATGTTGAGTAATTGCTGTTGACCCAGAGGCATACTTGAAACGGTTCCATCAGCTGCCGTCACTGATGTGTGGTCGACAGCAACTGAGACACTCAAACGCCGAATAACACCGGTTTGCTGTTTAGTATGACTAATCGTTGTATCTAATTCATAGTTGCGAGTTTGCTCTTTGCTGTTGCTTCCTGGTAAAGAAGCGCTATTGCCGCCGCCAGTTGCATTTTCCGGAATACTAGCATCCATAGGAGGTTGATTGGATAGCGCCCCGGGAATTCCAGCTATAACATTACCCACATTATTTTGTTCCGAAATCATCTCACTTCTCACCGCGGGAAGATCAGGATTGTAGCGGCGTTGGGTCTGCTCAACCGCGGTAAAGTCCATGGTCACGTCAGTTTGCGCCGTGTAATTTCCTAAACCTAGAACCGGGATTAATATGGAGTCAATCTTATCCATGTATTCCGCTTCACGTCTTTTTTCTAGTTCGTACTCTTTACGCGCAGCAGACGCTCCCGCATCTTGCGAGCCCGAATTCAATAGACGACCATTATTATCCGTTACCGTTACTCGGCTAGGTTCCATGCCTTGAACCGCCGAAGCAACGATATCAACAATAGAGTTTACTTCTTCAGCAGAAACAACATTACCTCGGCGAGCCGTAACCACTACAGTGGCGCTGCCTTTCTTTTCACGCCGTGCAAATACGTTTTCTTTCGGCAAGGCTAACAAAACGCGTGCTTTACCTATGGAGTTCATATCTTCAATAGTTCGCGCAATCTGTTGCTCGCGAGCGTGTTTCAATCGTTCCATTTCAACACGTTGGCTTACGCCAAAACCCATATCTTGCATTATAATGTCAGTGCCTTGTGAGGCTTCATTACTTATCCCTTGGCGAGCCATACCAAATTTTGCATCGTTAAACTGTGATTCAACAACGTAGACAGTATTACCTTCGAGCTTGTATTGAATTTCGCCTTGATCAAGGAAATCTAGAGTCTCGATTAGTTCTTGTGTTGGCATTTGTGCCAATGGACGATAAGACGGTTCTTTTGACCAAAGAAAAACAAAAATGGCGATCACGATACAAATGACCAATGTGACTACCAAGGTAATTTGACGCACCATTTCAGTGGTGCCTAACTGATCCATCAGAGTCGGTCTTGCGTCAATCGAATCGTCGATACCATCAAGGTTATTGGATAGTGTTAATTCTGTGCTTGCTGCTTCAGCCACGAGTTACTTCCTTAAACTGGCATGTTCATTATAGTCTTGTAGGCTTCAAGTACTTTATTACGTACCTGCATTGTTGCTTCAAAAGCAATACCCGCCTTCTCTTTAGCGATCATCACATCCGCTAAGCTTAAATTAGGGTCGCCCATATCAAATGACGTTTGCATTTCTCGCGACTGTTGTTGCATGCCGTTAACATTGTTAACTGCCTGACTTAGCATGTCAGAAAATTCGCTGGCAGATGAATTGCCTTGAATTGCCGGTACATCCATTTTGATTGGTTTGATATCACCAACCATCGCTTGCATTTCCTGATAGATAGAATTCGCTTTGATGTCCATCACACAACCTCTAGTGTCATTATTTTGAATGAATTACTTCGTATAAAGATAATTTAGCAAATACAGTGCCACTTTATTTATTTCAATAAATTCAATGAGTTAAAATAAATATTATGAAGTTACTTTTGAGGTGACAAAAAAATGCCGCTGATAAATAGCGGCAAACAGGGAGTGATATTTTTTATAGTGCTTATAAAAGCATTTCTGAAAACAGAGTTAGTTGGGTAATTCGATACCTGATTCACGCATGCGAGCTAGTTTATAACGCAGCGTTCTAGGGCTTATTCCAAGTTTTTCAGCAACATCTTTGCGTTTGCCATTAAAAGCTTGCAAGGCATCCAAAATGATTTGATGTTCTTGAAAACGAAGCTCCGACCCTAATAAATTGCTATCGGCGCTATTATCTGATTCTAGAGTATCGTTTGATATATCAGGAAACGAGGAGGTAAACATAGTTGATGTTGTTCTTTCAACATTATGCGCCGCTTCAATCATCAAATCTTCATTGCCGATTTTACCATTGTCACTAAGAATCAACGCGCGTTGGATAACATTTTCCAGCTCTCTTACATTGCCTGGCCACGTGTGTTGCATCAATTTGTGCTGTGCAGCCATTGTAATATCAGGAACAGGGATACCCTGTGCCATCGCATGCCGCTGAATCATATGTTTAGCCAAAGGAATAATATCGCCAATACGATGCGCAAGTGGCTGCCATGTTATTGGAAACACATTAAGTCGGTAATATAAATCTTCTCTAAATTTGCCATCATCGACCGCTAACTTTAAATCACGGTTGCTGGTCGCAATGACTCTGACATTTAACGAAATCGTTTTACGTCCGCCCAGTCTTTCAACTTCTCTTTCTTGCAGTACGCGCAAGATTTTAGCTTGCAAGCCTAAATCCATTTCGGTTATTTCGTCTAGCAACAAAGTGCCGCCTTGAGCCTGTTCAAACTTGCCAGGACAAGCTTGAACTGCGCCAGTAAACGCCCCTTTTTCATAACCGAACAATGTGGCTTCCAACATATTTTCAGGAATTGCCGCACAATTAATAGCAACAAAAGCAGATTGACTGCGAGAACTTTGGTCATGAATGTAGCGTGACAATACTTCTTTGCCAGAGCCACTTGGACCTAAAACCATGACCGTCGCTTCAGATTTAGCCACTTTTCTAGCTAATTCAAGCATACGAATACTTGAGGGATCCGCAACAATAGGCGTCTTTGATTCTACTTTTTGTGATGGTGCATAGCGCCCCACTAAATTTAGCAATACTTCTGGTGCAAATGGTTTTGATAAATAATCAGTTGCGCCATCACGCATGGCTTGAACAGCATCATCAATATTGGCGAATGCTGTCATCAACAAAACCGGTAGTTTTGGATATTTGGCTTTGACACTTTTCAGTAATGACAGACCGCTCATAGCACCCATTTGAATATCACTTACAACCAAATCAAATTGATTATTATCGGCAAGTTTGATCATCGCATTTTCTGCACAATCAACCGGAGTAACTTGATAACCACCCAATAGTAAGGTATCAACAAGCGCTTCTCTAAGCCCATCATCGTCTTCCACTATTAGTATTTTGGTTTTACTCATATTGCTACCCCTTGGTGTAAGTCACTTGAGTATGTTTGAAAGTGGCCTTTAGGCTCTATACATGGCAGTAATAATGTAAAGCATGCCCCCTTGCCTTCTGGGTTATTGATGACTTTAACAAAACCTTGATGCGACTTTGCAACTGATTTAACAACGGCTAAGCCTAATCCTGTACCTTGTGTTTTTGTGGTAAAAAAGGGTTCAAAAATATTATCAATTTGGCCTATCGATAAACCACAACCTTGATCTTTAATTTGGATACTGATGAACGACGCCCCGTTTTCTTCAATAATATCGGTAATCACTTCAATCACATCACCTTCACTCGATACTTCAATCGCATTGTGAAGAAGATTGCTAATAGCGCCGGTCAATGCTGTTTCATTACCCATTAATTGATGGGGTGAGGGTTTGTTGTCTATTTTTAAATGAATTGACTTAGTTGCCAATAAGGCATCAACGGCTTCTGCACTGTTCACCATTATTTTGGTCACCGTTAGTGGCGCTACGATTTGTTGTTCTCCACTTTTGGCAAACAACAACATATCATTTACTGTGCTTTCCAAGTCTTTTAAACGGTTTTGTAAATTTGTAGTGAAACGGTCAGCCGTCTCATTTTTTAAATTCAATGAACGTAGATTAGCCGCATATAACATAGCCGAGGATAGCGGCGTTCTGACCTGATGTGCTAGAGATGCGACCATTTTTCCTAATGATGACAAACGCTGTAAATGGCTTATCCGACTCTGTAATTCTCGGGTTTCGGTAAGGTCCGTCAATACTATTAGCTGACCTTTTTCTTCAACTAATGGGGTAATAGAAATTTTTACTTTACGACCATCTCGCAAGGAAACTTCATGTCCGTCATCTGCTTGTGGCTTGAATGAGCGTAGTATGATTTCTCGCCATAGTTCTTTTTCAAGTGGCTCGCCAAGTAATTCAACCGCTTGTTGATTGGCTTGTTTTATATGACCGTTTTGGTCAAGTACGATTACGCCAGCAGGCATTACCTCTAATAAATGATTAAGTCGTTTGGCTTTGTTTTTGAGCTCTTCAACCGTATCATCACTTTCCACTATTTGCGGTTCTGCAATCGCTTGCGCGCAAACATTAACAATTGATATTGGTTTTTCTAAACTAACAGGCTGAGAAACGGCACTTTGGCGTGCACCAAATGAAAATTGATTTTGTGGATCAATAACGAAAAAATTGTGGTTTAACTGCGACATAATCCTCTGACTACCTAAACTACTGGGTGTACCGGGATTATGCACGAGCCATGCCAATACTTATCTATATGATTTTTATGATTATTTAGTGAGTTATAGCACCTTAATCACTGTCAATAAAATGACTAAGGTGGTAAATATTGAAGAGTTATTGACGGCTTATTTCGTATTTACGCATTTTTTCAACCAACGTTGTTCTGCGCATACCTAGTTGATCAGCCGCTCTTGCTACAACCCATTCTTGCTGATCCAATGCTTGAGAAATCAAATTTATTTCTAAATCTGATAAATATTCTTTCAGGTTGACGCCAACAGATGGTAACGCTGTACTTAATACACCGACTTGACTCGCTTCTGATGCCTCTTCAACTTGACCTAAGAAAAGCTCGTTTAAGACCTCACGTTCTTGTTGTTCTTCAGAGAGAGTACTAACTGGAAGAGGTGCATTACCATATTGATACTTTACTGGTAATTCTTTAATTCCAACTAATTTTTTTGGATACAATATTGCTAAACGTTCAACTAAGTTGGATAGCTCTCTGACATTACCTGGCCACGCATGTGACATTAACGAGCGCATTGCGTCGTCATTAAACTTGACCATATTTTCGTTGTTATTTTCTAAACGATGCGCCAGCTCTTGCAATAATAATGGAATATCCGCGGCACGCTCACGCAATGCAGGACTTTCGATAGGAAAAACATTTAAACGATAGTATAAGTCTTCTCTAAACGTGTTTTCGGTTATCATGTCGTCTAAGTTACGGTGTGTTGCAGCAACAATACGGACATCACAATTAATCGTTTTCGTGCCACCAACCCTTTCAAAGATCCGTTCCTGCAAAACACGAAGTAGTTTCACTTGCATTTGCAATGGCATGTCGCCAATTTCATCTAAAAATAACGTGCCGCCTTCAGCTAGTTCGAAACGTCCTTTGCGCGAACCAATGGCACCTGTAAACGCTCCTTTTTCATGACCGAACAATTCACTTTCTAATAGCTCGCCTGGTATAGCACCGCAGTTTACCGGAATAAACGGACCCTTTTGGCGAGTCGACATATAATGAATGTTACGGGCAATAACCTCTTTACCCGTGCCTGATTCACCTAATATAAGCACGTTAGCATCTGAGGGCGCCACTTGCTCAATAAGACTACGAACTTCTTTTATGCCTCCGCTGTTGCCTACTAAACTTCTAAATAGGCGAGTCTTACCTGTAGTCGTGTCCAAAGCAGACGTATTTAAACGGTGGAAATCTTGACATTTACTCAGTAATTCAGTCATTGATGGCTGCGTAATAGGTTCAAATAGTGAGCCCATCATATTCTGGTAGTTTTGTTCGCCACTCAACTGAAAGCCAATATTAATGAATGGAATTGCAGGAAATTTTTCAATAATGCCTTCGGCCAACTCAGGAAGTTCGCCGTCAAGAAGAATAGCAACCAAGTCGTTTTTGACCTCAATAGTCTTAATGCAGTGACTATAATCGCTATGGCTACATGCCTCACCCATAAAAGTCAGTATTACATTCAGATTATTCTTACGAACTTCATTATCGCTGATAATCAGAATTTCCGTCATTGCTACCTCAGTTGAGTTTGTATCTTGATAGGTATAAAAACAGTATTAAGTGTATTGGAAATATACTATTTCTTATACATGTTATCTGATAACAAAAGGAAAGCCATAAAAAAAAGCGGCCAAGCCACTTTTTTATGAGTGTAACGAACCAGATAAATGTAGATAACGCATTTAATAACCAATGTTGCCTATTCATGGCTGGCTCATTCGAACAAGGCATTTTGTAAGGTTTACGGTCGCGATATGGCGGATTTAGATGAGGCTTTGGGTTTCATACTTTAATATTATATCGAAACTAGGCCGTTACACTTTAATAACTTGATATACGACACTGTCTATTTGGTTAATTTTTTCATCTCTTAAATAGCGAAAACCTGCTTTTTCGAATGATTTTATCGAAGCGATATTTTGTTTCTTTATTGACGCTAAAATTGGTAAGCTATTGGCTTTAAAATATTCTGCAACCCCCTTACTAATAGAGAGACTGCCCAGGCCTTTCCCTCTAAATTCTTTACCTATTATGACACCTATTACGGCATTATTAGGTTTTACATCAATTCGCAGTATAGATGCAGGTTTACCATCAGCTTCAACAATATAAATTAAAGCGTTTTTATTAGTTAACTTATTCTTGAACCATTCGCAATGAGGAACATAAGATATAACGTCAGAATGAAACGATTGATCCCGCACTAGCTGATAATTAGACCATGCAAAAATCAGATCAACATCAGTCAATTGCGCTTGCCTTATATGTAATTTAGTCGCCAAATTATTTTCCTCTTTGCAGCCTATGAAAAGTCTCTTAAAGTAAAAATCCGTTTCCCATTTTAGCGAGCTCTGAGTTGCACTGATACAATATGGGTCGCAGAATTTATCGTTAACGTCGCAAATTAAGCACTTCGCTGAATACATTTAACAGATTATCTGCGCCAGAAGAGGCTTCTTTTTGCACACAATCATAGGCTTTATTCTGCTTCACAATTAATGACTCGGTATCAGAGTAGTCCGCCGTTACTTGTTTTGCTAATCCGATATAGTCGACTTCCTGACGCCAGTCTGCGGCATTACACCAACCTTGCTGAGACGACTCCGTTGCAGCAGGCATTTGATTATCGGCAACTACCACAAGGTAACTAGGTGTATAACAGCGCATCAATTCGAATTGTGTTCCACCTGCAGCACTGATGCTTAAACGACTATGCAACATAACCTCAGCCATCTCTTGAACATCGTGAATATAGTGTATTGGCATGCTTATTTTATGCTTTGCATTATTGTAGTTTAGCCAGCCATCTTGAATGTTTTCCGTAAGCTGCTTTTGCCATTTGTAAGCTGCACCTGTAATCACCGTAACTGGAAATTGAAAGTTCAACTGACTCAATGCGCCAAGCATGCCCAGAGTATGATTTTGAGCATCACCACCGCCAAAACAAATAAGTAATGAATGCCTATCGGCTATAGGTATTAGCGGTAAGTCTATAAACTCGGGGCGTAACAATAGATACTGAGGACCTAAACAGAGACGACTATTTTGCGCATTCTTTAGATAATCTAGTTGCTGTGCGGCTGCAGCACCATTAATCACTACATCTGCTATATGATGCTGATTTTTTTCTAAAAACGTATTGATATCATCAAGGTAAGCAAAGCAAATACCGGTTGCAGCTATTGCCTGTTGATAAGAATGATCAAATTGATAGCCATCAAGCACAAGGATTTGACAATATTGAGAAGACTCTTTTGAGCCATAGCGTGACATACACGTTGCAATAAATTCAACCTCTGCCTTATTTCGCTCATTTGTGACGTCGACTGCAACACTATTATTCAGATGGTTGTCGTCAATAACAACAATTTCACCATGCCACTTATGTCGACTTAATAAAAAGCGTTTACTAGTTTGGCTACATATAAATACAACATCAACTTGGGCATGCTGCGCCGCCTGTGAGAGCGCAAAACAACGCATTAAGTGCCCTAACCCAATATGCTCATTACCTTCTACTCTGAAAAATAGTTGCATTATTTTTATTTACTGCACTGAATTAATTTTCGCCCAACTCAGGGGCGTGCCTTTTGGCATAGAGATAGAGGCAACACTACCAACTACCGTGGTTAAATGTTTAGGCGGTAAGCCATGCGCAGGTCGCACTATTTTTACATGTTCAGTAGTCAATACTTCGCCAGCATTGATATCCTTGCAAATGTATATCGAGCGACGATATTGTTTAGACTTCTCCTCAGCGCTAGTGCCGCCGTAAGTCACTGCCCCAATGGCTTCAGATACTCTTGCTGTCTCAATAACTAACTGCGCTAATTCGTCCGGTTCAAGTGAAAAAGCGGCATCTACACCGCCATCATCTCTACATAAAACAAAATGTTTTTCAATTACACTTGCACCGTAAACAACACTGGCGACTGACACACCGATACCCGCGGTATGGTCTGACAAACCAACTTGGCAATTAAATGTAGCGCGCATATTAGGGATGGTTACCAGGTTTGTATTTTCAGGTAAGGCAGGGTAAGTGCTTGTGCATTTAAGCAGTATAATATTTTCGCACCCTTGATCTCTGGCCGCTGTTAGCGCTTCTTCAATATCGCTGATACTGGCCATACCGGTGGACATGATAAGCGGTTTACCTTGCGCGGCTGCTTTTTTAATTAGCGGAATATCAGTCAGTTCAAACGAGGCAATTTTATAGCATGGCACATCTAACTGTGCTAAAAAATCGACCGCAGCTTCATCAAATGGTGAACTAAAAGCAAGCATTCCAAGGCTGTTAGCAAGGGTGAATAATTCACTGTGCCATTCATACGGGGTTGACGCCTTGGCGTATAAATTAAAGAGCTTTTCACCCGCCCACAAACTGTCACTTTCCTTAATCACAAAGTCGGGCGAGTCCACGTCAAGTGTCATACTTTCAGCCGTGTAGGTTTGCAACTTAATGGCGTGCGCCCCAGCTCTCGCTGCTTGCTCAACCATTTCTTTAGCAAGCGTTAAACTTTGACCATGATTACCGCTTAATTCAGCAATAATAAACGGCTTTTTATTGGGACCAACATCGAAGAAAAGATCGTCATTGCCTATTCGAATTGTGGTATTACTGGACATAATCTTGACCTTATAGGCTTTTCAAAATGGTAAAATAAACTGGGATGGGTGCAGAAAAACACTAAAAGTGATTTTCTTCACCCATATCAACACTGCCATCAAAAATACTTTGCACACCTTCAACTAAACTTTGCACTTCTGCAGGCTGATCCGACATATCCGTCGCATAATCAGGCATTAAGGTGCGCGGATCGATATTACCACTGATGATCATTACGGGGCAGCCGACCGCTGTTGCCAGCCATTGTGGTGCTGATGGAACGGATATAAGCAAGTCACTCGATTTCAACATGGCTAGGGTTTGACGCATAGATTGACTGCCGTCAAATTTTGACCAAACCTCGAATCCAGCATCTTCAAGTGCTTTTTGTAATTGCTCGGTTAACTCGTAGCTTCGCTCTGCTGTGCGCGCTTGAGTTGCGAGTGCGATTACCTTTTTACTTTTCGCTTTTTTAGCTGTCTGCTTATCTCGTGTTATTTGTATTTGCATATCTAAATCAATATCTTGCCACCCACAGCAGGTTTTCAAATAAAATTCAGGATAACCACGTTCTGGTAAATAATCAGATTGCCACCACGTTGTGTGCCATCTCATCATACTAAACCAAGTGCTCTGAAGGTAATGACCAGGGTCATTAACAAAAGTGGGGGGAAGCGTTTGATTTTGAAATTGGGTAATTAGCTCGGCAATCGACATACCAATGTAATTTCCTTCAATCGGCTCACCTGCATCTTTCAAGAAACGTGATAAAAAGCTAGGCATAAACCATGTGTCGAGATTAATTATTTTGGTATAAGCTTCACCAATAATAATTTCAGCAAGACCCAAAAATACTTCCATCGCTTTTATAATGTCTTCTGGCCATTCACCATTTTTTAGTCCGAAGGTTTTCACTTGCGGCTCTGCTAACGCCATGACTTCAAATCCGGCAGCGTAGGTTAAAAAATGAATTTCTGCACCAGGATGTTTACGTTTAATATACCTTACACTTGGCACTCCAATGCACGTGACATCACCTAAACCTAGCATGCGGATAATGAGTATTTTTTCTTTTACAGAGTCGGTTTCAGTAGTCAGTACCATGCTACTTACCTCGAATTGTCTTGTTGTTTAGCCATATAAGCTTGATACATTAATTCGGCTCGATACCAATCTTCTGGCGTATCAATATCTTGCACTAAATGTCGCGGTAATATAATGGGAATACCGCATTCAGAAAAAAACGGCTTTGCGGACAGATAGTCTTCGGTTCTACCCCAATAAAACTGTCCAGCATCATGATACGCTTCCGGTAAGTCTTGTGAGCGCTTAGTTATGTCGTTCTCAAAAGCAGGCAGTGCATAATCTTCTTTCATCAACAGGGCTCTTTGAATTGGAAACGCAAAGCTGGTGACAGAATATGCAAAACTTTTATCACAATGATCAATCAGTGCTTGTAGTCCTTGCTGCAGATATTCAGCTTGTAAAAAAGGAGCTGTTGCATAAATAGCACAGCAAAATTCAGGTTCACCTAAATTCAGCTTGACCCATTCAATGGCATGATTAGTCACATCTCTGGTGCCAGTTATATCATCCGATAATGAACCGGGCCGCATAAATGGCACTTGAGCACCATGCTGTTTGGCTACATCGGCAATAGTCACATCATCAGTTGAAACGATAATATGTTCAAAAATTCCAGATTTCTTTGCCACCTCGATTGAGTATGCGATCAGCGGCAGACCTGCAAATTCTTTAATGTTTTTCTTAGGGATACGTTTACTTCCGCCGCGAGCAGGAATAATGGCAACGTTCATACTAATATCTCAGTTAACGCATCAACCACAGCTTGTTGCTGCTGTTGCGTCAGACTCGGATACAGAGGAAGTGTAATTGCACGTTCGTAATAACGTTCAGCACATGGAAAATCGCCGAACTCAAAACCGAGTTGCTGATAGAACGGGTGCAAATGAATTGGAATATAATGCACATTGACGCCAATCCCCTTCCCGACTAATTGATCATAAACGCCTTTTCTTGTTTGGCCTCGATTAGCATCACCCTCTTGAGTTTTTAGCTCAATAACGAATATATGCCAACCGCTTTGATTATCTGTGTTTGTTTTCTGAGGCAAAATAAGTGGCAGATTAGCAAGAGCCTGAAAATAAAAATTCGCTTTTTGTTGCCGAGCTTCGATGAAGTCATCTAATTTTTTTAACTGCGATATACCCAGAGCAGCTTGCATATCACTCAACCTATAATTGTAGCCTAAGGTGAGTTGCTGATAATACCAATCGCCAGTTAACGATATGTTTGTCGTTTCAGCGTCAAACAAACTTTGATCGCGCGTAATACCATGCTTTGCAAACAATACGACTTTTTGCGCTAATTTAGGATTATTAGTCAACACCGCGCCACCTTCGGCGGTTGTTATAGACTTTACTGGGTGGAAGCTTAATACCGTCATATCAGAATATTCACAGCTACCAATTTTACGCCCATTATAAGAGCCACCAAGACCATGCGCAGCGTCTTCAATTAACACGATACCGAGGCCACTAAGCAAATCGGCAATGGCTTGCATATCGCAACTGAAACCCCCGAAATGGACAACCACTAAAGCTTTTGGTAAATGTCCGCTGTGTTTTGCAAGCGTAAGCTTTGCTCCTAGTTTTTCAATGTCGATGTTACGGGTATGCTCATCCATATCCACAAAATCCACCTTCGCAGAGCAATAAAGCGCACAATTTGCGGATGCAACGAATGAGTTTGGAGTTGTCCAAACGATATCACCCTGGGTAACGCCTGCCGCTAAACAAGCAACATGCAGACCGGAGGTTGCGCTATTTACAGCAGTGCAAAACTGCGCACTGGTATAGTCACACAGGGCCTTTTCAAACTCAGGAACTTTACTTCCCTGAGTTAAAAAGTGGTTTTCCAACACGTCTACAACCGCGTCTATATCATCACCGCTGATGTCGTGTTTACCATAGGGGATCATAACGTCTGTTTGTCCATCTCTTTTAAGTCATTTACGCTCAGAAACTGTTGATTTGTGCCCGAGTGGTACTCAAATTTTTCATCTACTTTGTTACCAATTTCACCCAACTTATTTTTTGAATAATCAATGGTCTTATCAAAAAACTTGATTGAAGGGGTAATAACAAAGTGATCATCAAACTCTAAAGAGTGATGGGCCATTTCCTCAGGCACCATTACTTCATGTAATTTTTCGCCCGGTCTAATACCAATAAGTTCATGTTCCCTCGTGCCACTCATTGCTTCGACCAAATCTAAAATATGAACCGAAGGTATTTTAGGAACAAAAATTTCTCCGCCCTGCATTCTTTGAAAATTGGTCAGGACGAACTTTACGCCTTCATCTAAGGTAATCCAAAAGCGTGTCATTTCTTGATGCGTTACAGGTAATATTTTTTTACCCTGAGCCAATAAATTATGATAAAACGGCACCACTGAGCCTCTTGATGCCACCACATTGCCGTATCTTACTACCGCAAACCTTGGACCGTCTGCACCGGCGATGTTATTCGCAGCTACAAACAATTTATCAGACGCTAATTTTGTGGCCCCGTATAAATTGACTGGGTTAGCCGCTTTGTCTGTAGACAGCGCAATAACGCGATGTACCTTCGCTTCAATACAAGCTTCAATGACGTTTTGCGCACCATTGATGTTCGTTTTTATGCATTCGTTTGGATTGTATTCTGCCGCTGGAACTTGCTTTAATGCTGCAGCATGAATAACGTAGTCCACACCGCGCATGGCAGTAAGTAAGCGACTTGCATCGCGGACATCGCCAATAAAATAACGCATGCAAGGGTCAAAAAACAGTTGCTGCATTTCATATTGCTTGAGTTCATCTCGGCTGTAAATAATCACTTTTTTAGGTTTGTAGCTTGCTAAAATATGCGATACATAACGATGCCCGAAAGATCCCGTTCCACCCGTTATTAATATAGTTTTGTTATCAAACATTATTACTTTGCCTTTGTGTAGACACTAATATTAGATTCTACAACGCTTTGTGTTTGCCATATTTGGAACAATTCTACTACCTCAAATTGTCTATTAACCTTAAGACCACGAGAGTTAGCAGAATCACAAACAGTGGCCTTAGCTGTTAGCTGTTGAGCGTTTCGAGGTATTCCAATATACGTCTTGTAATCAATGAACGCAGATGCAGAGATACGCTCTACAATGTTACGTTCAATATATTTGTGCGCCTCTGGTTCATTCTCTGCAGAAATATTCAGAGAGGACGTCGATACATTATTTATCTTGGTTTCTTCACTAGATGACTTTTTAGATGCATCACTTTCGCTTAGAACACCGGCTAAATTTTCAGTCTGGCTAAATTCAGCTGCTTCATTGATTTTGAACGCATTTTTTAAGCCAATATCTGAAAAATCAAGCTTTTCGATAAAAATAGCGTAGTCTGAGGTATCGTTTATATGTTTAATTGCTGACTCAAGATGCAGGCTTAACGGTGAAAATGGGATCCTACCTTGCTTGTAATCCACAGCATGACTTAACTCTAGTACTTGTGGTAGAACCTGAAAGGAAACCACTAGATGCGAGTAGACAGCGACTTGCTCAAACCATGAGGATTTATATTCTCCCATCAAGCAAATGAGCACATTACCAACATAGTTATGTTCTTGAGCATGTTCATTTCGTTTTTCTAAACATGATCTTAAATATTGCCAATCCTGCTTATTTTGCACACAAAATATAGCTGATGGCTCTTTACCCTCTGCTGGCTCTTCATCCACTGCTAAGCCCATTGCATCATTATCTGCGTTTGATGTAATAGTGTGGACCGAATAAGTAATAGGATAAATAGCAGAAAGTGTGTTTAAACATTCGCTAACCAATTTACTTAAATGTGACCCAAAAGCAGTCACCGATATTTGACGGTTATCCGACTTCTTTAACACCAGTCGCTCGCGTATAACTGGAAAGCTAGATGAGGTATCAAACAACTCGTTGGTATTTTGCAACACCAATTTGACGTCATCGAGGGTCTCAGTCCAAATTGCGATAGTTTGTTGAGCCACCTCTACAGAAATAGCAATGTCCTGATGCATTGCCGCTTTACTCAGCACAGAATTGACGTGATTCATGGTTCCGTATAAGTAATAGAAAAATAAAGAGTTACCTTTTTGATACGACTGAAATAAAAACTGCTTTTGCTTTTCAATCATACTGAACACATCGTCTTGATTACTAATTTTAGTCTGTAACATGTCTTGCAGTTGATTAATTTCCTCGAGGACTAACTGGCTATCATATTTGGCTTCGAACTCCTCAATGAACTTATCTGCAGGTAATGTGTAAAAACATGACTCAAGTTTCTGCAAAACATCTTTCTTTTGTTCAGATGTACTCATTAATAAAACATTGTCGATAATAAGCGCAGAAGCACCCTCTATTTCAGCACCATCACTTGTGTTGTAGCAATCAATTTTATGCGCGGCTAAGGCTTGTTCGATGATAGTTTTAGCCAGCTTAAATTCAGGTTTCGTGCTAACCACAGGTCGAAAATTACCAGGTACTAGAAGCCCTGTATTATTCTCTTCTGTATACTTGTAAAGCTCTTTACCCTGGGAAGTATAGTAACCAGACTGCGATGAATGATGTTTTTCATTATCGACAAATCCCATATCAACACCAAAGAAATAAAACTGATTAAAGCCTAGCCTTAAAAATAGATTGATGGCGAAATTACTTACTGTAGGAAAAGAAAATGCAAGTGACTCAGCCTTATCTTGACCGATTATATTAAGTGTCGAAACGGTCGCAGATTCCCCCTCTTTAAATGCAAACTTTACGTTTTTGTATAAATTGCACGTATCAGGATGAATACCATTACAGCTCAACAGGGTGATTTTTTTCAGGTAGTCTAGGTCATCGACTCGATAAGCCCAATCATAAGTTGCTCGGTTAAGCTCTATTTCTGCATGAAAGTCGGGAACAATATTATTACGATGCAAGGCTTGCAATGACGTACCGCAAGATACAACAATCGCACGGTCTTTTAATTCACGAATAGTCTCAATGCTATAATCTAATGATGGGCCATTGCCTACAAAAATAATCGGTAATTCTCGTTGCAGTTTACTGAGATATTGGCTTGGTTTTGCGCGTAAAAACGGAATGCTGTTACGCAACGCCTCCTTGGTATGTTCAATCGCATAACACGCGTGATCAAAATACTCGCCCATTGCAACGACAATCTGTAGCTGCTCTCGCAACTGCATAATTGACGCATTTAAAGAAGCATTATAGTAGCCCTGATAAAAGAAAGTTTGGCTAAGAACATAGGGGCCAATATTATAAAACTGGCCTAATAGATCGCGAAATAAATGAGTACCATCATCACCGATATTAATATATAAATTGGCACCCGACTCATCAACTGTTTCTAAGATCTGAGCCCAATCTATAGCAAACAAAGAAGCATAGAAGAAATCTCTATTGGGCTCACAAATAAAAAGTTTCTCAACCTCTTTGTTTTCAAATAAGCTTTCTAGCTGATAACCGGCACCCAATCCAAAGAGTATTAGAGATTTGATAGTATCTGGCAAAAATCCAGCTTCGTCTTCTGCCTTAAGCAACAACTGTTGGGTTTTTTTGACTAATCTATAATGAAAGTAATGTTTTAGTTTCTCACCACTATAGCCAAGAATAAGACCGTCTTTATTTGGGAATTTCTCAAAACTTTTATAATGGTCATGACCATCTTGTTCAGGGTGACTGCCATACAAACAGGCGCCATTATCACGGTTAAATAAATTAATCTGGTTACTTTTATTTTCAACAACAATCCACGTTTGTGATTTATAGTTTACGAATTCCTCATGAATATTAGGATAATATTTTAAAAAAGCAGCTAAATTAGTTTGAAACCGCGACTGCTCTTTAGAAACTACTGAGAGTGAGAGAATATTAGGGCTGTCTAACCAAGGTGGCGTGTATTGTGTGAAGTTGCCTTGTGTAAAAAATGGCGCATGAGAGACTTTCATTTCTTGCCACGATTTAGTTCGAAAAGCGTGCATAACCGCGTCAAAAGTAGGCTCATAATAATGTTGAAATAGCATTACATCTTTCACGTCGAACTGAGCTGATAATTCAGATAAGTCTTGAATAAGGTTTTCGCCGTTCTTGCCTATTTGAAAGTATAAACTTGTCCCCGTTTCCTTCACCTTTTCTAACACACTTCGCCAGTCTTTGACCAAACAAGAACTTTTGAAATATTGGCTTTCCGGCTCATAAATAATAATGTGCTTAGCTGAGCAATGTTCAATCAACCAGTCAATATGGTGGCCTAAGCCTAAACCTAAGACAACCAATACATCAGCCGTTTTCGCTTTCATCTCAACAAATTTTGCACTTGTTTGGTATGCCTGCAATACCTGCTCTAAATCATCACTCTCCCAACTTTCTTTTGTAATCGGAGCTACTGGAGAAGAGTCGGCGAAAGATAGGTAAGCCGTGTGCTGAGGCAGTTGTTGACATTGCTCAGCAATTTCAGCCAGCGGAGACTCGCCGTAAAGTGTCTGACCAAGTCCAAAATCGACAATATTATATTCTTCAGTTTGATTGCAAAATATAGAAATATTATTGCTACTTATTAAATGTAATTCATTGATTAAACTTGGAATGTGTTTAGCGAAAGCGGATTTATTTTGCTTATTGGTTTTTTCTATATGCGAGGCAGAACGTGCTTCAATTGCTTCCTGCACTTCTTCACTTGAGTGAATATGAACACGGATATCATTCAACATAGTTAGACTTTATCACTTATATTTTTTAACTGCTTTTAGTCCGCGTACCAATCCACTCAATTCAGACAATGAATCAGCAAAAAGCGACTGCACGGCGGTATGGAGTTTATTATTAATGTGCAATTCAATTTTGGCGAATTGGTCACGTTCAACTTCATTTAGGCTTTTAAGGTGACTATGAATTAACTCGTCACGCTGAGTCACAAGCCTACGTAGCTCTTGGTCGTCGACATTGTCAGTGCCAAGCAATGCAAAAATTGATTGGTTTATAGCGCTAAGATCTTCAGGAGTTAGCGCATGGGACAAATGAGCTTCTTTATTCACATTGAATGGCTTTTTCGACGTTGAATTTCGTATGCCTCTTCTTTTGCATCTTCTGGAATACTAGCCCAAGCCATTTTTATTGGCAGTAGCAGACTAATCACTTCATCTAATATCTGCAAACTGTTTTGCACGTTAGCGTCCAACAACCTTGTAATCATATACTCATATAACGAATAGAGATTTTGTGCAACATCACCGCCAACATCCAAATCCAACGTATCTCTTAAGTTAAGTAAAATAGCGTTAACTCTCGACAGGTGCTCTGCTTTTCCAGCAAAGTCTTTGCGTTCCATACACCCTTTCGCATAAGCGATACGATCGAGTGATCCCTGCATCAACATGAGTGTTAAACGATGCGGATCGGCACTTGCAATGTCTTGTTTCAGACTGTCTTTTTTATATGCGTTTATACCTTTAAGCGCCATACAGTTTTGTCTCCGAATAAAATAATAAAGCTGTTGAAGATGAAAACACAGCTAAAAATGATGCTTTGCAGCAATAAAAATCTCAAATGCAGTGCTAAAACAAGCTTGCTAATAACGCCGAACTTGATTGTTGCAATCGTGCGACCGTTTGGTCTAAATTCAAATATCGTCCGCGCAGTGTTTGTTCAAAACTAACTAGGCGTAATTCAAACGCCGCTCGGTCATCTAAAAGCTGCTCGCGCTGGTCTTTTGCCGCAGTTTCTCTACTGGCTAAAATACCGCTTGATTTAGTGTATTGGTCAATAAAGTCAAATAACTTATTGGCAATACCATCGTCGCCGGTAAACAGTTTTGATACTTCGTCGAAGTTATCTTCAAGCGCATCGCTTAGGCGTTTTGCACCTGTACCTAATCCAAAATCACTGTTGCCAATTTCCAATTTGCCTTCACTGGTTAATTCAATACCAATTTGAAACAAGCCGCCTAGTGCCGATGCTGAAACAGAGCTACTCAAAATACTGCCTAAACCCGCTTGAATACCTCTAACGGTGAAATCGCCAGCTAGTGCTCCATCGTCTTCAAGATCGGATTCACCGTATTTTGTTAAAGAACGAATTTCGTCATTGAGCGAGTTATAACTTTCAACAAACTCTTTGATTTTTTCATCCAGGCCTTCTTCATCAAAACCGATAACCAACGTTGAAGACTGAAACTCATCATTTGCATCTCTTTCTGAAACCGCTTTGGCCTCAAATGTTACATTTTGAATTGTATTTTTGAATTCATTACTAGCACTTTGTACCGTAATACCGTCAATAATAGCCTGTGAGTTTTCCGCCGTTTTCGTTGGCACTAAATAACTAGCAGACTGGGTTGAATCTGTTGTCGCAAGGCGATTAAGATCGGCAATATCATTATCGTTTACAATAGAAAGGTCGTTACCCTCACCCGTTATGGTGGAGCTAATAATCAATTTAGCACCACCGTCAGCGGTACCCGTATTGATAATGTTTGCCGTAATGCCAAAATTATCTTCCGCATTATTAATTTGTTCACGAAGTTCGGCTAATGTTGCACCCGCGGCTACATTAACTGAAAATGTATCGCCAGTGCCGCCGATATTGAAGGTAAGTGAACCCGCAGTGTCGGTCACTGAATCACTTGACGCAGCGAAACCACCGTTCGTAGCTGACGCTGTCTCGATCCTACTTCCGCTAGCCAAACGCTCAACAGTAATAGCATACTCGCCTGTTAACGCGCTGTTCGATGCCTTGGCTGTGAATGGCTCAGTTTCTTCAGATGGGTTACGTATAGTAGGCTCGCGATCAGTAAGCGACTGGTCTTTGCGCAGTTCGTCAACTGAATCTTTAAATTCGGATAGTTTTGATTTGATTTGTCCGAGACTTGAAATCTCGGACTCAATTCTTTCATCTCGAGCATCTAGTCGAGCGGATTTTGGTCCACGCTCAGCAGCCAGTAATTGTGTTACCAGTCCTTCGAGGTCTAACCCTGAACCAACCCCTAACGATGAAATGCCCATTTATTACCTCATTAATTAAGCCTGCCCTTTCAGTAGAATACCAACACTACTGCCAAACTCAGACTGTAATTCGTTTATTCGCCCTGCAAATTTTAGCACTTCCTCGGAAGGAATTTGCCGTATTACATCTCCAGATGCCGCATCTTTTACCGTCACTACTGGTCTATCAGACGCTTCATCTACTGAAAACGCTAGTTTCGTATTTCTAGTTTGCAGAAACTCGCTAATGTCTAAAAGCGCTTGATTAAGTTCAACAACGCTTCCCTCTCGTTGATTACTATCGGCCTCACTAGCAATTGCTTGAGCACTTTCCGCTGTTTTTGCCGCTATATTTTGCGCAACAGTACTATCAACATTATCGTTAGCCTTCTGCGATTTTACTGCATCAGATGCGTCCGCTTTGTCACTGCGTTCAAACACCGGTAAAATTGACGGCTTTAATAAATGGCTTGCAACATTGTTGCCAGCTTGCGGGATTATGTTGTCCATTTTTAATTCCTTATATCAAATGAGAGAAACAGTTGCATTAATACCTGGGTGAACTGCTTGTTAAACACAACTTATAAGATGCTTAATTAGCTTCTTAATTAACCTAACAAAGACAATGCTGCTTGTGGTCTTTGATTCGCCTGACTCAGCACAAGAATTGAAGCCTGCTGAATAATCTGATTTCGCGTGAGCTTTGCGGTTTCTGATGCAAAATCGGTATCACGAATTTGACTTCTTGCGCCAGTTAAATTCTCCGCAATGTTAGACAGGTTTCGAATGGTCGATTGAAAACGATTTTGTATCGCTCCTAAGTCGGACCTCACATTTCCCACAGCAGAAATAGCACTGTCGATACTCACTAATGCTGCAGAGGCATCACCAAAAGTAGCAACCGACAAGTTTGCTATACCGAGACCTGTCGAACTAAACCCATCAGCACCACTGATGTTTGATGCTGACAAATTAACACTGATCGTTTGACCACTATTTGCACCGACTAAGAACGCACCAGAATAAGATGCATCCAAGATATTCAGATTGTTGAATGTAGTATCCGTTGCAATTCGAGAAATCTCTATTTTTAAAGCAGATACCTCTTTTTGCAGAGCCGCGCGGTCGGCGGATGAATTAATACCATTTTGTGATTGCACTGCTAATTGGCGAATACGTTGCAAAGACGTTGTGGTTTCAGCTAACGCACCTTCAGCAGTTTGGCTTATCGAAATAGCATCGTTGGAATTTCTTACCGCTTGATTCAAGCCTTGGATCTGACTCGTCATACGCTCTGAAATTTGTAGGCCTGCCGCGTCATCCGCCGCACTATTAATTCTAAAGCCAGATGATAAACGCTCAAAAGACTGATTAAGAGCCTGTTCTGATTGGCTTAGTTGTCGTTGTGCATTCAACGACGATATGTTGGTATTTACAAAAATTGACATACTACCTCCGGTCAAAAAAGGGTGAGTGTATAACCCTCTTTTTTAAACCTATTTTCATGTTAACTTGGTTCACTACGCCAAATTAACACCCTCGTCGCTTAACTGGTTCGACATAAAACCAAAAAAACGGTAGATTACCCCTCGACTAACTGTATCGACCAAAACCATAGATCCTTTAGGCATTATTTTAAAAATAAAAAATTAATCACTTATTCATTGAAAAACGATTGCTTTTCAATGAGTAAGAATAGAAATTTATATATTAAACGCTACTTTAAGGAATAAAAATTCATTGGAATATTTCATTTTACTCAGTGTCGTTGGGTTTTGTTGTCTGTGTTTTTATTCATATTATGTGTTGAAGGATAAAGCAGCGACGAAGCAAAAATGTTTTCACATGGCTGTTACCTGGGGAGCGGTATTGACGCTATTTGGAATATTCAGTGCTATTTTTATATTAGTTGCTGTATTTAGTATCATTACAAAAGAGTGGGACAATACCTTTCTTCTGACCAAAGCCCCGGTGTTTATAGGTACCTATGTCTCTTTCGTCATTTTCACTAAATATAAAAAACGATATAAAGAAGACACTTAAAAGAGATTCAATTGCAACATTTGAGGAACGCTTTTTAATAAGATGTAAACCGAACAATAGAGATGCTAGAAATATTAAATTAGATTTCTCATTAAGTTGGCACGGTACATGCTGGAATTCAGTGTCGAGGTGAGAACCCATGTGTTTTGAAACTTAGCTATTGGGAAGGAAAAAAGGCCGAGCCATAGGGTGGCCCGACCAACTTGCTCACGTTAGGAGTGGAGCAAAGCAGTTTCGTCGGCTTGCAGGATTGTAGAATAAGTTACTGGCCTCTCAACCTAAACTTCTATACTCTCAGTCTTGTAAGTCGGCATTTTACTTGGTGTAGGTCGCAGTTCTTTCTAATTTTTGATAATTTAATCTATTGAGTTTCTATACCTTTTTCAGGCTATTAACACGTTGCTCTATCACATTCCTAGTTAGCCTTTCGGCTGCCATCCATGGCAATATAAGCCTCTCAACGCTTTCCAATTAACTAAATTCTGATTAACTAAACTGTTATAGACACTCGGCTTAACAATGTTTACTGACAATACGTTGCCGCTTGGGCTATTCATTGCCGCTTTAACTTACATTGCTGTTACTCGTAACGCGAATATAACTAATAAACGACTTACCATCAGTAAACAAAGTAGTTCCAACATCAGTATCCCTTTTTATTGACTAATTATTTTAGCCCTGGAGCAGACTCAATGCCGATTGAGGGCGCTGATTTGCCTGGCTCAAGATAGTTGTACTCGCCTGTTGAATAATTTGTGCTCGAGTCAATTCAGACGTTTCTTTGGCAAAATCAGTGTCTCTTATTTGTGACCTAGCTGCAGCTACGTTTTCTGAAATGTTCGCTAAATTACGAATAGTCGACTGAAAGCGGTTTTGCACTGCCCCTAAATCAGCTCGTGTGTCATTGATAACTTTAATTGCATCGTCAATCTGACCTAATGCTCTTGAGGCGCCTTGTGGCGTTTCAACACTAAGCGCTGCACTGCCAAACAAACCTAAAGTGCCAAAGCCGTTAGTGCGAGATACATTGACATTAATTGTCTGCCCGGCATTCGCACCAACAAGGAAAGCGGATGAGAAACTGCCTGAAAGTACGTCAACACCACCGAATTGGGTAGTTGTGGAAACCCGACTCATTTCAAGTTTCAGTGCTGACACTTCTTTTTGCAAGGCCGCACGGTCTGACGATGAATTAATACCGTTTTGTGACTGAATAGCTAAAACTCGGATACGTTGTAAAGCATTGGTTGTTTCTTGCAATGCTCCCTCAACGGTCTGCGCTAATGAAATACCATCGTTGGCATTTCTCACGGCTTGATCCAGGCCTTGAATTTGCGATGTCATCCGGTTTACGATTTGTAAACCAGCAGCATCATCCTTTGCACTATTGATTCGAAAGCCCGAAGACAATCTTTCAAAAGAGGTATTTAAACTTGTTGATGTAGTTTGCAGCTGTCTCTGTGCATTTAATGAAGACACATTGGTATTGACGAATAAGCTCATGATAATCTCCTAACGATTTTCAAATAGTAAATATTAATAATTAAGCGCATTTATTATTGTTTTTGTACGCATTTTTCATTTTTGGCACACTTGGTGCATTACTTAAGTCAAGTCATAGACTGACTTATTTCATCAAGCAATCACTCGCCTGATGATGCAATTGTTGTAACAGAGCGAAAGCTCTTGCTGACAGACAGGCATGCGGTGTTCCAGACCTCTATACCTCTCACTACCTCCTGGCATCATTCCTGTCAGTCAGCAAATCCCAATTTCTCGGGTAAGTCAGTATTGTGGCGGTTATCACCCACACTTATTCCTCACAAATGTGCCTATCAATCTTTTTAAAATTGTTTTCGCTATTTTATTCAGCGTTTGAATTATTTGTATCTATAAAATGTAGAGTTGCAGAGGCAATGTAATGCCCTGAATGTATACCAACTAAATATATAGACAAAAATTGCCGCTAAGAATATCAATATTTGCAAGTTACGTGTTCGACGCACTAACTAATAAACTCATGACTTTGCTCCTAACGGTTTATCTTTATTGAATGGTGAACCTCTTTGGGTTTTTGCGCATTCGGTACTACCTTTTTTCAGCCTCAATGATTATTATTTTTTTGTGTCTTTCGACTTTCATTGAATCATGTGTTGTCGCTCTTTGGCGTTTAACATCATGTTGCTTGTCTTACTAATATCTAGCCAGAGTATTTATTGTTTTTATCTCCATGCTTGAAATACTTATCGTGCAGATACGCGAAAACCTTTAGTTATAAAACTAATTAATTTTTAAAAGAAATGATAAATCGAGGAGTGAAAACCAATAATATATATTAATATCATATACTTAATGATGTAAATGCGGAATTAAAAATAAAGAAAAAAAAGGGAGATAAAATCGGCCAGGCAATGCCTGGCCTATCGCTCTTTGTATATCGAGAGTGAGCGAACTCTCTTCTGTTTGGATTGTGATGCTAGATACTACCTCCTGGCGACATTCCCCAAACAGTAGGGTCCGTTAGACTTAACCTAGAAGCTGTAGAGCTGACTGTGGACGCTGATTAGCCTGCGATAGTATAGTTGTACTAGCTTGCTGAATAATCTGGTTACGTGTCAACTCAGCCGTTTCAGCTGCGAAATCTGTATCACGTATTTGAGATCTTGCACCCTGTACGTTCTCAGAAATATTAGTTAAGTTACGAATAGTTGATTGGAACCGATTTGTTAAAGCACCGAGGTCGGCTCTTGCACCACCTATTCCAGAAATTGCCGCATCTATAGATGCTAGAGCAGCAGAGGCCTCACCGAAAGTTGCTACTGATAAACCACTAAGGCCTAGACCAATTGTATCGAAACCGCTGATACCACCAAGGGAACTGCCTTGCAAGTTAACTGAAATAGTTTGCCCACTGTTTGCGCCGATTAAGAACGCAGCAGAGAAATCTCCTCCTAACAAGTCTACGCTGTTAAATTGCGTATCAGTCGAAATTCGATTAATCTCTGACTTCAAAGCAGAGACTTCTTTCTGAAGGGCGGTACGGTCAGCAGAAGAGTTAATACCATTCTGTGATTGAACGGCTAGCTGTCTGATTCTTTGTAAAGAACTTGTCGTTTCAGACATTGCGCCTTCAGCTGTTTGGGTCAATGAAATAGCATCATTCGCATTTCGAACAGCTTGATTCAAACCGTTGACTTGCGTAGTCATACGTTCCGCAATTTGCAAACCAGCGGCATCATCTGAAGCGCGGTTAATACGGAAACCAGAGGATAACCGTTCGAACGATGTGTTCAAACTGTTTGATGAATTCATTAATTGACGTTGAGCATTCAACGCCGATGTATTTGTATTTACGAATAAGGACATTTGTCTCTCCTGCACTCTCAGTCCAGCGGCTTGCTGGTCACCGGACGTGACTCCGGTGGTTTAATAACTACTTGTAGAACAATAACGATCCAAATGAAAAGTTAATGTACTGGCTCTCTCGTAAAGGTTTATCGACAAGCGTTGAGTTGTCTTTAGCTAAAATATGCTTTTTTTCTATATTTACGGCAATCAATTGCCGCCCTCGCAACTAAAATCGAATGAAAATAAGTAAAATAGAAAATAAAAACAATAAGATAGAATTATTAAATATGAATGCTAATTAAAAACAATATTTAGTAAAAATCGGCATTTTACTTTCACTGACCTAAAGGTTACAAAAACAACGTCTCTTCTATTATCCTGGAGCCAAAAAAAACACTGATAGAAATTGTCTATTTTCAGATTTTCAGATTTTCAGATTTTCAGATTTTAAAATCCTACATCATCATTCTAAATGGCGAGAGTTAAACACCACTATTTTAGATCACCACCGATGATCTGATTTACTTTGGTTATACGATAATCGTCAAATGTTATTCCATATAAACGTCAAAATTTGATCTAACCGGCGCCGGATCGCGATTATAATCTGATGTTTTTTTGACGGCTGATAGACCCATAATTTTATTGCGATAAGTCATAATTTGCCCGATTCAACTTATCTAGGTTTATTTACCCGCTCATGAAGACGTTGAGGTAAACCTTGTTGGTGTTTGAGAGGGCTATTGCCGCATAACTTACATTAGCGTGGGAGTGAGGTGATGCTAGGAATACATGGCATATTAATTGCTATTATTTCACTTAATAAATAAATTTAGCTTAGAGGATCAACTAGCGTGTTCTTGCATAGACTATTACTGTTTGTATTCTTGTTTGTATTTGCAAGCACCCAAGCTGCGGCACAAAGTACAGATCTAGAAGATTTGATTGCAGAAATAAAACAGTCTGAAAATGCGATTGGCGGCCGTTTTTTTGTAGGTGAAGAGCTACTTTTTTCCGTTTTTATCGACAAATATAAGCTAGGTGAAGTAAACGCACTAGTACTTGAGTCTGGTATTGCGTTTGATTTTGAAAGCTACAACGCCGTGTTTGATTTCCCTATTATTCTAGAACCCTCCAGCACTAGCTATAAAGGCTGGTTTATTAAAGAAGAAAATACGTTTCGTTTTAATCATTTAGCCTCGAACCAAAGTGATCGATCATTATTGGCCATTATCAATGACGAAGAAGTGAGAGTGACTGTTAATAACTACAAGTTTGATAATGACACTCTATTTATAAGGCCAGAAGCATTGATGAATTTCTTTCAAATAGACCATGAAGTTGACTATGGGAAATTGGAAGTAAAAGTAACCTCAGCGCTCGGACTTCCTTTTTTGCAACAGTTAAAACGCAGAAAAGGTGCTCACTTAGTAAATAACCGGGAAGCAAGCTTTGTAAACCTACCCCGCGGTTACGAAATATTGTCACCACAAATTTTAGATGCTCAGATCAACTCTATTTACAGAGATACTAATGATTCAGTATCGACTAACTATTCTATACAAGGTTCGCGCGATATTGCGTTGTGGCATTCTCAATTTTCATTCGCTGGCTCAGATACGAATGGTATAACAAATTCTCGATTAAATTTTTCTAGACAGTCCGTAAAAGGCAATTTATTTGGTGCATCTGGCATAACGAAGTTCGAGGTCGGTGATGTAAGAGACGTCCGACAAGGTACAGGGCAGTTTTTCAATGAATCGATTGGAGTTAGGTTTGGTAACACCGATATTTCAAACAGATTCGATACTGATGTTATTGTAATAGAAGGTGATATTTCGACAGGGTGGGATGTCGAGTTATACCGTAATAACGTGTTGTTGAGGCAGGAATTCGATAACCAGACAGGTCGCTATAATTTTTTAGATGTACCTTTAATATTTGGTCAGAATAACTTTGAAGTAGTTGTATATGGTCCTCAAGGACAGGTAAAACGCAGAACAATTGAAAAGCTTTTAGATCAAAGCACTTTTTCAAACCAGGATTTCACCTACGAAGTTTCCTTAACGGATATTAACAATGGATTCTTTGACAATACGGATATCAGCAGTGCGTCTAATCCAGGTTATAACTTTAGTGGCAGAACCAAGTTCTATATTTTTGATAATACCGCCTTGGATTTTGGTCTGAGAAGCCAATTTGGTGGTGAACAAAACAGTAACGCACTAAATTTAGGTATTAACAGTGTCATATTTGATGATGTTCTCATAAATACTTATGTTGATGTAAACGATTCCAGCTTATTAAATATATATTCAAACGTTCGTACACAATTGAAAACACAGTCATTTCGTTTTCAAGCTCGATTTTCTGATGTCACCGACGAGTTAGAAAGCAAACAAGCTATATTCACAGCAGGATTAGACGGTAATGTCGACTTATGGACAGGTTATAGCATCCCACTTAGTCAACAAATTGCATACACAGAAACTGCAGATACCCGTCTATTTTCTTATAGTAACCGCTTAGGGTTCAGATTCGGCCGATTCTCATTATTTAATTCATATAGCTATGAATTAGAAGAGACAAACAATGGAGAACAAACAGAAAGGCAAGTGGGAAATCTGTCTTTGCAAGCAAATTTAGGTAATGTATTCACTCGTGCAGGAGTAACATATTCACCGCAAGCGAATGACAGCATATTAAACACTCAGGCTAGTGTGAATTGGAATATAAGCCAACAATACAAAGCCAGCTTAATTTACATTCAAGACCATATAAATGATAACAACAGCGTATCTAGCCAATTCTCTTATGTTGGTGAAGACTTTCGTATTTCAGCTAGGCTAGGTAACTCAGATACAAAAGGCTTAGATGTAGGAATTAATGCTAGTTTTTCTCTTTCAGGACAACATCGAGGACTTGACCGCATAGATCAATCATATAGGTCTCAAGCGAATAACGGCAGCATTGCTGTTCGAGTGTTTCTTGATAAAAACCTAAATTCAATTTTTGATCCCGATGAAATGTTATTACCCTATGTCGAAGTTAAGGCCATTCAGTTTTTTAAATCAGCGGTTACTGACCAATCAGGCGTAGCCCTTTTATCAAATTTAGCCAATTTGCAAACCTCTGATATAGTAATAAATCGAGACACTCTGCCCGACCCATTCATACGTCCTCGTGTAGAAGGAATATCCATTACTAGTCGTTCAGGTCTTGTCGACTTTCTTGATTATCCTATCGTACCGTCCTCGGAAATAAACGGTATAATTAATTTGATAGAGCCTAAAGAAGTTAAAACCGGAAAGAATATACAGTTAATATTAGTTGACAGCCTCGACAGAGTTATCAGTTCAACTAAATCAGAATATGATGGCTTTTATTCATTTGTGGATGTCATGCCCGGCAATTACAAAGTAATGATCAAAAAGGAAAGCGAAATTCGGTTTGACTTAGTCTCTTTCACTAGCAAGCTAATTGAGGTGCCAATGCTAGGTGACATAGTCACATTTAACATCACAGCTAACGTAAAACAATATAAAGAAGTTTACCTCAGCCAAATTTCAACGATTAAGAATAAACGTTTGGTTCCTATCGCCCTGCTTAAAATAAGACGTCAACTCGCAGTGTTTGGCTCAGAAGTAAACACATACAAAGATGCTACAAGTTCTCACTATGCTTTTTACACAGCTGCTGACATTAATTTGGACAACATAAAAATCATTTGCGACAAGCTGCGTTTAAAAAATATCAACTGTAAACCGACTAAAATCTTATTGAGTCAAAATTAGTTAAATGCCTTGGTACAGAAATTGCTTTACAAAAATTAATACAATTACGAAATTTTCCTATTTTTGAGAGTAAGCGATGAAAAGTATAAGCCAGCCAAATCCTACCGTACCGGCTATGTTTGCAAAGTTGCTCATCCTATTACCTTTTTTTATAAGCGCACAAGGCTGTTACTCGCTTGCTGGTTCAACTAAGGCTGGGGTTAACAATGAACAAACAACTATCGATAATCTCGAATTATTGGAGTCGAAAAGAAAAAGTGCTGAAGTAACCTTGACGGCTGTAAAAGAAGAATTAGCGGCCCTGACTGCACTTAAAAAAGAAATAGCAGAACTAACCGCTGTAAAGAAAGAGGTAGCAGAGCTAAAATCTGTCAAAAGAGAGTTAGCTGAGCTAAAGCCGTCAATAAACCGACTTCTTGCTTTAGAATATGAATTCACTGAACTTGTAGATACGATGCATCAAGTCAATTTAGAGCCCAATTTATTTACAGACACGGGCAACCAAGAAATTGCATTTTTAAGTAACCAAAAGCCGGTTCCTGAAAATGATTTTTTACCCCCTCCTACTGTCGTAAACACAGGTAAGAATACGAAAAAGTTTTCGTCATCAACAACAGAAAATTTGCGAGATAAATTCAATCAAGTGTCGGTTGGGAGTGCACCGCCTTTATTAAATGTAAAAACGCAAGCACCCCCTCCGATTGAAAACTTACCCGCAGGTACATTGGGAATGAATGATGACAAGTTTTCGGTAAGACCCAGACTTTTACCGGATAACGTCACTAATATAAACGTATGCAGTCAAATTGCACAAGGCAAAGGCTACGCTATGCATGTAGCCTCGTTTAGAAATAAAGAGTCAGCCAAAGCATTATTGAAAAGCTTGATCAACAAGGTAAACCAAGCCGGCACTTGCCAAAAAGAAGCCTTTATTGCCAACGTTAATGTAGAAGATAAGGTGTTTTTTAGTGCCCGTATTGGTTCATTCGCCTCTAAATTGGAAGCAACTGAAGCTTGTACTGATATTAAAAAATATGCTGCTTACTGCGGCGTTACAGAGAATGTCGGTGAGTTACTTTGAACTTTAGGATTGTACTAAAGCCGATCCTACTTTGCTGCGGAACTTTATTTTTTTCAAGTGTTGGTCATGCAACGATAACAACACTACAAAGCTTAGATTTTGGCATCATTGTTGTTACCAAAAACAACTCTGCATCAAGTCTAAGCATTGACCCTGCCGGTAATATTCAAGTCATTGGCGATATAGCAATAATAGCGCCCGGCAACCAAGCTGTATATGAAGTCAGTGACTACCCCCCCAACACCAGTATAAGCATTGAGGTTACCGCGTTAACCTCAAGCATGATCCCCTCAATCGCCAGTGAGGAGACATTTAGTTTTTCAGTTATTACAACAGGTAATTCGGTTATGACTGATAGTAACGGAGTTGCTCTGCTTGGCGTAGGAGGGACAATTACTACCTCCGCTTCAGGCTCAACCCGATTTAGTGACGCAGATTATTCTGCTGACATTCAAATTACCATTAACCTTTAAATCCCATCTTATTAGGAGTAAATAACGATGAAATTTCGTACTTGTGTGATTGCTATATTAATGACTGTTATCACATTGCAGAGTCATGCCGATATTCTAATTACACCCATTAGAGTTGTGTTTGGCGAAAAAGATAGAGTCCAGGAAGTTATTATCGTAAATACGGCAAATGAGTCGCGCACCTATGCCCTGTCATGGGTTGAAATGACACAACTTGATAGGTTGGGGTACTCAGTGCTTGATGCTAATGAAGCGACTAAATTTGCGAGAGCTTCCGACTTCATCAGATTTACACCACGAAGAATAACATTGCAGCCGGGTGAGAATCAGCGCGTAAAATTGATGCTCAGGAGGACATCAAATAGCCAAAACAAAGATTATAGGTCACACCTCAAGTTTACAGTGATCCCTAATGCCGTTTTACAAGATAAGCCAAATGAGGAAAGTAATAGTGCACAGGGGCCCTCAATAAAACTCAACTTATTTTTGAACTACAGTATTCCTATTATTATAAAAAATGAATCATCAGCCCAAAATGTTATTTTTAGTAATCTAGATTTTACAAGAAAATCTGATTCTAGCTCTAAACCAGCCTTAACGTTTGTTTTAAATAAAACGTCCCTGGGTTCTTCATTTGGCGATATAACACTTCTCTTTAGGGCCTTGAACAGCGATGACTTTATTCCCGTGGGTTATTCTAATAATGTTGCGGTGCATCATGAAACTACTATATTAAATGGCCAAGTAGGTTGGAGCGAGCCAATTGCCATGCAACCCGGAGAGTTGAAAATCATTTATAAAGGGAAGCAGGAAACCGTCGATACTATTTATGATGAAGCGAGTCTACAAATTAAATGAAACTAATTTCTAAAGGATCATTTTAATAAGTCGATACAATTCACATGGGCAGTTAAACGCCTTATTTAGGTAGTAATTTTGCTGCTTAAGGTAAGACAGGGCCAACGGACTATTACGTTACTTTGTCATTGGCATATTTTATATATGGAGAACATTATGTTCAAACGCAATCAAATAAATACGGCACTCGCGGTCTCTTTAGTCTTACTGGCAAGTAGTGCGGCGGTCAACGCAGAAATCGCTAGTGATACAGCTACAGTTACAGTGCAAAATGCATTTACTATCGCTTCAACCAATGCAATTGACTTTGGAATTTTGAGAGTGACGCAATCTAGTGCGCACGGAGTACTCACACCGAGCAGAACTACATTAACTGCTGATGGGGGACAAACTGCTACTGATGGCGCTGGAGGCACGGGTTCAATAAGCTTACTTACTACTGGCGCTGCGGGTCGCATTGATATAACTGCCGCCGCACCGAATACAACGCTCACCATTTTGATAGCTGCTGGAGGACTTGATTTTGATGGTGATGTTGAAACTACGAGTATTTCCGGTGTCAACGCGACAGATTTAATATCGCTTAATGCTGTAGTTGCAGCAGATAAATTCACCATGTTTGTTAATGCACCACAAACCCTCATTAGGGGTGGCACTGGTGATGGCGTTGCATACACTCCTGGTTCACCTAATTTGGTAACTGATAACACAGGTGCAGTGGGTCTGTCTTTTGGTGGCACTTTGGCTTGGAATCATTTGTCAGCTAATAGTCCATTAGACGAAGCATACACCGGAGCCTACCAGATTACAGTAAATTACTAAAACTCAAATTAAAACGTAAAATGCGTTTGTAACACGTCAATAAAAGCCAGCCTAAGCTGGCTTTTTAATGTCTCCAAAAAAGGTTTTGTTGATGCTATAAGGTCTTTAAACAATATATTAAACGCTCTTAAAAGCTTATTAATCGATAATTTTTAAATTATTACAAACCATAAGTGCATATTTCACCATTCGAAATTAAAAGTAATAAAGCCAACTTTATAGAAACTACACAAACTTTCTAATTTATAACGCTTTACGCAAAGCGAATAGCCCCCTCGCCTCACCTTGTATTTTATTCAGGTAAATTGACGGGTCAGTAGATTGACTGCTAATCTAATGATAATAAAAAAACACACATAGGCGTTAAACAATGAGTTCAGTAAAACAAAACGTAAGTGCGGAGGAGTGGCAAGCTCGCGTTGACTTAGCAGCGGCATATCGGATCGTGGCTCATTACGGTTGGGATGATTTAGTTTTTACGCATATTTCAGCACGCGTTCCTGGCCCTGAACATCACTTTTTAATTAATCCTTATGGCATGATGTTCGACGAAGTAACGGCATCTAGTTTAGTGAAGGTGGATATTAATGGCGACAAGGTCATGCCATCAGAGTATGAGACTAACCCCGCTGGCTTTATTATTCATAGCGCCGTGCATGAGGCTCGCAATGATGCAAAGTGTGTGATGCATTTACATACAATTGAAGGTATTGCGGTATCAACTCTCAAAGAAGGACTGCAAGCTTATAGTCAACAATCACTCTTTGCATTGTCCTCATTGTCGTATCATGATTATGAGGGCGTGGCGTTAAACCCAGAAGAAAAAGTGCGTCTTGTCGCCGATTTAGGCACTACGTCGTTTATGATTTTGCGCAACCATGGTTTGCTCACTTGTGGCTCGTCTGTGTCGGAGGCCTTTACAGCAATGTTTTTGCTACAACGTGCATGTGAAATTCAATTAAAAGCACAAGCAACTGGACAAGCTATGATTAAAATTCCAGACCAAATTTTAGCCGGAATACAAGCGCAAGCTAAACAAGTAACCCGCTCTGCTGGCGGTTCGTTAGCTTGGCCTGGTATTTTGCGTAAATTAGATCGTGTTAATCCGGGTTACGCTAGCTAATATAATTAAACAATGACAAATTAGCCACTCTGGGGAATGATTGAAATGCTGCTTGCAGCGCGGTTTCTTGTTTGGCAAATTCAGTAGAAGCCTTCGCGTAGTCCACATCTTCAATACTAGAACGTGCGGACTGCAACGAGATTTCACTGTCTAAATTTGCTTCTTTGATCGACTGAGCGATATTCAATCGCGCGCCAATAGAAGAAACTTCCAACGCCATTTTTTCCAAACCGTTATCTAAACCCACCAGCGTATTGTCTATTGTCTTAACAAAGTCAGCTTCGGAGATCGAATCTGAGGTTAATGCAATAAACATATCGTTCAACGTTTCAGCTAAATTTTTCTTTTCCGGCCGGTTCAGACTAATTTCCAAAGAATCGCCAGCAGTGCCGGTAAAATTCAGTTCCATACCTGCAAAACGGACTGGTTGGCCTGACTCAAAAGCTTGGGTAGAAACTACATTTCCAGTCCCTAAATTAGTGACTGAGGCTTGATCGCCTGGCAAAATTTCGAAGCGATATTGATTATTCGCTGCATTCACCGGATCAAAATTCTGCTTATGAAAATTATCAAAAGTACCTTGTTCGTCGATGTTTGCTGTTTCAACTGAAACACCAGCACTTTGTGCTGTTACGTCAAAGTTTAGGCGCGCAAAAACTTCTTGGAAAATAGATTTTCCCGATGACGTACTTTGAATTTTTACGCTATCTGATATTTGTATTTGATTCTCGCCATCATCGCCTAAAAATGAGACTTTATCGCCCGTCGCACTGGGGTTAAATTCAAAGGCTTGACTTGATGATTGATAGCCAGAAAACACATAATCACCGCTGGTATTACGCGTATTCATTAAGTCTAAAACTTGATTGCGAATTTGTTCAATTTCAGCGCCAATCGCTTTTCTATCTTGCGACGCTAAAATCCCATTTCCCGATTGCACTGTGAGCACACGCGCTCTGTTGATCACGTCATTAATACCACGAAGTGCTGTTTCTTGTTGTTCAAGTGAACTCGACGTTAAATCGTTATTGCGTTGGTATTGAGTGATTTTGTCTAACTCTTCGGTCAAGCGAATAACTTGAGCGGCCCCCACAGGGTCATCACTCGGACGTAATAACTTTTTACCCGTTGCCAGTTGTTGCTGAATATCGACCAAATTACCTTGGTTTGCATCAATACTTCTTAAGTTTTGATTGTAAATTAAATTCGTTGTTACTCGCATAATTTATTACCTTACTGCATTCAATATGGTGTCGAACAACTCTTGCGCTGTAGTCAATATTCTAGCTGCTGCTGCATATGATTGTTGAAACTGGATAAGGTTTGCAGCTTCTTCGTCTAAACTAACCCCGGAAGTAGATTCAAACCAATCCGCAGACTGATTTTTTAATATTTGTGATGCCGCTAATTCAATTTGTCCGTTCGCCGTTAACGCACCAACGCTGCCAACAATATTCGCATATGCTTCATTGAACGTGGCTTTGTTGCCATTACTACCAATACTTTGTCGCACAGCATCATCTTGCTGTAAACCGGCAAGGTCAACCGCGTTTCGGTTATCAGCGATGCCGTTAGTATTGAAACTAATATCAAACGAATCACCCGCTTTGGGAATACCTTCCAAGCTAAAATCGTAGCCTGGATAATCCTCAAGCGCAGCAAATTCAGCAGGCCAAGGTGGCGCGGACCCATTATCTTTGGCTTGCTGCAATAAATTATTTAAATCAGTTACACCTGTCACGGTACTAATAATATTCGGAGGTACAGCGTTATCCATTACCTGAAATTCAGAAGCACTGGTAAATAAAACAGAGGCTGGAGCACCTACGCTTGTAGGTAACTCTGCCGCACTTTGGATATTGCCTAAACCATTGAAACCAGAAGCATTCGAATTGGACAATGTGTTATCAATATTGGTATTGCTGACAGTTACGAAACCAATGGTGGCATCGCCTAAATTGGCGGCATTAGTATCAACTCTCAGCGGCTTAGCAAAAGCTAAATCTTCACCTCTAGTTGTGGCAAGCTCTAAATTATTTGCTGCATTACGTAATGGTTGAAACAAAAACTCATCACCCACCCCATAACTAGCGCCGCTAGCGAACTCAATTTCAATACCACCCATAATTTTATTATAAGTGCCTTGATCAGCAGTAACCGTGGTTATTTGGGTAATTGGATTACCGGTTTCATCAAGCTGTGGCGTGCCATCGCTATTTATTGCTGACACCTGCAAATCAAATGTTGGAGGCAAGCCCGTTGGGCTGCTCAACACTTCAACTCGATAGTCCGTATTGGTAATATCTCCGCCTGCACCCGGTGTGAAACGGCCTTTAATGCCTAAACTTAAATCGGTATTATTCGGGTAGTTGATGCCACTAAACCCAGGTATTTTAAAAATATCACCGCCCAATTGTTGATCAAGGTCCATACCTTGTCGGTTTTGGGTATTGAATGTGTCTGCCAGTGCGACTGACAACTTTCCTAAGTCGTGCTGGGAAGGTTCTAAAATTTCTTCACGATATCGAAATATACCACCTAAGGAGCCGCCTAATTTCTGCTCTTCAACATTTAACGTCGTATTCGATTTGGGCGGTTCGTAGTTTGTAGACAGCCTAAGTTGAGTATTTGTAAAATCAGGTTCACCGCCAGTTGTAAGTACGTTAAACGTGCCATCAGCTAATACTAACGATTCACCGGAGGTTAAATTTACGACTAAACCTAAGTCGCTATTTGGGCTTGGGCGTGTTTCAACTGACATATACTCAGCTAATTTACGGATCGCTAGGTCTCTTTCGTTCATCAGCGCTGAAGGCGTATCAACATTACTCGAGTTACCAACAATTTGAATTGCTTTGTTTAAGTTACCAATTTGTTTAATTAACGTATTTGCGTTGTTGACGCTGTCATCAATTTGTTGTTCCACTTCTCGTTCTTTTACCGAAATAAAGTCACCAAGCGTATTAACCCTATTGACCAAACCTTGTGCTTGTCCTAACACTGCGCTGCGAGACGTAATATTGGTCGGGTCATCTGCAGCCGTTTGAATGGAAGCGAAAAATCGGGTAATCGCCCCAGAAACCGAATTAGCTTCACTGGCGAGCGCATTATCAAGCGTTTGTGCACCATCATAAAACGCTTGTGCTTCACCGACACTGGTTGTATCTCGGCGTAACTGATTCATGGCAAATTGGCTCAACACACGATCAGTAAACCCTTGGTTAACACCGCCAGTCGACATCGTTTTAAATTCAGTGCGTTCGCGAACATAGCCCTCAGTATTTATATTTGCAATGTTATTACTGGTGGTGTTTAGCAAGCGATTACTTGCGTTAACGCCGGTTTTAGCAATTGAAAATAAGTCTGCTGTTTTGATCATGGTATTAACTCACCTAAAATAGTGCCATTGAGCACCGACATAACTTTGTCAGCATATTGCGGATCGGTTGCATAACCTGCGTCCTGCAATGCATTAAAATAGTCTTCTGGTGTTTCAGTTTTTTGAATAGCTTTTTCGTACCGAGGGTTTGACTTTATAAAGTCTACATAATCATCCATTGAGTGGGTAAACGAGCCATAACTTCTAAACGACGCTTGTTGTTTTTCTGGCACGTTATTAACGAACTCTAAGGTATCGATCGTCGCTTTTTCTCCATCCCAACGTTTATCTGCTTTGATACCAAACAAATTGTGACTATTTTCACCGTCTTTTTTATGGATTAGGCTTTTACCCCAACCTGTTTCCACAGCCGCTTGTGCGATCATCGCTTTGGGATCTAAATTGAGCGCTTTTGCTGCCTCAACCGCATGTGGATATAGTACTTTTACGAAGTCTTGCGGCGATGCAAATGCAGCGTCCTTAAAAGCGGTTTCTTTAAATCTGTCTTGAGAGACATTTTCGCTGCTATTCCCTAAGACTCTGCTTTGTGCATTTTGAATTGCGGCAACATTGTGCCTATTCAGCGAAGATAAATCACCGTCTGAACGAACCACACCTGCTGGCATGACGCCATTACCCGGATTCATTTGTTGCATAATGACTTCAGCAAGCCCGATGCTGCCATTCGCACTTAGGTCTGTTGCGATCTGCTTGTCATGCATTTCACGATAAAACTTAACTTGTTCAGTATTAAAAGGACTGTCTTTATCTGCAAGGGCATCTTGTGCTTTACGCATAGACTTAAGCATCATTTGTACAAATATCGCCTCAAATTGTTTGGCCGCTTCTTCCAAAGCGCCTTTGTCTCCAGATTGAGCTGCTTCTCGCAATTTGTTAACACTACCCATGTCGTGGTAGTTGCGCGACATCTCTAATTTTGACTTAGTTACAGAAGTTAAATCCATTAGATGATCACCAATTCACCTTGCAGCGCACCGGCTTTACTAAGCGCTTCAAGTATTGCCATTAAGTCACCTGGAGCAGCTCCAATTTCGTTAACTGCGCGCACTAACTGTTCTAAACTGACCCCTGGGTCAAACAAAAACATGCGGCTATCATCAAGCTGAACATCAACAATAGAACGAGGCGTAATGACAGTATTACCGTTTGCCAGTGCATTCGGTTGTGCTACTTGTATGTTTTCAGAAATGGTTACGGTGAGACCACCATGCGTAATGGCGGCAGGTAATAGCTTAACGTCTTGACCAATCACAATCGTGCCTGTTCGGCTATTAATAACGATTCTTGCCGGCGCCGTTGCCGGCTGAAATTCAAAGTTTTCAATAGTAGCTAAGAAACCCACGCGCTGACTCCGATCACGGGGAGCCGTCACTTTTACAGAAGCAGCATCCATTGGCATTGCGATTGCCGAGCCGCTCGATACGTCAGCACCTAGGCGCCTATTAATCACATCAGCTAATGCTTGCGCTGTGCTAAAATCAGGTGTATTCAAATTAAGTGTCAGGTAATCATTTTGCATCAAACCAGATGGGATTGCTCTTTCAACAATAGCCCCGTTTGCTATGCGTCCTACGGTGGGTGTATTCGACACGATTCTTGAACCGTCATTACCCTGTGCTCCAAACCCACTGACCACTAAACTACCTTGCGCTACTGAATAAATTTCGCCATCTAAGCCACGTAAAAAAGTACGTAATAACGTGCCACCATTTAAACTAGACGCTTCACCAACCGAAGACACCGTCACATCAATCGTTTGTCCTGGTTTTGTGAATGCAGGCAGCGTTGCATGTACAACTACAGCCGCTACATTTTTGATTTTAGGTTTCACATTTGCATCAAGTGAAATACCAAAACTAGCTAACATGGTTCTAAAGCTTTGTTCAGTGAAAGGGCTCGTTTCGCCCGTTCCTGGAAGACCAACGACTAAGCCATAGCCGACCAATTGGTTGGCTCGAACGCCTTGAATGGTTGCTAAATCTTTAATCCGTTGGGCCTGCAGTTTAAATGGCGTCAACAGTAAGCTTAGAATCACCGTAACAGATGCAAAAACAGATAATAACTTCATCATAAAATCCTAGAGTGGCCACCACGTTGAAGAGAAAAATTTAGTTAGCCAGCCTTTTTGTTGAGACTGAGCGAATGAGCCTTTGGCGCTATATTGAATGCGGGCATTAGCAATTTTGGTTGATTGAATTTGGTTGGTAGGCGAAATATCAGCTGCGCGGATAACGCCCGTAAGACGAATATATTCGTCACCATTGTTTAGGGTTAACCATTTCTCACCGCGAATAATTAAATTTTGATTGGGCAGTACTTCAACCACCGTCACCGAAATATTACCAGTGAGACTGTTACTTTGATTCGCTTGTGCATCGCCAGAAAAGTCACTGCTGGAATCAACGCCCAGTTGAATACTTTCTTTACCTATGTTGATGACGTTGCCACCTAAACCAATAATTGGGTTTACATCAACCGTCGAGTCTTTGCTTGTGCTTGTTCCTGCGGACTTTGACGCGTTCGTGTTCTCACTTAATCTCACGGTAATAATATCGCCAACGCGACGCGCTTTAACGTCTGAATACAGGCTGTTTGCCATTGCTTTATTGAACAAACTGCCATCTTCAACTATTTCATCTCGCGTCATGGTCGGCACTGCCGGCGCATAGTATGGATCATTCGCGGTCACAGGCTTAACTGCCGTTGACTCACAACCCGTTAGGCTGCCAATGGCAATAAAAGAAAGTGCGATTGATGAAAATAATCTCATTAGTTTATTCCTAAAGTTGCTGTATAACTTGACCGAGCATTTGGTCGACTGACGAAATTACTTTTGAGTTCATTTCATACAAACGTTGGCTTTCAATTAGGTTTACCAACTCTTCGGTCACGTTAACGTTAGATGTTTCGAGCGTGCCTTGAGATAATGTTCCTAAACCTTCTAGTCCCGGAACTCCTTGAACTGGGGCACCCGAAACTGCTGTTTCAACATAAAGGTTTTGGCCGATTGGCTGCAAACCTACTGGATTAATGAAGTCAGCAAGATTCAACTGGCCTAAGACTTGTGGAGTCGCTTGTCCACGCAGTTGTGCTGACACTTCGCCGTCTTGTGAAATAGTGACTTGCTGCGCATCTTGTGGAAGTGTAATAGCAGGCTGCAATACAAAACCGGCTCCAGGCGTTACGATATTGCCCTGATCATTCAATGTAAACTGACCATTACGTGTATAAGCTAAGCTGCCATCAGGTTGCTGTATTTCAAAAAATCCACGCCCCTGAATAGACAGATCTAATGCATTCTCTGTGGTCAGCAAGTTCCCTTGGGTATGTGCTTTTTGCGTTGCGACTACTTTTGAACCCGCGCCTAACATTAGGCCGGAAGGTAACTCTGTATCCGCTGACGAACGACCGCCTGGCTGATTAATATTTTGATATAACAAACTTTCAAAAACGGCACGGTCTTTTTTAAAGCCGATCGTACTGGCGTTAGCCAAGTTGTTCGAAACAACAGATACATCAGTTTGTGCTGCATCTAAACCTGTTTTTGCTATCCATAGAGCTGGGTGCATAAAAACCTCCGCGAAAAACTTTTCGCATATTTGCTAATTTATTAAAGTATTCTGAGTAAGGTATTCGAGCTAGTGACCATTTGGTCTGCTTTCTTCATCAGCTTGACTTGCATTTCATAATGACGTTGCAAACTGATCATACTAACCATCTCTTCTACCGCATTTACGTTAGAGCCCTCGAGCATGCCAGAAGCCACGCCCACTCTAATATCTTGTGGCGCGACACCACCATCCTTGAGATCAAACAAACCATCTTGACGCCGTTTCATCGTGTCAATGGGTGGATTAACGAGTTTAAGTCGCCCTACTTCATCTATTTGATTTGCAGGCGCACCTTGCAATCGAGCGGTAATACGGCCATCGTTACCGACGGTAATATTGCTCACTGGAGTTGGCATAAATAGCGGTCCGTTTTCGCCCATGAGCAAATTGCCTTTAGAGTCCTGCAGAGCACCATCAACCGTCATGCTTAAACTACCATTGCGTGTATAAGCCTCTTCACCCTGAGGAGTTTGCACGGAAAACCAACCATCGCCTTGCACGGCGACGTCAAGCGAGCGACCCGTTGTAATTAATGGGCCACTTTCGTAGTTATTAGTCGGACTTTCGGTCATGCTAAACACACGAGACGGCAAACCAGCGCCGTATGCAGGCATAGCTCGCGCTTGTTCTAACTGCGCTTTAAAGCCATTAGTTTGGGCATTAGCCAAATTGTTGGCGCGCACAGCGGTGGCAAGAAGGTCTTGCTTAGCACCACTGGCTGCGATATAGAGCATTTTATCCATTGTATTCGACTCTTTTTTGACGTAAATAGATGTGAATACAATTTCATCTGCAAGGACAATGCCAAGGTTTTCTAAAGATTTATTGAAGGTTACTTCAGACTGCTTAAGTATGCCCCAGTTGAGCATTGCAGTGCCCATTGAGGAAGGTATCTCATGCAAGGACCCGAAGTGCTTTTTTATAGGAGAGGCTCTACTCAACATCTTGGGTTCAAAGAAAAGGCATAAAAAAGCCGACTATTACGTCGGCTTGATATGTTGTTAAACGATTATCGAATGTTGAGTATCGTCTGGTTTAGCTGGTTGTTGACTTCAAGCGCTCTTGAGTTTGCTTGGAAGTTTCTCTGGGCTATGATCATATCAATCAACTCAGTGGTTAAGTTCACGTTAGCTTGTTCAAGCGCAGACGAATTAATATCCCCGAACGTACCTGTTGTTGCTTCACCCGCTAGGGCTTCGCCAGAAAGAATACTTTCTTTCCATTGTGTTCCACTTTGTTGAGTTAGGCCTTGTTCATTTGAGAAGCGCACTAACGCGACACGAACGATAGGTTCAGATGTGCCGTTTGAGAACGTGGCACGAACCAAACCATCAGGGCCGATATCTATGCCTGTCAGTCGGCCTACTGGCAAACCATTTTGTTCAAGTGACGTTACTTCAAATGCAGATGCGAATTGTGTTGGCTCATTCGGTGTTGCATTGTTTTGGTCCAAGTTAAAATCCACAGTAATCTGTTGCAACGGCGAAGAACCGTTACTCAGGATACCCGCGCCTAAGGCTTCGGTTTGAAACTTAGAATTTAATTGCGGTAAACCATTAGCAGATTCGATGCCTATGAAGTCGCCGCCTTCACTAAATGCGATTTTAGCCGCCGATACACTATTGCCCGTATTCGTACCGACTGCATTTACCGCCGTTGCAGGGTCAGAATCAGAACCGTCAGAATTTGTTGCATCTACTAATTGGTCATCTACAGCTGTAGCAACATACCATTCGTTAACTACCGCAGGATCATTATCCTTAATAAAGTAATACGTCATAACATGGCTATCACCCAACGAGTCATAAACAGTGACCGAGGTCGCGGCGTTGTACGTTAGTGGGTCAGTTGGGTCAAAGTCAGCTGCTACTTTAGCTTGGTCGCCTGCTGGCAAGTTAAAGCGCATATCAACTTCCGTTGTTTGCTGCGGTGAACCCGATGAATCAGGTATTCGCACTGGTACTGTGGTACTGAGTGCAACCGATGCTGACGTTCCATCATTGTTTACAGGAAAGCCAAGCAAGTTGTCACCAGCAGAGTTAACCACAAAATTGTTTGAATCTAACTTGAATTGACCAGCTCTAGTGAAAGAGAAGTCACGTGAAGTAATTTCTGGGATAGTGGCGAAAAAACCGTTACCCGTAATAGCTAAATCTAATGAATTATTAGTGAAACTTAAACTGCCTTGAGAAAATTGCTGTGCAACTTCTTGAGTCAACGCACCGTCACCTACTTTGGTTTTACCTGACGCTAAAAGAGAAGCGGCATATACGTCGCCAAATTCTGCACGCGACTCCTTAAAACCGACCGTATTAACGTTTGCAATATTATTAGCCGTTGTGTCTAAGTCTTTTTGAGAAGCCGAGACACCGCTGAGTGCAATATTAAATGACATAGGGAAAAACTCCTGTTAACTACCGATTTGGATAACGTCATCAAGCTTTATGCTAACGTCACCATCTAAATTTAAAATAACACCTTGACCAGCACGAGTTAGACTAACGCTATCAACATGCCGATTTATGGCTGTTGGCAAAGATGCTGGTTCTCCAAACACCTCGCCCTGAACTTTGATGGCATAGTCACCTGCCGGCAATGCATTGCCGTCTTGGTCTGTGCCATCCCAAGTAAACTCGACATTGCCCGGCGCAAGTGTGCCGATGTTCATCGTACGTACCACTTCACCTTGGCTGTTTTGAATCGCTATTTTTGTATCTTGCGAGGTCTCTTCGTTAATAATGACACCCGTCACGCCTTGACCTGGCTCTGACATATGACCAATGTTGCCGGTTACCAGCACATTTTGCCCAATCAGACTAGATGCTTGTAACGCTTGGCTTGAAGTCATTGAAGAGGCAAAGTCGCCAAACTTAGTATTTAACTGCGAAATACCATCTGCCATCGTAAATGAGGTCATCTGCGCTACTAACTGGTCATTGTTAACCGGTTTCGTTGGATCTTGATTGGCCAGTTGCTCAGTTAACAAGGCAAAGAAATCCTCTTGTTTCAGAGTTTGCTCTGTCCCATCTGCTACTTTTGTTTCCTCTGGCATCCAATAGAGGTCGGTACTTAAACCTTTCTGACTGCGTTCTAATATTTCCACTTGATTATCTCCGCTATAACTAACAACGTTAACCTAACTCTATTGACCTTGACCCAACTGCAGTACGCGTCTGAATATGCGTTTTGTTGTATCTGCAATTTGTACATTCGTTTCGTAACCTTTAGAAGCCGACAACATGTCCGCCATTTCTTCTACAATATTTACATTTGGCTTGTATATGTAACCATTCTCATCGGCAAGTGGGTTGCCAGGGGCATATTCGACCTGCAATGGTTTGGTGCTCTCAACTATGCCGAGCACTTTAACACCGGCCCCCTTGCTCATGTCAGAGCTAGCTTGATCCAGCGCTGCGGCAAATACGGGGTGGCGTGCCTTGTATGTTTCTTCATAGCTACTGCTGACAGAGTTGGCGTTGGCTATGTTACTTGCGGTACTGTTTAAACGAACACTTTCTGCGCCCATACCAGTACTCGCTATTTTCATAATATTAAATAAACTCATTAACCTTGACCTCCGCCAATTGCTTTTCTCATGCCTTTAATTTTGCCGGTCAACATCATGATGCCAGCTTGATAACGCATACCATTTTCAAGAAAGTTGTTTCTTTCAACCTGAGCATCAACGGTATTACCATCGCCGGTATCCGCTTGATCAGGCACTCTAAATTCGATTTCTGCTTGTATTTGTGAGCGACCGGACATGTGCTTATCATTGGTTTTAACTAAGCCTCCTTGGTCATACTGTGCGCTTTTCATTGCCTTGTTAAAGTCAATGTCACGCGCCTTGTATCCAGGGGTATTTGCGTTTGCCAGATTACCAGAAATCACTTCCATTCTGTCACTGCGAACAGAAAGTGCTTTTTGGTGAAATCCAACTAATCTATCTAAACTAATGGCCATGTGTTTCGCTCACTTACAAACCTACTTGCCAATACAAAGCAAGTCATGTGCCAATACATAGAATGAAGCGAAAAGAAGTGTTTTTATTATGAGGGGTAAATACTAAATTTTGCGGTAATAAAGACCTGTAGGCTGAGTGACCATTTTAAATTTATTGCTAGCACCGCCTAATGATTCAGAAGCACCAAGTAACAAAGTACCTTCGGACTGCAAGCAAGCGGAAATATCTTGCAGTACCACCGTTTTCCTTTCCGCATCAAAATAAATGAGTACGTTACGACAAAATACAATATCAAATTTACCAAGGGGGGCAAAACTTGAGGTTAGGTTAAAGTGGCGAAACGAAACCCACTTTCTAATATCTGCGTTTATTGTCATGCTTTGGTCTGAGTTGAGTGTAAAATAGCGACGTTTGATATCATCATTTAAACCTCTATTTAATGACAGTGTCTCATAGGTACCCTCACTCGCCGTTTTTATTACTGCCGTTGACAGATCAGTACCAATGATCTCTATACCTCTATTAAAAGCCCCTCTGTTTACTTTTGAAAATTCAGCAATCGTCATGGCAATAGAATATGCCTCTTGACCTGTGGAACTTGCCGCACTCCAAACTCTTAGTCTGTCTTGTTTTTGTGCCAGCTGCGGCAATATTGTGCTACGTAGGATTTCGAAAGGATAATTATCTCTAAACCAGAGGGTCTCATTAGTTGTCATTGCCTCAAGCGCTGCCTGAGTTAAGACAAGATCTCGTTGTGATATAACGTTTTTAATAAGGCTTTCGATGTCGCTAGTAGCAAAACGATGCATCAATGGCACCATTCTGCTTCTCACCAAATACTGTTTTTTGTCACCTAGCACTATGCCAGTCTTTGAATACAAGAAATGGCAAAATTTGTGATACGAAATTGAAGATAATTCTTTATTCACTTAGGATTATTTCGCTTTTAAGTCTGTACCTAACCATTTTTCAACGGCGGTGGCGAGTTCATCGGGATGGAATTTAGCAATAAAATCATCTGCACCCACCTTTTTCACCATTGCCTGATTGAATACACCACTTAATGAGGTATGCAATACAACACGCAATCGTGATAATTCAGGGGTGTATTTAATTTCAGCGGTTAATGAGTAACCGTCCATTACTGGCATTTCAATATCCGAAACAAGAATACCAACTCTATCGGTAACGTCGCCTGTTTCACTCGCAATTTCTTTTAGTCGTTTCAGAGCTTCGAGTCCATTTTTCGCAACTTCAATTTCTAAGCCCAAAGGTGTTAATGCTTTTTTGACTTGGTTTCTAGCTACAGAGGAATCATCCGCAATAAAAATCATTTTTCCTGCGCTCGATTTCACATCTAAGCTGTCGGCTAGATCTTGGCTGATATCAGTTTTCAAAGGCGATATTTCATTTAAAATCTTTTCGACATCAAGAATTTCGATAAGCTCGTCTTCTATTTCTGTTACTGCCGTTAAGTAACTCGCCTTACCAGTGCCTTTTGGCGGCGGCAGGATGGAATCCCAGTTAGTATTGATAATACGCTCAACAGAGCCTACCAAAAAACCTTGAACAGAGCGGTTATACTCCGCGATGATAATAAAACTATTTTCCAAATTTTCAATTCTGCGCCCGCCGGTAGCAAGACTTAAATCGATAATCGAAATTGTTTTGCCACGAATATGAGCAATCCCCCGAACCAAGGCATTGAGCTTGGGTATTTGGGTTAATGGGGGACATTGTAAAACTTCACGCACTTTAAATACGTTTATACCAAAGCGCTGCATACCGTTGAGTCTAAATAACAGAAGCTCCAGTCGGTTTTGCCCCACTAACTGCGTTCGTTGATTAACCGAATCCATAATACTGGACATTCATTACCTCCAATTTCAGTTTAGGCATGATTGTTGCGTTATCTAATATACCGTATTAAAGAACCACGTTTAAGCGTTAAATGTGCCGAACTTTTGACACTCTCTTTATCGTACAAATTTCATTCAGCTAACAAGAGAAAACAGGTAAAAGACAAATGCAAATAAACATGAGTAAATCGTTATCGACAGCACTAGGCGTTGTCTTGACCTATTTTTTAATGGTATTTACAACTTCCGCAAACGCCTCTCTTCACCAGACTATAAAGCATCAAGCAGAGTTGTATGTTCAACAAAATGCATTTATTGACAACAGTGCTGATGTAAACATTCAAGCGGCTGAGGTAGATACCAGAATACATATACCACCTTGCACAGTACCGTATCAATTTGAGTCCTCTGACTCTAGCCTTAGACAGTCTAACGTGTCCGTAAAAGTGACCTGCCCAAATACAAACTGGTATCTTTTCACTTCTGTTGAAGTTGAGCAAACCAAGCCTGTGGTAGTTACATCAGAAACAATGAGTCCAGGCTCACTTTTAACTAATAAAAATTTATACATTGCCGATATTCCTATTAATAGACTGAGAGGATCAACTTATAGCAATACCAAAAGCTTGGTAGGTGCGAGACTCAAACGCAGAGTAAGACCCGGCCAGATCATCAATAACGGAATGCTTTGCTTTGTATGCAAAGGTGATAAAGTCACTATAATGGCGGTTGCTAGCGGTTTAAGTTTAAAAGTGTCAGGTATTGCTCAGCAAGACGGAAATTTAGGTGACACAATAAGAGTACAGAATACAGCATCGAAAAAAACAGTTTCGGCAACGGTATCAAGTACGAGCGAAGTGAGTATCCAAATTTAATGGAAAACGATAAAATGTTGACGCTTTTTATTTGTAACGAAAGCAACGAGTAATATTTTTAGCAAAAACAGCAGAAAATGTGATTTTATTTCACTTTCTTGCTAAAGTTAAAAGATAAGAAGTCGATAACATCATTGAGGTCTTATAGGTTCTGGAAAAAATTATGACAATTAATAATATAAACAACAATATAAATAACAACATAAACAAACCACAAGTTGACGGGCAAAAGCTGGCACAACAACAAACGCAAAGTCAGCTAGGTGCAAACACGGCTCAAGCCGCTTCGCAGGCTGCTGCTTCTCGTCAGGATTCTGTGTCGTTAACGTCGTCTGCACAGCAACTTTCTCAAGTGCAAAGCAAGAGTAATGAAGCACCTGTGAATCAAGAAAAAGTTGATAAGCTGAAAAAAGCAATCGCTGATGGCGAATATAGGATAAATCCAGAAGTTCTGGCGCAAAAAATTGCCAAACTGGAATCCCAAATTTTCGGAAATGGAGTGTAAAATCTAAATGACTACTAGTTTATTAAGTGCAATTGATAAACAAGCTGAGCAGTTAACTGCTTTGAAAGCATTATTAGAAAATGAGCTTCATTTGATCAGTTCGAGAGAACCTGAAACGTTGATGGCTTTATTGAAAGACAAAGAGGAGATGCTCTCGCTTATTGAAGAACAAGATAAATCTATCTCTTTGCTATTTGAAAAGGCAAAAGCTAATAAAGAGAACGTAGACGAAGCTTTAGCTGCAATGGACGGTTGTAATGCTATTATTCATGAGTGTAAGTATTTAACTCAAATAAATGCAAAGTCTGTTGAGCAGGGCCAATTGCGCTTAACCCACCTGCGTAACCTGATGATGGAACTTCGCGCTCGCGAGTCGATGACCTACGACCGCACGGGCAAGACCACTGGCGATGGCGGTTCTAAGGGATATACAGCTTAAAAACCGGTAGGTACTATAGCCGAAGATGTGACTCCGTTAATGGGGCTTTTGTATGGCCTAAACGGCGTAGGCAACTTTAAAAACTAATTCTTAATTGAACTTAGCAACTACAAAGTATTCAAGTTCAATCAAGCGCCCTACTCTTAGTTAAATAATATTCCTCTTCTCGCTATTAATAAAAACGCGACTCCTCCAATTCGAATAGTGAACTCTGGAAACATTAAAGCCCAAATCATAGACGCTTAAATTATACGCACCCGAATCATGAATATTCTAAGCAGTTTCTGTGTATCGCACATAAAAAAGCCAGCATTAAATACCGGCCTTATCATCATTTATTTTTAATTTAACAACCTTTAATAATAAGTGACCTTTCTAATTTTCTTTGGCTTTGCGGTCGACAGATAAATATCGTAAACGCGAGACATATCTAACTCGAGTTCAGTTGCATACGTATCCTCGCCTACTGGGTAAGTTTTGGTTACTCTTGCCCCCCGTATTACGCCTTCAACAGAACTTTTCAACTGGTTGTTGGTTAAAATTAGATTTGCCAACTCTTGCTCACCGTCAACTTTTTGGCCAAAAACCTGTTCTGCAAGTTCTCGATAGGCATCCAATTTAGACGCCTTTATCGCCATTAATGTTTTGGTAGACTCATCACCGCCGAGTTGTGCTGAAATTGGCGCATAACCCACAGCGCTTAACACCGGATAGTTTATCGGCTCAATTGTTTCCCACTCAACATGTTTGGTAAACATAGAGCTACAGCCCGATAGCCCTAAACAAGTAATAACTCCCATAGAAGCTACAATGACGCGTATTTTATTCATCTTTGGCATATTCTACCTATCCATATTTTTATTGATTACGTGACTAATTATTAGCCCCATACATCAGTGTATTTATTCAGCGGTGACCTATAGTAAAGTCAATGCAAAATATGCACCATTTATTCGAGGAATATAAACTGAATACTCTGGCACATAACTTGTATAGGTTTGTATATATAAAGCACCTGCGTGCTAATCACTGGTTGTTGACACACACCACTAGTGAGCCACCATACAAGCCGAAAAGTGAATTGACCGATGAAATTTGTACATTATATAAGTTACGCAATATTATTAAGCTCATTAACATGGGTTCAAACCGCAAGTGCAGCGTGGTTTTCAGCAACAGGACAAGCTACTATTTTACATGGTGATAAAATAGCAGCAAAACAGCAAGCAACCGAAGAAGCGATTAAACAAGCATTGCTTTTTGCCGGCGCATCAGTTCGAAGCGTACAACAAATGACGAATGGTTTATTAATGGATGATCATTTAGAAATTCGCACAAGTGGCGAAGTTAATACTTTAGAACTCATAGATGAAGTTTATTCGGATGGCTATGTAACCGTTTCTATTCGTGCGGATATCTTTTCGCAAGAATCTCAGTGTTCAGCCGCTGACTATACCAAAAGATTAGCCACAACCTACTTCCCTATTCGTTATGGTTCGCAAGCAGCGGATGGACAAATACATAAGCTAGGCGCTGCCGCAGCATTAAAAATGCAAGAAACATTTTCGCAAATAAGCACCAGCTTAACCCTGAGTGAAGTCGAGCCATATACACTAAATTGGCACAATACCGACAAACAAATTCAAGCCACTAAGTTAGCTCAAAAAACCGACGTACAATATGTACTCGCAGTAACCATAGATGATATTAGTGTTGAACGTAACCAAGCAAATTCGTTTAAATTTTGGAAGGGTGAACAAGCTATCCGCAACTTTGCCTACACACTGACCTTATTGAATGGAGCCTCGGGTGAAGAGTTAATGAATAAACAGTATCGTATTTCCGAGGATTGGGAATACGATATGACCCGCAAGCTAGACGTTAACTCAGATCAGTTTTGGCGAAGTGGTTATGGCCGGGCAGTACTCAAAGTAATGCAACGATCTGCAGTGGATTTAGAAGAGTTTGCCGTTTGTGAACCGACGATGGGCAGAATTTTGGCAGTCTCCAATAATCAGTTGCAAATAAACCTAGGCAAAAATCAAAAAGTAAAAGCGGGCGACACATTAACGTTATTCAGTGTGCAGCAAATTAGGGACTCGTTCGGCCAAGAATATAGGCAGTTTGTTTTACACCCAACGCCCCTTGTGGTGACTCAAGTATTCGCAGAAACAGCCACCGTGACTAGCCGAGATAGCAGCCTATTAGCAAATATCCAACCAAACGACTATGTAGCGCGACAATAGGGTCTTTTTACTCCCTTAGTTTATAAATAATATAGGCTGGGTCTCTTGATAATACTTGATAGCATGACACTTCCTGAGAGACCTGTAATGCTGGAATCCGCTAATGAGGGAAAGGTTACGGTTGTTTTACTGGAATTTTTCACGCAGAATACTGCCGTAGGTTTTCCGCCCTTAGTTCAGCTGGATAGAACAACCCCCTCCTAAGGGGTAGACACAGGTTCGAATCCTGTAGAGCGGACCATTCCACTTCCTTTGACTCAATCCGGTTTTAAAAAAAGACTGCGTTTAAACAATAATGAATCTGGTATCTTATTAATATAAAATTTTGATAGGTGCACTACATTGCAACTACAGCTGCCGCGCAACATTACCTTTCGCCAGAGCAGGAGGTTTCTCGCTAGCGCGGTGGGGCAATTGTAATAAAGATGCTTACTCCGTAACTATATATCGAGCGTGAAAAAACTCGAGCATTTCTAATTTATCTGCAAGCACAAAGCCTTTGCTGTCAAATTTTTGTAAATCTTGGCTAGTCGGAAAAGTGTAATAATGGCCACCCGATTTTTGCGCTGAGCTATTAATTAGTTCCCCAGCAGCTATTTTCTTCACTGTTTTAGCTATCTCTACCACACCTTGTTCATACAAGGTAAGAACATGCCAAAGGTATGAGCGTTTTTGGTCAATGGTTAAGGCGGTGACGGCGATCGTTCTGCCAGTATCTATATCGCTATTGTCGATGTAATGAAGCGTGCATCCGATCGTTTTATCGCCATTCAGCATGGCCCAAAATGTAGCCATTACCCCTCGATACGCTGGCAATAAGCCGGAGTGCAAATTAATCACGCCAAAACGGGGAATGCCGATGATTGCTTCTCTAAGGATTATGCCGTAGCGAATAGAAATAATGAGATCAGGTTCGGTTTGTTTGAGTTTCTCAATACCCTCTGGTGTATTTATATTATTTAGTATCGATACAGGCGAACATAGTTGCTTAGACAGCCCCTCGAAGCTTTTAAATTTAGCCTTATGGCTAAGTTCGCCATCTAATAATACCGATAGTGTTTCAGTAAACATTTTTTGTTCGATAACCTTTAACGATAACAATGGCTTTGGCTTTGGCTTATTCTTACTACTCCCTACCTGTGAAGACAAAAACAGGCTAACGTCATTATTGACAAGTAGTGCCAACAGCATGTTGACTGCGTAATTACTGGCAATATCTTGATTAGCTAATATAGTAATTTTCATTATTCAGCATCCTACGCGCGCTTGCGTGTCTCAAACCAGATATTAAGGTAGTTACCCATAAATATAATGATGGCACCAACCAAAACCCAGACATCGATGGCCTCGTTATACATCACCATTGCCGCAACGGCGATGATAGGTAAACGAACAAAATCAAGCGGGGCAACAACCGTAGCAGGTGCGATGGTCAGCGCCTTAGTAATACAGAAATGTGCCAGCAACCCACAACAAGCAACTAGTCCTAACAGAGGCATATCTATGGCACTGGGCAGTGCGATATCTCCATCATATCCTGCTGAAACCAAACCAAAGATCAGTTGTAGCCCGGACATATATAGCATGATAGCCGAAATATTCTCTGTTCGAGTTAACCGTTTGGTGAACACATAAGTGAGCGCAAAGAAAACCGCACAAGATGCCGCAGCTAAAATGCCTGGATGCAGACTTCCTATATCAGGACGCGCAACAATCAGAATGCCTACAAAGCCCATTAGCGCAGCAATGATGCGTATTAATGTCAGGCGTTCCCCCAACAGCAGCGCAGAGAGCAAGATAACCCATAATGGTGTAGTGAATTCAAGCGCAAAAACCTGCGCCAACGGGATCATAGTCACCGCATAGAACCAAAGATTCTGGCCGGTAAAATGAAACACATTCCGAATGAGATGAGTGCGCCAAGCGCGGATACCGATCTGCCTGAACGTTCCGGTTGCATAGATCAGCACTAGCACTATAAGCAAACCTATAGCCGAACGGTACAGCATGATTTCAAACGTATCAAACCCATCACCGAGTTCGCGCCCTGCAATAGCCATAGCAGTAAAGCTGGATATCGCACCCAACATCCACAACGCAGCTTGTACGGTTTGACTCATAAGCTACCTGCTATCTTGCATCGCCACACAATGCTTGTGCTTCTCTCACCCAAAACAGATTTAGTAATCAATAAATCTGTAATTGATTGCGCCTGATGCCCTTTTTTCTTCATTGTAAATCGACCGTCAACATCATTCCAAAAAATACCCACGATAGAACAAACAGCTTGAATCTAAAGAGAGTAAACGATGTACCTGTTCTATTCAACAATCGTTAGGCGCGCAAAGTGACACCCACTTTATATTGAGTGCTATCGACTTAGCACTTGAGTAATCAATATATCGACTGGACTAAGTCGACCTAAATGGCGTATAAGCGTTGTCTATCTAACAACAATCAACGAGGTTCTTATATGTCGCATTCTCTTCCCCATGACCCTTCGTTTTTTGCAGAGATGAGTGACGTTAAGCCGCTATCTGAAACAGATAAAGTCGCACTAACAAACAAAACTACCGAAACTCTAGCACAGAGACTGAAGCGCGAGGCCCTCATTGCTGAAGTTGAAATGGATGATAATGGATTGTCTGTTGATAAGGTTGAGCCGATTGATCCCCACGACTTTATTGAATACAAGCAAGATGGCGTGCAGCATGGCGTTTATAAAAATTTAAGACTGGGTAAATATCAAATCGATGTTACGTTTAATATGACCCAGATGAAATTTGATGAAGCACGTATCGGTTTATATAAAACCATAAAAGATTGTCATGAACGAGGTATCAGAACCCTATTAGTACAACACGGGATGGGACTAAACAGTAAGCCCTTCCCTGCCTTTTTAAAGAGCTATGTTAATCAATGGCTACGCCAAATTGATATAGTCATTGCTTTTCACACCGCACTAAAACAGCACGGTGGGTTAACGTCGGTATATGTTTTAATAAAAAAGCATCCAGACCAAAAGTTGATCAATCGCGAAAGAAACCGACGCGTTGGTTAGCCAACAAACACCCGCGCGTTTCTGAACATACGCATCCAAGGACCATCTTCTTTCCATTCCTCAGGATGCCATGAGTTGCTAACCGTTCTAAATACACGCTCTGGGTGCGGCATCATAATAGTGCTGCGACCATCGAGTGATGTTAAACCGGTAATGCCTTGCTCTGAACCATTCGGATTGGCAGGATAGTCATTTGTTACATTACCGTAGTTATCGACATATCGCAGCGCAATCTGATTTTCATTTTGCAACGTTGATATCTGATTATCTGCAGTAAACTCCGCACGTCCTTCGCCATGAGAAACGGCAATAGGCATACGAGAACCTTGCATTCCTGCCAATAATACCGAAGGCGAGTCAGCAACTTCAACCATCGCTACGCGCGCTTCAAAGCGTTCAGATTGGTTGGTCACAAAATGTGGCCAATGCTGCGCACCCGGAATTAACGACTTCAAATTGGATAACATCTGACAACCGTTACACACACCTAGGGAAAAGGTAGTGTTACGTTCAAAAAACGTTTGGAAGGTAGCCTTTACCTGCGCATTAAACAAAATTGATTTAGCCCAGCCTTCCCCTGCACCTAGTACGTCACCGTAACTAAAACCACCGCAGGCAACCAAACCAGCAAAGTTATCTAGATTACGTCCGGCTAGCATGTCACTCATGTGCACATCAATTGGCGTAAAACCAGCACGATGGAATGCAGCTGCCATTTCAACATGTGAGTTAACACCTTGTTCGCGTAGTATCGCTATTTCAGGTTTAGCACCTACATTTATGAATGGGGCGGTAACGTCTTTATTTACATCGAACTTTAAAATACTGTGCAAACCTGGATTTTTCGAATCGCTTTTAGCATCGTGTTCTTGTTGAGCGCAGGTAGGGTTATCGCGCAGCGTTTGCATTGCAAAGGTAGTGCTTGACCATAACTGGCGAAAATAAGTACGAGTGTTTTTTACAATGCATTTACCTTCATTGAAGAAAGTAATTTGGTCGTTATCAGATACGGTGCCGATAGTATGGATTAATGGGCTTAATTCATACTTTGTAGCCAGTGCTAATACCGCTTCTTTAGCACTGTCACTTACTTGAATAACCGCGCCCAATTCTTCACTAAATAAAGTCGATGCAACATCATTACCTAAACCGGTAATATCTACTTCTACCCCGGCTTTGCCAGCAAAAGCCATCTCGGTAATAGTCACAAATAATCCGCCGTCAGAGCGATCATGATAAGCACTAATTAGCTCTTTTTCGACAAGTTCCTGCATCAATAAGTAAAACGATTTTAATTGCTTAGCAGAGTCAACATCAGGCGTTATTTGGCCTAGTTTTCCGTAAACCTGAGCTAAACATGAGCCCCCCATGCGATTTTGTTTGTTACCTAAATCGATTAACATCAAACTGCCGCCATCCATTTGACGTAGCTGTGGGGTAATCGTTTTACGTACATCTTTGACAGCGCCGAAAGCGGTAATGACTAATGATAATGGCGAAGTTACGGCCTTTTCCTCTCCATTTTCTTGCCATGCCGTTTTCATCGACATTGAATCTTTTCCAACAGGGATAGTTAAGCCAAGTTCAGGGCACAACTCTTCACCTATCGCTTTGACCGCTGCGTATAATCCAGCATCTTCACCAGGGTGATTAGACGCGGACATCCAGTTTGCAGACAACTTAATACGTTTGATATCACCAATATTTGTCCCTGCAATATTGGTCAACGACTCAGCAACGGCCAAACGCGCTGACGCTGCATGGTTTAACAAAGCAACGGGCGTACGCTCACCAATTGACATCGCTTCACCGTAGTAGGTGTCAAATGCAGAGGTAGTCACGGCTACATCTGAAACAGGTACTTGCCATGGCCCTACCATTTGATCGCGCGCAACCATGCCAGTAACTGAGCGGTCACCGATGGTAATAAGGAAGGTTTTATCCGCTACAGTGGGTAACTGTAAAACTCGTTTTATCGCGTCTTCAACGTCAATAGCAATGGTATCAAACGCGTCGCCCTTGGCTGATGAAGAAACCACATCCTTGCTCATTTTAGGGGGCTTACCTAGCAATACATCCAATGGCATATCAATGGGTTTATTACCAAATTTTTTGTCAGTTAAGGTTAACTGTTGCTCTCGAGTTGCCTCACCGACCACTGCAAAAGGTGCTCTTTCACGCTGACAAATGGCTTCAAACACAGCGAGGTTTTCGGGTGCGACAGACATCACATAACGTTCCTGAGATTCGTTGCACCAAATTTCTAATGGCGACATACCCGGCTCATCATTTGGTACATTTCGAAGCTCAAATATACCACCACGCTCAGCATCATTAACTAATTCAGGGAAAGCATTAGATAAGCCACCTGCCCCGACATCATGGATAAACTGGATGGGGTTGTCATCACCTAGTTGCCAACACTTATCAATCACTTCTTGGCAACGTCTTTCCATTTCTGGGTTTTCGCGCTGCACAGATGCAAAATCAAGATCAGCATTACTTTCACCCGAGGCGACTGAAGACGCTGCCCCGCCGCCAAGACCGATGTTCATTGCTGGCCCCCCGAGTGCAATTAGTTTCGCACCAACCGTAATCTCAGCTTTTTGAATATGATCCTTCTTTATATTACCCAGGCCACCAGCTAACATAATAGGCTTGTGATAACCGCGCACTTCTTCGCCATTAAAGCTATTTACTTTTTGTTCGAACGTTCTAAAATAACCGAGTATATTTGGGCGACCAAATTCGTTGTTAAATGCAGCTCCACCTAGAGGGCCTTCTAACATGATATCGAGCGCTGTTACGATACGTGCAGGCTTACCATAGGGGACTTCCCATGGTTGTGGGAGTGTTGGGATATTAAGATTAGATACGGTGAAGCCAACTAAACCGGCTTTTGGTTTAGAACCTCGTCCAGTGGCACCCTCATCTCGAATTTCGCCACCTGAACCTGTAGCTGCACCGGCAAACGGCGATATAGCTGTTGGATGGTTATGCGTTTCGACCTTCATTAAAATATCAATATCTTGATGATGATAATCGTAGGCTTGAGTTTTCGCATCTGGATAAAAACGCCCGGCTTTCCAACCTTCCATAACAGCAGCGTTATCTTTATAAGCGCTGTGCACATAGTCACCTCGACACTTCAAACGTATTTTTGATCATTTTGAATAATGATTTAGGTTGAACTGCACCATCAATTGTCCAATCTGCGTTAAATATTTTATGACGGCAATGTTCACTGTTGGCTTGCGCGAACATATACAATTCAATGTCATTTGGGTTACGGCCTAGCTTTGTAAAACTATCAAATAGGTAATCAACCTCATCATCAGCTAGTGCTAAGCCTAATTTTTTATTGGCGTGCTCAAGTGCAATCTTGCCCTCTTCAAGAATAGGTACTGATGAAAAAGGCTTCGCGTCTGCTTGTACAAACAATTGTTGTGCATTTTCAAGTTGTGTAAATACTGCCTGAGTCATTCGATCATGAAGCGGTGCAGCGATAGCACCTAAATCACTGCCTGAAAAATTAGCCGTTTTGTCACTAAACTCGATGTAGTAAGCAATACCGCGTTCTATTCGGTGTATTTGTGACAATCCTGAATTCTTAGCAATGTCCGTCGCCTTTGATGCCCAAGGTGAAATAGTCCCTGGACGCGGCGTAACTAAAACAAAGTAACCGGAATCATCAATATGTTCAGTGTGAGGTCCGTAGGTTAATAGTTGCGAAAGCACAGACATATCGGCTTCGTTCAACTCACTTTGTAAGTCGACAAAATGAACATATTGAGCTTGAACACTCGACACGCCTATTCCTAGGGCAGCGAATTGAGCCAATAGCTTATCTTGTTTGAATGAAGAAAGAGCAGATGAACCGCGAAGAATTAACATAATTTGGATACCAATTTGAGGCCGCAATACAGATTTTTGCAAGCAAAGGCGAAGGTCAGCAATTGGCGGCAGATTATAGAGCAAAAGCAAGCGATTGATAAGTCATGATGTACGGAGAATTTTACTTTTTTTGCAATAACTTACTGGATGCTTTGGCTAAATTTAGTCACAATGGTACTTATGAAATCAAAAACGCGAATATTGATGGTAATGAGCATTAACAAAAAACCATCACTTAATAGAAAAATAGCCATGCAATTCAACAAGATAATTGCGTGTATAATGTCTATTTGCGCATTTTTAGCGCTCAGTAGTTGCTCTCAACCGCAGCCATCGTCATCTTTAAGCTCTATTTTGGACGCGGGTGTGTTAAAAGTAGGCTCGGTTTATGGCCGAACAACCTATTATAATGGCCCAACATCGCCCGAAGGCTTCGAGTTTGAGCTGGCGCAAGGCTTTGCCGATTACCTAGGCGTCAAACTAGAAGTTTACCCTTACTACTCTTACAGAGAACTATTACCTCAGTTAGACAATCATCAAGTCGATTTAATTGCTGCTAACATCACCATGACGGAACAACGCAAATCAAAATATCGATTTGGCCCTGCGTATCAGTCGGTTAATTTTGAATTGGTGTATAAGAAAGGAGAAGATCGCCCGCGTGACATCGAGCAATTAGAAGGTGATCTAACCATAGTAGCTAATGATTTATATCGAGAACCGCTAACCTCATTGATTGACGAAAGTGAAACGATGTTTTGGACGGAAACTGATGAAAAGGATATTGAAGAGTTACTAGAAATGGTGTCCAAAGATGAATTGGACTATACCATTTCTGATTCAAATATCTTAGCCGTTGCGCGCAGACGCTATCCAAACCTTGGTATTGGCTTTTCGGTTACCGATACCTTAGAAATCGGCTGGTTACTCAATAAAGACACAGATGATTCATTGCGAGCGGCGTTAATCGAGTATTTCGGTAGTATTCAATCTAATGGCTTTTTCAGTGCGCTTGAAGATAAATACTTTGGTCACGTTCAGTCATTCGATTATGTTGATACTCGCGCATTTATGCGGGCTGTAGACAAAACACTCCCTGTGTTTAAAGAATTATTTGAAGCTTATGCTGGTGACAATGATTGGCGCTTAGTGGCAGCTATGAGCTACCAAGAAAGTCATTGGAAACCAAAAGCGAAATCGCCGACAGGCGTGCGCGGCATGATGATGCTAACGTTAGGCACTGCCAAGGACATGAAGGTTACCTCACGTACTGATGCTGAACAAAGTATCAGTGGTGGCTCTCGATATTTCAGTAGCTTATTACGCAGAATACCAGCAAGGATCCAGTCTCCCGATCGTATATGGATGTCACTTGCCGCCTATAATGTTGGCTTAGGACACTTAGAGGATGCTCGAGTAATAACAGAACGCCAAGGCTATAACCCGGATTTATGGGTAGATGTGAAAAAGCATTTGCCACTGCTGCGGCAGAAAAAATTCTATAAATCGACACGTTATGGATATGCTCGTGGAGACGAGGCGGTTAATTATGTGGATAATATTCGACGTTATTATGACACGTTGATTTGGTTAGAAGACCAAACAGACTTACCTTTAATTGACGAATTGCCTGTAGACTCTGAAGGAGTGTTAGAAGATACATATCTTCAGAATGGTGAAAGCGACGCTGACGATGCAGCGGCAGAAGAGTCTTTGCAAGAGACTACAAAATAAGCCACCAGCTAAACTGGCAATAGTTTCTGCTAGTTTGATTATATTTACTGTAACGTGATACAAATAGAAATTAGAGCAGATTAATTGAACTTAAGTGGTAGATTACCCTCTAAATGATTGATCAAGCTCAGCCCACACACATTAGTGAACTGGGTATAAGAAATAAGCAATGTTAAGCGCGTTTGCTAAAAATAAGCAAACGTTAAATAAATAAGAGATATAGATGAAAAGAAATAGAAGTTTTAACGCGTCTCGTCCACTGAGAGCGAGTAATCAACGCAGAACAATGCTCAAAAAGACGCATCAAAAGATAATGGCACGTCGCAAATTGTTTTCAATAACGGGACTAACAGATGAAGGGAGCGAAGACTGCTAACTTAGCCTTTCTTTTGTTTTCTCCTTTGTTTAAAAAACGCAGAAATTTGAGCGCCACAATCATCCTGTAAACATCCCCCTGTAACTTCCATTTTGTGATTAAGAGAGTCGTGTTGAACAATGTTCATGGTTGTTCCTGCGGCGCCCGTTTTTTGATCATAAGCACCGAATACCACTCTCTTTATGCGGCCATGAACTAGCGCTCCGGCGCACATAGGACAGGGCTCTAGCGTAACGTATAGGGTAGCATCGAGGACTCTGTAGTTTTCGAGGTTTTTAGCGGCTTCTCGTAATGCCAGCATTTCGGCATGAGCTGATGGATCATGCAGCGCTATTGACTGATTATAGCCTTGCCCAATGACCATCGAATCCACCACAATAATTGCGCCCACAGGTACTTCGCCAATGGCTTGTGCTTTTTCAGCGAGCAACATTGCTTGGCGCATAAAAGAGGCATCAGTTTCATTTTGACCCTCTTCAGACCAATGACGCACGTCGGCTGTATTTTTTTGCAGTTTATTGCTTTTTTTAAGGCTTTGACTCGATGTGATCTGCACAGATTGGTCTTTGTCGGTATTTGTCATTCAAACTTCGCTTGTTGAAAATGCGGTGTCTACTTACTGTATCCTCATGATACTAAGCCCTAAGAACCATGTCACTTTTATCGTGACTTTTATAGTCGCTTATATCGTTACGGCACTTTCATAATTATCGTTAAGACAAATAAGGAGTTACAATTTAATTTTTGGTCAAATTCACCTATTATTAGCCCAATAACTAAAGTTATATTGTTAACTGTACTAATTAAAAAAATAAATTATTGATTTAATTGAATTATATTTATGGCAAAGGTTTTGCAGATGGTTTTACTGAGTATTAAGTAAAGACACGCATATACCAATACAAAGCAATCTCATCAGTAATTGGCGACCATATTTTTTGATAAAGCATAAAGTGTCTATTTTGAGCATATAAGCCTTTATTAGTGGAGATGAAATACCTACTATTAATGATAGGAATATGCGAAGCCAATAAACTTTTTAGTCTGTGATAATCGTTAAACCAGCTATTAACGACTACAAATAAAACTGACAATGACTTTGTTTATCGAATACCATGAGAAAAGGAGAACAAAAATGAATTTAACCGCGATTTTTATTGTAGCGATTATTGTGGGTGGGATAACCAGTATCATATCTACACTATCTAACAAAAAAAACAAAGAATCTAACAAGTTAAGTAAAGCGGAACGCGACGATATGCAAGTGCAAATTGAGCAAATGAACGCACGAATTGAAACACTAGAGCGAATTGTTACCGATGAAAAGTATTCTTTAAACCAACAATTTGCGGATCTAAAATAGGAACCAAAAGTATACATGACTACTCAAGACGAAAACTATTCGATTGGTACACCGGGCAAAGCTTGGGACACATTAGAAAAGCAGCAATGGCTAGCAGCACAGACTAAAAAACGAAGTTACTTTGAGGACGTCGAACAAAGGCTAGCAGCATTGGATAATACTGAGTATGAGGTTGAGCAATATGGTGTCTTGGCTTATGCTGATTTAGGCTTTTCTGACTACCCGTTATATTGTGTCAAAGTAGGCACATTTGATAAAGACCGTGACACTATTCTTGTTTCAGGTGGCGTGCATGGTTATGAAACAAGTGGCGTGCATGGTGCTTTAGATTTTATTGAAAACGACGCTAAGAAATACTCGGACAAGATAAATATATTAGTTCTACCATGCATTAGCCCGTGGGGCTACGAGACGATAAATCGCTGGAACCCGCATACGATTGACCCGAACAGGTCATTTTACAACAATGGTCCAACTGGCGAAGCTAATTTAGCAATGCAATGTGCAAAGGCTTCAGGCCTCAACATCATCATGCATATTGACTTACATGAAACTACCGACACCGACAATTCCGAGTTTCGTCCAGCATTAGCAGCAAGAGACGCTATTGAACAGGGCCTTTGGGAAATTCCTGATGGTTTCTATACCGTGGGTGATAGTGCTCGACCGCAAAACGACTTTCAAACCGCGATTATTAATGCCGTAAAACAAGTGACTCATATTGCGGAGGCTGACAGCAGTGGCAAAATAATTGGAGCAGATATGCAACAATTAGGTGTTATTAACTACGATAAAAAACCGCTGTTCTTATGCGGTGGCTTTACTGATGCTATGTATGTCAGTACAACTGAAGTCTATCCAGATAGCCCCAATGCAACCCCTGAGGTTTGCATCAAAGCCCAAGTGGCGGCTATAACAGGCGCACTTGGATATGTACTAACTCATTCTTTGAGTTAGTATCACAACCAAGCGATAGGAATGAAGCGCTAATTGCGCTTCTTCATCCTCGCACTTTGCTCTGCTCTTTTTTCTTCTCGTTTTTCTTTTCTGTCTTTTTTATCAGGTGTTAAGGAGCCATCTTTGAATTTCTGTTTACGTTTATCTTTATCCGTTATTTTCTTAGCTGCTACTTCAGCCATTTCTTTTTTCTCTTCGATCAGCATATCTGGTGTTTCAAGTGTAATCCGGCCTAACTTTCCTGAGCGAAGCTCGTTAATCAATAGCTCGCATATTTTATGCAGATTAACGCGTCCGCCCGCCCTTAAGGCACCTCGTTTTGCAGCAGCAAGTTCTAAAAATTCGATTTCAGTATCAGGTAAGTCATCAATTTTAAAACGTTCTTTCATTAACTCAGGATACATTTTAATTAGATAATCAGCCGCATAAAAGCCAACATCATCATATTCCATCGCGGTGTCTTTCACCGCGCCTGAAGCCGCTAAGCGATAACCTGTGTTGGGATTTTCAAGTTTTGGCCAAAGCACGCCAGGCGTATCAAACAAAACAATGCCACTACCTAAATTAATACGTTGTTGATTTTTAGTGACTGCAGGTTCGTTTCCTGTTTTTGCGATAACGCGATCAGCTAGAATATTAATTAATGTCGACTTTCCAACATTAGGAATACCCATGATCATTGCGTTGACCGTTTTTACCGAAGCGTCTTTTTGCGCACAGGTTTTGCGAATAAGCTCGATAATTTGTTTCGTTTTTGCCGGATCATCCGTCGATGTTGTAAACGTTTTAACACCCCGTTCTGATTCCAAGTGCGCTTGCCACTTAGCCGTCATTTCCGGATCCGCTAAATCGGCCTTGTTTAGAATTTTTAGACAAGGTTTGTCTCCCCTTATTTTTGCTATTTCGGGGTTTTCACTTGAATAAGGAATACGCGCATCAAGTACTTCAATCAGAATATCAACCTGACTAAGCGCTTCTTTTATTTCTTTTAGGGCTTTGTGCATATGCCCTGGGAACCAATGAACGGCCAATTTGACTATCCTAAAAATTATCAATTGAATGCATTTTACTGCATTTGATTTATTTTATTTGATTAATTTCCGTAAAGTAAAAAGTTCTCGATACGTTCAACCCTTCTGGGCTTGCCAGAAATGACGACTACATCGTTAGCAATGATGAGCGTATCTGAATCAGGTTCTTCTATTTCTTTATTGTTGCGTCTTAATCCAGTGATTTTGACCCGCCTACGTTCAATATCCAATTCGCCAATGGTTTTGTTGACTGCAAAAGCACCATTAGTAATTATAACTGCGTGCATAAATTCAAGTTTGTCTTTTGTTCCGTAGGTAATTTCAGTCGTTTCGCCAGGATAAAATCCGTGCATATGCTGGTAGCCTTTCTTGCGTTCATTGCGCACGCGCTTGAGTATTCGAGACATCGGTACACCGGCGTAATGTAAGACTTGAGAAACCAACATCAAACTGCCTTCTTGTATCTCTGGTATTACTTGTGAAGCCCCTGCAGAATAAAAATCATCTGATTGGTAGTCTTTTCTTGTTCGCACAACAACCGATAAGCCTGGTTTTAAACCGGTAATAACATTTACGACTTTTAACGCTTTATCATGATGATCAAAAGTAATAAGTGCCAGTTGCGCATTTGCAATGCCTGCTGATTTCAGTAAGTCACGTTGTGATACATCACCGAACATTACGTTCTCTCCCGCTGAGCGGCTTTCATGCACTCGAATCGGATCGAAGTCTAAGGCCACATACTTAATCCCCTCAAGCTTAAGCATGCGGGCGACAGACTGTCCCACTCGACCAAAACCTAAAATAAGCACATGGTTAGTAAAGTCTTTGGCTTCATGTTGAGTAAGTTCGCTGGTGATTGCTTCAATATTTTTGTTAGGTGCAATCCATTGAGCAAATTTACCACTAACATTAATAAGCCACGGTGTTATCGCCATGCTCAACAAGCCTACGCTTATTATCATTGAAGATTGCTGTGAGGTGATAACCTGATTCTGTACAGCCAATGCGGCTATAACAAAACTAAACTCTCCCATTTGCGCTAACTTCATTCCCGCAGCCCAAGCATCTCGCTTATTTTGCTTAAAAATAAATGCACTAAAACTCACAACTAAGGTTTTTACTATCAGTAAAATGATTAGGCCCAACAGGATCCAATGAAACTCAAAGATCAAGACATTGAGCTCCAGTTTCATGCCCACAGTAATGAAAAATAAGCCCATCAAAATATCGCGAAACGGACGAATATCTGCTTCTAATTGGTGTCGATATTGAGATTCACTTAACATCATACCGGCTAAAAATGCACCTAACGCCATGGACAAACCAAAAGCATAAGTTGTCCCTGCAGCTAATAAGGCGACGAGAATTGTGGTAAGAACAAATAGCTCATCAGTTCTTGTGCGAGCAATTTCGTTAAAAACTCGAGGAAGTAACCAGCGACCAACAGAAAGAAGTAACACGACAACAACAACGCCTTTAAATAATGCCATCAGCAATGCAAAACCAACGCTTTGGTCTGAACTTGGCGCCAATAGAGGGATAGCTATAAGAAAAGGCACAACCGCTAAGTCTTGAAACAACAATATACTGACGGCCATTTGTGAGCGCGGCGTATTCAGTCGACCCGCTTCATCTATTTGCTTTATCACAATGGCAGTAGAGGATAATGCAAGCATACCGCCAATAATAATTGACGTGCTTATCGACTGACCAAAAATTAGTGCGATGCCTGCAAAGATTGCGGTGGTGAAAAGCATTTGCCCTGCGCCTACACCAAACACTAAATTGCGCATAGCAACTAATTTAGGTAGTGAAAACTCGAGTCCTAATGAAAACAGCAGAAACACGATGCCAACTTCTGCCAACAAATGCATTTGATCCGGGTCGTTATAAAGAGAGAGTACTTCGGGACCGGCCATTACACCAACCAGCAGATAAGCGAGTATCGCGGGTAATCCCGCCCGTTTAAAACACCATACCAAGAAGACAGACAAGGCCATTAAAGCAATAACATTGATAAAAGCTTGGTTCAAAACATTCCCCCCCTAATTTGAAAAGCACAAGTAGGCACGACTATTGCTTAATGTTTGTAGGTTATACGTTAGCAGTATCGCTAAGTGTCATAATTAGCGGGTAAACGCAGGCAATACAAGAAAGAAGATACGCAAAAGCGTATTGTCAGCGATAACTATTAGCTACTAAAAATATGAAAAAAACTACTACGCGAAGCTCAAGCTGGCAGGTAGTTTCATTAACGTTTTTTTGTTTAGCTTATTGATGATGTTCGCACAGTTTTGCAATGCAACATACCTTTTAAATCAATCTAAGCGTCAAGAAAACGACAGTTATAATAAAACACGCATAAACGAATGATAGCAGTGATAAAAATATCATACGGAATCATTTCGGAGTAATAATGGATAACCTCACAGTAAATACAGTAAATGAACCTAAGGATGGTTCTCTGCATGAGTCTAGTATAGCTCAAGCATTTATGTACGATAAAACAAGATTGGACACGATGCTATCAAGCACCGAGTCATCAAGCATAATGCGCCGCATGTTAGAAACGATTGAATTAGATGAGTTAGTAGAGAATTATTTTGAATTACTGAGTAGAAAATTACCCTGTACTTCAATAAAAATAAGCTTTTGTGATCAATATTTATTCTTTGGCAATGTAGTGAAAAATTCTCGTAGTATGAATATTTCATTAGATTATGGATACCCTCCTGGTGCTCTGCAGCATGCCCAACTGTCCTATGTATTCTCAAAAGTGTTGTCGCCTTTGCAGCGTAAATTACTATCTGAGATACATGCAATCTATGCGATGGGATTAAAGCATGCTTTGGAGTATTACCGAATTCGCCTAGTGGCGACCAAGGACATGCTGACGGGCTTATGTAATCGCTCGCATTTTAATGATTCACTGCATAAATTAATGAGTATCAGCCTGCGTACTGAGCAGACCTTTGGTTTACTCATTCTTGACTTAGATAACTTTAAACAAGTTAATGACGGCCACGGTCATCAGCAGGGTGATAAAGTATTGATGGAGTTTGCTAGTTTATTAACAGGTTCATTACGCGACTCTGATCACGCTTTCAGGTTTGGTGGGGATGAGTTCTGTTGTTTGCTAATAGATAGTGACCACGAGGCAAATGAGCAGGTTGCAAGACGCATTCAAAAGGCAATTGCAAAACACCCTCTTTTTGCGCAACATAAAGTGTCTGCGAGTGTTGGTGCAACAACGTTTCATGCAGTTGATACACAAGAAACCTTGTTCAAACGTGCAGATATGGCGTTATATGAAGCGAAACAGTCGGGTAAAAACTTATTCAAAGCGGCTTAGATAAACCAATTAGTATAACTTAATTGGCTTCGCTGAAGATTACCGACAAGAGGCAAGTCATTGCCGTGTCATTAAACTTGTTGAATAAGCTTCTGTATAGCGTCAGTGTTTGGACATTTCGATTGGAATTGCGCACTAAAAATGAGTTTTTCGCCTAATTGTATGGCAATTACTTGCTCGTTGAGGCAAAGAATAGGCATTGCCATGCGTCGCCATGGCTTCACTCCACTCTCTTTCATCCACGCCTTAATCGTTTTCGTAGGTCTGTTGGCAAAAAGACAGACTTTGCGATGTAAATTGCCATAAGTGACGTTCACATGCTCAATATTCTTGTCTAATTCAATTTGAAAACTATATGCGAGCGCTGGATCATCGGCAATCTCTGATAACGCCACCCAGTATAAATACTGATTAAAACTGCGGCACTGCCAACTATCTACTTGTACGTAACCGATTTGATCTGCTTTCGCTTTTCTCAGTTTTTGAATCTCATGTAGTTGAGCCGCAGAAACACTAAAACCAATTTGTTGAACACTCCAAAGTCTGATGACTTCGCTAAGCAATGTGTCTGGCAAAGTGGATAAACCGGATAGCGACAATGCGGCTTCTTCATTTTCAATCTTTTGCAGCGCTTCCATCGCGAATGTTTCAATTAATTGATTTTGAGATGCACACAGCAATGCGCTTCTAACAATGGTTGTATTAATTTTCGGCCACTTGTTTTTGAGTATAGGCATGATCTCGTTGCGTAAAAAGTTTCTATCAAACGATGTGTCTTGATTAGACTCATCTTCCACCCAAGCTAATTCATACTCTCGAGCGTAAGCGAGTATTTCTTGTTTTCCTATACCTGTATTTATCCAGGGTCGCGCATATTGTACTGAGCTTGTTTTGGTAAACCGTTCCGCCATTCCGCTTAGCCCTTTAGGCCCGGCTCCACGCTTCAGTTGCAGAAGAACTGTTTCAGCTTGGTCGTCTTCGTGCTGCCCAAGCAAAACAACTGAATCCGCAGGCGCTAATCTATCTATCGCAGCATATCTGGCGTCTCGCGCTAGTGCTTCTAGGCTTTTCCTGGGCTCTGACTGCACATTTACTTTGGAATAGTGAAATGGAATTTCACACTGGAATGAAAGAGTAAATTGCTCGCAAAGTTGTTGGCAAAATAAGAGCCAATTGTCTGCGTTTGGACTAAGTCCATGATGAATATGAATCACGTTTACATTAAAGGAAGATTGGGTTTGTGCTCGAAGGGCTAAACAAGCATGCAACATCACCACAGAATCCACACCACCGCTTAATGCAATGGCGACTGAATCACAATGAGGTGGCACACAGCTCTGAATACTTTTGACGAGCTGTGGGGTCGTTGACATAACAATTCCGTTAGTGACAGTACCGTTGATTAGGAAAATAAATCCCTAATCAACTATTGGTGCTTTTAGTGAAACGACTAACAATAGCCAAACGACATTAGCCGCTCGTAACGCTCTTCCAACAAGGTTTCTGTTGGTAACGTTTGAAGTTGTGCAAGTTGTTGCTTTAACACCGCTTTCAAGTTAGCAGCCATACCATAGTAATCTCTATGTGCGGCACCGAGTGGCTCTTCTACAATACTATTAATTAGGCCTAGTGCTTTAATTTGCGGCGCTGTAACACCCATTGCTTCTGCTGCAATAGACGCTTTAGCTGCACTCTTCCACAATATTGACGCACAGCCCTCTGGCGAAATAACAGAATACGTACTGTATTGGAGCATATTCACTCTATCACCAACACCAATGGCGAGCGCACCACCGGAACCACCTTCACCGATGACTGTACAAATAATAGGAACGGAAAGCTCAGCCATTACTTTTAAGTTCATCGCTATTGCTTCACTTTGATTGCGCTCTTCTGCACCAACACCTGGATAAGCGCCTGGTGTATCAATAAAGGTGAGAATAGGCAACTTGAATCGCTCAGCCATAGTCATTAAACGCAATGCTTTGCGATAACCTTCAGGTTTTGGCATACCAAAGTTGCGCTTGATTTTTTCTTGCGTATCGCGCCCTTTCTGATGGCCAATAACCATAACAGGAATACCATCTAGCTTAGCTAGACCGCCAATAATAGCTTTATCGTCTGCATAAGCACGATCGCCAGCTAACTCATCGAAATCAGTCAGCATATTGTCAATATAGTCCTGAGTATAGGGGCGCATAGGATGACGGGCAATTTGTGTTATTTGCCATGCACCTAGGTTTGCAAACACCTTTTTGGTTTGCTCCGCGCACTTCTCTTTTAGCTTACCAATTGCTTCTTCTATACTTACGTCGAACTCGCCGCCTTGATTGACGATACGTAGTTCTTGAATTTTGGCTTCTAACTCAGCAATAGGCTGCTCGAAATCCAAAAAATGTCCACTCATGATTAATCCTAACATATTGTAAAACCTAGATAGTACTAGGCTTTTAGTTAAATTCTAAGGTAACTTGCTCTGCGCCTAATACATGGCGCAACTCAACTAATAATTGTTCTTCTGGCTCTACACACCATTGTGCACCCGATGCTATCGTTACTTCAACATCTTCATGTTGTACATGAATATGCAGTGGGCAGGTACCATTTTTATAAACTTGCAATATACCCTGCACTTTAGCGACTGTTGACAGAGTACACAACTTTTCTGGAATACTTATTTTTAATTGTTTGACGTATTTAGAGCGAGCTTGAACAATAGTTAACACGTCTTTTGCGTTTATTGTATTGCCACCATTGAAATCATCAAAGCTGACCTGTCCTTTTACCCACAATAAATTGTCAGCTACGAGCACAGATTCAAATTGTTCATACGTCTCTGGGTAAAAACGTACGTCCATTCTGGCAGACTTATCATCTAATGTCACAATACCCCATCGACGACCCTTTTTATTGGTCATAACGCGAACACCTATGACCAAACCAACGGTGCTGATAAAGTGATCACGATTAGTCGGTGTTAAGTCTGCTAACCTGCCATCAGTATATTGCTTTATCTCTTTCAAATACTGATTAATTGGATGCCCAGTTAAATATAGTCCTAAGGTTTCTTTTTCGCCATCTAACCATACTTTTTCTGACCATTCGGGTACTTTTGCAAATGCATTTGTTACGTCGCCTTCAGACTCTATTTGCACACCAAATAAATCAGCTTGCCCTGCAAGCTCTGCTTTTGCATGTTGACTGGCAGCATTAATTGCATCTTTAATGGTTGCCATTAACGCAGCTCTATGTGGACCTAAATTGTCCATAGCACCACTCAGCACTAATTTCTCAAGCACACGTTTGCTAACGCGCTTAACGTCAACTTTGGCACAAAAATCAAATAAATCTTTAAAATTACCTTCCAGCTTTCGCGCTTCGATAATCGCTTCAACAGCGCCTTCACCAACGCCTTTAATCGCTCCAATACCATACACGATTTGGCCTTCACCGTTTACCGTAAACTTATATTGTCCGGCATTAAGGTCTGGCGGCAGAATATCTATATTCATATGGCCACATTCATCGACAAGGGTCACAATTTTGTCAGTGTTGTCCATATCCGCAGACATAACCGCAGCCATAAATTCAGCGGGGTAATGTGTTTTTAGCCAAAGCGTCTGATAAGATACCAATGCATAGGCTGCTGAGTGTGATTTGTTGAAACCATAGCCAGCAAATTTTTCTACTAAATCGAATATCTTTATCGCTAAATCAGGATCAATGTTGTTGTCTGCAGCACCTTGCTCAAATGACTCGCGCTGCTTCGCCATTTCATCTGCATTTTTCTTACCCATTGCACGACGCAACAAGTCAGCACCACCAAGTGAATAGCCAGACATTACCTGAGCAATCTGCATTACTTGCTCTTGATAAAGAATGATGCCATAAGTTGGCTCAAGGATCTCTTGCAAACACTCATGCTGATATTCAGCATCCGGATATGAAATAGCTTCACGCCCATGCTTTCTATCGATGAAGTTATCCACCATTCCAGACTGCAGTGGACCCGGTCTAAACAAGGCGACTAGTGCTATTATATCTTCGAAGCAATCAGGTTTAAGACGGTTAATTAAGTCTTTCATTCCCCTTGATTCTAGCTGGAAAACCGCGGTTGTTTGGGCTTTTTGAAGCACTTTAAAGCACTTGGGATCCTCAAGAGGAATTTGGGTGATATCAACTTCTACACCCTGAACTTCTCTGATCATATCGGTTGCCCACTGAATAATAGTCAGTGTGCGCAAACCCAAGAAATCAAACTTAACTAAGCCTGCGGTTTCAACGTCGTTCTTATCAAATTGAGTTACTGGGTTAGCACCCGCATCGTCGCAATACAATGGCGAGAAATCAGTAATAGTGGTTGGTGAAATTACGACCCCTCCCGCATGCTTACCTGCATTTCGAGTTACGCCTTCAAGAATACGCGCAGTATCAATGAGCTCTTTAACGTCTTCGTCTTGCTCATAAAGTTCTGGTAATCTAGGCTCAACCGCAAATGCTTTTTCTAAGGTCATGCCCGGATCAGCCGGTATCATTTTCGAAATACGGTCAACAAAGCCATAAGGGTGACCTAGCACTCGTCCCACATCGCGAATAACGGCTTTTGCTGCCATCGTACCAAAGGTAATAATTTGGGATACCGCATCCCGACCGTAAATCTCGGCTACGTGATCAATAACTTCGTCGCGACGGTCCATACAAAAGTCGATATCGAAATCCGGCATGGATACGCGCTCTGGATTCAAAAATCGTTCGAAAAGTAATTCGAATTCTAGCGGATCGAGATCGGTAATATCCAATGAATAGGCGACTAAAGAACCTGCACCAGACCCCCGCCCCGGACCAACCGGAATATTGTTATCCTTGCTCCATTGTATAAATTCCATCACAATCAAGAAGTAACCAGGGAAGCCCATTTGGTTAATCACTTTGAGCTCTATTTTAAGACGTTCATCGTACTCTACACGTTTTTCTTTGCGCTCATCTTCATCGGCAAATAATTTAGCTAAGCGGCGTTCTAATCCTTCCTCAGACACTTTAACTAAAAAGTCTTCAGTGCTCATATCGCCAGTTGGGAACTGAGGTAAAAAGTACTCACCTAAGGTAAGTTCCGCGTTGCAGCGTTTGGCTATTTCAATCGTGTTGTCGATTGCTGAGGGTATGTCTTTGAATAGCTCAGTCATTTCTTCAGCACTGCGCAAATATTGCTGGTCACTGTGCTTTTTAGGACGGCGTTTATCGTCTAGGGTATAACCTTCGCTGATACAAACACGCACTTCATGTGGTTCATATCCTTCGGGTTCAATAAAGCAGACTTCATTAGTCGCAACTACCGGCAAGTCATTCTGAGCAGCCCATTGCACAGCACGGTGAATATAATCTTCCTCACCATCTCGGCCTGTCCGCATCAGCTCAATATAAAAATGATCATGAAAGTGCTGTTTAAAAAAGGCAGTAATATTATTAGCAATCTCGGGACTATTTTTAGTCAGCGCGATACCTAAATCGCCAGCTAAAGAGCCAGATAAAACAATTACCCCTTCGGCATACTCAGCGAGCCACTCTTGGCGCACAACGACTTTGTGTTGAACATGGCCTTGTCGATAAGCTCTAGAGATAATTTCGGTGATGTTTTTGTAGCCTTTAATATTTTTAGCAATCAACGTTAATCGTGTTATTTCATCGGGAAATTGCGAAGACAATAACCAAATATCACACCCAATAATTGGTTTTACACCGATACTAAAAGCAGCTGAGTAAAACTTGACTAAGCCACACATATTCATCAGATCGGTGATCGCAATTGCGGGCATATTCATGGATTTTGTTTTTGCTAAAATCGGCTTTACTTTGTTCAAGCCGTCTTGCATTGAATAATCGCTATGCACTCGTAAGTGTACAAAGTTGGTTGACACTTATTTTACCTCGTCCTGTAACTCGCCTTGCCACAAAGCTAAAACGCTCTGCACAGGCTTAAAACTTTGTCGATAACATGACAGTGGGCCATGCTCTTGTAATGCGGCTACGTGGGCTTTTGTTGGATAACCTTTATGTGCTGCAAATCCATATTGCGGATACTGTTTGTCTAACGCAATCATTTCACCATCCCTTGCAACTTTGGCAATAATAGAAGCTGCCGAAATTTGTGGAAACAACGCGTCACCTTTAATCACAGCATGACAGCTATATGTCCAAATTGGACAACGGTTTCCATCCACTAGTACGTGTTCAGGCTGAATATTCAGTCCTTCAACAGCGCGCTTCATAGCTAACATAGTGGCGTGTAATATGTTGAGCTTATCAATTTCCATTACGCTGGCACGCCCTAATGACCATGATAACGCGTTTTGCTTAATCAGTACGGCTAATTCATTACGTTTTTTTTCAGATAATTTCTTTGAATCAGCTAATCCTAAAATTGGCCTTGTGGGATCAAGTATAACTGCAGCTGTAACCACATCTCCTGCCAATGGACCGCGACCGACTTCATCAACGCCAGCAACCAATGAATAGCCTTGAATTGCAATTTTAATAGCATCTAACTGTCGGTTTTTACTCATAGCTGGTTACTCATAAATCACTAGACAACAAACCTTGAATCGCTTTTGCTGCTTGTTGATCTGCGTTTAACTGCAACATTTTATGTAATTGCGTAAAGCGCGATATCAATGCATGTGGCTCGCCTTCGAGCATTGGCCTCAGGTTAGCGGCCATATTCTGCGGGTTAACATCTTCCTGCAGCAATTCGGGAACCAATGCTTCATTCGCCAAAATATTGGGCAATGAAAAGAAATCCGGTTTGTATAAACGCTGCATAATAATGTGTGTCATTTTCGACATTTTGTAACCAACAACCATTGGCTTTTTGCATAACATGGCTTCGAGCGTTGCGGTCCCTGATGCTAACAAAACCGCATTAGCTGCTATCATGACATCTCGTGCAGATAGTTGCGTGACTCGAACATAGACCGCTGGCTTAAGCTCTTTTAATAACAACTTGATTTGAATTTCTCTAGCATCATTTGCCGCGGGTATGATCACTTTTAAGGTGGGCATATTTAGCGCAAGTAACTCAGCTGTTTTTATAAAATCAGGTAATAACGTTTCTACCTCTCGCGCACGACTTCCTGGCAGCAAAGCTAAGACCTTATCGGTATTCTCCAACCCAAAAAGTGTTCTTTTTGCTTGTTGATCAGGAACTAATGCAATGCCGTCAGCCATCGTGTGACCAACATACTGATAAGGTACATTATATTTTTCATAGATACCGGCTTCAAATGGAAAAATGCCTAGCACTAAGTTAGTCGCTTTCGCTATTTTATGAATACGTGACTCGCGCCACGCCCAAACGGTTGGGCCGACGTAATGAACTGTTTTCACACCCGCTTGCTTTAGCTTAGTTTCCACTGCAAGATTAAAGTCTGGAGCGTCCACTCCAATGAATATATCAGGTGGATTATTAAGAAAATGCTGAACAACCGTTTTACGAATATGGAGTAAGCGAGGCAAATGCTTTAGCACTTCTACTAAGCCCATCACCGATAACTCTTCCATATCAAATAAAGAATTTAAGCCTAGCGCGGTAAGATGTTTACCTCCAATACCTTCAAAAGTGGCATTCGGATACATCTCTTTGAGGACGGCGACAAAACCAGCGGCAAGCACATCGCCAGAGACTTCGCCGGCGACAATACCAATTCGTAGAGGTTTGTCATTGATTATTGTATTTATCGGTAACTTATTAGCCGTCATTCGATTTAGCGAACAATGCCACGTTTTGATGATGCGACAAAATCAGCTAAAATTTTCACATCGGGCTCTGACTCTGCCATTGAATGCAATAGCGGTAGCGCTTGGTCAGTTGTATTTCCATTGCGATAAATGACTTTGTAAGCGCGTTTGATTGCCATAATAGCAGACGGGGTAAAACCTCTGCGCTTCAACCCTTCACTATTAATACCCTGTGGTATGTGTTTAGTACCACTGACCATTACGTAAGGAGGTATGTCTCTTAATACGATAGCACCACCACCCGTAAACGAATGCGCTCCAATACGGCAAAACTGATGAACTGCAGTTAGACCACCAAGAATAACTTGATTGGCAATGTGGACGTGCCCAGCTATCGTGCAGTTATTTGCGAATATATTATCATCACCCAACTGGCAATCATGCGCAACATGCGTGTTGACCATAAACAAGTTGCGATTGCCAATGCGAGTAACACTTTCATCTTGAATCGTACCCCGGTGAACGGTACATGACTCACGAAAAACATTATCGTCACCAATTTCAAGATAAGTTGCTTCACCAGCATATTTTTTATCTTGGCAGTCTTCACCTATCGAGCAAAACTGGAAAAACACATTGTTTATTCCAATTTTTGAATGCCCTTTGACTACAACGTGTGAGGTAAATACACAATTATCGCCGATAGTAACGTTGTCGCCAATGATACAAAATGGGCCAATGCTAACATTTTTACCAATAATAGCCGATTCTGAGATTATCGATGAAGGATGGATCATATTACATATCTCTCATGGCACACATAAATTCAGCTGTGCAAACAGCTGCACCATCGACCGACGCTAAGCCAGCAAACTTCCAGATACCGCGACGTTCTTTAATAAGCTCAACTGTATACTCTAGCTTATCTCCGGGCACGCATGGACGCTTGAATCTAGCTTTATCAATACCCGCATAAAGATATAATTGATCGCTATTACCTATCGTTTTAAAACCCAGTACACCGGCTGCCTGTGCTAAACCCTCGAGGATCAATACGCCAGGAAAAATAGGTTGCCCAGGGAAGTGACCTGTAAAACAAGGTTCGTTAAAGGTAATATTTTTATACCCTTTAATTGACTTGCCTAGTTCGTAATCAGTGACCCGATCGATTAACAAAAATGGATACCTATGTGGTAGTAATTCCATTATTTCTTTAATGTATATAGTCTTTTGTGAGTCTGCCAAAATATTTCCTTTGCGGTCTAAAACGAAAAGATTTCGCTTTAGCCAATCACTCTATTATTTTTGTCCTTCAACTTGGATGTATAAGATACACTTTTGAGGAGCAAAAACAAATCAGACCAACCGCTTGGTTGGCCTGATATTCGCCAGGATTGTAGATATCCCAATCGTTTATACCGACTGGCGAGCTATATATGCTATTACTGAGCTTTAGTTACTTGCTTTAATACTTCTTGAGAGATATCAAATTCAGGCTTAACGAAAGGTGTAGTGCTGCGGTTTAAAACCACATCATACTTTTCGTCTTCAGCAATTTTCTCAACAGCTTGCATTACTAGGCCAAGTAATTTTCTTTGCTCTTCTTGTTCACGACGTTGCATATTCTGCTGAAGTGGACCTGTTTTTTCTTGTAGCGTTGTTTGCAGCGCAATTATTTGGTCTTCTAATTTTTTTTTCTCTTCAGCGCTCATCGTTGCACTTTCACGTTGAAGCTTTTGAACTAAAAAATTATATTCTTCGCTTTGAGTGTTAACTTCTTGAATTTGGTCTTTAAATTCTGCAGTCACAATTTGTGCAATTTCTGCAAACTGTGGCAATGAACGTGTAATACCTTGTACATCAACAACACCGATCTTTTGATCTGCTGCTTGAGCAGCTGTAGTCAACAATGCAGAGCTAAGCATAGCGCCAGCGATTAGTGTTTTAGTAAATGTCTTCAATGGAAACTCCTTTAATCTGTTCCGTTTGTTTTGGGCGCCTTGGCCCCCAACTCTATAAGTATGTTACTTGTTATTATGATACTACGTTAATACGGCTTTAGAAAGTTGAGCCAATGTTAAACGTAAAGAATTTAGGATTATCACCATCTCTCGAACTAATTTCTTTCGAGAAACTAAATACTAGCGGTCCCATCGGAGAAATCCATTGAACAGATATACCGGCAGAACTTCTAAATTGACTCCAATCACTATAATCACTTAATTCTGAAGGCTGACCTTCACCCGATCTTCCAATAAACGTTAAATCTTTATATTCGTCATAATCAAACTCGGTATCCCATACGTTACCCACATCAAGAAAGAGTGAGGTACGCACTGAACTATCAAATTCACTGTCAACAAACGGCGTTGGCACGATTAATTCTAAACCTCCGATCGCCATTGCATTGCCACCTAAGCTTCTTGGCGAAACGCCGACTTGGTCGGTATCAGGACTACCAAAAATGGGCGTGCCAAATGGGGTTGTTCCGATTTGTGAAGAAATACGCTGAACGCCACGAGGTCCAACGGTGTTGTCTTCAAAGCCGCGCAAGGTGTCTGGACCACCTGCAGTAAAGTTTTCAGTAAATGGCAATATTTGGTCCCTGCCACTCTTATCGCCGTAACCGTTACCGTAACCTAAACGCATCCTAGCAAGCACTGACCAACGTTGATTTTCACTAAGTGCATAATAAAATTTAGTGTCTGCAATAAATTTAAAATAGTTAACGTCAGAATTCGGGGTTGTTATACTAAATGAGGCACGTTGAGACGAGCCATCCGTAGGAAATAAACCTCGGTTTAGTGTAGAACGAGTCCAACTAGCTGATGCTAAAAAACTCTCATACTTTATAGCTGAATCGGGGTTATCTAAAGATCTAAATTGGTCATAGAAGCGCGAAGTTTGCTCAAAAGAAGTGTTATCGCTAGATAACTCAACATTGGCATAAGTCAATCCAAAGCTAATACGGTTCACTTCATTAATAGGATAACCCACATTTACGCCTACTTGATAACGTTCGCTGTCGTATTGAACGACACCAAAATTGCCACCATCAAACTTACTATAACCCAAACTGCCGCCCAAGCTAATGCCGTCGATAGTGAAGTAAGGGTCGGTGTAGTTCAACTGTATTGACTGCTGATAGGAAACCGTGGACACATTTAGTCCAATACGCTTACCTGTTCCTAAGAAGTTGTCCTGTTGGATACCCGCATTTAAGCTTAGTTTGGTATTATCACCATAACCAATACCCGCTTGGAATGAACCTGAGGCTTGTTCTTTTACTTTAAATTCAACGTCGACTTTGTCGTCTTGGCCTGGTACGCGAACGGTTTCAAAATCGACTGTTTCCATATAAGTCAAACGAGATAAAGATGACTTTGAATTTTCTAACAATTGGTCTGATAACCACGTACCCTCAAGCTGACTGAGGTTTTGACGTAGCACTTCATCTGACGTGATCACGTTTCCTTGGAAATTTATACGGCGAACGTAAATACGCTTACCTGGGTCGACAGACAACGCTAATTTCACGGTTTTGTCATCGTCATTGATATCAGGAATAGTCGTTACTGTTGGATAAGCATAACCAAATCGACCAAGATACTTACTGATAAACTCTTCCGTGTAAGTCACTGTTGCTTGGTTATATAACTCACCAGCAGAAAGCGGTAGCACCTGATTTAAGAAATCTTCAAAACCTAAGAGATCACCCACCAATTCAACGCCAGAAATAGTGTATTGATCGCCCTCTTCTACGTTCATACCAATATAAATGCCGTCTTTTTCTGGCGTCATTGATACTTGCGTCGAACTTATAGCAAAACGTAAATAGCCTCTGTCTTTGTAGTAGCTAGTAATATTTTCTAAATCGCCAGACAGTGTTTGTTGTTGATAGCGTGTCTCGGAAGTAAAATCCCACCACGGCGCGCCGAATTTTAATTCCATTATTTTAAATAGTGTTTCATCGTCAAAAAGTTCATTACCGACAATATTGACTTGCTTAATTTCAGCGGCATCGCCTTCTTCAAACAATAATTTCAAGTCAACACGATTTCTTGGCAAAGGCGTTACGATAGCAGTCACATCGGCGTTATATTTACCAATACTGTAGAAGAAATCTTTTAAACCATTTTCTATAGAGGTAAGCACGGTTCTATCTAATGGGTCACCGATTCGAATATTTGAGTTCCCCAAGCTATCTTGAAGCTGCTCATCTTTAATATCATCATTGCCTTCGAACACGATGTTACTAATCGTTGGGCGTTCTGAGACGCGCACAATTAACAAACCTCCATCACGCAGTATTTCAACTTTTTCGAAGTGAGTGGAAGAATACAAAGAGCGTATTAATTGGCTAATACGGAATGAATTTAATTGGTCACCTACTTGCACCGGAAGATAAGTGAGCGCCGCACCCAATGCGACACGCTGCAAACCTTCAACGCGAATATCTTCTATCACAAATTCAGATTTACTCTGTGCAAATGAGAACGACGTAAATGCCATCAAGGCGATAAGAACTAACTGTTTACACTTCATTTACTAATATTCTTCCAAAACATGTTTTTTATAAAACTATTATTATGTGATGCGATTGATGTCGTTAAAAATAGCAACCGCCATTAGCATGAATAACAATACGCCGCCTATCCTAAACCCAACTTCCTGTATTCCATCGGGGACTGGCTTCCCTGTTATCCATTCGGCTGTAAAGTACATTAAATGTCCGCCGTCGAGCATAGGTAATGGTAACAAATTTATGATGCCAAGATTAACACTGATCAGCGCTAAAAACCCTAAAAATACAATAATTCCATAACTTGCACTCATTCCAGCGCCTTGAGCAATAGAAATAGGGCCACTCAAGTTTTTGACCGCCACATCTCCATTGATAAATTTGCCTAACATTTCGACAGTTAAGGTCATTAATCGCCATGTATCTTGGGTTCCCTTTACCAAAGCATCAACAGGACCCGATTTATCATGAAAGTAATATGCTTCGGGGTATGCTCCTACTTTAGAAGAAATCCCCAGTCGGCCCTGGGTACCAGTAGCCGTTTTAAGTTCACCTAAGGTAACTGAAATCACCTTGGATTCACCATTGCGCAACACTTCAACTTCAATTGTTTCGTTTGGTCTTGGCTTCACATAGTCCACTATTTGTCCCCATTCATCCATGAAGGTTCCATTTAGTTTTAGTATTTCATCATTTTCTTGTAAGCCCGCTCGAGCTGAAGGACCGTCAGCTACAACTAGAGCTATGATTTTATTAGGCTTTGTTCTAAATGGTTCAAAACCAACAGAAGTGAACATATTGTCTAATTCAGGATCAAACTCCCAGTTAGGCATCTTCATTTCGTAAGAAATAGCTTGACCATTTGGTTTTTCAACGGTCAATGGAATAGTGTCACCACCGATAAAACGCATTAGTTCTATGTTAACTGCTTGCCACGTTTTGGTGTTAGCACCATCTATTGCAATAATTTGGTCACCGACTTCAATTCCAGTTGTTGCCATATAGGACTCAGGATTTATCTCGCCTATATAGGGTTTTGCTTTGTCTTGGCCAATCATGGCAACGACCATCAAGATCAAAATTGCGAATAAAAAGTTTATACCCGGACCAGCAGCCACGATGGCGAATCGTTTCCACACGGGCTGAATATCAAAGGATTGGGATTTGTCTTGCTCTGCAACATCATCCACTCTGCTGTCTAACATTCTTACATAGCCGCCCAGCGGGATCGCCGCAATAACGAACTCCATTCCAGTCGAGGTGATGCGCTTATACAATGGTTTACCGAAACCGATAGAGAAGCGAAGGACTTTCACCCCGCACTTTCTGGCAATAATAAAGTGTCCCCACTCATGCACGGCCACTAAAATACCTAATGCCATAATAAAGGCACCAATGTTTCGGATAATTTCAAACACTAATTCAACTTCCTTACTATCTCTTGCGCTAAAATTCTGGCTTCTGCGTCATGTTCTATGACATGAACAATAGAAGTGAGTTCAATGGAATCTATTTTTTGCAGTACTTGTTCGTTCACCCTAGCAATGTCGGTAAACTTGATCTGCCCGTTTAAAAAGGCTTCTACAGCTATTTCATTGGCTGCATTAATTGCGGTCGTTGCCGATTGTCCTTGCTTGCACGCTTCAATAGCTAAGTACAAATTTGGGTATCGACTTTTGTCCGGCTTCGAAAAACTAAAGTCAGTTAAACTTGAAAAGTCCACGGCTTTTACGCCAGATGTGATTCGATCGGGAAAACTTAACCCATAGGCGATCGGCGTGCGCATGTCAGGGTTACCTAACTGCGCAATAACCGACCCATCGACATATTGCACCATTGAATGAATAGTACTTTGTGGATGCAGCACTACTTCAATGTCATTTTCGTGTAGGCCGAAAAGCCATTTTGCTTCAATAAATTCGAGTCCCTTATTCATCATAGAAGCAGAATCAACTGAAATTTTTCGCCCCATTGTCCATGTTGGATGAGCACAGGCTTGGTCTGGGGTAATCGCATCAAATGACTCATCTGCTAAGGTTCTAAAAGGACCTCCTGAGCCTGTTAGTAAAATCTTAGCGATACCTGACTTTTCTAAATTGCCATATTGAAAATCATGCGGTAAGCACTGAAAAATAGCATTGTGCTCACTGTCGATCGGCAATAATTCAGCTTTATGCTCACGCACTGCATCCATGAAAAGTTCACCCGTCATTACTAGCGATTCCTTATTCGCCAGCAAAACACGCTTACCCGCTCGGACTGCTGCCAATGTAGGAAGTAATCCGGCTGCACCGACAATAGCAGACATCACAGTGTCTACTTCTGGCGCTGAACAGACATTGTCTAATGCTTGTGCACCAACTAACACTTCAGAGTTACAATTTTCCAACTTTAATAAATTGCTAAACGAGGAGTAGGCATCCGAGTCGGACAATACGATATAGCGTGGTGAGCACTGCACAGCAAGTTGCACCAGCGCTTTCAAATTAGTATGCCCCGTGATCGCAAAAACACGAAATTTATCGGGGTGACGACAAATGACATTAATCGTATTTTGACCAATAGAGCCAGTTGCCCCTAAGACAGTGATGGTTCTCACAATATCTGCGCGACCTTTAGATTGATGAGTGTGAAAAAAATAACGATAAAGGTAATATCAACATATTTGCCTATGCCATCCATACGACATAGCAAAATGCAAAAACAGGGAATGCAGCAGTCAAACTGTCGATTCTATCCATTATTCCGCCATGACCAGGAAGCAGTTTGCCACTATCTTTGATACCAGCGCAGCGTTTAAACATACTTTCATTTAAATCACCTAGCGCAGATACCGCGACCGTAATAACACCGATTAACAAATGCAATCCCATGCGGCTAGCTTCAAACTGATAATGTAATGAGGCAAAAGCAATGATAGCAAGTGATGCCATTACGCCACCAATTAAACCTTCTATACTCTTACCAGGAGACACATTTGGACGTAATTTGTGCTTACCAAATTTAACCCCAACAAAGAATGCTCCTATATCTGCAGCCCAGACAATACCTAGCACATAAAAAATGAGCGAGGCGCCATAAAAGGGATCAACCTCATATAAATTATTGCGCAAACTGATAACAGCGACCCAGGTTGGGATTAAAGTAAGCACGCCGAAAGCGGCTCTGATTGGCACATTTTTTGTCCAAGCTGAACTGTATTTTGGATACGTAATAATCATAACGAAAGACAAAGCCCACCAAACAGCGGCAATACCCAATATCGTTTTATAAATACTATTTAGTTCGCCCTGATACCAAACGGCATCTCCGTCTACGGCAACAATAAGCACGCCACATATAATTAATATGAGTGCCATAAATGATGCTTTTGATGCACGACCGTTAATCCCTGACATTTTAGCCCACTCGTAAGCACCTAGGGCGATCACGCCGGCAACAGCAATTTTGAATTGCTCTACTGGTAAAAATAAAATAGCTAAAATTGCCAGAGGTGCAAGAATGAGTGCTGTTATTATTCTTTGTTTTAACATTAACCTTGCCCTTGATTGTCGGGGCTCACTTGTGAACCGGTTTGTCCAAACCTTCTTTGTCTTTGACAGAAGTCGACAATAGCATTTTCAAATTTCTGTTCGTCAAAATCTGGCCAAAGTGTCTCACAAAAATAGAATTCTGCATATGCACATTGCCACAATAAAAAGTTGCTTATTCTATGATCACCGCCGGTTCGGATCACTAAGTCCAATGCGGGCAAATCGGACATGCACGTATACTTATCAAAAATATCTTCTGTGATTTCCTCGAGTTTTACAAGCCCTTGCTTTACATCATCCGCAATTCTTTGAGCTGCGGTTACTATGTCCCAACGTCCGCCATAATTTGCAGCAATATTGAGTGTTAGTGACGTATTGTGCTTAGTAAGGAATTCAGCTTTGCGAATTTTATCAACTAGCTTTTGGTCAAACGCAGATAAATCGCCGATCACCTTCAGACGGATGTTATTTTTATTAAGTTTCTTAATCTCGCTAGACAAGACAAGATTAAATAGCTCAATCAAAATTGTAATTTCGTCTTTGGGACGCTTCCAATTTTCGCTGCTGAAAGCAAATAAGGTGAGTGCTTTAATGCCATTTTTTCGCGCATATGATACGGACGCACGGACAGCTTTCACACCCGCCTTATGACCAAATGTTCTTAACTTTCCTTGTTGTTGAGCCCAGCGCCCGTTGCCATCCATGATAATGGCGACATGCTCTGGTAAAGTGCCTTCAAATGATAAAGGCCCCTCAATCGAACTTTTGGTACTCAAACGGCTAAACTTCCATCAATTCTTTTTCTTTGTCGGCGAGAATATTATCAATGTTTTTGATAAATTCATCAGTTAGAGTTTGGATGTTCTCTTCACCAGCACGACTCTGATCTTCGCTCGCTTCTTTTTCTTTAAGCAATTCTTTAATATCGCTGTTTGCTTCTCGGCGAATATTGCGCACCGCGACTCTACCCTGCTCCGCTTCATGACGCACAACCTTAATTAGGTCTTTTCTGCGTTCTTCAGTTAGTGGAGGCATTGGAATGCGTATTGTCGTACCCGCACTCATTGGGTTTAAACCCAAGTTCGACTGCATAATGGCTTTTTCAACAGCTTGAATAATACTTTTATCAAAAACCGATAACGCAAGCGTGCGGTTGTCTTCTGCAACAACGTTAGCAACTTGTTTTAACGGCGTGTTAGAACCATAGTAAGGCACCATGATGCTATCTAATAAACTGGGGTGTGCACGACCGGTTCTAATCTTGCTTAGCTGGCTTTTTAACGCGGCAATACTTTTTTCCATGCGCTGCTGAGCATCTACTTCAATTTCATCAATCACAACAAGATCCTTATTTTTATACTTTTTCTGGATGACAGATAGTGGTGCCTTCGTCGTCACCTAATACTACTCGCTTTAAACAACCGGGTTTATTCATATTGAATACTCTAATTGGTATGTTGTGATCGCGAGCAAGCGTAAAGGCTGACAGGTCCATTACTTTTAATTCTTTTTCTAGTACTTCTTGGTAACTAATGCGTTTTAACAGAACGGCATCTGGATTCTTCACAGGATCAGCACTGTAAACACCGTCGACTTTGGTTGCTTTTAATACCGCGTCGGCTTCAATTTCGATACCGCGTAAACATGCAGCAGAGTCAGTTGTGAAGAATGGGTTGCCTGTACCTGCAGAGAATATCACAACTCTACCTGATTTTAGAAAACTTATGGCGTCTGCCCAGTTATAAGGGTCACAAACACCATTTAGTGGAATCGCTGACATTAGACGAGCATTTACGAAAGCTCTGTGCAGAGCGTCACGCATTGCCAAACCATTCATGACTGTTGCTAACATACCCATATGGTCTCCAACAACACGGTGCATGCCGGCTTTAGCCAAACCTTCGCCGCGGAATAGGTTACCACCACCGATTACTAGGCCAACTTCTACGCCTAGCTCAACTATCTCTTTTATTTCGAGTGCCATGCGGTCTAACACTTTGGCATCAATTCCAAAGTTTTCATCACCCATCAAGGCTTCGCCACTCAGCTTTAGCAAAATGCGTCTGTAAGCGGCTTTTGGTATGGTAGTCATTATGTGTCCTTTGCAGTGGTTGTGTCTATTTTCTCATATTCATTAAAACAGAGTTTATTGGCAATAAATAATGTATGTCACTAACCAGTTGACGATTTATTGCCGATAAACACATTTAACATCCATAAAAAAGCACCTCAATTGAGGTGCCTTGTATCTTATCCGAGAATCGGTAATTGCAAAAGCAATCTAAGCACTTATTTCTTAGCCGCTGCCAATTGTGCAGCAACTTCTGCAGCAAAATCTTCAGATTTCTTCTCGATACCTTCACCCACTTCAAAGCGGATAAAGTTAACAACGTCTGCACCTTTAGATTTCAAAAGCTCACCAACAGTTTGTGCTGGGTCTTTAACGAATGGCTGACCAGTTAAACTAACTTCGCCAGTGAATTTCTTCATTCGGCCAGAAACCATTTTCTCAGCGATATCAGCTGGTTTACCAGACTGGATAGCGATGTCGATCTGAATTTCTTTCTCTTTTGCTATAACCGCTTCTGGAACATCAGACGGCTTAACGAATTGTGGGCTAGCTGCTGCAACGTGCATAGCAACGTCCTTTGCTAGCTCTTCGTCGCCACCTTCCAAAATTACGATAACACCAATACGGCCGCCGTGGACATATGCGCCTAATGTTGAACCTTCAACATTGATAACACGACGTGGACTGATGTTTTCACCAATTTTGGTAACCAATGTTTCACGTACAGTAGCAACAGTTGAACCGTCAAGTTCAGCTGCAAGTAATGCGTCGATATCATTGATGCCATCTGCCGCAGCAACGTCAATCAATTTGTTACCGAAAGCAAGGAAACCTTCGTCACGTGCAACGAAATCAGTTTCGCAGTTAACTTCCATCATAGTAGCTTTGCCACCAGATAATTTAGTCAATATAACGCCTTCTGCTGCAATACGACCTGCTTTTTTCGCCGCTTTTGCTTGACCAGATTTACGCATATTTTCAATTGCTAGTTCGATATCACCATCAGTTTCAACTAATGCGTTTTTACAATCTAACATGCCAGCGCCAGTGCGCTCGCGTATTTCTTTAACCAGTGCTGCAGTCACTGCCATTTTCTTATCCTCAAAATATCAATATTTAGAAAAGGGGGCTAATGCCCCCCTTTGATAATCTACTTAAGTTACTTACTCAGCTGACTCTACGAAATCGTCTTTTTCAGAAGCTGCAATAACAACATCCTGGTTACGACCTTCGTTGATTGCATCAGCAGCAGCGTTAGTATAAAGATTAACTGCACGGATAGCATCGTCGTTACCTGGGATAACGTAATCAACACCGTCTGGATTAGAGTTAGTATCTACTACACCCCACAACTGGAATACCAAGGTTGCGCGCTTCTGTTACTGCAATGTGCTCATGATCGGCATCGATAACAAAGATAACGTCTGGAAGACCACCCATGTTTTTAATACCGCCTAAACTACCTTCTAGCTTAGTCATTTCGCGCTGAAGCATTAACACTTCTTTCTTAGTTAGCTTCTCGAATGTACCGTCGCCAGCTTGAACTTCTAGATCTTTAAGACGCTTGATTGATTGACGAACTGTTTTCCAGTTAGTCAACATGCCACCCAACCAACGCTTGTTTACATAGAACTGGTCACATTTTTCAGCTGCTTCTCTTACTGCGATGCTTGCTGCACGCTTAGTTCCAACGAACAAAATTTTACCTTTCTTGTGAGAAACACCAGAAAGATAGCTTAATGCATCATTGAATAAAGGAACTGTTTTTTCTAAGTTGATGATATGAACTCGGTTACGAGCACCAAAAATGTATTGAGCCATTTTTGGATTCCAGTAGCGAGTTTGGTGACCGAAATGTACACCGGCTTGAAGCATGTCACGCATTGATACGTTTGCCATTTTATTATTTTCCTATTTAGGGGTTAGGCCTCCATACACCCCTGCTCTCGATCCAAAACGTTGTAATAACAACGTGTTAGACACCCCGAGATCAGTGTCGGTATATGTGTGTTTTTGATTAATTTGTACTGTCTAATTTTGAGAAGTTATACAACATTCCCAAACAGCGCGCGCAATATACCATTGCGGGTACTTATAATCAACAAAAAAGCCATTTTACTGCACTTGAATTCATAACTTTTATCTTCATATATAATGTCTATCCACAATGGGAAAATATATGTCCAACACTACAATGCATTCACCAGTATCACTTTTTGGTACTGAATTAAAAAATAGATTCGTATTAGCACCGCTGACCAGAGGACGGGCTACTCAGTCTAGAGTTCCTAATCAAATTATGGGCGACTATTACGAACAACGGGCAACTGCTGGCCTCGTCATTGCAGAAGCGACTGTTATATCAGAAGAAGGAATAGGCTGGATAGACTCCCCAGGTATTTATACTGATGAAATGGTCGCAGGTTGGAAGTCGATAGTTGACCGAGTGCATGCTAAAAACAGTAAAATGGTACTGCAACTTTGGCATTGTGGACGCTCTTCACACAGTGACTTTCATAACGGTGAGTTACCATTAAGTGCATCAGCTATAAAAATACCAAACGATCAAATCCATACACAGCACGGTAAAAAAGGATTATGAAACGCCAAAAGCGATGAGCAAAGAAGACATTGCCAATACCGTTAACGATTTTAGAAAAGCCGCAGAAAATGCAAAAGCAGCGGGATTTGATGGTGTCGAAATACATGCTGCTAATGGGTATTTAATTAATCAATTTTTAGATGGTGTGAGCAACCAACGAGAAGACGAATATGGTGGCAGCATTGAAAACAGAATGCGCTTTTTGCGAGAAGCACTAGCGGCTGTTCAAGACGTTTATCCAAGCAGTGCTATTGGCGTTCGCTTATCGCCTAATGGCGTTTTCAACGCAATGGGGTGCAATGACTATAACGAGTTATATATAACAGCCATCAAATATTTAAATGAGCAAGGGATTGGTTATTTGCACGTGATGGACGGTTTAGCTTTCGGTTTTCATGAACTTGGCGAGCCAATGACATTGGCCGACGTTAGACCTTTGTTTGACAATACTATTATTGGTAATTGTGGCTATGACTATGCAGCTGCTAACAAAGCCGTCGCTGACAACAAAGCAGACATGATTGCATTTGGGCGTCCATTTATAACTAACCCAGACTTACCAGAGCGTTATAAAAACGACTGGCCATTAACGCCTTATGCCGACGTAACCCATTGGTATGGTGGTGCTGCAGAAGGTTACAGCGACTATACAAATTACTCACCAAGCTAAGTAAAATCAAGGAACTATGGTAGACGAGTGTTAGCCATAGTTCCTATTTTAATCAAACCGCTACATCGATTTAATCCACGCTAAAACCTGCAATATAAATAAATACTAAGCAAATTATTGGATAAAAATTATTTGATATACAAAGTCAGCATAGTTAACCCGATGCGAACTTGGTATACTCGCGAAGATATAAGCATATATCGTAAACATTACATCAAATTTAGCTAAACAAATTCGAAGAGGTCGACCTTGGTTGGAACAATAAAAACACCCGAAGAAATGGATAAAATGCGCGTTGCTGGCAAGCTAGCCTCAGAAGTGCTAATGATGATTGGAAAGCACGTACAAAAAGGGGTTACCACAGACGAGCTCGATAAACTTTGTCATGATTATATTGTTAATGTACAAGACTCAATTCCAGCACCTTTAAATTACGGTAACCCTCCCTTTCCGAAGTCAGTTTGCACGTCGGTTAATCACGTTATTTGCCATGGTATTCCAAGTGACAAAAAACTAAAAGACGGCGACATTCTGAATATCGACGTTACCGTTATTAAAGATGGTTACCATGGTGACACTTCAAAAATGTTCGTTGTTGGCAAGCCATCTATTCTTGCAGAGCGCCTAATTAAGGTGACTCAAGAATGTTTATATAACGCCATCAAAATTGTGAAACCCGGTATGCGCCTTGGTGATATAGGTCACGCCTGTCAGCAGCACGCTGAATCTCATAATTATTCTATCGTTAGAGAGTATTGTGGTCACGGTATCGGTGCGGTTTTTCATGAAGACCCGCAAATTGTTCATTATGGCAAACCTGGTACAGGTGACTTAATCGAAGCTGGTATGTGCTTCACTATCGAGCCAATGGTAAACGCGGGTAAACGCTATTCCAAAATGTTGCCCGACAACTGGACCGTGGTGACCAAAGATCGCAGTTTAAGCGCACAGTGGGAACACACCTTACTCGTGACCGAAAACGGCGTTGAAATACTGACATTACGTGATGAAGAAGATATTGATAGGATAATCAATCACTAATTAGCCTCAAGCAGGAATACTGACGACAGGATCAGTTCTCAATCTAATTAGGGCTATTAAATGGCCAAGGAGTTACTTTGTCAGTTCAAGAGCAAATACAGCAGTTACAAGAAATCAAAGACGTGCAAGATATTGCGGGTTTTAAAAGCGCAGTAAAAGCCAACTATGACTGGCTTCATAGCACTTTTAATAAAGAGTCAGTAGATAACCTCGTGGTTGCCCGCAGCGACTTTACAGATGCACTTTTGTGTCATGCATGGCAATTATTAGACCTTAATAAAGAGCCCACACTTTCATTGTGTGCCGTTGGTGGCTACGGGCGCGGGCAATTACAGCCATATTCAGACATCGATTTGCTGATATTAAGCGAAAAAAAGATAAACAAAAGCGTTGAAGAGCGCTTAGGTAATTTCATCACCTTATTGTGGGATGTGAAACTAGAAATAGGTCAAGCTGTTCGCACAGTTAAAGAAACAATTCAATTAGCAAAATCAGACATTACGATTGCGACCAACCTTGTCGAAGCCAGAATTCTGTGTGGCTGCGAAGACACTTTCCTTCAGTTAATTGATAAAGTAAATAATCCAAAAGTGTGGTCGAGCAAAGACTTCTTCCTAGCAAAACGAGAGGAACAAAGAAGGCGTCACCACAAATTCAACGATACCTCATATAATCTTGAACCCAATGTAAAAGAAAATCCGGGTTGCCTCCGCGACATTCAGTCGATTGGCTGGGTTGCCAAAAAACACTTCCAAGAATATGACGGTTTAACCTTAATTGGACACGGTTATTTTACTGAACTAGAGCATGGCGAGTTAATCGAATGCCGTTCTCATTTATGGAAAATCCGTTTCGCATTGCATCTTACTTCCGGACGCAGCGAAAATCGACTGTTGTTTGACTATCAAACCGACGTAGCTCAATTGCTAGGTTATGGCGATGGTAAAGCGGCTGTAGAGCAAATGATGAAGGCTTTTTTCAGAATTGTACGCCGCGTGTCTGAATTAAATAGTATGTTGTTATTGCGCTTTGAAGATGAAATATTAGAACAAAAATTCAAAAAAGTGATTCCTCTTAACGACAAATTTGATTTAAAGGATGGCTTAGTTTCACCCACACAATCAGAAACATTTCACTCACCTGCAGACATCCTCGATTTTCTCAGCCTCATTAGTCAACATGACAATGTGACAGGCTTAGATGCAGATTGTATTCGTCAACTGCGTAATGCTCGTCGCCGCTTTCAGCATCAGTATTATCACGAGCGTCAAGACTGTCGTGATCGTTTTATGGCATTAATGAAGCAACCTGAGTTTTTCAACTTAGGCTGGGACATCATGTATAAATACGGCATATTGCAATCTTATTTACCCGAGTGGGATAAGATTGTTGGCATGATGCAATTTGATTTATTCCATGCTTACACTGTAGATGAGCATACACATCGCTTGGTTAAGTATGTGTACAGCTATTACCACAGTGAAAAGAAATTTCCGCGTTGTTATCGCATCGTCAAAAATTCAGATAAACCTGAGTTGCTTTTTATCGCCGCAATTTTTCATGATATTGCCAAAGGGCGTGGAGGCGATCACTCAAAATTAGGTGCGGTTGATGTACTTAGTTTTTGTGATTTGCATAATATATCCGAAACCGATGCAAATACTATCGCTTGGTTAGTAGAAAATCATTTGCTGATGTCTGTCGTCGCCCAGCGTCGAGATATTTATGATGCTGACGTTATAAATCAGTTTGCAAGCACTGTTAAAAGTCACGATAACCTCAATCTATTATATGCATTGACGCTAGCAGATATACGCGCCACCAATGATAACTTGTGGAATGATTGGAAAGCGTCTTTGCTGCGTGAATTGTATTTATTAACCCAACAAGCCTTCGACAATGGCTTGGAATGTCAGGTAACTCTCGAACAGCGGGTCACCGAACATAAAACGGATGCGATGGCGTTGCTAGCCAAAAAAGACATTAGCGAAGCGCAGGCAATGCTATTTTGGCAACAAATGGGGAAAGATTACTTTGTTCGCTTTAAGCCAATCCAAATAGCTTGGCATACTGAAACTATTGTTACAGCAGGTACCTTAGGGCCTGAGGAAATACTAGTTAGTGCTAGCAATAGCACATCTAAGGCGGGTACTGAATTACTGATTTATTGCAGTGATCGCCCAGCCCTTTTTGCGCAAATTGCGTCCGTACTAGACAGCCGCAATTGCTCTATTCATGATGCCCAAATTACAGTGACCGAACAAGGCAATGTTTTCGATAGCATGATTATTCTTGATCAAGACTCTCAACGCATTGATTCTGAATTTCATGTTGAAAGCTTAGTCGACGCTATTCGTTCGCAATTAATTAAGCCAGGCCGCTCGCACGCTAATAAACGAAAAATGTCGCGCCAAATGAAGCAGTTGGATGTTAAAACAAAAGTACGCTTTTATTCCTCTACTGAATACGCAACGTTAATTGAATTAGAAGCCTTGGATGCCCCGGGGTTATTAGCCAAAATAGGTCACTTGTTTGTAGACCTTAAGTTGACCCTAAAACTGGCTAAAATATCGACTATTGGTGAACGTGCAGAGGATGTCTTTATCGTATCAAACGAAGAAGGTAAAGCACTGACGCAAGACCAAGAAATTACGCTAAAAAAGCAAATTACGTTAAAACTAGACCAACCAGAAGTGAACCCAGCAATATGAACAATTTGAAAGCCATTATAGAAAATGCATTTGATACTCGAGATACTTTCACGGCCCAAACAGCCAGTGCTGAAATAAGAACAGCAGTGACAGATGCAGTGGAATTATTGAACTCTGGTAAGGCACGCGTTGCAGAGAAAATTGACGGTGATTGGCAAGTAAACGAATGGCTAAAAAAAGCGGTCTTACTTTACTTCAAATTACATGATAATAAACTTGTTAAAGGTGCAGAAACCAATTATTACGACAAAGTCCCATTAAAATTCACCGACTATACTGCTGAACGTTTCGCTGCAGAAGGTATGCGCGTAGTGCCACCAGCAGCCGTTCGTACCGGTTCGTTTATTGGCCGCAATGTCGTTGTTATGCCTTCTTATGTAAATATTGGTGCATTTGTAGATGAAGGTACTATGGTCGACACGTGGGTGACTGTTGGTTCATGTGCTCAAATTGGTAAAAACGTACATCTTTCTGGCGGTGTAGGCATCGGTGGTGTTCTAGAACCATTGCAAGCTAACCCAACCATCATTGAAGATAATTGCTTTATAGGCGCACGCTCTGAAGTTGTTGAAGGTGTTATTGTTGAAGAAGGCTGCGTTATTTCAATGGGCGTTTATATTAGCCAAAGTACAAGAATATACGATCGTGAAACAGGTACCGTCACTTATGGTCGCGTTCCGGCTGGTTCGGTCGTTGTCTCGGGTAGTTTGCCGAGCCCATGTGGAACGCATAGTTTATATGCTGCCATTATAGTGAAGAAAGTAGATGCAAAAACCAAAGCCAAAGTCGGTATTAACGAAATTTTACGTGGCGCTGAATAAGTAAAAAAAATGAGCTTGAGGATATTATCTTCAGGCTCATTTATGCTTTTTGTGTTGCTTAATACTTTATATGGCTTTGCTATAGGGTCTGTTTTAGTGCATTAAACGCGTTGGACGCTTTATTTTACGCCGTCAACGAATCAACAAGCCCTTCTAACCATGGCACAACGTCTTCTTCAGCAGCAAGTGTTTCCATAGCATCAACTTCTAACATCTCTGCAACTGGCTTACCCTGCAGCTCTAAGAGTAACTCTTGAAACTGGCGACCGCCACCACAAAAACTATCACCGTAGCTACTATCACCTAATGCTGCAACAGCAAACGGCTTGCCGTTCATTAATGGAAACTCGTCGCGTAAATCACTGTGAAACAACTCTAAATTTGGAGGAACGTCACCTTGGCCTGTCGTTGAACTGATCACAACAACCGCTTCAGCCTCGCTGAAATCTGAGGTTTCAGGATCCGTAAAAACGTCGCATTTAATCCCTTTACTTTCAAACATTGTTTTTGCTTCTTCTGCCACATGCTGGGCATTACCATATACGGAACCTGCGAAAATACTCACACTGCGCATACTACGTTGTCTCCTATTAATTGTTCAGGGTTGCTTAATGCCGTACATAAAAATGTAAATCATTAACGCTCAACAATATTATACACGTAACTTGCGCTTATAGACTACTGCCGTCCTAAAAAAGCACGCGTAACTACTGTATACATTGAAAAATGCGCACTTACTTACCGAGAAATATCATTACGGTATGCATTTAATATAGGGGTAAGCATGGCAAAGTAGGTCAATTTTGATGAATGCCAAATAATCTATGATCTCGCCGGCACTTACCTGAGGATGTAAAATATTTGTAAAAAAAAGTAAACAGTGCTATTTATGACCAACATAAAGGGAATTATACTTGCTGATTGCAAGAGGTAAATCAAAGTGATTATCTACCAAACTACAACTACGAATAAATTGCTGAATGAAGCTTTGTCTTTATTTATGCAGGGATCTAAAACTAGTTTACTCAATTATTTAAGCAAACTGGTTACCACTAGCGAAGCTGAAGAAATAGCCCAAGAAGCTTATTTAAAACTCTATTTGTTAGTAAAAGAAAAACCAAGTCATCATAATTATATAGATTTGTTACAAGGCTTAAGACCCATGCTAACTCTCATTGCGAAAAACTTAGCATTAAGTGCTATTCGGCATAAAAAAGTGGAAGAGAGATATGCGGAGTCACAACTAATGCTGCATAGCCAAGTCACCACATCGGAGCATATGGGCGAGTACAATATAGAAGAGAAAGTCATTACTGAAAACGAAAACTTACGCTTAATTGTCGTCATCAATCGCCTCCCTCCAATCTGTAGACAAGTTTTTATTCAACGCAAATTATATGCAAAATCACATCAACAAATTGCCAACATATTAAATATTTCTACGAAAACAGTGGAAAACCACCTTACCAAAGGGTTAATATTATGCCGTAAATATATGGTAGAGCAGCTTGTTAATAAACGCGATGAAGACACAACCCCATCTAAACCAATGAATAAGGTTGTACATTGAATATAGAAGAATGGTCCGGCTATGAAGTATCTAATGAAGTGCTAGAACAAGCAGCTTCTTGGATCGCTAAGCTTGATAATAGCCAGGGTTCTGAAAACCCTGAAGACATCCATACGTTGTTTTTTGATTGGTTACAGGCGGATCCTGCTCATCAACAGGCTTATTTTGAATTGTCTGAAATTTGGGCTCGCAGCGCCTGCACAAAATCTATGCACGACATGATCGACAAGTCGGTGGTGTTGCCTTTTCCGAATCAAGAAAACACAGGCTCTCAAGGTCTATTGGCCGAGCCTTCTTTTGCCGAACAATCCGCAAGCTCATCTTGGGCTTATACATTAACCATTGGACTTATCTTCTGTGGTTTATTCATTCCCGCTATACAATCATTTTTCTAAACTCTGAATACTGTTCCACACTAAGATTATTTATCTCAATTACAACAAGTTATATACATTCCAATTATTGTACTAAACGGCAAACGCTCATCTAAATTCCAAATACTTTGCTATATCCCAATTATTTTCTGAATTCCGACTATTTTTACATTGTTTAGTAGGGGATTTATAAATCTAAAGCGTTATTAAAATGTTAACCAAACATATAATAACGGGAACACCCATGAACAGACCTTCTCAGCACAACAAACGAGCTACTTTCACACCTAAACTACTGTCATTAACCATTGCCTCAGTTTTATCGATTTCCGCTTTCGCACAAGAAGCCGAAGTGAAAAAAGACGATAAAGAGGTTGAAAAAATCCAAGTTATTGGTTCAAACATACGCGGTGGTCAAGTTGCCGAAGCACTTGCTGTATCGGTAATCGACGCAGAAGCTATTGGCGAACTCGGTATCGATTCGTTGGATGATTTATTGCAACTCATCCCTGAGAACGGACAAAACTTTTTCAATGAAGCGCAAAATATCGGCGGCGGTGTGAACGCTGCTCGCGGTGATATTGGTACCTATAACCTAAGAAACTTGGGAACGGGAAATACATTAGTGTTGCTGAATGGCCGCAGAATGGTCAACTCTGCATCTTATCAAACTGAAGAAGTTGGCGGCAGTTTCGTACCAGTCAACTCGGTTAATATTAATACCATTCCTATTGCCGGCTTAAGTCGGGTAGAAGTTTTGCGTGACGGTGCCTCTGCAATATACGGTGCTGATGCGGTAGCGGGTGTTGTAAACCATGTTGTGCAGTCAAATTTTGTTGGTCTTACATTGTCCGGCCGCTGGGCACAATACGACGAAATACCGCGAGAAGAGCAAACCCTATCCCTCGAGTGGGGTAAAGATTTTAATGATGGCCGCACCAATGTTAGTACCTTTTTTAACTACTATGCGCGTGACAGAGTCAATTCCCAAGATGATCCACGATGGGCTAATTCAGACTTTAGAGACCGCGTTCCTGAAGACTCACTTTGGTTTGGCGATACTGCATTTAGAAACGACACCGCCAACTCGTTATTCGGTCAATTTGACCTAGTCAGCAGCGCATCAGCGGCCGGTTTAAGAGATGTTTTCACCGATAGCGCAGGCGAATTTGAAACCTTCCCGATTGGTGATGAACGCTGCCAATATACGCTAAATGCAACCACTTGCGGCGGCATTGATGGGCAAGGCACCTATAGACTCAATTTAAATGCCGATCGCGATTTAAGTTCGAAGTTGCAGCGCTCAAGCGTATTTGTTTTTGTTAACCACGAATTTGAAAATGGCACAGAAAGTTTTACAGAATTATCTTACTACAAATCAAAAACAAATTTGCGTCGCCATGCTACTTCACCATTCTCGACATCCGCATTGCGCGTCGGAGCCGAAAACTATTATAACCCGTTCGGTCCTTGTGGCTCACCTAACAGGTTAGATGACGCACTCATCCCAGATGTACCATGCAGTGGCTTAGAATTGATTATTGATAACTACCGGTTTGCCGAAAAGCCCCGCATTGTGAATAACGACGGTGATACTTATCGATTCCTGCAGGGCTTCAGAGGCTCATTTGGAGAGTGGGATTGGGAAGCGGCATTATTGCATTCAAAAGCAACGACAGATGACATTACTTCAAATCGTGTCTCGAATCTGTTAATAACAGAGGCCCTATTTGACCCTACTCCTGCTGCATATAACCCATTCAGTGGTGGTGTAGATTCCAATATTGAACGTGCTTTGGTGGATGTTTTTCGTAAGAGTGAAACTGAATTAACAATGATTGATGCGAAATTCGCCAATGCTGACATCTATGAATTGCCCGCTGGGCCGTTAGGTTTTGTAGTTGGCTTCGAATATCGTGAAGAATCCTTTAAAGATGATCGCGATGACCGCTTGGATGGCACTATCGTATTTACCGATTTTGAAGGTGATACCTACCCGTATGTTTCTGACGTTGTAAACTCAAGCCCAACCGCTGACAACAGAGGAGAAAGAGAGGTCATTTCAATATTTGCTGAGCTACAAATCCCGGTCTTTGAGAACTTTGATATGCAAGCTGCAATTCGTTACGAAGACTTTTCTGATGTTGGTGACACTACGGTTGGAAAAGTAGCTTTTGGCTATCGCCCTATCGAGTCGTTGCTGTTAAGAGGCTCTTGGTCACAAGCATACAGAGTGCCTAATCTGGTAACCATTAATGAAAGTATTGTGGCACGCAACAATACCCGCACCGACTATGCATGCTTATACGCTGCAGAAAACGGTGGCGATATTGAGCAAAATACACTTGATTGCACAAATTCAATACAGCGCATTGCGCAGGGAAGTAACACGCTTAATCCTGAAGAATCCATCAACACATCTTTAGGCTTTGTGTTTACCCCAAATGAAGACATTACTCTTACCTTTGATTACTGGTCAATCAAAAAAGAAAATACGATTGGATTGTTTGGTGAAGAAAACCACACACTTTTAGATCTATTACTGAGACTTGACAATGGTAACGCTAATTGTGCTTCAGCGCAGTTTAACCCAGCAGTATCGCGAGATGATGCTGGCGCAGGCGAAGCTGCAATATATGAAGCTGCAGGAATTTGCCCTGCAGGTGATATTCGCTTTATTGACGACCAATATGCCAACTTAGACGAGCGTAATTTAGCAGGCTATGACATTGGTGTTTATTATGATTTAGACACTAATGCGGGTAAATTCAAGTTCAGCTATAATGGTTCTTTCATTGAAGAATTTGAACAGAAAGCTGGCGGTGAAGCAGCTATTTTGGTGCAAGCGCAAGAAACGGGTCAAATACCACTTAGCTACCCTGTAGCTGGCTTTGCAGACTTGATTGGTCAAGACGGTAACCAAGAACAGCGTCATTCGGCAAGAGTTTCATGGAGAAAGGCTGCGTTTGGTGCTTCGTTAAGTGGCAATAGAATTGGTAGCTTCTATCAAAGTTCATTAACGCTAGAGGACGGCACTCGTTATATCATCCCATCGATGACAACCTATAACGCGACGTTTGATTACCGCTTTGATATGAATAACGTTGATACTCGTCTTCGTCTTGGTATTCGAAATCTAACCAATGAACGGGCACCATTGTCGGACAACTATTTCGGCTTTTTTGCTGATGCGCATCGCGATTACGGACGCAGCTATTACTTAGATTTCCAATCTAAGTTTTAGTATCATTGCAGGCAGGCGCTCTTAATATAGACGCCTGCACACACCCTCTTTTTTCTCCCATTTGACACATAAGGTAATCGAATGAGCACTAGCTTGCCTGGAATCACAGATTTAAATCGCGCACAATATCAAGACATCGGTTTACTGTTAGGGCCATTAATTTTTGTCATCATGATGGTAGTTGGTAATTCGCAAAGTACCATGGAACCTGCGGCGTGGCGTGTTGCAGCTGTAGGGATTTGGATGGCTACATGGTGGGCAACAGAAGCTGTGCCGGTGCCTGTCACCGCATTTTTACCCATTGTCACTTTCCCTTTTTTAGGGATCAGCAGCTTAGCTGAAGCAACCTCAGCTTATGCAAACCCGATAATTTATTTATTTTTAGGTGCCTTCATACTAGCGCTAGCCGTCGAGCGTTGGGACTTACATAAGCGCATTGCCCTTGGCATACTGAGTTATACCGGCACCGATGGGCGTCGCCTCATTGGCGGTTTTATGGTTGTTGCCGCCTTACTGTCAATGTGGATGACAAACACGTCCACCACCATGATGCTGATGCCAATAGCACTATCAGTTGCCAAAGTGATTGCAGATAACAATACACATTTGGATCCTAAACAAACTAAATCTTTCCAAGCAGCCATGTTGCTCGGGCTTACTTATGCTGCGACGATTGGTGGTTTGGCGACACTTGTCGGTACACCACCGAATGCGCTTCTAGCTGCATTCCTGAGTGAAAACTATGATATTAAAATTACCTTTGCGAGTTGGATGTTAGTTGGCGTTCCAGTGATGCTCTGCATGCTCCCTCTTGCATGGTATTCACTCACTCGCTGGAGTTTTAAAATAGATATTCCAGCCAACCCGGCCGTTAACCAGCACCTCAACAAATTGCGTAATGAATTAGGGGCTATGACTAAAGCGGAAAAGCGTGTCGCCGTTCTATTTTCACTTGTTGTTTTATTTTGGATTGCCCGTCGTCCTATTTCTACCCTACTAGGCATCGATTTCCTGACTGATACGGGTATTGTGATGACCGCCGCGTTACTCCTATTTTTGCTCCCTAGTGGTGATAAAGCACAATCGCAACTTATGATTTGGCACGATGTAAACCGCTTGCCTTGGGGCGTCCTCATCTTATTTGGTGGCGGCTTAAGTTTAGCGGCAGCAGTATCGTCAACCGGCCTTGCTACTTGGCTGGGTGGTAATTTAACTTATTTAGATACCTTCGGTATTTTTGCGTTGATTATTGCGGCAACTGGCTTAGTCATTTTCCTCACAGAACTAACAAGTAACGTTGCCACTGCAGCTACCTTTTTGCCGGTCGTTGCTGCTGTTGCCATAGAGTTGGGAGTATCTCCATTGTTGCTTTGTGTGCCCATTACACTGGCTGCGAGCTGTGCCTTCATGTTACCTGTTGCCACCCCACCCAATGCCATCGTGTTTGCCTCTGGCGTAGTAAGTATCCCGCAAATGGTGCGAGCAGGATTGATACTCAACATTGTAGGTATGGTGTTATTAAGTTTCGTTGCGGTTTGGTTAGCACCTTGGGTATTCTCATAAAACACGTTTTAAAATATCGCATAACAGTTTTTGGGAATATAACAGTATGGGGCGTCAGAAAGCGTCATCAATAGGGCTTAAAATATGAAAAGTGTAATCGTTAGTTTTTTTGCATTAGCTGTGCTTACCCTGTCATTAGATGGACTTGCGCAAAACCAAAAACTCAGACTAATTCAACCCAGTGTTGTCCCTGTTGATGAGGTAAAAAAAATCCTCTTCATCGGTAATAGTTTTAGCTTTTATAACAATGGCGTACATAACCATCTTGGCGGCTTAATTAGAGCTAATGATGAATGGCAAGTAGATGAAAACAGACTGCGATTATCAGCATTGTCGGGGGGGTACATACATGAACACTTAGATGACTTGCGTTACTTGTTAACTAAACCCAAAGGCACTTGGGAAGCGGTTATTTTGCAAGGACACAGCAATGAACCTATTGAACCAAAAACGCATGAGGGATTCAAAAGTTCCATTAAGCAAGCTGTAAAACTGATTAAGGAACAACAACTACAACCTATATTGCTCATGACCTGGGGCTACAAAGGACAAGCTGATATGGGTGTACAACTTGCAAATGCATATACCTCTTTGGCTAATGAGTTGGGTGTATTAACCGTTCCCGCTGGTTTGGCTTTCTGGACTGCTGAACAACAGCTTTCTGAGATTGAGCTATTTGTACCCGATGTATTGGGCGTCAATAATAAAGCAAGCGATAACGCTGAACTGACTTACAGAAAGGTGGTGAGACACCCAAGTAATGCAGGTACGTATTTAATGGCTTGTGTTCTTTATTCTGCTTTGTACCAAAAATCTCCCGAAGGTAATATTTTCACGGCTGGACTCGACAAAGACATGGCCTTGAAGTTGCAAAAATTAAGCTGGACAGTGACATCTGGTTTTTATAAAAAGAATTAAAAATAACTTACCGATGCCAAACCGTCCGTTCTGAGCACTAAAAACTAGTTCATCGAATAACTAGAGTAATTCTACTTTGGCTTTTTTCAGCTGCAAACTTTACAATTATTTTCCTAATTTCTAATTATTTTTGATTCTTTTGTAGGGGTTTTTTGTTACTAGCGCGTTAATAAAATGTTAGCCACATAATAATAACAACGGGAACACCGATGAAAAAATATGCTCAGCACAACAAACTAGCCTCTTTTACGCCCAAATTACTTTCTTTAGCCATTGCGTCAGTGTTGTCGATTTCTGCTTTTGCACAAGAAGCCGAAGTGAACAAAGATGATAAAGATATAGAAAAAATACAAGTTATTGGTTCAAACATACGCGGCGGGCAGGTAGCCGAAGCCTTAGCCGTCTCGGTCATTGACTCAGAAACGATTGGCGAGTTAGGTATCGATTCGTTAGACGATTTATTACAACTTATTCCTGAGAACGGACAAAACTTCTTTAATGAAGCTGAAAATATTGGCGGTGGTGTGAATGCTGCACGCGGTGATATTGGTACCTACAATCTCAGAAATTTAGGCACGGGTAATACATTAGTGTTGCTAAATGGCCGCCGGATGGTTAATTCAGCGTCCTATCAAACTGAAGAAGTTGGCGGTAGTTTCGTACCCGTCAATTCAGTTAATGTTAACACCATCCCTATTGCCGGCTTGAGTCGGGTAGAAGTATTACGTGACGGCGCATCGGCTATTTATGGTGCCGACGCGGTGGCGGGTGTCGTAAACCATGTCGTAAAATCAAACTTTGTTGGTCTTACTGTATCTGGCCGCTGGGCTGAATATGACGAAATACCGCGTGATACGCAAACCTTAACTGTTGAATGGGGTAAAGACTTCAATAATGGCCGTACCAACATAAGTACCTTTTTTAACTATTACTCGCGTGACCGAGTTAACTCACAAGATGATCCACGATGGGCTAACTCAGACTTCAGAGACCGTGTTCCTGAAGACTCCCCCTGGTTTGGCGATACTGCATTTAGAAACAACTCAGCAAACTCATTATTCGGCCAATTTGATTTAGTCAGCAGTGCCTCTGGGGCCGGTGTTAGGGATGTATTTACCGATGGTTCCGGCGAGTTTGAAACCTATCCTATTGGCGATGAACGTTGCCAATACACACTAAATGCAACCACTTGTGGCGGTATTGATGGTCAAGGCACCAACAGGCTCAACCTAAACGCGGACCGCGATTTAAGTTCAGAACTACAACGCGCTAGTCTATTTCTTTTTGTAAATCATGAATTTGAAAATGGAATGGAAAGCTTTACAGAAATGTCATTCTATCAGTCAAAAACAAATTTGCGCAGGCATGCGACCGCCTCGTTTAGCACCTCAAAACTGCGTGTTGGCGCTGAAAACTATTATAACCCATTCGGTCCTTGTGGTTCACCCAACAGACTAGATGACGCACTGATCCCAGACGTACCTTGTAGCGGTTTAGAACTGGTTATTGATAATTATCGTTTTGCCGAATTACCTCGAATAGTTGATAATGACGGCGATACGTATCGCTTTTTACAAGGCTTAAGAGGCTCATTTGGGGAGTGGGATTGGGAAGCTGCATTTGTTCACTCAAAAGCGACCAAAGAAGATATTACCAAAAACCGTGTATCCAACATCTTGATGTCGGAAGCTTTGTTTGACCCTACGCCTGCCGCCTATAATCCATTTAGCGGTGGCCTAGATTCAAATATTGAGCGTGCGTTGATTGATGTTGTGCGTAAAAATGAAACTGAGCTAACTATGCTTGATGCTAAGTTTGCCAACGCTGACATTTATGAACTACCAGCTGGCCCATTAGGTTTTGTGGTTGGTTTCGAATATCGTGAAGAATCCTTTGTTGATGATCGTGATGATAGACTGGATGGCACTATCGCATTTACCGATTATGAAGGTGATACCTACCCGTATGTTTCTGATGTTGTTAACTCGAGTCCTACTCCAGATAGCAGCGGCGAAAGAGATGTCGTTTCCATATTTGCCGAGTTACAAATCCCGGTGTTTGAAAACTTTGATATGCAAGCGGCAATTCGCTACGAAGACTTTTCTGATGTTGGTGACACCACTGTTGGAAAAATAGCATTTGGCTATCGCCCTATCGAGTCTTTGCTTCTAAGAGGTTCTTGGTCTGAAGCATTCAGAGCACCTAACTTAGTAACAATTAACGAAAGCATTGTTGCTCGTAATAACACGCGCACCGATTATGCCTGTTTATACGCGGCAGAAAATGGCGGCGACATTGAACAAGATACACTTGATTGCCGAAATTCAATACAGCGTATAGCACAAGGTAGCGATTTCCTTGAGCCTGAAGAGTCGATCAACACGTCTTTAGGTTTTGTTTTTACGCCAATTGAAGACTTCACTTTAACGTTTGATTACTGGTCAATAGAAAAGGAAAATACCATTGGTTTATTTGGTGAAGAAAACCATACCTTATTGGATCTCTTTCTTAGGCTTGAAAATGGCAGCGCTAATTGTGACTCGGGCCAATTTAACCCGGCAGTAACACGCACCGACCCAGGTGCTGACGAAGCTGCAATTTATACTGCAGCAGGTATATGTCCTGCAGGCGATATTCGCTTTATTGATGACCAATATGCGAATTTAGATAACCGTAATTTAGCGGGTTACGATATTGGTATTTATTATGATGTAGACACCACGATGGGTAAGTTTAAGTTTAGCTATAATGGTTCTTTTATTGAAGAATTTGAACAAGAAGCTGGCGGTGACGCCGCTGTTCTGGTGCAAGCACAAGAAAACGGTCTCATACCTGCTAGTTATCCTGTTGCTGGCTTTGCTGACTTAATTGGCCAAGATGGTAATCAGGAAAAACGCCATTCTGCCAGAGTATCATGGAGAAAAGATGCTTTTGGGGCTTCGCTCAGTGGTAATAAAATTGGTAGCTTCTACCAAAGTTCATTGACACTTGAAGATGGCACACGCTACATTATTCCTTCAATGACCACCTATAATGCGACTTTTGACTATCGCTTGGATATCAACGAAGTTGACACCCGAGTTAGGTTTGGTGTACGTAATTTAACTAACGAACGAGCGCCACTAGCTGATCGCTACTTCGGTTTCTTTTCGGATGCACATCGTGATTATGGTCGTAGCTACTACTTAGACGTTAGAGCTAAGTTCTAGTACTTTTGTTAGCAGGCGATTTTCGCCTGCTCTTCCTCTATAATTTTTCCATTTGAAGCACAAAAGGTACTGGAATGAGCACAAGCTTGCCCGAAATGACCGATTTACACCGCGCGCGATATCAAGACGTTGGGCTCTTATTAGGCCCCCTTATTTTTCTTATTATGATGTTACTTGGCAACTCACAAACCACTATGGAGCCCGCTGCTTGGCGTGTTGCTGCAGTTGGAATGTGGATGGCCGTTTGGTGGGCTACCGAAGCCGTACCTGTTCCTGTAACGGCATTTTTACCTATTGTCACCTTTCCTTTTTTAGGAATTAGTAGTTTAGCAGAAGCAACATCGGCTTATGCAAACCCAATTATTTATCTATTTTTAGGTGCCTTCATATTAGCACTCGCTGTCGAAAGATGGGATTTGCACAAGAGGATAGCCCTATCCATACTGAGTTATACGGGTACCGACGGCCGCCGCCTCATTGGCGGTTTTATGGTTGTTGCCGCCTTACTGTCGATGTGGATGACAAACACATCAACTACGATGATGCTGATGCCAATAGCACTTTCGGTTGCCAAAGTGATTGCGGACAACAACACACATTTGAACCCCAAACAAACCAAAGCTTTTCAAGCCGCCATGTTGCTTGGACTCGCTTATGCAGCCACTATTGGTGGCCTTGCCACATTAGTTGGCACGCCGCCAAATGCCCTTTTAGCCGCATTTTTAAGTGAAAACTATGATATTAAAATTACCTTTGCAAGTTGGATGCTAGTCGGTGTTCCAGTAATGCTTTGCATGCTTCCCCTGGCTTGGTATTCGCTCACTCGCTGGAGTTTCAAAATAGATATTCCAGCCAATCCCGCCGTTAACCAGCACCTCAACAAATTGCGCAATGAATTAGGAGCTATGACTCGTGCGGAAAAGCGTGTTGCAGTCGTATTTTCACTGGTTGTATTATTTTGGATCGCTCGTCGGCCTATATCGGCTCTACTAGGTATCGACTTTCTGACCGATACCGGGATTGTTATGACAGCAGCTATGCTTCTTTTTTTACTCCCAAGTGGCGATAAATCACAACCTCAAATAATGATATGGCACGATGTGAACCGATTGCCTTGGGGCGTTCTCATATTATTTGGTGGTGGATTAAGTTTGGCCGCGGCAGTGTCGTCAACAGGCTTAGCTACCTGGCTTGGTGGACATCTAACCTATCTCGATGCATTCGGCATTTTCGCCCTCGTTATTGCCGCAACCGGCTTAGTAATATTTTTGACCGAACTGACCAGTAACGTTGCCACTGCGGCTACCTTTTTGCCCGTCGTTGCCGCCGTTGCCATCGAACTGGGCGTGTCGCCGTTATTACTATGTGTGCCCATTACATTGGCAGCTAGTTGTGCTTTTATGTTACCCGTTGCCACGCCACCTAATGCCATCGTATTTGCCTCAGGTGTACTCAACATTCCACAAATGATCAGAGCTGGCCTCATTTTAAATATTATAGGTATGATATTACTCAGCATAGTCGCGGTATGGTTAGCACCCTGGGTATTCTCATGAGTGCTCACTTTGCTAAGTCGCGCTATGCCTTATTTGTGATCATCACGCTATGTAGCATGTTTGTATTGGGAACGGCACAAGCAAAAAAGCCCAGCTTAATTGAACCTACTGTCAAGCCCACCAGCGACGTAAATAAAGCATTGTTTGTTGGTAATAGCTTTAGTTTTTATAACAACGGCGTACACAACCAACTTGGCAGTCTAGTTAGAGCTAGCGGCGACTGGAAAGTGGGTAAAAATAGACTGCGGTTATCGACGCTATCCGGGGGCCATATTTATGAGCACTTGGACAACCTAGATTTTTTATTAGCAAAGCCAGAAGGAACTTGGCAGGCTGTTGTATTGCAGGGACACAGCAATGAGCCCATTAATAAAAAAACAAAGGCCCGTTTTCAAAAAGCCATTAAGCAGGCTGTTAAACAGGTTCAAGCCGCCAATCTGAAACCCATATTACTAATGACATGGGGATACAAAGGTAAATCTGACATGGGTATTGAGCTTGCAAATGCGTATACCTCCCTCGCCAATGAATTGAATATATTGGTTGTACCTGTGGGTGTCGCTTTTTGGGTTGCTGAACAACAGTTTCCGCAGATTGACCTGTTTGTGTCCGACGTACTAGGCGTAAAAAATAAAGCAAGCGACAACGCTGAACTCACTTACAGAAAAGATCTGAAACACCCAAGTAATGCCGGTACGTATTTAATGGCTTGTGTTCTATACTCCGCTTTATACCAAAAATCACCCGAAGGAAACATTTTCACCGCAGGACTTGATGAAGACATCGCCTTAAAATTGCAAAAATTGAGCTGGACAGTGACATCCGGTTTTTATAAATAGAATAAGGATTAGCGTAACAATGCCAACATTATCTACATCAGTCGCGTTTGTTCATGTGATCAGAACATGGCGACTGTCAAAGTCAGTGACCGCAGTAATCGCGTTAGGCGCAATGTCGCTATGTCTTAGTACGTCGGCGCAGGCTTGTGAATTCAACAATGTACACTTTAAAACTGATTTTGAAGCAGGCAAAATAGACGAATGTAAACAACTCACCGAAAACCACTTTGAGTTATTAACCAAACCAGAAAACAGACCGATTAACCCAAGCCCTTGGTATGCATTTAAAGTAGTCAACAAGAGTACCGAAAACCAGCAAATTAGCATTGTAATCAAGGGTGAAAAAGCAAAACCTCGATACTTACCAAAAATGAGCATTGACGGCAAGCAATGGCAGGCGCTTCCATTTGACATCATAGACAACGCAATTCATATCAGCATACAACTGCAACAACAAGACCTCTACATTGCAGGCCAAGAAATCATAGATAATGCGTTTTATGCACAGTGGAACCAAGCACTGGCAAAACAATCGGGGTTTGAGTTTCAGCAGCTAGGTTTGTCAACCGAAGGTAGACGCATCGACGCACTTGTTCACTCTAAACCTGAAAACAAAGAGTGGTTTTTAGTTATTGGTCGCCAGCATCCTCCTGAAATTACCGGTGCGCTGGCACTGCTTTCATTCGTAGAAGAACTGGCGAGCCAACAGCAGCTTAATGCTGACTTTTTAGCGCGTTTTAATGTCATGATTATCCCAAATCTCAACCCTGATGGTGTTGCTGAGGGGAACTGGCGTCACAACACCAAAGGCACAGATCTGAATAGAGATTGGGGTAAGTTTACGCAACTTGAAACTCAACAGGTACAAACGTGGTTAAATAAAACATTGGTTGAACAGCAAAAACTTGTCTTTGCATTGGATTTTCATTCAACCCAACAAGATATTTTTTATACCATGCCTAGTGATTATACTGTTGCCCCATCGACCTTTTCTGAGGACTGGTTGAAGCAACTAAACGACGCAACTGTGTCTTCATTTACGGTTCGCCCAAAACCAGGCTCAAGCCCAAACAGAGGTATATTTAAACAATACCTTGCTGATGAGTACAACATACATTCAATTACTTATGAAATGGGAGATAACACCAACAGGGAGCTGATTAAGCATGTTGCTCAAACAGCGGCACAAACGTTGATGCAGCAAATGTTATCTATCGAGCCAGAGCAGTATATTTATCAGCCAGCCGTTAGCAATCAATAGGTAATGTGATCATCATCTACATCTGTCGTACTTTTTACCTGTAAACCGAGGAAAGTAAAAATGCCTTAAATAGACTTTCTATTGCTAGGCAATAAGGCGCTAGTGCAGGTTATTGCAAAGCTTTTATACAAAATCCTTTTCATATTAGCGGTGGTAACTGTTAATGTTAAAGAAAAAAGGTAAAGCTTGCTCAATGAATACCCAAAAATCCAATTCGAGTAATCCAGATGGAGCCCCCCAACAGCCAAGCTATCAAGTCGTCGGCTTATTTGTAGGTCCGGTTATATTTATACTCATGATGATCTTGGGCGCGGATCAAACCACCATGTCACCACAAGCATGGAATGTCGCTGCAGTGGCTTTATGGATGGCTATTTGGTGGGCAACTGAGGCCATACCCGTTCCCGTAACGGCATTTATGCCTATCATTGCTTTTCCCTTTCTTAGTGTTTCTAGTATTGCAGAAACCACGTCGGCTTATGCAAACCCCATTATTTATCTTTTTTTAGGCGCATTTATTTTAGCACTCGCAGTAGAGCGCTGGAACTTACACAAGCGCATAGCTTTAGTGATTTTAAGCTATGCAGGTACCGATGGAAAACGCCTGATTGCCGGCTTTATGCTAGTTGCCGCGCTGTTGTCTATGTGGATGACCAATACTTCCACCACGATGATGCTAATGCCAATCGCGTTGTCAGTTGCAAGAGTGATTGCTGAAAACAATCAACATTTGAGCAACCAACAAACCCAATCATTTCAAACCGCCATGCTTTTAGGACTTGCCTATGCAGCAACCATCGGTGGTATGGCAACGCTTGTAGGAACACCACCCAATGCCTTGCTGGCTGCATTTTTAAATGAACAATATGATATCAAAATCACCTTTGCTAGCTGGATGTTAGTAGGCGTTCCTTTGATGCTATGCCTATTACCTTTAGCTTGGTATTCGCTAACGCACTGGAGCTTCAAAGTCGATATTCCGGCGAATACATCGGTTGATCAACACTTGTCTAATCTGAAAAAAGAGTTAGGTGTCATGAGCACGGCAGAAAAACGGGTTGCCATCGTATTTTCGCTTGTCGTTTTGTGTTGGATAGCCCGGCGACCGATTTCCGTATTACTTGATATTAATTTTTTAAGCGACACGGGTATTGTTATGGCCGTTGCATTGATTTTGTTTATCTTGCCAAGCGGAAATGAAAGCCAAAGAAAAGTCATGATCTGGGACGATGTTAGTCGCTTGCCATGGGGCGTTTTGATTCTTTTTGGTGGTGGCTTAAGTTTGGCCTCAGCGGTATCGTCAAGTGGTCTCGCAAGTTGGTTAGGTGGGCATTTATCTTATTTAGATGTCTTTGGTATTTTTGCCCTCGTTATTGCCGCTACCGCACTCGTTATTTTCTTAACTGAACTTACCAGTAACCTGGCAACAACAGCCACGTTTTTGCCCGTTGTTGCCTCAGTGGCACTTGAATTAGGCGTTTCTCCCTTATTATTGTGTATTCCTATTACGTTAGCTGCGAGCTGTGCCTTTATGCTACCTGTTGCCACAGCACCAAATGCCATAGTTTTTGCCTCAGGTTTAATAAAAATACCGCAAATGGTAAAAGCGGGCTTGATATTAAATATATGTGGGCTAATTATCCTAAGTGCAATATCAGTGTGGTTAGCGCCCCTGGTTTTTAATTAGAAAACAGGTCAACTACGGCTTGAAAATCATTTTCTAAAGCCGTTTCACACATCATTGGCTGTTGTGTTATCGGGTGCATAAAGCTTAATTTAGTAGCACATAAGGCCAACTTACTGAAATTCAAATGATCACGCGCAAACTGATTTTGTTTACCATCACCATGCGTCGTATCTCCAATTATGGGGTGGCTAATGTGACCCATATGCCGACGTAGTTGATGCTTACGGCCTGTTTTTGGAAGTAACTTTACCAGTGAGAAGCGTGCCCCTGAATAGCGTCCAACCGGAATAGGTAATGACAACTCCGCTAATTTAAGCATATCTGTTTGCGCTTCTTGAGGTTCCTTATCCTGCTTCGCTTTTTTGTCAGCAATGGGGTCGAGCTTCTCTTTAAGCGCATGGTCAATTGATATCTGCTGAGGCGCAAAGCCCCGTAACACCGCAATATATTCCTTTTGAATGGTGTGTAACTCAAATTGCTGAGCAAGTAAACGCGCTACATCTGATGACAATGCAAACATGATAACGCCAGAAGTTGGCTTATCTAAGCGGTGCACCGGATAAACATATTGGCCAATTTGATCGCGCAATATTTTCATCAAAAATTCCGTTTCATGTCTATCAATCATACTTTTGTGAACCAACATATTCGCTGGCTTGTGCACAACAACTAGATATTCGTCTCTATATAAAATGGTTAACACTGTGTTTTTTCCGTTATGTTCTATGCCTGTTCGCGCGACCTCAGTTTAACCCAATACAAGTAAACTGTGAGGAAGTAAATGCGAATGCACACAGATAAATGCTTTTTTATTTCGCATTCGTTGGTACATTTTATCTATCTTGATACAATGCCTAGCAAATCGATAACCTATGGCGCATATGACCGCTCAAACAATTGATACCATCAGCGAATTTATGCTGCATGCTGGCACCGACTATCGTGTTTACGATATGGGCCGTGGCATAGAGTCTATGGACTCGCAAAAATTCATTGAATTAGAAAACAATCAACTTCCCGCACCTTGCCCTCGCACAGGGCATGCATGGTTTGGCATTGTTTTTTGGAATAAGAAAACCAGCCACGAACAGTATATTTGGTTTGTGAAGCTACCGATTGATGAACGTTCGTTGATTGTTCAAGCAGCCCGCAACCAGTTTCTTGAAGCTGTCGTCACTGCACTGGGTAGTGAATTGGAAAAAAATGCAGAGAAAGGCGGACAACTGCCTGAGAATCCGTTTGTTTTCACTCCATCGCAACAACAGCTAGCTGATTTTAACGCTATGATCCGACGTGATTTAGGCTTATCAACCCGCGAAGGCTTGAGCAAAGCCGTTGACTATCTTAAAAGCCCCACGACCAATACGTGGCAAGACCTAGCACTGCAAGATATTGCTGATTTAGCAGCGCATATCAATCAGGATGACATTGCACTCGCCATTAATCAGAACTTGGCTACACTGCCAGTGCAAGTGCTCACGGCTTTATGCAGCAGCTTAGAAAACACCCGCTTTGAAGATGCTCTCACCGACCAGTTAATTGATTTTTTTGTCACTGCCCAATATGCAGAAACACAACATATGATCCTGCGAGGACTCAAGGGTAGCCAATCCACCAAAAAAGTATCAACGTTTATTGAAGCGCTACTTACTGAAGGACAACCCGACACTGAATGTTTAGTGATTATCGCAGCTAGACACTTTCGATTATTAGAAAATGAAGCACTATTAATTACATTTTGCTCAAAACTAATAGCACACGACCCAAGCTATCAGTTGTTCAGAGGTATTTATTCAGACCTTGTGCAAGTACCTACAAGCAGAATTGGACTACTCAAATTAATGCGTAAAACTGATTTACCAACCCCAATCGCTAATGCAATAGCGAGTTTATACCAGCAAGTTTCACAACCAAAGAGTGCCACTTAATGACATTAGGTTCGTTAGTTATACTGCTCAGTATTGCGTTAATTGCCTTTCAATTCTGGCGTTTACGCGGCATTGGCGAATTTAGTATCCAGTACGCCAATCAATACTGTGAAAAACAAAATCTACAGTTTTTATCTTTGGCTCGACGTTCTACCCGAATTTCTGCGCACAGAGGAAAGCTTGATTGGAAAATCATATATCAATTGGAGTTCAGCAGCAGCGGCTCTGATGCTTACATTGGCACGATGACCAGCTTTGGTAATTCAGTTATTGAGATGAACTTACCCGCATATAAAATCGATTAGTCATCATGGTGGAGCGCCACTATTATCAGTAACGCAGATTCAGCCATCTATTTAGTGTCTAGAATAAAAAAGCAGAAACATCCTGTTTCTGCTTTTCTAATATTTCGAGCATCCCTCTCAGCGTTCCGTTGCTAAACTATCACCCTTATAAATCCCTTACGTCCCTTTCCATTTTCTCCCACTCTTCCTAAGTAGGCAACACTCCATGTGTAGGTCCCTTTTCCCTGATTCCGTTATTAATGCAAATCCTTTATGCAAAAATTCTTCTTCCTGAAGTTGTCCTTTGTCTTCCCTACCCTGTGAGCTTCATCCTGAAACCTTCCATCACCTTGACCAATTTCTTCCTGAAGGTGTCTCCTTAAGGTGAGATGACTATACCAAAGTATAATTTTTTTAATATAGATGAAATTTTTTTTATTCTTTTCCGGTCCGTTGCTTTTCAAGTGCACAGATTAATTTAACGTTGTTTTAATTAGATTTTTTGAAAACAAGGAAGAAAATTCATGTGAACAAAGTCACTTATGCTCACACGTTTGTACGACATCTCTTACAAAAACAATCCTATTTTAGCTATCGAGCTTTTTTCTAAACATCACTTTGCCCGTAATATGACCTACTTCTAAGTCTTTAACGAGTTCAAAGTGCGCGTCCACAAAGAATGATAAACACTTTGGCAACGTAACAAACACACCGACGCCTTCGGTTTTATTATCTTCTTGCAATAAGCCAATAATCCCGCGCATCAGTATGTTGCCTAAACCGATGTCTTGGTGATCGGGGTGTACACCAATAAATGACAACATGTGGTAATCTTTTGCGGGTATGCACTCTCTTACTTTTTCTTCTTTGGAAATCATTTGCTTGGTGCCAAGAAAGCCAGCAGTGAGTAACATTTTCAAGCGCCAATGCCAGTACCTGCCTGCACCAAAAGCGGCATCCGGACTAATTAAACAAGCCACGGCCAATAGTCGACCTTGCTCAAACAATCCGATCATAGGCTGCTTGGCATCCCAAAAAGCATTGAGTTCTTCTCTTATAGCTGACCGTAATCGGCTTTCATAACCTTCTCGATCAATCTGAAAAATGTCATTAAAAAGAGGGTCGTCAAAATAGGCGTTGTACAAAATAGACGCAGCAATTTTTAAGTCATCCGCGCCTAAATAAACGGCTCTAATATCGTTAATATTAGGTTGATATGTAGCTGTACTCATAAGGTATTCCTTGTTGCAATGCCTACACCATAAAACATTCTCACGAATACGCTAACATTTTTTTAACAATAACGTTTGATCTAGGGCAAAGTTATGCCATTAAAACGACTGATTAAAGATACTTGGACAACGAAAAATCACCCCAGCCAACAAGTTCGTTATTAATAAATACCAAGGGCGTGCATTCGTTTTTGGTGGTACTACCATCATCGTCAACTCGCTGAGTTCTGTAGTAAAGTACTTGGACTGCGTCACCGTCGCTGCTGACCATTTCATTAAAGTCTGCAACTCCCAATTTATCGACCACTGAACTTTTCGACATACCTAGGCTGGCGTCAGCAATAAATTGTCTATTTTTCGCTTCATGTTTTTCCCAATTGGCAGCGCTGGACACGTGATAACCATCTTCATAGTTATCATCAATTGAAATAACGCAACCACTGAGCAATACCGTGCCCGCGAGAAGAGAGGTAAGTAAGAGTGCTTTCATTTATATTCCTTATTATTAGTTAATTAGTCAGCTTTTATGGATGTTATAAACAAATTTCAGACCAACAATGAAATAGTTAATATTATCAATACGTTAAACCAAAAAAACGAAACTCAAGCAGAATAAGCACTTTTCATTACCCTAAACTTTGGTCAGAATAGCTAACAAGTGAGTGGATTAATTAAATGAGATGAAATGAATACCGAATTACAGCAAGTTGTGAATGTGTGCATCGCATTGGACGAAGCAGGCAAGAAGCCCAGCGTCGGTATGTTAAGAGCCAAACTGTTATCACCCTTACCTATTCCTACCATTATAAAAGGCTTGAGCTATTGGAAAGAAAATAAAGCGACGGTAAAAACACAACAGATAGCAAAACCAACACCGCCACCTGCAAGTTTAGGCAACGATTTGGCTATACGAGTGACTCAATTAGAAAATGACGTAGTAACGCTAAAAAACGAACTTAAAACGTTACAACAACGTTTCGTGGGCGAAGGGTCTTAACAAAGCCAGCAATATCATCAGCCAGCACTTCTGTGGGTACTTTACCTACTTGCTCTAACATGACATTGCCGCTTGCAACATCAACGCTGATGATAAAGTCATCTTGGTCGGTGGTAGCAAAAAAGAGCGTTTCTGGTTGTTTTAAACGACGTTTCATCAATACATGTGAAATGAGATTTTTTTGCAGCCTTTCAAAATCATCTTGGTTCCAAGCTTGTAAAATATCAAGATCACCGCGTTCTGTTGTCGCAGGTAAGTCATGGCTATAATAACGGCAGAACAAGTCCTCTAACTGTGGATGAATGTCAATTTCTAAGGCCTTAGCCAAATCGCCCAAATGCGAACTAGCAGGCTGTAATTGAGGACGCCACGCCATTTGTTCACCACTGGTGACATCAGTTAACTGCACTTCACTAAATAATAAGCAGGGTGACAGCCAGTCGGTATCAAACTCAGTAAATAATTGTCTTTTGTCATCCCCGGCTAGGTCTATGTATGAGTTAATAAATGAGTCTAGGTTTTCAACAAGCGAGTTTGACATAAATTTATGCGCCTTTAGAGGGGAATCATAGTACAAATTGACAAGCCAATTGATACATCAATTGAAGTGCAAATTACAGCGTAATTTTAGACCTCAACATTAAATTTCAACGTTTTGATTGACTAGATGTGCCGGCCTAAGGCGAAACATGATAAATTAGCCGCTTAGTGAAGTATAGCGTTGATTAAAAGCCTCGCCATTATTGTTTTTTTTACTGAACCATTTTTGGATTCATAAGTTCCATAAAAATTTTATTTTAGATGCCCACAGGAGACATCATTGGACCATTTATCGCTTGGCAAAAAAGTTGAATACGCCAAAGAGTACGACAACAGCTTATTGCAACCTGTGCCACGTTCATTAAGCCGCGACAGCGTAAATCTACCCGAGCAACTGCCGTTTCATGGCAGCGATATTTGGAATGGTTATGAGTTGTCATGGCTAAATACCAAAGGCAAACCACAGGTCGCTATTTTGCGTTGCGAAGTGCCAATTACGTCACCTAACTTAATTGAATCAAAGTCATTCAAACTCTACTTAAATAGTTTGAATCAAAGCCAATTTGCCAATGTGGATGACTTAACCCAAGTATTGAGTAGCGATCTGAGCAACTGTGCAGGTGAGAATGTGACCGTGCATGTGATACCTTCAACGCAGTTCGATGGCATTCAGTTTGGTCATTTTTCAGGAACGTGTATTGATGATTTAGACATAGAAATTGATGATTTTGATATTACGCCTGAGCTTCTAACGTTAAACCCAAGCTCAAAAACTGAACCCGCTTGCGCAGAAACATTGGTGAGTCACTTATTAAAATCAAATTGTTTAATTACTAATCAACCTGATTGGGGTAGTATTTTAATAAAGTACGAGGGCAGCCAGATATCTCACGAAGGATTGTTGCGTTACTTAATTTCGTTTAGACAACACAACGAGTTTCATGAGCAATGTGTGGAACGTATTTTTTATGATATTTTGCAGCAGTGCAAGCCACAAAAGCTGACTGTTTATGCAAGGTATACCCGCCGAGGCGGACTGGATATCAACCCATTTCGTTCCAACTTCGAAGCGCCCTACCAGGACGCAAGGTTAGCCCGACAGTAAGGTAAATAGCATGACAGGAGTTTCGCCTCAAAAACAATTAATGAATGCGCGTCAGTATTTAGACAAACTATCAATATTCATTGTTAACATGGCAAACTTTTATAAAGGGGCAAATCCGACTTTCGATCAAGAGCTTGTGATGCTCAAAAAGCAGTTGTCTGACAAGCCCGATTATGACGCTGCTACAGTAATAATTGGTAAACTTAATGCGGTTATAAACAAAGACACGAAGATTTTTAGACAACGCAACCTCGATTCAGTGTCGAACTTACAAAAAGCGTTGAAAAAGCTCACCAAAATCGAAAGTGTGTCCGGCGATATTAAAGCAGAGGTCAGCGAGTTTTTAATTTCATTGTCACCTGATAAAGATGCTGTTATTGCCCCTCTTGCACAGTTCGAAAAAGCGCTAAGTTTGTATAACAAAGCATTACAAAACGAGGCGGTAGGCGATAAAAAAAATTCGCAAACACTCGAGCAAACCTCACTACACAATACCATTACGCAAGAATTAAAAGAGCTGATTACCCCTTTTTATATTGCTAATAAAAGTGACCAGCACTTACAAGAGATTTACCACAAACTCAATACTGGGCTAGATCATAAAGAGATACTCGAGTGTTGCTTAGTAATGATCCGCTTTGTAGTGCGTGATGTGGTTAAAGAGGCCAGCGCCACGAGCCGCTTGATCACTAATTTGCATAGATCACTGACGATGATTAACGATAATATTGAGACCACCATTGCCGTTTCTACAAAAGGTTTCGAAACGCGCGACCACTATAACAGTGCAATAAAAGAACAAATAATAGTAATGGAGTCGGTCGTTACGGATAGCCAACAGTTAACCGAACTGAAAGGGCAAGCGACGCAGCACCTCAATAAAATGCAAGCATCACTTGAAGCGGCGGGCGCAGCGGACCAAAAAGAACAAGTGGCAACTATTGCGCTGATGAAAAAAATGCAAGAACGGGTTGCAGCACTTGAATCTGAGGCAAGTACCTATAGAGAAAAGATCTATATGCAGCGCAAAGCAGCGTTGATGGACCAACTCACAAAACTACCCAATAGGATCGCGTATGAAGAAAAAGCGCAATTTGAGGTTCAACAAGCTAAAAACAATGGCACACCATTGTGTATTGGCATAATAGATATTGATCATTTCAAAAAAATTAATGACGCCTATGGCCATTCTGTTGGCGACAAAACGTTACAAGTTATTGCAAAGCATATTCGGCAATACTTACCTAAAGAGGACTTTATAGCGCGTTGGGGCGGTGAAGAGTTTGTCATGTTGCTGCCTAATAGCAGCGTAGAAGAAGCCTTTGCTAAAGTAGAAATTATGCGTGAAAAAATCTCGGCATTGCCTTTCAAATTCAAAGAACAGCGAGTTACCGTGACATTGTCTTGCGGTTTAAGCCATATTACTCAAGAAAGCACCCTCGAAGAAGCCTTCGAAAAAGCAGATTCGTTCCTTTTCAAAGCGAAAGACGCTGGACGAAATCAAACCATATTTAAGGATATTTAATGACCACAGTGCAACTCAACCCCGTCGGTTGGATGAGCCAATTATCACAGCTAGAAGTTAGTCTTTTACAACAATCAACCAAAAGCGATTTATACGGAATATTTAGAAAATGCTGTTTAGCAGTGCTTAATAGTGGTGTAGAGGAAGACGACTACCACAAGCTGTTTTCACCCTATGGTGACTTCGATGTGCATTTGGTGCGCCGTGAGCGCGGCGTTAAAATTGAATTAATTAACCCACCTAAAGTGGCCTTTGTTGACGGTAAATTAATAACCGGCGTGCATGAACATTTGTTTGCTGTGCTTCGCGACATGCTTTATATGGGAGCCAAACACGGGACAAACTTCGAGCAGTTAATAGACGCGCCGACGAGCTTAACCACACATATTGTTTTCGATATGCTTCGCCATGCCAACGCCATATCACAAGATCTCGATGTGAATATGGTCTTATGCTGGGGCGGGCACTCCATCCGAGAAGAAGAGTATCAATACACTAAATCAGTTGGCTATGAATTAGGTTTACGTGGTTTTAATATATGCACAGGCTGCGGGCCTGGTGCAATGAAAGGGCCAATGAAAGGCGCAACCATAGGACATGCCAAGCAGCGTAATAAAAAGGGCCGCTATCTAGGCATTTCAGAGCCGAGCATTATTGCAGCTGAGCCGCCTAATGCCATCGTCAACGAACTGATAATCATGCCCGATATTGAAAAGCGCCTAGAGGCATTTGTGCGTATTTCACATTGCATCGTGATTTTCCCCGGCGGCGCAGGCACAGCAGAAGAGTTGCTTTACCTACTAGGTTTATTGATGGATGAAAAAAACAAAGACCACAAGATCCCATTGATATTAACCGGCCCTGAAAACAGCAAGGCCTATTTTGAAGCCATTGACCAATTTATCGGCGCAACATTAGGCGCTGAAGCCCAAGCAAAATATACCATTATTGTTGGCGACGCGGCCAAGGTGGCCATCTTTATGTCAAAGCAAAAAGCGGTTGTCGAGCGCCACCGACGTGATACGGGCGATTCACTCAATTTTAATTGGACATTGCAAATATCAGAAGACTTTCAAACCCCATTTATGCCGACTCATAAAAACATGGGCGAATTGAATTTGAGCTTGGATCAGCCAACATCATCACTCGCGGCCACGTTACGAAAATGCTTTTCAGGCATTGTTGCAGGAAACGTGAAAGTGGAAGGTATTCAAGAAATTAAGAAACATGGCCCATTTGAACTGACCGGTGATATTGAGCTGATGCAAAAAATGGACGTGCTACTTAAGTCATTCGTTGAGCAAGGCAGAATGAAGTTACCCGGTAGCAAGTATGAACCCTGCTATAGGATTAACTTGTAAGGCTATCGTGGAAAATTAGCGCGCTGAAGTCCAGCACAAAATAGCTGTGCAAGACTAGAATGGCATTTATATAAGCAATAGCAAAGCCATATAAATGCCATGAATATTGGCGATAGAGGCTATACCTGACGCGGTCATTCAGGTAACATGCGCGCGACTTAAACTAATAACTTGTAGCAACGATTTCTTCTCAACAGTTTGCAAAAATCAGGTTATATAAACTCTAACGACACTACTGGAGTGCATTTCATGAACCCAACACAACAAAACATTACCGTAATACGCGGTGATGGTATCGGCCCTGACATCATTGACGCAGCGACTAAAATTCTCGATAAAGTCGGTTGTAACTTCAACTACGAATATGCCGACGCAGGCTTAATGGCTTTAGAAAATCACGGCGAATTGTTACCGCAAGAAACCTTGGACCTAATAGCAAAAAACAGAGTCGCGCTAAAAGGCCCATTGACGACGCCTGTCGGTGAAGGTTTTACCTCAATTAATGTCAGCTTACGCAAGCAATTCAAACTGTATGCTAACTTACGCCCAGTACTGTCTTTTAAAGGCACTAAAGCGCGCTATGAAGACATTGACATCATTACCGTACGTGAAAACACACAAGGTATGTATTCAGGCTTAGGACAGGTTGTGTCTGCCGATGGCAATGAAGCTGAAGCCGTGAGTGTCATTACGCGTGACGGCGCAGAGAGAATTCTTGTTTTTGCTTACGAACTAGCCCGCAGAGAAGGCCGTAAGAAGATCACTGCCGTGCACAAAGCCAATATCTTGAAGTCGACATCAGGTTTGTTCCTAAAAGTCGCCAGAGAAGTTGCTGCGCGTTATCCTGACATTCAATCAGAAGAAATGATTGTAGATAACTGCTGCATGCAATTAGTCATGAACCCGCATCAGTTTGATGTGATTGTAACGACCAACTTGTTCGGTGATATTTTATCAGACCTATGTGCTGGTTTAGTTGGCGGTTTGGGTATGGCACCGGGTGCTAACATTGGCGAAGACTGCGCTATTTTTGAAGCTGTGCATGGCTCAGCTCCTGATATTGCCGGTATGAATTTAGCTAATCCGACTTCTGTTATTTTAGCGTCGATTCAAATGCTAGAATATTTGGACATGGCGGATAAAGCTGAACGCATTCGCGCTGCACTTAAAGATGTGATTGAGAGCGGTGACCGCACTACTCGCGACCTTGGTGGTGAGCATGGTACGACTGAGTTTACTGATGCGGTATTAGAGCGTTTGTAATACAGCTGAAGAATCCGTGTTTACTATAGGTAGTTGAAGCATGTATTTGTTTGAAGCATGTATTTGTTTGAAGCACGTATTTATTTGAAGCTTGTATTTGTTAAAGTATGCATTTGTTAAGAGGAGAGCTTTTGCTCTCCTTTTTTATGCCCGCAGATTTAGGGGAAGATCACATATTCATTGGCAAGCTAAATGTCTACTGCAACAGGCCAAAATCAGTCATTTTAATTGTCATGTATGGTATTTTTGTAATGTAAGGTAGTCGGTCGATATCTATTCCCACAGGCAATGTAAACTCTCCTCTTATAAACTAGCCCCCTAGTCAGTTTCACCTTTTACAAAATACTTTTAAGCTTTACTCGTGCGTTTATTCTCCAACTTAGCGACTACTACTGCATTGGCAATAAGCGCTCAAAACACAGTATAAAAAGCATATCATTCAAAACGTAAAAGGAATTAACATGAAGAAGGTTAACTATTTAGTACTCAGCGGGCTATTGCTCTCGTCCTGCGCCTTTATGCCGGCGCAAGCTGCTACCGACACAATGGCTAAAAAAGTAATGAGTCAGTCGGTTGTCACCAAATTAGACATCAACAAAGCCAACGCGGAGCAATTAACCGCACTTCCGGGTGTTGGTATGAAAAAAGCAGGAGAAATTGTGAAGTATCGCGAACTGAACGGTAATTTCAAAAGCATTGATGAATTGGTTAATGTGAAAGGGATTGGCGTTAAGATGGTGGCTAAGATCATTGATTTGGTGAAGGTGTAGATGGATTTATTTTAGGCTTAAAAAAACCGAGCAATTGAAGTGCCCCCCGAAAGTTAGACATAACCTTCGGGGTTTTTTATGAATAAATCAAAACACTCTCAACTCTTTAAAATAAAGTTAGCAAAGCTATCTATTGAAGAATTGGGGTCCGACCGTATCGATCAGAGAAACGTACAATATCATCTTCACCTAGGTAGCTTCCCGATTGAACTTCAATCAGTTCAAACGGAATCTTCGCTGCTTCTCTAGGGTATGAACTTCGCCTACAAGGTTTTCAAATACTCAGTAAATTCTTCACCTAACTCTGGGTGACGCATAGCATATTCAACGTTAGCTTTCATGTAACCAAGCTTACTACCGCAATCATGGCTTTTACCTTTCATGTAATATGCATCAACTTGCTCGTGCTCCATGAGCGCATCAATAGCGTCGGTCAGTTGAATTTCGTCGCCCGCACCAGGAGTGGTTTTAGCAAGTAAGTCCCATGTTTTTGCAGATAACACATAACGACCCACAACAGCTAAGTCAGAAGGGGCGTCTTCCAATTCTGGCTTTTCAACCATTCTGTGCATTTTGCAAGACTCGCCAGGGGCAAGTTCCTTGCCCTCTAAATCAACAATACCGAATTTAGATACATCTTTTTTCGCCACTTTTTCAACCATCACCTGACTAACACGGCTAGTATTAAACTTAGCAACCATATCAGCAAGGTTGTCTTTTTTTAAGTTGCTAGCCACATCGTCAATAATTACGTCGGGTAACACAACGGCAAAAGGCTCATCACCAATCATCGGATAGGCACACATAATAGCGTGACCCAAACCGCTTGCGACGCCCTGACGCACATGCATTATGGTGACGCCTTTAGGACAAATAGCTTTAACTGCATCAAGCAACTGACGTTTAACACGTTTCTCTAACGTTGCTTCTAATTCGAACGATGTATCAAAATGGTTTTCAATGCTGTTTTTACTCGCATGAGTCACCAACACGATTTGCTTTATACCTGCCTGAACACACTCATTCACTACATATTGAATTAGCGGTTTATCGACTACAGGTAGCATTTCCTTGGGGATTGCTTTTGTGGCCGGTAACATTCTCGTCCCCAAACCAGCTACGGGTATTACTGCCTTTCTAACTTGACTCATAGTTCAATTAATCCTTATTTACTTTTTAGCTCATGCTGCCTAGTGTCGTAAACTTTCAGCGCACTGTATCAATGTGCTAAACCTAGCTACTATAAAAGCCAGTTACGGTGCTTTAACAGATAAGCCTCTGCCGATGGCATAGTAATGCAATCCGTATTCCGAAATTAAGCTTGGCTCGAATAAATTACGGCCATCAAAGATAACTTGGTCCGCAACGTGTTCTTTAATTAATGCAAAGTCAGGCGCTCTAAACGCCTGCCACTCAGTACAAATAACTAAACAACTTGACCCTGCTAAAGTGGCTTCTTTTGTACCCATTAATTTAAGATCGGCACGTGAGCCGTAAATACGTTGTGTTTCTTCCATGGCCTCTGGATCATAGGCCTGTACGATAGCACCGTACTTCCATAGTTTTTCCATTAACACGCGTGATGATGCATCGCGCATGTCGTCAGTATTGGGTTTGAATGACAGACCCCATAAAGCAATGGTCTTTCCTTTCACATCACCTTTGTAATGATCCATGATGTAGTCGAATAGTTTTTCTTTTTGACGATAGTTGACTGTTTCAACCGCCTCCAGAACTTTAGCCGTATACCCCACCCCTGTTGCACTGCGAATAAGCGCTTGCACATCTTTGGGGAAACAAGAGCCGCCATAACCGCACCCTGGGTAAATGAACTGATAACCAATTCGAGGGTCGCTACCTATGCCTTTGCGTACGTTTTCAATATCCGCCCCCATTAGCTCGGCTAAGTTAGCCATTTCATTCATAAAGCTGATTTTGGTTGCCAACATGCAGTTAGCCGCATATTTTGTAAGCTCGGCGCTGCGCACATCCATCACGATTATTTTGTCGTGGTTGCGGTTAAATGGGCTGTAGAGTTCTCTTAACTTCTTTTCAGCGTATTCACTTTGCGTACCTAAAATAATCCGGTCCGGTCGCATACAGTCGTTAACGGCGGCGCCTTCTTTTAGGAATTCAGGATTTGAGACTACGTCAAATGTTAGCTCTTTATTGAGTGACTTTAGGGTGGCTGACACAGTTGCAATCACTTTATCCGCGGTACCAACAGGTACCGTCGATTTGTTAACAATTACTTTATGATTTTGCATGAAGGTTGCGATTGTTTTAGCTACGGTCTGCACGTACTTAAGGTCAGCTGAACCATCTTCATCTGGTGGTGTGCCCACAGCAATAAATATGACTCCACCGTGATTAACACCAAGCTCAGCATCCGTCGTAAACTTAACTCTACCTTGCTCAAAGTTTGAGGTAACTAAGTGGGTTAAACCGGGTTCGTAGATTGGAATAATGCCTTTTTCCAAGTTATCTACTTTGTTTTGGTCTACATCGACGCAAACAACGTCGTGGCCGACTTCTGCTAAAACGGCGGCTTGTACTAGGCCGACGTAGCCGATGCCGAAGACTGTTACTTTCATTGAGATTCCCTTTTCACATCGAGGTATATGTTACATTTTGATCATAATAGTATATTTATAGGAAATAATTATGCAACTTTAATACGATCGTAAAAGGTCGAATTTGAGCATAAAAGAGCGCGTACTCGCCAAACCCTCAGTTTTCTGAACCATAAAGAACAACTTTACGCTCGTGGTAATCTGATGACTTCAGCTGTCGTGAATTTTACGTCATCTTGAGATTGTCTCGCCGCCCAAACCAAATCACAAATCCCATCGGTGGGATTAAAGCCCGTCGGCGCATTTAGCAGTATTTCTCTAATGCTTTCGTGATCAAAGTTGTGACACATTTTATCTAAATTGTCGAGCACCGGTTCTAGGTCTTCCCAACTCAACATAGCTTCGTTGGCTGTCATGATGCGTTCATGGAAGGTATCTTGAACGTTGTCTCCTATTAATAATTCTTCAAATAATTTTTCACCCGGACGAAGGCCTGTGCACTCTATGGCAATATCACCATTTGGGTTATCTTCGTCTTTAATTTCCAAACCTGAAAGTCGAACTAGCTTTTCCGCTAAATCTTTAATTTTAACCGAGTCTCCCATGTCCAGCACAAATACGTCCCCCCCCTTGCCCATTGCCCCGGCTTGTATTACTAATTGAGCGGCCTCAGGGATAGTCATAAAGTAACGAGTGATGTCTTCATGGGTTAAGGTTATTGGGCCACCTTCTTGAATTTGGCGTCTAAATAGAGGAACCACTGAGCCTGATGAGCCCAAGACATTGCCGAACCTCACCATACAAAAACGAGTTTTTTTGTTGAAAGAAGCTTGAGATAACGCCTGCAGCACTAATTCAGCCATCCGTTTCGAAGCGCCCATGACGTTGGTTGGCCGCACGGCTTTATCGGTGGAGATGAGTACGAAGGTTTCAACACCTGCATTTATAGCTGCTTTCGCTGCATTATAAGTACCAAATACGTTATTTCTTATTCCCTCAACAACATTAAGTTCAACTAATGGCACGTGTTTATAGGCTGCTGCATGATAAATAGTATTAATATTAAACGCCATCATGACGTTTTCTACGCGGTTAATTCGTTGAACCGATCCCATTAGTGGGTAAAGTTTTATTTTTAAACCGTTTTTATGTATGTACTCGCTGAGTTCTTTTTCTATTTGATATAGGGCAAATTCTGATAACTCGAATAACACTAATGTAGTAGGCTTAAATTTAATAATTTGGCGGCACAGCTCGGAACCGATGGAACCGCCAGCCCCGCTGACCATGACGTTTTTACCTGTAATATTTTGAGCCATTAGTTGTGGTAATGGTGTTACTGGCTCTCGGCCTAATAAATCGTCGATTTCAACTTCTATTAACTCAGATGCATTAAAGTTACCTTCAATAACATCTTTAATCCCAGGAATGCTTTGTACTCTAACTTGGTACTTTTCTAATGAGTTAATGACACGATTTCGGTCTGAGCGACTAGCACTAGGCAATGCTAAAAGTACTTTAATTGCTTTTCCAGCGTCAATTAAACCTTTTAGCTCGACTAATGAAATAACTGGAATACCTTGAATCACTGAACCATATTTACTTGTATCGTCGTCAATGAACGCCGACACGTAATATTCCGGCCCGGTTGCTATTCCTGTTGCCAGTTGGCGTCCTGCGGACCCTGCACCATAGATAACAACAGGTTGTTTATTTGAACCATTGAATTGAGTGACCAATGCACGAATAAGAAGTCTTGCACCGCCTACTATTAGCAGTATTAAGGCGCAATAAATCAACGGCATTGTGCGAGGTATTGTAGTTGTAGAGAAGAACGCAATAAGCACTAATGCCGCAGTTGATAACATGGTGCCCGCTACAATCGCCCAAACAGCTTGTGAGCTCATGTACCTTAAAACGGCGCGGTACAATCCTAGTTTGACAAATATTAATATACTGATTGGCAACAGTCCCGAGAGAATTAACCAATAGTTAGGATTTGAAAATACCGTTAGATTGTCGAGACGTATTACCAATGAGGCCCAAAAAGAAATTACTATAAAAAAAGAATCAACAACAAGAGTAATCAGGCGTTTATTGGAACGAGACATATTTAGTAGTGTGTTTAGGCTTATCATTCTCTAACTATTTAACTCTTTAAATCAGTGTATTCATAATAGACTTCACAAGTTCAATAATGGCACATTGCAGCTAAGTTCTATATCATCTAATTGAACATTCCTATAGACCCTAAGATATAATAAAACATTTAAAATGACAATCGGATATGATGATTTTTTACTATATCTAAATGGTCAAGGGCAAAATCAGTAAGCATTGAATATTAAAGCAATACAAGATTCAATGGTCGTTTCCGCCAAGGAAACACAGTAAACTATATTCGGAAGTTAAGACGCCTAATTGACTTATGTTTATTGAATGGTTTAATACTTCGGCACTAAATGCAAACTAGTCAAGTAAGATCATGGTCTATTTGTTTGGTATAGTTGCAATACAATTTTATGTATATCAATGGATGCAAAAGTTGTTTATAAAAATTCCCAACCGGCAAGTCCAGTATCGTTGAATCCCGAGAAAAAAAGTACAAATAGTGGACAGAAAAAAGTAGCTTAACAATATTTGGGTAAATAGTGCCAACTGTCTTGAAAAACACCGAACCCCACAAAAAAAATATCGATTTTCAACTGGGGCGTAAATGTGACTAATGGTATATTCGGCAAATAGTGGCGGTTTTGGACTGGTGTTTATATTCTATTAGTGCGGTCTATTCTGAACGCTTACCCTATTATGACTAAGTAATTATAAATAATGGCTATTCAACTTCCCAATCTAAACACTCTAGAAAACCATCAGGAAATTGAATACACAAACCAGATGTTCTTTTAGAAACAAGTTGAGCGCTCCAGATTATGTATTTATTACCATTAATATGAATAAATGCTCCAGGATACGGCCTTGTAGTAGCACGAATTAACCTTTCAGCTTTATCTCTTGAAAATTTCAAACTAATAAGGCCATCTTCTGGTTTTCTTCCCTCCCAAACAGTTGCTCGGTTGTCGTCTTGAATTTTTAGTTGAACACTATCTTTTAATATCTGGGGAATGACATTTTTTATTAGTTGAACATGAGCAATGTCAACTTTATTATATAAATCAGTTGCAGTAGTTTTTTGGGTTAGCGGTATTTCTAATTGAGATAAAATAGGCCCTGTATCTACTCCTTCATCTAACTTAAAAAGTGTTACACCCGTTTTATTTAAATCTTTAATAATAGCCCATGGAATCGCGGCTCGGCCGCGCCCTATGGGTAACAATGTAGGGTGCATTCCTAGCACCCCTTTATTGGGCGAATCCAATAGTCGTCTATTGGCAATTTGAGACCAACCTATAATGAATAACCAATCTAAATCATATTTTTGAATTAATTGATTTACGAAATCATCATTTACATGATCAATCTTATATAATTCAATCCCTTTGCTATTACAAAATTCGTCTAAATACACCCTTCCTGATTTGTTTTTAGCTTTTTCATCTTTTAATGTAAGAACTACTTCTAATTCCCCTCCTCCATCATATATAGCTTCCATACATGAGTAGCCGAGTTGCACGCAAGTAACAAAACCTAATTTCATTATAATCCCTTAATAAACCGGAGGTGACTTAAACAAATATAAAACAGTATTTAAAATGATTTTAACGTCATTTAAAAAGGTGATTGTTTGTACATATTTACCATCTAAAGCAGCTTTTTCAGAAACCGTCATCCCATCAAAGGAGTTAACTTGAGCTAAGCCAGTAAGACCAGGCCTTACAAATAAAGAACCATTGTCTTTTCGTGCTTGTAATAACTCTTCCTGACTACCTATGGGAGGTCTAGGACCAACAATGCTCATATCACCTTTAAGAATATTTAATAGTTGAGGTAACTCATCTATATTGGTACGGCGGATCATCTTACCAACCCAAGTAAGTTTTACTTGCCCAACTTCATCTGAAGCCAAATTACCAGTAGTTACAGGCATACTTCTAAATTTAAAGAAGGAAAATAACTCACCATTATTACCAACTCTATTGTGTTTAAAGATAATAGGCCCAGGATCAATTATTTTAATTAATAACGCTGTAATAATCATTAATGGGGACAAACAAACTACAGCGACAAATACAATAAATATATCGAACAAGCGCTTACCAAATAACTTATACATTTAAACTAAAACCCTTGTTGAAATACAGTTTGAAAAGCTTCTGAATATTTTTGACCACTTTGTCCGCCGCGGTATGCAGAAAGCCCTTTGACAGCTTCAATACTTCTTGGATGAGGAAAGTCTCTCATAACATTGCGATAGCAAGCTAAAGATTGAAGTTTCAAGTCAATCTCTTCTGTCACTTCAACATAATGATTAGGCTTAAAACTATCACCACTTGCTTCAAAGCTCCAGTCGGTAGCCGATTGAATTTCCATAAAACTTAGAGATTTTAAGGGGGGAATATCTGAACTCCTTTGATAATATCTACTCGCTGCCATACATGCTCGGGCAATTTGTTGATGATCATCGTTCAAATCAGCAGGATGATGCGTGAAGATACGAGTTGGTTTAAAGGCTAATATTTGTTTTTCAATAAACTGTACAATAGTTAAATGGTCAACATTATTCATTTTAATATTTGGGAAATCACCAAGAATTGGCTGTTCAAAACCTACAACTTCATTTGCTGCACACATATCCGAAAGTAGCTCATCATCACTTGGTCTTTTATGGCGTGCATCTACATTACCGCATAAAATAACAGGTTGAACTATTTCGCCATGTTTTGCTAACTTAGCGCCTGTAGCACCAAAGCCTAATATTTCATCATCAGGGTGAGCTACTATAATTAAATTTCTCAATTAATCTCTACCTTACGTTTAGTTAAATACTCTTGCCCAGCTAATATTAATGCATCTGAGGTGGTATATGGTGGCTCCCAATTAAATACATTTTTTGCATTACTATTGTCCACTAAAAAATCCCCACATATTTTTTCTAAAGAATTACTTTTACCAACGCACATTGCTAGTAAATTTAATACATAGTGCGGAATTTTAAATACGCGACTCTCAAGCATCATCCCAGAGGTTAATTGTTTAAGAATATCTGGAATCGAAATAATTTCATCGTCAGACACTACATAAACACCACTACAAGGACTTGAAAACTTAATGCAAACACTGACAAAATCAGCCAGATTATACACTGACAACAAGTGCCTTTGGTTGTTTATAGCCCCTAAAGGTAATGGTAAACGCCTATAGGTTGCTTTTAATAATGTCTCAAAATTCCCTGGCGCAAAACCAGAATAAACCAATGGAGGTCTTATAATCACTAAGTCAACCGTTGTATTCCTAAATATTTTCTGTATAGCTACTTCTGCTTTAGCTTTTGAAACTGCGTAATCTACTACAGGGCACAATCGTGTTTCATGACCAATAATTTCCTTACCTGCCAAGGCTCCATTCACCCCAATAGAACTAAAATAAATAAACTTTGACACTCCAGCAGATAAAGCCTGCTTTGCCAAGTTGACTGTACCGTAAAAGTTAACTTTCAAGAAATCATTCAAAGAGTTCTCAGCAACATCAGTTAAAATATGAGCCCGTCCAGCGGTATGAACAACAACATCAGCTCCCAATAAAGTTTCAGACCAATCACTACTGGAATCTAAATTAGGTGATTTTACTAACCCTTCAACTTTATTCGGTTTTCTACTTAATTTTAATAACTCAACATTAGGAATGCCTAAAATTTGTTCACAGAGTTTTTTGCCAATAAAACCATTAGCTCCCGTTATGACTACCTTCATTTTTATCCTTTAAATAATTGAACATTTTTTGAATAGCATTTTCTCGTATATACTTTTCTTTTATTAAATTTTTATTCATTGTACTCATATTTAAATGTAGACTAGTTTCAGTAGCGTTAACTATTGCATCTTTAAGCTGTTCTTCATTGCATGGTTCAATAACAGTATTATTATCAAAACCAGAAAGTATGGTTTGAGCCTGCTCTTGTCCTCCATATATAATATACTTTCCCGTACTTAAATATTCGTATAGTTTAGAAGGCATAGCACTTGAAAAATCAGGAGATAACTGAGCGTACAAAACATTAACGTTCTCATAAATATCAATCACTTCATCCCACTGAAGACGTCCCGTCAATTTTAAATTAGGCAAATTCTCTCTATAAACTAATTCTTTAATAGACTTAAAGTCAGTACCTTCACCTACAATGGTATACTGTATTTTTGGAGTTTTCTTTGCAACCCTGACTAAGTTAGTTAAATTTTGAGCTAAACCGACATTCCCAATATAGGCAACCGAAGGGGCAGGGTCAGGTTTAATCGAAACTTTTGAAAGTCGATTATATTGCTCATCAGATACCCCGTTTGGTACCAATAGAACGTCTTGTTTAACCCCAAATTTATTTAGCAAATATTCTTTTTCGGTTTCATTAGTTACATTAATAAATCTAGATCTTTTTATGTTGTACTTGGCAAAAAAACGAAATATTTTTTTTGCCATTTTAGTAAAAACATTTAATTCAGGAACATATTCCCAAGTCAAGTCCCTTAGGTCTGTTGTAAACTCATGTTTACCAAAAAGGCTAGCATTAAATAAGAGAAACATTGAAGGAACTGTAAGTACTCTAACATTTGCACCTTCAGTAACAGCTTTTTTAATAAGGCGTCTAGCTTGCTTTATTTCAAAAAACATCCTTTTAACGAAACTAGTAGGCTTCGTTACTTCATCTGGAGATAAAATATGTTTAAAATCGACACCTTCAACTTTAAATGTTTTATTATCAGGTGAAATTAGCACTACTTGATAACCATTTTTCACAGCAACACGAATAAAAGGAACAACTCTATTTTTAATGACAGGCTCATGGTGAAGAGGATAACTCGTGATAAATTGTATTTTATTATTTTTCATACTGCTCCCAAATTATTTTAGTATGTAATTTAGATGAAGTGAAAGATATTTCGATAAATTTATTAGGTGTTTTAATTCCAAATTCCGGATACCAAAAACTATCCTTACCTTTAATCAAACCAAACTTACTCGTAACTATAATTTGTTTTCCTGCAACATCTAACTTTACTTTATCAATATCAAAAGACAAAACATTAACATCCGGATGAAGATAAATTCTAAACGTAGCATTTTTATGCTCTAACTCAGTAATAGAATCATCTATACTAAAAAAACCATTACAAACTGTTATTTTCCTATTATGTAGACCGGCCACGCCCAACTTTTGATATCCATTATGTTCAGCGAATAATTCTATCTTTCCGTTATTCAAAAGAAATTTTCTCTTGGTTATTTTTGCACGTTTAGCAACCCTAAATCCCCCCCAAACTTGCGATGAATTTAAGTCATCGATTGTGACAGTATTATGGGCGCGAGTGCTTCTTTGAAATTCCCTGTCTGTTGATATTCCATATAGCGAAGTACCCGAGTTTACAAAAACTTTTTGACCAAATAGACTTAACTCAATACTTAACGTATCGGCATGGGCATGACCAGGCTGATACTCAGGACCAATGTTTCCAGCATCAAAAATCAACTTCCCGTTATCTTTCAAATTTACTGAATAAAAACCAGTATCCTTCATATCGAAAACAGGTGAGTTACTTTCGATATTTGGAACCATTTCTAACAACTTCAAATAATCCTTAATTACGTTATTAGGAGGTGCTATTCCTAAACTTGCATCATTAAAAAAAGCAATCCTTCCATCAGAGTGTTGCATTTTCAACATCCAACCAGCAGCCTTTAGAGCTATATATTGCCAAGCAGGAAGACGCTCATACAGTGATTCAACTTCACTTTTTTTCGCCAATTCAATTAATTCAAGTAAATCCATTAACAACATAGAATGATACATGGGCGACAATTCAAAATGCCCCCCATCAGCTAGAAATTGTTCATTATTTTCCTTATCAATTATATCCAAACCTTTATTTAAAAAAGTATTACCTAACTCTCCCTTTATTAAAACACCAGCAAAAATCAGCGCCTTGCCATTGGCATACAAATGATTTCCAAACAGATGGTATTCTCGGCGCTTTATTAAAACCAAAGCTTGCTGAGCAAAAGAAACAAGCCACTGCTGTGGTATTTCTCCTTCATAGCGGAAAAAAAACTTCGTCCAATTGACTAACCTGAGGGATATTGGATAAGGATCCCATGCAATAGAATTAACATTACTATTAAGCTTTATCCATTCAGAAATTAACTGTTGATGAAAATGTAACTTTTGCTCACAATTTACAGAATTCAAGTCATCAAAATAATGTAAATTATAAAGCCAGAGCATCTCAGCTTCTACGTCCCAGGTAACTGTAAAATCAAAATTAACATTCTTATTTAAAGTTACAAATCCGCTAACAGGATTCCAGCTTTCTTTTTGCCAGTACATAAAATCAAGGCACAATTTATTTGCTGATAGAGGCGTTTTTACTTGAGGAATTTGTTTAAGCGGAAAAAATTTATATTTTATGCGATAAAAAAATTGAATCGGTCGCAAGAATCTCAAAGTATCAAAATAAAGCTGTAATATATTCATAATCTGAAAACGGTACATTATAGGTAGTGGTTTTATCGCTTAATGTCAAAAATAAAAATTAAACACGTTAAAAAGACAAAGTAAATATCATTCAAAATAAAATAATTTAATTTAACCCCTTATCTCTGTTGCCATATAAACATTAATACTAAGTTAAATAATTAAAGTATTGCTTCTACTTCTTTTATAACCCTGAAGTGAACCTTGTTTACTTCAAAATTCTCCCTACATTTCAGAGCTTCTGATTTCATATTTAAAAGTAATTCAGGATTTCCTTCTAAGTAAGTAATGGCATTTCTTATAGCTACAGGGTCATTTATAGGCAAAAGTAATCCGTTAATTTCATCGGTAATTAACTCAGGAATTGCTTTCCACTTGGTAGTTATTATAGCAAGGCCTGCTGAAAAGGCTTCAAGTATAACACCTGGATAACCTTCACCTTTGTAAAAAGTTGGCAAAATCAAACAATCATATTTTGATAACGTTTGAGTTAAAACATCTCTAGATAATATCCCACAGTATGATATTTTACTATTTCGTCTAAAGCTCTCTTTTATAATACCATCACAAAGAGGACCAAATACGTCTATTTGAACATTCAAATCAGAGAGATCTGAATCGAGTAATACATTGATACCTTTATCAGGTTTTACTTCACCGACAAAAACTATTTTTAAGGGGCCTGAACCTAGACTTGAGGTTAAATGAGGGGAAGTATCAAACTCTCTACAATTTGGGAACCAAGAAACATTATCTTTTTTTGAAATACTCTTATAAAGTTCTATTTCTCGTTTTGTTTCAAAAAAAACTTTATCAGCAATACCTAACATTTTAAGCGTTAAAGATTTATTGCCATGTAATTTCATAATATCGAAAAAATCACCACCAAATTTTCTAACGATTATTTTCTTTGAAAAAATTTTACAAATAATGATACATAAAGGTAGATAAAAAACAAAACCATTTTTTGAAACATTTAAAAATAAAACTTTACACTTTTGAATATTTGCTAAAATAGAGATTGTAACTTTAAAAAAACGTCCTAACCTAGAAAATATTTTATTAAAAACACCTTGCTGAGCACCGGCAGTAGTAGGCGAAGTATCAATTACCTTTACATCATAATCATTCATCTTGACATATTGAATTAAACACTCAAATAAAATGGTCGCTCCACCATTTGGAGGAGGCAATGGCCCTACCATGAGAATATTATTGGTTTTCATAAATTAAAAGTTCTTAAAGGTTTAATAAAAATCACGACGATTTAGAAAAAGTCACTGGGCTCAATATCTGACTTAATAACTCTTGCAGGTGCGCCAACCACAACAGTTTTTGAAGGTATATCATGGAATAACGACACTATTAGCACCTATTACAACATCATCGCCAATTATAACATTACCTAATATACGAGCCCCAGCACCAACATATACTCTATCGCCAATAACAGGAACATCATTCATTTTAGAACGCCCACCAATAGTAACTCCCTGACCAACTAGGCAGTCACAGCCAATTTTTGCACGAGAATGTATTACGATGCCCAATTCCTCCATATGCAGCCTTAGTCCCCTTTCCTATCAACACTTCAGGGGGAACGCTTGAATTAAAAACCATAAACTGAACGTAATAAATAATCTTGGGGATTATCGGTATGTTTTTTTTAAGAAAAAAAATGCGATAATTTGTGAAAATACATTATATTCATTTAAAATTTCCTGTTGTTGATCTTTGAACTAAGTATTTATCCCAAGTATAATCTGAGCTAAACCTCGTATAACTTCCTTAAAGTATCTTTATTTTGGAGTTTACAATAAATGTTTTTTGCTATTATCGTAGCTTCATCTTCAATACTAATCGAAATCCCGACACTTGAAGCAAGAGCAGAATAATCTCCCACAGCATTAGTAATTAGCGGTATAACACCTTGAGACGTATATTCCAAAAACTTTATTGGTGAAGCCGTTTCATTCACTACATTGGCTTCTCTGTATACAAAACCAAAATCAGCATTTGCTAACATTTCGAGAACTTGTTTTCTATCCGCACTTAGCAATTTGTAATTAGTGATATTGAACTCATTTAAGGTTGAATTTGCAATATCCTTATCTTTTGTAATTACGGTTAATTGACATGGTAAAAGGTCTTGCAATTGTTTGTAAATCGAACAGACTTTGTCAAAACTTTGCCATTTTGACATTGAGCCTATATAAATCATCTTAATACAGGAGTCTGTACTTATATAGCTTTGTTTTCCTCCTGATTTCAGAATAGTCAATACAACACGGGGTAACGATAACTTCTCGTTTACAACCTAAATTAGAACACAAAAAACCATTTAAATTATTTGAAACAGTAAAAACCTTATTTGCAGTTCTAAGGGCAAACAACTCTAAAGATCTAAAAAGCCAAAAACGTAGCTTCTTATTATATTTAAGGTAGCTTTCTTCCGAAATTAACGCACGAAAATCATAGTGAAGCACTGCATTTTGTAAAAAAAACAACCGAAGAAAGTATACCTTCAAATAATTAAAGACAGATCTAGAATAAATTCCCGTAATTTTTTTTCTATTACTTAAAAGGGAGGAAGCATTAGCCAAAAACTTTACTTGAGGATAAAGCCGGCTACAAACTTCCTTTCGCTCATCGGCGCCCTTTCCTAAAAATAGCACAACAGAATCTGCTTTTGAGTGCAAACCAGTAGCCATACCTAAAACTTGGGATTCCACAACCCCAAGAGAAAGCGTTGAAGGAACAACAATTACATACATTCGAATTTCATCCTAAATAAATTCACTATATAATATATATGAACAAATAAAAAACAAAGCCAACAATGGATGCAAGCTTCGAGATACTTTACGACTAACCCTATAAACTTATCAAATAAAATCATAAGAATATTTTTAATATACCGTTATTAAGGCGAGAGTCGAAAAGAATGCAAAAACTAATACAGCTAATTGTTGGAAATATTTAATATTAAATAACTTCCCTCTTGCATCCATATAAAGGCAGGTGATAATAATACCAAGTGGTATATACATAACAACATGCCTGAATGAAGCTGAGCTCATAGCAACGCCAATAAACAAGATTAAAAAAACTATTTTTAATCTTGTATCGATAACTTTAGATAATAAGCCAAAAAATAATATAGGAAAAAATATAATTTGCAATATTGCAGTTAACGATGTGTAAAGCTGATGAAAACTACTAAAGTTCAAAACAGGTGTGAATATTAAATATATTACCCTAGGAATAAAAGCCGATAACTTTAGGTAAAGCAAAAATTTTTGTACCTAAAAAACCAAAACGCTCGGTATTTAATGTGTCGTAGTGGTTAACCAATCTAAGCATTTCGTTAAAAACATCACCAAACTGTGAAATAAGTACAAAAATAGCAACAGGAGCTAAAAGAAGCCCCACCCATATTAAATTTTTAATAGGGATAAAAAACATAGGAATTAACATAACTAATATTGCAAAAGTACTGAAACGAAGCGTTGCCAATACCATTAGAACAGAAATCAACCACACTAAATTAACTTTAAATTTTGGTATTTTTAACATTGAATAAAAATAAAGCATGATCAATAAACCAACAAGAGTATCTCTAAACACATGAACAGAATTAAACAGCATGACCGGGAATAAGAAAACGGTAATCATTACTATTTTGGCCTGTCGTTTATTTTCAGAAAATGTAATGTTATATTATAGGAAACAAGTGAAGTCATACCTAAAAAGAAAATATTTAAAAAACGAGGTAACAAAGTATGATACCCATCAATCGTACTGCCAAATTCACGCATAAGAACAACGAGATAAACATAGCCCTTTGAATTATGTAGAATGCCAAGATGCTCGGATAAATAAAATGGATTTATACCATAACTTTGATGATAACCTTCTGACCATAAAACGTCATATTGCCAATCATCACTAAAACCACCGATAAAATAATGAGAGCCATAAAATTCCCCCCAATACCAATAAAAAAACAATACTGCCAGTATGCCAATATTATATAAAAGTGAGAGTTCTATCCTTACACCACGAGCTGGAATTAATAGAATACCAAGTAAAATTACATATAAGGTAAAAGAACTGGCAGACTCAAATAAAAAACCTGTGAATATTAAAACAATTGCAGCAATACATAGACTAGAGATTAACCGTATTTGCATTTTTAAGTATCTCCTTTATACGGTTACCAACTTTTCCTTCCCATTCTATATCGACACTTGCACAGAAGCCCTTGCAACGAATGTAACAACTTTGATACTCGCCCTTGTTAACCTTTGTAATTAAATCCAGAAAATAATCTTTCTCGGTAACTTGTTCGATCATGTCATTCTGTACAAATCCATAATAATCATTAAGTCCATCAAGTGACATTTTATAATAAAATGATGGAACGTTTATTAGCCCACTTTCAAGATGAATACTTGAATCACCAGCAATATGCATATCTAATTTTTTCAAATAACTATATGAGTTTTCTTCGTTCGCATTGCTGTATGAAATATTACTTTTATGAAAGTTGATCACACGCATATCCCTTGGATGTGGCCTAATGATCAGTTCAATATTTAAGTCTTTAGCTAGGTATAAGGCTAAATCTTCTATAATTCGACTATCGTCAATAAGATTTATTGAAAGGCCAATGGTTTTAACCTTTTCAATTATCTTTCGATGGATCTTATATGGATCAAAGGAAGGTATGCCAACTAATTCTACTTTATTCATTTCTCCACCGATTTTTTTATACTTTTCATAATCAACTTCTCCATACAGAAATGAAAGATCAAAATTCAAAGGTGGAAAATATTGAGAAACTGAAGCATGTTGAATATAAGAGGTATGTATATTCGATAATTTACATGCATGTAAAAAAAGACGATTTTGGACATTGTGGTCATTCGAAAATACGACTTTGCGCAAATTGGTTTGCTTCTTTAGGTATTCTATATTCCATTCAAGCTTTCCCCAGTTCTCTATAAAAAAATCAGGATACATTAATGCAAATTTAGGATTGAGGGTTACATAATAAAAAAAAGCAAATGGCAATTGTATAATAGATAACAGAGAATATTGATAACCTAACGTCGCCTTATTTTTATCAGCAACACCTAGAGTTTTAGTTGAACTAATCTGAGAAAAAAACATGCCCTGATCAGAAAGAAAATCAAGTGCACTAATAGTATTACCTGAATTAACATACAAAATCATAGACGAATTTAACTTATGTTCATCAATTCTTCGCATTTGCATTAATTTTTTAAACAAAAGCAAAAAAGAATAAACATAGCGACTTAATAATGTTTTTTTTGTCCAATTTTGTGTCACTATCTCAAAATCAGGGTGCCCTGCATTTCTATATAACCATAAAGATTCATACAGGATTTTGACTTTTCTACTAATGGACAATGCCATCTAACCACCATGTAAAACAAAAAATTAATAAATGTTATTTAATATAAAAAACGTTACTATTTGTAAAGAAAAATTTACAAACATATAATTCTTACTGTAGGAAATTCATGTTCTTGTTAATTGGCTTAAATATACTTTTTTGCAAGAGAAATATAAAATTATAATTAAAATTATATTAGATAAAAATAAAGAAACTGGGATCCAATCTAGACCAATTTGAAGAAATAAATAAACAAAAAAAACGTGTATTACAGAAGAACAAATTGTACTGAAAGCTATCTTTTTGTTTTCTCCATGATAAAAAAGAAAATTGACTAAAAGTAAATAAGGAATATTTAAGCCAAGTCCTAACAAAAAAAGCACAGTATAAAATTTCGATCCAACAAACTCATCGCCTAATATCATTTGATATACGGATTCAGGAATTAAAAAAGCAAATAATGCAGGAAGTCCTATAAATAAAAACGATAGATGAAACCAACTAATAACATTTAAGAAATTAATTTCTTTCTTCTTAAATCCCTCATAGATAAATGGAACTATTGCCTTATTTATTGCCATAATCAGTATACTAAGTATGGAGGCCAATTGAAATCCAGCAGCATACATACCAAGTTCAGCCGGAGTGAAATTCTCGTGTATAAGGATCCTATCTAACTGCCCTTTCATAAAAAAACTTAACTGATGAAAAACCAATGGAAAGCCAAACATGAAAATATAGGTAAAACCCTTACGCCTAATTCGCCAACAAAAATTGAGCTTTAATTTTGTCGTTTGAGCATAAAAATACAACCCTAAAAAAAAAGTTAAAAAATTTGCAATCACTATAGCTAGAACTCTGTTGGCATATGTTGCCTTAAGTGTTTCAAATAAAAAAATAGTAATTGCAACAGTGAACACGCCACTAAACACTTGAATACAAGTATATTCAAATGCCTTTTTTTGGCACTGCCTTAAAGATAACTGAACTTTTAAAATCACTTGGCTTAAGGCTGCCAAAGCTATATAGAGAACTATAAGATTATGCGTATACAAAGAAAACACAATTAGCGGTAAGGCAAATAGCAAACTGAGAACCAAACCACAACTAACAATTAACCCGATAGAACGCTTGCCATAAAAATAAAAATAGCGTGCGACAGCTCCGTCTTGGCTAAGCCCGATAAAAACGACTAGTAATACTATGTAAGCTTGAGCATTAGCTAATTCACCGAAGCCATCAACACCAAGTTTACGAGTTAAATATGGTAAAAGCAAAAATGGGAGTAATTTAGCTAAAATTTCACCGAAAATATAAATACTACTATTTTTAACTAAGCTCATGATGCAACATCTATTGAATATGGAGTTCAGACAGTGGAGTACCAAATTTTATATCTACTAAAGCAACTCTACCCATTACATCAATATAGTATTTAGGAGATAAGCCAAAACCAGGTCTAATACTTCTTACATTTTCAGGCGTAAATTTTTCACCAGCTTTAATATCTTTTACCACGTAAAGCGAACGTCTAAATATCATATTCCCCTTTTCACTTTCTTTACGTTCATAATTTACTTTGCCTATTGCTGCCCATGCAATTTTACTGTCATTACATAGCTGCTTTAATTCAGGTTCCTCTAACGAAAAGCTATCATCTGGTCCGCCACCATCTCTATTAAGCGTAACGTGTTTTTCTATTAAACATGCACCTAATCCAACCGAAGTTACTGCTGTTGTATTATCTATTGTGTGATCTGACAAACCCGTTAATACATCAAACCGTTCAGCCATATCAGGTATTGTTGCTAAATTATAATCTTCTGATGGGGCTGGATAACCACTGACACAATGTAAAACAACAAGCTCTTTACAACCTGCATTCCTAGCAGTTTCAACTGCTTCACGTATTTCTTCTTCGTTCGCCATTCCTGTTGATATAATCATCGGCTTACCTGTTTTAGCAACATACTCTATTAATGGCAAGTCAATTGCTTCAAATGAAGCTATTTTATACGCAGGCGCACCCAACTCTTCTAATAAATCAACAGCAGTTGAATCAAAAGGGGAGCTGAAAATAGTTATACCTAGCTCTTTTGCTTTTGCAAACAAAGATTTGTGCCACTCCCATGGCATATGTGCTTCTGTGTATAAATCATAAAGTGTTCTGCCATCCCATAGCCCACCGTTAATTTTAAAGTCGGGCTTGTCAGAATCTATTGTTAGCGTATCTTGTGTGTAAGTTTGTAATTTAATTGCATCTGCACCACATCGCTTTGCCATTTCTAATATTTCAAATGCGCGATTTATATCGCCGTTATGGTTAGCTGATAACTCAGCAATAATATAAGGGGAAAAGTCTGGTCCAATTTTTTTACCGTCAATTGTAATAAATTTATTCATTTTAATACTTCTCTACTTTAATTTTATATTTGCAACCATTTATATAAAAATAAGCAGGAAAACGCTCAGGGTCACACACCCTAAGCTGATTAAACTGCTCTTTTAACGATTGATTAATGTTTAGTTCGCTATCTTCTGGCCGCCGCTTTCGCAGGTAGTTAGAAGCGGTTTCTTCTTGAGCTTGTGCTACAGTATTATTTATATTTTTACAAGCCCAAGATAGTAAAAGTAATTCAGCATCGAACAGCTTTTTATTTATCTCATCATAAAGCTCAGTACCATCTAACTGAATATCAATTTTTTTCCATATTCGACCTGTATCAACTTTATCTTCAGCGTCTAAAAGTGAAAGTACTATTTTACTTTCACCATTAATAACAGCCCAGATATGGGGACTCCAGCCTCGGTTTTTAGGTAAGTCGCTCGCATGTAATACTAGGGTATGAGTGAATAGTTCTCTATGATGCTTTTTTATGATTTCTGTACAAGAAATTAAAAATAGAATGTCGCCGCGTATACTAACTTCATTTATTGACGTATATAAATCAATGACATAACTATTGCCATTGATTTTTTTCCACGTTTCTAAAGATTTGAAAACGGGGTGATTTTTATCTGAACAAATTAGTGTAACCCTTAGCATATCCCCATAACCTCTTCTATTTTTTTCACTGCTCGTTCACACCCTTTACCATCACATAATGCAAAGCTATTTTTACTATAAATTTGCCAATCTGCAATAATCCGATTCAGTGCTAACGGCAGGCCAATCTTGATATCGTTCAAATTTATTAATATAGCCGCATGCGCTTTTTCAAGCTCAGTTGCAATCGTATTTTGGTTCTCAGCAATAGGCACTAAAATTGACGGTATACCTAAGCAAGCCCTTTCCCAAGAAGTTGAGCCTGGCGCACCAATGGCAATACTAAATTGGCTCATCAACTCAGCCATATCATCTACAAATTCAATGTGCTTGACCCACGATGCGTGAATTGACGCAAACTCTTTTACTTGGTTGTAATTTGGTGAACGCTGACTTAGTAAAACGGTAGTAGGTATTTTTTTTGTTTCTTTAGAAAGTGATGTCAATATTTTTAAGGAGGAATTAGGCATATCTATGCCACCCATAGTGATTAAAATCTTATGTTTTTGCGGGGCCCTATTATTCAAGTGTTTGCGCACTTCAGAAAACCCTGGCTTTAATAGGGCGTAGTTTGTTCCGCTTAATACTGTACATGGGTGCGAACTTATATATGCTCTTGGTTGCCTGTTAAGTGTTTGATCAAGGACGATAGTAGCACTATGCTCTCTCGCCAGATCATCAATTACCATTAGCGCGCACCCTAATTGATTTTTAACCTGTTCATGCCAAAACTTATTAATACCGTAATGATCAACAATAACTAAATCTACTTTTCCAACTTTACTGATAAAATCTTGACAATCTTGGCTTTCACTTACTTGCAGCCACGCTAAATAGTCAGCAGTATTACTTGGTGTTTGCCAACCTCTTGGTTGAACTAAATTGATTAATTGAAATCCCTTATTACTAATAAAATCATTGAGATTTGACTCCTGCTCACGAGTAGCAAATAGAACATAATGACCCGAAAACTTAAGCGCTTGCGCCAAAACCAAGCAGCGCATAACATGTCCACTACCAATATGCTGTGAAGCATCAACTCTTACAACGATTTTCACGACAGTGCCTTATATAGCGCTTCGGCTAACTCCCAATCCTCTGGGGTATCAATATCTTGTACATATTTTCGTGGTAGCAAAATAGCTTTTGATTGTGGTGAGAAAAAAGCTTTACGTTGTAAGAAAGCAGTTTTAGTACCCCAATAAAACTGTCCGGCATCATGATATGATTCTTCGAGGTCTTGCGAGCGTGTATTTAAATGTTCTGGCTGAAACATTTCAACGCATTGCTTATCATTAAGCTTCAAAGCTCTTTGGATTGGGAAAGGAAAGCTGGTAGCACTAAAAGCATAATCGATATGATTAGATGTTAACTCTACAAACCCTCGCTGAATAAATTCAGATGTTATAAATGGGGCTGTTGCATAAATACAACATACATTTTTAACCCCCCATTTTTGTAACTCTGTAAACTCAACAGCATGCTTAATCACATCAAGAGTGGTCGCATAATCATCAGCAATATTAGTAGGGCGTATAAATGGTACTTCTGCCCCATATTTTATTGCAATATCAGCTATTTCTGCGTCATCAGTAGATACCATTACTTTATCAAAACACTGACTTTCCAAAGCCGCTTCAATAGAATAAGCTATCATTGGCTTACCATGAAACTCTTTGATGTTTTTACGCGGAATACGTTTGCTTCCACCTCGCGCTGGAATAATTGCTATGTTCATAATCAGCCTTGCACTATTTCAGTGAGCTTACTAATAACTTCATCTTGTTGCTCATGGGTCATACCATGAAACATCGGCAATGAAATAGCATTACTGTAATAGCTTTCTGCGTGAGGAAAGTCCCCCCGTTTAAAGCCCATTTTTTGGTAATAAGGCTGCAAGTGCACAGGAATATAATGCAGGTTTACACCAATACCGTTATCCCTTAGCGCATCAAACACTTCTTTATGTGTTTTTGTTATTTCATTTAAATTTAAACGAATAACATATAAATGTAAGCCAGAGTAAGTATTAGGTAATTGATAAGGCAGCACAATGGGTGTAGTCGCGAGTTTTTCGCAATAACGTAAGGCTAATTGATGACGTGCTACCACAAACTCACTTAAGCGGCTCATTTGCGAAACACCGAGAGCAGCTTGCAGCTCGGTCATGCGGTAGTTAAAGCCTAAATCCACTTGCTCATAATACCAACCACCATGCGATGCATTTTCCATTAATGCTTCATCACGTGTTATTCCATGGCTTCGGTATAGTGCAATTTTGTCTGCAAGTGCTTTGCTATTGGTTAATGCCGCACCACCTTCTGCAGTTGTAACAATCTTAACAGGGTGAAAACTAAATACGGTAATGTCGCTGTATTCACATGAGCCAATTGGTTGCTCTAAATAACGCCCACCTATCGCATGTGAAGCATCTTCAATAACTTTAAAACCATAATCTATTGACAACGCATGGATTACTTTCATGTCACACGGTTGGCCACATAAATGCACTGCAACTAAAACCTTAGGTAAAACACCTTGTTTTTTAGCCTGTATTAGCTTTTCTTTTAATGCTTTTGGGCAAAGGTTATAAGTTGCTGGGTCTATATCAACAAAATCCACAGACGCACCACAATACAAACCACAATTAGCAGAAGCTACAAAAGTAACAGGAGTTGTCCATAATATATCACCTTGCCCTAGCTCAAGCGCTAAACAGGCAATATGTAATGCTGACGTTGCACTATTAACTGCCAGCGCAAAGTTGGCCCCAGTTGAATCCATAAGCGCACGCTCAAATACAGGAACTTGCGGCCCTTGTGTTAAAAAGTCCGACTTTAATACATTAACTACAGCATCAATATCTGCTTGAGTTATATCTTGCTTTCCATACGGTATCATTTCGTTATCTCTACACTTCAAATGATGGGTCAACATGTTCAACAATAAGCTCACGCAAGCCTTCTATTGTTTCCCACTCGGTATTTGTTCCTGAGTTATATTTAAAGCCAAACGGTACTTTTTCAGCTTTATGGTGCGCAATATATTCTTCTTCAGTGTATGTGTACGACACAGACGGTAAAATGGCATAATACGGCCCCAAGTCAATCGTATTTAACGAATCAGTATCTGTAATCATTTCTTCATGTAGTTTCTCGCCTGGGCGAATCCCTACATCACGCGTTTTGCACTCAGGTGCTATAGCTTCTGCAATGTCTAAAATTTTGTATGACGGGATTTTAGGAATGAATATCTCACCACCTAAATGGTTGGCCAAAGCAAACATAACTAGATTAACGCCATCTTGAAGCGATATATTAAAGCGAGTCATTTCACTGTGTGTTATTGGTAAAATACCTTCTTTTCGTTTTTCTAAAAAGAAAGGAATAACAGAACCACGAGAACCCATTACATTACCGTAACGAACAACACTGAATTTAATGTCTTTTGAGCCACGAATATTGTTAGCAGCAGCAAATAATTTATCTGATGCGAGTTTAGTTGCACCATAAAGGTTTATTGGCGCACAAGCTTTATCAGTTGATAATGCAACAACATCTTTCACGCCACATGCTAATGCGGCAAGAATAACATTTTCAGCACCGTCTATATTAGTGCGTATACATTCTGTTGGGTTATATTCAGCCGTATCAACTTGCTTTATTGCTGCAGCATGAATAATCACATCAACACCTTCACAAGCTTGCGTTAAACGCTCTTTATCGCGCACATCACCAATAAAAAAACGTAATTGAGGGTAATCGTATGCTGGGTATTTTTGTTTTATTACAGACTGCTTTAATTCATCACGCGAATAGATGATTATTTTTTTTACATATGGGTAACGAGCCAATATTGTTTCTATAAACTTTTTACCAAATGAGCCGGTGCCGCCAGTGATCAAAACTGTTTTGTTATTTAACATTTATATTTCCATATCATCTAAATTTAAAATATGTTGCAGCCACGAACCGAGATAGGTGGCCGAGAGGCGCACAATCAAAAACTATATCCCATACAGTCAATTATTAAACTAGCGAGCAACATAAATATATTGTAGGAAGCGTCATATTTCCAACTTTTATCTTTAATAGTGCTCATCGGACACTCAAATTTAAAACTCCTTAAAAAAAACCGCCTATTACCTGCAGGGTTAGAAGCCCCAACATTCACTCAATGAGTAAATAGTCAACCACCATTAAATCGAATTTCAGCAATTTAATATCTCAGTCGTTTTTAAACCTACAGAAACACTTTTTTTATTTTAAAAAAGTCAATTTTAGCTAGCTACTCGTGATAACCTATTGTTGGAATGTTATCAACAAGTGTCTAATTAGTTATTAAAAATTTAATATCTTTAATCTAAATTAAGATTACATATACTATTTTAATAATAAGTTAAGCCTTAGCTTTATCTCTTTTATATGTATAGTTTTTAAAAACATTGAATCCTCTCACCTAACCAAAATGCTTCTTCATTGTTGGTATTAACTCTCAAATTTTCGTGACGGCAGCAATTTCTTGCTACCATTTTGTTGTCTTACTTTATAAAAAATCTCGATATAAATGAATACATCCGTTCAAGCTTCTTTTACTACATGATAAACTATAAGTCTTTTGTGTACAGGCACTTTAGTTACATCAAGTATTCTTTTACCAAGGCCTGCGACAGGAATGACTATTTAGCGACTTTCATATTGATTACAAATAATAGGTAATAATGGGCATTATAGCTCATCTTTCTTCAAACTTGAAAAGTGCCTAACCAACACAATAAGTAAACCAAGCATCCCGCCTAACATCGCACCTAGAACACAAATTAACGCTCTTTTAGGCCCTGCTTTCAACTCTGGAACAACTGCAGGATCAAGTGTCTTAAATAAATATTCGGGACTTGCGTTAGCTAACATAATAGTTTCGGTTTGTGATTGTATAAGCTCGAAAAATCCCATTTGTAACTCTGCCAACTTTGTTTGTTCTATCTGATTAAGCAAATAGTCAATTGAACGCTGTGCTTGTTGTACATCTTGATTTCGGATCGTGTTATTTATGTCTTGAACTAACCAGTCCACCCATTGCTTCGCAACGTGGGGCGAATAATGTTCAATTGCAATAGTTATAAAGCTTGATTCTTTATCTTGTGAAACAGATAATAAACTACTGAATGCTTTATGGGCTTCTTGAACTGATGGCTCTGACTTTCTTGGCGCTTTTGCTTCTCTGACCCAAGCTTGACTATCTACATTATAGGTTTCGGTGTCTATCAAAACTTTATTAGTGTTTGAATCCCAACCATTACTGGCCATCAAATCAACCATAACGGGATATTTATCAACAAAATCGGCAAAAAATGTACGTGACTTTAACACTTCAATACCCATAGGGGTTTTATTAAAAGCTCCGCCACCCAGTGATACGCCAGCCAATGAGGCAAACCCACCAAATTTACTTGCTAAGCCATTCATACCCCCATCGTCGCCACCTACCGGTGATAGTAAGGCTTCTGCTCTGTATATATTTGGCATAGAAAGAGCAATTGCAACCGCAATAATACTGGCCACAACAGTGGTTAATATTATCGTGATTTTTCCAGCCCACAAAGCAGAGCATAATTCTTTTAGGTCAATTTCATCATCGTTCACAGACTTATTTGTTAATTCAGAAGTCTGATTGTAAATATTATCCGACATATAATTCCCTATGAAGCAAATGAATTGAAAAAATGGCTTGTGCCGAAAATTTTACTAATGGACCAATCATTATCATTTAAAATATTTATCAAAGCGAACCAATCGCAGCCAACGCCACAGTACTCTGATAAATAATCTGCGTAACCCCCTGCCATAAACCAATATTATCGTAATTCGTCACATCCCGAGGCACTACAATAGTATCACCCGGCGATAAATTGACTTTACTTGCACTACTAAACCAAAAACTTGATTCAGGAATAAAGACAGAACCATCCGCTTTCACTATATATACTTTTGAAGCATCTCCGTATTCTCTTACGCCACCTGCTTTAGATATATAATCTGCAATGCTCAAAGTAGGATCATACCAATGCGTTGCTGTAACAAAAACTTCTCCAATAATTGATACTGCTGGAGTTATGTTTGGAATAACTAAGTTATCGCCACCTTTCAAGTCAATATCAAGCCCTATTTCGTTGTTTAACAGCACACCTAAGTCAATTACCAACCTACCAATGGGCTGAGCATTTTCCAGCTCATTAAGTATCTTAGTCGCATTATCATAATCAATTGTCTTTGAAAACTGACTATTCGATAAGTTATTGTTTGCCAACTGCTCCCGCAAACCTTCTACGGCTCGCTTTATACTTTTTTGTTCTTTTCTTTGAAGTTCTACACGAGTAAAGACGGCGGCTTTAATGGTCGCTTTTTCTGTTAAGCCACCAGCACGTTTCAACAGGTTCGTTAAGGTTTCATCTTTAGATATTTGATAAGTACCCGGGAAAACAACTTCCCCCGATAGTTTAACAACATTGCTTTCGTACCAATCAGGAATTCTAACAATGTTTAACACATCTTTAGACGTCAACTTTATTTGCTCACTCTCAATCAACGCTAGTTGTGTAAGAAGGTTAAATTGTTTGTGTGCGGTTACCGCTAAATTATCTTCATAGATTAGTGATGTAATTTCAGCACTCTCTAAGTGTGCCGACTCGGTCAGCCCACCTGTTGCGCGTAATATGCTTGCCAATGAGTTATTAGTCGCTATTGGATAAACGCCAGGAAACTTAACTTGCCCAACAACTTCAATGAGTTGAACTGAACGGCCTTCAGAAGCTTCACTTTTTAGCCTTGCAATTATTGGTGCCAATAATTGTTTGCGAGAATAATTAACTTTATCAGCATCCGCAAATTGCTTTGTAGTAAATGATTCAAGTTCATTTTTTTGTACAAATTGAGCTTCTTTAGATTTAACATCATCTTCAGAGGTTTTTACATTACCTGCAGTGATTCGTTGCTCAAGTCCGCTTGCTGAATTAAATGACACTCTATTAAAAAGAAGAATTTGATCAAGTGCTTTCAAATCAATATCAAAGTCACCGGTGATAACATCAGACGGCGAAAATTGAATGATGGAAGTATGTTCATCAAATTTTGCACGACGAACAATCAATGCATAATTCAAATCTGTGTTATTTAGGATAGCAGCTCTATTAACTACTGCGCTTAACTTCTGCTTTTGGGTTAAAGAAACAAGTTGAGGACTATTTATTGCTCCTAATACCCGAATAGCATTGGTAAATTCCAAATTAGCCTTCGGGACAGACACAAAATCACCATTGGTTAATTCAGCGCTGCGTTGATTTTTATCATTCGAATTCAAACTCAGTATTGTTAAGCCCTTTATAATGTCATTTCGAACTACCTGAATTGACTTTTTATCTGCGTTTGGCATCAAACCACCCGCCAAAGTTAAAAGGTCATCAAACGACTCATTGCTAGTTAATTCATATATAGCAGGCCTTCTAACCTCACCTTCTATAGAAACAATTTTGGCTACAGTAGGAACAAAAATTACATCGCCTTGCTGTAATCTAATATCGTTTGCAGTGTTGCCATAAACAATAAGGTCGTATAAATCAAATGTAGTGACCGTTTTACCGTTTCTCTTAACTTCAATATTGCGAAGAGAGCCAATATTACTAACACCACCACTATTAAACAAAGCGGTTGTCACGGTAGATAATGAATTTAGCGTTAATGTTCCCGGGCGATAAACCTCCCCAACCAAAAATATCTGTATGGTTTTTAACTGACCCATGGTGATAAAAGCTTGAACACCAATTTTTTGCTGTTCATATTTTTGCAGAATTAATTGCTTAGCTTCACTATAAGATGTGCCCGCGATAGAAAGTGGTCCTAACTCGGGAATAGCCACATTTCCCTCATTGTTGACATTTAGTTCATAACTGCCCGTCTCTTTGCCATAAAGCTGCAATTTGAGAGAATCACCCGGGCCAATGATATAATTATTCGGCACAGGAACATTAGTTTGCGGTACAGCCGAAACGCGCTCTGAATTAAATAGCTCATACCCAAAAGGTTTTAGTTTATTACTTTCAGATTCTACAACACTCTGTTTCGCCAGCTCTGCAGACACCTTGGTTTCATTGACTTTTCTTTCAACAGCATCAGGCGGTGCTGAATTAATCGCAGTTTGTGCTGTGTTTGTATTTGCGCCATTTAGCATAGATACATCAAAGCCCATCTGCTTTGCAAGTTGCTCTTGTTGAGCGCGGGGTAGAGTCTTAAACTGCTCAATTTGTTGTTGAGACGGCATGCCAGACTGCGCATTAATATCAAATACGTAAACTGCCAGTATTAAAACGACTGGTATTTTTTTCAACAGATTATATTTCATCAGCGACCTTGAAACCTTCTAATTATTTCCAGATACCTTTGGTATCAACAACCAAACCAACTGGTTTACTCTTTGCTTTAAACTCTTTGTGGTCAACCAATAAAACATGTATGTCAGATGAATTATAAGCCCCATCAAACTTACTCAAGTTCACACCATTTACTTGCATATTAGCTTCTATATTTGGTTCAACAGATACCAACGAAGTACCATATAGTGACGTTAATTCCCTTGCAATATTCAGTGCAGGGCTTTCACGTAAATCATCAATATCAGGTTTGAACGCTAACCCATAACAAGCAATTCTCATATTTGAAATCGATTTTTTTGGGTTTGCTGTTAGGAAGTCGGCAACAGCCAATTTAACTTTTTCGATTACCCAGAGCGGCTTCGAATCATTAACTTCTCTCGCCGTTTTTATCAATCTAGCCGACTCAGGGGAACGACTCACAATAAACCACGGGTCCACTGCTATGCAATGCCCACCGACACCAGGTCCAGGCTGTAAAATATTAACTCGCGGGTGCCTGTTGGCTAAAGCAATTAGCTCCCAAACATCTATATCCGTTTCATCACAAATAATGGATAACTCGTTAGCGAAGGCAATACTCACATCTCGTGATGCATTTTCCGTCAATTTGGCCATTTCTGCTGTTCGAGCATTTGTTACAACGCAATCACCTTGCACAAACACTTTATATAATTCAACTGCCTTTTTTGAGCATGCTGATGTTATGCCACCAATAACACGATCATTTTCAATCAATTCTCTTACTACATGACCGGGCAATACTCTTTCTGGACAATGCGCAACGAAGATATCCGCGTTCATTGCACCTTCAACCGGGAAACTTAAATCCTCTCTTGCTGCTGCTAACCACTCAACAACTTTTTCTGTAGCGCCTACCGGTGAGGTTGACTCAAGAATAACGAGGTCTCCCTTTTTTAACACTGGGGCAATAGAGCTGCAGGCTGCTTGAATATACTTTAAATCAGGCTTTGGCACACTCAACGAGGAATCATTTTCGAAAGGTGTAGGCACTGCGATCAGGAATGCATCCGCTGGCTCTGGAACCGCAACCGCTCTCAATCTGCCTTTGGCAACGCCTTGTGCAACCAACGCATCCAAGTCAGGTTCAACAATATGAATTTCACCACGATTAATCGTATCAACGGCATGCTGGTTAACATCAACGCCAATCACTTTTTTACCATGCGCTGCAAACATTGCCGCTGTTGGAAGCCCTATATATCCTAACCCAATGACTGAAATCGTATCAAATGCCATTACTTCGTTTCCTTTGCTAATTCATTTGCAATTCGCTCGCACGCTTTCCCATCACCGTAGGGGTTGTGCGCGAAACTCATCGCTTTGTAAGCAGTCTCATTTGTTAACAACGAATCAAGTTCACTGCATATTATATCTGCATTAGTCCCCACTAGTTTGACGGTGCCTGCTGCTAAAGCTTCAGGACGCTCAGTAGTATCGCGCATAACCAAAACGGGTTTACCTAAAGACGGTGCTTCTTCTTGAATACCACCAGAATCCGTAAGTATAATATGTGAGCGGTCCATCAAATATACAAACTCAAGATACTGTTGAGGTTCAATCAACTTAATATTATCAATACCCGTTAACAAGCGGTTCACCGGCTCTTGCACTGCCGGGTTTAAATGCACCGGATAGAGAATTTCCACATTCGGATATTTTTTCGCAGTGTTAGCTAATGCTTGACAAATATTTTCAAAACCTTGACCAAAGTTTTCTCGTCGATGCCCAGTAACTAATATCAGCTTTTTCGTTTCATCCAAGAAACTGAATTTATCTTTCATCAATTGCTTGGTATTTATATCAGAGTTGAGCTTATCTCTCACTAGTAATAGCGCATCAATAACAGTATTACCAGTAACCGTAATAGCGCTTTGTGAGTAGTTTTCATTTAATAAATTCTGGGCAGACTCTTGTGTAGGGGCAAAGTGATAAGTGGCAATAGCCCCCGTTAATTTCCTATTTGCTTCTTCTGGCCAAGGAGAGTAAATATTGCCCGTGCGCAATCCTGCTTCCACGTGCCCTACGGCAATTTGTTCGTAATAAGCAGCAAGGCTAGTTGCAAACGTTGTTGCGGTGTCTCCATGAACTAGAACAACATCAGGTTTGAATTCAGCTAGCACTGCTTTCATTTGTAGTAGGATTTTTGAAGTCACATCGTTCAAAGTTTGCTTGTGTTTCATTAAATCAAGGTCGTAGTCTGGCTTTATATCAAACAACTCAAGTACTTGATCCAACATCTCTCTGTGCTGAGCCGTGACACATACTTTTGCATCAAATCTTTTATCTAATTCTAATGCTTTTACAAGTGGTGCCATTTTGATAGCTTCTGGCCTAGTGCCAAATACACAGAGAACTTTCTTCATAAATTACATATCCTAATGCCTGCAACCTTGCAGCGTTTTCCATAAGAACGCGATCCTACTGAAATACGCCCCAAATGTCACACCTAATCGTCAACTTTTGTCGTACTTTTAGATAATTGCGCTTTCAGCCTCAATTTTTAACATACTTGCAACTTTAATCATTAATACTGCATACTGCATCTGGACTTACAGAAAAATAAAAACAAACTGTTTTCAAGGAATACTAATGTCGATAGAAAAAAATAATGACCGAAGTTTTGTTGGTCATCCAATCGGTTTGCTGACACTAGCAGGAACCGAAATGTGGGAACGCATGAGCTACTATGGAATGCGCGCGCTTCTCGTTCTTTTTATGGTACTTGCTATTGAGGAAGGTGGATTAGGTTTATCTGTCGCCACTGCGTCAGCTATATATGGACTATATACTGGTGCCGTTTACTTCTTCGGTTTACCCGGCGGTTGGATTGCAGACCGTTTAATTGGTGGCCAAAAAGCAGTGTTTTATGGCGGTTTCGTGATCATGATTGGTCATATCATATTGGCCATTCCTTCCGATTCAACTTTTTTCTTAGGCTTGATTTTTGTGGTTTTGGGTACTGGCTTACTAAAACCAAACATTGGCGCTATGGTTGGCCAATTGTATGGTTCAAAAGACCCCCGTCGTGACAGTGCATACACCATCTATTATATGGGTATTAATATTGGTTCATTAATCGGCTATGGCGTTTGTGGTTACTTGCAAGTAAACATGGGTTATCACTGGGCTTTTGGTGCCGCTGCTGTGGGTATGGGTATTGGGCTAATTCAATATAAACTTACATTGCATAACATCAAGGGTATTTCAGACAAGCCGGTTGTACCACTAACGCCTGCAGGTCAGCAAAGAGCGTATATCATTATCATCGGTGTTTTAATTGCGTTAGCAACACTCACGGTTTTAGTTTACACCGGTGCGGTCGGTTTCGACCCGATTATTGTTGCTAAGCAAGTGGCAATTGCAATAACGTCTATCTTCTTACTCTACTTCGGCTACATCTTCTTTGGTGGCAACTTAAATGGTGACGAGCAACGTCGCATGGGTGCATTGTTCTTAATTTGTTTAGCCTCAACTTGTTTTTGGGCTGGTTTTGAACAAGCGGGTTCTTCACTTAACTTATTCGGTCAAGACTATACTCAACGTATGATTGGCACGTTTGAAATTCCGCCAGCATGGTTTCAATCTGCTAACTCTATTTTCATCATCATTTTATCGCCTTTCTTTGCGTATATGTGGATGGCCTTAGGTAAGCGCATGATCGAACCAAGCTACAGCGTTAAGTGTGCGATGGGATTGATTATTATGGCCTCTGGCTTTATTGTCATGTTCTTTGCAGCTCAGCTAGCGGCAAGTGGTTTAAAAGTCGCGCCATATTGGTTGGTTGCTACCTACTTCTTACATACGGTAGGTGAGCTGTTTTTAAGCCCAGTTGCATTAAGTGCGGTAAGTAAGCTGTCACCAAAACGCTTCTCGGGTCAAATGATGGGTGTATTTGTATTAACGTATTCAATGGGTAGTATTATTGCTGGTATTTTTGCTGGTAAGTTCGACCCAGAGCAAGTTGATCAAATGCCAGGGCTTTACCTGCAAATAACCTACTTCAGTGTCGCAATTGGTATTGTATTACTGCTGTTATCAATGAAAACCGGTAAATGGGAAAAGTTGGCTGAGAAAGACCCTAGCTGAAATTAATAGTATTCCACTCAATTTAGTAAATTGAGTGCAAGGCGATGTTAGCTTTTAAAGTGCATCGCCTTTTTTATTGGCACTAAAACACAAACCTACTGACCTAAGTTTGCTACTATCACGTTAATACTATTCTTGTTTTTTGATTTATGTGAGAAAAAGTGAAAATCTACACCTCGACTAAAAAAATCCCAGCATTGGCCGACAAACCATTAACAGAGCGCATGGCGCTGCTGGAAGAAGCGGCAAAAAAAATGACCGTTCCAGAGAAAACACTATTAAACGTGCTAAAGTTATTTGTGATAGTACCTGTATTTGCTTTGATATTGCAGGTAACTGACAATTGGTTTTCACTAGCGTGGGCTGGGCTTATTTTGTTGTTATACCCCATTTTTGTGAAGCCTATTCAATATTCACTGTGTGCTAAATATTTAAAAGCCAATAATGTAAAAGACAGTGAATAAATGAAGCGATAAATATTCGAGTTGGCGCTGGGGTTGGAGTTGGATTAATAGCTGTTATCGATTCATCAAAATGGCGATAACTCAAGGTATTTACTCAACCTGATTACAAAATAAAGTATCACCATTTTTTACTACACATTACATTTGTCACATTTATAAGATAAAATGGAATTTAATACTAAAGGAGCCTTTTTCATGAAATCAATCCTTGTCACCGGCGGCACTGGCTACATTGGCAGTCACACGGTTCTTCAACTACTAGAAGCAAACTACAAAGTGGTTATCCTAGACAACTTTTGTAATTCTTCTGATGAGAGTTTGAAAAGAGTACAACAGATAACGGGCAAACAAGCTGACTTATATGAAGGCGATATTCGTGATACAGATATTCTAAATAGAATATTCAGTGAACATAAAATTGATGGCGTTATTCACTTCGCTGGTTTAAAAGCCGTGGGGGAATCCGTTGAAAAGCCACTCATGTATTATGAAAACAACCTATATGGCACGCTTAACTTGTGCAAAGCAATGCAGGCTAACGGTGTAACTAATATCGTGTTTAGTTCATCCGCTACTGTATACGGCGACCCAACTGAATTACCGCTTCATGAAAACTTACCCACTGGCTCACCAACCAATCCTTATGGTCAGTCAAAGCTCATGGTTGAGCTCATGTTGGCCGACCTACACAAAGCAGACAACGACTGGAACATTGTGTTGCTGCGCTACTTTAATCCAGCAGGTGCTCACCCAAGCGGCTTAATTGGAGAGGATCCTAACGGTATACCAAATAACTTGATGCCATTTATTACCCAAGTTGCAACCGGTAAACGTGAGTTTCTAAGTGTGTTTGGTGATGACTACGATACGGTCGACGGCACAGGTGTTCGCGATTATATCCACGTTGACGATTTAGCTAATGGTCATTTAAAGGCCTTAGCTAAATTAGAGAGTAAATCGGGCTTGGTTACCTACAACTTGGGCACTGGCCAGGGTTATAGCGTGCTTGAAATGGTCACTATGTTCGAACAAGCTTCAGGTCAAAAAGTGCCCTATCAAATTACGCCTAGAAGAGGCGGCGACGTTGCTGCTTGTTATGCCGACCCGAAGCTGGCAGCAGAAGCACTGGGCTGGACTGCGAAGAAAGGCTTAAAAGAAATGTGTGAGGACTCGTGGCGTTGGCAGTCTAATAATCCGAATGGTTATAAAGCATAATAAACAAAAAAAGAGCCGAGTTACTTTCCATTAACTCGGCTCTTTGTTTTAATTCGCATCAACTCGACTTTTTACGAGTACGGCGCTTCTATTACATATCCTTCAACAAATCTTCAAAGTTAGAAAAGTCATCATCTTCTTCTTCTAACTCTTCTTTGCTTTTAATCTTAATCTTACCGTCGCTCACTTTAAACGCTAAACGCTGAAAGTAAGCATCGCGCACAAATAAGTACTGATCGAGGGAACGGTTTAGGGTTTCCTCTTGATCAAGCAAAGACGCTCTGGTTTCAATCACTTTTATCACGTTCGACGCAATAACGTAAGGGTCTTCAAGGATTGTCATCGGCCAATAGACATTATCGACAACACGACCGGTAAAACTTCTAAAATCACTTGGGCCTAATGCTGGCAGCATAAGGTAAGGGCCGGTTCCAACGCCCCACACACCTAGCACTTCACCGAAGTCTTCTTCTTTTACTTCTAAACCCATCTCGGATGCGACGTCAAACAAGCCGACGATACCAACGGTACTGTTTAACAAAAAGCGACCGACACTGGTGAGTGAATCAACTGGCTTGCCTTGCAGTAAGTTGTTCACGGCACTGGCAGGCTCGCTCAGGTTTTCAGAAGCATTGAGTAAGCCACTTCTAATGAATTGAGGAGTCACCGCAATGTAGGCCTTGGTTACAGGCTTAACTAAAAAACGGTCGAGAATTTCATAGTTAAAATCCCAAAATACGCGATTGATGGGTTCGAATGGATCAACATTACGCTCAGGCTCTGCCTCTGAACTTATTGCATCTACTGCTGGGTTTACTTCACCCAAGGCCGTTTCTTGATTTTTTGATAATTCGGCTTGCTCATTGGCTGACTGACTTGCGCACCCGCCTAATCCTAAGGCAAACACTAACGCAATTACTTTACACTTGTTAATCACTGTACTTCCTCATTTATTATTATAGTGACAGCTTGCATGCTGTCATTGACCTGCACATTAACGAGACTTCCTTGTAACTCGCCGGCACTGGTCATTACGTCTTCATCTACTGATATACGTGCAGTTAAGGTGACTTGTTCAGCAGTTTTCAATGATAAACTCGCAATCATTGCGTCATCGGTACTTAACGTTAACGAAATCGGAAACTGAGGTAAAGCCATCTTTTTAACAGCTAAGGGCACTCTGCTTCCTGATATCGCGTCTTGTGCGAATACAATTAAAAAACCACTCGAGGGCAGTTTACTTTCTAATTTACTGGCAATTGAAACGGTAATATCAAAACCTTTATCAGCACTTTGTTGTCTACCCGCGTCATTGGCTATATCGGCATTTGAAGGAATAGACCCTGATAACGATGTTGTGCTTTCACCTGCTCCATCATTTGATACATTACTGTCGAGTAACAACAGCTCTTCAGGCGCTCCCATGGTGCGTAGTTGACTCACCAACGATTGATACAACGAGCTGTTTGCTGACAGTTGGTCTTTAATGAGTGCAAAGTTAGCAAGCGCAACCTCACGGTCATTTAACTGCGCGGCTACCACGGTCAATAACAAACGGTAATTACGATTCTCTGGTGCTATCTGAACCAAGTAACTCACTTGTCGTTTGGCGTTCTGCAGATTCTCATCATCACCGACCATCATCATCGCTTGCGCGTACTTCATGCGAATATCTTCAGAATCAGGGCTTATTTCCAAGGCCTTATCAAACGCACCCACGGCTTCTTCGGTTTGGCCTAATGACATACGTAATCTGCCAAGCCATTGCCATCCGGTTGCATCCAAAGGGTCTTTGCGAAGTTGCTGGCGAATAACGAGCGCATATTTCTGGAATTCTTCAGGTTGCACATCATTAGCCGGCTTTACCAAAATACGTTGACTAAGTTCGTCTATATTGTTGGTCGCATCAACTAAATCTTGTAGTCCGGAGAGTTGATTTGCATCTACATACACCCAAACTGCGGCAACTATAGCGGGAATAGCACCGATGATAAGAGGTATTTTAGCTGACTTTGCTGACAAACTGGTGCTTGCCGCTTTTTTTTCCTGTGCATCGTGAAATGCAGTTTCATCGGCCAACGCCACTTTCATTTCATCTATCGCGGTTTGCATTTCCTCAGGGTCAATTAGTCCCTCTGATGCTTCTCGCTCTATTTCCTGAATGCGTTGCTTGATCACGTTAGTGTTGGTCACTTCAAAACGTTTTTTAGCATTTCTGTCTTTCAGCCAAGGATAAACAATAAAACCAATGGCGATAAGCGCAAATAGCGCGCTATATAAATAAAAACTAGTCACTAGTCATCCTTTAACAATTTATTAGCCGCAGCTAATTTAGCTTCAATATTCTCTTCTGGTGTTACTTTACGGCGCATTAAAAATACGCCCATCATGACAACGGCAAACAACACAGGTAATGCCCATAGCCATATTGTTACTGGTGTTACTGGCGGCTGATAATGAACAAAGTCGCCGTATCGCTCTTTCATGTAATCAATGACTTGTTGCTCAGAACTGCCCTGCAACATTAATTGATACACCTTTCGACGCATGTCATGCGCGATCATAGCGTCGGAGTCGGCTATGTTTTGGTTTTGGCACATTGGGCATCGCAGCTCAGCCGTGAGCTTTAAAAATGTTTTTCTGTCGTTTGGATCCTCAAACAAATAATTCTCACCCATCTTTTGGGCTTCGGACACTTTCTCTGCTACATCATCTGCTACATCGCTTGAATTTGAGTCTTGGGCAAATACCGTTGATGTTGCTGTGGCCACCACCAACAAAAAGCATAGTTTTATTAGGAATGAAGCAGTGATGTTCATTGCTTTACTCCTAATTCAGTGGTTGATGCCTTAGTTTGAGGTTCAATTTCAGCAAGCACTGGAGCAAACTTATTACGCCAAACTCGCTCATTCAAATCACCTAAATGATGCACGCGAATAACCCCTTCCTGATCAACAAGAAAGGTTTCTGGCGCGCCGGTTACGCCTAAATCTAAAGATGTATTTCGATACACATCGAAGATATTAAACGCGTAAGGATCACCAAATTTGCTTAACGTTGAAACAACTTCTGTTCGGACTCTATCAATTGTTTTGGTGCCAAAGTCAGGGTCAAGATCTTGGTCGTAATACAAACCAACAACGCGGTAGCCCTGATTTTTTAAACTCTCCAAGTAGGGTAATTCAATTGCACACGTTGTGCACCAAACACCCCAAACATTGATTAAGGTAATCTGACCATCAAACACCGAGTTATCATATATAACAGACTCGTCCATCAAATCAGGCAATGAAAAGGCTGGAAAAGCGTTAGAAACTGCGGTTGACTCACGCTCCTTCGGGTTTGAGTACAGCCCTTGAAATAAGAAAACAGCTAATCCCAAGAACAAGACTAAAGGCAGCATAAACCACGTAAGACGTTTCATTAAGTTTGCTCCCCGGCTACGTTACTGCCTTTATTACCTTGCGGCTGCTGCCCTGCTGACGTTGGCTTGCTATCGGCGTCATCATTATTCTGGCTCGCGCCAACAAGCTTCCACTTTGCCATTTTTTTAATACGGTAACGTTTATCACTTATTGAGAAGATACCACCGATAGCCATTATCACAGCACCACCCCAAATCCAGACCACGAATGGCTTATAGTACAATCGAATAGCCCATGCGTCGTTAGAAAGTGGCTCACCTAGGGCAATAAATAAGTCCCTGGTTAACGTAGTATGTATACCCGCTTCTGTCATTGACGTGCGCTGGACCGGATAAAAACGCTTTTCTGGCTCAAGATGATTTACAAACTCGCCGTTTTTATACACATCGAAAATACCGCGGTCGGCACTGTAGTTAGGTCCTTCTATTTGCTCAACACCCGTAAAAAAAACGGTATAATCGGCTATTTCTACAGTGTCTCCAGCGGTCATGCGCACATCACGCTCTAACTCGTAATTACTCACTAAGCTAATACCGATTAGCGTGACTGCAAAACCAACATGCCCTAATACCATGCCCCAATGACTGGGTGTCAGTTTACGTAAGGAAGCTAAAACCGGTTCTGACCTTGTTGTTGAAACAACACGTTGACGCACTTCCAACATAATCGCTATCAAAATCCAGAAACTCATGACCATACCGAGCGTGCCCATGTAGGTTGGCTCGTCATAGCTAAAGTTAACCAATATTCCTGCAGACAATGCCAATACGAAGGCAAGTAACAGCTGATTTCTTAACGCAGAAGGTCGCTGGTTTTTCCAGCGCGATAACGGACCAATAGCCATAAATAGAACAAAAGGAACGATAAGCAAGGTAAACATTTGATTAAAGAACGGTGCACCAATTGAGATTGTGCCTAAGCCTAGTTCTTTGTGAACCAATGGCAGTAATGTGCCAAGCAACACAACAATCGTTGCGGCAACTAACAACACGTTATTACCCATTAGCATCATTTCGCGCGAGAACATTTCATAACGCCCCACACTTTTCAGCTGCGAAGCGCGCACGGCATACAGTAATAACGAGCCGCCAATGACGACCACTAGCAAACCGAGAATAAATAAACCACGAGAAGGATCGCTCGCAAATGAATGCACGGACACGAGAACACCAGAGCGAACTAAGAAAGTACCGAGCAAGCTTAGTGAGAATGCGGTAATAGCTAAGAGTACAGTCCACGACTTAAACACTTTACGTTTCTCGGTCACTGCTAAACTGTGCATTAGCGCTGTACCGACTAACCAAGGCATGAATGATGCGTTTTCAACAGGATCCCAGAACCACCAGCCGCCCCAACCAAGTTCGTAGTAAGCCCACCAACTTCCCAGTGCAATGCCGACCGTGAGGAAACTCCAAGCAGCAATAGTCCAAGGGCGTGACCATCTGGCCCAGGTTGAATCGAGTTGTCCGCCAATTAACGCGGCAATCGCGAACGCAAAGGCGACTGAGAAGCCGACATAGCCCATGTACAGCATTGGCGGGTGAATAATCATGCCAAAGTCTTGTAATAAGGGGTTTAGATCTCGACCATCGACAGGGAAAAACGGCAGTAAGCTGTCAAACGGATTCGAGGTTAACAACATAAACAAGTAAAAACCAATGCTGACCATGCCCAGTACAGACAGCACGCGAGCGATCATCGCTTGTGGAATACCCCTGGAAAATAAGGCAACCGCACAGGTCCAAACCGAAAAGATTAAACACCAGAGAAGAAAACTACCTTCGTGCCCTCCCCATACCGCTGTTATCTTGTAATAAATAGGCAATGCACTGTTTGAGTTTTGTGCCACGTACTGCACACTAAAGTCGTCAACCGCGAATGAATACGTTAAACAACCGTAGGCGAAAGCCGTAAATAAGAACAATCCAAAACTTAATGGGCGACCCATTCTCATCATGGTGTGATTGTGAATTTGAGCTCCCCACAAAGGATAAATAGCGAGCAAAATAGACAATGCGAGTGCAATAATAAGTGCGATATTTCCTAACTCTGGGATCATTAGTATCCTGCCTGCTCTGGTTTAACGTGTTTTATGCCTTTGAGCTGTTCGGCTAATTCTGGTGGCATATATTCTTCATCGTGCTTAGCTAACACTTCGTGAGCAACAATTAAGTTACTTTCTTGTAAAATACCGGTAGCAACAATTCCTTGCCCCTCACGAAACAAATCAGGCAAACTGCCGTTAAAGCGAACCGTGACTTTTGGACCGATATCCATTAGGTCAAAACTCACGGCGAGCGTTTCTTCATTGCGCGAAACTGAGCCAGGTACAACTAAGCCACCAATACGCAGGCGTTGCCCCACTATCGGCTTTATCCCTGTTTTAGCTTTGCCATCAATAATTTCACTTGGCGTATAAAACACATCAATTGAATCTTGCAGGGCATAAAGCATGAAGCCTATCGCTGCTACTAGCAATACGCCAATGCTTGACACTGCGACTAGGCGTTGCTTACGTCTTGGGTTCATCGACTACCTCAGAATTCTCTAAATTGTTGGGATCTTGTGCTTTGCGTTTAGTTTGCTGCTTTAGTTTGCGCTGTGCTCGAGCCGCCATGATGCGCTCTGCTCTCGCTCTCTCTTTTTGTACACCTTGTTTGATTTTTTTGCTCACAACCAGGCTCTGAATTAATACGCCAGCCATACACAAAAATGTACAGATGAAGGAAGCCCAAACAAAAAACGCATAGCCACCCATGTTGAAAAAGTCGTTTATACTGTCAAATTGGAATGTCATTATTGCTTACCTTGCGCATTTTCAGTGCCTTCAAACCCACCAAATCGCTTGGCAACCCAAGGCCGATGCAGGTCTCGCATAATGATTTCGTTTTTCATACGAATAATAGTGACCCAACCGATAAAAGCAGCAAATCCTACAATACAAATAAGCAAAGGCCAGAGCATTTCAGGGGCGATAGAGGGCTTCCCGATTTTAGTGATCGTGGCGCCTTGATGTAGCGTGTTCCACCACTCCACTGAATAATGAATAATAGGAATGTTGATAACACCCACCATGGCCATTACGCCAGCGGCTTTACCAGCCTGTTGTTTGTCTTCAAATGCGGTATAAAGCGATATAACACCTAAATACAGAAACAATAAGATTAATTGTGATGTGAGTCGTGCATCCCAAATCCACCACGTTCCCCACATAGGCTTACCCCAGAATGAACCGGTAAATAATGAAATAAACGTCATTACCGCACCAACAGGTGCAATGGCTACCATAAACATAAACGCCGTGCGCCATTGCCATACAATACCAACGAGTGCGGCAATTGCCATAGCAACGTAGCCACCCATTGCTAATATTGCACTTGGCACATGAATATAGATAATACGAAAAGAGTCGCCTTGTTGGTAATCTGAAGGCGCGTAACCGAGCCCCCAAACAATACCGATAATAAGGCCTGTGATAGCGACAGCCGCAAACCAGTTTTGCAATACATCACATAACCAATAAGCTTTCTCTGGCTTAGCGAACGAATTAATCCACTTCCACATTAGTTTTGACTCACTTTTAATGAATACGCGATTGCCATAGGAGACAACGCAACTGAAAACAGGAGCAACGCCGCTATAATAGCAAGTTGCGAATGATAAGGTAATAACATTGATGCCGATTCGATGGCCGATGTAGCAAAAATTAATAACGGAATAAATATCGGAATTAACAGCAACGCTAAAAGCACGCCGCCTCGGTGTAAACCGACCGTAAGAGCAACACCAATAGCACCAACAAAACTGATAAGCGGCGTTCCTAACAATAACGTAAACATGAGCGCAACATACATATCAAACGTAAGATTTAAGAATAGCGCAAGTAACGGTGAAATCAAAAATAACGGCACAATATGCATCAACCAATGGGTGAGCACTTTGACCACAACAATCATATATAAGGGTGTAGGAGACAACATATATTGCTCTAAACTACCGTCGGTAAAATCATCACGAAACATTCTTTCCATACCTAGCAACAGCGACAATATAGTCGCAACCCAAATTATTCCGCCGCCGATACGCTGAAGCGTTTCTGGGCTTGGCCCGATAGCGAGTGGAAATAAGGTGATAACTAATACGAAGAACATCAACGGTTGCATCAACTCAGCGCGTTGACGATAGGCAAGCGCCACATCCTTGAGAAATACTGACTTCAACGCTACCATGAATACTCCAGATGCAAACTGGATAAAGGGTAGTCAATGTTCAGCTTCTGATGAGATGTCATGATAATCGCCCCACCTGTGTTTAAGAATAATGTCATTTTCGCTTCAAGTTCAGCTATTAGTTGAACGTCCAACGCGGTAAAAGGTTCATCTAGTACCCACAATGTAGCGTCAGTTTTAAGCCAAAGTTTAGCTAGTGACACGCGACGTTGCTGACCCGCGGATAAATTTTTAACTGCAATATCCTCTAGGCCAGTTAAGCCTAGTTCAGCCAAAATCAGATGAATAGCTGCATCGTTTGTATTAACGCCATGCTGCTGACACCAAAATTTGAGATTTTCGGTAGCCGTTAATAACTGGCTGATACCTTGCTTGTGGCCGAAATAAAGTAAGTGCTGACTAGCATCATGTATATTTTTATGAATATCATAGCCATTGACCTCCACAGCTCCGCTAGAAGGCGAACTCAAGCCAACCAAGATACGCAGTAAACTGGTTTTTCCAGCACCATTCTCGCCGGTTACATACAGTAATTGGCTGGAATGAAGCTCTATATTGATATCGGAAAACAATTGGCGGTCACTTTTTTCACAGGCCACTTGTTGTGCTAACAAAACACGCAATTAGGTATACTCGAATTAAGTTGATGAACTATACATTTTATCACAATATTCCGATGTTTGGTGTGCTTAATCAGCAACCAATGTATGGAATATCCGATGTATTTAATAAACATCAAACGATGTATTCTGATGATGATTTGAGGTTTGGTATTTTTTTATAAGAAACTAGGCATAAAGTGCGATCCAACCATTGCTTTTTGAAGGTCGCGGCCGATAATTAATAATATGGCAGAAATAACAACCGTAACACTAAACCAATTGAATGCGCTGACTCGAGGTTCAGCGGTTTCGGCTACCAGAAATAATGCCGATGCGAGCGCTGCACAAATCATCAACAACACTGCTGCAAAGGTCGTTGTAAGCCAAGTATCATCCAATACCGTGACATTAACTAACCCGCAAAGTAGGCAGTCGGTGCAGTTGCCAGCAAACGTGCTGGCTAATTTAGGCAATATCAAAGCGGGTCAATCATTTGAGCTCGTTGGTATTGCCAATAAAGCGAATATCTATGCGCTTATTCCTACTCCTGTTGCTAACAGGCAAAGTCCAAACCCTGGCCAACAATCACGGTTACTTGCTAGCACGAACATTAGCGTAAACGACAATCAATTAAATGCACTTGTTGGCAAGGCCTCAGCAAATGGCGATGTCAGTTTTAGTGGCAAGCCTGTTATTAATATATCAGGCAGGATCAGCGCAATTTCGGCTAATCAGGTTACCCTTAGTTTTAGCGTCCCGGGCTCAAACTTAGCCGTTCAACAAGCGCAAGTAACCTTAACTCAAGCACAAGCGAACAGTTTGACTGTGAATTCTAAGGTTAGTATTGCCGCTGACATAAGTGCTCAGCAAGCAAAGATAATATCGCTGTCCAGCACCTCCATACAAAATGCCCTTAGTGCAAATAAGCCAAATAAAATAATTAACTTGAGTTCGCAGTTAGCGCAATTAAACAATGCGGCGTTACCTAATAAGTTGATCAGCGCCTCAATTTTGCAACAGCTATCAACTAGTTCAGCGTTAATCAATCAAGGGCTCAATAATCGACAGAACAATGCATTATCCGGCTTAAACCAAGCCATTATTCCTTTAACTGATGCCAAACTATCTGACTTACCCAAAGCGCTATTAAGCTCACTTCAAAACGCGATTGCCAAAGTAAATACAACAGGGGCAAACCAAGTATCGCTGGTTATCGAGGGTACTGGCAATGCGAACACACTTAAACTCTCTGTGCTAGGAAACCTGAGTAAATCGTCCGTTGAGCTTAATGCAAATCAAATACGCACACTGTTAGCAGGCGTTGATAGTAAAACCGTGGGGAGCAACAACTTGCTTGATACCACTAGGCCGCAGGTTACAAATACGCAATCAGGTGCGCGCTTAAGTGCGACTGGCGTTGATGCTAAAGCACAAGGATCAAGCCTGGGCAATGCTTCAATAGCAGGTGCACTATCGGGCACAATTGCAAAACAAGGCTTCATTGGGAGTCGCGCCGAATTAGGCGTAAATCAAGCAGGCAATCCGTCGGTAACAAACCCAGCATCAGATTTGCGTGGCACCAAGCCAGTAACAAGTGTCCCTGACTTCAAAACTAACCTGTTGTTGGAGCAATTAACTAAGTTCATCAGTGCCGCTGCCCAGGGCTCTCAGTCTGCTAACACTCAAAATTCAACTATATTGACGCAGCTACTAAGTCAATTACCGAATACAAAACTAAGCTCGGCAATTGAACAATTAACCAATACAGGTGCAACACAAAAAACAAATTCGGCAAGCACTCTTGATGCATTAAAGGCCCAAGTGCAGGCATTAAGCAAAAGCACATCAGCTCAGTCGACTAGTCAAACGCAAACTCTATCTAATATTATCAACGCATTGAATGCGGAAGCAGACATAGCTGAACTTAGCCCTGAAACGCAAACGCTGCTAAAAAACATTAGAGAACAATTGCCAACCGCATCAACAGCACTAGATGCCAGAGCAATACAGCAGTTAGTTGGCGCGCCGTTAAATAATGCACCATTAAATGCTATGTCGCCTATCGCTGCTAGTAGTTTTTTATCGGGATTAGTGACATTGCTTCAGGTGAGCTTAGCATCCAAGTTGCAGCGACAGTCGAATAAACAAGCAAGCAAAGTGCAGGATCAAATTCCTGATATTATTAAATCCATAGTGCCAAATATTAAGAGCACTCAAAGCGCTAAGTTAATGCAAGACTTCAGACAGTTTGATGCTAAACACACACTGAGCGCCGAAGTCGCTAAGATGCTATTTAGTCACCAACATCACAAGCTCAATAGTATTGAGTCTTCATTGCATGGACAAGATCAGCTCTATTATGCCCTACCCAATATTTTTAATAAAAATGCAGACGATATTGAGTTACTTATAAAGCGAGAAACCCGCCAAGAGAATGGTGAGAAAGATAATGAAGGTGGCTCGTCTTGGTACTTAACCATGAAGTTAGATATTGGTCCGCTAGGTCAAATACTGGCAAAAACACAGTTAAGAGATGATGAAATAAAGTTGCAACTTTATACGTCAACCACCGAGCTTAAAAATAAGGCGTTGGACATGCTACCGTTCTTGCAACGAAGACTGACGGCATTAGGCATTGATTTAATTGAAAAGTCTTGCCAATTAGGAAAAATCCCCAAGCAGCTCAAAAGCGAGCAGTATCACGTTTTTGAGACGCAAGTATAGTGATAAATTGACATGAAAGACGAGACTAAGAAAGCCATTGGACTGAAGTACAACACAGATAACAATAACTCCCCAACCGTTATAGCAAAAGGCTTTGGAGGCTTGGCCGATGAAATTATTGAGCTAGCAAAGCAAAATGGCGTGATGATCCATGAAGACCCCTATTTAAGCGATTTGTTAGCTAGGATGGATTTAGGTCAAGAAATACCAGAAAAGCTTTATCATGTTATTGCTGAACTCATTGCCTTTTCTTATGTGCTGCAAGGCAAGTTTCCTGAGTCGTGGTCAAATGTTCATAATAAAATTGATTTTAAAGAGTAATCATCTGATTATTTTAAAGCAACAAGCCAATCGCCCCTAACATTAAGACTGGCTAAGCTAACCAAGGAGACGAAGGTTAACTTGTGATATGCGCATTGCACCGCAGTTTTAACTCAATAGATTGCATATGACTGTCATTAATAATACTCAGATTAACCCAGCTAGTAAAAAAGTAAAAACAGTTATAAAAAGCAAAAAAAATGGCTGAACAAGTCAGCCATTAAAAACTACCACTAGAGGGCAGCGCTAAATATATTATCGCTCCCCTACTTTATTTATTTACAAATAAGGGGGCGGTACATAAGCTCGGGAGAGCATCGAACTATAAATTACTACCTACGGTTTATTCTTCGTTTTCGTTTTCAGTTTCTGCATCGTCATCATCAGATTCTACTGCTACAGGTTCGTCAGCTTTTTTGGTTTTAGGCATCAGCAACTCAGCACGAATTAAACCTTCAATTTCGTCTGCCATTTCTACATGCTCTTTCAAATAGTTAACAACGTTAGCTTTACCTTGACCAATTCGCTCGCCCTTGTAGCTGTACCAAGCACCCGCTTTTTCAACTAGTTTCTGCTTAACGCCCAGATCAATTAGCTCTGCTTGTTTACAGATGCCAGCACCATACATAATTTGGAATTCAGCTTGTTTAAACGGGGGGGCGACTTTGTTTTTAACAACCTTAACGCGTGTTTCGTTACCCACCACTTCATCACCGTCTTTAATTGCGCCTATACGACGTATATCTAAACGAACTGATGCGTAAAACTTAAGTGCGTTACCACCCGTAGTGGTTTCAGGGTTACCGAACATCACACCAATTTTCATACGGATTTGGTTGATAAAGATAACTAGTGTATTTGAACGCTTGATATTTGCGGTTAATTTACGCAACGCTTGAGACATTAGGCGTGCCTGCAAACCAACGTGTGAATCACCCATATCGCCTTCAATTTCAGCTCTTGGCGTTAACGCGGCTACGGAGTCAATTACGACGACATCAACAGCATTTGAACGTACTAACATGTCGCAGATTTCAAGAGCTTGCTCACCGGTATCAGGTTGAGAAACGAGTAAATCATTAATATTTACGCCTAATTTTTCAGCATAAATAGGGTCAAGGGCATGCTCAGCATCAACGAAAGCACAAACTTTACCTTTCTTCTGTGCTTCAGCGATAACTTGAAGTGTTAAGGTTGTTTTACCAGAAGATTCCGGACCATATACTTCAACAACACGGCCACAAGGTAAACCACCTATGCCTAAAGCGATATCGATAGTGAGTGAACCTGTCGATATTGCTTCAATGTCCAGTGCTTGGTTATCACCTAGACGCATGATAGCGCCTTTACCGAATTGTTTTTCAATTTGACCTAGGGCTGCTTCTAATGCACGGCTTTTGTTTTCGCTCATGCCGGTATCTTCTTTACCCGTTCTTCTCGCTGGTGCTGCTTTTTTGGTTTTTTCAGCTTTTTTTAACAAGGCCATTAAATTACTCCTAGGTGCATTTTATTATGTTTTAGTAAGCGCAGTGTCTACTTATAAAGAGATTCACATTGCTCGTTATTTGTTTAGCAAATAAGCTACTTACCAAACCGTTTTTTATGAGTGTTTTTTCGTTAGATATCGTCGCCATAAATCCCTTTCTACGTGGAGTTAAACTAAGACACCTAATCATTTATATCGCAAGTATACTGTATAACCATACAGTTTCAACACTGAATTTAAAAAAAATCTTAACTTAATGAATTTATTCGTTTTTTTGTTTATTGCATACCGTTTTTAAGTTATTAAAGTAATAAGCGAATGTATAAAATGACAAGTTTTGGCGTTTTATACAGTGTTTATATAAACATTAACTAAAAAAGAGTTACGTGTTAACTAGGCTGACGATCAGTTCTTTTAACGCGAGATTAATTGCTTGCTCTCGAACTTGTTGTCTGTCACCACTAAAACAGCGTGAAAAACAACGAGTATGGATGTGATTACTGTATTTTTTCGCCGAACCGTTTGAAGGCAGGGTACCTAAAGTATTGACTTGTTCAGGTTTGACTTCATTGCTCTTAAGCGCAATAGCAAACCATACCAAACCAACCGGTTTAGATACTGTACCGCCCCCAGGACCCGCAATTCCACTAATGGAAACGCATAAATCAGCGCCACTTTTGTTTAATCCCCCTTCGGCCATTTCGCGCACGACTTGTGAAGACACCGCACCAAATTCAGCTATCGTGGCTAAATTAACACCCACTTCTTCGTGTTTCGCTTGGTTAGAATAGGTAACCCATGATTTATCGAACCATTGCGATGAACCCGCAACGTCGGTAATCGCGAATGCGACACCACCGCCTGTGCATGACTCAACCGACGTTACTGTTTTGTCTTTAACAAGAAGCTCATCACCCAGTTTTCGAGCGAGCTCTCGAACACTTTTTATAGTTAAGTTTTGCAATGTCTATTTATATCCCTGTGGTTTTCATTACAATGGCAGCACATAATAAAGACAAGCTGAAGTTGTCACAACAGAAACCTGTTTAAAACGCATGCCAAATAATAAAAACAATAAAGTGAAAGAAAGCCCTCCGGCAAATACACCGATGATGACGCAATATCTAAGGATAAAGGCGGAGCATCCGGATATTCTGCTGTTCTATCGCATGGGCGACTTTTACGAGTTGTTTTTTGATGATGCAAAGAAAGCATCTAATCTTCTTAATATATCGCTCACTGCGCGCGGCAAATCGGGTGGCGACCCAATTCCAATGGCTGGCGTACCTTATCATGCTGCCGAGAACTATTTAGCGAAATTAGTTAAAATGGGCGAATCTGTCGCTATATGTGAACAAATAGGTGACCCCGCCACCAGCAAAGGGCCAGTGGAGAGAGCTGTTCAGCGCATTGTAACTCCTGGAACAGTTACTGACGAAGCGTTATTAGACGCGTCGAAAGACTCGGTTTTATTAGCGATCACCAAAGTAAAAGAAGTCTATGGACTCGCTTCAATTGATATCACTAGCGGTCAATTCATGATTTTTGATGCGCAAAGCGATGAGGCTTTTCAAGCAGAACTTCAGCGTATTCAGCCTGCCGAAATTTTGTATCCCGAGCAATGTTCATTTTTTCATTTAATCCAAAACTGTAAAGGCTTAAGACGTCGCCCACAATGGGAATTTGATACCGACACAGCAAATTTAAAGCTCAATACACAGTTCGGCACAAAAGAACTGGATGGTTTTGGTATTAATAGCAATGCTGTCGCCATCGGCGCTGCAGGATGTGTTTTACAATACGTACAAGAAACTCAGCGCATTGCCCTGCCGCATTTACGCAAAATAAGTCAATACCGGGCTGACGAATCAGTATTGATGGATGCCGCGACACAACAGAATTTGGAATTAACCAGAACCTTGTCGGGTAGCACCGAAAACACCTTATTTTCAGTCTTAAATAATACAGCTACTGCAATGGGAAGTCGGTTATTGCAACGTTGGCTGCATCGCCCCATTACCGATAAAAACACACTTTTATTTAGGCAAAACACCATCGCTGATGTGCAACATCATGACTATTCCATACTCCAAGATTTTCTCAAGCAGATTGGTGATGTTGAACGAATACTAGCCCGTATGGCATTGCGTTCAGCCCGACCTAGAGATTTTTCACGACTCAAGGAAGCTCTAAATATACTACCCGACCTGCAACAATGGTTACGTGATTCTATTCCATCGTCACAACATGACTCATTCAGTATATTTAGCCGTGATATTGCTGAGTACCCAGATGTTGCTGCGCTATTAAACAGAGCCATTGTCGACAATCCACCGGTTGTATTGCGCGACGGCGGTGTTATCGCTGAAGGTTATTCTGAGGAACTTGACGAATTACGTGCGCTCTCAAAAGGCGCGACGGACTTTCTTGACCGACTAGAACAAAAAGAGCGTGAACGAACTGGTATTCCAACATTAAAGGTGAATTACAATCGAGTGCATGGATTTTTCATTGAAGTGAGCCATGCCAATACCGATAAAATTCCGCCCGATTATGTTCGTCGCCAAACGCTTAAAAACAACGAACGTTACATTATTCCTGAACTTAAAGCGCACGAAGACAAGGTACTAACAAGCCAAAGTAAAGCATTGGCGCTAGAGAAGAAACTATACGACGCCTTATTTAATGATATAGCACCGGAACTGGCGAGCTTAATGCAAAGCGCTGTGGCGCTGGCTACTTTAGACGTGCTGACAAATTTTGCTGAACGAGCTGATACGCTGAATTTGCATCGCCCGCAGTTAGTCGAACAAAACATCATTAACTACAGCGCAGGTCGTCATTTGGTGGTTGAAGAAGTGATGAACTCACCCTTTATCGCAAATCCGTTGTTCATGGACGACAAAACGCGCATGCTGATGATCACCGGCCCAAACATGGGTGGTAAGTCGACTTATATGCGCCAAACTGCGCTTATTGTATTACTGGCTTATGTTGGCTGCTATGTGCCAGCGCAAGAAGCACAAATTGGACCGATAGACCGTATATTTACCCGCATTGGCGCTGCTGATGATTTAGCCTCAGGGCGCTCAACCTTTATGGTTGAAATGACCGAAACCGCAAATATTCTAAATAATGCAACCGCCAACAGCTTAGTGTTAATGGACGAAATTGGTCGTGGAACCAGTACTTATGATGGCTTGAGCCTTGCTTGGGCATGCGCCCAATGGTTATCTGAAAAACTGCATGCGTTCACGCTGTTTGCCACTCATTATTTTGAGCTCACTAGTTTGTCAGACAGCATTGTGACGATTACTAACGTGCATTTAAGCGCAGTTGAACACAATGATGAAATTCGCTTTATGCATCAGGTTCAACAAGGTGCTGCGAGTAAAAGCTATGGTTTACAAGTCGCTAAATTAGCGGGTGTTCCTAAGCCTGTTATTGATTCGGCAAAACGCAAATTAGCTGAATTAGAATTACTTGATGTGGTTAATACGAGTAATGAAAGCGGCACTGCACAGCGCTCTGATAGCAAGCAGTCTCATACTAACCAACCAGCATCTAGGCTAAAAAACGAAACGCAATTGAGTATGTCTTTTGAAACTCCAGAGCATTGGTTGGATCAAAAAATAAAACAAATTGATATTGATGATCTGACGCCAAGACAAGCATTAGCATTACTTTATCAATGGCGAAAAGAACTTAAGTAGCTTTATCGCGCGTTCTTTATTGCCCATTTATAACCCATTTATAACCCATCTATAACCCATGTATAACCCATTTATCGCGCATTCATCTCGCACTCATAGCCACTTCACCGCTATTTTTCCCCTATTTCACCGCTCTTGAACAACTCATCAATGGATTTTTGGCCACTGTCACATATTTTTCATTTACTATAAGGGTAGTTTTTTAGTATACTACTCCCCCATCAAAGCACGCCTTCAATGTGCTTAAGGATCCATGATCCGGCCTTCGATATAAGCTAATATTTAATTAAAAATTAATATCAGTAAACTTATCTGCCGCCTCATTTGTGTTCCGAAAAACAGCTTATACAAAATGGTTTTTACTAAATTCCGTTCAACCCAAGTACCTTAGGTTTTGCATGATAAATTATATTTTCGTCACCGGTGGAGTTGTTTCATCATTAGGTAAAGGTATTGCAGCTGCATCCTTAGCCGCCATTCTTGAAGCTCGCGGCCTAAAGGTCACCATGCTTAAACTCGACCCGTACATCAATGTTGACCCTGGCACTATGAGCCCAATTCAACACGGTGAAGTATTTGTTACCGACGATGGTGCAGAAACCGATTTAGATTTAGGCCATTACGAGCGATTTATTCGCACCCGTATGACCAGTCGTAACAACTTCACCACCGGTCGCGTATACGAAGAAGTCATTAAGCGTGAACGACGCGGTGATTACTTAGGCGCGACCATTCAGGTTATCCCACATATTACCAATGAAATTAAGCGTCGTATTATTGCCGGCGCCGAAGGTAATGACATCGCGATTGTTGAAATTGGTGGCACGGTAGGTGATATCGAATCACAACCTTTTATCGAAGCGATCCGTCAATTAGGAACCGAAGTTGGGCGTGACCATTCGTTGTTTATGCACCTTACTTTAGTGCCTTATCTAGCAGCTTCAGGTGAAACCAAAACCAAACCAACTCAACATTCTGTTAAAGAATTACGCTCGGTCGGTATCATGCCAGACATACTCGTATGTCGTTCAGAGGTGCCTTTACCTAGTAACGAACGTGCAAAAATTGCCTTATTTACTAACGTAAACGAAAAAGCGGTTATTTCACTTCGCGACGCTAGCAGCATTTATAAAATACCTGCTGCACTTAAAGCACAAGGCATGGACGAAATAGTGGTGAAACGTTTTGGTTATGATTGCCCCGAAGCGGATTTATCTGAATGGGAGCAAGTACTGTATGCAGAATCAAACCCAGTTGGCGAAGTTAATATTGGGATGGTTGGCAAATATGTCGAATTGCCCGATGCCTATAAATCAGTAAACGAAGCATTAAAGCATGCTGGTTTGAAAAATCGACTGACCGTTAACATCAAGCACATTGACTCACAAGACGTTGAAAGCAAGGGAGTACATATTCTAAATGAGCTTGACGCAATTCTTGTTCCTGGTGGTTTTGGCATGCGCGGTATTGAAGGTAAAATAGCGGCTGCAAAATACGCACGTGAAAACGATGTGCCATATTTAGGTATTTGTTTAGGTATGCAGGTTGCTTACATCGAATTTGCTAGAAACGTTGCCGGTATGGAAAACGCTAACAGTACAGAATTCGACCCAGACACGCCATTCCCAGTTGTTGGCCTTATTACTGAATGGCTTGATGAAGATGGTGGCAAGGAAGTACGAGATGAGAGCACCGATTTAGGCGGTACGATGCGTCTGGGCAGTCAACTGTGTCACTTAGAAAAAGGCACCAAAGTTGAACAGATGTATGGCAGTACTGAAATTTTTGAGCGCCATCGTCACCGTTATGAGGTGAACAACAACTTACGCGCCGAAATTGAAAAAGCGGGCCTAAAAGTCAGTGGTTTATCGAATGACAAAGCCTTGGTTGAAGTTATCGAAATTGAAGATCACCCTTGGTTTGTAGCCGGCCAATTTCATCCTGAGTTCAACTCAACGCCACGCGACGGACACCCATTGTTCACTGGGTTTGTGGCAGCGGCAGGTGTATACGCTAAGAACAAATAAAATAGGATGACAATGGCTCACATGCTGCATCAATATTGATGCGATTTTTCATAATGCTTTACAGTTTATGTAATTGAGTCGTTTTCATTAAGTGCGTCATAACTCAAGTTATGCATCGTGTTCATGTAGTGCGTTGCTCATTGTGTAGTGCGTTATTATAGAATTTAAACAACAAGCAAAGGAAAAAAAATGGCGAATATTTCTCGCATTGTAGGTCGCGAAATTATGGATTCACGCGGTAATCCGACAGTTGAAGCAGATGTTTATTTGGAATGTGGTGCTATGGGCCGTGCTTGTGCACCTTCAGGCGCATCAACAGGTTCAAGAGAAGCTTTAGAATTGCGTGACGGCGACAAGGCTCGTTATTTAGGTAAAGGCGTACTCAAAGCAGTCGCCGGGATTAATGATAAAATTACACCTGCATTACTAGGTAAAGATGCTGCAGCCCAAGCTAGCGTCGATCAGTTAATGATTGACTTAGACGGCACAGAGAATAAAGAAGTACTAGGTGCGAATGCAATTTTAGCGGTATCACTTGCTGTTGCAAAAGCAGAAGCCATTAGCCAAAAACTGCCTTTGTATGCGCATATTGCTAACTTGAACGGCACCCCAGGTGTTTACTCAATGCCAGTGCCAATGATGAACATCATCAATGGTGGCGAGCATGCTGACAACAACGTCGATATTCAAGAATTTATGGTGCAGCCTATTGGCGCTCCGTCATTTGCCGAAGCATTGCGTACCGGCGCTGAAATTTTTCATAGCTTGAAAAAAGTATTATCAGCGAAAGGCTTGAGTACTGCCGTAGGTGATGAAGGTGGCTTCGCTCCAAACTTAACGTCTAATGCCGAAGCACTCTCAGTTATCGTAGAAGCAGTTGAAAAAGCAGGCTACAAAATGGGTGTTGATGTTACCTTGGCCCTTGATTGCGCCGCATCTGAATTCTATAAAGACGGCCAGTATGTATTGAGTGGCGAAGGTAAATCTTTTGATTCAAATGGATTTAGTGACTACTTAGCTGACCTAGCTGCTGAGTACCCTATTCTATCTATTGAAGATGGCTTAGACGAAAGTGATTGGGACGGTTGGGCATATCAAACTAAAATTCTTGGCGATAAAATACAACTAGTAGGTGATGACTTGTTCGTTACTAACACTAAGATATTATCGCGCGGAATTGAAAACGGCGTGGCTAACTCAATTTTGATTAAGTTTAACCAAATCGGTTCATTAACGGAAACTTTGAACGCAATTAGAATGGCGAAAGACGCTGGTTTTACTGCTGTAATTTCTCACCGTTCAGGTGAAACAGAAGACTCGACTATTGCTGATCTAGCCGTCGGCACAGCAGCAGGCCAAATTAAAACTGGCTCACTTTGTCGTTCTGACCGTGTTGCTAAGTATAACCAATTGCTTCGCATTGAAGCTGAGTTAGCAGAACAAGGCACACCCGCCGTGTACAACGGTCGTTCAGAAATTAAAGGTCAATAATTGATTTTCAAATTGAATGTAGGCCGATAAGGCCAGTTTTAAAGGCTATTTGCCAATAAAATTAGAGTAATTAATGAAAGCGGTATCTTTATGGTTTAAGATGCCGCTTGGTTTTTTAAAGCATTTTAATGAAATAAAGTAAGTGATGAGCGACCAGCAACCCGATCAAACCAACATATTTAACTTAGCAGAACAGTTTCCAAACGTCGCTGAGCTATGTAATGCGTTGTATGAAAGAGAACTCCTTAGTCTCGCCACTAGCGATATGAAAGACCCTGTTTTACTGAAAAGAAAACTCAGTGGTTTGTCCTACCATATTAAAAATGCCGCTGAATTTCTGATCAATGAACCCACACCAATAGATGTCGATGTTCATAATGGCACTTGGAAGTCCAAACAAGCGAATAAATGCCCTGCAGCTAAACTCGTTGCCAATGACGAAGAAATAGCAAAAACAGGCAATTGGTTTAAACAACATCATTATCATGGCGCTGTGATTTGCGTTTACGTGAATAATTATGGCAATGAGCATATTGAGCTTGATTCAATTGATATGTTTACAAGCCCAGTAAGCAAGCTACACACCAATAAATACGGTTGGTTTGCATTGAATGGTGAGTCACTCGAAAAAGCAAAAACACATATCACTCACCGTTTAGTCAAACCCAACAAAGCTATTTTAAGTGCCGCTTGCAGTGGGCACACCTGGAATACGAAAGGCAAATCAACGCCAAGAGCCCTAAGTTTACGCGAGCTATTGTTGTCGACTAATATTAATTGGAAGACGTTTAGGTAACCCTAAACTAGCTGCTAGTTACAATTCACTTTGAAGCTATATTCCTGAAGCTATATTCCTGAAGCTATATTCCTGAAGCTATGTTTTACAAGCTATGTTTTAGAAGCTAGCCTATCAATAAAGTAGAAAACTATTGACCTACAAACTCATAATCCGTCAAGCTTTCCAAAAAATTCAACAAATCCTGTTTTTCTTCATCCGTAATATCAAAGCCTTGTACAAATGGACTTTTGAGCGGATTGTTAACGCCATTCCCTCGTCCACCGGCAGCATAAATATCAATTACCTCTGACATGGTTGCCACTGAACCATCGTGCATAAACGGAGCCGTTAACATGATATTACGTAATGTTGGGGCCCTGAACTTACCTCGATGTTTTGGGTTGAAAGTGATATCTGCCAACCCTTGGTCACCATTGGCATAGCTGCCCTCGCCGTCAATATCATACAGCCCTGTATTGTGAAACGAGACCAAATCTAACTTTTGCATAGCGTGTTTACTCGACTGCGTAAAATTAAAGCCGCCATGACAATGAAAGCACTCTAGCTTTTCTGAGAAAAACAAATCCATACCGCGAATAGCAGAGTCAGATAAAGCCTCATCCTCATTAAAATAGGCATAACGATCAAAGTTTGAATTAAATGAAGTTAAGCTTCTTACGTAACTTGCGAGTGCTTTTACGATATGGTCAAAATTAATCTCATTACTAGCGAAAACAATCTCTATTTCAGTGGCGTAATCTTGCAGCCTTGCTAGAATTTCAGCCTCGTTGCCCGTCACGCCCATTTCTATTGGCGCTTCATTAAATAGAGGTATCAAAATCTGATTTTCAACCTTACCCAAAGCATCATGAGCCCACGTAAAACTGCCATTATAAGCAACATTAACTAGCGCCATCGAGTTACGCTTTAATACCTCTCCAGTTGTTCCAACGGATGTCTTTTTAGGCTCTGCAAAGGCAAACGCTTTTAGATGACAAGATGCACATGATTGCTGTTGATTAATCGATAAACGCAGATCATTAAATAAGCGCTCACCCAAGGCGACTTTTTCAACCGTCATTGGGTTATCTACCGGAACATTAGGCGCAGGAAAACCAGCCGGAATATTCCATTTATAAGGCGTTGATACCTTTTGCGGAGAACAAGCAGTTGTTACTACCATCACAGCAGCGCAAATTAATAGTAAACTAAAAAACTTAGTTAAACACAGCATTGAGCTTCAAATTCTCCACTAATTCATTACAGGTCGTATTATCAATTCCCGAAAACATACAACTCGATTTCCTAGTTGGCACCATGTTTCTGATTATCTCATCAAGATGAATGCTAATGTTTATTTTTATCTGTTTTATTCCGACAGTAGATTGAGCTGCACCCGTTTTTTGTGACACATCTACAACCTGAATAGAATCCGGTGACAACATTATTTCTATTGATATCAAATTAGGCTGAGCACATGGTTTTTGCGGCGCACGCACCATCGCGGCAGACTCACAACCAATGCTACCCAAGTGAAAGGACCATGAGTCACCCATATCATTTTGCATATCCCAACGAATAAATTTGTAACCATTGCGCCAAGCCCAAAACATCGATGAATCATTCAACGGTGATGCCTGAATTAACGGATTTTGGTGATTAATAGGGAAAGGCACGCCCACATTAAAAGAAAGTGTCAAAGGCGTTGTTGAGTTTATATTGTCGATTGCGGCTATCAATTTTTCATTGTGGTTATCGCCTGCAATACCGTCAACCTCCTTAAGCGTTTTGGCTCCCCTTTCAGTAATAACTCGCTTAGCCGCGTTGTCTTCAGCAGACCCAACAACGCCATTTATCAACATGTTTGCCGTTGATTTTTGACAATCTGCGGCATACCTAATCAAGCTAATTTGCTGGCTTTGCCAAACGTTATCGTCTAGGATTATGGTATTGAAATTGTTAAGTGAAAACTGACTAAAAAACAGTGCTAATTCGGATATATGCCACTGTTCATTGCCTATAGAGAGTGACTGATCACATTGAATAGGTAAACCTTGGAAGTGCGGTGTAAACATTAATATCAGGTCAGTAAATTGTGTGGCCGTCGTATTTACGTTTATATTAGTGTGGCTTGGTAATTGAGTGCGCGGCTCAGGCGCGGGCGAGCAGCCGCCAATAATTAATGCGCTCGTTAGTACTAAATATGTTACATAAACGCGTGTTTTTGAATTCGCTAACGCTATTAATTTTTCGACTGAATATGTCATTGAGTACAAAATAATCGGAACCATTATGAAAACAACTGTTTCTAGTTTACGCATCTTGCTTATCATTGTCACCGGGATTTGTGCGCAAGCAAATGCACATACTGATCACGACAAAGCGCGCTTTGTTGCTGAAAAAGGGGTTGACGCGGGTAATTGTAACAACCGATTTAGACCTTGCGCCTCTATAGGCTATGCGGCGCAACAGGCGAATAAAGGGGATGCTGTTTTAGTTGCACAGGGCACTTACGAATTAACAGAGTTTGCAGATATCTTTTATCTTATTAGCGATATTGTGCCTGCCTTGGGCGGTTTTCAAACCATAGATAACTATCAAGTCCAAAATCCAGCCGCTTTTACAACTACTTTGCAAGGTGTACCTCAACAATACGCCAATCAATTATATGAAAAAGGCTTTAATGTTATTGTCGATACAAAGGGCATCGACTCTGCAACTGCACTCACTTTAGATAAAGGTCTATATGCCGTCAACGCCATGTATCAATCACAAGCCGATGTAGCATGCGTTGATGGTTTCGCAGGTCAGTTTGGGTGCAACAAAATGTCTCTTCTTGCACACATTCCGGTGAGCGACTTTCCAACCAATAGCGCCAGTGCTAATGATATTTGGGGTCATGTTGACCTTAACACGATGAAAGAATACGCATTGATAGGATTAAGAAGAGGCGTTGCATTAGTAGACGTTTCCGCCCCTGTTAACCCCGTTATTATCAATGCCATTCAAGGTCAAAGTACCACTTGGCGCGATATTAAAGTGCTCCAATACTTCAATACGGATGCTAATAAATGGGAAGCATACGCTTATGCAACAGCCGACAATGCGTCTGAAGGCCTAACCATTATGAACTTGAGCAATCCCGATGATGGTTTAGTCTTGGTCAAGCGTGATATTACTGATGCAAATGCACACAATATTTATATTTCAAACGTCGATTATGGCTTAAATATCAGAAACTCGGCTGCTATTCCTCAGGCCCACATTTTGGGTGCTAGCAACTTCGGGGGGGCATTACGCAGCTATTCCCTTTCAGATCCTGCAAACCCAGCCCCAAGCTTTTCTCCTTCTGGCGCAACACGTAATGATTATGCGCACGACGCATCTTCACTTTTAGTCAATGATGAACGCGCCGATCGCGATTGTGTAAATGCCACATCTGCAGGGTGCACGGTTATGCTCGACTTCAATGAGAGAAGCTTGCGTTTGTGGGATCATTCGAACCTAAAGAGTGTGGTCGAATTGTCATCCGTGAGTTATCCAAATGCCGAGTACACGCACTCAGGTTGGTGGAGTGAAGACCGACAATATGTAATTTTACATGACGAACTCGACGAGAGAAACAGAGGGTTGAATACGACAGTTCATATTTTTGATATTTCTGACTTGAACGAGCCAACTCTCGTATCGACATGGCTTGGCCCAACACGTGCTGTCGATCATAATGGCTTTGTGCGTGGCAATAAATATTATATGTCAAATTATGAACGCGGTGTCACCATACTCGACTTATCAGACCCATTAGCGCCTGCTGAATTAGGTTATTTCGACACTTTTCCTTCATCAACTAGCTCAGGATTTAATGGCGTTTGGGGAGTTTATCCCTATCTCCCTTCTGGCATTATCATCGCCAGTGATATCCAAGGTGGTTTGTATATTTTAAAAGACGAAACTAACAGTGCAGCAAAAGACGATATTAATTTCTCATCCGCTTTGTACGAAGTAACAGAGGGCGGCGTTGTTAATATATCGGTTATACGCTCAGGTACAAGAGCGGCTTCAGTTGATTATAAAATCATACGCGGGGCAACCAGCGGCACTGATTTTTTGGCCGAAGAGAGTGGCACTTTAACTTGGGATGCTGACGACACTATTGCAAAGAATATCAGCATTGAGGCAATGGATGATGGCGACGGTGAAGGCATTGAAAGTCTATTCATTCGATTGGAAAATGCGTCAGCAAGCGCAGAACTAGCTACACCAAACATGGCTAAAGTAGATATTCAAAGTTTGAGTAATCAAGCATCTTCTATCGTTCTAGCTGATGACACGTTCACTGTAAAAGAAACTGACGGCACACTTAGTCTTACCGTTATTCGTTCTGGCAACGCTGACCAATCGGCGTCTGTCGGCTTGCGGATTGAAGATGGTTCCGCACAAGCCGGCACTGACATTGCGCTGTCGATAAGTTCACTCGAATGGGCAGCCGGTGAGTTAGGCGATCAAAATTTTACCCTTACGATCGTAAATGATGATGCTGTTGAGAATGACGAAAGCTTCGCTGTGGTTTTGGATAATCCTGAAAACGTCACTATTTCAGGCTCTACAAGAGTTGAGGTGACTATTCGTGACGACGATTCAAACCAAGCGCCTACAGTAAACACGGAAAGTAGTTTGAATGTGAACACGCGTCAGAGCGTTGCGTTAACCGCAGCAGCTACGGATCCTGAAGGCCAGAGTATGACTTTTGCTTGGGAGCAAACATCAGGTACTAGCGTAACCTTAGCAAGTGCTGATAGTTTGTCAGCTAACTTTACGGCACCCGATACCGCTACTACCTTGGCGTTTACGTTCACAGCGACTGACGACTTTGGCGTTGCATCGTCAATGAGCGTTAGCGTTAGTGTTGAAAACGCAGCGCCGGTATTTTTACCTGTGCCTGCAAGTAACCCTGACTCAAGTGGCGGTGCTATTTGGCTAATCAATATTTTACTACTATTAACAATAGTAAGAAGATTGAAAATCACAAAATAGACGCAATATACAAAGAGCGCATAGTAAAGAATTAGATCATTGTCGTTATGCAGAAAATAAGGCTTCCTTTTACAATGCCTTTTTAGTTGCATAGTATATGTTAGTCAACCTCTGCGGTGAGCGCATATTGTGCGACGCTTTTGAAAAGTAATACAATGGCTTACTTGGTATTCGAATTTTTAATACGCTGGTTCACAATCAACCATAGAGTGACTGATACTAAGTTATTCTGAAAAGTAGAGCCTATAAATAGCTCCTTTACATAGATTTAATAGATAGATTTAATAGATAGATGTAATAAATCTTGTTTATATAGATTTAGTAACTAGCGCTAATAATAAACAGTAAATAATGCAACTCAATCAACCTAAAAAGGCATTTCATTGAACAGCAGTACTTCAATACTTTCATGGCTATTTTCACATTTACGCCCTTATATGAGCAAAGTTGTTTTTGCAATAATCGCGCTTATTGTTGGCGCAATGTCTTGGTTAGTTTTAGGACAAGGCATCAAGATGGTGGTCGATCAAGGTTTCGTTGCGGGTGATGAAGCCATGCTACTCAATTCACTGGCACTGGTATTAGTTATCGCATTTATTGGCAGCATAGCCACCTACTGCCGATTTTATCTGATGGTTTGGTTAGGTGAGAGAGTATGCGCAGATATTCGCAAAGCCTTGTTTTCACATTTAGTCACTTTATCGCCAAGCTTTTTCGCGGAATCGCGCACAGGCGAAGTTATATCTCGATTTACCAGTGATACTACGTTGCTGCAATCGGTTGTTGGCACTGGTGTTTCGATGGCACTGCGCTCATTTGTTATGTTTATTGGTGCACTTGTTTTAATGGCAATTACTAGCACCACGTTAACCATTTATGTATTTATTGCCGTACCTATCATTTTATTACCGATAAAATTACTGGGTAAAAAAGTCAGGCATTTTGCCAAAGTAAGTCAAGATGATGTAGCGACTATGGGCACATTAATTGACGAAAGCCTGCACGAAATACACACATTACAATCATACAATCACGAAAGCCAAAGCGTTGATAGCTTCGATGCTAGCGCAGAACAAATAATGACAAGTGCCTCAAAACGCATCCATTACCGTGCCCTCCTTATCGCTATGATCATGTTTATCAGCTTAAGTTCTATATTTATTGTAGCGTGGGTTGGTGCATTGGATGTTATATCCGGAGCGATTACTCCAGGTGAACTTACCGCCTTCGTTTTTTACGCTGTACTCGCCGGTGCATCCATTGCAACCATAAGTGAAGTGATTGGCGATTTACAAAAAGCAGCCGGTGCGAGCGAACGTATAGTAGAATTGATGAATACGGTATCTGAAATACCGCTCGAATCCTCTTTTTTAGACGTCACTGAAGATGAATTTGGGCCAGTTGAGAACCAATCAGTCAATGTAATAAATACCACCGGTTTTAGAATTAACGAAAAAGCTTTGGTTGATGCTAATAAACCCATATTAACGCTTCATAACGTCGTGTTTAGCTATCCCAGTGTTCCTGAGAAACAAATTATTAATGAAGTATCATTTAGTGTTATGCCTGGCCAAAAAGTGGCGATTGTCGGTCACAGTGGCGCGGGTAAATCCACCTTGTTTGATTTGCTTATGCGCTTTTACGATATCGACTATGGTGAAATTTTTATTGGTGAGGCAACACAAAAAAGTATCAGCACATACGATATTCGCCGGCAATTTGCGCTCGTTCCTCAAGATGCAGTCATCTTTGCTACTACCGTTTTAGACAATATCCGTTTATCAAATCCACAAGCTAGCAAAGACGACGTAATTGAAGCGGCAAAGCTTGCCTTTGCACATGAGTTTATTTTGGATTTTGTGAACGGTTATGAAACCCAGTTAGGCGAGCGTGGCGTAAAACTCTCGGGCGGTCAAAAACAACGCATCGCTATTGCCAGAGCAATTTTAGCAAAGCGCCCTATTCTGTTATTAGATGAAGCAACTAGTGCATTAGATGCTAGCAGTGAAAAATACGTCAAACAGGCTTTAGATTCACTGATGACTAAAACGACCACATTAATCATTGCACACCGTTTATCCACAGTAATTAATGCTGATAATATTATTGTACTGGAAAAAGGCAAAGTAATAGGACAAGGAAAGCATGTTGAGTTGATGGCGACGAGTCCAGTTTACAAGGAGTTTGTTGAATTGCAGTTGAGTTAAGCGGTATTTTTGCAAAAATGAAAAGGCTTGTAACAATTAATCAACATTTTGAGCGTAAAGCGAACTAAAAAAACTATCCTAAAGTAGTAAGATGGTACTCTTCACAGAAGAATACGCGCCTTCGACATGAAGGCAAAGAATCACTAGCTTTGGATGGCATTATGTTTGTAAATTTCACACGAAAATCACTACTCGCCATCTTTTTATCTTCAATGGTATTTATTGCTGTTGCTGAAGATACAAAAGATGAAAAGAAAGAAGATGAAAAAGAGAAAGAAACACTCACCGAAGTATTAGCAAAGAAAGACGCTTTTGAAGGCTTTTTTAATATCTACCGTGATAAAAAAGATGGCAGTGGTTTAGTGGTTTTTGATGAATCACAATTGAACAAACCGTTGCTATATTTTGTATCAACCGTCGATGGCGCAGTTGCTGCAGGGACTTTTAGAGGCCAATTTAGAGGCTCTCGTTTAATCGAATTTCGTCGTAACTACGACCGCATAGAAGTTGTATCAAAAACCCCACGATTTTACTTCGACCCAGAAAATGCGATTAGCGGAGCAGCTGACGCCAATATTAGTGAAGCGATTTTAGTGTCAACTGAGATCGAACACGAAGAAGACGGTAAAATTGCAATTTCGCTAAGCGACTTGTTCGCAAATGAAGAATTGCACAAAATTTCGCAAACACCTTCAGACGACAAAGAAGCGGAAAAACGTCGCTTTAAGCCCGGTAAACTGTCAGAGGACAAAACCTCTATCAGCGAAATTAAGAACTTCCCTGAAAATACGCACGTTGTTGTTCGCTACGTTTACGAAAATAGCGATCCTAAAGTTGGCGGCGGTAATGAAGTGTCGGACGCCCGTTATACCACTTTACAAATTCAACATGCTTTCATTAAAGCGCCAGAGAATAATTTCAAGTCTCGTCGTGATGATGCAAGAATGGGTTACTTTTCGCAGCAGTTTGATGACTTAACGTCGGATCAAACAGCGAATTATCGTGATGTGATTAATCGTTGGGACTTGGAAAAGAAAAATCCAGGCACGGCAGTATCAGACCCGGTTAAACCTATTATTTGGTGGATTGAAAACACGACCCCTGTTGAATGGCGTGACACTATTAAAAACGCCACACTCGCTTGGAACACCTCGTTTGAAAAAGCGGGGATTAGCAATGCAATCGAAGTGAAAATTCAACCTGACGATGCAGCTTGGAGTTCTGATGACGTGCGTTACAACGTATTACGCTGGACGTCTTCACCGCGCCCCCCATTTGGTGGTTACGGTCCAAGCATCTCGCATCCATTGACCGGGCAAATCATTGGGTCTGACATTATGCTGGAATACAGCTTTATGAAAGGCCGCTGGATTGCAGGTGAAATGTTCACTGATGGTTATGCTTCGTTAAGTGATAGTTTGCAAGGCGATGAACGGATGAACTGTTCACTAGGTCATGAACTAAACCTTGGCATGATGTTCGGTCAGTATGCTGGAATGGCCGATGGCATGGGTAAAATTGAAGAAGACAAATTACTTCGTCAATCGATGGCTTATCTTATTCTGCATGAAGTAGGTCATACGCTGGGCTTAAACCACAACATGATGGCGTCGCAACTGCATGGCCATGATGAAGCGCATGATGCTTCGGTTACTCAAGGTATTCTTGCCGGTTCTGTTATGGACTATCCATCCGTTAACTATGCGCCAGTAGGAAAAGAACAAGGCGACTTCTACACTGAAAAACCAGGTCCATATGATGATTGGGCAATTATGTATGGTTACTCAGAAGCACTGGCTGATCCAATAGAAGAAGAAAAACGTCTTACCGCCATTTTAAGCCGCTCTGCAGAACCACAACTCGCCTTTGGTAATGATGCTGACGATATGCGAGCAGTTGGCCGCCATGTTGATCCTCGTATCAATATATTTGATATGTCAGGTGACGCAGTTGATTACGCTAAAGACCGCTTTGAATTAATTAAGCACATGGCCGGCAAACTAAAAGAGAAAACCTTAGTTGATGGTCGTTCACACAACGACTTAACCGTTGGTGTAAACGTATTGTTCGGTGAGTTCGCTCGTCAAGCATCCGTTGTATCGCGTTATATTGGTGGTGTTTACTTAAACCGAGCTTTTGTTGGTCAAGAAGGTTACACACAACCATTAACGCCAGTGCCTGAAGTTGAGCAACAAAATGCGATGAATACACTAAGCGCTTTTGTTTTTGCACCTGATGCAATTGATGAAATGGCTCCGTTGTTTGCTTATATTCAGCGTCAACGTCGTGGTTTCAGCGGTTGGGGAAGAGACGAGTCCCCTCGCCTTCATGACATGTTGCTAGGCGCTCAAAAGAACGTCCTTGATCATGTCATGCACCCGAATGTACTAATCCGCTTAACTGACACCACGTTATATGGCAATACATTCACAGCTGAAAAAATGATGACCAACTTAACCGACGCTATGTTTAAAGCTGATAGTAAGGGTGATGTAAACTCATATCGTCGTAACTTGCAGGTTGAATATGTAGAGCGTTTGATTGCAATGTCAGGCTTAGAGTCAAAGAGTAAGTATGACAACTTTGCCCAAGCATCTTCTATGTACGAGCTTGGCAGAGTAGCGGATATGGTTGAGAAGTCACGTGGTGATCTGGCGACTAAGATCCATAAGGCGTTTTTGAGAGAGCGTATTGAGCGTGCTTTTTATAAGGGTTAGATCACGACCCAAAATAATGAGTTTGACGATTTAGCAAAATAAATTTTTGCTAAAAATCACAAAAAACGGCCCGCTGGATTACTCCAACGGGCCGTTTTCATATTATGTAGTTATGCATCGGCATTATTGATAACAAGCGCTTAGATAACTATGTCATAAAAGGCTTTTTTAAAGAGCTTTTTTAAAGAGATTTTGTAAGGAGCTTTTGTAAAACACTGTTATCAGACCCTTTTACATTTCACTTTTATAAAAGTTTTTATACCACGTCACAAAAGCAGCAATACCATCATCTAAACCGATACTCGGACGATAACCCACATCCTTCACCAGTGCTTCAACATCGGCATATGTGTCAGGCACATCACCTGGTTGCATTGGCAGTAAATTCTTTTGGGCGGTTTTACCGAGTGCTTTCTCTATCGTTTCAATAAACGTCAGCAGATGCACTGGCGTTTGTGCGCCAATGTTGTAAATACGCCATGGGCCTTTACTTGAACTGGGTGACGGTGACTTCGCATCCCATTCGAGGTTGGGCTTAGCGACATGCAGCATGGTTTTAATGACACCCGATACAATATCGTCAATATAGGTAAAATCACGGCGATGATTACCAAAATTATAAACATCGATAGGTTCACCGGCGCTAATCGCCTTGGTAAATTTAAACGGCGCCATATCTGGGCGACCCCACGGACCATATACCGTAAAGAAACGCAAACCGGTTGTCGGTAAATTATACAAATGGCTGTAAGTATGCGCCATCAATTCATTGGCTTTTTTGCTAGCCGCGTATAATGAAACTGGGTGATCAACATTATCGTCAACGCTGAACGGCATAGCTTCATTCGCACCATAAACTGAGCTTGATGATGCATATACCAAATGCTCCACTTCATTGTGGCGGCAACCTTCAAGTATATTGATGAAACCAACAATATTAGCGTCGATATAAACATGTGGATTCTCAATCGAAAACCGAACTCCAGCTTGAGCTGCTAAATGAATGACACGGTCGAATTGATGTTTTTTAAATAACGCTTCCATTGGCTCACGATGCGCAATATCCATTTTAATGAACTGAAAACGAGCTGCATTTTCATGCTCTGCTATCCAATCTAAACGCGCTTCTTTAAGCGATATATCGTAATAGTCATTGATATTGTCTATGCCGATAATATCCATGTCCATATCGAGCAATTGACGACATGTGTGGGCGCCGATGAAACCGGCTGCGCCGGTGACTAGAATTTTCAAAATTATACTCCAAAATGCTTTCGTTTATCATAGCGATCATACTGCTAGAATTACAGGCTTTTCAGACTCTCTTTTCAAACTTTATGTATAGATATTTCTTTGGAAAGCGCATATGATTGTTAGAAGTTTTTACAATTATTTAAGAGCGTAATATTTTTATCTTATAAAACATAAGCTTAAATTAGGTACGCTTTTTGCTAATAGTAATAACAATAGCATTATTAAGTATTCAAGGAGCCCCCACAATGGACAACAATGAAACCAATACGACGCCTGAAGCTGGAAAGTCTAGACGCAGTTTCATTAAAAAATCGTCAATCGCCGCTGGCATAACAATCATACCAGCCAGCAACGTGTGGGGCGCATGTAACGTTTCAGGTGTATCCGGCGGGTCTCAATCCGTTAATACAACATGCATTGTGACCCCATTCAGTGGCGGCCGTTCTCCTGGCAAATGGAAGCAGTTTTTAAAATATGCTCCTAAGGACGCAGACCTTAAGCAAATCGCGACGATATTGTCCGACGTGAACCACAAAGATATTTTTGGCAGTAGTGGCCAGAAAAAGACCGAGTTTTACTATCCAAAATTAAGAGATTTTATTTTTAGTAAAACAATAACAATTGTAGGCAATGGTATTGGCACGATTAGAGACAAAGACATTAAGGTCGGAGATGCTGTGATAGGTCTTTTAGGACCTCTTGAAAAACACATAGCATGCACCTACTTAAATGGGTTATTTGGAATGAACTCAGGCCTGAGTGCGGAGTTTACTGGATTTGATGGCAACAATTTGTTCATAGAGCATATTTGGGGATCTGCTGAAATTAATGGGGCAAGCATGGTTAAATTAGAATTGAAGGCTGCTTATGACAGCAAAAGCATTACAGAGGCAACGCTCAGTACCGTCCTCGGTATATAGAGAGTAATAAATTAGAGATATTTACCAATACAAAATATGCAAACAACGGACACTCTCCTAATACATAGGCTGGCTGATAAGTCAGCCTTTGTTGTTTTTAATCGTTTAAATTGGCGCACCTATATCATCGGCTTCAATCAGGTCATCGAAAATTTAAATGCGGGTATTATAAAAAGTATTAGTTCGGAAGAATTTATTGCCCTGACCGCGAAAGAACAAATAGAGACATTGTTTAAAGCTGACTATTGGGACACTTTTAAATAAATGATTAGTTTGAATTCAGGCCAATATACCTATCGTATAAGAGGTGACATAGCGTCGGTCGAAGATGAACTGACTCGCTTGTACCCGCACTCGTTAAATCATGACTTCGCCGTTGCAGACTTTGATATTGAAATACAGCAAACGAGCTTATTGAGAACCTTACTGCGCCCACAAGTAACGCTTAATATTGAAGGGCATAAACCCTTCAATCCTATTCATCCTTCCAAGCTCTTACCATCTATTGAATGGGCAATGAACTGGTGCGTTTCAGCTTACGATCACACTAAATTACTTATTCACTGTTCAGTCGCAGTAAAAAATGGCAAAGCTATATTATTTCCAGCTAAGTCAGGATCAGGTAAGTCGACCCTATCAGCCTATTTAGGGTTAAACGGTTGGCATTTATATTCTGACGAAATGGCCATCATTAATCTGAATACAGGTTATGTCGAACCGGTTTTTAGACCTGCATCATTAAAAAATGAATCAATTGAAATTATTAAGCCGTTTGTGCAGGCTGATGAGCATTATATGAGTCGCACCACCAAAGGCACTCACAAGGGTGATATAGCACATGTAAGAACTATGTCTAAGGATGTTTTTGATAAGCTTGAGCCAAGCAAAATCGCTGCTATGTTATTTTTAGATTTCGATAAAAATAAGCGTTTTAATGTGTATGAAATTGATAAATCTATTGGCTTAGCTAAAATTATAACCAACGCCTTTAACTATAGTGTTATTGGCGAAGCGGCTTTTAGCATATTAGTTTCAATCGTTAATCAGGCAACCATATTAGAGGTTAGCTACGCCGAAATGGCTGATATTAAAGAACTCATCGGGGAGTTGGTGATATGACGCCAACCGGTATTTCAAAAACGTTGTTTTTAGCGATGCTTACGCAGAAAAAAAGTATCACCGACCTAGAACCTGAAGAATTAGACTCACTATTAAGAGCTACCATCGCAGCGCATATGCATGGCGTATTGGCAAACACAGTAGACAAAACATTGTCGCTTTTATTGCCGCTGCCTCTATCTCGACATTTTGCATCGATACATACTTTTTCACTCGCACAAAAAAACCAGGTTGTTGCGTCTGCTAACTTGCTGTCAGCACAGCTATCGTCTGCTGGAATACCGGTTCTGTTGCTCAAAGGTGCAGCCTACATCCTTAGCAATAAACCTAATGCACAAGGTAGGCTAATTTCTGACATCGATATTTTAGTTCAACGAGAAGCATTAGCAATGGTCGAAAGTACACTACAAAAAAATGGCTGGCGAGCTAAATCATTGAACGATTATGATGAAAAGTATTATAGAGAATGGTCGCATGAATTACCGCCCTACATACACAGCGAAACTGGTGTAATCCTCGATATTCACCATAACCTAATTCCGCTGTCGTCAGGAAAAACCATCAATATTGCGCAAATTGAAGCAACAAAAGTGGTCGTTGGGAACAACCTATATATTCCAAGTGACGCCTATCTGATTCTTCATAGCGCAATACATTTGCTATTAAATGACGATACAGAAAAAGGCTTGAGGGACTGTTTTGACTTGCATTCACTTATTCAAGGATATCTCGCATCAGAGACGCTCGATTCGTTAAGGGTGATTTTTATAGAAGCCAACTGTGAGACTGAATTTAGCATACTCATTCATTTGCTCAATCGAATTTTTAACAATGAATACAGCGAGATTGTATTGAATGGTGTTCATCGCTTATCTTGGCATGACCAGGTATTGGTTAATTCGCTGTATAGAACTATTTGCCCGCGCACTGACTACCTGCTTGACAACAAGTCAGCGCTCGCAAGGCAACATGTTTATATGCACGGTCATTTAAGCAAGATGCCCTTCTTACTATTTATTCAGCACATCTGCTATAAAGGTTACCGCTCTGCGGTTAAACGACTATTGGGTGAAACCTTTTTTAAATCTTTATCACCAAAAGAGTAAAATAAGAAAACGCCAATGGTGAACCACCCAACCATGCCAGGTAATAGCACACTAAATCAGCGATGCTGCTATAACGTTAAATCAACGGTCTTGGCTAGCTTACGCAGATCCCTAATCGGTATAGCATAACTAATCCCACTTGGATTTGTTAAGGCCGACTCTTTGCCTTGTGATACAAATACTTTATTTATAATCGCAACGACTTCATTATTATTACGATTAAAAACAGGGCTGCCACTGTTACCCGGATAGGCCGTCGCATCTAATTGATAAATCAAAAATGGCGTTTTAAGCCTATCTAGCATTTGCAGAGTTAACTGGTTTGCATTGCTAGCGGGATTAACATCAGGCGTAACCGCTGCAATAATTCCTTGATGTGTTGCTGGGTATAAACCTAAAACAGCGCCAATAGGAAAACCGGTAAAGAAAACGGACGTTCCTGGGTCAACCAAACTATCACTTGCGAGCCTGAGCGCAGGCAACGTTTTATCAATAGACAAGATAGCAATGTCATGCACCGGATCTATCGCTACAATTTTCATTTTATGGAGCGCCGGGTTTGGCCCAGTGCCACTTAATGCAACAAAATTTTGGACGATTGTGGGATCTAATTCTTTTGAGACCACATGGTAGTTAGTAACAATGTATTTGCCATTGCCTACCACAAAGCCCGTACCTAGTATCTGCGGTGCTTTGGATTCGATAGGAGCATAAATAGCAATACCAACTACTGAAGGCGCTATTTGTTTAATCGATTCAGGTAATGATTGGGCTTGTTGTGCCACCGCTATTGATGAAAAACACAAACAAACTAGAGCGAAAACAATGCCTCCCCAATATCCATTTTTAGTTGCACTTCCTTTTTTTATTTGCATTATCGTTCTCTTCTCTTCTGTTCATTTGTGCGTTAGCATAACTAAAAACAGAACACTAACCAATCAAAAACTATGCTGACACAGATTTTTAAAAACTATGAACTAGATTATGTAAAATCATTGCTGGCACAAGTAGCGAATTCAGAAGACAGTGTGTTTTTGAGTCAGTTTTGGCTGTTACCCTGGTTAGAAACGTTATCTAAAAAGCCGATGTTAATGGTATGCAAACGTGGTTCACACATCGTTGGATTCGCGTTTTGGGGATGTCAACAGCATTGGCTCGGTAACAGATATTACTTAAATCAAACCGGCGTACATAGCGATGATCAAGTTTGGATCGAGCAGAATGATATTATTTGCCGTTCTGAGGATCGCCCTGATGTGCTTGAAGCAATGCTGCAAAAGCTCAGTGAGTTAAAAAACGTTGCAAAAGTAACAGCGCAAACGTGCCTGAGTGATCAATGGCAACATGCACGTTTTTTGCCGCCTGAGATAACACAAGAAGCTAATTTTTTATGCTGACCTCAAGGTCTCAGGTGATTACCTTGATAGCCTTTCAAAAAATACCAGAGCGGCAATTAGACGCTCAAATAAGCTCATTGCAGATAAATTTGGACCCATAACTGTCACTATTGCCCCGCAAAGTGAACACCATCAAATATTGAAAAAAATAGCCGACCTGCATATCCTAAAATGGGGTAGCAGTGAATACGGCAGTGGTTTTACGAATCCAACGTTTGTAGAATTCCATGAACAATTGTTGGCTGTAAGAGATCAAGCTTACTCCGGTAAGGCAAAGCTGCTAACGCTTACAGCGGGAGATTTCGTCCTTGGCTATTTATATATTTTGATTAGTGACAAACAGATTCTGTTTTATTTATCGGCCATTAACTATGCCGACCTAGGTAATAAATACAAACCAGGCCTAACCATGCACTTCTGCGCAATAGCCCATTTTAAAGAACTTGAATATGACAGTTATGACTTTTTAGCAGGTCCTGCAAGGTACAAAGAGCAAATGTCGAATAGTAGTTATCCGGTTTATCACATCTCTATGTATAAAAACTCGAGTCGCAATAGAGTCATAACAAAGTTAAAATCACTTTTAGGGCGTTAGCACTGAGCCTTAGCCACTATGCTAAACCGAGTGTTTATTTTATTAACTAACGTTATCAAAAAAAATACTTATCGTTTACTAATAAAAATTTATACTCATTATTGAGAAAATGAACGAACTCCAAAAACAGGTACAGCGTTAACATGATTTATGCGTTTAGTTTTGATGGAACAAATGGAGTGCCCACCCCATTTTCAGTTGGGGTGCCTTTACCCAAGGGGACGTTTTGGCCTGAACAAAAATTACAAATAGTGACCGAATCTGGCGTAAACGTAATTTCGAATGTGACTCCAAGCTCTTTATGGCATGACAAATCTATTCGATGGTGTCAAATTGACGGCTACTCTGAGCAAAGCAACACGCAAAAGTATTTTATCACCAAAAGCCAAGCGACCTTATTCAAGAAACAAGACTGTGTATTTGAAAAAGATGGCACGTTTATCCTTAAATCAAAAAATTTAACGTTGCAGGTATCGACTGACTCTTTTTTATCACTAAAACAAGTCACTAACACGTCTAGTTTAGCACTTAAATTATCTCCCATATTCTCCGTGAAAGACGTCGAGACGAAGTTCACGTTGATTAATTCGACGCTGTTTACTAAAACAAGCTCGTGTAACAAGCCCCTTTACGCCACATTAAAGCAACAATATAAAACCGAGCTCAACACACCTAAAAAACATCTCTTCGTTACTGTGGAATATAAGCTTCACTACCCGACTAACCAGCTAAAAATAAATTTATCTGTGCATAACCCCATGCCACTTATTCCGAACAATGATCAATGGGATCTTGGCAACGAAAGTAGTATTGAGCTAAGCCAGTTTGGATTAAAAATAGCATTACCTAAAGGCGGTTTCTCAGTCGCTAATACAAATGATGATAGTGACCAATTCAAAGCCATTGAGGAATGGGCGTTAGTCATAAATAACAGTGGTGGTGAAAACTGGTCATCTAAAAATCACATCGATAAAAATGGCGTTATTCCGCAAAAAGAACGCGGAGCCGTGATTATTGAAGTCGATAACAAGCAAACACATACCTATACAGAACTGCGACCGTCACTGGCATTTAACCTGTCGGATGAAGCACAATGCTTTGCAATTAATATTGATAACATGTGGGAGAAATTCCCTCTGGAAGTATCCGTTTTACATGACCAAATGGATATCAATTTCTGTGAGAAAAAGACAGATTCTGGCATTGAATTGCAACCCGGTGAAATCAAATTTCATTCTCTCAATATCGATTTATTGCAGGCAGACGTCACCGCTAATGCTAAAACGCACGCTCCTGCGCCAACGCTTAACCCAGATATATTTTGCAACGCCAATACTATCCCGTGGTTAACCAAGTCAATTAGTCAAAGCCCGTTGAGCAGTATCGTTGATTTAGGACTGACGGGTGAAAGAAATTTCTTCGCTAAAAGAGAAGCAGTTGATGAATTTGGTTGGCGAAATTTTGGTGAGATTTATGCTGATCATGAAGCGGTTGGACACAAAGGGGACGATATTTTTGTCTCGCATTACAATAATCAGTATGACCCTTTGCAAGGTTTTCTAAAACAATGGGTAATTACAGGCAACCCCAAATGGAAACAATTAGCTGATGACCTCTTTGAGCACATTGTTAACATTGACATTTACCACACCGAGCTAGATAAACAGGAATATAATGGTGGGCTTTTTTGGCACACTGACCATTACGTAGAAGCTGAAACAGCGACTCATCGTACTTATTCAAAACGCCAACAAAAAGGTGTTTACGAGGATCATGCCGGCGGCGGTGGGCCAGGAAGCCATCATTGTTATACCAGTGGTCTAGCTTTGTATTATCAGCTAACTGGAAACGAGAGTGCAAAAAGCGCGGTCATCCAATTAGGCAACTGGATTACGTGTTTTTTCGAAGGCGACGGCACCGTATTAGGCAGCTTGCTCCAATATCGAAACAGAGCGATTGTAAGAAACCCATTAACGGGTCGTTATCCTTTGGATAGAGGCGTCGCAAACTACGTAAATGTGCTGCTTGATAGCTATGAACTCACGGCTAACCGCCAGTATGTGGCAAGAGCATCTAGCATCATTACCCAAACGTTTGACGCTACGGATATTATTGCTGAGCGAAATTTTCAGGATATTGAAAATACATGGTATTACATTGTTTTTATGCAGTCGGTTGCCAAGTATTTGTGGCTGTGCGAAACCGTTTATGGCATTGATCATGACTATGTCAGTATCAAAAAGTCATTTCTACATTACGTTGAATGGATTGCAACGCAAGAACAACCCTATTTAGTGAACCATCAGAAACTAGAATATCCGAATGACACGTGGACAGCACAAGACCTGCGAAAAATAATGGTACTCAACATTGCCTCAAATTATACTGACTCGCCGCACTTAAAGGAACTGATTCAACAAAAAGTGGATAGTCTAAGGCATTATGTCGAAGACAAATTATGCAATAGTGACGAAAAAGATTTCACTCGGGTGTTAGCGTTAGTGATGCAAAATAATATTGGCGATATTAGTCAAATTGGCGTGACTAATAATGTTGAACCAGAGGTGACAATTGAGCATAGCACCGCCCCGTTTAGCTTTATCCGCTTCGCTGGCGGCTTCATCAAGCGTTACTCGTTAACTAGAGAATTTAAGCACCTACTTATTCGCTTTCCTCAATTGAGATTCAAGTAATGCAGCAGACAGCAGAGCAATGCAGTTTCATCATCCCTCATTTAGGCCGGGAGAATATGTTAGTTGATACCCTCACCTCAATTAGCTTGTTAGACAAAACGGCCATTGATATTGAAGTGATCATTGTCACAAAAAACGAAAAACTGCATTTCGATGTTGCCGCACTGTCGAATAACATAACCATACATATTATTTATGCACCACAGCATGTAACTATATCAGCACAGCGAAATTTAGGTTTTGCGCAATCGACTGGGAACGTAGTCGCCTTTTTAGATGCCGACATCAGCCTTGCGCACAATTGGCTAACTGCGCTGCGTCCATTGCTAACCGAGCAAACAAAATTAGTTAGCGCGGTGCAAGTTGCGTCAAAAAATGCAAGCCCACTTGAAATCCTAAGAACCGAACTAAGTAATGCCAATGTCGATTGTAACGTCGAGTTTTTACCCGGTCGAAATTTACTCATGACACGCGACACTTTTATAAGCTCTGGCGGATTTCCTGAACATCTAGTGACTTGCGAAGACTATGTATTCACCCAAAAAGTGGGTGAACAAGGCAATTTATTTTATTCCACCGCGAGTGCTTATGTTCACTTAGGTGAGGATAAAGAATTTATTGAAATGGCAAAAAAAGAAGTGTGGCGCGGCCAATCAAATTTAGCCTCGTTAAAGGGACGAGATATTGGATTGTCGGAATATCCGAGTTTCATTGCTCCTCCTGTTTTTTCTTTTGGGCTGCTATTTGCAGTACTTTTTTATGCATTGGGAATGAATGTATTAGCCACCTTAAGTATATTCGCCAGTATCAGCGTACTGGCGATATATGTAGGTCGACTAGTCAAGCTTGCATCACCGGCCCTTTCAACAGTAACTATTATTAAATTTTACGGTCTGTATTTTCCCGCGAGAACTTGGGGTACAATTTTAGGCTTAATCAAACCCATTAAAACGAGTAGCCACCATTGATTAATACGTCACGCAAAATGCATATATTACAGTTTATTTGTTCAACCGGATTTTACGGTGCAGAGCGTTGGATACTCGCCCTGTGTAATAATACACAAGACCCCAATGTGACATATAGCTTGGCTGTTACCGATGAAGTGGCATCAAAAAACCTTGAAATAGCAAAACATTTTAAACGCGATTGCGGTAATGTGTTTGAGCTACCGATGGCGCATAAATTTGATTACAAAGCGGTGTCTACATTAGCTGATTACATTACGGCAAATAACATTGATGCAGTTCACACACATGGATATAAGTCGGATGTACTTGGCGTACTGGCAGCAAAAAAGGCAGGCGTCCCCGTTATTGTGACTCCTCATGGTTTTGAGAACGCAAAAGATATTAAGCTTCGACTGTTTATCTGGTTAGGCTGCCAAGCCATGAAATTTGCTGATCATGTCGTTCCTTTATCACCGCAACTAGTTAAAGATTGTAAGCAATATGCTATTAAAGAGCCGCAATTAGTCTATATTCAAAACGGTGTTGATTTATCCGAAGTTGAAAAATTCAAAAACAAACCGTTGGCATTAACTAAAGCTAAAAAACGTATTGGCTTTATAGGCCAAATGATCAGTCGTAAAAATATCATCGATTTGCTCGATGTGTTTAATGAACTGCACAAAAAAATGGATAATGTAGAGCTAGTTTTGTTAGGTGATGGCGACTCGCGTGCCTCACTTGAACAACATACGCAAACGCTGGAGTCAAAAGATGACATTCATTTTTTAGGTTATCGCGATGACCGACTAGACTACTTAAAGAGTTTTGATTTATTCGTAATGACATCGACATTAGAAGGTATTCCACGTTGTTTGATGGAAGCCTGTGCAATGGAAACGCCCGTTGCCGCTTATGACATTGCCGGTATCGATCAGTTGATCACTCACGAAAGCACCGGTCTATTGGCCCCTTTAGGCGATAAAGCTGCCTTATTATTGGCATGGGAAAAGATTTTACAAGATGATGATTACGCAAGGCAGTTAGGCAAAAACGCGTGCGACTATGTCAATGAACACTATTCAGCTAAAAGAATGGCTGATGAATATGTCGCTCTATTTAACCAAGTGTTGGATAACAAGGAAGTTAGCCCATGAAGAATAAACCTGAATTAGTCTTTATACTTACCGTAGATACCGAAGAAGAATGGGATTGGGACGGCCCATTCCCAGAAAAAGACTTTTCAGTTAAAAATTTAGCTAAAATACCGGCATTCCAATCATTTTGTGAAGAGCGCGGTATTCGCCCATGCTATTTTGTCGATTATGCGGCAGCCAAAGGTGCTGTCGAAAATAAAGTATTTGAAAATGCGATAAAACAAAACACGTGCGAGTTGGGCGCTCATTTGCACCCATGGGCAAACCCGCCGTATTTTGACAAACCAAATGAAGCCAATTCACACGTAGTTAACCTGCCGATTGAACAAGTAGAAGCCAAGCTGGATGAGTTAGTCTCTATTTTTGTAACAGAATTTGATTATCAACCAACCTCGTTCAGAACTGGCCGCTGGGGTATTTCTGAGGCTATTATGCAGCTGTTGTGGTCACGTGGCTTTACCGTTGATTCCAGCGTATATCCCTATTATTCAAATGAGTTCTTCACCTGCCAAGGCTCACCTATTGGTGCTTACTGGCCGGATGCAAACAACGTTCTTTGCGCTGGGGATCAGCGCAATATAATGGAAATACAAGCAAGTGTCGGTTTTAACAGAAAGTACTTTTCATTAGCCAATGTTGTTCACCACGCTGCAGAATCAGCACCGTTAAAGTACTTAAAAACGGTTAGCATGTTTTGGCATTCGAATATGCTCAGAAAAATTTATATGAGCCCTGAAGTAACGGAAGCCAAAGATATGGTTGCACTTGCCCACAAGATGCATGAAAACGGCTCGCCGTTTATTAACATGTTTTTTCACAGTTCAAACCTGATCGTTAATGGTACTGGCTTTTTTAATGTTAAGAATCCATTTGACGTCATTTGTTCAAGGATAGATGAAGTAATCGATACGCTTTCTAAGGACTACACCTTGAATTTTATGACATTAAAAGAAGCACAGGTGTACTTTTCACAAAATCCAACGATGTTAAATTTACATGATTGAAGTAAAACAACTTAACCGTAGTGACCAAAAAATATGGGACGACTACGTAAACACGTCGACTAAAACAACCCCTTATCACCGATTTGCTTGGGGCCAAGCAGTGGAACATAGCTATGGCTTTGAAACGCTTTATGTTGGCGCTTTTCACGAAAACAAATTGATTGGGGTAATGCCCTTAATTCGGATGGGAATGCCGTTCAGACAAAAGAGTTTAGTCTCACTACCCTATTGCGATGGCGCCGGCGCCGTTGCCGACACACAAAAGGCGCTGAGCGCTTTGATAGCTTTTGCTACAAATGACCTAACAAAGGGAACTCAAGAGCCTGTTGAGTTGCGTCATGCCGATACAACGACAGTCGAACCCGAAACACTGGTTAATGGTCAAAAAGTGAGAATGTTGCTGAGTCTTGCAGCATCCCCTGACGAACAAATGGCTAACTTCAAATCAAAATTACGCAGCCAAATTAGAAAAGCAGAAAAAAACGGTCTTACATCAACGGTTATTGTGTATAACGACACTGACAGTTTTGCCCAGCATATGGATGAATTCTATGCGGTTATCGCCGGTAATATGCGGTTATTGGGCTCCCCAATTCATTCCAAAACCTGGTTTATGTCAGTGCTACGTGAGTATGCTGATAATGCCTACATGGTGCTCGTATATAAAGAAAAGATAGTGGTCGGTGGTGGCATTGTGCTGCTTAACAACAACACAGCCTCAATACCATGGGCCTCAACCAATGCAGAGTACAATCGACTAGCACCCAATATGCTGTTGTATTGGGCGGTGCTAAGTGAAGCGATTACTAAAGGTGCCCAAGTATTCGACTTTGGGCGTTCAACGGTTAACGAAGGTACGTATAATTTTAAGAAACAATGGGGTAGTCAGCCTGCGCCATTGCATTGGGCGACTTATAAGAATGGCGTTCAACAGGACGTTTTGGATATTGGTAAGTCAAAGCTTCGTGAGTTAGTAGAGCAAATTTGGCGCAAGCTACCACTTTCTTTAGTTAACTTTGTTGGGCCACGAGTTAGAAAATTTATCAGTTTGTGACTGTGAATTGGTAATGTCGTCTTACGACTTAAATAGAACAAAACGTTTGGGTGTTTTTTTAATACTTAATGCAAAAATAATCATTTCCACAACAAACAGAACAAGTTTAAAAAAGCAATTAATACCTTTCCAATTATTAATAAAAATCACTATAAATCAATAAACTAAATAAAAACAGCTTTCGAAATATTAACAAGCATCTTATTTTTTGTATTTTTAAAAATACCTTAGTATTGATGTAATACTCCTAAATTATACCTAATCAATTATTATCTCTTCAGCGAACATTAAGCGGTAATTCTGAGGTAGGTAATTATGAAATTTATTCCAAGTAATTTAAAAGCAGCAATCGTTGTAGGGCTGAGCATTGCTCTTTTTGCCTGCGGTTCAACTGAAGGGGAAGAAGCTGGAGTCGATGGCTCGACGCCGGCTCCAGTGGATGCGCCACCGCCGGTGGATCCAGCTCCGCCTGAAGCACCAGCGCCTACTCCTCCTCCTGAGGAAACAACACCACCGCCGCCTGAGGAACCAGCGCCAGCACCACCGCCTCCGCCTGATGAACCATCTACGGACCCAAAACAATTACTTTTTGATGAAGATCTTGCAAAACTATTAATCCAATCAAAACCAAACGACATTAATTTGCCATTAGGATTACAAGCGGCTTTTGATATCGAATACCTTGGGAGTTTTAGAATGCTTGCAGGTGGCCGGTCAACCTCTGACTACGCAATAGGCACTCTTGGGCACAATGCGCAGAGCAACAGTCTATATATGGCGGGGCATGCCCAACATAATGCAATTGCAGAGTTTGAAATACCGGAGATTCTGTCGTTCGACGAAAATATTGAAAATATAATTAAAGCGAACGTATTTCAGGATTACGTAACAATTCTTGATAAAAAAGATATCGGCAACCAAACAAATAGAATAACCGGTATACTAAACTATAAAGACAGTATGCTGGTCACTTCAGAAATTTGGTATGACGGTGGGGGCTCGAACCGAGATAATCTTCAAGTATTTGCAACCCCTAACAATCTCACTTCGTCTAGCTATAAAGGGCTGTTACAAATTGATGGTGGTGCTCTAGCTGCAGGATATATGTCAAAAGTTCCGGACGAATTAGTCTCTGCATTAGGGGGTGAGTATATAGTAGGATGGGCGTCCAATTACTCAATTACATCTAGGTACTCACAAGGTCCGAGCTTATATATTTTTAACCCTCAAGAATCTTTAGATGCGGTAGTAACTGTCGATAAAGAGATATCTACAACACCTATAATGGTATTCCCTTTAGAACCCGGCAAGGAATTAGTTCCAGGGGGATCTGAGTATAAGATGGAAATATCTCCCATTTGGGGACCACTCTCCAAAGTAAAGTACGGTTTTATCGTTCCTGGAACTGAGCTGTTTATGGCTATAGGAGGGTCAGGTGGGATTCACAGCGGTATTGGGTATAAGATAACACAAGACAATGGCGACCATTGCGATGGTCAATGCACATATGAGGCTAAAGACAACTATAATTATTTTTGGCTCTTTAATATTAATGATATGTTGAACGCTAGTGAACCTTGGTTAGTCAAACCCGTTAGTTATGGTAAGTGGAGTCATCCTTACGATAACGGTGGTGAACATTCAGTCACTGGGGCTACGTATAATCAGGAATCATCAACCTTGTATATGACACTCGATAAGGCCGGACAAGTTGGCGATTATGACACGCCCCCTCTAATACTGGCATACAGAATCGAATTGAAGCAATAAAAGCAACGTGCAAACACTTTAGTGCTTTGGGTCGCCTATTTGTTACATGATTTAAAAGTAAGACAGTGTTTAAATTAATGCTAGGTATAGAGACGGTGAAAAGCATCCAGAATTAAATTATGCTTCTAACATTAATACAATGTGTCTGTCCGGCGAAAAACGACTAGTCTAGTTTCACATTCTATGGCAGAATTTGCCTGATAGCTGGCTCTAGCTTCTTAGCTTGGATAGCAAGGACTTCAGGTAATCGAACGGAACCAGCTTATTGCTTTTGCTGTTTCGATAATTGAATAAAGCTCGGCACTGGCAAAAGCACACCATTGTCGGTTTGTGAGAATAAGCATGCTTTCCTGTTATGTTGATATCAACATAGGCCGAATTACGTGCGGTTACCATCGTAAAGTGCTTATTTAAAAGTACTTTACGTTACATAATCAAAGATTTTCTAAGAACACTAATATATCTTCGCTTTGTGCGTTAATACTTGATTTCGCACTAATGCTAACTACCAACAGTTTTGCAAGCGCCTCTCGCTTCGTTTTAATGTCAGATTACATATATTGATGAGTTCTTTTGAGCTTCAAATGTCCAAGACACAGTGCTATCGCTGTCAAATCAAAGCTGGCTTGAAATAGTTGTGTGGCTGTTATGTGTCGAAAAAAGTGTGGTTATATGAGTCTATTTTTCAGCGAAGGACCCGTTTGACTTGGTTTGCTAACGACGCAACCCAAACGTTGTTTAGCACCGAATTTAGAGATAACTTCGCCATGACGATTGGGGATCAATACTGCCATTGGACACTTTGGTAACTCTACTAACCATCGCTTTAATTGAAGTAATGTTAGCGCCTACATTGGCACAATACGCTCTTTACGGTTTTTACCAAAAAAATGAATGGCTTTTTGTCGCGCTGGATACACATCTTTCACTAGTAACTTAACCAGATCCTGTAATCTTGCTCCTGTGTTGTATAGGAGTAAGAGCATTACATAGTTCCTGCAACTGCGCCAACAAGTCCGGTCTGGTGCGTTGTGCAATATGTCAATTTCACCCTTTGTTAAGTAACCAAAGGTAAAATAATATTGTAGATTTAAAAGGATTGCCAATACAGGTTGCATATCCGCCAATAAACTTGGTTTATGAGTAATAGCAAAACGTAAAAATGAGCGTATCGCAATTAAACGCGCATTACGAGTTTACATTTTTTTTGCGCTCATCTTCTAAGTATTGCAAAAAATAAGACTATATCCGCGTTAATATCATTAAAGAGAGGGTCAAGATCCACTTTATATGCTGATTGGTAATTTAAAGTAAAAATAACTTAAAGGTATCGCGATAAGGTCTAACAGTATTCTTGCTTAGGCAGCGTTCGTTAATAATGCAGTAAAAAAAGTAACGTTTGAACGAACTGGCTAAATCTGTGCATGTTGCAATAGTGTGTGTTTTCATAATGCACCTCCTTCGTTACTATATTTCGCGAACTTGTGCACTGCTATCGAACTCAACTTCGTAACTGCAGTAGTTTACCAGTGAGTGTTGCTAGCTTTTTTATGCCAGAGATAGCACGATAGTTGAGTCGCCTTAGTATTTATGTCTTCATCATTTTTTACCAAGCCAGTGCACGTTGGCAAACAAAGGTATTTAGTAAGTCATATAATTTAAGCAAACGGCCACTGAGTGTATTTGCAGTGCAAGTTTCTTCTCTTAATACATTGAAAGAGTGGCCTGCGGAGCTTATATTTAATGGCTGCTGATTATCGAACTCACAGAATGAAGTGGCATAGTTAATTTGGCCACCTAACAAGAGATTGTTATGATATGTGTTTGAAACATGGGTGGTTACCTTGCAGATTTAAAAGAACCACTATTATGTGTGGTAAAAATTAATGTGCATTACTAGATAACAGGAAACCGCGCATAATTTAACCCAAACGCAATTACACTAAATATAAACCTGCGCCGACTGCAAGTTAGCCACTTCAGCCTAAACATGACCTGTTGCATAGAACAGGCTTATGGTTTATTTTATAGCACATAGCCTCTCCTATTGACAAGTTGATGATTTCTTAATTTGATTAATAGATAGGTTAGTAAAGTTTGGAATGAACATCAAAATGAGGAGAATCATCATAGTTCCCTTTTTTGGTTGATGTTAGTGCTTGAAATGTGGAAGCAGAGGTAAATAAAATAATTATGCAAAAACTTCTACATTAACCTCTTATATGCATATTGTTAATTACTACTATCGATTATGTCTTAAAAATTAAATTTTTCGATGCTAGGTTTAGCTGTTGCCAAATTAATATAGGATTTACTTCACTCTTGCATGTTATCAGGCGGATCAGTATGAAGTTCAAAACGAAATTAACTCTTTATAAGCATTAGCAAAATTAGACGATAATAATAATTGAGAAGAGCTGATGAAATTAGATTGTCGGAGCGGTGATGGCTCCAAGTGGGGAAAATGCACAAAAGAGATTTTGTTAGATGAATAAATTTTTACGATTTAAGTATTTCAAAAATCTCAAAACTAATTTGAGATGTCGAATACTCACTTTAATGGGTAAAATACTACAAACGGACGAAATGATAGACGTATTAGAAAGACAAAATGCAAAGCATGGTAATCCGGTGTCAAAGAAGCCTACTTTTCAAGCGAGTCCCTATTCATCGAAAGCCGATTCAAAAGAAGATGGTAGGCATAGTAAGCCTGTTGTATTTGTTACTGCAAGGTTTAGAACTGGGTCTACTTTGATATGGAATATTTTGCGCTCTAATAAAGAAAATACCGTTTTTTACGAACCACTGCATCCGAACATTAATAATCTTGCTACTATAATAGATGCCCCGGTGGATAACACTCATGCGGGTGTAGATAGTTATTGGGATGAATATGCACTGATTGAAAATATAAACGAACTGCACAAGACAAGATGGCATGATACATCGCTATATATGGACGAAGAAAGTTATGATCCTGACTTAGTGCACTATATTGACACAGTAATAAAATCTAGTGATAAAACCGTGATTTTGCAATTCAATCGAGTGGATTTCAGATTACGCTGGCTAAGAAAGTATTTTAAAAATGCAAAAATACTGCACCTTTACCGAAATCCAAGAGATCAATGGTTATCAACCCTTAAATACTCAAAAGGTTCAGTATCAAATAACATCTTAGCAAAAGACTTTATTGTTCATGATAAATTCTTCTTACTAATATGGTGTCGAGACTTGGCACCAAAATTTCAATTTTTAACCTATCAACCAGATCGTTATGCATATGATTTATTTTATTTATTGTGGCGGTTATCTTATATTTATGGCGAATCTGATGCCGATTATTCAATGTGTTTTGAGGATTTAGTAAACGAGCCGCGAGATACAATTAATGACATCACGACTAAATTTGATCTACAGCCAATTAGTACAGCTGAGTTGGCTAAAATAAATAGAAATATTATTAATAAATCTAATACAATTGCAGACCTAGAATGGATGCTGCAACGAGAGGCTATTTGTGAAACGCAGCTGTCACACTTCTTTAATCATGGGTATTAATTTTATTTCATGATAATTAGTTAATTGATAAAGTTTAAATGTTCAAAGAGACCCGAATAGCTTTATAAAATCATAAGAGGTTTGGGATTAGCATTCATCAATACTCTATCGAACTTCTGTGTTTCCTGTAACGGAGACTTTGTGAACTGGTATATTTGATTCGGATAATCTAGATACTTGGACTTCCCCATACCATTTAATGTGAGCGTGGCTCAGACAATCGACAACACACCAATAGTTATAGGTAGTCCGCAATATGTATCGTATTAAAGTTTGCGTTGATTTAGCAAAGAAAGTAATTCAAATTTGTATCTAAAGTGATAAAAAGGTAGTTTCTAATCTAGAAATGACACCGGATAAGTTTCTTTGCTCGTTGATTAACACCAAACCCGCGACGATTATATTTGAAGCATTTAGTGCATCCCATTATTGACGAAAACGGGCGAGAGAAGCAGTCGTGATGCTCGCCTCATTTCCGCCAAATTGGTATCAACTGTCATCCGAAATTAAAAAAGTTTGAAAAACAATGTTATAACGATTATCCAGGACGAGTTGTTGCCCGCCCTCACCTTTATATCGGGTAAAAGTTTAGAGCAGCAACAATTGCAATCTTTACAACGTTTCAGGGAGTTAGCTATAAAACAAGAGGATGTTTCCAAAAAGCAGATTGTCTCTTTATTACATGAAATTGAATTTTCGTTCACCCAATAATGGTGATAACATGAATAGGAAGATACTGTAGAAGACGCCGATAATGGATTGTTTATGGGGTTCCGACAAAAAATACATTCAGTAAAACGACAATTTTATTTAATGGTTGAAATGACTTGACCACTTCAATCAGTACCTTACGATTTTTATAGGAAAAAGTTTGAAAATTGGTATATATATAGAAGTTCTAAAGTCCTCTGAGAAAACAGGAATAGGAGGGTATGTAGAGGGACTAATTAATAGTCTTTCAAAAGAAGCAAAACATCATGAATTAATTCTGTATTACCAATGTCCATTTTTTGGAAAAAAGCCGCAAATTTGTTTAAATTTAACAGATAATGTGAAGCTTAGGCCTATTTTTTTCCCAACTAAATTATTACAGAGCAGACCGCGGCTTTGGTGGGATTACTATCTGCCATGGATTGCTGAAAACGATAAAATCGATATATTTCACGGACCCAATCACTTCATTCCATCTAGAGGGAAATTTAAGAAAATCGTTACAATACATGACATTGCATATTTTTACATGAATGTTCATGGTAGCGGAATGGACCGAGTTCTGAAAATTTGGACTTTAAAAAGCTTCCACTTTGCTGATAAGGTTATTTGTGTCTCCAACTCCACCGCTAGAGATTGTGCTAAAGAAGGATTGAATTTTAATAAAATATCGGTGGTGTATCAAGGATTTGAAAGTAATTTCGAGCAATTAAAGTTAAACAATAAGGAAGTCAAAAACGTTATTCGGTCTTTGAATTTACCTAAAAAATGTGTGCTTTTTTTGGGAAGCATTCAACCTAGAAAAAATATATCAATGTTGATTCTAGCTTTCTCTGAAATTGCCGACAAGATTCCACATAACCTTGTTTTAGCTGGTGGTCCCGGAAGTAGCCAAAAAGATATGACTGATTTAGTGGCAGCATTAAGCCTAGGTGAACGAATTTCTTTTACTGGTTATATAAATGACGAACAACGGGTCGCTTTGTATCAGCATTCAGAGTTATTCGTCTATCCAAGCAGATATGAAGGTTTTGGCTTAGTCCTACTTGAAGCCATGTCATTCGGTTTGCCTGTTTTAACATGCAACAATAGCTCTCTACCTGAGGTTGTTAAAGATGAAAGCATGTTAGTAGAAACAGACGATGTGGGAGCTCTCGCCACTAAGATGCTAGCAATATTGATTGGTAATCAAAGCCTAAGAAAAAATATGATCCAATATGGATACCAACGCTGCAAAATCTTTAATTGGCAGAAGTCTGCACTTGATACTTTACATGTTTATGAATCTTTACTTCCACCTAGGGACAAGGTGTAATAGCAACGTCCGTAGATGCTTGCAAAGCCCTGATCTATTAAAGATGGCGAGGTTATGGGAAAGACCTCCTGGGCCGCAGATGCATTAATAACTTCTATAAAGAATATATTTTAGGCCTACGTCATTTATAATTTTTTATATTCTAAAGTCAGACTTGATTTTCTTCGTAAAAATAACAATCGTCTTTAATATTTTAATATACCGCCTAATTAATTTTAAAGCGCCCAATTTAGAACTACTAATATTCTCTCCATTATCACGAACATACATTATAACATGCTCTTCAACTGCAGTAGTATTGATGCCCATATAAACCATCCGCTGCCTCATCATAGTGTGGGGTATTTCCCCATAAGGTATTTCTTTATAACTGTTCTTAGCGATTGTCTTAGGGAGTTTAAAAAGTTTTTTGCTTAACAATGCGCTAGAGCCACAAAATGAACTAAATTTATGTTCAATACATATCATATTTTTATTTTTATAATAAAGATATCCGTTATCTAACATAATACAATCGAAGTTAGCGTAACATTGGATTGTTTTTATAAAATCACTATGAAGTAAATCATCTGCATCAAGTGCAAAAAAATGGGTGAGTTGACTGCTAGTTTCGGATAAATGTAAAATTCCTTTTAATATTTTACTACAGCGATCCGATTCATATTTTAATTGCATTTCTTCAGCGACTTTTATTTTTTTAGGAGGAGGAAATTCATCAAAGTGAATAAATGAAAAACGCGAACAATTAATTACTTCGCTACTGAATATGGGTTTTTCATGCCCTACCACTACTACTTCATAACTATCGTTCGATTGAGCTATTACAGTATTTAGAGTATCAAATAAATTCTTGCAAGTTGTATCCCAATCTTGAGAAACAGACTTACTTTTAAGTGGGATAACTATGCCAATATACAAACTTTCTCCTAGATATATATACTTATCAAAAAAACTAAAGGAATTAAAAGACAAAGATTAAAAATAGCAAAAAACCAACATTAATTAAAGCTGTAACTGAGCGTCGGGTAAAGTTTTAAAAATACAATGAATAAGCCATTTTGATGAACCAAATTTACCAACATTATTGGAAATAATATTACATACAATCACGCCCTCATAACTTTTTAAAACTTTTTCACCTAAACCAAAACAATATCGGTTTTATTTAACGGACAAATTTAACAATAATAGGCTTCACAAATCGAAAGACTAAAGACTCCAAATATAGCCAATCAGAGAGTTTTCTCAAAAATAAAATATGTAGAGTTACAATGAAAATATAGAAAAGTAGGAAAAAGCACATAGATTTAATTAAAAAATCGAATATTAAAGGAAACAATAGGTAAGGTAGTTGGTCAACTAAATAATAGGATATGTACGAGCACGAAGTTACAACTAATATTCCAAAGAAGAGCTTTATAACATTCAAAAAACTAGTGTATCTACATGAAACGTAAACCAAAAAAAGTAAACACATAATATTTTCAATACTGCCCCTCGCATAAGTAAAAAATAACAGATTATCTAGCCCAATAAAAAATAACGTGCCATATAACAGTGTAAATGACACGATCTCATAAAACAAAATATGTTTTGGTTTGTTATGAACTATTATGGTTCTGCAACAATGATGAAAAATAGAACTTGCTGGTATTAACATACTCAAAGCAGCTAAAAGCTCTGAGTATTTCAGCCAATTCTCACCTAGTAAGATCCTAATAATATCTTCATGGAATTTAAAGAAAAAACCACATATTGGTATTGCCAACAACAAAACTAAAATTAAAGATGCATTAAATTGGTTACAAAAATATCGATGGTCTATCTTTGCTTTTCTTAACTCAACCAAAAATGTTTCAGAAATAGGTATTATTAGATAAGCACTAGGCATAAATGCAAAATATTTCATCGTATGATAAGACCCTAATTCTGACTTACCAAAAGTTGATGAAACTAAAATTGTGTCCAACTGTGTCCTAAAAAAGCCCAAGATCGCCTGCGGAATAATCCAACCAGAAAACACCCATTGCTTTTTTGCGTTTGAAAGCTCAAGTTGAGGGCGATACGGAATTATAAAATACGAACCTAGTGAAGATATAAGCGCACTTATTGCTTGACCCGCTACCAACGCCCAATAGCTTTCATAAATTAATGCAACAAAGACTGAAACGGTAACGGCAAATACTTTTGAAGTTACATTAAGCTTGACGATTTTCCCGTAATTTTGTGCTCGTTTTAAATAGACTATACCGGGACTTTCCAAAGTTTGAACAAAAAATACACTTGATAGAGCAATAATCAACAAGATTAATCTTTCATCATCATACCAGTCAGCGAAAAGAAAAGAGGCTGCACTCATACAAAAACAAAGACCCCCACGTATTAATAAATTAATAGTGAATGAAGTATTTATTTCAGAATCATTTACCTCTTCCTTTCTTAATAAATATTGAAGCGATCCTGTATTAGATAAGATTTGAAAAAAACCTATCGCAATAGTAGCTATTGCAACTATCCCAAAATCTTCAGGGAGCAAAACCCTAGCCAAAATGAGAGTACTTACTAACCCTATGAGTTTATTTAGGATTGATTGCCCCACAAGCATCACGCTAGCTAATGTCCCTCTTTTAAAATCACTCATCTTGTCTGACCATTAATATTATTCGCTAATACCTAATTTTAAATATTTCGAGCAAATATTACTCGAGTTAATATTTGATAAAGATGCTTTCTTAGTTAAATAATTATTGCTGGTAATAATAAGAAGAAGAAAAAAGAACGGTTCAAATATTATTAAATCCAAAAAGAGTGCTCCAACAAAAAAACCTACCAATGAGCAAATACTCGCTTTATTGATAAACTCAAAATTCTCATTAGGTACAACTTTCAATAATTTTCTATTCTCTTTATACATTTTCCAAGAAAGATAAAAAAACATAATATATGTAAATGCGGCGAAGCCCCCTAAATTTGCAGCAAAGTTAAATAGAGTGCTGTGAGCAACGTGAGGTGTCTTCCCCGGGAAGTATACTTTAGCTGCTTGTTCGAATCGTTGTGGCCCTGCTCCTACTATCGGATGCTTTAGGAATACTCCAAAAGCAGCCTCCCAGGATACTAACCTAGGGTTTAAAGGTTCTTTAGCTTCAGTTTGTACACTTTCTATGGTACCAGTCGTTCTATTAAGTAATTGCCCCCCTTGTGTTCCGATAAATATTATAAAACCAACGAGTAAAAGCCCATTAAGTTTTTTTGACTTAAGCATAAAAGCGGCCATCAATGTAGAAACAGCTATGGCAACAAAAGCCCCTCTAGATGCACATAAAACTATAGAGTGTAAAATAAAAGGAAGAGAAATGGCCAGCAGCCCCTTTTGCCACATCGTCTTAACATTAAAAATAGCAAATAGTACGAATGGCATACCAATGACATAAAGAATCGAAAGATTGTTGCCATCGCTATAAGGGCTCATAAATGGACCCAAAAGCCTATTCTGATGGAATTGAGACCAGTTTGATGATAAGTAATGATCATTTGCCCAATATGCATAATAAATTGTTACTACTATTACAACCCAAACAATAGCATTTAATGCTTTCTCATTATTCATGAGGCCAAGGACAATGAAGAACATAATAGCAATTGTGAAATAGATGCCCATTACTAATGTTGATCCTACGGCAGCATAATAGTTCTGAAATGGACTTAGAAACTCTGATAGGTTATATAGTAATAACAAAAATATTATTCCAAAGAAGATTCCATTTTTATATATGCTCCAATCTATCATTCCCCTAATTAGATAGATCCCCCAAGCAACAATAGCAACACCGGCGGTGACTCTAAAGACTGAGAAGTTTTCAAAACTCCAAAACCAAACATACTGTGGTTGTAAAATTGAAACCAAAGCATATAAAGCAGCAGCCCACCAGGGCGCTTTGACAATTAACACCATTGAAGTAAAAATCAGAAGAACTGTAAGTATTAATATCATTAGTTAATCATAAGCTCGCGAATACTCTGCATTCATAGTTTGAGAGGAAAATAATTTTTCGTAACGATTTAAGCTTCCCTTTCCCATTTTGATTCTTGCTTCGTTATTTACCATCAACTTCTCAATAGCGATTGCAAATTCATAGCGCATATCATTCTTTGTAACAAATCCATTAGCGCCATTATCAATAATCTCAGCATTGCCACCAGCATCCGTAACCACGCATGGTTTAGCAACTGACATCGCTTCCAATAGCGTCATGGATGTTCCCTCACTCAATGACGACAATAAGAATATATCGAATATTTGAATGTACATGCTCGGCTTTGTTATGTAACCAGTAAATATTACTTTCTCCGTTATATTTAGTTTATCGCACTGCTGTTTTAATGTGATTAACAACTCCCCATCACCAACAATAACTAGCTTCGTCTTTGGTTGCTTCACTACCACATCACTAAATGCGTTTAACATCATTTCGTGATTTTTAATTGGATCTAACCTAGCAACCGTTCCAAGTACTATATCGTCATGGTCGATCAATAACTGTTGCTTTAAATCATCTTTTTCAATTTTGTTTGCTTTTGGCAATGCTTTTATGCCGTTATAGATGACTGTAATTTTATTGGCAGACAAAAACTCATAATCAACTAACGCCTGTTTAGTAGCTTTTGATATTGCAGTAATGTGATCGGTAAAAAAACTCAGAATTGGATTAATAATTTTCCGTTTCCAGCTGCTTGAGTCAGGAAAAAACCGTCCATGCTCAGTAAAGATAACTTTAGTTTTTAAACCAATAGCAGCTAGAGCACCATAAACCCAGGGCGTATATTGATGACAATGAATAATATCAATATTTTGATTGCTTAAACATGCCCGTACCTCGGTAATTAAAGATAAATCAAATCCGTCTTTTCTATGTTTACTGAATATTTCAATGCCATTTTCTTTAAGCTCTTTACCCCAAGGACCAATAGGCTGTTCAATACAAAAAATAGACATCTCATATTTTGCTGGATCCGAGCCTTCGATGATATTTTTAATAACCATCTCAGTGCCACCAATACGCATATCGTAGGTTATATGTAGAATTTTTTTCCTAGCCATTTTACTTCATATACCTATGCCACCACATTTCAAACATCAACATCGACCAAAGAATCGCACTATTATCCCTATGCTCATTTTGATGTTCATTCCATACTTTACTAACTTGCTTTAAGTCAAAAATAGTAGCTAAACCTTCTACTTCATCAATAAGATATCGTTGCGCTATCTCTTTTATCTCAACTCTAAACCATTGCGCCAATGGCACTGAAAAACCCATTTTCTTTCTATACAGAATATCGTCGTTTAGATATGGCTTAAACGCTTCTTTAAGAATATATTTTTTCTCTTTATTTTTGAATTTCAAATCTGAAGGTAATGTCGCAGCAAACTCTATAATTTCCTTATCTAATATAGGCGCCCTCACCTCCAATGAGTTAGCCATACTCATTCTATCAACCTTTACTAAAATGCCGCCTGTAAGATAGGTTTTCATATCTGTATATAATATTTTGCTTAAATGATCTGGGCCATCTGCTTCGTTATATTTTTCTAGAGTAAAAGACGATGGATGATAATGACCGAGTTGGTCTTTTACTTCCGTCGTCGCTAATTGGTCCCAAGCTTCATCTGTTATAAAGCTATTTGTAATATAAAATCCCATTTCAGGGCTGACACTTAAGCTCGTTAACAAGCTTTTAGCTCGTTTAAATGCGTCAAGGTTAACCAAACCGAAACCTTTGGCTAAACTCGGGAAAATGGTCCTTCGCATCCACTCTGGAAATTTGCTGCGTAGCTGGTTTTCAATATGATCTGTCGCGTACTTTTCATAGCCTGCAAACACTTCATCGCCACCATCACCGGCAATGGCAACGGTTACCTCTTTTCTTGCTAGTTCTGAGACAAAAAACGTAGGAATAAGTGATGGATCCGCAAAGGGCTCATCAAAGAAACTAACGATATGTTCAATTGAATCAACCACATTCTGATGTACTAAAAATTCATGATGTTCAGTGCAGTATTGTTCTGCTACTGATTTAGCAAACTCGGCTTCATTGTACTTTTTATTATCAAATGCAATGGTACACGTCTTAATAGGTTTATCTGATAACATTGACATTGTTGCAACAACACCACTGGAATCCACTCCACCACTTAAAAAGGCGCCCAACGGCACGTCACTGATCATACGTCTTTTCGTGGTTTCAGTTATTAGATTTTGTAGAATACTAACGTTCTGCTTTTCATCTAGTTCTGATTGCTGCGCAAAACTCAATTGCCAATACTTTTTAATTGTAATATTGCCCTGCTCAATGACCATATAATGCGCTGGCGGCAACTTATGAATGTGTTTGAAAATACTTTTAGGATCAGGAATGTACTGGTAAGCGAAAAAGTCATGAACGGCGTCTAATCGAATTTCTTTTTTGACACCTGGTAATGCTAAAATTGCTTTAATTTCAGAACCAAAAGCAAACTTTTCAAATCCTTGATCTTCTTCTTGATAATAATAAAGTGGCTTCTTACCTAGACGGTCTCTAGCGATAAAAAGCTTATTTAGCCTTTTATCCCATAATGCGAAGGCAAACATACCGTTTAATTTTTCTAAACAATCAACACCGAGCTTTTCATAGAGCTTAATAATCACTTCGGTATCTGTACCAGAACGAAAACTGACACCTTCTTGCTCTAAGTCTTTCTTAAGCTCTAAAAAATTGTAAATTTCGCCGTTAAAAACAATAACCACGTTTTCATCATCAGAAAACATGGGTTGATTACCTGCTTCTGATAAATCAAGAATACTTAAGCGTCTGTGACAAAGACCAACGGAATTATCCAAATACTCACCATGAGCATCAGGCCCTCGATGAAAGATAGCGTTGCCCATCGCGACAAGATCATTTGTCGTTAAATCTTCATAATTTTTCGTTAAGAAACCAGCAATACCGCACATAAATAAACCTTAAGACCAATGTGTTTTTTTATTTTATAACTTACTAAGCTATTATTTTTATAAGTCCTAGGCCAATTTCTTATTACCTTTGAACAGTTTCTTTCAGCATAAAATACGAATAGAAGAATAAACGCTAGAGGTGGTCTATGCAATACAGTTGTTTAAACCGGAGTGTTTAAATCTATAACTAGTCCTCAATAAACCACAAAAACAGGATTCGAATACGCACTTAATTTATTATCCTCAAGTGACTCTCTCACTATTCGAGAACGCAAAAAGCACGCGCCGTCTTGATCCATTATTGGTAATAATAGCGATACGCTACTTTCTTCTGGCGGCAGCAAAGTGCTTCGAACACTTACTTCATCATTACTGCAATTAGTGATCAAATCAAACCTGAGAAAATCAGTCTTATAGCTTTCACTGCGAATACCGCTTATATCAACAGCCAAAACACGCTTACTTCCCTCTAAGTTTATTGTCCCTCCTGGATAAACACGAACGCCGTCTTCCTCACTTTCCACACTGAATTCGTAATCACGCAATAATTTGCCGTGATCAGCCCAAAACGAACCTGCCTTGATACCGTTAATTAGCCCAGAGTAATCTTTTGTTGGCGCATCCACATGTATTCTGGAAAATTCACAAGGCCCATAATCCATAGAATCATTGTGATAATCAGACGATGCTATCGCACCCCATATTTTATGGCCTTCAGCTAACAGCTTATCCCATGTCCCACCGACAGAAGCAACGATAGGATCCCAGCGGTCAATTGGAATGATCTCTGTCTCGTAAGAGCCAATTTGGACTTTATTTTGATGGCCCGGAGCGCCTGCGATTGCAGTAATATAATCTATATCTTGATTCCAATAAGCAATGTCCGAATAGTTTTCATTCTTTCCTTTATTTACATCTTTTCTACTTGGGTGGTTATAGATCGCAATCGTATTTTCTCTAGAATCTTTTATAAGGTTAATAGCACTGAGAACATGCAAGTCACGCTCTTTTTTACGCATGGTTGACGATGATTGCAAAGCCGACATAACAGCAACTAGCGTTTTCCTTTCAAATTCGGGAGTGGTGATAATATTGACATGTTCACGCCCTTCATAGGATGGCATTCCTAATTCTATTCCAGCAAAAATCAGCATAACCGGATACTTTTCTCTCATCGCCGCAATTTCATTTAACTTTGTTTCTGAAAAACTTTGCGGATTTTGAGAATGGTCTGTAATAGAAAACGCATCACAGCCCTTTATATAAACTAGCTCAGTTATCTCTTCGACAGACTTTTCACCGTCTGAATAGTTTGTATGAGCATGGTGATCAAAAATTATTCGGTTAGCTTTAGAACCGGCCCAGTATACCTGTTCAACTTCGACTTTAGATCCTGTTATATTAAGCACAAATACAATGCTGAAAAACAGCGCCGCTGGCAATATGAAAGCAAGTGAAAGCATCTTTCTACTTGGCTTTATCTGCCTATTAGGGATCGGCCGGTCCATATTTTTCAATTTGCCATCATTACCTTATCCTTCCCTTGGATTGAAAGTGTCGATTTAAAAAATTTAATCACCGGTCTTTCAACAAGTTTGTATGCGATATGAGAGACCATTAACGTCGCTAGTAACGTGAACGATAAGTAAAGCATCGCATATTCTGACACATCCACATTGCTCGCTTCAAACGCCTTTCGCGCAGCTTTTTGTATCGGGTAGTGGAATAAATAAACGCCATATGAAATAACGCCAATCCATTTCAACACGCTAAACTCTAAGAAACGTCGAGCCCATTTGGCTTGAGGAGCGGTAAATACGATTACCCCTAATAATGTTGGAACAAATGGGAAATTATAGCGACCAAAATCAAACTGCAACCACTCATCTAACTCCGTAGCTAATATGACAAACAAAAGACTTACACTTATCCAAAATACGGCTTCGGCCCATTTGGACGTGCTGTGTTTATAAAAGCTGGCTGCAAACATACCAATTAAAAAATGCGGTAAATGAGCAAACAAAGAGTAAGTGAGAGATTGACCTGTGGCCGACTCAACGAAAACACCAAAAGGCCAAATTAACGGAATACTTATTGGCCAGTCATCGTGAATAGCCATTTGACCCATAAAGTATCTATAACTTAAATAGATAATAGGCATGAATAAAAAGCATAGCAATTGGGCTTTGCGTAAACCAAGCTTAAACAATAAAACAAACAGCAATGGTAGTAAAAGGTAGAACTGAAATTCAACAGCCAATGTCCAGAATGACGGGTTTAAACTCATCACCTGATAATCTTTAAAGTTATGTAAAAAGAACAAGTGAGAGATTATGTTGTTAAAGTCAACATCAGAACCTTGAAAGCCTTTAATCGCCAAAAGACCGAACAAACAAAGGTAATAAAGAGGAATAATTCTAGCTGCACGATTGACAAAATAATGTTTAATATTAGGAAATTCAGTACTCTTAAATGAATGCCAAAAAGGTATTGATAACAAAAAGCCACTCAATACAAAAAATAGTGCAACACCAGTATTACCATTCACCATCCATCGCTCAAAATCAATAAATAAAAATGAACCGCCGATCTCGGTGAACTGCTGGAAATGGACAATAAATACCGCCAAGGCAGCTATAGCTCGAAGCCCGTCTAAACCAGGAATATGAGGAGTGCTAGTCATATTGTGGATATTCTTAGGTGACGTTAAGAGCATATTATTTTCAATACTATGCCCCGCAATACCACCCCCGTCGGGGTCATATCCATTAATTCGTTCTGCATCAACAATAGTCCCATCAGTATTATACTTACCCGGTAACTGACTATGAAAAGACGGATACTCAGCAGCGCTTGAATTCAATGTTAAGTATTGATAAATAATAAAGGCAACAATGATAACAATGAAAAAGTCGGTACTATCCGGCACTGAATTGGTAAAAAACAGTTGTAAAACCTCAGAGAGTAATACCATTGCGGCGCAAATAGTGACGCCTAAGAGTAAACTACGTTTAGCTAGATAGAACAGCCATACCACCCCACCATAAAAAACCATTTTTTTGATAATGGCAAGAATATTGATTAGCAGATTTCCTTCCATGGATGCAGAGAAAGGCAACCATTTGAACGTGCCGAGCTGCTCTCTTAATTCAAAAGGATAAAGACCGTTACCTAAAATAGTGATTAGCAACAAAATAGCGAATTGTTGTGCATGAATTTTTTGGGAAAAAACCTGCCAAATACCTAAAGCAAGAATACCGCCAGCCAGAGAGGATAGATTGATATTGCTAGTTATTATTAGAAACTTTGACATTAAAATAACAATAACTAATAAGCTAAACTTGTTAATGCGCGCCCACACTGGGAACGCTATTCGAAGCAGATAAAAAGCAACCAACCAAAAAACGGTATTCTCAAACGTCCAATACCAATCAATGGAAGGTGAATTAAGCAACAATTTCATGTTTGCCTTAAGAACATCGACATCAATTGAGGGAGCGAATGGAGCAAGTTCTAATGTAATAATAATAATAGCAATAAGAAAGGAAATTTGTTGGTGGATATGTATTGCTTTGAATGTTTTAACGAAATCCAAACGCAGTGATGCATATAGGCTAATGCCAATTGCATAACCAATCATATTCCATATCGCATCACTACCCGATGGTTGTCTATCTTCAGTAAAAATCTGTAATGTTTGAATTGAATATGCGAATAAAAATGTAAGGATTGCGAGCAGTAAAAGTTGGCTTACCGAGTTATATTTTGGAAAAGCGGATCTTAAAAAAATACCAAACGGCACAAATAACACAATATTAGCAATTAAATCCGTGATGCCCGATTTTGTGATGTCGAAATCCAAGAGTGCATCGACGACCTGCTCCGTGAGCGCCGCTTGTGTCAAATTAAATGGATACAGTGAGCCATAAACAATTAATAAAGAAATAAAGAAGAAAGTTGATTTCATTTTTAATATCAAGCAGTCATTGCAGAATTAAGGCAATGCCTTTTTTAAAATTATGCATTAATAATTTTTATAAATAATTGTAGTTGTTAAATCATGCACTATAGATAAGAAACACGCATCATAAACTGTATGACGCCACCATGATTACTAGTACATAAAAGACACGAACTTTCGCTATATCAAAGCCTAACTAAACTATAATTTAAATGAAGGTCAAAAACTGCTGTTTCAATATTAATTATATATCTAACTTTCCATTAACGCTTATTTACCTTTGGCGATTAAACGTCCAAGCCGCTTCTTCACTAAATATCTTTTTATAAAACCTAATCCTTTAGTTTTTTCTTCGAATGACTCTGCTATTGACAGGTTAATTTCATGCATTGTTGCAGGCCATTTATTGGAGTCTATATCATCCAAATAGATTTCTTGTATTTTACCTAATTCATACCTGGCGATTCGATTTTTATATAATTTTATATCATCCAACTTAAATGGCGATAAACTATCAAAGTGAAAGCCGACACCGTCAAGATGTATTACTCGGTCAGGCAAATTCTGCGGAATAAACTGAATATCAGTATTAGCTGCTTTTGTTAAAAATGAATCTATCCAATTAAGGCCTATCGGTAGTTTGAATTTTTTCTCTTTAACTAGTCTTAGATAACGCTGATGCATCCCGTAAAGGTTGCCAAAAAAACAGAAACGCTCTGTAACTAGGCTTTGATAAAACTCTAGGTTGCGACCTGATAAAGGCATGCCCGCAATGATATGGCAGGAGTCATTGGCCTTGATTATTTTATCAATGAGTAACGGAAAGCACCGCTTACTAAAAACAACATCGGCATCTACAAAGAAATGACAAAGTGTATCTTCGTCTGCGACATTATGAACGTAGTGATTCCATGCATTGCATTTATCTCCCAACTCAATATTAATTACTTCCATTTTATCAAAATTCAATTGTTTTTTTAACTCTTCAGCAACTCCTACCGTATTATCGGTACAACCATTTGCCACGAGATAAAATTTATTTAAATTATCATCACAGTTGTTTGCTACAGCTGTTACTGAGTTAGCAAGATTATTTGCTTCATTATAGGCAAACATAACGATATTGTATGATGATTTTGTCACTATATATTCCTTGGCATGATCGATTAATAAGCCAAACGCAAATTCAAAACAATTAGAGCTTGAGTTACAATAACCAAAAGGATACCTAAAAAGAGTTCGGTAGGTCAATCATGACATGACTAGTATGATATTTTTGCTATAGTACAACGCAACTAGGAAGTTCGTTACCAACAGTGATAGTTTTAAAAGTGAGTTATTAATTGAAAATTCTTGTCGTCTCCCATCGAGTGCCTTTTCCCCCTAATAAAGGCGAAAAGCTTCGCACTTATCATCAACTAGAAAGGTTGACGCAGTTGGGCCACTCTTTGTCGTTAATCTCTCCAAGCAACGGGCCCGAAGACGAGGCTCACGCTGCCGCTTTGGCTGCAAACTTAAGTATTACCGTCAATACAGCTCAACTAGCCTATAAACCCTTACGTTTTATAAAAGCATTAGCAGCCAATCGGTCGCTTAGCGAGGCAAACTTTTACTCATCTGGCGTACAGGCGCTAATTAAAAATGAAATTCAGTCATTTAAGCCTGATTTTTTGTTTCTAACTGCATCGTCACTTGTGCGATATCTCGGCCCCGTATCCAGCGAAGATAATACCCCCGCAATTTTGACTGACTTCATGGATGTCGACTCCAACAAATGGCAACAGTACCAATACAAAGCACGCTTTCCAATGAATCTGGTTTATAAACGCGAAGCCAAATTAGTCAAAAAATTAGAAATTGAAGCCGCGAAGTTATCCCAAGAATGTTATTTGATTGCTTGCGCCGAAGTTGAGTTATTTAAAAACGAAGTGACGGACCAAGGCAACATCACCATTTTGCCAAATGGAATTGATTCGAGCATATTCAAGCCAAATCTTGATACCTGTAAGCCAGAACATCCTACGCTTCTTTTTACAGGCGTGATGGATTACAAACCTAACATTGATGCTATTTTATGGTTTATTGCCAATTGCTGGTCGCAAATCAAAGCGCAATATCCAAGTGCTAAGCTAGTAATAGCAGGAATGAACCCAAGTGGTAGTATACAAAAGCTCGGTGCAAGGGACGATATCGTTGTGACCGGATTCGTAGAGGACATGATGCCTTATTTTCAATCAGCCTCTCTATTTGTAGCGCCATTTCAAATTGCGCGAGGAGTACAAAACAAAGTATTACAAGCAATGTCTTGTGAATTACCCGTGATTACCACATCAAAGGGGATAGAGGGCATTATTCATGTTGCGGGGAAAGATGTTCTGCTTGCCGATACGATTGAACAATATACTAAGCATTGTTTAGATTTACTGCAATCTATCGAGTTACGAAAATCTATAGGTAGAGCCGCTCGACAAACAATATTAGCAAACTATGCGTGGCCTGAAGTACTAAAACCCTTAACTAATCAAATTGAAAAAAACAGATGAAATCGATACTCAAAGAAATCCTATTTATACTATTTGCGGTGCTAGCATCACCTTTTACGCTTAGCTATTTTTTAATATCATTAGTAATAAACAAAAATCAGTCTATTGCTTTTTTTAGTCAACTTTTAAGTTTAATTCCGGGCAAACTAGGTTCTTACTATAGAGCGGGCTTTTACAGATTCACATTGAACAGTTGCAGCAAAAATGCGGTTATATCATTCGCTACTTTGCTTTCACAACAAGATACATCTATTGCTAGCGGCGTTTATATAGGGCCTCAGTGCAATATCGGTATGTGTGATATAAAACAGAATGTGCTTCTAGGCAGTGGTGTACATATAATGAGTGGGGCAAAACAACATAATTTTGATGATGTTAATGTACCAATAAGGGACCAAGGCGGTAGCTACACTAAGGTCAACATAGGACAAAACTCATGGGTTGGCAATGGAGCTCTTATTATGGCTGACATAGGTGAAAATTGCGTTGTTGCTGCTGGCTCAGTAGTTATTAGTGAAGTACCCGACAATGCGATTGTTGGCGGAAACCCGGCAAAAATAATTAAAATAAGAAGCTAGGGTTGTTATATTCTGCGTTGTGCCGATGAATATTTTCTCGTTAAAAAGGCATTCTGTTGCAAACCTTATGTAAGGGCTATTTAAACAACTTCTTAGCTTTTACTACGTGTGGTTTCCAATCAAACATTTCATTCACAAAGGTAACGCCCTTTTCACCCATCGACTTGGTTAACGCCACGTTACTAAGCAATTTGTTTATTGTTGTTGAAATAACATCTGGTTTTGTGCAATCAATAATAAAGCCTGTTTGCTCCGGCAGCATCGTCTCTACTGTTCCTCCAGAGTCACCCGCTATAACTACCTTGCCACACGCTTGAGCCTCAACTAAGACCATACCAAATCCTTCGATATCGTTAGCAATTGTGCGGTTAGGCAATATAAAAATGTCACATTGCTGGTAACACTTGATCATCTCCTCATCGCTTATTTCGTTAAGAAATAATACGTTTTTCTCTAGTTTCAATTCACTCACTAGTTTAAGCAAACTCGGCTTTTGATCGCCATCGCCGATAATGCAATAAAGCGTTTTAGGATGAGCGGCTAAAATGGTAGGCATAGCCTCTATCATTTTATCGTGTCCTTTGCGAGCCTGTAAGCGCCCCACGGTGAGAATAACCGAATGCTCAGCCCATCCCATATCTTGCTTAAACTCAAGATTACTTGTTACCGGAATAAAACGTTCACAGTCTGCTCCAGGGTGCAGCACAACCGTGTTCCCTGTATCGTAATTTAGACGCCGCGCGATATTTTGGCTATTTAGACTATTGCAAATTAGCATGTCAGCTTTTGCACAAACCTGTTTAACCATCAAGCTTTGTTCACGACTTGTTGCCGCCGTTTCGATATCTTCACCATGAATGAAACACACAAACTGCACTTTAGAGAACAAAGACACCAACCAAGCGATAACTCCTTCGTGCATCACTCGTCCGCAATGAATATGGGTTATTTGGTGCTGTTTAATAAGCTTGTTAACCGCTTTTACACTGCGCCAATAAAAACCAAGTCCACAAAAGCTTTTAAAACCCCACTCTGCGCATTTAAGCGGTATTCTAATAACGGTGTTTTCAATTTGTTTGTCTATTGAGTTATCTTCGACGGTATCGGTAACAATAATGTAGTCTTCTTTGGGTAATCTTGAATAGAGCTCCCAAAACCACCTCCCACTGCCACCTGACTTGGGCGGAAAATTTTCAGTTAAAACTAAAACCTTTTTATGCTGTGTGTCTTGCATTTAATTTGCATTCCTTGCTTCAAAACCAGCTTGAAGCGCATTGATTGCCTGAGCTAAAACTGGCTTTATACTGTCTTCATTAAGTTCAGCACTAGCAGAAATAGCCAAGAAAACCCCATCGTATGGCTTGCCTTGCAATTTCAACCATACTTGATACAGCTTGGCTCTTTTAGTGTCGGTGAATACAATGCCATTAATGATATATAAATGATAAACACTGACTTGTTCACCTGAACCATTCTTTAAAAGCATATTATTGATGCGCAAATTATCAGCTAGTACCTCAGTACGATTACCAGCCAAACTCCACCTTTTTTCACCAAAAATATCATTCTGAGTGTTAATTAACTCGCCATCCGTACCATCATAATACGCTGTAAAATAGACAAAATTACCACTTTCATACTGTATAGTGAGGAAGTTAGCGCTAGTTGAGCCTTTGAATTCAGGCTGCCAGGTAGATAGCAAATTGCCCTGCTGGGCAAAGTTGAACGGAAGTTGGAATTCAGGGTGAATAGGAGCAACGTTCCCTGCTGAGCTAATTGAAATAGACTTTGTAATACCTACTACAATTATTATCGCAACAACAAATGCCTTTAATGCGATGGTTTTGAATCCCTCAATAGTGCTGACTCCGGAGTCTACTTCTGCGCTATCAACATCGACTGGTTGGTCGTCGGCCTTTTCTTGCTTTAAAATATAACGTTTTTCAAAACGGCGAATTACTTCACCAATGCCTAATAAGCAAACAATCACGAAGGCAAAAAAGAACCAGCCGTATATTAAGTGATCAGCACCAACAGCATGCTTCATATCGCTAGCGTAACCAATCATAATGATGCCAAAAACACGCACCGCATTAGCGAGAATTGGAAAAATAATTGACAGCAATACAAAACCAACACGCGTCGTCATGCGCTTCAAGTTCATGTAAGCGTACAAATTACCCAACACAACCGAGGCGATTAAAAAGCTCACTCCCGAACAAGCTTCGGCAACTAAAAAGCGACCTTGGGGGATTTCTAAAAACAAGCCCGAACGATATAGAGGAACGCCAGTCCATGACACCATTTCTACTGAAATATCAGCGGTTATTTCTTGTAAAAATGGGATAAGTTCTTCGCCAAAAGGAATAGCAAATAGCATAAAACTGAGTGGAAAAATAATTTGTTTCGTTATTCGGTTACCCAAATAAAACCAAATAAGGGTTGGCAGTAACGAAAACATCGCCGCATGCTGAAATAACTGAATATCCCCTGCAACGCCAATCACATATAAAAGCACTTGCAAGAAAATGAACGGCAAAGCTAGTAGCGTGCACTCACGAGCACGCCAATTAATCTCGTTCTTTTTTTCCCAAATGAGATATAAACTGACCGGCAACACAAAAAAGCAATGGTTGAAAATTTCTGATATGTACCAAATTTTTACTGCGGATACCAAGCCTTGAAACGTCAAACCTATCCATAAGCAAAGAAGCACGGCCCCAAAAGCCCAATTAATAGTTTGGCTGCCATTTTCATGAACTGCCAGTTCCTTATTTAGCATCTATAACATCCTTGTATGTTTCGTACATTGTTCCCCACTCATAGTCATTTATGAGTTGCACTAGTTTTTTCTCCATCACATGTAAGTTAACATAGTGACGCAATTTAGACTTCAACGGTGCACCTTGCACTCGAGGCTGGTCAGCATCAATTTCCCACGGGTGAAAGTAAAAATTGTATGGCTCGTCAGTGGCTTGCATGTACTTCTTTATGCGCCTATTGGATAACCAATATGGATACAATCGAAAATAGCCACCACCACCAATGCCGGTATTCTTACCATTATGCGCTATCGTTGGTATCGGAATCTCTACAATGCCTTCTTTGCGCGCATGTTTGAATCGAGGCCAATCGGGCACGCCATATAGGTCATGTTCTATGGGGTAGGTACTTGATGAGTATTTAAAGCCTAGTTCAACCAAAATATCAAAAACCCATTCGTTGGTTTTATTGATGGAGAAGCTCGGTGCTCGATAACCTAATAGTGCTTTGCCTGACGCTTGTTCGAGTTTATCTTTGCTCACTCTAATATCTTCGAACACTTCATCTGGAGTCATTGTAGTCGTGCGTCGATGGTTTGAGCCATGACTGCCAAGCTCGTGTCCTTCGTCGACAATTCGTTTAACCACATCAGGACAATGCTCTGCAACCCAACCCAAAGTAAAGAACGTGCCTTTGATACCATGTTCATTGAATAAATCGATTAAACGGTGGGTGTTATCCCCGACACGAGGCGTAATGCTTGACCAATCTGAAGGCGAAATAACTGATTCAAATGCTGACACATGAAAGTAGTCTTCCACATCCACTGTCATCGCGTTAAGTCTTTTTGGGCTAGACTTCATGGCTTGTTCCCTTATTCGATAATCGACTTAACGGTTAACGACCTTTACCAAACAAAACAACTTCAACCGTTCTGATCAATATTAATATGTCTAACAACAAACTTTGGTGTTTAACATAGTATAAATCATACTTCAGTTTTTCGAGTGAGTCCTTGACGCTTGCGCCATATGGATAATTTAACTGCGCCCAACCAGCTAATCCTGGTTTTACATTGTGACGCTGATTGTAATAGGGTACTTCTTTTACTAACTGTTGCACGAACTCCGGACGTTCAGGTCGCGGACCAATAAACGACATCTCACCTTTGATTACATTTAGCAGTTGGGGAAGCTCGTCAATTCGATACTTGCGGATAAAATTACCAATAGAGGTAACCCGATTATCATTTTTAGTGGCCCACTTAGCGCCATCTTTCTCAGCATCAGGACGCATACTTCTGAATTTTAGAATATTAAAAAGTTTACCATCTTTACCCACTCTTTCTTGCTTGTAAAACACTGACGCGCCTGTACGAAAACCGTCATCAATATAAATAATAATGGCGGTAAGCAACATAAGAGGCCAAGCAAAAAACATAACAAAACTGGCGATCGTAATATTCAATAAATAGTCGACCGATTCGCGAAAATAATTTTGAGAATGAAAACCATTGGAATAAATAACCCAACTTGGATACATCAGGTCAACGACAATTTGGCCTCGTTCGCGCTCCATAAAGTCAAGAAGGTCGGTCACTTCAATGCCTCTCAAGCGACAATCAAACAGTGCAGAAACCGGCAATGTACCTCTGCGTTGGTCACAAGCAATTACAATTTCTTCAATATCGTTGTCTAGTAAAAATTGTCTGAATGATTCATCTACTTTTACGTGGATAATTTTTTCACGTTGCACTCCACTTTGGCGGTCATCACCAGGAATTGGCACGAACCCGACCAATTCAAAGCCTAACCGGTCAACATCCCGACGCATATTATTTTCTATTATCGACGCTCTAACACCCGCTCCCAATACCAATATACGAGAACTACTAATACCCATTAATCCCAGTCGATTAGTAAAATAACGAAAGAAAACAAGCGTGAGAATATTAAAACAAACAGCGGTCGGCAAAAAATAAGGATGTAAGTCGAGCTCAGTAAATAGGGCGCTCGTAATTATTTCAACAATAAAATAACTTAATACCAAACTAACGAATATACGTCGAATGATACCTCTGAAGGTTTCACGTAACTTTGTTTCGTAAAGACCAACCGACAATGAGCAGACTAAAATCGTAATCATAAGCAGAAAAATATTAATTGCGAGCGCTTCAGAATTCGGTTTTGGGGTAAGTTGTAGGCTCACCAAAACAAAGCTGGCAATGTAACTTACGTATGATACCAACACTGCTTCCGTGAGTACTAGCGCGGTTGAGCGCTTATTTTGTCTTTTATTAGACGATGCCATAACTTCCTTTTATTACCACGCTCATGAGAAGTGGAGTTTTAGACGTATGATATTTGATTTATTTAAGATAAACTTAATTTAGTTCTCCAATCATTATAATAGTTTTCACGCTCGGGTAAATGACTGATTTATGATTTGTGATAAATTTTTTAAAGATCATCAATATATTGGAAGGAAATTTAAGGATGAAAAAAGCGTATCAATTCGGCTTAGCGGGGTTACTTCTCACCACTGTTGTTGTTTCGGGGTGTAGTGTTAATAAACTGCCAGAGGCAACAACGCGAGCTTCATTAACAACGAACGTTAATGATTACCAGTATCTCATTGGTCCTGGAGACGGCTTAACAATTTTCGTTTGGCGAAATCCAGAAATTTCAGGCAACTTTGTAGTGCGACCTGACGGGAAAGTAACTACGTCATTGGTCGAGGATATAGAAGTGTCTGGCAGAACGCCAACAATGCTTGCTCGCCAATTAGAAGAACAACTTTCTACTTATATAAACAATCCTCGAGTAACGGTTAGCGTAAATCGCTTTCAAGGGCCTTTTAGTGAGCAAGTTCGCGTAATAGGCGAAGCTACAAACCCAAGTGCTATTAATTATACAGAAAACATGACCTTACTTGATCTGATGATTGCGGTAGGCGGGTTAACTGAATTTGCAAGTGGGAACAACGCAAAATTGGTGCGAGTTATTAACGGCCAACAAACCACTTTTGAGTTAAATATTGAAGACTTGATAAAAGATGGCGATATTACTGAAAACATAGATATGCTGCCCGGCGACATTATTATTATTCCAGAAGCTTGGTTCTAAGCTAATTTAGAGAAATATTTACATGCAAGATTTAGAAAAAACCATTCAAATGGCACTCGATTTTATTCGAGGGATATGGATAAAGAAACGATATGTAATGATATGTTCATGGCTGATATGCCCTATCGGCTTTTTTTATGTGCTCACTTTGCCCGATGTTTATGAATCTGACGCTCAAGTTTACGTTGACACACGCTCTGTGCTGCAACCGCTGCTTAGGGGAATGGTTGTAGGTTCTAATCCCGATCAAGAAGTTCAAATGATGGCCAGAACGTTACTGAGTAGGGCAAACATTGAAATTGTTGCTCGGCAATCGGATTTGGATATTACGGTTAATGGCAACGAAGATTACAACAAGTTAATCACCAAATTAACTGAAGATATTGATTTGAAAGGAACAGGTCGAGACAACATTTATACTATTTCTTATGCCAACGAAAGCGCCGAAATAGCACGAACCGTAGTTCAAGAAACATTGGATTTATTTGTAGAAGGTTCGTTGGGAAGTTCGAAAAAAGATACTGACACGACCACTCGTTTTTTAAATGAACAAATTGCAGAATACGAAAATGAACTTGCAGAGAGTGAGCAACGTCTCGCCAACTTTCAGCGAAAGTATAACGACATATTGCCTGCTCAAGGTTCTTTTTACAGTAATTTGCAGTCGCTAAAACAGCAGATGGAAGTAACCATACTCAGCATTAAGGAGACACAGCAACAAATTAATGCGATGAAAGGCCAATCTCGTCAAGCACAGCAAGCCGCTGATGGCTTTGATGTTCGAAGTAATACAGGCGAACAAGTGTTAACAACTCGGTATGATGAACGTATTTTAAGTTTAGAAGGCCGTTTAGATGAATTAAGATTACGCTTTACCGATAAACACCCCGATGTCATAGAATCGAATAACTTGCTTGATGCCTTGAAAGAGTCAAGACAAAAGGACATTAACGCTTTTTTAGCGCAAGATACTGGCAGCGAATCGCCATCAATGTTGACTGAAAGTGATCGCGAGCTACGCCTTGAAATTGCGCGCTTAGAAGGTATGTTAGCGTCACTGAAAGTGAGAGAGAAAGATACCCAGGAAAAGATAATTGCGCTTCAGTCTACGATTGACTTAGTGCCTCAGATTGAATCTGAAGAAACAGGTCTAAACCGTGATTATGGTATTAAAAAAGAGAAATACGAAGAGTTGCTCTCTCGTCGTGAGTCAAATAATTTAGCAAGAAGCGCTGAAAATCAATCTGACGATCTGCAATTTAGGATCATTCGTCCACCACTAATTGCGGATGGGCCAAGTGGACCAAAACGCATACTATTCTACACTGGCATCCTATTTATTGGATTTGGTTTAGGCGGGGGTATCGCATTTTTAATGAGTATGCTAAAGCCTGTATTGGTGCGTGGTCAGCAAATTTCAGACCTGACTGGATATCCTATTTGGGGGTCGGTAACTCATTTGGATCATGTTAGGCTTATCAAACGAAATAAAATGCGGATCTTTATTTTTGCATTGTCATCGGGTGCGATAATCATGCTATATGCGGGTTTAGTTGCGGTAGATATTATGAACATTGATTTGGCGAGTAAAATACCATTATGAGCAATACAATAGAAAAGGCCCTACTTCGCCAAAAAGAAGCTGCACGTTTGAAACAAGAAGCTGAGACTTCAAATGTCGAATCCGACCATATTGAGACTGTGAGCAAAGCCCAAAACGAAAATGCAGACCAAATTGAGATTGCAAACAAAGGCGAAAATGGAAACGTCGACACTGGGAAGGTCAATTCAGTTGCGACTACTCTTGAGGCAGCCCAGCCCGAAAACTCGGTTAAGAATCCAGTTGCAAATGCTCAAGATAACGAAAAAGTGTTTAACATTGACGTTGATGACTTAGAAAGTCGCGGTTTTGTCTCACTGCACAGCACGCGAAGCCAAATTAATGAAGAATACAGAGAAATAAAGCGTAAGCTTTTATCGAATGCATTTGGTGCATTGTCAAAAACAATCACCAATGCCAACATTATTATGGTAACCAGTGCTCGCCCAAGTGAAGGAAAAACATTTACTGCTATTAATCTAGCATTGAGTATTGCTGCGGAAAAAGACAAACGTGTGCTATTGATTGATGCTGATGTTTTAAAACCCAATATCTTAAGAACATTAGGCCTAAAAGAACGCTCAGGCCTAATGGAGTACTTATTGGGTGATGTAAAAGAAATTGGTGACGTGATGTTTCATTCTAATATCGACCAATTAACCATTATCCCGGCAGGTCGCTCACATCATTTATCAACCGAGTTGTTGGCAAGCCAAGCAATGAGTGAACTCATTGCTCAGTTTTCTACACGATATCCAGACCGAGTCATTATCATTGATACGCCCCCAATCGTTGGTATCAATGAATCAGCCGTGTTAGCAAACTTTGCTGGACAAGCTGTGGTAGTTGTAGAAGAAGGTGGTTCGAGACTATCCGATGTGCAAAAAGCAGTCGAACGTTTAAACCCAAATATGGCGATTGGCTTTGTAGTGAATAAATCACTCGATACATCACAACAATCAGGCTATTACGGCTATCACCACTACGGAACTGATCGTAAAGGCGAAGAAGTGCCATCAAAAACAGCCTAAGCAACAAAAGGAAGAGTAAAGTCAATGCACTATAAAAGGAAGTTTAAAGCGATATCTTTGCTTGCTGTCGCGCCTTTGACTATGCAACTGATAAGCGTATCGGCTGCTGCCAACGAACTCGAATGGGCAGTGGGTGTTGACAACGAGGTTGTTTATCAGGATGTGTATTCCGATGAACAGCAGCAAACCATTAATTCAACAAACTTCATTGTGCGCCCTCAATTGTCACTTAATTTCACATCAAAACGCACTAACGCATTTTGGCGAGCAACCCACAATCACGTTCGTCGAAGCCTGCAAGATGCTGATGTAACAAACAACTACACAAACTATGCTTATGGCGGTAGTTTCGCCGCTATACAAAATCTATTAACCTTTACTGCCAGCGGTGCTTTAAATTATCAAAGTGCCGCAGCGAATGGTTTTTTAGTTGATGATTTTTTACTCAATGCAGAAAACTTATCAAAAACCCGTTCTAACCGTTTCGGTGCTGATTTTACGCTTCCAAGAGGTGATTATTTTGGTCATTCAACTCAAGTTAATTACTCTACTACCGAAAGTGAAAGGCGTGAAAATTCGTTCAATCAGTTAGACAGTAATGTACTCAGCATTAACACAAGTACTTATACCGGCAATCATTTTGAGCGCTTTGCAGCGAGAGTCAATAGTGCTTTTAGTGTATCCGACCGCAGCACACGAGGTGATTACACTAATCGTCGAGTTAACGCCGACATGTCATATCGCGTAATTAGCAATATGGGTGTCACCGCGAACGCAAATCACGAAGCAAATCAAGTTCAATCGCAAAATAATGTGTTTTCCAATTTACGCCAGTTTAATAGCGTAGGTGCCGGTTTAATCTGGCGGCAAACTGAAAATAATTTCATTTCAGTCACGTGGAACAAGGCGGATAACGACGCTGTTAATGCTGATGAAAACAACAAAGGCTATATTGGGGCTGATATAAAGTGGCAATTTACACCCCGAACCCAAGTTAGTGCTGATTATAATCGACGTTTTTTTGGAGAAAGTGGTAATTTTAGCTTTCAGCACCGAATTAAGAAATTCAGAACACAAATTACTTATTCAGAAGAAGTCACCAGTTTTTCCCGCTTAATTGCTGAACCCGAAAACTTAGGCGTATTTATTTGTGCCGATGGTGTTACCGATTTATCCGCGTGTTTTCAACCGAGTTCGCTTAATTATGAACCGCAAGCTAACGAGGAGTTTGTGCAGTTCAGTACACAAAACCCAGTAATTAATGACGAACTCATTTTACGAAAGGGGCTTTTTTGGGAATTAGGCACGGAACTGCGAAGAACAAAGGTATCATTGAATGGTCGCTATTTTACTAATGAATATTTAGAGTCCGACCGATTGTCTCGAACCTATTCGGCAGGCACTTCAGTTGCGTTCGCAATTGGGCCAAAAACAAATATTAGTTGGACAACCGATGCCGCTATCACAGATGATATATTTGAAGGTGATAAAGGCAACGCAGAAGTGTTAAGCACTAAATTAAGCATTGAACGTAACATCGGGCGTTATTTTAATCTGTCGTTAGCGTTTTCTTACTTGCAACGCGATACAGAAGGCAGAGTATTGGGCAGTGGCAGCGGCGGGATTGCTGGACTCAATGGCGACATTAAAGACCGTCGCGTTTCATTAAATCTGAAGTACAATTTGACTAAGTAAGAAGCTACCTGCTGATTTAGTCGGTAGCACTATTTTTTCAGTAGCTATTATTCGATATAATAGACTCAGACACTGCGACTACTTAAAGATTATCTTTCATCATCGGTCTTAAGCCGTACATAAGTCTGGTACTTTTTCTTCAATAATTTATCAATATACTGAGTGAGTTTAATCTTGTGCTTCAAAGCATCATCTAGCGCATCTACTAGCTCATGCAGCATATCTTTATAATACGCAGCTTCATGAATTTGAGTCCCTTTTGCTGTGACCCTGACAGCCTCTGCGTCCGCATTAACAATCTCGTCTCGTGCTGGAATTACATTGTCCGGCACGAACATCTCTGACTTTACTTCATCGATAACAACGTTAACTTGCGCTTCTTCAAAGAATTCTATTTCTTCCAAAAATCCATACAGCAAAATACGATCCATTAACGTATTCATGCGCCGAGGCACACCGCGCGAAAAATCATGGATCAGGGTAAAAGCATCATCACTAAACAACCCTTCGCCCACATAGCCGGCATGCTGCAAACGAAACTCAATATACTCTCTCGCTTCTCTCGCATTAAGCGGTGCTAAGTGGCATGAAGCAACAATGCGTTGGCGAAACTGCTCCATATTTGGCGCTCGTAAAATGGGTTGAAGTTCGTCTTGACCTAACAAGAAACTTTGTAATAAAGGCTTACCTCCTTTCTGGAAATTAGACAGCATACGCAATTCTTCGATAGTTTCTAATGGTAAATTTTGTGCTTCATCAACAAGCAACAATGCGCGTTTGCCTTGGTCTGCCAGTTGATTTAGAAACCGTTCCAACTCTTCAAGAATTTCAGCTTTGCTTTTTCCTGCTACGTTTAGTTCAAATTTGGACGCCACCATCTTGACTATTTCATCGGGTGACAGCTTAGGAGTAACTATTTGTGCGGCAAAAATATCTTCTTCAAGACTATTCAATAGGCTATTAGCAATGGTCGTTTTACCGGTGCCAATATCACCCGTAATGACAATAAACCCCTCCGCTTGCGACAATCCATATTGCAAGTATGACATCGCTCGCTTATGCAATTTACTCTCATAGAAGAAGGCTGGATCAGGCGTTAGCTGAAAAGGCTTTGATTTTAGTCCATAATAACTTTCGTACATATTTTATTGCCCGTCCATTTTTAAATCGCTGATAATATACACTATTTTGCGTCTGCATTCACAATCTGTGAAATAATTCCTGTGGTTGAAACACCGTCTTCAAACAAAAGCACGCGCACCTCGCCACCATTGGCGATGACCTCATTACCACCTGCAATTTCATGTATCTTATAATCGCCTCCTTTGACCAAAACATCAGGCAAAATATCGGCAATAAGTGATTGCGGTGTATCCTCACTAAAAGGCACAACCCAATCAACTGCACTTAACCCTGCCAATACTGCCATTCTGCGTTGTAAGTTATTAATGGGCCTGCCATCGCCCTTTAGTTTACGCACTGAATCGTCTGTATTGACAGCAACAATTAAACGGTCGCCCAGCGTTGCGGCTTCCGTTAAATAAGCGACATGTCCCGAGTGTAAAATATCAAAACAGCCGTTTGTCATGACAACACGTTCGCCCTTGTCCTGAGCTTGTTGCACGACAAGGCGAAGTTGCTGTGCATTCATCACGCCGCCACCTTGATGCCCTTGCACATTTAGCGCAATAGCAAGCTCGGTAGTCGACACGGTTGATGTGCCTAATTTACCTACAACAACGCTAGCCGCATGGTTTGCGAACTGACAGGCTCTTTCCAACGACATACCAACTGCCATGCAACAGGCTAGCGTCGAAATTACGGTATCGCCAGCACCAGTAACGTCGTAAACCTCTTTGGCATGCGCCGGTAAATGATAAACTTGCTCTTGATATAAGGACATGCCTTTTTCTGAACGAGTAACTAATACCGCATCCAGATCGCACTTCTGCTTTAAGGCTTGTGCACGGGTAAATAATTCATCTTCACTTTCACAAACACCCATCTCGCCTTCAAATTCAGACATGTTAGGTGTCAGCAATGTTGCCCCTTTATATCGAGCAAAGTCACTTCCTTTGGGGTCAACAATAACGGGCTTGTTGTATTTGCGAGCGAGTAAAATAAGTGATTGAGGATCAGACAGGCACCCTTTGTTGTAATCTGAAAGCACAACTAAATCGGTGTGTTTAACTTGCTCTTCAAACATGGCAAGCAATTCTGATTTATCGTCTTTGGCAAAACTCTTTTCAAAATCTAAACGCAATAATTGCTGATTACGGCTCATTATCCGAAGTTTCGTGATGGTGTCTTGAGTTGCTACTTTTGAAAACTGACAGGTCACGTCCATAGCCGCTAGGCGATCGTTGAGTATTTGAGCTGCTTCGTCCTCACCGGTCATTCCAATCAATACAACTTGAGCGCCCAGTGTTGCCGCGTTAATAGCCACGTTCGCGGCTCCACCTGGACGGTCTTCCATATCAACTACACGCACTATTGGTACTGGCGCTTCAGGAGAAATGCGCGCAGTAGGGCCGGTCCAATAACGATCCAACATTACATCGCCAATGATAAGGATTTTCGCTTTGCTAAAATCAGGTATTTGCATGATTAACTGTCTTGTGAATTGCTATTTGTTTTGAATTACCTGAGAGTATAACAATGAATCAGAAAAATTCCGATAAACCTTGGTTTATCTACCTCATAAAAAACAAACTTAACCAACTGTATTGCGGTATTACCGTAGACGTGCAGCGGCGTTTTTTGGAGCACGCAAGTAACAGTACCAAATGTGCAAAGGCGCTGAAGGGGAAAGGACCGCTAGTAATTATGTTTTGCGCTCGGGTAGGCAATCAATCCGAAGCATTAAAATTAGAGCATTGGTTAAAAAAGCAAACTAGGCAACATAAAGACAAGCTTATAGCCGGTACTTCAGCATTACCAGTTGAGCATGAATTACTTGGGTCACGGATTATTCAGGCCAATATTAACCGGCAAATAAGTCAGCAATAAGCAACGCTAAACCAATGCTCAATACAAATTCGATACTCGCAATACCGATATTATGGTGTAAATCAACTTCTGTTTTCCAATTAACACCGCTCAAGATGATTCGTTTTGACACGCTCGACAATATAATAAGAAACACTGAAAACCCAGCACTAACAACTAACCAGCCTGTTACATTACTGACATATGAATGAGGATCGTAAACTAAAATAGACCCCGCTGAAGAAACCGCTATCGCTGTTCCTATCAAGTTACCTGAATGCTGAATTGCTAGCGCTAATTGCCCTTTACAAAGGTCACGTTGAAAGCTGTTATCTTGATTATTGCTGGCATAGCGACGTTCATATAACCGAGTCGTCAAGAGCAAAACGATTAACACCACCATTGAACCTGATAAAATCGCAATAAAGGTATTAGCGTCGGATCCCACCGCCCAGTCCATAATACTTTTAATGATAATTGCACTGGCTATTGAGCTGCCGGCATCAACTAAGGCTACCGATACATTCTTCTCAGAAATCATTTTGTTTTTATCGAGTCGGTTTAACACTACTTTGTCGTGCGCATAACGACCGGCTTTTACTAAAACGATACCAATACTGCCAAATATCAACATGCCCAAAGCCGCAGCTTCAAAACCTAAGTGAGTATGTCTCCCAACCACCGATGATAAAACGATAGTGAGTGATAACATTCTGCCAGCCATACTGATACCGAATGCAAAATTATCTTTCTCACCTAATTCACTTCTAACGCTTGTTTTTGTGAAAAATCCTGATAAAGAGCGGATAGCAAACAGCAACAGAATTGCGATTGAAATATCGATAGCCAAATAAACTAGGATTTCGGATGATAAAGGCACAAGTTGAACCAGTTGTTCCATATTTGGATAATCCTAACGACACAGTAAATTGAAAACGGTATCATAATACCGTTATTGACGATTATTCACACAGGTTTAAATGCAAAAGTTACCATATATTCTAATTGAGCGGGCCAAAGGTCACTTTGCTGACTTTACTGAAAAGCTCGAAAATGCGTTAGTTCGGGATAAACGATATATAAACGAACGAACGGGTTATCTCAAACTATTGGATACAAACCAAGCGGACGTGACACTTGCTTTTGCTTTGAGCGATTTTATTGCTCGAACAGCACAACTCTACCCGATTCAGTTTATGCAGAAACTACCCGCTATTATCGGGCGTCCCAACCATGATGGTCAACAATATCAAGAATATTACTTACAGTTGCAACAACATCTTCAGCAAGCGCTAGCCACTGAAAATAATGAAGCCAGCCTTCACAAAGCGCTGCGTCAATTTCGACATTTAACAATGCTCTCAATTGCTTGGCGTGATTTGGTCTACAAAGCCGATATTAAACAATCATTATTGGCCATTTCTCATTTAGCCGATGCGTTGATTAATTCAGCTAACGATTGGTTATACCGAAAAGCCTGCGAAAGATACGGTAATCCAGCTCGCGTTAGTCAGCAATTAGATGACGGAGCCCCTGCCCTGCATCAACAAGAATTATTGATCATCGGGATGGGGAAGTTAGGTGGGCATGAACTTAATTTTTCATCCGATATCGATTTGATTTTTGTTTATCCTGAATCGGGCGAAACAGATCATCCTCGCAAGCCCATTGATCATCAAACTTTCTTTACGCGCTTGGCACAGAAGCTCATTGCTGCGCTGCATCAAACGACAATGGACGGACAAGTATATCGAGTTGACATGCGCCTGCGTCCGCTTGGAGATAGCGGTCCACTGGTAGTTTCTATGCCGGCGTTTGAATCCTATTACTTAGAGCAAGGCAGAGAATGGGAAAGATTCGCGATGCAAAAAGCACGAGTCATTAATCCTGACTCTGAGCTTGTCACAGAACTGCAAAGCATTATTACGCCTTTTGTGTATCGTAAATACCTTGATTTTACCACGCTTGAGTCATTGCGAAATATGAAGAAACTAATCGCCAATGAAGTAGCAAGACGCAATTTAACGAATAACATTAAATTGGGGAAAGGCGGCATTAGGGAAGTTGAGTTTTTTGTACAGTCGCTACAAATGATCCATGCGGGTAAAGTTACCGAATGCCAAACCAAATCTATTCTGGCTTCATTCAACGCGCTAGTTGAACATGAGTTGTTATCTAAACAGGATGCGGCAGAATTACAAGAAAGCTACCTGTTTTTGCGCCAAGTTGAGCACTACTTGCAAGCTTTTGATGACAAGCAAACACAGAAATTGCCTGATAATGAAGTAGACAAAGCGAGGTTATCTTTTTTATTGGAGACATTGCCATTGCTTGATATGCCGGCGACTCACCAATCTGACACTATCATCGACGTCGACTTTGAACCAGTTCAACGACATATGCAGCGGATCAACCGGCACTTTATGTCGTTAATTGAAGAAGACCATGAATACAAAGACGAGAACGAAGCATTAAATCAATCTTACAGTGATTTATGGTTGTTAGACTTAGATAAATTAGAAATGCAGGGGTTGTTTCAATCGCTTTTAGGTGATTCTGGCGAATCGGGAAAACTCAGTTCTCAACTTGCTGAATTTAAGCTCAAGTGCACTAAGCACGATATTGGTCAGCGCGGGCATAAAACGCTTAATAAACTCATTCCGCAGCTGCTCAACGAAGTGCTCACTTACGAATACGGTGCTGATAAAGATAACGTGACTGAGGAACATGCGAGTCATCTCTTTGAGCGCATATTCAATATCCTTTTAACCATTGTTGGGCGCACTACTTATCTCGATTTGCTACTCGAAAACCCCGCGGTTAGAAGGCGATTAATAACGCTTTCCGCGAATAGTAATTGGGTGGCTAAACAAGTAAAAGCATTTCCATTACTGCTAGATGAGCTGCTCCACCCAGCATACCTGCAAACGGATCAAGCTGATATCGTGACATGGCGTAGCGAATATGAAAGCGAACTGCGCTTGCAGCTTCTTAGAGTAGAAACCGATGATGTCGAAGCTCAAATGGATGCGCTGCGCTACTTCAAACTCACTCAACAATTACGCATTGCCGCTGCCGACATCACCGGTACACTACCTATCAATAATGTCAGTGACAAACTCACTGTCCTTGCTGAAGTATTGCTTGCACAAGTCATTGATATTGCTTGGATACAAATAGCGACTCCTTACGGTATTCCTGATGGCTACTCAATGCAAAACAAAGGATTGGGTGTGCTAGCTTATGGAAAAATGGGTGGGATTGAATTGGGCTATGGGTCCGATCTAGATATCGTATTTGTTCACGATGTGAACTTATCGACTATGACTAATGGCGCTAAGCAAATATCGTGTAGCGAATTTTTTGTAAAATTAGTGCAACGAGTCACGCATATTTTCACGACAAAAACGTACCTAAATGACCTCTATGAGATTGATTTAAGACTACGTCCATCGGGTAATTCAGGTTTATTGATCAGCCATATTGATACCTTTTCTGATTACCAAGAAAATGACGCGTGGACATGGGAACATCAAGCTTTGGTTAGAGCAAGATATGTTTATGGCCATGTTGCATTGCGCAATAAATTTACTGATATTCGCATGAGAGTGCTCGAAAAAAAGCGAGAAAAAACGCAATTATGTAAAGAAGTCGCTGATATGCGTGAAAAAATGCGACGCCACTTAGACAAGTCAGACAATAAAAGCGCTGACTTGAAACAAACATCAGGCGGTATAACTGATTTAGAGTTTTTAACTCAATATTGGGTTTTATTGCACAGTCATCAATTTAGCGAACTCACAACATGGAGCGACAATTTGCGGATCCTTGATTCACTTGCACAAGTCGATGTTATTAGTGACTCGCAAAATAAAGCATTACAAGAAGCCTATTTATTTATTCGAAATCAGCTGCACAAATTGAGCTTGGGTGCATTTGGTAGTAACAACGCGGTGCCTGGTTTAGAAAAACACATGAACGTAATTCGAAGTAACTATGAAAAGGTGTTTGCGGTTTAATTTAGTCAAAGCCGGCCTTTCTGCAGTTTTCTTCTACGTACGTTCCTGCATTTTCGGCAATGATAATGGTGCGTTTTTTATGACAGAAGTACACATTAACTTGGGGAATGAAATTTGCGTCGATTGCGCCCGCAAGCTCATCTAGAGTCCCCAGTAAACTATTTTGCGATAAAAAACGATGACGAATAATGAAATCTTGATCGAGGTCCCAGATTAACTGCACCCCCTCTTGCTCCGCGTATTTCATCGCTTCGGTTCTAATCGTTGTTCCTTCAGCAAAACTTCGAAACTTGTAGTCCCCTTGCCAGTTTTGTGCAGGGGGCTGGTCAACACTAACGATAGCAACTAACTGCTCGGTTTGGCTTGCTTTTGGTACGTCCAATACAACGACGAAATCACCATATTGTTCTTTTATTGGGTCTTTGGATGAAAAGCGAAATTTTTCGTAAAAACGAACCAGATTCTCTTCAATATTATTTTTTCCTTTGCTAACTGGGGCACTCGACACAATAGAAGATACACTCGCATCAGGCTTATATAGCAGACCAAATATAGCGCCTACCAAAACAATGACGGCAAGTACCACGTGTTTTAGCCAAAACATAGGTGCTTTGTTATTCGACATTATTTTTACCTCTACACAAAGCTAGTATGCGATCACCTAGCTTCTCTCTAATTCACGTATTTACTGCAGTTGAAGCTACTTATACAAAGACTCAGGTTGATCTTCAGGACGAGTTTTAAAGCGCTTGTGCATCCATAAGTAACTGTCCGGTTGCTCATTAACAATCGTCAGCACATCTTCGTTAAGCTTGGTTAATGCGACCTCTTGATCTTTATCGGCCAGATAATCGATTGGTTTACCAATTTTTACTTTGTAGCCTTTTTTACTATATTGCGACACAACCATAAGTGGCACGCAATTAGCTCGATTGGCAAACATAAGCGTAGCGGTCGTTGTTGCGGTTTTGGCAACGCCACCAAAAGGAACAAAAATGCTGGTACTTTTGCCGTAGTCTTGATCCGGAAAATATAAACAAAATTCATTTTCGTTCATGGCTTGAATTAATGCCTTAGCATTGCGTTTATCAATCATATATTTGTTCGAACGATTTCGCCCATGATACTGCATGTAGTCAATTAACTTATTGTTATGCTTGCGGTAAAATGCGACACACGGGTAAGCATAACCAATAATTCGGCAGCCCATTTCCAAATTTACGTTATGCAACGTTAAGCCGAAAACGCCCTTTCCAGACGTAAGGACTTTTAACGCATTATCGAGACCTTCAACTTCAGCAACACGCCGCACGCGCCACTCTGGCCACCACCAACCCATTCCCGTCTCAAACAAGCCCATTGATGTGCGAAAAACATTGTCTTTTAACACTTTTTCACGTTTCTCTGGCGACCACTCTGGGTAGCAGAGCTGCAAGTTTTTGCGCGCTATTTGTATGCGTTTTGGAACGACCACAGCAATAACTTTAGCGACGATGCGTGCTAACAACTTAATAATAGGTAAGGGTAACCAAGTAATCACGTAAAGTAAGGCTGCGCCAGACCAGACCCCCCAATATCTTGGATGAAAAAAGGCTGCAGTAAATGACGGTGCCATAACGGTTTTGACTGGTTTGTATGGTTTTGGCTGTTTGCTGTTTTTTTCAATTGCAGCAGCGTCGCTGACATCTGCTTTCTTTATTTCAGGATCAGCGGAGGTCCTATCAGATTGCGCTTTCTGAACAGTATTATTATTAGTTTCTGGCTTATCCACAATGCACTCGTTGGCGTGTCTTTTAGCTATTCTACAACGTCATGGGATGCTTATAAAGCACGTAAACTCAGGTATTTGCGCTTAGCAGCACTGAATTTTTATTAAATGCGCCACGGTAGCAATATGCTTAGCTGCCATTTTAGCAAAATGGGCAACAATCACATCATCAACCAACCTAACAAACTCATTGGCAAAAAGCCGAGCACATCGCCCAGCTATGCACACAGAAACGGCTGGTAATCAGCCGACATAGTTGCACCAATCACTGCCTAAAATTAGTATTCTTTGTCTATGTTTTGTAACTTTTTTTCGAAGGCCTCAAATTCACTCTGTTTTTCATAATCAAAATGGTATTGGTTATGGAAACCGTAACTGAGCTTAACTAGCGCATCTTCTAGATACAGAGTGTATCCATCGAAGTCAGTGTAAGCATTGATGCCATTTAGATGATAAACGCCATCAGTCAGTTTACCGTGTTGACGAATTTTTTCAAAAACCGGTAATAACAATTTACTGTCTAAACTATTTTTCATATTCTTCCTTTGTCGCGCAATTTTAGCTTGGTTGGACATCATTTTACAGCAAACGTTTTGCATTCAACGCCATTTGTAACATCCTCAGGCGGATAAAAATTGACACTTTGATCACAGAGCGCTTATGAACGCACTCCACTAACTAAGTCATGATATCCACATTTTTTAAACAAACTTTGCTGTTGTAATAATAGTAGTTAATACAGGTAAAGCCAAACTAGAAGATCAGAATACAAAGCATATCGTATTTACTAGCGACATGAATCACGTCGCCGATTATCCCGAAGCACAGCACATAAAGTGCATTTGGAGATATTTTTTATAACTGATTGCGCGTTTTTCAATCTAATTTTTTTGATCTTTGATTAATTTCATGTAGTATACCTAGTACAACTGGTCAGATGAGCGGATAAGTTACCTATGAGTATTAGAACAAACCTTAAGAAAGTATTACCACCAATTTCAATCACTGAGCAAGAAGCACTAGATGCCGGTGATGTTTGGATAGAATCGTCTATTTATCAAGGCAAACCTGACATGCATGCCCTGCGCAGCCTTCCTCAAGCAGTATTGAGCGCTGACGAGCAAGCATTCTTGAGTGGTCCAGTAGAAGAATTACTAGCTATGATCGACGAGTTCGAGCTCGGTAATAGTAAGCATATTCCACAGGAAGTAATCGATTTCCTTGGCAAAAACAAATTTTTCTCAATGATCATTCCAAAGAAATTTGGTGGTCTTGAATTCAGTCCTTATGCAAATTCAACCATAGTTGCCACTATTGCAGCGACAAGTGGTGCTATAGCAGTGACCGTGATGGTGCCTAACTCATTAGGTCCAGGCGAATTGCTAATGCATTATGGTACTGAAGCGCAACAAAATTACTGGTTGCCAAAATTATCAATCGGCCAAGACATTCCTTGCTTCGCCCTAACTAGCCCTGAGGCTGGTTCTGATGCAGGTTCAATTCCTGACGCTGCTATCGTGACCAAAGGCATGTGGGAAGGCGAAGAAGTTGTTGGCTTGAGCGTAACATGGGACAAGCGCTACATCACGCTTGCACCTATCGCGACGGTGCTAGGCTTAGCGTTTAAAGTATTCGATCCGGAGCAATTGCTAGGTGACAAACTGTCACTAGGTATTACCTGCGCATTGTTACCAAAGTCTCACCCAGGCGTTGAGATGGGCAACCGTCACGACCCTATGGGCGTAAAATTTTATAATGGTACAACACGTGGTCAAGATGTTTTCATCCCAATGGACTTTATTATTGGTGGCGAAAAGAACATCGGTCGCGGTTGGCAAATGCTGGTGAGTTGCCTGGGTGCAGGTCGCGGTATTTCTTTACCTGCAATGGGTGTTGCTTCTGCACAGTCAGCGTTCAAATCTACTGCAGAATATTCATTTGTGCGTGAGCAGTTTGGCGTACCTATCGGTCGCTTTGAAGGAATTCAAGACAAACTAGCTGATATCGCCGGTAAAACGTTCTTACTTGAGTCAATGCGCGTGTTAACTACCGAAGGTTTAGGCGAAGGCATTACCCCAGCGGTTGTTACTGCTATTGCTAAATATCACATGACCGAATTAGGCCGTGATGTATTAAATTCAGCGATGGATGTACAGGCAGGTAAAGCGATTCAACGTGGTCCACAAAACACATTGGCGAACGGTTATGCTGCATTACCTATCGCCATTACGGTTGAAGGTGCAAACATTTTAACGCGTAGCTTGATGATATTTGGTCAGGGCACAATGCGTTGTCACCCGCATCTGAAAGAGATGGTTGACTTGATCCACAGCGAAGACAGTAAAGCTGATGCAGATTTTAATAAAGTGCTTATCAAAACCGTTAAGTTTAGCGTTAAGAATGCATTTAGAAGTTTAGCGAATAGTTACTTGCCGTTTTTACGCTCAACAGAGTCGAACTTTCCAATTGTTCGTCCTTATGAGAAACGGGTAAACGCGCTGGCTGCAAAACTTGCACCACTAGCTGACTTATCATTATTAGTGCTAGGCGGCGAACTTAAGAAAGCAGAGCTGTTATCTGCTCGTTTAGGCGACGTAATGAGCTACTTGTATGGTGCAATGGCATCCATTCGTTTCTTTGAACAACGTGTTCAGGACCGTGTGCAAGCTGAAGCTTACTTCTGCTATGCGATGGAATGGTCACTTCAACAAGCTGAAAAAGCGATTGTTGATTTCATCAATAACTTTCCAAACACACCTGTCCGTGGCTTGATGAGAGTATTGACCAACACTTATACATCGTCAGTGAGCCATATTTCTGATGACTTGGTTCGTGAATTGTCTACGGCATCTATGCAAGATAGCAGTATCAAAGCACAGTTGACGCATCTTGTGAAAGTGATGCCAGGTGACGGCAACGATATTAACGAACAAGCATTTAAAGCAAAGCACGCTGCGATGCCATTGTTATCTAAAGTACAAAAGGCATTACGTAAGTCACCTGTTGTTCCATTCATCTCGTTTGAGCATGCAGTTAATACGATGCATACAGCAGGTAAATTGACTGACGCAGAGCGCACAACATTGTTGGAATACAATGAAAAACGCAAACTGTCAGTACGTGTTGATGAATTTACTTTCGACATGGAATTACTCAGTGCTGAAGAGACTGATGGTCCTAGTGCCTCTAAAAGCGTAAGCGAAAAAGATGATACAGCTGCAAACGCTGCGTAAATTCTGAGTCTAGCTGCGCTTAAACAGCTGGCAACGACAGAGGTATATAAAATAGTAGGCGTCCTTTATGGGCGTCTTTTTTATGAACCGTATTAACATCGTCTCACTGAATACTAATGCAAAATCATTAAACGTCCCCTCACTGAATACGAATACAAAATCATTAAACGTTGTATCAAATGCTGCTAATGCGCTAAATAGACTCCATTAAATATCATCACTTATGTTTTAACTTCCTCATTCAAACTTTCACACAAAAATTCTGACTGAAATTGAATTGGCTGTTCTAAAAGACTACCGAATTAGGTATATTTAAGCTTATCTATTTGCACGCCTCACACAAAATGACGACTTCAGTAATTGGATTGACATTTTTTAACGCTATTTTCAGTTGATTTATCGTTAACTAATCGATATTGGGCGTAATGTAAAAACAATCACAATATAAGAAACATCATCAATGGCACAGCTTTACTACTACTATTCAGCAATGAATGCAGGTAAATCAACTTCGCTCTTGCAGTCAGCGTACAATTATAAAGAACGCGGTATGCACATTATCTTATTCACTGCGGCCCTCGATAATCGCTATGGTACAGGCAAAATATCGTCGCGTATTGGCCTTGAAGCGCCAGCCAATCTATTCACACCGCAAACTGATTTATTTGCTGAAATGCGTAAAGAGTGTGATAAACAAAAAATCAGCTGTTTATTTATTGATGAAGCTCAGTTTTTAACTAAACAACAAGTCGTGCAATGTCTGCAAATTGTAGATGCGTTGAAAGTGCCCGTACTAGCGTATGGTTTGCGCACGGACTTTAAAGGTGAAACATTCGAGGGTAGCCAATACCTGTTGGCCTGGGCTGATAAGTTGTCAGAACTAAAAACAGTGTGTCATTGTGGTCGTAAGGCTAATTTCGTTGCACGTCTTGATGATAACGGCGATCCAATTTCAGAAGGTGCTCAAGTGGACGTGGGCGGTAACGAAAAATATGTGTCACTTTGTCGCAAACACTTTATGGAAAAAGTGTCATTCGAGTATCATCCCAACACATAATGTAGTGTAAGTGAAGCCGTTGAAAAACCCTCCGTCATCAGTTTATCTTGCTACGTCGGCGAATGGCACAGTGATTCAGTCGTCTTATTCCATAGTGCTTGAGCAAAAGCTCTCGTATTACTATTCATCAGATTTATCAATTAACCCAAATTAAACAAAGTTCGCTGATACTTTGATATCGACTATGATATAAATGATCGCAATAACGATTGCATATTTGTCGGCACCAACATTTTTTATGGCTACGCTTTTTATCAATCAACACTAAGGGACATCAGATGGATTTTTCTCATAACGCTAAAACTCAAGATTATCTCACTCGCATTCGCGACTTTTTAGACACCCACGTTGCCCCTATTGAAGGCCAAGTTTATAAAGAATTGGCCGAGTTAAATCCAACAGCTGATTGGACAAAGTGGAAAGTGCATCCTGCTATCGAACCTTTAAAGGAAAAGGCTAAAGCAGCCGGCCTTTGGAACCTGTTTTTACCTGATGCAGAACTTGCACAGGGCTTAACTACACTAGAATATGCCCCGCTTGCTGAAGAAACAGGCCGCTATATTTTTGCACCCGAAATTTTTAACTGCAACGCGCCTGATACCGGCAATATGGAAGTGTTATATCACTTTGGGAATAAACAGCAGCAAGAAAAATGGCTAACGCCGCTGCTTATGGGGGAAATACGCTCCGTATTTGGTATGACCGAACCTGATGTAGCGTCTTCTGATGCGACTAATATGGCGGCTAGCATTGCCTTAGATGGTGATGAGTTAGTTTTGAATGGCAAAAAATGGTGGACGACAGGATTAGGTCACCCAAACGCTAAATTATGCATATTCATGGGGCTTTCAAACCCAGAAAACGACAGACACAACCAGCACAGCATGGTGCTTGTGCCACTCGACACAGCCGGCATTGAAATAAAACGCATGCTGAGCTCATATGGCGATTATGATGCGCCTTTCGGTCACGGTGAAATGCACTTCACTGATGTGAGAGTACCTAAAGAAAACCTACTGGTTGGCATGGGTAAAGGCTTTGCAATTGCTCAAGGACGCTTAGGTCCGGGCCGGATTCACCATTGTATGCGCGCTATTGGTACTGCTGAAAAGTCACTTGAATTAGCGATTAAACGTGGTTTATCTCGAGTTGCTTTTGGCTCGCCTATTATTAAATTAGGCGGCAATGGTGAACGTATTGCTATGGCCCGAATGAAAATTGAACAAGCACGCTTACTTACGCTTCAGGCTGCCTGGAAAATTGACAATTTAGGGGTAAAAAATGCCATGGTCGATATTTCAGCTATTAAGGTTGTTGTGCCACAAATGATGCAAGAAGTTGTCGATATGGCTATTCAAATTCACGGTGGCGGGGGCATGTGTGACGACTTCCCGCTAGCTCGCTTTGCAGCAGGTGCGCGTGCATTAAGACTCGCTGATGGCCCCGATGAAGTGCATATGAGCATGGTTACTCGCCTTGAGCTGAAGAAATACACATAATGACTGATAAGTTGATTGATAAAGCGGGCGCTGTTCGTCCCGGCGAAGAACTTCCAATAGGGCCTTTAGTGGAATGGATAAACATTCACATTCCTGACTTGAAGGGGACTCCTAAAGTGACTCAGTATTCTGGAGGAGCTTCAAATTGGACCTACTGCCTCGACTTTGAAAATAAGTCCGTTATATTGCGTCGACCACCATCAGGCACCAAAGCCAAAGGTGCACACGATATGGGGCGCGAATATCGCTTACAGAAAGCATTGCAAAGCGTGTATCCAAAAGTGCCTGAAATGCTCGGGTATACCGATGACGAATCCATTATTGGTGCCGAGTTTTATATTATGCAGAAATTTGACGGTGTAATTCCACGTCAAAATATGCCACGAGACTTTACAATTTCAGCACCAGACACACGTAAGCTTTGCGAGTCTGCACTGGATGGATTGATCGAGCTGCATAATGTGGATTATAAAGCCGCTAATCTTACTCATATAGGCAAGGGTGAAGGTTATACGCAGCGACAGATTTCCGGCTGGACGGGACGTTTCCAAAAAGCCAAAACATGGAATGTGCCTAGTGGTAAAAAAGTCACTGATTGGCTTGCCAATAATATTCCTAGCGAAGAAAAAATTTGTATTACTCATAACGATTACCGCTTTGATAATTTAGTGCTAAATGCTGATAATCCACAACAAATAATTGGTGTGCTGGACTGGGAACTTGCTACTTTAGGTGACCCCCTAATGGATTTGGGTAACAGCCTAGCTTATTGGGTACAAGCCGATGATGACTGGCTAGCGAGAAGCACCAGACGCCAGCCCACTCATTTGCCAGGTATGATGACGCGTAAAGAAGTGATTCAATATTACTGTGATAAACAAGGCTTAAAGGCCGACGATTTTGCTTTCTACGAAGTGTATGGTCTATTCCGTCTAGCCGCTATTGTTCAGCAAATTTACTATCGTTATCACCACAAGCAAACACGCAACCCGCAATACAAGCACCTTTGGGTATTTGTACATTACTTGCTGCATCGTTGCAGAAAAATCATTAATAATAATAAATAGAGAGTTTTATGTCAGCTACCCTTCGACAAAATATTTTAATTACCGGTGCTAGTTCTGGTTTAGGTAAAGGCATGGCGGTGTTGTACGCAAAAATGGGCCGTAACCTCGCATTGTGTGCGAGACGCGTTGATCGATTAGAGACGCTAAAGGCTGAGTTAGAAGAAATTAACCCCAACATCACCGTGCTTATTAAGTCGCTTGACGTTAACGATCATGACGCTGTATTTACTGTTTTTAACGAGTTCAAACAGGAACTTGGGAGCCTTGATCGCATTATTGTTAATGCTGGTATGGGCAAAGGTGCCTCTATTGGTACTGGCTATTTCAAAGCCAATAAGCAAACGGCGATTACTAATTTTGTATCAGCAATTGCGCAGTGTGAAGCGGCGGTGGCGATATTCAAGGAACAAAATTCAGGTCACCTTGTTACTATTTCGTCTATTAGTGCCGTTCGTGGTTTTCGCCGTGCAATGACCGTTTATGCAGCGACCAAAGCCGCCATTACGTCGCTATCAGAAGGTATCCGTCTTGATTTAATGCGCACGCCTATAAAAGTATCGACTATTCACCCAGGCTTTATTCGAAGCGAAATCAATGAGAAGGTAGAGAAAGTTCCTTTTATGGTTGATACCGAAACAGGCTGTAAGGCGATTATAAAAGCGATTGAGAAAGAAGGTGGGAATAGTTATGTCCCAACATGGCCTTGGGCTATTCTCAATCCGATTATGCGCATTGCCCCATTGTCATGGCTGGCAAAAATGAGCTAACACAACCTCAATGGTTGGCAAGCTTCGGTCACAAGTGAGACTATGTTGTCATAGTGCTGAGTCTTAGCACTGAGCAATAGCATTGCATCAATAATAATAATAAAAAGAGACTTCAATTTGCAAGATACTATGTTGACCCAGGTTTTACTGCCTGCCATCCTTGGCATCATCATGTTTGGTATGGGCTTAAGCTTGGTTAAAGAAGACTTTATCCGTCTTGCGAAAGTCCCTAAAAGTGTTATTGCGGGCTTAACAGGGCAACTCATTTTGTTGCCCCTATTAGCATTCACCCTAGTTACCGCATTTTCTGCACCTGTTGAAATTGCCATTGGTATAATGATTTTAGCGGCCTGTCCTGGTGGCACCACCTCAAACCTTATTAGCCATATTGCACGCGCTAATTTAGCGTTGTCGGTAAGCTTAACTGCGATTACGACTGTAATTTGTGTTATCACGACGCCGTTGCTTATTAGATTTTCAATAGACCACTTCACACAAACCGACGCCACGGCGTTTTCACTCATTGGCGTTTCTATCAATTTAATTGTTCTTTTGTTAGTTCCTATTTCTATAGGTATGTTGCTGCGTCATTTATTTTCAAAAGCAGCACGGCGCGCCGAACCCTTTTTTAGACACTTCTCAACCATATTCATGATAATGCTCATTGTTGCCATTTTCTATCAGGAAAGAGAAATGATGCAGGCCTCATTCCCTGACATTTTTTTTATTACCTTTAGTTTAAATATCGGTGCGACCGTTATGGGCGTATTGTTAGCTCGGGCATTTTCATTGTCTAAAAAAGATGGACTGACACTCGGTATCGAAATAGGCACGCAAAACGCAACAATGGCGATGCTAATAGCAATCACATTTATTGAAAATAATGCCTATAGTATAGCGGCGGGTATTTATGGCATTACTATGTATGTTGGCGCGTTTTTGTTAGTGGGTTATCATAAGTTGACTTTACCACCCACAGAGTAGAGTCATTTTAAGAAGGTAAGCATAAGAGTTATAGCCGTTGATTAATGTCAACGAGACTATTCTAGACAAAGGATTTATTAGATCGTTGACGGCACAGAGCAAAGCAGCGGTGCAGGAAATTCAGCGTCTTATTACTATCAGTGGCTTCAAAATGACAGTGATGGACGTGATAGTGGATTTTTTATGTCCACTATCATGTAGCGTTTGAAACTAGTTCTTTGGGCTTTTTAGAGGTTTAGTGCAGTATTAAGTAGTTGAAATAGTCTGTGAACGAAGTGATTAGATTAGATCATGTTTAAATAGAAAAAATGTTTTATTTGAATAAAAGAAGACGCATATATCTCATTTTTCTGTTGTTGATTTTGTTACCACTTTTTTTTGCAATAATTTATAATTTTTACTCAAAAATTTCTTTTCAATATAAAAATAAAATGGGTAGCAGAGGAGTAGCGTAAACAAGATTGTTAATAATCCGTAAAAAACATTAGAAGAATCTAAAAATTGACGTACAAACATTTCCGGTAATTGATATATCTTTCCATGAAGCAGATAAACTGAATATGACATTGTTCCCAAAATAAGCCAGGGCTCTAATAACCAAAATAGATATTTTTTCTCACTCTTTTTAATTCTATCCATCAACTTCTCAATATCAGAAATGACCCACAAGAAAACCCCAAAACTTACAGCAAAAACGATTCGATGATCACTTAATACCACTGAACTTAAAAGTAACCCAGTTGTTGCTAATACTGCAATAATTTGTGTCACTCTATTTGTTAGAAGTAAATTGGACCACACTTTATTTCGATGAAAATACGCAAGAACAACACCAACTGAAAATGACGGCCAATAATGAATAAAAAGACCGTAATTTATTTCTTCAGGAGCAAACATAGCCAGCAGCGAAGCAGTTGATACGAAGGTAATGATATGTATGTAGTATTTTTTAAAACATAGCGCAGTAAATACTACCAAGTAAAATTGAAACTCAATAGCCAATGTCCAATAAACAGAATTAATAGTGTTAAATTCTGTTTGTAAATTATGAGAGGTTGCCCAAAAAACTTTACTCAGCATAAGGAAATTAGACCATTCTACGTAACTCAATTTTACAAGTAAATTTTCTGGTAATAGATAATAGCCGGTTTTAAGAAAGCTAATTAACTCTATAATATATGGCGTTGCAAGAACAACCAACACAGAGGCCCAGAATGCAGGGTATATTCTTAAAAATCTTGCCTTTAAGAATACAAATGGTGATTTTTTATTTTTTAGGTTAGATTCTGCTGAAAAGGTAATCACATAACCTGAGATGACGAAAAACATTGGAACTCCCAAACTGCCAAATGACGATAAGCTATAAATAAAAGGTGAAGAAGTTTCAAACAATGGTTTAACGTGGAAGAAAAATACCCACAAGGCGGCTAAACCTCTCGCTAGCTCTAGTAACAATATCAATCCGTGACTCCTTTAGTGACAACCGCATATAAAGTAGGCTTTCCAGTAGTGACTAAATCATAGCGCTAATCAATATTTGTAATTTGTATACAATTAATAAGATGGCAGCTACTTAACGTGACTATAAGATTATGATAATTTAGTCTAAGTAAATTTTGCATTCAAGTTGGTATGATACATTTTTGTCAGTTCACATCAAGACATACAAATCCTTCACACAATATGGAATTAAGCATGACTGGATTAGACCCTAAGCAATTCTCGAATTTCAGCACTAATAGCCATTCATGTAGCAATGAGAAAACAAGCGCTAAATCCGTTATAAATTCGATTCCCACATATTTACTTTTAGGTTTGTTATTGGCTTTATTACTGTCCGCAGCTTCCAGGTTAGCTTATGCAAACACCGATGCGATTACTCCAGTCAATGCAGGTGCTGCCTTTTCATCAAAGAACACCGATGCAATTTCACCAACCAATGTAGTTACTCGCTCATCTGCAGGAAGCGAAGTATCTACACCACTTGATAAAACCGCATTGACGACTACTAGTTTCGACTCCAAGGCGACTAAAAAGATTATCGACAAAGCGCTATCTACGTTCTACACACCCGGTATGTCAGTTGGCGTTGTTCATCAAGGCAACGTGATTTTTTTAGAAGGGGCTGGACTAGGTAACATTGAGACAAAGCGTCGCGTTAACTCAGAAACCTATTTCCGACTGGCTTCTACTAGCAAAGCATTTACGGCGGCTGCTATCGGTATTTTAGTAGACCAAGGTAAGCTCAACTGGACAGATAAAGTCACTCAGCATTTACCTGAATTTCAGATGCAAGATGCTTGGGTTACGCGCGAGTTCACGATTAAAGACCTCCTGGTTCATCACAGTGGACTGACTGGCGGCGCGGGTGACAGCATGATTTGGCCAGAGCCCTCCGGTTTTTCACGCGCAGAAGTCGTTAACAACTTACGTTACTTAAGCCCAGCCACTAGCTTTAGAACAGAATATGCTTACAGTAACGTGCTCTACATAACTGCTGGTGAGATTGTTGCTGCGGTTTCAGGAATGAGCTACGGCGATTTTATTCAGCAACATATTTTTGAACCACTCGATATGACTTGCTTTGCTGGCGACGTTCCTAAGGTTAAGTTAACAAATGCGGCGATGAGTTATGCGCACAGTGACGAGAAAGGGATCTATGCGGTGCCGCGAAACAGCATTCAACAAACACAGCAAATGTCAGTTGCAGCCGGCGGTATTGTTTGTAATGCCCAGAGTATGACTAAATGGGTTACGGCGTTACTCTCACCAGAAACACTCCCTTTTTCGATAAATGTGCTGAATGCCAAATGGTCACCTGAAACCATCCTTAAGGTATCTGAAAATGAACAAGAATGGGATAACACCTTATTTAAAACATACGGTTTAGGCTGGCGTATTGCCGATATGCTAGGCTATAAATTAGTTTCTCATACTGGCACCCTTTCCGGATACCAAGCTTATGTCGCTTTATTACCTGAACTTGAGGTAGGCGTAGTTGTGTTAAATAATGGATCTAACTATGGTGCTCGTTCTTCAGTTATGCAGCATATTTTAAAGTCATTTATACCAAGTGCCAAATTGCCTGAAAACTCACCAACTGATTGGATTCAAGCCTTGGTAGATCAGCAAACTCAAGAAGAAGCCGATTATCTCGCAAACTATGAGCCGGTTCGCGAGGCTTCACTACCTATGCAAATCAGCAATAAACAGATTATCGGTTCTTATCAAGATAAATGGTTTGGTAGCATGATAATCACTGGATTAGACGCTTTAAAAGGACGGCAAGATGCAACTGAACTGCGCATTGAGTCTGAGCGCATGCTCACGCTTAAAGGCAAAGTTCTGGCTTATGAAGGAAACCTATTTAAAGTGGAATGGGACAATAGTAATGCAGCGTCAGATGCCTTTCTAATTATTGAAACCAATTTTAAAAACGAAGTGACTGGGTTAAAAATGCATCCCTTCGTGACTACTGAAAAAACGCAGCATGAATATCGCGATATGCACTTTATAAAGCAAACATCGCCAACCGAGGATTAAAATTGGCTTTATCGTTAGTCTTGTTTGTCTTCTTCAAACAATTGTTGCAACTCTTCTCTGCCCTGCTCGGTCGTTCTTATCATTTCTGGTATACCGAGGTTTTCTTGTATTACCCGCTCCAGCATTTTCGTATCGTGCTCTGAGAAAATAGTCGCCATATTATCGGCCTGTCCCTGGGTATAACCGTATGCCTTGAGCACTTCTTTAGAGGCTGACAATGCACTGTCAAACACTTCACGAACAAAGTAACTTACCCCTAGCTTTGACAATTCGATCGCATGCATCCGATTGCGCGCGCGCGCAATAATTTTAACATTTGGAAACTCGTACTGAACTAGTTTAACAACTTCGGTAATTTCTTCACCATTGTCGATAGCAACCAACAATACTCTGGCATTTTCAATGCCAGCTTTCTTTAATAACTCTAAGCGCGTTGCGTCCCCAAAGTACACTTTATTACCAAACTGACGCACAAACTCAATATGTTCCGCATCTTTATCCATTGCAGTGAAAGAAATGCTGTTAGCGGCTAGAATACGGCCCGTAATTTGTCCAAAACGACCGAAGCCAGCAATAATCACGCGCGACTCGGATGCATCTGCATACGAATCATAAACAGCCGGACAATTTTTAGTATTAAAAAATAGGCTATACACAATAACAGCCGGTGAGGTTAAGGCCATAGACAAACCGACGATCAGATTAACCTGACCAGCAATAGAGGCGTCTAACACCGAATTCGATAGTGCCAAGGTCATTACAACAAAAGCGAATTCCCCCCCTTGCGACAGCATGATTGCAATGCGCATTGAGTCGGTTGACGATTGTTTTGATGCGCGCAAAATAGAAAATATAATAGCTGCTTTCACAACCACCAATAAAATACTCATACTTACAATGAAAACGGGATCATTGACCAGTAATTGTAGGTCGAGATTCATGCCTATAGCGATAAAAAACAATCCCAACAACAATCCTTTAAAAGGTTCTATTTCAGTTTCTAACTGATGCTTGAAACTGCTATCCGCGAGTAAAATACCCGCGATGAATGCACCCATTCCCATAGACAGACCCACTTTATCCATCGCCAACCCAGTAACTAGCACAATGAATAAGGCCGCAGCGGTCATTACTTCTGAGCTACCGTAGCGCGCCACCACTCGCAGCAATGGATTAACTAAAAAGCGCCCCACCAGCAATACACCAGCAACAGCACCTATACTGATATACCAGGCTGGGCCTGAATCCGTTTGCATCGGTGCCAAAGCAGTCACTACAAGCAAAATAGGGATAACTGCAATATCTTGCATCAATAAAATTGAGAAGCCTCGCTGACCAGGTGGCGTCTGCAAAATGCGCTGTTCATTCATTAATTGAATTGCGAAGGCAGTAGAGGACAATGCTAAGCTGAGTCCAATCACTAAGCTGGCAGCCAAGCTAAGCCCAAACACGAAATGACTAAACAAGCCGATTGCCGCCGCTGAGATTAGCAACTGTGAACCACCACTAAAGATGATTTGATTTCGCATGCGCCACAAGGTAGCCGGTTCGAGCTCTAATCCAATGACAAACAACAGCAACACAACGCCTAATTCAGCAAAATGTAAAATAGTATAAGGGTCACTTACGAGGTTAAAGACCGAAGGACCAATTACCACCCCAGCAATCAGATAGCCAAGAATTGCACCAAGTTTTAATTTTTTGAATAGAGGAACGGCAACTAAAGTCGCGCCTAAAAAGATAGCCACAGAGCTCAATAAACTCATTAATCGTCCTTGGTAAAAAAGTGGAAGGGCTCTATTTCGGCTCTAAAGCTAGCCCTGTTGAACCCAGTATAGTCAACATACGTTGCATATAATACTGTTGTTGAACAAGTTTGAATCACTTAGCTGAAAATATAATAAATGACACAACAAAAAAACGCACCTTACTGGTAATATCAGCTTGATGCGTTCTTTTTGTGTAAATATAGGACTTAACAAACCAGCCTATTAAGATTTACGTACTCTGAATAAGTTACTTTATCTTGAAAAAACTGTCGAGTGACAATTTACCTGCACCCCATACCGCAACTAGCAGCATCAAAGTACCCCATAAAACATGTTCATTAAGTGCTGCTGCTGGCATATCTTCTAAGCTGATCACCGCAATATAGTTAACGATAAACAAACCCAGAGCTGCTTTTCGACCAAACAAACCGACAACAAGTAAAATGGGTAATACAATTTCGCCAAAGGTCGCTAAGTAAGCTGCTACCTCAAAATTGAGAACTGGCACAGCATACTCATATTCAAACAATAATAGCGTAGTGTCCCAATCTCGTAACTTCGTTAAGCCCGCCTTGAAAAACACCCAAGCGACGTAAAATCTAGTGGCTAAAAGCATAACAGGTTGAATAAGGTCTAGTTTTCCAAAAATCGAATTATAGAAGTTGATAAGTTTTGTCATGATTTTCTCTTTAGTTGTAATGAGCAGATTAGCCTAAAAAGTTCATCTACGTTAGTGCCGGCTCAAAGCTGACCAATAACGCTTAGGCTACTGCAAAAATTAATTTATTCGATATCGCTTTAGTTAACCACTCTACTAGGTCAATGTTGTGCGAACCAATAGTGTCGATAACGGCGTCCACTGACGATTGTGCGTTTATTTTGTGTATCACATCAGCTTCTGCATCAGGCACATATTCAAACTGTGCCTTATACTCTGCACGCCACAAAATAAGAGACCGAGGTGTGGTCATATTTATTGCATTATTGATTAATTCTGTACTGTTTTTTAATAACGCTTTACGCGCCACCATACCTTCTTCAGATTGCAGATAGGGATCGTGTATTAGCCGATACAAATCGACAACAGGAAACCAAAAGTTACGGATCTGTAATCCAGGCGCAGCGATGAAACGCAGTGCGTTTGTATCACCGCTTTCTAATGCTGCAAATGTAGCTGGCTGGAATTTTTTATCAGCCTCTCGCTGAACGCAATGAATTGACCAATCCAACTCAGCAACTTCACTCAAAAATGGATATGTTTCAAGCGCTTCTTGGCTTTCAATAAACGTTGGTAAAGTAATGCCATATTCAGCCCAGTCAAAGCTTGCCTTTGCTTCATATCGTAAAAACTGTCGGGATAAAACTCTAAAACTATCCTCGCCTATCAAGCCTTCAACGGTCGGAAACGTAATTGAGAGTGCTCTAATTCCATTTTCAATAAAGTTATTGGTATATATATTGAGACCGGTTTGAGTGTCAGTTTGGATGTTATTTGACGTATTAGTCTGCGTAATAGCTTGCGCATCTGTTTGGTCGTTAACTTTGCTGTTTGTTTCAGTCTTGATCTCAACTTGCATTCTTTCGGCAGTTTCACTCTCTAAAGACACTCTTGGTTGCATATTAAAAATCTTTGCAACCAACGTACGCTGATAATCCTGGTTTGCAGTCAACTGATTATCTTTTTTATTCATAAGTCCGACATCCGCGAAGATGTAGTACTATTTACGGCCACTTTTTCAGCAATCGACCGCGCTTTATCAGCTTCACTTAATAACACTGACCATTCAGGAATTTGCGTATCCCATTCGACTAATGTTGGCGTACCCGGAAATTTTTGCAGCGCATATTGATATAACTGCCAACATTGTTCGGAGACAGGTGCACCATGATCATCAATAATAAAATGGGATTGCTTCGCTTGATTTATATCTTCGGGTGAAGCTGCTGACTTGTCTGTGTAACCGGCTAAATGTATTTCACCGACAATGTGAGCTGGCAATGCGTCTAAACGCTGCTTAATCAGCGCCAACGGATTAGCCGTTTTCCGATTTAGTTCGTTAATAATGAGGTTATTTAAGTCGAGTAATATTCCGCATCCAGCGGCCTCGCACATGCTTACCAAAAATTCAAACTCGGTCATATCGTCTTTCGTATGCGCGACTAATTGACTTGGCGTGATATAGGCTGACAAATTTTCAATTAACAGCGGCCGTTGAATACTTTCTTGAACTTGCTGGATATGAGCAACTATCGTGCGCAATGAATCGGTATTGTAAGGAATAGGGAGTAAGTCACCACTGTGCAATACGACGCCGTTAACTTCAGCACGATTAAAACAAAGATGCTCAGAGACTAATATCGGCTGAGTACTTTTTACCAACTTGGCAAATTGCTGCAAGATATCAGCTGGCACTGACAAGGTAGAACCTAATCCTAAAGACGTACCATGCAAACTCAATGGATAAGCCTGTGCAATATCTTGAATTAGCGCTTGAGTAGCTCCGCCTGCAGCAAAGAAATTTTCGGCGTGCACTTCAACAAAATCGATATTGTGCTTTGCGTCATTCTCGTTTGGCGTATCCATTACTGCGTCCGCTGCCGTCGCAGTAGACAACGCCTCAGAGTAATGAGAATGACGAAGCCCAACACCGATGAGGTTGTTGGGCTTCGTATTTGACTTGCTATTCATTCATACCCGCCATTTGTATCACCTAGGTAGCTAATTAACATCAGATGATGTTCAGTTAAATAGGGAGTTTAGCAGAATACATATGCTAAAAGGGTCGTATTTATCTACTAACCGTTTTTCTTAGCTTGCATGTCTTTCATCATTTTTTTCGCATCGTTTTTCGCAAAACCGCCAAGCTCGGTGCAAGTGCCGCCCGGCACTAAACGCCATTCGCCAATATCGTTATCAACTGATGATTGACCAGCACAGCTATGCGTACCAGCTAAGTTTGCACAGTCATTTTGACCAGCAGGAGATACACCGTAGCATTTCTCTTTATCTGCAGCTTCTGCAGTGTCAATAACGCCTGTTGTCATAATAGTAGCTAGTGCAGCTGCGATTGCTAGATTAGTTTTCATGGGTGAATCCTTATATTGTTTAAATTAGGTATTAAAAAAAGCGTTAAAATTAGCTTTGAAAATTGCCTGTATTAACAGGATGAATATACAAACCGGGAAATACAAAAAAAAATTTCATTCGATTGTAAATTTAATTCATTATTTTATTAAGCGTACTGCTGATGCTTACTAAAAATTTATAATTCTGTGGCTGGTTTGTCAACTATTTGCGTCCATATTGTATCAGCATCTACAATAAGTTCGTCTTGGTTGGGCAACCAGCGGGCTTGTACTTTTTTGTTGAGATTTAAATACAGCTTGTCGTCTACTACTGCCCAGGCTTCTGGATCGATATCAAATTTATATTCCTTAGACACACCAAATGCGCAGTAGCCACCGTATTGTGGTGCATATTTGTTTGGGTTACCTTGAAACAACGATTGATGTTGCGCAGAGCTAAAATGATAAGTCGCACCAAAATGCTCAGCTGTAAATTGTGAGCTTCCTAGCACCGGTTTTGCTTCGGTAAAATAGGCGACTGGATCGTAGCCCTTTATCGCAAGACGACTTTCGTCAACATTAATTGCGTTAATTGACGACTCAGCTTGGCTTGGAATTAAACCACAAGACGATACGGTGAATGCCATGACTAATGCCGCAGCAGTTAATAATTTTGAACCTGAAATTTTGGAAAACATGGATAGTTCCTTAATGTCTGTTTTTGCTTTTTAAACAATGTTGTTATCTTTAGTTAGCTAAATATCATATTCAGTTAACGCTAATAATTCGGATTGTAGGTTTGCTGTATCGCGGCTCATATAATCTGAACTCACAAATTAGCAGACTCGGATATAAGACCTAAACATGTTTATAATTCTTTCAAACACAATGTAAAAAAAGCTAATATTGTAAGCCAAACAGCAATTCACCTAAGTCTGGTTGCCACTGAAAGTCAGCCAATTTGACACGATTATTCAGCACCATCACGCCATCCTCTTGCAACAAGCCGGTTTGTAAAAGAGCTTGCTCACTGCCTTTGGGAAAGGCAATCTGACCATTTGAACGCAGCACTTTATACCAAGCGACGGTGCGATTTTGTGGCACAAACCCCAGACTTTTACCGACTAATCTTGCTCTCCCTGGTAAGCCTGCTAAGTCGGCAATTTGCCCATAGCTGGCCACTTTGCCATTGGGGATATGATCAATCGTGGCCCAAATTTTTTCGTAGGATTTACTAGTGTGACTCATGCAGTGCTTGCCCCGTGCAATGCTCATATAAAAAGAACATGCCTGTGAAAAACATGCCTTATTTATTACTTACCTTAGGTCACCGCTTGTTTACGGTTAAATTCAGGCAGTTTATATTGTTCGCTTTCAATAATGACTTTTAACTTTTCGACACTATCAAACAATTGCTCAAAACTTAAAAAACTAGGTGAGAAACCAAAGCGCAAAATATCAGGTGCTCGAAAGTCTGCAATAACACCATGAGATATTAATGCCTGACACAACGCATAAGCTTGAGGATGCCTGTAAGCCAATTGCGACCCTCTATTCTCAGAAGTCGCCGGCGAAGCCATAACGAGTTCAGACAGTGTTTGTGATTGCTCAATTAAACGTTGATAGAAATGCGTCATCGCGACGGATTTTTCTCTAATTTGCGACATGCTGACTTGCTCGAAAAGATCAAGTGCAGCACTCAATACTGCCATAGCAATAACGCTAGGCGTGCCACTTAAAAACTTCTTAATACCCACATCAGGCGCATAACCAGGATCGAATGTGAATGGATTTGCATGCCCCATCCAACCGGTTAAAGGTTGTGTTAACTTGGGTATATGCCGTTTGGCAGCATAAATAAATGCAGGAGCACCTGGTCCACCGTTCAGGTATTTATAACCACAACCAACGGCGAAATCGACTTCGCAATTATCGAGTTCGACTGGCACTGCACCAGCACTATGAGCCAAATCCCAAATCACTAATACACCGTGTTCATGAGCAAGCTTTGTCAGCTTTTGCATGTCGTGAATTTCACCCGAACGAAAGTTAACATGAGTCAGCATCAGGACTGATATTTCATGCCCATTTTCTTGTAACACCGACTCTAATTCGTCAGCGTCACACGTAAGCAAACGACACTTATCGGAACCTACTATCTGCTGCAGACCCTCGACCATATACAAATCAGTAGGAAAATTATCTTGTTGCGACAACACAATATTACGCTCAGGAGTATTTAGTTGGAGTGCGCTGGCTAGAAGCTTAAACAAGTTAACTGAAATTGAGTCGCAACAAATGACTTGGCCTTTTTCAGCACCAATCAATGGTGCAATTTTATCACCCACGGTGGTTGGTAAATCAATCCATGCATGTTTATTCCAACTGGTGATCAAATCTTGACCCCACTGTTTCTCAACCACATCGACAGCCGCTTTTTTCGCATTAATGGGCAGTGGCCCAAGCGAATTACCATCTAAATAAATGATGCTAGCTGGTATTTCAAACTGCGCTATTAGATGGGCTATCGGATCGTGTTTATCCAGCGCTACAGCATGCGACTTGAGTAGTTCACTTGACTTTAAGGATAAGGAACTAGGGACTGAAACAGGTGGAAATGAATAGCTTGGAGTTTGCACATCCGTAGCCTGCTGATCCATTGATTTTTGCTCACTTTGCGAGTGAGTAGTAGATGAAGACATTCGATTTACCACTTTTATTTGTTAAGTTACTTATTCATTTAACGTGTTTTGAATTAATGATAATTTTAATTAATCGCGTTACTTTCTAATTGTTTTAACAGTTGTTTAAACGCATCGCTGCCAGGATGGATCCAATCAAAATGACCAACGCCATCAAGCTTTATTGTTTTTGCATTATAATGGCGAGCCTGTAATTCTGGAACAATAATATCGGCGTTGCCTTGAAGCAGCTGAAATTGACCTAACGTTTCGCCTCTGGCCTCGAAGTTGCTGGGTGTTGCCAAGTAATAGGCTGATGTTTGCTGGTTCGGCATTCCAGCCATAAAGCTAGGCGTCGCCGTCTGACAATCATTGCTGCCGCTGGCATACTTAGCCACATCAATAATTGCTGCTAAGCCAATGACATCAGCTTTTTTGACTAATGCAGGCAACACATCTTGCAATTGCACGGCTAGCATCGCGGCTAAGTGCCCACCTGCGCTGTGACCGACAACACTAATGTGATCGAGGTTAACATCAGATCGGCTTAGCACTTCAATTTTTTGTAATCCAAGCACAATATCTTCGAGTGCAACCGGCCACTCACCGCCATTTCCGGCTCGACGATACTCAATTGACCACACATGATAGCCGGCCTGTGACAAGCCGGTAGCAAAAGCATACGCATGCGACATATCAAATGCACTCAACCAACAGCCTCCGTGAATAAAAACTACCACGCCTTTGGCTGACGCCTCTGTATTGTTTGCGCGCCAATACGCAGCGTATTGGTCAGGATGTTCGCTGGCATACATAAAAGTGGCGGTGGGCTCAATGAAATCTAAACTGGCGATCTGCTTATAAGGCGTATTATTAGGAGCCGATGGAAACACAATGGGCAATGAAGTCCCTGATTTATTTCCCGGTGACGGTTCGTCAATGCTATTAGCGTATGAAGGAGCGACTAAAATAGACGCTAAAAAAAACGCCCCAACAGCAGTGTATTGAAGCCTGTCATTTACGCCAAACAAACCAAGTACGTTCATTAATAAAGCCTTGCGCAGCATTTATATACTCCTTTTTAGCCACTATCGTATCAGTCCAGTCAAAAAAGTCTTGCCAAATTTGCACCCTTGTTTAATTAGGTTACTTTATTGGGGGTCGCAAAGCTGACCTTAATCGACACAACTAAAGTCGTGTTGTGGCAAAAGGTCATGCTATTTATCGGTATTGGTGGGTTTATTTTGTTTGCGAGTTTCTGGTATCAGAAACTGGTGTCGAAGGGTGCGCAGTTGGTTGGAGGTACTGTGATTAAATAGTTCAGGCGATAAGGTTTGAACTTGGATTTTCAGCTGTATATTATTTTAATATCTGTTATTGACTCTAAGTAGCGCTTTGTTTGCTAGAGCTTGCTATCCTAAATTTACAATAAGCAGTATTCACAAGGCTTGGTAACACTGCCTAGGCAAGCGTTTCTGTTATCTTAGCCAATCGTTGCTCCACCGAACCTGTTAGCACGGTGTATTTAATGTCTCGCTTATTCAGCTCCTTGGTAATAAACACTTGGAACTCTCTGTGTTTGACGGAACCTGAGCGCTCCCAAGTGTCCTCGAACGGAATATCATCTGCACATAAAAATACATGCTGATAACGTGCTTTGCTTTTATCAGCTAACGCACAAAGCTCTGGCAAAGCTGACTCATGATAATCTAATGCAAAATGCCAAGTAGTTAATGCATTAGTATCCACAAATAGGTACTTATTTGCTTTTGGTAATGTGCGCTCTTCTATCCCAATATGTTCCTCTGCAATATACAGCAACTGCTCTGGCGTTAAGCGACGCTCGGTTTGATTCTGCTCCCAGTAGGTGCGCCCAAACTCATCAACATGTACTGAGTTAAATTGCTTAGCTGCAGCCACGCAAATGGTCGATTTGCCCGTTGATGGCGCGCCCATAAACACCACTTTTTGAATACTCGCCAGTTTGTTCTCATGCGGTTTCAATTCAACAGCAGCCGGCTGAGAGCCGGTTTGGTCAATGACAAATTCGTCAGTTTGCTTAACATATTGACTCGTCTTTAACTCTGCAGTTTGTGTATTTAAAGGTTTGTTCACTTATATTTTCACTTATACTTTTGTCATTATTAGGTACGTTTTTTGAATTTTCACACGCTCGTTTTACGCAACTAAGGATGCTAGACAACCGTCTGAGTTTTATACTGCTTTTGCCATACATAAAGCCCAATAATTGCCATAATTAAAAAGCACACATAAAGAATGACTGTTGGATATAAACCTTTTTGAAAATAGACACCTATTGCAACAATATCAACGACAATCCAAAACAGCCAATTTACAACATAGCGGCGTGTCATCAGTATAAAGGCGACTAAACTAGCACAGGTAGTGAAGGCATCTGCATAGGCGAAACTGGCGTCGGTATAGGTTCGCATTAGTGTTCCGAGCAGGGCCGCGCTTAATAGCGCGACTAACGCATACAGAACTAGATGTTTGTGCGACATGCTTACTACATTTACAGTGGTTGTATTTGCTAGGTTTTTAGACCAATGCCACCAGCCATAAATCTGCAACAGCATATAAACAACATGCAAACCAGCGTCAGAATAAAGCTTTGCTTGGTAAAATACCCACACATAAAGAGTGACTTGCACGAAACCAAAGGCAAAATTCCAAATATTCCCTTTTACCAACAAAAAGATGCAGATAAATCCACAAATTGCAGCGCTAACCTCGACCAAATTTGAACCAAAAAAAACACTTATAAAATCAGATAGCGTCACAGGGGCATTACTCAATCATGACATGTTGAAAAGAATCAGCAATCGAGTGTGTTTTTAATTGGTTAGCGTCACCAATTGTCAAATAAAACAAATCACCATAATCATTTTCAGATAAGGGTTTATCGGGGCCACCCAACAATTTAAGCAGTTGAGGTGTCGTATTACTGTGACCAACGATTAGGATATTCCCCTTCCCTTTTGTCGACATTGCCTGCAACTGCAGGGCCAAATCGGCCAGATCTCGCGGATTATAAAACGTAACACTCGAGCCATTTTGCTTTGCTGTCGGTGTTGCCGTTTGTATTGTTCTTTTGTAATTAGTCGAAAAGACGGTAGTGACGTTTTTATCCGCCAAAAAGCTGGCTAGCAATTGCGCTCGCGCTTGACCTTGTGTGGTTAACTCAGGATCCTTATTCTGCTTCGCGTTAGCGTCCGTAGATTTTTTTTCAAAGTGCCTGATCAAAAAAATGACACTGCCAGGTACTTCAATATCTCCGCTATTGCGTTGCATCTTAGTAATGATCTTATTACTAACAACGCTTTGTGTATCGAGCGTATGCTTTGTATGAACTGAACGATTAACGTTAGCAATGTCTTGAGCACTGGCAAAAGTCACTACAAACAACAAGCAAGCGCTAGCAATCATTAACCGAATTTTATAATTTACCGTGCTCATCTCTTTTGTATCGCCAAATAAATAAGAACTAGAACCATCTCAACTTTGATGACTAAATTCAATAGCTGAAATAAAACAAAAAACGCATTTAGAAAATAAATGTGTTTATTAATACGCTGGTATTGGATTTTTATTTCAATACAAAAGGCAATAAGCGCCTAAATCAAGCTTGATAAGCTATCGTTGAGCCGCTGCATACTCGATATTATAAGGTAAATACAGCGCTGACGGTATTGTTAGTTATAGGGAAGAAAAGGATAACATTGCACCTTATTTTGGGAGCATAATATAAAGTCAATTTAACTATTAAGTTTAGGGCGATCTCGGCATACTAGCTAAAGACGGAGGCAACAGTAAACGGAGACATACTTATTATCAGTTCATCTAACTTTTCTATCGAGCATAACAAGGGTGTTATCACTCTGTGTATTATTTTTCTAATAGGGTTTCACGCCAATATTTACGCGCATAGCGATGACGTTCATGCGGCAATACAACCCATTGAAAAAAGGGTGTCATTAAACGACCCTATAAGCAGAAACGCTAAAAAGCAGGTACTTCCTAGAATAGAAGTAAGCGCTTGTAAATTTACTCAAGAATTTGATAAGTACAGTGCAGACTGCGGAACGCTATTTGTCTACGAAGAACCCAATGAGCTGCAAACAACAAAAAGCCCCCCTCGCATCGTGACTATCCCGATTATAATTTTTCAACCTGTAGGCACAGTTACTGGCGACCCCGTCATAATAACTGGTGGCGGAGGTCCGGGCAGTTCAATATATATTATGGATGAGTTTGATGGCGACCCGTCCATGTATTATTCCGGCATTGAAATGAGCACATTACAAAATGGCCGTCCTTTGATATTGATGGAAATGCGCGGCTCAGGTTTGTCTTTGGCGAACTTAGATTGCCCTGCGATAACCGATTTGGAAATTGAGCTATTAACCACATACCCATACAAGGCTGATAATAGAAAGTTTATCAATACGCTCACTAGCTGCGCTAATAGAAAGAAGTCGTTGGGTGTGAATGCTAATTTTTATAATACCGATTATGCAATCAAAGATATCGATACCCTACGGGAATTACTGGGGTTTGAAAAATGGCATTTGCTTGGGATTTCCCACGGAACGCGCATATCGTTGCGTTATGCCCAGCAATACCCTGAGCACACTGCTTCGCTGATACTCGACAGCATCTACCCGTTTGAAGTAGATTCGTATGCTGATATGCCAGAACACAGCGCACGAGTTTTTACTCAACCGTTTATATTATGTGATGCGGATCCAACGTGTCGGCTTGAAAACGGACAAGCATCAGTGACGTTATTTGAGCGTTTTATGGCAGAAATAAAACAAAACCCGCCCACGCTAAACCTTGAGTATGATGATGAAAACTGGACCATTGGTCAAAAAACATTAAAGATATCACCTGAGTTAGTGGCATACGCCCTATTCAATAACAGCTATGACAGTGACGATATTCTGGCCTTTCCGCAGATTATTAAAGATGCCCTCAACAAAGATTATGTCTCGCTGAGTAAGTTGATTAGTGAAACTATCGATATGCAAAACTATACTTGGTTTTCAGAAGGAGCATATTCAAGTTACGCTTGTTATGAAGAGATTCCTTTTTCGGATGTCGAGCTGGCCATCGAAAATGCGAAAAAGTATAAATCAACTTACTGGGACGACTTGCCTGCGATTACTCTTGACCGTCAACTTTGTAAAGTTTGGAATATCAGGCCCGCTATTAATAATATAAAAAACTTCGACCACAGTCAGTTGACTGTGCCCGTATTGATACTTGCTGGCGACCTTGACCCATTTACACCAACCATATGGGCGGTAGACTTCCATGCCAAGCTTCCGCTGCGAAACAAAACACAACACCTAAGAGTTTGGCCGTTAAAAGCGCATAATTTAGTATATGACGATAAATGTGTAGAGGCCGTTATGGCATCGTTTTTAAACGACCCCGAACAAACGATTGATAATGATTGCTCTGTAAGTGGTAGGTGATTTTCACTTATCAATCGGATAAATAAATTACTATTTATATTGATAACCTAGTAATTAAACCACTTATTTACTATATTCGTTAAGTAACAATTTTAGCTTTATAAGGATATAAATGAAAATTCAAGTTAACAAAATAAAATTTACTTTAATTATTGCTTTGGGTTTGGTGCTTACCTCTGGTTGCACTTCTTCCACCAAGCAAACCGTTAATGCAAGTCAAAACAATCAAGCTGCCATTAGCCCAACTATTGCACAAGCGCCAGTAATGGGGTTAAAGCGAAAAGTAGCTATTGCACGATTTACCGATGAAACAAAAAACAGTAACAGTATTTTTGTCGATAAAAGTTTTGATAATATTGGTAAGCAAGCGGCCGATATATTGAGCGCTCGCCTGAGCAATTCAGGTCAATTCATCATGCTTGAAAGGGACGACCTGGATAAAGTCAAAAGTGAACAGGCTCTTGAAGGCGTCACATCGCAAATAGTGGGTGCAGATTTTCTTATTGTCGGTTCAATTAGTGAGTTTGGTCGCAAAACGACCAGTGAGACAGGCATATTTAGTCGTAACAAAATTCAACAAGCAATCGCAACCGTTAACGTCAGGTTAATCGACACAACGACGGGGCAAATTGTTTTTTCTGAGGAAGGTAGTGGCGAAGCGCGCGCTGAAGCGAATACAACACTCGGTGTTGGCGAGCGAGCTGCGTTTGATTCCACTTTGAACGACAAAGCTATTTCGGCCGCTATTTCAAAAGTAGTTAGCGACTTAATGGAAAACTTGCTGAACTCACCGTGGAAAGCCTATTTGATTGCAGAGCAAGACGGTCAATACATAATGACCGGAGGCGCTTCACAAGGCATCGCTGCCGGTGATGAATTTACAATCTTACAAAAAGGTAAAAAAATCAAAAATCCACAAACTGGATTCATGATTGAATTGGCCGGTAAGAAGATTGCAACAGCAACCGTCACTCTGTTAAGTGGTACTGGCAACAACGAAATTTCGATTGTTGCACTCGATACACAGTTACCAGTTCAAATAGACTTAGCTCAATTAGTTGTTATGGAAAAGGAGTAAGAAATGAGTAAATCAAACTCGTTAAAAGGGATTATTTTTGTATTATTTAGTTTTTTAATACTCGGGTGTACGTCCTCATATGAGTCAGTAACTCAAGTTGATGACACCAAAGCATTCGTATTACTGACTGGTAATTTTGAAGATGCGTCACTACAAATCAATACAAATTCACCCATCACGCTGTCAGATAATATTGAAACTTTTACACTAGATGGCAATAAAGTAGCAAAATTTGAAGTCACAGCGGGCACGAACACGATAAAAGTATATAAAAATGGAAAATTAGTGGTAAATCGCAAACTATATGTGACCAACGGAAATTCAATTGAGGTAAATGTTAAATGAAAATTAAAGGATTAATAATCATTAGCGCAGTGGTTTTATTATCTGCATGCAACACCACGCAAGGGGGTCTGTATTGGGGCAATTATTCTGACACTTTGTATGGCTATAAAAAAGAACCTGGTGACAAATCACGTCAACAGCATGTTAAATCGTTGAATGACATTATTGCGACTAGCGATAAAAAAGGTATTCGCGTTCCGCCTGGTGTATTGATCGAATTAGCCATCATGGAAATTGAAAGCGGCAGCCCTGAAAGTGCAAATTCACTGTTAGATAGAGAGTTGTCACTTTACCCTGAGTCAAGAACGCTTGTACTCGAATTGAAAAAAAGAAATGGGGCTTAAGAAATGACGACTATACTAAACAGAGTAAAACGTGTTGCTTTGCTAGCTATTTTGGCTGTTGGCTTAAGTGGCTGTGCTACCTCCTTTATTTCAAAAGAAGAAGCGTTTCCGAAAATGTATCAGGCTAAGCCAGTTGCTATCTTAGTGGTACCCGCAATAAACAATACAACGGCTGCTGAAGCAACTGAGTATTATGCAACAACGGTTGCTGAGCCTCTTACTCGCATGGGCTATTACGTCCTGCCTATTGAGGTAACCAATAGACTGATTCAAGAGCAAGGTATTGTAGATGGTGCACAGTTAACCAACGTCGATACCGGCTTGTTTAAAACGATGTACGGTGCTGATGCTGTTATGTTTGTAAACATTAATCAATGGGATACCTCTTATTTTGTGATTGGAGGCAATGTTACGGTAGGGATATCGTATCAATTGGTTTCAACCACCAGCAAAGAAGTACTTTGGCAATATGCCGATACCATTGTCGTTGATACCGGTGGTGACTCTGGTGGCGGGATAATTGGTGCTATTATTTCAACGGCAATCAATACTGCCTTCACTGACTATGTGCCGTTAGCGAAAAGAGTCAACTACACTGCGCTTTCGACTATCCCTTTTGGTGGATATCATGAGAAAACAGGAACCGATCAAAAAGCACAGGCCGTTAATAAAAACAAAGCGAATGTTGTTAACGCTAGTAATTAAACGCCAGAAAAATACAAATAAAAATGGCTGATTTGTAGTTTAATTTAGCCGAACGTTGCTTGTATTAAACCCGTTTGGTTATGCTTAAAATTGTGAATGCTGCCCCAAGTTCAGTCTGTAACTGGGGCTTTTAACTCTTTCCCTCTCGCTACTTCCTCAACCTCATTGAGAAAAGCCGGTTTATTACCGGTCATCTCCCAAGTACCCAACGTAATCGGAATACCGCCTATGCTATTGAGTTGGTCAAAGAATGATTTCAGAACAAAATTTCGACCCTGATCTTCATCAAGTTTAGCTTTTTGCGCTATCGCACTATCTAGCAAAGCTTTGCCCGTAACGTAACTTGTCCCATAACCAGGTTGACGTAAATAAAGATGTTGCTCAAAGATGAGTAAATCAGGTTCCGTCTTCATCCATCCTCTGGGCGTATAATTCATATGAATTTCACCGGCTTGTTCCATCGTCATCTGATTCGCATGAGCATACAAAGATCCAAGACCTCTAGCGGCTCTCTGGGCTAGCATAATCCAAACAATTTCTCGGGCTCGGGGATTATGATCATACAAACCCGCATGCATAAATATTTCTTCAACAGCCGTGGCGGTGCCTTCATTACGACTATCAAAGATGTTATACAAAAGAGCTCCCTTTCTAATACTTCTGGGGTTGGGATCATTCTCCATTATCGCTAGCTCAAACCAATGATAAAAGTGTGAATATAACGGCGTAGGATCAAGGTGAGTGCCGATGTAAAAGAAGTGACGAGTTGCTTCTGGTTCAAAGTTACCGAGTCTTTCATAAAGCGCCGGTTTAAAATAATCAGCAACCGTTACAATATTTTTTTCAGCCAAAAAGGTAAGAAAAAATTCAGCTGAGCGAGCCGCCAACAGGTTATATTCTGCTGAATTTTTAACCGACACTAATTCTGGCAATCCAATATTGCGTTGTTCTTCTAACTTTAACGACGACCACGCTCTATCGAGTTCTCGACGCAGTAACCTTTCTTCATCCTGCCATGTCATAGACAGTAAATGCACGTGTTTTTGATACCAACTATACTGTTCAATTCCAAGCCCTGAAGGCCCAGTTTTGCTTGCTCTTTGCTCTCGCAACCACTCGACAAATTGCGCCGTAGATTGTATCGCTTGTTGGTGTGTTTTAATTAGCGTTGCATTTTTAGTCGTTTCAATTTGTGCCGTAATGTCAATTAAGTCCTGTTGCTGCATCTGAATGTCACGAATACCCGCTATCCATAGTTCTCTCGCGTTGCCCGTTAAATTTTCTTTGGCTTGGATATGAAAAGGTTTTATTCGAGACAGGTCATTAGCTAGCCTACTCTGATCGCTTGCACTAATTGGGAATGAGTAGCTCCACAGTTCAGTAAGATAATGAGGGCTTGGTCCTTCATGCGCTGGAACATCACTTTTGTATGTCCACACCTGTTTGTAAAACGCCGGATCTCGTTGCCAAGGCTTGAGTATCTTCTCATTAAATTCATAGCCATTAAGCTCTGCCAGCATCACAAACCAATCAACCTGCTGGACTACTGTCCATTGTGACTTATCAAATGCTAATAATTGTGTTTTAAAACTTGCCCATTTGGTATGCCGTTTTATAAAGGTTTCTTCGCGATAATCAGGCGCAAGTTTATGTAAGGGAGCAACCTCAAAGGCTCTCCACTGGGTAAATAGAGTTTCTAATTGACTAAAATCTGACGACGACTTTGCGCCAAAAGAAAAAAATAACAATGCTATCGCTATATACGTGGTTTTCATTTTTATATCCCTGAATGAAGTGCTGATAATATGGCAGCGCATTTGCTAATTAATCTGTCATATTCTCGAGGTATACTCGTTATGTAATTAATATCTGACATCAACATTTATCAGATTTTCTATCTCAATCGGAGTCAGGCGAGTACAGAGCTTTTAGCTTAGTCACGCGATCGCGCAAATGGTCTGCTTTAACATCTTGTGCTGCCACCGGTTCACCGACAGAGACTGAAACTAATGACCATCTAAGTCGAGGTAGTCGCCACTTAGTCTTGCGACTAAACATGCTCCCCCATAAGCCACCTAAGTGCAGAGGAATAACTGGCACTGGGGAACGCTCAATGATTTTTTCGATACCACGACGAAATTTATCGATAGAGCCGTCATCTGATAATTTGCCTTCAGGAAAAATACCGACTAGTTCGCCTTTTTCTAGAGCTTCAGCAACGTCGTCAAAGGCCTTTTTGAATGCTTTTGGATTGGCTTTTTCACCATCAATAGGAATTGCTTTCGCCATTTTAAACAGCCAATGTAACGCAAAAGAATGGTAAATAGGTGCAAACACGACAAAACGTATAGGCCTTGGAGAAGCGGCCAGAATGAACATCCAGTCAACAAAGCTCACATGATTACCGATAATCACTGCGGCGCCCTCCTCTGGAATATTTTTATCACCATTAGTGCGCACTCGGTACATACAAATTGCGAGTATATAAATAACAAAACGAAGGAAAAACTCAGGGACTTTGGTATAGATATAAATTGAAATGAGTAAGTTTAAAGCAGCCACTAATAATAGTAATTGGGGAATGCTCCACTCAAAAATAGACAACGTAACAATACTTAAAACAGCACTTCCCACCATGAATAATGCATTCAATACATTATTAGCCGCAATAACTCTAGAGCGGCTATTTTCGGTTGTACGCTGCTGAATTAGGGCATATAACGGCACTGTATAAAAACCTGCTGCAATGCCAATTGCTCCCATCCAAACTAAATGCCAGAGCATGTCACCCGTGTCTAGTACTTGGCTCAATGTCAGGAGCACTTCAGTTGGTTCGTTATACACGGTAATGGCGGGTTCTTGACTTAGTAAATACAAAAATAGGGTAATGAGAATGGCACCAAAAGGCACAATACCTAATTCAATTCTTGAGCGTGAGAGCTTTTCACAGAGTAGAGAGCCAATCGCAATACTCAGCGAAAATACGACCAAGGCACTGGTTACCACAAGTTCATCTCCGCCCATAACGTGTTTTACGTAGTTTGGCAGCGCGGTTAAAATAATAGCACCAATGAGCCAGAACCAGCTAATTCCAATAACTGACTTACCAACAGATTCCGTTTGCAATTTTAGCGCTTGAAAAACATTTTTTGTCGAGGAAAAAATATTAAAAGTAAATTGCAAACTTGGATCGTTAGGCGCGCTAATGGGAATAAAACGACTACAAATATAACCAATCGCGGCTAGGCATAAAATGGCAATACTGATGTAGGCAGGACCCGCTTCTTGGGTAATGTAATAGGTACCAAATATAGTGCCTAACAAAATAGCTACAAATGTACCTGACTCAACCAGACCGTTGGCCTTTGTGAGTTCATTGCGGGCGACATGTTGCGGTAAAATGGAATACTTGAGAGGCCCAAAAAACGTGCTTTGCAGACCCATAAAAAATACCGTTACAAGCATTAACCAAACCAATTGAGTCATGATGGAGATAGCACCAATAAGCATAATGGGTATTTCGCAGAACTTCACTATTCGAATGAGTTTCGATTTCTCAGTCTTCTCGGCTAGTTGACCTGCCATGCCCGAAAATAGAAAGAATGGCAGTATAAAAAGACCGGCTGCCAAGTTGGAGTAGAGTGCACCGTCGGCTACCGTTGCTGCTTGAAATATGAGTAGCAACAACACCGATTGTTTGTAAACATTATCATTCAATACCGAGAAAAATTGTGTGATAAACAAGGGCAGAAAACGCTTGCTGCTTAGTAAGCCGCCTTTAAACTGATTGGCTATCGGCTCTTTATTCTGCGCTGAGGGCTCTTTATTCTGAGCTGCATGTTCATTATCTTGCGCTGAAGAACCTTCATCTTGCGGTATATTCTCTAACATAGAATTCCATTCTAAATGAGTATCAAAAGATAGTTAAGAGTAAAGATTACACATTATTTTGCTAAAATACGATCTAACTTTTTACAAGTGCTTTTACAGCGTTAAGTGCATCAACTGAAAATCCATCAGCGTAAAAATATAATACTTTACCATCCTCATCTAGTAGCATAACCCGTGCATTATTGGGCCGTTGATTACCGGTATAACGCTGTACTTTGTCGCCGTCAGCATACACGGTTACCACGCCTTTCCAGAGTGGCTTGGGTATGCCTTTACGCATGCCTCCATCGATGAAGGTTTTGAACATTCTTGGCAACATGCCTGCAATCGTTGGTATTTCATAAACCGCCACTTGCGTTTCAGTCATGTCTAAGCCAATTAACCAACGGTCAATATCAAACTGAGAATCTTGAACATAACCAAACAATAAAAGTGTTTGCTTGCCTGCAAAATCCTTAGGCATAACAACAACATCTCCGTCTAAACTCTCACCAGAAGCTTCAATCATGGTATCACCAATGTTCACTTCGCCTGGATAGTCGTAACTAGCGCAACCACCCAAAAATAAAGAGACAACAAACAGACTCAATAAACGCTTCATCGATAACATGACTTTTCCTATTAGTTAATGCTGAGTAAGTACTAGTAAATAATATACCAAGAGCTTTACTATAGTTGCGTGCCTCATCAAATAAAAGTTTATTTATGTAAGTATTTCAATTTGTGGGGATTTTGACTACCTTATTGCATCTACGTTTTATTTTTTACAAACTTGAAACGCAATAAATAATATAAAACGAGGCATCAGAACATGGCTAGCTTCGTAATATCCACTATCAATATAGGTATAAAATAAAATGGCTAAAGGCACTCATCAGTACCAAGACGATCCGCGTAATCAAACCATCTTAATCAATATCAATGATGAGCTTTTCCCTAGAGCAGACGCCAAGATATCCGTTTTCGACAGTGGTTTTATTTTAGGTGACGGTGTTTGGGAAGGTATTAGGCTGCATAAAGGTTACCTCGCCTTTATTGAACAACACATGCGTCGCTTATACGATGGTGCTAAAGCCCTCGATATGGATATTGGTGTTAGCAAAGAAGCGTTAGTTAAACGTATTTACGACACGTGTGATTCCAACGATATGCATGATGGTGTGCACGTTCGTTTAATGGTTACCCGAGGGATAAAGGCCACACCTTATCAAGACCCTCGAGTAACGATTTCCCCTGCTACCATTGTTATTATCGCTGAACATAAAAAAGCCTTAGCGCTTGCAGAAGGCGATGGTGTTAGGTTATTCACTTCTCATGTGAGACGAGGCTACCCCGACGTACAAGATCCAAAACTTAATACACATTCCAAACTCAACTGCATTTTTGCCTGTATTCAAGCCGCTAAAGCGCAAGTAGATGAAGCCTTAATGCTAGACCCTCATGGCTTTGTCGCTACCTGTAATTCTACGCACTTCTTTATCGTGCGTGATGGTGAGGTGTGGACCTCTAGTGGTGATTTCTGCCTTGATGGCATAACCCGCAGAAACGTGATCAACGTTTGTAAAAATAATGGTGTTCCCGTATATGAGAAAAACTTCACACTAGCCGACGTATATGCCGCTGATGAAGCCTTTATTACAGGTACATTCGCTGGCTTAACACCGGTGTCAGAGGTAGATGGCCGAAAAATTGGTGAAGGCTCGCATGCAGTTACCAAGCACCTCGAAAAGCTTTACGTCACTCTAATTGAACAACACCATGCCGCGCAGAGCTGCTAGAGCGGGTTGAAGGATAGAGCTAGTTGAGCGATAGAGCTGTTTGAGGGATAGAGCTTATTGAGAGCTAGAGCGGATTAAGAGTAAGAGTAAAAATCACAGGAGAAAGGAATGACGTTAAGAATTGCGATGTGGTCTGGACCACGCAATATTTCAACTGCGATGATGAGAAGCTGGGAAAACAGACCTGATTGTCGCGTTGTAGACGAGCCGTTTTATGCCTATTATTTACATAAAACGCAAAGTCCACACCCCTTGTTTGACCAAGTGTTGGCGTCACAACCGGCCAGTTTTGAAGAAGTTGCGAGAGACATGAGCGACGGTTTTTGCGACCGGCCACTGCAATATCAAAAGCACATGACACAACACATGCTGGAAAATTGTGACTTAACTTGGACAAAAAATTTACGTCATTGCATGTTAATTCGCGATCCTGCTTTCGTGGTTAATTCCTACACTAATAGCCGGGGCGAGTGCAGCGCAGAAGATATTGGTATAAAGCGTCAGTTCGAACTATATCAAGCCATTAGTGAATTAACCGGACAAAACATTCCGATTGTTGACTCGATGTCTGTATTAAATAACCCGGAAAAAGCCATTCCCGCTATGTGCGCAGCATTAAATATTGAATGCACAGAAGCAACCAAACATGCCATGCTTAATTGGCCAGCTGGAAGACGAGACAGCGACGGTGCTTGGGCTGAACATTGGTATCACAGCGTTGATAAATCAACTGGTTTTGCTGAAGCTAAAAAGCACACGTTGGATCTAACACCTGCGCAACTGGCTGTTGTTGATGAAGTTATGCCATTTTATGAGCAAATGAAAGCGAAGGCACTGCTTGTTTAGAGAGCTTGTTTAGAGAGCTTGTTTGAAGTGTTTATTTAAATAGGTTGTAAAATATTCACCAACATAGCGTCGCACTAATCACTTATTTTTGTTAACACAGTCGATAAAATACATGCAGATCACTAAACTACTCTAGGACAAAAGCTCGCTGATTTTTTCGTGATTGAGCAATAAATTAGTCTACTATTATTTGTGGACTACCTTTCATTTCCAAATGCACGAAAACCCATTCACCGTATTCTGGATATTAATCAAAAATTCTCTGGTATACTACCGCCCACGCTTTTTAGCACAGATTCTATTCAGCATTAAATAACGAATGTACTACCAACGCATTCATTAGCAATTGACGATAATACAGAGGAAGATATGCCAACCGACCCGATAACAATCAAGCCCTCCTCCAGAAAATCAGAAACGCCAAGAATGAAGGCTGAACGAGGATTGTTTTCGTTTCCAAAATATTGGGCGTCTTGTTTTAGCCCTGCACCATTTCTGCCAATGTCGCGCAAGGAAATGGATGAGTTGGGCTGGGATAGCTGCGATATAATCATTGTGACAGGTGACGCGTATGTCGATCACCCAAGCTTTGGTATGGCTGTTATTGGACGCACACTTGAAGCGCAAGGCTATCGCGTCGGTATTATCTCACAACCTGATTGGCATTCAAAAGACGACTTTATGCAGCTGGGTGAACCTAACCTATTCTTCGGCGTTACCTCTGGCAACATGGATTCGATGATCAATCGATATACCGCAGAGCGTAAGCTTCGCCATGACGACGCATACACAGCCGGTAATATTGGTGGAAAACGTCCCGACCGCGCGGTAACCGTCTACACTCAGCGTTGTAAAGAAGCATACAAAAAACCCGTTATTATAGGTGGTATTGAGGCTAGTTTGCGTCGCATAGCACATTACGATTATTGGTCAGATAAAGTAAAACGCTCGGTATTATTTGACTCAAAAGCGGACATGCTTATGTTTGGTAATGCCGAACGACCGTTACTTGAAATGGCGTCTCGCTTCGCCGCAGGTGAAACAATTGACCAGATGCAAGATATTCGAGGTACCGCCGTTATTCGAAAAGAGGCGCTTCCTGGCTGGCAAGGTGTCAACTCAACTCACGTTGATACCATAGGCAAAATTGAACCTATTACGAGTCCTTATGAAATGATAGAGGACAAGTGCGCTATTCAAAGTGAAGAAGAGAAACAGGCCGCCATCGAGGCTGAAAAAGCAAAACCTATTGTAATACAGCCTTTCACCTCTAAAACAACTCGTCGCAAACCGTGGGAAAAAACTTACGTGTTATTGCCTCCATACGATGTGGTTAGAGCGGAGAAAACTCATTACGCGCATACATCAAGAATATTGCATCAAGAAACTAATCCCGGTTGTGCTCGTGCGTTAGCGCAGCGTCACGGTGACCGTATTATTTGGATAAATCCACCCGCATTCCCTCTGGAAACAGAGGAAATGGATGCTATTTTCGATTTACCTTATGCACGTATACCGCATCCAAGTTATGGGAAATTAAAAATTCCTGCCTACGATATGATTAAAACCTCGGTAAACATTATGCGTGGCTGTTTTGGTGGCTGCACATTCTGCTCTATCACTGAGCATGAAGGGCGCGTTATTCAGAGTCGTTCTGAAGAATCTATCATTCGTGAAATAGAACAAATACGCGACAAGGTCCCCGGCTTTACAGGCGTTATTTCAGACCTCGGAGGCCCAACTGCGAACATGTATAAATTGCGTTGCAAAAGCCCGAAAGCAGAGCAAACGTGCCGTCGATTATCGTGTGTATGGCCTGAAATTTGTGGACACTTAGACACTGATCAGACGCCAACGGTTGAATTGTATAAGAAAGCCCGAAATGTAGAGGGTGTGAAAAAAGTACTTATTGCCTCTGGCGTGCGTTATGACTTAGCAATTGAAGACCCTAATTATGTGAAAGAATTAGTCACTCATCACGTTGGTGGTTATTTAAAAATTGCGCCTGAACATACCGAGAAAGCGCCGTTGGACAAAATGATGAAGCCTGGCATGGGTACTTATGACCGTTTCAAAGAAATGTTCGACAAGTACACAAAAGAGGCAGGGAAAGAACAATTTCTTATCCCCTATTTTATCTCTGCTCACCCAGGGACCAATGATGAAGATATGCTAAATCTTGCGTTGTGGTTAAAGGAGCGTAACTTCAAGCTAGATCAAGTTCAAAACTTCTACCCGTCGCCTATGGCTAATGCCACGACGATGTATCATACAAATAAAAACCCGATCCATAAAGTGGATCATAAAAGTGAAATTGTTGAAGTACCTAAAGGTGAGATTCATCGTCGCTTACACCGTTCATTTTTGCGTTATCACGATCCGGCTAATTGGCCATTGTTACGTAAAACACTGATTGAAATGGGTAAGCCACACCTTATCGGCAATGGAGTGAAGTGTTTGGTGCCTTTTGAGAGCAGAAATGAGCTTAAAGGTAACGAGCAAAAAGAATTTGCTAAACGCTCTGCTAACAAAGCATATGCCAAAGGTAAAAACTCAAAAACACCTAAACATCAACAAGGTTTAACACGCTTTAGTGATAACCAACCACATAATATAAAAGGTGGGCAAACGGCTAATGCAGATGCGACTCAAGCAGAGACAAAGCCACGCAAGCCAAAATATAAGAAACGATAGGTGATGAATAACACTAGCTTCAATTTCGTTGCGTTTGCTTAATAACTCGGTAGTAACAGTATGCAAAAAAACACACCGAATATTGCTAAGAATGAGTCGGGAATTAAGCGCTTACCTCGCGCTATTTTATGTTCGCTAAAAGGTTATCAAGCGGCATGGAGGTATGAATCCGGATTTAGGCAATATGCGGTTATTGCGGCGCTGTTAAGCCCTGCAAGCTTGTATATTGCGCAATCGTTAACACACTGGTTTATACTCATTGGCTGTCTGTTATTTTTATTATTTGCAGAGCTTCTTAATACCGCTGTTGAAGCAATATCTGATGCGACCACGCCTGAATATAATGAACTTATTGGCCGGGCTAAAGACGTAGGTTCTGCCGGTGTATTCACCGCAATTTTATTCGCCGTCTTAGTTTGGGGACTATCAATTTATCAATTTTTTGCATGATTAATTTATTAGTTAACCACTTTTGAGTTATTGGTTTAGCGAGCACCCATTGCGCATTCAGCGCTGCTGGTGTGCATGATCAAGTGGTGTCCGTTTCGATATTCGTCAACGGCGCAGCGACAATCCCGAATCATTTTAACGATTAGCTTTAGGCTTTTTGCGAGGACAATCCTTTTGTCACATGCTCACGAAAAGCCATTGCAGCATTTGAAACATGCTTTCCTTTAGGTAGAACCCAGTACCAACTATTAGGTATTGGAAAATCTTTTACTGACAATTCGATTAGGTTACCAGGTGCCATATGATTGAGTGCATGTTGACTAATAATGGCGATACCCAAGCCAGCCATAACCGACTCTTTTATCGCTTCGTTGCTAGCAATGGTAATCGGACTTTGCATTTTTATTTCATTTTGTTTGAAGAATGCTTCAATTGCATACCGCGTACCAGAACCGTTTTCACGCATGAGCAAACGTTCGCTATATAATTCATCCCATAAAATACTTTTCTTATCCTTTAGCGGATGACCTTGCTTCGCTATAACCACAAGCGGATTCTTAGTTAGGAAGTCGGTTGTAATGTCTAGCTCTCTTGGCGGATTACTAAATACATATAAGTCATCCAAATTTTGCTTCAAGCGTTGAATAATTTCTGCACGATTGCCTATTTGAAATTCAGGCTCAATATTGGGATATGCTTGGCAAAATTCGCCAAGTAAACTAGGAATCAGATATTTAGCGGTGGTCACTACGCTAATCTTTAATCGCCCTACTGATAGTCCAGACCTTGCAGCCAAGCGCATTTCTAAGTTATCCATAACATCAAACATAGAGCGCGTCGCGTCAAGCACCTCCTGCCCCGTATCTGTTAAATAGAGTTTCTTTGAGACCAGTTCGAATAATTTACAATCTAAAGCCTGAGCTAACTTGGCAATTTGTGTCGAGACCGTTGGCTGAGCCAAGTGCAAAGCTTTCGCGGCCAACGTGACACTGGCGTATTCAGCCACCGTCATAAAAATTTCAAGCTGACGAAACGTAGTTTGCCTTGTATGTAGGCGGCGCGTCCAAGTCATATATCTACAATCATCTATACATAAACACTATTTAATCGATTATTACAGATGAAATATATCATTACAATACTGAGCACTTAACTAACTATTTAATATTGAGCTTTTGCTTTAAGAGCATCAGCTCACAGCAGTAGTTAAATGACGACTTTCTTTTGCACCTAAACTAATGACGGAGTTTTTATGACCCACCCTATTGTTCCTATCACAGTCGCCTATGGTGATGGTATTGGCCCAGAGATAATGACAGCAACGCTGAAAGTGTTAGAGGCTGCAGGCGCACAAATTGCACCTGAAACTATAGAGATTGGTGAAAAAGTATATTTGAGCGGACAAACTAACGGTATTCAAGCTAGCTCATGGGAGTCGTTAAGAAGGATTAGGTGTTTCTCAAAGCTCCGATAACCACACCTCAAGGTGGTGGCTATAAAAGCCTAAACGTCAGTATGCGCAAAGCCCTTGGTTTGTACGCTAACATTCGCCCATGTATTTCGTATGCACCCTTTGTAAAAACAAAACACCCGATCATGGATCTGGTCATCGTGCGCGAGAATGAAGAAGATTTGTATGCCGGCATTGAGCATAGGCAAACCGAGGACGTTTATCAGTGCCTTAAATTAATAACACGACCTGGCTGCGAGCGAATTGTCCGCTATGCTTTTGAATATGCAAGACAACAAAATCGTAAGCGCGTAACGTGCTTTGTGAAAGACAATATCATGAAGTTAACGGATGACCTGTTTCATCAGATCTTCAAAGATATCGCGGCGCAATACCCTGATATTGTGCATGACAGCATGATAGTCGACATTGGTGCTGCTAGAGTCGCCGATACACCGGAAGATTTTGACGTTTTAGTCATGCCCAATTTGTATGGTGATATAATTTCAGATGTCGCAGCTCAAATTGCAGGATCTGTGGGTATGGCTGGTTCAGCTAACATTGGAGATCAATGTGCTATGTTTGAGGCCATTCATGGTTCAGCTCCGGATATTTCAGGAAAGAATATAGCTAATCCATCAGCGCTATTGCACGGTGCAATTCAGATGCTGGTCCATATTGGGCAAAATGATATTGCTGAGAAAATTCACCATGCTTGGTTAGTCACACTTGAACAAGGTTTACACACCGCTGACATATACAAACAAGGTCAGAGTAAAGTGTTGCTGGGCACTATCGAGTTTGCTGATGCCGTCATTGCGAACTTAGGACAATCACCTAAGCAACTTAGTGCCCCTTCATATGAAGGTAGCAAACCCCTTAAACTACCTGTAGTCGGATATAAAATACCGTGTAAAAAAGAATTGGTGGGTATTGATATTTTCCTGCAATGGCAAGATGGGATCCCTAAGAAGCTCGGAGATCAATTAGCTAAGTATGGCACTTCGCAACTTGAGTTAGCGTTAATTACTAATCGGGGCGTGAAAGTGTGGCCAGAAGGCTTCCCTGAAACTTATTGTGTCGACCATTGGCGTTGTCGTTTTATGTCACCCACCATGCACTTAGGCTTTGATGAGATACTTAACGTTCAATCGCGCCTTCACAAAGCTGGGTTTGACGTTGTTAAAACTGAGAACTTATATAACTTTAATGGGGAACCTGGTTATGCAGCGGTGCATGGGTAAGTTGTTTTCCAATATATTAGGCAAAGCAAAATTGGAATAAAGTACCTATTCCAAATATTAAAAAGGCTCTCAAATCATCGTATACATAAAATTTGAGAGCCTTAACGCCAAATGGTGTATTTACAGTAGTGAACGGATCACGAACTGCAAAATGCCTCCGTGACGAAAGTATTCAAACTCATTAGGCGTATCAATACGAATATCAGTATTGAAACTGAACTCACTGCCATCATCTCTTACTACGTTAACCGTGACTTGCTTTTGCTTAGCTGTAACCGCTTCAATAGAAAACTGCTCTGTACCATCTAGTTTATAAGTGTGTGCACCTTCCCCCGTCAAAAACTGTAAGGGTAAAATACCCATACCAATCAGATTAGAGCGATGAATACGTTCATAAGTTTCTGCTATTGCCGCCTTTACACCTAGCAATAGCGGGCCTTTTGCTGCCCAATCTCGAGAGCTTCCTGTTCCATATTCTTTTCCAGCAATAACAATAGTAGGTACATTAGCAGCGATATATTGCTGGGCTGCTTCAAATACCGTCATTTGCTCACCACTAGGTTGTTTGCGAGTGAAACCACCTTCCGTGCCCGGCGCGAGTTCATTTCGTAATCTAACGTTAGCAAACGTGCCACGCATCATCACTTCATGATTACCGCGACGAGAGCCATAGGAGTTAAAATCTTTTGGCTCAACGTGATTGGCACGCAAATACGCCGCTGCAGGTGTGTCATTACCAATAGCGCCGGCTGGTGAAATATGGTCAGTGGTAACACTGTCAGCCAATTTCAGTAAACAACGCGCTTTTTCAATCGCTTTTACAGGTTCGGGTTTCGGCTGCATATTAGCAAAAAAGCTTGGTTTTTTCACATATGTGCTTTCAGGCCAGTCATAAATATTAGCATCAACCGTGTCTAGGTTTTCCCACACGTCACCACCGTCATAAATACTCCCATACTTATCGGTAAACATAGCTTCATTAACCACGTCGGAAACGATGTTCTGAATGTTTTCTTGGCTTGGCCACAAATCCCTCAAATAAACAGGTTTGCCATCATGACCCGTCCCCAGAGGCTCTTTAGTAATATCAATATTCATATTACCCGCAATAGCATAAGCAACCACCAATGGCGGCGAAGCCAAGTAATTCGCTTTTACCTCCGAGTGTATTCTGCCTTCAAAGTTACGGTTACCTGATAACACCGAGGTTACCGTTAATTTACCTTCTTTTATGGCATCGGAAATAGGCCCTGGTAATGGGCCGGAGTTACCTATACATGTTGTGCAACCGTAACCCACTAAGTTGAAACCCATTTGATCAAGTTCTTTGGATAAACCGGCTTTGTTCAAATATTCTGTTACTACCTGAGAACCCGGGGCGAAACTTGTTTTTACCCACGGTTTAACTGTCAGACCAAGCTCATTAGCTTTTTTAGCGACGAGCGCCGCGGCCACGAGCACCGAAGGATTAGAGGTATTAGTGCAACTAGTAATTGCAGCAATCACCACTGCACCTTCATCCAGTTCAAAATCCTGACCATTCAAATGACAAGACACGCTACTTTTTGAAGACTCTACTTGTGGTCCCCCTTCACTCTCAAAGCGCCCTTGCTGAGTGTCATCGGTAGTAATAGCGAGATCTTTTTGTTCAGATATCCATGCTTTAAATGCTGCTGATGCATCATCTAGGTTAATTCTATCCTGTGGTCTTTTAGGTCCAGCAATAGCCGGAACTACCTGGCTTAAATCAAGCGTTAAGGTCGCATGGTATTCGGCTTCTTCCTGAGCTTCGCTGCCCCACATTCCTTGCGCTTTGGAATAAGCTTCGATTATCTCAATTTGCTGCTGACTACGGCCAGTCAATTCAAGGTATTTAATGGTTTGTTCATCGATAGGAAATAGACCACAAGTTGCGCCGTACTCGGGCGACATGTTGGCTATGGTTGCGCGATCCGCGACAGTTAAGTGTTTGACGCCAGCACCAAAAAATTCGACAAACTTACCCACAACACCAAATGCACGCAATTGCTGAGTAACGGCTAAGACTAAATCCGTTGCCGTAGTACCTGCTGGCATTTTACCGGTCAATTGCATACCGATAACTTCTGGAATTAACATCGTGACCGGTTGACCGAGCATTGCGGCCTCAGCTTCTATCCCGCCAACCCCCCAACCAAGAACACCTAAACCATTAATCATCGTAGTGTGAGAATCAGTGCCAACGAGGGTATCCGGATACAAAACTACGCCGTCTTCCTGCTCTTCAACAAAAGTGACTCGGGCTAAATATTCCAAATTCACTTGATGCACAATGCCTTTTCCCGGTGGCACCACTTTAAAATTAGAGAAGGCACTTTGGCCCCACTTCAAAAATTGATAACGCTCTTTATTACGTTGCACTTCAATTTCTGTATTATTTTTAAATGAATCTTTACTACCAAATTCATCGACCATAATAGAATGATCGATAACTAAATCGACTGGTTTGAGTGGATTGATCTTATTAGGGTCTCCTCCTAAATCGAGCATCGCGTCTCGCATAGCAGCCAAGTCAACAATAGCGGGGACACCCGTAAAGTCTTGTAATATGACTCTGGAAGGTACAAAGGCAATTTCAGTCTCTGTTGCGGCCTTTGTGTCCCACGTTGCTAATGTTTGAATATCTTCTGGCTGAACATATTGCTCATTGCTATGACGTAGCAAGTTTTCTAACAAAATTTTAGCAGTCAGAGGGAGTCGTTTTATATTAATACCTGCACTAGATAAATCAAAATACTGATAGTTTTTATCTTTTACAGATAGCACGGACATATATTTATTTGATGACTTCACTTTGCTTCCTTCTTTTGTTTGTAATTTTATTCAAATTCTTTATGACTAAACTAGACTTTTAGGAGCCAGTAACTGCGTCAGTTCTTGATGGTCGATATCTGTCATTTCTTTTGCTACATCGATAATTGGTCTGTGAGTTGCGTATGCATGTTTAGCAATTTCAGCTGCTTTTTCATAACCGATAATATGGTTTAAAGCCGTCACTAGAATCGGATTATATGCCAACACACTTTGTAAGTTTTCTTGGTTTACCTCAAACGTTAAAATCACTTTGGTGGCTAATAGTTTCGCGCTATTAGCTAAAATAGTAACACTCTGCAATAAATTATGAGCTATAACTGGCAAATAGGTATTAAGTTGAAAATTACCGCCTTGGCCTGCAATAGTGATCGTCATATCATTACCGATAACCTGCGCACAAGCCATACAAACAGCTTCAGGAATAACAGGGTTAACTTTGCCTGGCATTATACTGCTGCCTGCCTGCAATTCAGGTAAGGTAATCTCGCCGAGTCCCGCCAATGGTCCACTATTTTGCCAACGTAAATCATTACTCATTTTCATCAGCGACGTTGCTAGTGTCTTAAGATGACCACTAACTTCTACTGCAGTGTCTTGGCAACTGATGGCCTCAAAAAAATTATCGTTTGGCACAAATTCAAGGTCTGTAATTTCAGTCAATTGTGCACACGCTAACACGCTAAACTCAGTGCTGGAATTTAAACCGGTGCCAATCGCCGACCCGCCAAGCGCAAGTTTACTTAAACGATTGTAACTCGACTCTATTCGCTCAATATTATTGATAATTTGTTGATGCCACCCACCTAATTCTTGCCCCATAGTCATAGGGAGGGCGTCCATTAAATGTGTACGCCCGGTTTTTATCGTCGTGCTAAGCGCGTTGCTACGAACCATTAAGGCATCGCTCAGAAGCCGAAGGTTGGGAATAAGGTTGTTTTTCAAGCCTAAATAAACACTGACATGAATAGCGCTAGGGATGGTATCGTTTGAACTCTGGCTCATATTGACGTGATCGTTAGGGTGAACCGCCTCGCCATACTCAGTTCTGCAAAGCTCGCTTAATACCTCGTTCATGTTCATATTTGTACTGGTGCCAGATCCTGTTTGAAAAACATCTAACACAAACTGGTCATCATGCTGACCATCGATGACTTCAGTAGCCGCAGCCTTTATTGCTATAGCTCGTTTACTATCAAGCTGGCCTGTTGCTTCATTTGCAGTTGCGCACACTTTTTTGATCATTGCCAAACTTCGAATAAAGTCTGTTGGCATGGTTATTCCGCTAATAGGAAAGTTATCTAGCGCTTTTTTAGTTTCTTTTCCGTAGAGCATTCGGCACCTTAGATTATGTGTTCTTGTGACTCGTATTTATTCAACGAATAAATAATTGAGTATTAGTCAACTTTGTCCTCAGTATAGCAACTATATGGCATTATGCTTAGTAGTAGCAACGAATACCAACATCATAATTATTCATTTGTTGAATCTTAGACTCAAACTAAACCCGCTATTTTCGTCGAAAAAATCCAACAACAGATAAACCGATAATCATTAAACCAAGCACCGTAGGCAGCCACAAATTGAAAGATAACAGATTAGATGTATTGCCAAATACGTTGCTCACTGGGCCACCTTCAGCTAATGAAGCAGGATCGGTAATACTTAAGAAATCAGCCCATACGCTGAGTAAAGCAATGATTTGCAAACACGAAATAATAAATAAAATGGAATTTTGTCTACTTGCAGCAGCGGCTTGTCGTTTGGCATAAAGCCTGTCCATATAATCTTTAAACATCGCGATGTACTGAGACGCATTGGTAAGGCTTTTTTCAATGTTCCACCGATTCTCAACCTGACTTAATACTATCTCGTTATCCATTTCAATGGTTAACTTGAAATTTTCATTATGCATAATTAGAAACTGAATTTTATTCACATACGCATCAACGTCATCAACGCTATGTTGAAAGAACGCCGCACTTTTTTTCGAAATTATTTCGTTATTCAGTTTATCCATTGTCTCTAAATAATAGCCTGTAACAAACCACATGAATTGCATGTGAAACTGAATAGGAAAGTAACGATAATAGTAGGATTGGTCTTTTGAAATAATGGTATGAAAACGACCATAGAACGCATAAAAAACATGCTTATCATCGAGTGTTGGCTTAACGTTTCGTTGAATAGATTCAGCCCCCGCGTTGCAGTTTATCAACGCTGTTTTTAGCATTAAATTCTGACTGTCAGCATTAAAGAAAAAGGTAATATTGCCTGTGTTTTTACCAATCTTAGCAACCGGTTCTGTACCTTTATTAGGTATTATTTTATAGATAATATCAGTAAGTAATTTCGTCATCGAGGTATGCACGTGCTGCCCCCACTGGCTTAATGACGATTCTGCCTCTTCCTTCACTATCATTTGACGCAACGTATTATATAAGTCAGTTTTCTGCTGATTTAATAGTGAACCTTGCAAAAGAGTAATGAGTTGCTCTTCAGGCATTGTAAAGTGTAATTCATATATAATGAAAAACTGAAAAAATCGTGGGTCATATAATAGCGCTACCTTACTTTCTTCAAGATTAAGAAAAGTCGCCAAGTTAGACTCACCGTTCACCCACCATTGGCTTTCACCTAAATCAGAAATTAACGCACTCTTATCTGGCATGTCAGAGGGTAATGTAAGTGATTTGAAGCTGCGAAATTTTCTGTATTTATTGGTAAAATTATCAATCCACTTAATATCGAAACCATTAGGGTTAACAAAAGCATTAAGAATGTCAGCATAATCTTGTTTTCTAATTATTTTTGAATACATATCTGCGTCCAAACGAATGGGTTGAACACACATCATTTTAAAATCAAGCATACTACTTTCCTTGTAAAAACTGTTTTTCTGGTTTTGCTAAATAGCTTTTAGTTAAAGGCTCTTGGCGGTAGTCGATAGTGAGTTCGGTGCCTTGGGAAATATGTTGGTTGGCTACAATTCTAATCGGATGATATTTGATGCTCACATTCGGCAAACTTGAATGATTGATGTAGCTGTATTTAGTCCGAAATGTTCGCGCCAAAATTTCATGTTCGTTGAGGTAGTTGCACTCCATAAACAGATAAGATTCAACACCTTTTACCGACGGTAGTAATGCTTCACAAATATGAGCATAGACTTGCTTAACGATAACCTGACCGTCTAACAAACATAAAATGCAGTCTTGTTTAATGCTTTGGGTGGCAAACAAACCAAAGCCATGAAGCTCGCTTTTGTTAATTTGGGTATCATTAATGTTATCAAGTGTTAACTCGCGCACATGTGATAAATTATTGGGATCAAAAATCATATTGGCTCTTAACTGTTTGATTAGACTTTATTAGTTTAAAGAGTTTCTAAGAATGGCGGTCTTTCTTACTCTCATCGAAAGATTAACCGTTTGTTTATGTTGCTCCAGATGTTACTACAGGTGACCAGCTAGGACATGGATTCTTTTGGCTATTGGCTTTTAGTATTTCGTCGCAAACACTGTATTGTGACTTATTGATAATTGTTCGCATACACTTAGCTCCACACTTGCAAAACCAGACTTATCGCAACATGTAAGTGTTTTATAGCGATCAAAAAAATCACCTTTAAGTGTCGATATTTTATACACTTAAATTTCAATGGAAATAAATTAACATATAAAACAGTGATTTAAAAAACGGCTCAAAATATGCATTCTCAGAAATAAGGTATTCGCCTTTACGGTCATAGCAGTCTATTTAGACTCAAAGTGATCATTTTTAACAACAGTGATTAAGGGAATCATCATGAAAAGAAGTATAAAACAATTAATAGGGTTAACAATGTTAATGGCGAGCGGAATGGCTGCGGCTAGCGTCATTACGTTAAGTGCAACAGTACGAGATTTTCAAAGCAGCCATCCGAATTTTCAAAACGGCTGTGGCCCCTGCGGTATTTACACAGGGTTAGTCGGAAGTACCTTGGGAGTTGACGGAAAGCCGGTTTATTTAGGTGGCACAACGTTAACTAACGCGACAGATTTTAACCAATGGTATAACGATGTATCAGGAATTAATCAATCATTTACAATTCCGCTGACGGCTACTGAAACATTCCTAGGCTCAGGTATTTATACCTATTCAAATAGTTCTTATTTTCCGATAGACGGCCAGGGATTTGGAGATGAGGGTAGATCTCATAATTACCATTTCACTACTGAGATAAACAGTCAATTTACTTATGCGCTCGGCCAGAGTTTCTCGTTTACCGGTGATGACGATGTTTGGGTATTTATTAATGACCAACTTGTCGTCGACCTAGGTGGTGTGCATGGGTCAGCTAGTGGAAGTGTTGACATAGACACTTTAGGCCTGACGGTAGGACAAACCTATAGCTTGGATATATTTCATGCGGAACGTCAGACTACTCAGTCAAACTTTAATTTCACAACATCGGCTGTTTTAGTTGAAGCATCAACTCCACCAGCTTTAGCACTCGTAGGCCTTAGTCTATTAGGGCTAGGATGGGCGAGAAGAAAACGCAACCAAGTTAAATAAAACTTGTATATAAAACTACACCAAGTTAATAGAAAAGATAATATCTATTAGCTTGGTTTTTTATACAAGTGATGCAGATGTAGCAACATCATGTGCATCATTTTACTATCGTTTATTCTAAGACAGTTCAAACAAGTATTTACATTCGCTCGACTCCCCCCCAACTTTCAATAATCTGCACATAGTGTTTAACAACGATACATAGATAAACTTTCATCAATAAAGAGGGTTGTTGGTCTCAATAATCTTCAGCATCAATGTAGTAAAAAATTTGAGTCGGATATCGACTAGCATATTGGCGAACGCTGTGTTTGAATTTCAAAGTAAGAATATACTATCTGGGTAAACACATTAAATAAAAGGAATAAAAATGGAATATCGTCGTTTAGGTAAAGCGGGACTCAAAGTTTCTGCATTGTCACTGGGATCATGGGTTACGTTTGGCAAGCAAGTTGATATGAATGATGCCAAAAAATTACTTAAAACCGCTTACGATGGCGGCATTAATTTTTTTGATAACGCCGAAGGCTATGAGGCAGGCGAATCTGAAAAAATAATGGGTGAAGCGATTTCAGGTATTGGTTTAGCTCGGGATACTTATGCCGTGTCTTCAAAAGTATTCTGGGGGGGCGATAAGCAAATGCAAATCGGCCTCAGCGCTAAGCATGTGCGTGATGCCTGTGATGCAGCACTAAAACGCTTGCGCGTTGATTACCTCGACCTGTACTTTTGCCACCGCCCAGATATCGATACCCCGATTGAAGAAACCGTGCGCGCTATGCACAACCTAGTGCAGCAAGGTAAAGTAATATACTGGGGGACGTCTGAATGGTCAGCACAGCAAATTACTCAAGCGCATGCTATAGCGAGGCAAGAGCATTTAACTCCACCGTCAATGGAACAGCCTCAATATAACTTGTTGCATCGCGAAAAAGTTGATGGCGAATTTACCCCGTTATATGAAGAGTTCGGCATGGGCACCACTATTTGGTCACCGCTAGCTAGCGGTTTGTTGACCGGGAAATACAACGATGGTATCCCAGATGATAGTCGTCTAGCATTGCCAGGCTATGAATGGTTGCGGGACCTGTGGACCAGTGACGATGGTAAGAAGAAGCTTGAAAAAATTCGCCAATTGAGTTTATTGTCAAAAGAACTGGATATCAGCATGGCGCATTTATCAATTGCGTGGTGCTTAAAAAATCCAAACGTAAGCACCGTTATTTTAGGAGCTTCTCGTTTATCTCAGTTGGAAGACAACCTAAACGCAATGAATGCCCTTTCCAAGCTGACGCCAGAGGTTATTGAACGCATTGAGGTAATTATTGCAAACAAACCAGGGGCTGGAGAACGTTTTGGCCAATAGGTCAACTGATCGCTAAAAGCGCATTAAATGGTCAGTATAAACCGTTGTGATGACTATCCACCTGCAACAATGGCCCTGGGACCATTGTTGCAGACTTTGTTTATCTAAAAATAATATAAGCCTATTCCGAACTTCGGTGAGTCATACCATCATCATTAGTTGGTGACTTCACTTTTAACCAGCCACCAATTAACTGCTGCTCAGTTGAACCATTGCTGTTTATCAACGGTATTGACCATGACGCAACGTCACTAGAATAACTTAGTCGGCTATCAGGCCATGTATACGCAGGTTGACTGGATAGTTTCACCCACTCTTTTGCCGCTGTTAAGGGTAACCTGCCCAATCGTTGCCATCCCCTACTTTCTATTCTAGCCTCAATACCTGCTGGGCTAAATCGGAACATCGGTTCATCATTTTCATCCAGAACAATGAGTTTGTCTTTACCTTTATAGCTTAAGCGAATTGCAGCCTGCACATCAGAAATGAGCATGGCTGATAAATTACTTATTTCAGCTAGGTTTTTGCGGTCTAGGGTAACTAGAGTTCGGTATGTTGGGGCCGTTAATGATTTAAAGCGACCACTAATAGATGAACTCTCGCCATTCGCTCTCACACTGATTATCCATTGTTTGTGGGCATCATTCTGCTTTTCTAACCGAGCGTCATACCACCCCCAGTAAGCATTGTTGCTTACTGGTTTCCACAATGTCTTAACAACCCCGTCTTTTACCCACTCGGGCAATGGTCGTTCGCCAGCAACCTGAGTCTTATAAAAATCGGGATGGTCCCAGTTACCTTCTACACCTGCTGTTGAAATGCGAAGAAATGCCTCGCCATCGTCAGCTAATATTTCCAGATAACCCTCGCCAGTATACTCAACCAAAATTTCATTACCCAGAGGTGAGTTCTGTATCTGCGCCATCACGTTGCTATCTACTGTATGCTCTGCAATCGGCAGCCACTCGCCCGATGCGCCGCTATCCCCGTGAGAATAAACGCCGCCCGAAACTGTCAGTAGCAAGGTAGCGAATACTATTTTCATATTGTTCACTGTCATACTGTTTACCTTCTATGACCTTAGTTACAAAGAGTGGATAACTTACCCACGATGGTCACGGACTTTGACTCAGAAGGAACTAAATTCCCTTGCTCGTCACGCGCATTAACGAAAAGCATGTAATCACCTGGTGGGATAACCGCTTGCTGACTTGGCATTTGCACTACTATGCCATTATCTATTGTCTTCACTATTGGTAATTCAACCGTACGTTGGTCACCGTCTATTAAGTGAGTCAGATTCGTTCTTCTCACTAACACAGCTGATTCAACACGTTCGTTCATTGAAACAGAGGCACTGTCGGTGTTTTTAAACTTAACTCTCAGTTTTTCGCCAACAGATACCGTAGCAAGTCTCGTTCTGATAGCAGGTCTGTCACCAAACATATAAGGTGGCTTAAAAATTTCAAATGAAGGGTCACGACCATCGTTAGGCGAGAAGCCTGGCAAGGTTACGCTATATGCATATCCGGTATTAATCGGTGCATGACCACCTACTAGTACGCTGCCGTCAGGTAACAAGAGTGCAGAATTGTGATATGTTCTGGCTCGGTGTTGCGTCGCTATTTTACGAAAAGTCTCTGTTTTTGGGTCAAACAGTTCAGCCTCTAAAATAGGAAAACCGGTACCTGGCAGGACGACTTCATCCCTGTCGGCGCCAGAAAGCACTAACACTTCACCAGTAGGCAACAATACGCCTGTACCGTACCAACGGCCTTGAGTTAAGCTGCCCGTTGAACGTGAATCATAATGCATTTGTTCGCCGTCAATTGTCACTGAATCAATTCTAGCCAAATTAGTCGCGACGTAAAGCCCAGGACTTGTCACTGCGACAGCGCTGAGAAGGCCACCAGCAGTAAGAAATTCGGCTTTGTTATAGTCACCATATTCATCAGGTTGAAGCGGAAGCATCATAGAAAATGTAGACCCTCTAAAGCCAGCGCCCAATACTGATTTCACATCAAGTAATAAAGACGGATCATCAATAAGTGGCGCAAGGGCTGCAGCTGGATCCGCTACGAACTCACCGCTTAAACCGCCTAATAATCCATTTAACGATTCTTCATTCTCAGAATTAGTGACGTTAAGTAAACTGGCTAAATCGCTCACGCCTGCCTCGTTTAGATGCACCGGCAAGCCGGCATACCCAAGATCATCCCAGCGTTTTAAGTCAGGATCGTAAGCAGCGACTATGTTCCATAGTGCTTGATCATAGCTCTGTCCTGATGGGTTAAATGCTTGACCACCACCGTTGTAGAACACATGTCCATTAGGAAGAAGATGTACTCGCGGGTATAGAGGCAAAGAGCGTTCTGCTAATGCACCGTTATCAGTCCATTTACCACAAGATGTATCATAGGTTTCTGTCGCTGTTACATTTCTGCCTGACGTTTCAGGGCTAGATACATAAACGGGTTTTATTAATTTGGTGACACCACTGGCAACGAAAACATTACCATTTTCTAGCGATAATGCGCTGGGATACCAACGGCCAAAATTCATATCACCGGTTTTACGCCAGCTGTTATCGTCAGGATTGAAAATACGGCTGTTTTTTAGACCTTCTAATTCAGCTAAGCCAAATTGAACTGGATCGCCGAATAATTCAGTACTTACGCCCGGTTCACCGTAATAATCGGTTCCACCTACGGCCAGTAATTCACCATTAGGTAGACCAACTAAATCAGCGCAAAATAACGCACCGTCATTGTTAGTTCGATCATCCGCAGTATCAATATCCACGCTACTAATCAAGCCAGGATCGAGTGTATCGGAATCATTGCCATCTGGGTTTGCGCCAGCATCTACGGGTGAAGGAGATATCCAACTCGCTTTGTTTTTGTTTTTATTTAGGGTCAAAACGCGAGTTTGGTCATTAACAAGTGCACTACCGACTTCGAGTAAAGCACTGTACTCTACGTTCTCAGTTCCTTCTAATGCATTAAAATAAAGAATGCGGCCATCCTTGAGCAACGCAACACTACCCGCAGCAGGTTTGCACTTTAAAACACCCTCTTCGTTCTCCTCGCACTTTCCATTATCAGGATAGTTATTAATAGGATTGACGATGTTAGTGTTGTTTTGATCAGAAAACTCGCCGGTGATTAAAGGTTCTTCGAATGGCAGGGTAAAAACCCCATTTTGCTTGCATTCTTGTGCACTTTCGCAAGCGGGTTCAATAATAGGTACTGCGCCTTTATTTTTTGCTGCCATTGCTAAATGGGAACATATGCTCAGTGAAAGTAGGGTCATGATGGGCATAAATGCTGTTCGTTTTTTCATTGTAATCTCCGGACTTACTTATTAATTGTACAAAATGGATAATGTTATCTCACTCTGCATTAGATCTTGTCGATATCATTTGCTTTCTACTACTGCAGAGAACCCTAGTTAGTAAAAAAAGAGCCTCAACAAACACCAGCAACGCTTAATGTAACGTCATCTTTCAAAACATTAATATGGTTAGTCCAAGCTATCAGGGAAATTAGCAATTTTGGATAGGGGGAAACCCCCTAAATTTAAAACGCTATGGAAGTAGGTCGATACGCACTTTTATGATTTGTAAATAGTATGAGAATAACGATGCTGAATTTGAGGTAGTCTTAAAACGGTTTTAAGTAAGATTCTGTTGAATATACTAAAATTCAATTGATTAGAAGGGAACCTTTGCTCCTCTGACGACACGGTTAAAACCGTCAAGCTAAGCACCCGAGCATCAGTTTTAGGGTTCGGGGGCAATAGGGTGTCAGACTCAACTGGAGTCAGGCCTACTATTCATATTTATGCTTAAGTTAAATAACCAGTTTTCGCTGTTCTTCAAGTCCCATCGCCAGTATAAATGGGTCTGTTTTTTGTAAGGATATAAAATCTTTTTTGTTCTGCAAGCACAGCCAATTATGTTGAATTAAACTTTGCGCAACGGCTCCACCTAATGTCGCGCCTGGGCCCAACACAATTAGTTTATCTGGCGCAAACTCTTTAATGGCAACTTCGACTGCTTTGGTAAAGTCATAGGTTTCTACTACTTGGGTTCCAAGCGTATAGTCATACAGTTCTTGTGCGTTACAACTATAGGGTTGCCATATTTGGCCTACACCATCAATTAGGGGCACATTCGGCGCAGTAAAAAGAGTCGATGGCAGTATAGACTTAGCTTTTACAGATGTTTCATTTAATAAGGGCGTGTGAAAAGCCGCATGATTAAACAGATTCATTGGGTAGCGGTCTTGAACAATAGGCAATGCCTGTTCCAAGGCTTTTAAGCCTTTTTTATTGCCTCCAAAAACGATATATCCACCCAATTTTATGGACACATACGCTTCACAGCCGTCAATCTTATTAACCTCAAGCAAAGCTTGCTCAGTTATATCAAGTGCTTGTTGGTCCAGCACCCAAAACTCATCTGTCACTGGATAAATCATTTGGCCACCAATAACACCGTCAGTCATCATTGAGCCCATAGTATTGATGAGTTCAATAGCCGATTGCTGATTCAATGCACCGGCAGCAGCTAATGCGATATACCAGCCCATCGAGTTTCCAGTAACTGCAACTACCTCATATTCATCCTCATTGATTGACTGAAAATCCGATATTGCGCAAGCATATATGAGTGCTGAAGCATTCTCTCCAGCAGTATGACTGCGCATATTGAATTGCTCTGCTGTATCTAAGCTTTGAATACTGACTTGGCGTTTTTGTTCACGGTATGCATCGACGCTCTCGACTATGTCTGTTTTATCGGGATGTAAGCGATGCAAATAACCTAAATCTTCCTTATTATAAGTACCACGGCCAGGGCAGATAACGACAACTCTCTTCTTTTGTTTCAATTGCGTCATTATGTATTCCTTCTTTTGGTTTTAGCATCTGTTTTAGTTTCTATTTTAGCTTTATTAACTGCCGTTTTCGTTGAGACTAAGAGTAAAGCTTCCTCGACTATTTGCTCTGTAGAGGGTAAAACATGGTAAGCAGCGCTGCCCAGCGGAATGAAACTGTCATGCGCTGTAATACGGCTTATTTTGACTTTATTACGGGTAATTTCTGACTCAGCTAAAAGTGTAAACAGTGCTTCACTTATTGAGCCTGTCTGGCGACATTCGTCAACAATAAGCACATTTTCACAGCACGTAGCTTGTTCAATAATGCCTTTTTCATCGAGCGGGGCTAGCCATCGTAAATCGATAACTCGGCATTCAATACCTTGTTGCGCTAAGATTTTTTCTGCTTTTCTTGAAAGGTAATAACCATTCCCATAAGAAAGAATACATAAGCTTTTACCTTCGCCATAAACACTTATTTTTTGATCATGGTCTGCAGAATTAGTAGCAGTGGCATTTGCTGATGGCGTGACATATTCGGACATCCAAAGCCCATCACCTTCAGCGTGCAGGTCTTTAGCCATGTATAAAGCAATAGGTTCTAAAAACACCACAAGACGTTGCTGCTCTCTTGCCAATTTTACGCTTGTTCTCATCATTTCAACGGCATCAGCACCATTTGATGGACACGCCAGAATTAAGCCCGGTATATCCCGAAATACGGCAAAAGAGTTATCATTGTGGAAGTGGCCACCGAATCCTTTTTGATAAGCTAAGCCAGCAATTCTAATTACCATTGGATTACTAAACTGCCCATTAGAGAAAAATGGTAACGTTGCCGCCTCCCCTCTTATTTGATCCTCAGCATTATGTACGTAGGCTAAAAATTGTATTTCAGGCACCGGTAAAAAACCATTGTGCGCCATACCAATAGCGAGTCCTAAAATAGATTGCTCGTCTAGTAAGGTGTTGATAACACGATTTTTTCCAAAACGTTCACACAATTTACTAGTGACGTTATAAACGCCGCCTTTGGTGGCAATATCTTCACCACACATCACCATATTTTCATTTTCGGCCATTAAGTCGATCAATGCCCAATTAAGTAGTTTTGCCAAATGTTGTTTTTTATGTAAATTGTGCTTTTCATGCGCAAACAACGTGGTTCTGTCTGCCTCATTTTTGATTTTATAATATTTGGAAACAAGATTTGCCGCAGCGCTTGGCGGAATGATACTTTGTTTGACCTGTTCAGCATTATCAAGTTTTGACTTACTCGCTGCCTGCTTAGCAATGTGAGCGATGCGCTTTTCAGTACCTTCATAAATACTAATAATTTCGTCTACCGATAGAATATTATTTTCTAGTAAAATCCTTGCACTATGTAACAGAGGGTCTTGAAATTCAGTGGCTTCAATTTCAGATTCCTTACGATATACAAACTCCGCATCAGAACCCGCATGGCCTAAAATCCTCACGGTGCGCATGTGTAAAAATACGGGTTTTCCTTGTTGGCGCGCCATTTTTTCTGCTTGCTTGGCTTTGCGATAAGTATCAAGTAAGTTTAAGCCATCGCAATAAAGGTAATTGAGCCCCACCCTATTTTTGTAGTTTGCGGCAATCCAGCCATCGGGTGTAGAAGTTGATATACCGATGCCGTTGTCTTCACATATATAAACAATAGGCATGCGAATTGATTGATACGCAGCCCAAGCAGTACTATTTAATGCGCCTTGCGTAGTAGAGTGATTTGAAGATGCATCACCAAAGTTACAAACGATAATGCCGTTTTCAGGTATTTTCCCTTCAAGTGCTAGTCGTTTTGCTAAAGGTATACTGTATGCAGCACCCATTGCCTTGGGCAAATGTGATGCGATTGTGCTGGTTTGAGGGGGGATAGATAACGCTTTACTACCTAGCACTTTGTGCCTGCCACCAGAGGTTGGATCATCTTTTGAAGCGGCAAACGATAACAGCATATCGTAAAGCGGCGTTTGCCCTGCGACCTGCTTACTGCGTTGAATCACAAACGCGCCACTGCGATAATGTAAAAACGCCATATCGGTAGGTTTAAACGCTTTTGCATAAGCCGCGTTGCCTTCATGACCAGAACTACCTATGGTATAAAAACTTTGTCCGTTTTTTTGCATAATCCGCGATTGTAAGTCTAAGTGTCGGCTCATCACTTGCGTCTCAAAAAGGTCGACAACCTCAATGTCAGTCAGGCCCACATCACTAGGTGACAAAGAGATACTCGATTTCGGCAGGTTTTCACTGCGAACAAAGTTGATAAAATTGTCTCTTACCAACTGATTACGATTAGACATGCTGACTCCACAAATAGGTGATACGTTAGACTTAGTTAATTCTTCACTAAGCCTTGTTCAATATTGCTCGCGCACTATCTCTGATCATGCGCTCTTCTTCTGGCAACAAATAGTCGATAGCTACAGCGTCTTTCCAATTAAAAACCGCTTTCATTTTTGCTTCTGTATACCTTAAAAGGCACCTGAATATTTAATAGACCTGGGTTCTTATTGTGAACTGAAGTAAATGAACTATTGCTTATTTATGGATAATAATTAAAACTTAGCCAAAGTTAAAATATATATTTTCTCTATCAGATATATCTTTTAACTATAGCGTTAACTATCAATAAACCGCAAAGAGTAGAAATGGATTTACGCAGCCTCAAATATTTTGTTTCTGTTTATCAGCAGCGCAGTTTTAGTGCCGCAGCAAAAGTGTGCTTTATTGCTCAACCATCAATCTCATTTGCGATTGCACAACTTGAGGAAAGCTTACAAACAACATTATTCAATAGACATGCTCGCGGCGTAACCCCGACCATAACGGGTGAACGTCTATTCCCTTTGGCTCAGCAACTATTGGGTCAAGCCGACGCCATTGCCAATCTATTTACTGAACATAGCCGAAAGCAGCCTTTTTTATTGGGCGTAACTAAGGGCTTAGGGGTTGAACGCATGAGTGCCCTATTAAAAGACTTCACAGCATCACAAAAATTGATGGAATTAACCCTAGTTTCTCATTCACAAACATGCAATGCGCGCATTATTATGAAAGAAGAAATTAATGAAAGTGAGCAGTTTATCTCCATTTGGAAGGAAGATTATTTACTCGCGTTGCCATACAACCATGTGTTGTCGCTCAAAGAAAGTATTACGTTGGCCGATTTGGATGAACTTCCGTTCATTCAACGCACGCCTTGTGTGGCTTGGAGTAATTTAAACGAAACCCTAACATTAGCTGGGTTCAGTGTAGATATTAGGGCCAAAATACAAACTCTTGATTATGCTTTGGGCTTAGTTCAAGCAGGCTTAGGTTGTGCATTAGTGCCAGCATATTCAGAAATATTAAGTAAACCAGAAGTGGTATATAGGCCAATAGAAGGCTTGCGCTTGATGCGAGAAATTGTATTTGCTTTTCAGCAATCGACTGCTGTTATTCAACAGTTACAGCAAATAGTTATTAAGCATCGCTGGTAGTTTTAGCTTCATGATTAACAATTTTAAGACTGCCTAACTTTTCTATTGTCGTTATTTTAGATACTCCCCACATACATCACATTTCACGTTTCTCAGAAAGACTTTCTTTTTTAGTAACAACAAAGACATCTAAATCTAAAAGAGATATTGGCATAGGTTGACGTTCCAAGGCATCAGAAGCGGGACTGCCTGCAGTCGCAGAGCAACAGGTGTAATTGCAACTGGATTAGTTAAAAGATTAAAGACTTATCTAGCATATTAACAATTACGCATCATTGCTGGGTAATATGAGCGGCAAGACCTTATAGTGAACTTGTTAGCTTCGATTTTTAGTCTACTCTATTAAAACTGGATTTCTAATTACAGATTAATAAGCTCTAACGATGACAGCGAATGTGAGTGTAGCATTAATAATTTAGTGATGGTTAAGTGTCAGTAAAATTTACACTTTCTTAAAATTAAAACGAAATTCAATCCAAATAAAAATTAAACCTCTGTTTTTTATAACTAAAAAATTAATGGCATACAATATGCTAAGAGTAATTGAGGATGTTTAAATCAGTATGATAAAAACAATCTAAACCGAACGGGTTTGTGCCAAACCTGCTGTGAAGCTGGGACGGAAAGCCAAGGGCCTTGCGAAAAGGCAGCCTAGCCATCACCCTAACATTAACACAAGGAATGATTTTATGAGCTTTAAGAAAATAATTTTGGCAGCCGGTCTTTTAGCCGCTTTCTCTGCAAATGCGACAGTCATTAACGGTTCAGGTTTGCAAAACGGATTAAATGCGATCACTGACGGTAACTTTTATGACGTGAACGCGTCCCAGCATAATCCGGACGAAGTCTGGAATTTGACTGCATCAGGCGGGTCACTAAGCCGTCTTATTTTTGAGTTTGCAGGCTTTGAGAACGTTGCTTCTTTTGGTATTTACGATATTAATAACATAGGCAATACCCTTGAATTATTCAATGGCGCCGCTTGTGGCACAGCTGATACAACGTGTACCGCGGGTAACAATATAGCGTTGACATATAATGCCACAGCAAGCTCCAACGTATTTGCTTCGGCGTTTAACATGGGTTCAGCAACATTTTCATCTCGTAATTTTGGTTATTTTTTGAATTCTGGTGATGGCATTTTCTATTCACAGAAAGCACTTAATACTGATGGACCAAATGGCGAAGCAGATCACATGGTGGCTTTCAGAGGCGACGACGCTTTACAAGTAGACATTTTTGGTGGTACTAATTACAAAACATTCAACACAGGCGAATATATTTTAGCTTGGGAAGATCTTAAATTTAACCGCAGTGATTTTGACTACTCAGATTTTGTTGTTTTAGTAGAATCAGTTGAGTCAGTTCCAGCCCCAGCTCCGCTGGCGCTATTAGGCCTTGGTCTTATTGGTCTCGGATTAGCTCGTCGTAAACAAGTTAAATCTTAGTTCTAATATAATATGAAGTAAGGTTAAATTTGCTTTAACAAAAAACCGAAGCTAATGCTTCGGTTTTTTATTTTAAACGGCTGTACTAATATTATCCAACATTTCTTATTTTGATTTATATTCAGCTATCCAGGAATGGATAAACTTTGTTTTTCCTCACTTAGCAATTGTGACCGTCGATTATTTCGGTAATGTCACTTCAGGTTTAATAACCATGGCAGAGCGTTTCTTTAAAACTTTGCCTTAATTACATTAATATCACAAAGCCGCTAATAAAGGCCTCTTTGGTGACCATGACCTCGTTTTAATTAAGTCCGTGACTTTTACAGTTTATGTTAGCGCAGACTCAAATATGTTTTTAATCAAATTTAAGTCTACTTCAACCGCTTATAAAAAGGCGCCAGTAACCAGTTTATATTTTGCTTCTAAATCGATTGGCCCGCTAGCTTCAGCAGATTGTAGAACGTCATTTTTTTGCAGTGCGACGGTTTAGAACTACAAAACAGTAATTGAATAAAACGCTCTGATTGTGCGCGAATACCATCAATTGGATCTACAGTGCAGATTTGTGGATGATATTCTGTTTTTAAAATGATTGGGCTAGACTTATCTGACTTCAAATTTTCAGCAGCAACCGTTCGTCTGCTATTGAAAGCTCTTTTATCCAATTAGCATTTTCTTGGGACGGCGTTCTCCCGCTAAAATATATTCATGAATATACAATAGAGATGTCGATTCAACCGTGTCATGCTCTTATCGGGTATCGTCCATTTCAATGGTTCATAGTAACCAGTTATATTATCTTGGATTGGACCTGTTACATAAAACGATGGGTAGTCTTGATTCTTCAAGTTTTGCATCGGACTGCAACTTTTGACGTAGTCGAAATGTTTTTTATTTCAATCGGATTTCCAATTTTAGACCATTCAAGTTTCGAAATAAATAGATCTGGATTTAGGGTTTTATTCAAAATTTCGAAGGCCAGTACTAAAATAGATATTGATTTATAAAGCCTCGGTTGATTATTCAACTCAACAGCAGTAACTATGCCACCTCTAACAACATACGTAAAACCGCGATCAATTAAGCTGAAGGCACTGGTAGGAAACTCTGTTGGTTTGCCAATTCTGTAACCACCATAGACATCTTGGTATTTAGGCTAAGGGCCTTTATCAACTAGGTCAATTCTACGAATAATAGTCGCCCGCACCATAACGCCATCATGTGACTTCACTTGCACAATCGTTGCCACGTAGTCTTGTTTGTTAAAGCCGACAACTTCAAGCGTTGATAATATCGTTCTTGAATCATCATCAAGACCAACATCAAAAAATATTCGGGAGAGTAAGTGCCTTTAATACTTGACTCTAAGCGTGTTTTTCTCAGGATTTTGGTTTTATAAAAACACCCTATATATAGCTAGAGCAAGATCAATATCGGTAAAAAATCCATCTTTAAAACGCTATTTGATGAGCTTATGAACGCCATTTTCTCACTCAGCAAGTACCTCGTAATCTATAATTCGAGATGTAAACTCTATGTCTTTCACTGACTAAACCAGCTGACTTTTATCTTCGTTTATGCATTTTATTGTTGTATGAACTCGTTTTAAGCTGCGAGTAATTCAGCCTCATACTCAGTGCCTTTTGTAGGCATGGCAAAAGCAGATAGCACTGTTTTTTTGGTCACGGCCACGGCTGCACATTTATTGCCTCGTCTTTCGGCCAAGGCCTTTAGCAACATTTATTTTTTGGTTTTAGCTTCTCTTTTAACTACCTGCCTCCAGACTGACATTGCTCCGCCAATAAGCATACTCTTCCTGCATTGTTTGCCTATCGTACCCAGTTTTACCTTGCCGCCAGAGGTATGCTGAATAGGTGTTAAGCCTATACAGGCAGAGGCTGTTTAGTCTTTACTAAACGTCCCAAATTCCGCACATCCAAGTAAAACATAAAGGTTCACCGCGTTAATTCGCCCAACGCCTGCAAGTTTAAGTAACTTTTTACAGTCATGATGGGTTTGTGCGGATTGCTCCAGACACTTATCGTTGGTCGCGATAGTCTTAACCATCCACTGGAATTGTTCGTTTGCTGCATTCAATGCTTGTCGCAGCGCTGCCTGAATACTTGCCAACGCTTCGTTTTTGTCCGTTTTTGATTTTGTCTGACAGTTAATACCAATTTAGCGGAAATGACACGAGCAACATGTCCGTGCTGCCTCTATTGCTCGCTGCAGCCAATAGCTACCAAAATACCCACCATTCTAAACTCTGGTTGTGCTACTTAATTTAAATATGCCCGATCAAGTTTGCATTAATACACATAATTAAAATTGAGCCATTCCAATACATTTGGACACTCAACAGAGTGAATTAGAATCACCTAGTGAGGTATGAATCGTCACTAGATTAAAATACACTATAAAATTATTTCCAAGTTTTTATGACCTAGTAAAAATTAGTAAGCTCGCAGATTCTTGATCTTTTTGTAAATAAGAGGAGACTTTGTTCGTCTCATGGTGTGCGTTCGGTATTGGGCTGTGCCTAAGTTTATCAATGCAACCCAGTAGTCAACAATCTGGCTGTATTGTTGGGTAGATTGTTGAATAAATACTTACACTGCTCAAGATGAAATCGCGCGTTGTTTTTGTACTGGAAATTATTTGGAAATATAGAGCCAATCAATAATCAATTGGAGGGGGCTTTTGATTCACAAAAGTATCAACGTGAACACATCTTTTGTTGGGTAATATGCGGCTACTGCAAAAGTGCAGGAATTTATCCCACAGTTGTGGTTTTGACGATAGGTTATTGACCGAAAGCGCAGAACTTTCAATCAATAACCTTTTCAGAGGATACTCCATATCCCAAGCCGATTACAATAAAATGTTTGACTGTTTAGGTTCTTATCTGGGTCATAATATATCCCTGGTTTCTAATTGTAACTATTTCTAATCCAGTGCCACTGAGTAAGGTACGCAACGCTGAGACCATAACATTTACATTATTTTCAAGCTTGGAATATTCTCCCCAAGTATACTTAAGTAAATATGCCCGACTCAATATAACACCTTCATAGCGTTTGAACGCGCATAACGTTCTAAACTTTGCTTCATTTAGAGGGATTTGACGAGTCCCAATTTTTATTTTGCTGCGCGTTATAGAAACGTTTGCACTTAATTTAACTTCATACAGACTTAATGGGCACTCAAAACAATATGAAGTGCAAACTTGGGGTGTGTTTTTTAAATCATCAAATTTACTGCTATCTAGGATTTGATATGATATCAGCTCACTGCTATTTTTCAAAAGTTCGTTTTCATTAGCAATTTCGTCCATGTCTCCCATACTGTCATAACTATCCATTTATATACTCCTGTTACTTACGCAAAAAAGCAAACCGCTTTTCACTCCCTGTAACCTATAAAATAACTCATTAAATAAAATATTGATTCTCTCCTGACACCTTTACTTTTTAGTTTTCAAATAGGCAGCAGGCAAAAGTCAAAATAAAGATATACGATTATTTGCAATTTTAAACTTGATTATTGTAAAGGTTTCTTGTAGGGATTTCGATATACTTGTTCATACGCAAAACGGCCTTTAAAAAACATAAAATAAGGCTCATATTCTTGCATTTAGAGGTGTTTCATTAAAATAAATGAACAGTCAAAATATTATTCAATTAACCCTCGAGTCTTTAATGTCCATAAACGTCACATATGTCTCAACACTCAAGTAAGAAGTAAATCAATGGATCAGATTTAGAAATATAAAGTGTGCTACTGAATGTTGATAATGGGATATGACTTCTAGTTACTTCATTTTATTTACTAAATTATTTTTATTAGGTTTATTTTCAAAAAAACTGTTAAACATAAAAATTCAAGTACCATAGAAATCCATTTGGCTTTCATTATCTAATTCACTACTTTCATTTTTACCCTCATTCCAACTATCATTTAGCATCATGTCTTGTATGAAATCGATTTCGTCTCTGTTTAAGAGTGAAGCGATATGTGCCGTCTTAACATGCTTGAGTCTGCTTTCAGCAACTACCGAAGCAATTGCTTCTACCGCATCAGAACAGAATTGCAGTTTTTCTTCTGCACTGGATGTGCCAACACCTTCCATAGTGAGTAATTGAGAACAGCTGATCGCGAAAGTTATCTTTTCGTTGTCACTGCCTATTCGTCGATAGGAATGTATCAACGATATTAGATTCAAAGTAGTTTGGTCCAATTGAGGGTTCATAATCAGGAAACGGCACTATTTTTAATTTCATTAAAAAAGTAGCCCTGCATCAAACACTTCTGTTCTTTGCAAAAAATATATTTTTCAAAACTGTCAACTCCTTCGATTACCACGATATCAGACTTCCGTTTCATCATCCTTATCATCCCTTTTAATAAGCTCTGGTCGCTTTTATATAGATCCCAAAAAAGCTCTTTTGACATTTTTACACCATCAAAATTTATCACATTCATGACATCAAAATTTGACCGTTCTGTTCCAAAGTCATCTAGCCAAATACGAACTCTAGGATTTTTTCTAATTTCATTTAAGCGGTCTTGAATATGAATGATGGATTGTAATGGACTGCTTTCAACTAATTCCAATATAACCGTATCACCGCCAAACTCTGATAACAGCATCTCAACGTAACGTGACTTTAAAAAAGCAATATTCACATTGAGCGAGACGGCGGCTGTTGTTTTCGTTTGTAGATTTTCTAATGCATGGCGATAAATTATATAGGTTTCGCGAGTGCTTAAATTATCAAAAAATTGAGTGGAGCATGTTTGTCTCTCACCTTGAATTACAATGCATAAAATCTCATAGATACTGCGTTTATTCGATATACAATCAGTTATTAACTCAACTCTAGGATAAACAATATGCTCTCTACTCTCATGAGAGATGGATATTGGCTCAATTGTTATCATTGTGATTTAGTCCTTTAGCGACGCTGCTCATTCCGTAGCCTTTGCCGTGAATAGTTAGTATTTGCAAATCAGATTTATTCGACAGCAAGCCTCTTAATTCTGATATTGCAACGGTCACGTTATTTTTAACTGTATTTTTTTCACCCCAACCATAGAAAAGTAAAAAATCTCTACTTAAGACTTTGCCTTGATTATCGTGGAGGGCACAGAGGACACGAAACATAGCATTAGATATCCTGTGTTTCTTGCCAGCTATTAACATTGTATTTGGTTCGATAAAAACATCTGTACCAATATAAATTGGCGTTATGCACTTTGGGCAGACAGCACAATCATCAGAACACCAAGTTAGTTTTGGTGTGTGCTGATATCTCGTGTCCGTCGCACTTTTCTCACTAAATATTTTACTTATATAGCCATTCATAATAATAAATGCCTTTGATGCGCAACCACGGCCACCCTGTTATTTAGGTATTAAATGTAATACAAGGTTTGTATGTTCCACAAAATACGACCTAACGAAGAAGAAAGACAAGTTAGCTTTTTAGATTGGCTACTACAATATTTATTAATTTTATTAATTTTATTAACTTTATTAATTTTATTAATTTTATTAATTTTATTAATTTTATTAAAAATAAGAGCAAGCCAACTTAATAACAGAGATGCAGTTATGGACAAGATCGTAGCTAAAATACTTTATTCGCGACTATCTTTGACACTGATTATTAGGCATCCAAAAATCTGACAATTAAAGATAGCTAAGAATCAACTTCAGTTGATGCCAAGGATTTAATCGATTTCTTAACAAGACATATGCATAATTATAGAAAATAGCGCGTAAAAAAGAAATAATCGAATAACGAAAAGTTATACGAACATTTAAAATGCATTAAAAAAGCAGGCTTGCTTAATTGTTTGGATAATTTTTGACTAATTATCTCTCGAAAAATTGCAGGTTGAGGATGACTGTTTCCTTGTTTAATGCCAAGCCGTTTTATGGTTTGAACGAGGTTACATCTGCGATATAAGTTAGACATCAGCCAATTTTGCCAGCTTTATAATGTTAACACCCCAGAGCACATATACTAATATGCATAAAGGTGCGACTGATTCTGCGGTTTTAACTATGGTTTTATTGTCGGCGACGATATTTATTTATCTCAGTATAAACGCTGACAATTGTCGCTATAACCCTTAATGTCGCAAATGTCGCAAATGTCGCAAACATTAACTATTTACTACTATGAAACCTCTTTTGATTTGATACGGCTACCTTTTTATGGAGTACAGGATTCATCAATGCTGCAAGTATTTGCATGCCCAGCAACGTAAAGACACAAAAGCGACGAGAAAATCCTTCAGGAAATAGCGCAAAGGACAAAAAGTCCCGCCAATCAGAATAGTACTGATAAGTTGCACAGTTATTCAGTAATAATGAAAGAACCGCCCCCCGATGTTGGGCATTTCATTAAGCAATACGATAGAAGAGAATGTTAATATGTGGCTTCCTTTTTGATTTAAGCCTTTGAATATTATTTCAGAAAGATCGGCATCAACGTTTTTAGACATTTCAATACTTGAATAGTAATTATTGACTAATGAAGTAAAATTTTCTGTGTTTTTAGCATCAACTTCAAACACAATGTCATACCAATAAGAATTTTCGGCATAGGCAAAAGAACTGGTACATAGGGTAAATAATAATAAAATTTTTAATTTTTGTAGTTTCCATTTTTTATTTTTAAGAGGTGGATTTAATTTTTGAGTGTTTTCTCAACTCCGCTTTACTTGTTGTAAATTAGCATGAAAATTATACTCTATGAAATTTAAAGTAAATATATCAACGAAAGTATAAATATTGTTATATTTCAAATAGATAAGATACATAATAATAAGTAAAAAACAACAATAATGATGTTTTCCAATACAATTCCCCCAATAATTTTTAAATACTTTATGACTACTTTTCGATATATAGTTAAGTTCGTGCCTCCTGAGTTATATAAATCGATCACTTTAAAAAAATTATTTTAATAATGATTATGACTTGGTGAGTTTAAAACACTAAAAACCCATAATTACTTTAATAAACTGTGTGACTTGATATCTATTTGTAATGTCACTTATTAAATTGAGCGCAAATGACAGTGCAGGACTTCCCGACCTGAGCCAAAAATGCGTCTTGGATATAAGTGAATACCAGTTCCAAAAGTTACATTATATTTGGTTAAGAATAACTTGCTCCATGGCCTCATTATAGCTTTATTGCTGATCGTCGAGGATGTAAGAAAGTATTACCATCCGATTGGATTTGTTGATAAAGGCTTCATGAATATTGTCGATTGTAGGTTCTGCTCGTGCTCTTCAATTTAAATGTGCTAGATCAAGTTTGAGCCAGCTCAATTTACATTAAAACACATAATTAAAGGTGAACTGTTCCATAGCATTTGGACAAACACCGGAAGTTGGCTGTCAGAAAGTCAGGCGTTACTGGGTCATAACGACTTAAGGACAACGCAAATTTATACCCATGTGAATTGCCAGCATTAATGAGGGGCTATAAGCCAATTTGATATTGAATAATGTATGCGGACGACTGTCCGCTTTTTCCTATTACAACAGATTAATATTGCTAATCGACCTTTGAATAAACATAGTCAGTTTAGAATCTTTCAAAGTAATCAATAGGAACAAACTTTTATTAAAAATCTGAACGGCGTAGGTCTCCTTTTGAATCATTATTAATGTCTAGAGGTTTTATGACTATTGACAGAAATTTGAAATCTCCAAAAACTTGATTAGTAATTTCCTTAAACTTTTTATCTGCTCCTTGGTTTATGAAAACGCGACTAAATTCTGGTTCTCCTAGTGAGGTATAATTTCCACCATTAGCAAAGGGTAGGTCAATCACTTTATTACCATTTATATCGCCTACTTCAACTCTATTTGTCCATTCACTGTTATTAGGTAGATAGATTTGAGTTTTATCTTCGCAAAGTTCAGATTCTATATTTTCGTCTAATAAAACATTATTGTTCTTTTCATCCTTACAGGATAAAAGTAATAATCCAGTTAATATTATTAAAAATTTTTTTGTGATTGTAAGATTGGTTTTTAGGTTGCTGCTACCGGTTATTTATATGGCTCATTTTAATGCGCTGTATATATTTTTAGCACCAGTTATTTTTTTTTAAAGTTCAAATTAGTTACCCAACCTGCCTTAAGATTAAAACCGCTTACTTTTCCATTTGTCTTAATAAAATGAACGAAGTAACTTTTTGAATGAAAAGTATCTATGCCGTATGGTGTAAGTGCTAGTGTCTCATTATTTGTTTTTTTTACTTTTAATTTACCATCTTCTACAAAGAGTAGGTGTGTAGCATCTATTTCTTCACTATAAAAATCACCTATATAGTCTATTAATTGTAGATTGGAGAAGTCTGATTTTTCTTTTCTTTTAGCGGTTGATTTGATCGAAGGTCCTAAAATAGTCAGTTTTTGAGTGACATTATTATTTAATTCTGAGAAAACCAATTGAAGGTTAGGATATTTAGGTGTTTTATAGATGTTTTCCTTAGTATTTTTTAACATAAAAGACTCTCCCCAACCTTCTAGCAATTGTAGCGAATTATTTGTGATGCTGAATTTTAAGAGTTCCCCTGGTTCTATTTCATAATTTCCACTTATTTGTTTAAGGGAGAATTTTTCTTTCACATCAGCACGATCAGCATTACCTATCATCTTCTTTTTCTTTTGTGGAGGGTCTATAAATTTATCTTTAAGTAGAATATCTGCAACCTGATAGGACAGCTTCCATGGGACTGCATCTCCTCTATTGGCTAAGATAATGACAGAGAAATTTTCTTCAGGAAATCGCAATATTGCAGATCGGTATCCTGCAAACGAACCACCATGTTCAACAGATTTTAATCCTTTATAGGTTTCACTACGAAAACCATATGCATTACCGCTGCTTTCACCATTATTAAGCCTTCCTTTTTTTTGCGTTTGTTTAATGATTTCCTGACTGCCTTTACCCAGCTTATTGTTATAAAAATTTTGATCCCATAAAAACAAATCTGCTATCGTTGAATATGCTCCAAAAGAGCCAACAAGGTCGAATCTCATGATTAAATTATCGAAACCATCTGCTGCACTTTTCTTGTTATAACTAAATACCCTGTTTTTAATCAGGTCTGTATTGTCATCGTAAAAAAGGGTATTGTTCATTCCTAATGGGCTAAAAATATGGTCCTGAGTGAATACCTTTAAAGATTCACCTGATGCTTTTTCTATAATCATTGATAATATGAAGTAGTCGGAATTGCTATATGCAAATTTTTCACCTGGTAAAAAATCCAACGCCTTCTGATTTTTGATCAGTTCATAAACCTCATAGGCGTCCATATTATCAAGAATATTTCTGCCTTTTAAATGCATTAACTCTTTCATGTCTCTTATGCCACTTACATGGTGTATCAAGTGCCGAATCGTAAGTGGTGCCGCGTATTTGGGAAAATCAAGTAAATGTTTTTGGACGGTATCGTCAAGGTTTAATTTTCCTTGTTCTTCTAGTAGTAAAATGCTGAAAGCAACAAATTCTTTTGATATTGAGCAAATATTAAAAACAGACGATGGGGTTATTTTTATGCTGTGTTCCAAGTCAGCATTGCCATATTCTTTTGCGTATATCAACTTTCCGTCTTTAATAATGCCTATGGCGCCTCCTGGGACATTCTGTTGGTCCCATTTTATAAAGAGGCGGTCAATTGCTTTATTTTCTTTAATCTGTCCAAATGAAAGAATAGAATAAGTACAGAGGGCTAATAAAAGAAAATAATTTTTCATAGTTCTATTTGTCTTGTCCTAAATAGGTTGACTTTTTTTGGTTAAAAGTGTCATTGTTGTAATTCACTTATTTTAAAGATGTTTTAATATCAACAATGTTTAAGTTGTTCTTTACAAAGGGAATTACATTGTTTACAAAATCATTTTCCAGCACCTTATCCCAATTTATAGCTCTAATCAATCCAATTTCTAGCTTTAATCCATCCATTTTTCACTCTTTCAAACTGACTTTTAAGTTCAGGCTCTTCAATTTCAGATAAGTATCCTTTGTTCACGAATTCGTCAAACAATTCCATAGAATGGGCATTTGCAAAAGGGATATTAAGTGCGCCAATTTTAGCTTTTAATTCTTCAATATCTGCTTCATTCTCAGTGTTTAAAATCTCTAGACAACGCATTAAATTATCAGATGTCTCCCTTAGCACTTTGATATCGTCTTCTAGGGTATCCGCAAGCGTCGCATAATAAGCGTTTATGGTGCTTTTTTTTAAAACGCAGTAGGTTTCAATTGCTGACTTGTAGCGCAATTAAAATTTTAATAGCCACAACTCGATAAAGCGCTCTGGCGCATCTTTACTTGATGAAGGACTCTTATCTCCTGGCTTGCCTTTTCTTCGTTTTTTAACTTTTAAAGGGTTAACATCCCCTTTTAATGCTTTTTCACCTGAGAGCGATAAATCTATTTTTTTATCATCAAAATTAACCGCGACAACTTAAACCTCTATAACATCACCAACACGGGATTTTACGCCAATATTCTCACCAGTTAGACACATACGGACATCATCATAATGATAATGATAAAAATCTCAGCTTAATGAGGTAATATAAACCAAGCCCTCAATATGAAAATTGGCTAAGCGAACAATGCTCACCTAATTCAATCACAGCTTCTATTGGGTAATCATGATGTCCGGCATTAGCTGTACATTCCCAACAGAAATTGAGTCAAGTAGCGAGACAACCAAACAAAAGACCGACAAAAAACGTTAGAGTATGAGACACCAGCGGATAGATTCAACGCAATATGTTGCGTCGACCAGTTGAACTCAGAGCCCTTAGGGCTCGTTGATAAATGCTTCATGAATATTGTCGATTGTAGATTCTGCTCGTGCTCTTCAATTTACATTAAAACACATAATTAAAGGTGAACTGTTCCAAAGCATTTGGACACCAAAAAGAGTGAATTACAATTAATTACTGAGTTATGAATCTTCAGTAGTTTAAAATACATTATAAAAAAACCCGCTAAAGCGGGTTTTGAATTAAACAAAATTTAAGTCGCAATCTACCTTCACAGTAAATTTATATGACGTATTTCCAGAGAATATAATCATCAATAAACAACTTATTTACTGCCTACAATTACTCAGCAAAATCCCTATAGCTGTCTAAATCAGGACAAGAACAAATTAAATTCCTGTCACCGTAAACGTCATCAATACGATTCACTGTTGGCCAGAATTTGTCTTTAGCGACTGCATCAACTGGGTAAGCAGCTAATTGGCGATCGTAACTTCTGTTCCAATTGCTATCACAAATATCAGCCAATGTATGCGGAGCATTATGCAGCGGGTTATCTATTGCATCCCATTCACCGGATTCTACTTTGGCTATTTCTTGGCGAATACAAACCATCGCTTCAATGAATCTGTCTAGCTCAGCTTTGGCTTCTGACTCTGTTGGCTCAATCATCAGCGTACCCGCAACTGGGAAGCTCATGGTTGGCGCATGAAAACCATAGTCATTTAAGCGTTTTGCAACATCCATTTCAGTAACGCCTGAGGCTTCCTTCATAGGACGCAAGTCAATAATACATTCGTGAGCTACACGACCATTATTGCCTTTGTACAGAATGGGATAATGACCTTCAAGCTTCAGTGCAATGTAGTTTGCGTTTAAAATGGCCACTTCAGTGGCTTTTTTCAAACCTTCACTACCCATCATTTTGATGTACATGTAACTAATAGGAAGTATAGATGCACTGCCCCATGGCGCTGCTGAAATAGCACCATTAGTGCCTAGATCTTCACCTGTGCCACCTGCTTCCACACCAATAACAGTATGATTAGGTAAAAACGGTGCTAAATGCGACTTAACGCCAATAGGACCCATGCCTGGACCGCCGCCACCATGAGGTATGCAGAAGGTTTTGTGTAAATTTAAGTGCGATACATCAGAGCCAATTAGACCAGGCGAAGTTACGCCCACTTGCGCGTTCATGTTTGCGCCATCCATGTATACCTGACCACCAAATTCATGCACGATGTCACAAATTTCTTTAACGGTTTCTTCATATACACCGTGAGTTGACGGGTATGTGATCATTGCACAGCTCAGGTTATCTTTTACTTCTTCAGCTTTAGCACGAAGGTCAGCTAGATCAACGTTACCCTTCGCATCACAGTTAACCACGACCACTTTTAAGCTCAACATTTGTGCTGAAGCTGGGTTAGTACCATGTGCCGACTGTGGAATTAAGCACACATTTCTGTGACTGTTCCCCTGGCTGGCATGGTAACGAGTAATGGCTAGAAGGCCAGCATATTCACCCTGTGCGCCAGAATTTGGCTGCATAGATAATGAATCATAACCTGTGATGTTAATTAACCAATCGCTGAGTTCGTCAATCATGTGCTTGTAGCCAAGCGCTTGATTTACAGGCGCAAAGGGGTGCAGTTGACCAAATTCAGGCCACGTAACGGGTATCATTTCTGCAACCGCATTTAGCTTCATTGTACAAGAACCTAAGGAAATCATGCTGTGGTTCAAGGCCAAATCTTTATTTTCAAGCGACTTTATATAGCGCAACATTTCAGTTTCTGAATGATAGCTATTAAATACTTTATGGGTTAAGAATGCACTTGTACGCACCAATTCTTGCGGGATAGACGTTGACCCATTCGCAATAATTTGTGCATCGAGTGCTTCAACACTCAGCCCATGACCTTTACCAATAAGCACGTCAAACAAATCTAGAATGTCTTGGCGCGTACTGGTTTCATCAAAACTGATACCCACAGTTCCTTCAAGATCAGCGCGCAGATTCATGCTTTTAGCTAATGCTTTTTGTAGCGTTTCTGCTTTGTTTGCTACCTTCACTGTTAGTGTGTCAAACCAAGTATCATGCGCTAACTCAACGCCCTTACTGACTAAGCCTGCGCCCAAGATATCAGCAAAGCGGTGAATACGATTAGCAATAGTTGTTATGCCCACTGGACCGTGATACACGGCGTAGAAAGACGCCATATTCGCCAGTAATACCTGAGCTGTACAAATGTTTGAATTGGCTTTTTCGCGGCGAATATGTTGTTCACGTGTTTGCAATGCCATGCGCAAAGCAGGACGACCACGAGTGTCTTTTGAAACGCCAATAATACGACCTGGTAATGAACGTTTATATTCATCTCGGGTAGCAAAGAATGCGGCATGTGGACCGCCATACCCCATCGGTACACCAAAGCGTTGCGCGCTTCCTAGCACAACATCAGCACCAAGCTCACCCGGAGGTGTCAACATAGTGAGTGCCATCAAGTCTGAAGCAACAGCAACAATGCCTTTATTAGCTTGCACATCTGCAATTATCTGCTGGATGTTTTTAATTTGACCGGTTGAGCTAGGGTATTGTAACAATGCGCCAAACACATCATGTTTTGCAGCGTCAGTTGCATCACCGACAATAACTTCAAAACCAAACATTTCTGCGCGAGTTCTCACCACGTCTAGTGTTTGTGGATGAACATCTTCTGAAACAAAAAAGCTATTTGATTTTTTGTTTTTAGAAACGCGTTTGGCTAAACCCATTGCCTCGGCTGCAGCCGTCGCTTCATCTAACAACGAAGCTGATGCCAATGGCAAGCCCGTTAAATCAATAGTGACCTGCTGGAAGTTAAGAATAGCTTGCAAACGACCTTGGGCAATTTCTGGTTGATACGGCGTGTATGCCGTATACCAACCTGGATTTTCTAGCACGTTTCGCAAAATAACGTTTGGTGTAAATGTATTGCTATATCCCATTCCGATGAATGAGCGATTAATCACGTTCTTTTTTGCCACCGCTTTTAATTCAGCGAGCGCATTCACTTCTGTTTGCGCCTCACCTATATTAAGCGGCTCAGGCAAACGAATACCAGCCGGCACAGTTTGCTTCATCAAATCGTCTAATGAATCAGCGCCGATAAACGACAGCATTTCTTCCATTTCACCCTTGCCTGGACCGATATGACGGCGGATAAAATCGTTCGGTTGCTCTAAATCTAACAACGAAGCGGGTGTATTTGAATTATTCATATACTAGCGACCTAAAAACAAAATTTTAAAAATAAGTAAGCCAAACTTCACACTTAACGTGGAAGCTCGGATTGAGCGATATTAGCTAATGCTATTCTCAATGGAGCTACAATGAACACCCATCGAACCTAGCATGCAACGAAAACTACTCGTCGTCGATTGACATGCCGTAAGCCTCTGCGTCCATCAAACCGTCAACTTCAGCAGGATCATCAGCTTGTATTTTGAACATCCAGCCTTCGCCAAATGAATCAGAGTTAACCAACTCTGGCGAATTTTCTAACTGGTCATTTATTTCAATAACTTCACCGGTAATAGGAGCGTAAATATCAGACGCTGCTTTTACTGACTCAGCAACAGCGCAGTCATCACCCGTTGTAACGGCATCGCCTACATCTGGTAAATCAACAAATACCATATCGCCAAGCAAGTCTTGTGCATGCTCAGTGATGCCTACGGTAAACACGCCATTACCTTCGGAACGAACCCACTCATGAGTACTGGCATAACGTAATTCTGTTGGTATATTGCTCATAATGATGTTTCCTAACTGTTGTTAAATAATGAATAATTTTTATTTTTATTGCTAATCTATTGTCAACTGATGACAACGTCTTCATGACTTATAATACGCTTTTTCCGTTGCGAACAAAGCTAGGCTTCACTACACTAACTGACACTAATTTTTTGCGCATTTCAACATCAACAGTGCTACCAATTTCAGTTCCTGCAGGCACTCTTGCCATTGCAATACTGTAACCTAGGGTTGGTGAAAACGTGCCTGATGTTATAACGCCCTCGCCTGCTGTTGTGATCACTTTTAGACCAGCGCGGAGTACGCCTTTTTCAGTCATTACGAGACCGACTAACTTTTCGTGACCCGCCGCTTTTTGCGCTTCCAAGGCTTTTCGGCCCATAAACTCGCGTTCAGTTGGCTCCCACGTAATTGTCCAGCCCATGTTGGCCGCTAATGGAGAAATTGTTTCGTCCATATCTTGACCATATAAATTCATACCTGCTTCTAACCGAAGTGTATCACGAGCGCCTAAACCACATGGCACAACACCGGCAGCCAATAATTGATCCCAAAATTCTTCTGCACGTCCAACCGGCACCATAATTTCATAACCAGCTTCGCCAGTATAGCCCGTTGTCGCAATAAACAAGTCTTCAGCTTGAACACCAAAGAAAGGCTTCATACCTTGAACAGCTTCTTTCTGTGCTGCAGAAAATAAACTCTGTGCTTTTGCCTGCGCATTCGGACCTTGCACAGCAATCATGGCAAATTCATCGCGCTCAGTAATTGACACGTCAAAACCATCAGCAACCTTATTTAACCAATTCAAGTCTTTTTCTTTGGTTGCAGAATTTACCACTAGTCGGTAATTAGTTGATTCAAAATGATATACGATAAGGTCATCAACAACACCGCCTTCGTCGTTCAACATACCGCTATATAAGGCTTTACCTTTAAGCTGAAGTTTCTCAACGTCATTAGCCAACAAATAACGTAAATAGTCCTTCGCCTGAACACCAACAACATCAACAATGGTCATATGAGATACGTCAAACATACCTGCGTCTTGACGCACAGCATGATGTTCTTCAATTTGTGAACCGTAATTAATTGGCATGTTCCAACCAAAAAAATCAACCATCTTTGCGCCCGCTTTAATGTGCGCGCCATGAAGTGCTGTGGTATTCATTTGCAGTATCTCTTTTAAAAAAATAATGGACGTAGTATAGAAATGGCAATTCATAAGATCCAATTAAAAGTCCTAATGAATACATTTACTTTTTAAATGTATTCGATAGAATGCATTTAAACTACTGATAATATATACACTTTGTAAATAAAATAGATTGCATGAGATCCAGTAAATAGCACAACACGCGATGCCAGATTAAACGTGGATAACAAGAAGCACATGGGATTCGACAAATAACAATAAGTCAGAGAAGCACATGAAACAGCTATCATTAGACAATTTACGCACCTTTGTCGGCATTATAGAACTGGGTGGTTACAGTAAGGCTGGCGAATTGCTTGGCCGTTCGCAACCTGCAATCAGCCTGCAAATAAAGAAACTCGAGAACCAACTTGGTAAAAAACTCTTCGACAAAGTTGGCCAGCGCCATCAAGCGAACGCAGACGGCCAGTGGTTATATGAGCAAGCTAAACAGATGTTGGCTATCAATGATGATGTATTTCGGCGTTTAGAAGACGGTCAACTAAGAGGCCGATTAAGGCTCGGTATTCCCGGCGAATTCGCTACGCGCTTATTACCCAGCATTGTGGGTGAATTTAGTCTGCGCTACCCAGATGTATCGCTTGATGTAACGTCTGCACTTAGCCGACACCTGCTCAATGCAAATAACAGAAAAGACTTTGACCTTATACTGGCCTTAGTTAATCCAGAAGACCCAATTGAAGGAGAACTTCTAATAGAAGATGATTTAGTTTGGGTTGGGGATGCAAAACAAGCGCTTAATTTGAGTAATTTGTCATTAGTACTAGCACCCGATGGTTGTATATATCGCTCACGGGTTATTCAACAACTAAAGCAGCAAACAAATGCCTGGAAAATTAGCTATACCAATGCCGATCTATACGGATTAATTGCAGCTATTAAACAAGGGTTAGGTGTCACCGTGCTGGCTAAGAGCAGCGTACCGCCTGAGCTAGATATTATCAAAAACAAACGTCTACCTACTTTGGGGAAAATAAAGATTTGTTTATTTAACCAAGACACCCAGCATCCACAAGTCAGTAAAACCTTGTCAGACTACATTCGGTCAAGAATTACCTGAAAATTATATTTTTTAGCTGCTTGCTCAATCAGCTCAAGCAATTCAGGCTGGGAAATTTCATAATCGCTCGCATATAATGTCATTGGGCTTGGTAGTTTAGTTTCCTGCGCATCAAGCACAAAATCATAGACCACGTATTTTGAGCGTCCGACTTTTTTAGACAGATCAACAATAGTCACTTTACAAATAAATGACCATTTTACTCGAGCATTTTTATGCTTATTTACCCATGCAATAAAATCAGAATTGATGCTTAATATATTGCGTTTGGTACGAATATAGCCAGTCCATAGATAAACAGAAAAGACTGACAAAAACGAGGAAGCGATAAGGTGAAATATAAATTGATAGGGTTTAGCTTCCGGGTCAGTCTGTAAGTACAGAAGGATAATCGAAAACACAGTAATGATGCTACTAATGCCAGCTTTCAATAAAATGTGCCTTCCATTAAAAGGCACGCTAACGTTAACTTGGGACAAAGCACTCATCATCTTTTCATCACTATTTTCTACTCGCACTTATTAAACAACAGAGTTGAAACCCCTTCACCAAAGGCTGCGCTCAAAAACGGTTCTTAACTATCTTTTACAAACACCGTTCTTAAACACCAGTCTCGTATCCTACATTTGTAGGTCGCGTAGTGACACGATTTGTTGATTTAGCACGTCGCCATTGCGATCTCTGGCCGTTAATACGATGTTGGAATCCAATGTATCATCCGCCCAATTCACCACAATCTCACCAAAGTTAGTATCTCTTACGACAGGACCTTGTCTAAAGCTATTGTCTTCATTAACTTCAGAGAACGTGCGAGTGATATCGCTTGAAGTAAAATCCCATATTGGGTAAGGCACTTTATGACCCAGTTGACCTTCATCTTTTGAAATTTCCATTAAGTGACGGTCGCCGCTAATAAAGACAATACCATTGGCTTCCTTATCAGTTATTAGTTGATACATGCGATCGCGTTCATGCGGAAACATACCCCATCCTTCCCAAGAATGTTCATAAGCAACAATTTGAATACTAGTCACAACCAAGCGAACATCTGCTGGTTTTTCTAATTGTTTCGATAGCCACAACCATTGCTCATCACCCAGTATAGTTGCTGAATTGTCAGTAACGGGTAAGTAAGGACCTTTGTTTTGCGGCCTGCCATCAGGATTTTTATTAAGTGCATCACGGTGATAGCGGGTGTCTAACACAATGATCTGAACTTTGCGGCCACCATCATTAAACATTCTTGAGTGATAAATGCCTTCTTGCTGGCGAATAGGATCGTCTTTTGAGAATTCAAAAAAATCGAGGAATGCCTGTTGGCTTTCCTTTTTCATTAAAAACTCTTTGCCACCATCGTTTTTACCATAGTCGTGATCATCCCAACTTCCTAGCATCATAGGTACCTGCTTTCTGAAGGCTGCAAACTCAGGTATTGCATTCGCTTGCGCATAGGCTTCATCAAACCTTGCTCTGGTGGTAACAGGCTGCATACTCCTTTTACCATTCACTTCGTAAACGTCAGCATAAACGTTATCACCAATGTACAAAAATACTTCAGGGTCTACTTTAGCGATTTCAGTCCAAATGGGCTGAGGTTGATTTTCGCGAGCACATGAAGCAAAAGCCAGTGTGAAAACATTATCATCTTGTATAGCAACATTTGATGTTTTATGAGCACAGCCAGTGACTGAAAATATAGATAGTAAGCTGAAGGTAATGAAAAGATGTCTGCTTTTAATGAGCATATAACCGTCCTTGAATAGTGATAGTGTATAGTTAAAATAATGAGAAATGCTTTTTGTTAAACTCGCAGAGATAAAGCAATAGTTGTTTATAACACGCTTTGCCAAATAGTTAAGGCATTGGCTTTAAATTGTATAAATTTACGCTCAAGTATTTCTATAATTAGTGAAATCAAAGAGAAGCGTTGAACAACTATGACCATTTTGCGTTTTTATCGTACACTATTAAAAAATAATAAAACGGCAGGGAACCATGTTAATTAAAATTATATCGCGCTTTACTCGAAAATCCATAGTCACTAGTTCACTCGCTATAACCTTGTGTTTGGTTTCAGGATTTGCATCTTCAGCACCTGGTGCAGCAGCGCCAGCCAAGCAAGCTAGCGAGGGCGATGGCCCGTACAATAGATTAATTTTACGCGCCGTCACTATCATTGATGGCCAAGGTGCACCTGCTCGAGGTCCGGTTGATGTTGTTATTGAAAAAAATCGCATCACTAATATCGTTGATGTAGGTCATCCAGGCGTTCCGATTAAGTCAACTACTCGACCCGTGCTGCGCGATGGTGATAAAGAAATGCAGCTGACAGGTTTTTACGTAATGCCTGGTTTTATTAATATGCACGGTCACATCGGTGGTTCTGCCGACAACATTCCTGCTGAGTATGTTTTTAAGCTTTGGTTAGGACATGGCATCACAACTGTGCGCGAACCAGGCAGTTTTAATGGCTTAGATTGGGTCCTTGACCATGTTGAGCGTAGTGCCAACAATACCATCGTAGCGCCTAGAATTATTCCCTATTTAGGCTTTGGGATGGGCAGTGACAAACCCATATTTACAACTAAACAAGCACGTGACTGGGTTAAGACGGCAGCCAAGCAAGGTGCCAAAGGCGTTAAGTTTTTTGGCGCAACACCAAAGATCATGGAAGCCGCATTAGATGAGGCCAAAAAGCAGAACCTGGGCACGATGATGCATCACGCTCAACTCAATGTAATGAGCATGAATGCATTGGACTCAGCAAGGCTCGGCCTAACTACCATGGAACATTGGTATGGTTTACCTGAAGCACTTTTTGAAGACAACGTTATTCAAAATTACCCTGCTGATTATAACTACAACAATGAACAAGACCGATTTTCAGAAGCAGGCAAATTGTGGAAACAAGCCGCACCATTTGGATCTGAAAAGTGGAACGCCGTTCGCGATGAACTTATTGAACTTGATTTCACCATTAATCCAACCATGACCATTTATCAGGCTAGCCGCGATTTAATGCGCGAACGCAATGCCGACTGGCATGACGAATATACCCTGCCTACATTGTGGGATTTTTTCACACCAAGTCGTTATGCACATGGTTCATATTGGTTTGATTGGACAACTGATGAAGAGATTTCATGGAAGGAAAACTTTAGATTATGGATGCAATTTTTAAATGACTATAAGAATCATGGTGGCAGAATAACCACCGGTTCTGACTCAGGTTATATCTATAAAATTTATGGTTTTGGCTACATTAGCGAATTAGAACTATTGCGCGAGGCGGGTTTCAATCCTTATGAAGTCATTCAAGCAGCTACCTTAAATGGCGCAGAAGCATTAGGCATGGACAACGAGATTGGCTCAATTAGCATCGGTAAATTAGCCGACATGGTTATTATCAAAGAAAATCCACTACGCAATTTTAAAGTATTGTATGGCACCGGTCACTATCAGCTAGATGAAAACAACCAACCAACACGCACAGGTGGTGTCGATTACACAATAAAAGATGGCATTGTGTATGACGCAAAAGCGCTATTAAGTGACGTAAGAAAAATGGTTGATAAAGCCAAAAATTAAGTAGTCGACTGCGCTTAACTAGAACTGCGTGTTGTTTCATTCAGCTAATTCTGATTTTTAACTAATTCTGGTGGTTAGTTAATCCTGGTGTTTGGCTAGTTCTGGCATTTTTCCAGCGTTACCCATTGCTTGTTGAATAAAGAAGCTTTTAATTGGTGGTATTGCGTTAGCGGCGGTTAAACCCAAGTTTCTGGCTAATTTTAATGCCGGGTCGTTACCATTGAATAGTCGTTTAAAACCCTCCATCGTTGCCACTACTTTCGCCGCTTCTGATTTTCTCCAACGCTCATATGGACGCAGCGCTTTTTTGGTATGGAATGCTTTGCCTGCTAGCTTTAACGCGCTTAGTTCTTGTGCTAGTGCAGCAACATCCAATAAGCCGAGATTGGCTCCCTGCCCTGCCAAGGGATGAATTGTATGCGCGGCATCGCCCACTAACACAATTCCATTATCTACCCACTGCTGGGCATACTGCATTTTTAAAGAATAATTAAAACGTGGGCCTAGCAACTCACATTTGCCGAGTTGGCTGTCGAGTGCCACCTGCAATGATTTACAAAATTCGTCGTCGGACAAACCCAACAAGCGTTCAGCTTCTAGGGTGTTTTGCGACCACACAATCGAACACACATTCGGCTTTGACAGCGGTAAAAAAGCCAAAGGGCCTGTTGCAGTAAATGCTTGTTTTGCAATAAATTGGTGAGGTAATTCAGTTTGAATGTTTGCCACGATTGCAATGTGGTCATAATCCCAAAAAGTCACTGCAAAGCCAGCTGTTTTTCGCACAAAGGAGTTACCTCCATCTGCACCCACAATTAGTTTCGCACTTATAATGTGACCATTTTCAAGATTAATGAGTTGCTGATCATCACTGCGATTAATAGCTGAAATTTTTTGCCCGCCAAACAATTGAATATTTTTAATAACTGAGGCCGTGTCGAATAACGCCTGGGTAAGGCAATTATTTTCAATAATATGGCCTAAGTTTTCAATTTTATTTTCTTGAGCCGAAAATGCAATATGACCAAACCCTTGGTCTTCCCAAACTTGCATCTCGGTATAAGCTTGCAGTCGCATTATGTTTTGCCAAGCACCTACATTCTTTAGAATGCGCTCACTTGCTTTACTAATGGCACTGACCCGAGGCGAAAATTCGTCAGTGATATTTTGCGAAATATCGTTGGCATCAACAATAGCCACACTAAAATCTTGTTGAGCAAGCGCCAAAGCCAGTGTTTGTCCGGCAATTCCTGCTCCAACGATAGCGATATCAACATTTACCAAACTCACTTAACGCTCTCCTGTGGCAAAATTTACCAACCTGTGGGTGCAATCTATAATTAAAATATGACTCAGTAATGAATTGTGTGCTTTGCGGCATTTACTTTGCCATTAACGCTTCAATTTCGTTTACAGCTTTAGGTACTTTGCTTGTCATAATGTGATTACCATGGGCACTGATTACAATATCATCCTCAATGCGTATACCGATGCCTTTGAATTTATCATCAACGCTTGCCGATACTGGAATATAAAGCCCTGGTTCAACAGTCATTACCATGCCGATTTCCAGAGGACGGTCAATATCATTGATTTTATAGATACCAACGTCATGCACATCAAGGCCAAGCCAATGGCCCAGGCCATGCATAAAGAATTTTCGCCACGTTTCTTGCTGTATGTTGGCATCAACCGAACCGCTTAGCACACCCAGGTTAATCAACCCTTCGACAATAACTCGAACACAAGCTTGCATCGCCTGTGAAATAGTATTGCCCGGTTTGAGTTTGTCTAAAGCCGCTTCTTGCGAGTCTAATACCAATTGGTATAACTGCTTTTGCGCAGGACTGAATTTACCATTCACAGGGAACGTGCGCGTTATATCTGCGGCGTAGCCTTCAAGCTCGCAACCTGCATCAATTAAAACTAAATCGCCAGATGAAAGTTGCCCCGAGTTTTCGGTGTAATGCAAGATGCAAGCATTGTCGCCACTACCTACAATTGTGCCATAAGCGGGATATCGCGCACCTTGCATCGCAAACTCATGGTGAATTTCAGCTTCGAGTTGATATTCAAACTTTCCTGTTTGGCTAAATAACATGGCTCTTACGTGAGCCATTGCTGAGATGTCTGCCGCTCGCTGCATTATGCTCAATTCACCATCAGACTTTACTAACCGCATTGCATGTAAAATTGGTTGAATATCATGCACAATTGAAGGAGCTACTTTACTCTGTTTAGGTGCATTTCGACATTCTGCAAGCGCGATACTGATCGTTGATTCAACTCTTGACTCAGCATCCAGTGAAAAATAAATATGTTGGTGACCATCAATAATATCGACCAACTCTTCGTCAATATCGTCAACATCAAGGGCTAAATCTGTACCTAGTTTTTTAGCCGCACTATTTACCCCTAAACGTCTCCCATGCCAAATCTCAGCATGTTCATCACTGGGCTCAACAAATATGATTGAAGCCGTTTTGTTTTCGGCACCCGGTGTTATGACATTACTCTGTGAAAGCGTGCTATTCGACAGAATCAAAAAAGAGTTAGGTTCATTAAAACCAGTTAAATACCAAAAATCACTATTTTGTCGAAACGGGTATTCAGTGTCGTTGCTTCTTGTTACTAGTGAACTAGCTGCAATTATGCAAATGCTATTCGGTTCGCACTGGGCTAATAGGCGATCACGGCGTTGCTGAAATTCTGACAGTGATATTGTCATTTGTAGGCGAGTTCCCTTTACTTGATATTTGAAGACATTGGTTGATACATCAGCAATTGACGTGACACTTGTTGATGCTCATTAAAGTAAGTAATAACAGCGCATTTGTTAAGTTTTATTGGATACAAATTATTACATATAACCACTTACTTGCCACATACTACGTTCAATGTACCGAATTGGTCTTAGTTTCTGGTTCGAGCGGTGATTTACCTAATTCATGGAAGCAAAGCATAGCAGTAATTCGAACGTATTCCATGACTTCAAACAACGCCTGCTCAGACTCCTCATCTGCCTTCATTTCTTCGTCCATACGCGCAATTTCGGTGAAGTCTTCTAATGCCTCTTTCACATCAGCGGAGCAACCTGTTAAGTCGGCTTGATGCAAACCAAAGCCTAACAAAAAGCCGTGCACCCAATTTAATAGCGCGCTACCTCGATCGTTAATCGGTGAGGCATCATCTGGTAAACAAAGTGCAAGTGTAAAGTCAGGGTCAACATACTGCTGACAAATTTCGTTAAATAACCCGACTATTTGAGATTTGACTTTACCATTAAAACCATCGCCTTGATTAACTACATCACTTAACGCTTCGATCCAAGACTGGTCGTCAGCGGTCATGCCGCCGGCTAACATACCGCATAAGATACCTTGCACTTCAGCAGCATCAACAATGATATTTTCTTGAGATAGCATGGCAGAAAAAGTTTCATAATCTTTGGAAGTAATTGACATGAATTCATCCTTTTTTCGATAAGCTTGTATCTTAACAAATAGGCAAGGAAAGTGGAATCATCGTTGGACTTTTCATCGTTCTCCGTAAAAAGGATAGCAAACTAAAAAAACGTTCTGAGAAACACTTCATTCATCCCCCCGTTTCATGTAGAATCAAGGGCCCTAGCGAAATTCGCAGGGCTCAATGCTTCCTGGAATGTTTGCGAGTACATTTCATGTTCCTTGCCGATGCTAAAAACTTCGGAAGTTGACATTATTACTATTGCGTAAGCTCGACCCGTATCGAGAAACCTGCGGTAATATAGATACCTCCACCGTGTCCTAATCGGCACACGGACGAAAAGTGTACGGCGACATTTTGGGAAGCACCATTACATTTTCAACACTTGATTCTACAAGGCATAACCATGGCGGTTTTTAACTTTGGGTCAATCAATATTGACCACGTTTACTCAGTTCCCCATTTCGTGCAACCTGGCGAAACCCTCTCCTCAAGCAGTTACCAATCTATTTTAGGTGGCAAGGGAGCAAACCAATCTGTTGCGTTAGCCAAAGCAGGCAATCAAGTATTTCATGTCGGTGCCATCGGTGCCTCTGACAGCAGTTTTATCATACAAATGAAAGATGCTGGGGTAGATTGTGACTTCATTCGTGAATTGAGTGACGTTGCCTCAGGCCATGCGATCATTCAGGTTACACCTGATGCAGAAAACAGTATTATTCTATTTGGCGGCGCTAATCAAGCAATTAGCAACGACCACATTGCCAGCGCTTTAGCCGCAGCAAAACCACATGATTGGGTGTTGTTGCAAAATGAAACCAATGACATAGATACGGTCATACAAGAAGCGCACAAACGAAATTTAAACATCGCGTTTAACCCTGCACCAATGACCGACTCAGTAAAACAGCTTGCACTTGATAAATTAACTCTGTTAGTGGTAAATGAGGTGGAAGCAGAACAACTGACCGGTAAAAGTGATGTTGAAGCAATCAAGCTTTCACTTAAATCGGATTATCCGAAGACTAAAATTCTCTTAACATTAGGCAAAGCCGGTGTTTGGTTTATCGAAGGTAATACTGAGGAGTTTTGTCCTGCGTTTAATGTTAAAGCAATTGATACTACGGCCGCAGGCGACACCTTCATTGGATTTTTCTTAGCAGCTTACCAGTCAAATATGGCGGTTCTAGAAGCGTTAAAATATGCGTGTGCTGCATCGGCATTAGCCGTAATGAAAGCAGGTGCTGCGCCTTCAATACCAAGCGTTGACGAAGTGACCGCATTTTTACAAGCACAATAGTGCGGCTTCATTACCTATTAAACTGAATGACAGCCAACATAATAAAAAAAGGCATATTTTCTTTAAGCAAATATGCATAAAATGAAAATAGGGACAACCATGAAACACAAGATTATATTAGACACCGACCCGGGTATCGATGATGCAATGGCTATATTTTTTGCATTTCAATCACCCGACATCGAGGTACTAGGGTTGACGACCGTTTTTGGCAACGTGCCAGCAACAATGGCAGCGAAGAACGCACTCAGCCTTTGTGAACTTGCTGAAGTCGATATTCCAGTGTGCACAGGTGTTGCCATGCCGTGGGTTGGCCCTGAATCAAAGTATGCTCATTTTGTACATGGCGACGATGGCTTCGGTAACATTAACCATCCTGCCCCGATGGGTAAAGTCGACCCTCGAAGTTCTGCTGAATTTATCGTTGAAATGGCACGTAAATATCCTGGTGAAATTACCATTGTGGCTGTCGGCCCTTTAGGTAACTTGGCACTAGCGTTGCGCCTGGAGCCAGAATTACCCAAGTTAGTAAAAGCAGTCAACATTATGGGTGGAGCGGTTTTTGTACCCGGTAATGTGACCCCGGTAGCTGAAGCTAATATATGGAATGATGCTTATGCTGCTGAAATCGTGTTAGCTGCTGACTGGACACTTAACATGTTTGGTTTGGATGTTACATATGATCTTCCATTCGCACCAAATTTCACTAACATTTTAGCGCAGAAAAACCCGAAGTTAGGTGGCTTTGTAGAAAAAGCGGCTAAGTTCTACATGGATTTCTACTCTGAAGGAAAAGAAACAAGACAGTGCTATTTTCACGATGCATTTCCAATTGCCTACATTGTTGACCCAACGTTATTCGAAATGACACCAGGTAATGTTCGAGTCTCAACGGATAGTTTAAATCAAGGACAAACGAGCTTCGCACCTTATGGAACGACTATGAGCCCGGATTGGTTGGACGCATCGAGCATTAATGTAGCCACTGCAGTTGACCACCCTCGACTAACCGATTTATTTGTTAACAGATACGCTCTATAAAGGACGGGTTTAATCGTGGCTTTTAAAACACGGCAGAGCTTACGTAAGGCGTTTCGCGATAAACGCCTGTCGCTGTCAACCGAGCAGCAAACAATAGCCGCTCAAGGGCTCGTTAAACAGTATCAGCAAAATGCACTATTCCAGGGTGCTCAAAACGTCGCTTTATATCTATCCTTTAATGGTGAAATCAACACCCGGCCACTCATTGACTATTTATGGTCGATGAAACGTAATGTCTTTGTGCCTATTTTACACCCTTTTTGCAAAGGCCATTTGCTGTTTCAAGAAGTCACTCACGATACAAAAATGCGTGAAAATCATTTTGGTATTTTAGAACCCACCTTAGATGTTCAACGAGTTTGTCCTGTTGAAAAGTTGAATGTCATATTTACCCCCTTAGTCGCCTTTGACTTGACCGGGAATAGACTCGGAATGGGTGGTGGTTTTTACGACCGGACTTTAGCTGGATTAAAAAGTTCAGAGCAGAAACACCAACCTATCGTTGTCGGACTGGCGCACGAGTTGCAGAAAAGCGCAGCCCTACCTACTGAAATTTGGGATATTGGGCTACCCTATATACTCACATCAAACAAACTCTATTCTTTTTCGTAAACTCTTTGTATTCGAGTGTATTTAAGACTAAATTTAGGCTATGAAAGTCAGTTTTATATCTCCTCTACTGATAATAATTATAATACCAACACAAGGATATTGAGAATGGACCAAAATCAAAAGAAAAAAGCAGCTGCCGAGGCTGCGCTAGAATTCGTTAAATCCGACAGTATTGTTGGAGTAGGAACGGGATCTACAGTAAATTTTTTCATTGATGCACTCGCTAGTAAAAAGAATGATATTGCGGGCGCCGTTTCAAGTTCAGATGCCTCTACTGAAAGATTAAAGAAACTCGGGATTGAAGTATTTGATTTAAATTCGGTAGATGACCTAGATATTTATGTCGATGGCGCGGATGAAATTACAGAGCACAAGCATATGATTAAGGGGGGCGGTGCCGCCCTAACCAGAGAGAAAATCGTTGCCGCTGTCGCTAAAACCTTTATCTGCATAATTGACGACACTAAACACGTTCCTATTCTCGGCCGCTTTCCCCTTCCTGTGGAAGTTATTCCAATGGCGCGCTCTTATGTTGCTCGTGAAATTGTTAAATTGGGCGGTGACCCAGCATATCGTCAAGGTGTCATTACCGATAATGGCAATATCATTATTGACGTGCACAACTTAGAAATTTTAAACCCCGTTGAGTTAGAAAATAAGCTCAATAATATTGTTGGTGTCGTGACCAATGGCTTGTTTGCAGACCGCGGCGCAGATATTGTTCTGACCGGCACAGAACAAGGTGTTATAAAGAGTTAATAATGGGGCAATTAACACTGTGCAGTATGGCTTTAATTTGTTATATTGCTGGTCACCGCCCAAAAGACGTCTAGATGTCTGAATGTATCCATATTACGTGTTAAGGTTTTTGCTCAATGACTAAAGTGTCGCTCCCGAAAGAAAAAATTAAAATTCTACTACTTGAAGGTTTACATCCGAGTACCCTTGAAACTTTACAGGCTAATGGTTACACCAATATCGAAACCTTAACAACGTCATTGACTGAAGATGAACTGATTAATAAAATCAAAAATGTTCACTTCATTGGAATTCGTTCAAGAACCCAGCTAAACGAGAAAGTCATTGCAGCAGCTAAGAAACTAGTTGCCGTTGGCTGTTTTTGTATCGGCACTAATCAAGTCGATTTGAAAGCGACATTAATACGTGGGATCCCCGTTTTTAACGCGCCGTTTTCGAACACGCGGTCAGTCGCTGAATTAGTACTGGGACAAATTATTATCTTGTTAAGAGGCATTCCAGCCAAAAATGCAAAAGCGCATCGAGGGGAATGGGACAAGTCGGCAGTAGGCTCATATGAGGCACGTGGCAAAACACTAGGTATTATCGGTTATGGTCACATCGGTACACAATTGAGTATTCTAGCCGAGCACTTAGGTATGCGTGTTCAATTTTATGATATTGAAGATAAGTTAGTCTTAGGTAACTCAATTCAATTGAAATCGTTAAAACAGTTACTCAACACTTCTGATATTGTCTCATTGCATGTGCCCGAAACAAGCCATACCCAAAACATGATTGGCGAGAACGAACTAGCGCAAATGAAACAAGGTTCTATTCTAATTAATGCCTCACGGGGCACCGTTATAGATATTGATGCACTGGTCAAGGCACTTGAGTCAGGTAAACTTAATGGCGCTGCTATTGATGTTTTTCCAACTGAACCGAAGTCAAATACTGAACCGTTTGAGTCTCCGTTATGTGCTTTTGATAATGTCATTTTGACTCCACATGTAGGCGGAAGCACACAAGAAGCACAAGAAAATATCGGGATTGAAGTAGCCGGTAAACTAGCCAAGTATAGTGATAATGGCTCAACGTTGTCAGCCGTTAATTTCCCAGAAGTGTCACTTCCATCACATATAAACCGCTCTCGTTTATTGCATATACACGAAAACCGTCCAGGCGTGCTTAAACAAATTAACCAAGCGTTTGCTGATCAAAATATCAATATTGCCGCCCAGTATTTGCAAACAATCGAAGAAATTGGCTATGTCGTAGTTGATGTTGAAGCAGACCGAGCGTACGATGCTTTTGCGCAATTAGAGGCGATAGAAGGGACGATAAAAACTCGCTTATTACACTGATTTTTTCGCGGCCCTTCTTGTGGGCTGCAGTAAATAAAGATATGACCGCCAAAAAATAGATAACGGCAACTAAAAGCCAGCTACCTTTTGAGTATTTCAATAGCTGGCTTTTTTATTTCTTCATTTTTCCCAATCCATTATTCGATAAGGTGTTTAGAGAAGCGTTGCCCCCTACTTTTAGCTGGTTACATCCTGTTTGCTAATTCCTGCTGATTTCTACCTATCGCTATCGACCACTCACACCTTTTGCGACTTTGATAACACGAGTAGATATTGACGTTGTAAAACGATGTACACCGGGCAGGCCGCTAAGTTCCTCGCGTAATAGGCTGTCCAGCTCTGCTATATTGTCTGCTAACACTTCCATAATGTAGTCAAACTCCCCCGTAATGGCTTGGCACCAATGAATACTGCGGTGTTTATTAACCGCTTGCTCGAACGCTTTGTAATCCGCAAATTCAACGATTACTTGCACTATAGCGCGAACTTCTAATCCGAGCTTCTCTGGATTAATACGCGCGCCATAACCTTCAATGACACCCGCAGTTTGTAAACGGTTAACGCGGTTCCAGCAAGGCGTTTTGCTCAACCCGATTTTTTCACCTAACAATGAAAAAGATTGTCGCCCATCTTCTTCAAGCAAACGAATAATATGCAAATCTACATCATCAAGAACGATACCTTTCATTTTTAAACACTTTTAGCAATTACGTTCTTCGCATTCTAGTTTTAATGAAACATAAAGAACAATGTTTTTTACAATAAGGAATAATATAAAGGCATAAAATATCAATGTAGAGTGCACAATGTTTCGCGAAAAATACATCAAAGAATTAAATAATCCACAAATGCTCGACTATGGCGTTTACTTACAATGCGATAAGTTATTGTCCTGCCAAAAACCCTTAGCCGAGCTTTCTACTCATGATGAATTACAGTTTCAATTGGTGCATCAAGTAGAAGAGCTTTGGATGAAGCAAATTATTTTTACACTCATTGATGTAATGGAAAAAATACAATTAGAGCAATCCATACCTGTCATTTCACAAATGAAGCGTGTCCATATGGTTCAGCGACTGATGATCCAACAATTAGATTTACTAGAGACTATGTCGCCAAAAGAATATCAGCAAATTAGATTGCAGCTGGGTAATGGCAGTGGTCAAGAATCCCCAGGCTTTGTTACATTACTGAAAATGCCAAAGGATATCTGGCAAATTTTTGAAAAGCACTATTTACACGACCGAAACCAGACCGTTCAAGACATTTATGATAAACAATTCAGTCACTGTGATGCTTATGCCGTGGCGGAAGCATTAATTGAATTTGACGAATTAATGCAAAAATTTAGATGGAATCATATGTTTTTGATTCGACGCTCAATTGGCATTAACTCTAACTCGCTCAAAGGTCGCCCAGTAGAAATATTGCAAAACGGCGCACGTCAGCAATTCTTCCCTGAACTTTGGGATGTTCGCAGTCAAATGAGTGATACGTGGGGCCAAGAGTATGGCAAAGTGCGCGATTCAATTAGTAAGCAAAAATAAAAAAGCCCCGTATCAATAATAGCGGAGCTCTTGAAGATGATGAACCTAAGCTTTGATAACAATTGCTTAGGTTACTTATACGTATGGTGCTTAGAAGAACGTGTAAACCAAATTAACTGAAGTTTCCGTATCTAAGTTATCACGAACACCGGTTACGTCTGAGTTGTGGTCAAATTTGATCGCAACTTTCATTGACAAACCACCTGCAATTTTTGCACTAACTGCGCTTTCTGCACGAGATTTAGTATTATTCGAACCTACTTCAGTTGAAAAAGTTTGTGTAAATTTAGCCGTTTCTGAAAGGCTGTATGCGTAAGCAAAGGCACCACGAACTACCACACCGTTTTCTGATTCAGTTGTAAGGATGCCATCGGCATCAGTAACAAAACGGTCAGCAAATGAATAACCAGGACCGATACTGAATTCAAAGCTACTGGTATCGTCTTTCCACAGCTTCTGGTTCCAACCAACAGCGAGTGTTGATTGAAAATCAAACTCACTGAAACGATCATCTTCATACGAAGCGAAGCCAAATAAACGATGATCAGGATTTTCTAACTTATAATTACCCTGTGCAGAAGCAAACTTCTTATCAGCAGAGGTTGTTTCAACACCATCGACAGTGTCTTTCTTGTATAATGCTTTAAATGTAAATTCATTGCTCCACATCTCAAGCTCTTGTTTCGCGTTTAATGCAGCATTAGCTGAAGTGGTTTCGGTGTTACCTGAGGTAAAGATAAAGCCAAGCTCACCATCCATTGTAAATGCAGCTTCTTCTGCCTGTGAACCAGACGCAGAAAGACCTAAGGCAACAATTGCCGATATAGTTGAAAGTTTCATAAATTTTCTCATATTATATTTTAAGATGGCCCGAGACAGCAAATAGCGTAGCCGTAAATAAAAACGGGGAATATGGTATCGTTTTTTCTTAGTTTAGCAAACTAAAAAAATTGATAAACTAAGGAGACACTCGTTTCTGTGCTTAGATCTTCGTTTCTTTGCAGCGTCCCATCATTGTAGATAACCACAAAGGACAATTTCATAGCCAACGATTGAATAATACTCGCGGTTAGCGTTGTTTCAGAGCGAGACCGATTAGTTTCCTGGCCAGCCTCAGTACTAACAAACTGTCTGAATCTTGCTGAATCACTCAAGGACAAACGATAATCGAGCGACGCCCGTACTATCATTTCGCTTAAAACGTCATATGAATTGGGCGCTTCTTCACCTACAACCTCTCGCTCCGAGTAAGCATATCCGGGCCCAACACTGTATCTAAATTGGCTATCTTTATTTTTCCAAGCATGCGCGCTCCAGCCTGCTGCAATAGCGCTTTGGTAGCGAAAGCCATTAAATCTATCAGTGTCATATTCAGCATAAACAAACAAGCGGTTGTTTTTTGATGGCAGCTTATAGTCTAGCTGTGCACTCACTAAAAACCGTTGCGCCGTTACAATAGTATCGGTATCAGTTTTGTTCTGTTTATAAACAATTTCGCTATGGTAATTATTACTCCATCGACGCATTTCATGCTCGGAGGTAAGTGCAGCCTTAAATGTGGTTGTATTGGTATTGCCGCTTGCGGCTAACATACCAAACTCACCACTAAGTGATATACCTTCAGAGTTTTGTTTTAGTTTTTTTTCTTTTAGATAAAGTTTTTTCAAGATGTCATTAGACGCGCTTGCCTGAAATGACAAAATGAATAGCGCGGCACAGCACCCTATAACGGCAGTAAATTTAATTCTAGACATCTTGTTGATATAGCTATGTAAAGTTTACAATTTTACGAGTTTATTAACTTCGCAATTTTAGAAGTTTCTAAACGAGAATACCCCATAATCATATCATAATCTTCATTGTTCAAGCCAACTGTCTCTAAAGCTTCGAGGTTAATTTGTGGGAGATTTTCGATTTTAACGTCAGTACCTTCAGATTCACATTCACAAATTGCGATTGCAACATAAAGAATACACTCATCTAAATTCATTTGTTTTTTCTGCGGATGCGACAACGCCTTTAATGGCGCTACTAATGAGAGCGGTAAATTCCACTCTTCAATAATGTGCCCACTGCATTCTGGGAAGGTAAACTTGAAGTATTTTATTTGTTTTGCCATCGGTGCAGCGATCACATCGTCATTACGAAAATCGGTATAGATTTGGGTGTGTTTACTGGCAACAATCAGCTCACTTAAACCTTGGAGAATACCCAAAACAAAAAAGCGTTCGCTACCACGTGACTGTTTTTGTTGAGCGATGCTTTTTGCAATCACACCACACATAACCGCTTTTTGCCAATATTGTGCAAAGTCGATAACAGGTGAATTAAAGGTCTTAAAAGCAAGATTAGCAGTTTCAGCAATAGAGATGTTATAAGCGGCTTCACCACCAATGACACTCAGCGCTTTTGAGACCGTCTCAATTTGACTGGGGAATCTGAATAATGCGCTATTCGCTAATTTTAGGGTTTTCGCACTCAAAGAAGGATCTACAGAAATTAATTGTGCAATGTCATTTAAGTCTTTTCTTGTATCATCTAAGGCAGCCCTAAGATTTACGCATGTAGCTGGCAGCGTAAATGATTTTGACGCAAATTTAACAATCGGCTTAAGTGGCATATTTCCGGTCTTAAAGTATAGGATAAATTAATTATACTTGATTTATCTTTTTCGAAAATAGTAAGAATAATACGCTATACAAATAATCTATACCTTAAAACAGCTAACGTTGACCTAAGCCGGCAATGAATAACGATTTCTCATAATATTATTACACAATTAAAATAAGCTTTTTTGTCTTTCAAGCCCAGTCTGTTGCTTTGTATCTGTTTTTTTACGCAACCATGCCTGTTTACGTCGGTTACATGCTTTGACAACGATTCGTTTGGTTTGGTCATCTATTGTTAACCAGTGAAGCCTTTCTTCTCTGCTTCTGAAGCACCCTTTGCAATAGCCACGCGGACCTGATTGGCAAACACCAATACATGGACTCGGGATGGCAAAAAACTCTAGCTGCTGCATATCGTTCATAATGGCAAATGTCTCGGCTCTATAGATTACTGTATACAGTCTGAAATTATTATTAACACATAATTACCCAATCTGTGAATAAAATAACAACTGCAAACTGAATTTTTGTACGTATTATACGACTTCTAGGACGAAAAAGTGCTATTTGTGTTTATCTAATATCGCTGTTGGCTGCTCATAGTGATGAAATCTTCGCGTTACCATTGGCATCTCAGTTGGCTTTTCATGGATGCAATCTGAACGACTTTTTCTCGGGCAAAAAAAAGCCGATACTTCAAAAGTATCGGCTTTATGTTAGTTAGCCAGAAAGCGCGATTATTTTTTCTTTGCTTTAGGGTTTGGCATATCTGTGATGCTGCCTTCGAATAACTCAGCGGCAAGGCCGATTGATTCATTCAACGTTGGGTGAGCATGGATTGTTAATGCAATGTCTTCTGCATCAGCACCCATTTCGATAGCTAAACCGATTTCACCTAGCATTTCACCCGCGTTAGTACCGACGATAGCGCCACCGATAACACGACCAGTGTCTTTTTCAAAAATCATCTTAGTTAAACCATCAGTCGCAGCGCAAGCAATTGCACGACCCGACGCAGCCCATGGGAATGTAGCTACTTCGTAATTAAGACCTTGCTCTATTGCTTCTTTTTCAGTTACGCCAACCCAAGCTACTTCTGGCTCAGTATAGGCAACCGAAGGAATGCATTTTGGATCGAAGTAATGCTTTTTACCGGCTATAACTTCAGCAGCAACATGACCTTCGTGTGCAGCTTTGTGAGCAAGCATAGGTTGACCAACAAGGTCACCAATAGCGAAGATGTTTGCTACGTTTGTGCGCATTTGCTTGTCAACGTCGATGAAACCACGATCGGTTACCGTTACGCCTGCTTTCTCAGCGGCAACAAGTGAACCGTTTGGCTTACGACCAACAGCAACAAGCACTCTGTCATAACGCACTGGCTCAGCTGGTGCTTGTTTACCTTCAAACGTAACATACAAACCATCATCTTTTGCTTCAATGCCCGTTACTTTAGTTTCAAGCATGGTATTGAACTTATTTTTGATCGTTTTCATGTACATTTTAACAATGTCTTTATCAGCGGCAGGCATAAGTTGGTCAAGGAACTCAACAACATCAATTTTTGAACCTAGGGCATGATAAACAGTGCCCATTTCAAGACCGATGATACCGCCACCTAATACCAGCATTTTACCTGGGATGTCGCGCATTTCTAATGCACCCGTTGAATCCATTACACGTTCATCCTTTGGAACGAACGGTAAACTGACTGGTTCAGAACCTGCAGCGATAACTGCGTTATCAAAAGTAATGGTTGTTTTACCGTCTTTACCTTCAACTTCAATGGTATTTGGACCCGTAAATTTACCGTAACCTTGCACATGTTTAACTTTGCGCATTTTTGACATGCCAGACAAGCCTTTAGTCAATTGTTCGACGACACTGTCTTTCCAACCGCGAATTTTGTCCAAGTCGAAAGTTGGCTCTCCGAAAGTAACACCGTGCGCAGATAAATGCTTAGCTTCTTGAATCACTTTAGCTACGTGCAATAGCGCTTTGGAAGGTATACAACCTACATTTAAGCAAACGCCACCAAGTGTTTCGCGAGCGTCTATGATAATTGTATCTATGCCTAAATCGGCTGCTCTGAATGCTGCAGAATATCCACCAGGACCTGCTCCTAGTACGACCAACTGAGTTTTAATCTCGCTCATTATGACCTCAAAATTATATAATTAAATGTTGCTTTGCGCGGATCTTACCGATTCACACGTCAACCTGCAAAACTTTTTGTTCCAATGCACTTTTCTGGTATTAGAACAGATTCGCCAAGGGCAATTCCTTGGCGGGTTTGATCTTATAACAAAATACGTCTTAAGTCTGACAACGCACCACTCACATGCACAGTGAAGCGAGCTGCTAGTGCTCCATCAATGACACGATGGTCGTATGACAATGACAATGGCAACATTAAACGAGGGTCAAAGTCTTTACCATTCCACTTTGGTTTCATCTCTGACTTAGAAACACCTAAAATAGCAACATCGGGGGCATTTACGATTGGTGTAAATGCTGTACCGCCTATTCCGCCTAAGCTAGAAATTGTGAAACAACTGCCCTGCATATCTGCCGACTTCAACTTACCGTCTCTTGCTTTGGCACTAATCTCCATTAGTTCTCGGGAAATTTCCATAATGCCTTTTTTATCAACATCGCGCACAACTGGGACCATTAAGCCTCCAGGAGTGTCCACCGCAATACCAATATGATAATACTTTTTCATTATCAATGATTCACCAGACTCAGACAAACTGCTATTAAAAGCGGGGTATTCTTTTAATGCATCGGCTACCGCTTTCATCATAAAGACCAGAGGCGTAATTTTCACCCCCAGTTTACGCTTTTCAGCAATCGCATTTTGCTCCTTACGGAACGATTCTAAGTCAGTAATATCCGCTTCATCAAATTGGGTAACGTGTGGAATTGTGACCCAGTTTCTGTGTAGGTTTGGACCCGAAAGTTTTTGGATCCGTGTTAATGGAACTTCCTCAATCTCACCAAACTTCGCAAAATCGACTTTCGGTTGAGCTAATACTTGTAAGCCACCGCCGGTATTTCCACTTCCTGCAGAACTACCTGGGTTCATCTTCGGACGCGATAATTCGTACTTCACAAATGACTGTACGTCATCTTTTTGAACACGATTTTTACGCCCTGAACCTTGTACTTGAGTGAGGTCGACGCCAAACTCGCGAGCTAATCGGCGAACCGAAGGTGACGCGTGTACTTTGCCCTTATTCACTTTATCACCCGCTGACGGATGATGTGGCACTGGCGGTGCTTTAGGCGTTGGTGCAGACGCTGGTGCACTTGGCGCTGAATCTGTTGATGACGGCGGAGTTGCAATTACAGACTCAGCAGCATTTGTATCAGCTAAACTTGAATCACTCTCTACTGATGACTCACCGGCAACTTCTAGGGTTAATACAAGCGATCCTTTAGATACTTTGTCACCAACTTTAACGGCTAAACTAACCACTTTACCTGCTTCTGGTGCAGGTACATCCATTGTTGCTTTATCAGTTTCCAGTGTGATCAAGCCATCTTCTGGTTCAACGGTGTCACCCACTGCAACTAACAATTCAATAATATCGACTTCGGTTGCATCGCCTATGTCTGGCACAGTGACTTCAATTGTCTTAACGCCACTTGAAGCCGGCGCACTTTTTGCTGGTGCTTCTGATTTAGATGTCTCTGCTTTTGCTACGTCAGACTCTGGTGCATTCGCTTCTGGCGCTTGGGCTGGGCTCTCTGCCGGCGCGGATGCTTCAGGCTCCGGTGCAGCAGCGCCTGACTCCATTTGACCTAGAACATCGCCTTGCTTAATTTTATCACCCACTTTTACCTTGAGTGATTTTATAATGCCAGGTTCAGTGCACGGAATGTCCATACTCGCTTTATCGCTTTCAACCGTTACGATGGATGCTTCTGCATCTACCGTTTCGCCAACAGCGACACAAAGCTCTATAACCTCAACTTCTTCACCGCCAACATCAGGAACAATAATGTCTATTAAATTTGCCATGTCAATTCTCCCTAATTAAGCGTAAAGCGGGTTAATTTTATCTGGGTCGATACCCAAGTCTTTAATCACTTTTGCGAGTGCTTTCTTATCAAAATCACCGGCCTTATAAAGCTCATAGAGTGCTGCAAATGCAACGTTATTTGCGTCTACTTCAAAGTGTTTACGCAAGTTTTCGCGACTATCTGAACGACCAAAGCCGTCAGTTCCTAGGACGCGATACGCTCCAGGTACGAATGCTCTCGCTTGTTCGCCGTAGGCTTTGATGTAATCAGTCGCAGCGACTGTTGGACCACCGTTACCATCGGACAATACCTCGGTAATGTAGGGAACACGCGCTTTCTTTTCGAGATTTCGCATATTCCAGCGTTCACAATCGATGCCGTCACGGGTTAGTTCATTAAAAGAAGTCACACTATATACTTCTGATTCAACACCGTACTTTTCGGCCAATAATGCCGCGGCTTTGCGAACTTCGACTAAGATTGTACCTGAGCCTAAAAGCTTCACTTTTAATTTTGCTTTCTTGTCGCCAACGGTATCTAATTTGTAGATACCTTTAATAATACCTTCTTCACAGCCTTTCGGCATTTCAGGCTGAACATAATTTTCATTCATTACGGTCATGTAGTAGAACACGTTTTCTTGTTCTTCTAACATTCTGCGACAACCATCTTGAGTGATCACAGCCACTTCATAGCCATAGGTTGGGTCATAACTAACACAGTTAGGAATTAAACCCGCTTGCACGTGTGAATGGCCGTCTTGATGCTGCAAACCTTCACCGTTTAGCGTTGTTCTGCCCGCAGTACCACCAACTAAGAAACCACGACATTGGCTATCACCTGCTGCCCATGCCATATCACCAACACGCTGGAAACCAAACATAGAGTAGTAAATGTAAACCGGTAACATCGGCAGATCGTTAGTAGAATAAGAAGTACCAGCGGCAACGAACGACGACATTGCGCCTAACTCGTTAATACCCTCTTGTAGCACTTGACCCTTTTTGTCTTCACGGTAATAAGCCACTTGGTCTTTATCTTGGGGAATATACTTTTGTCCCGAATTTGAATAAATACCAACCTGACGGAATAAGCCTTCCATACCAAAGGTACGCGCTTCATCAGGAATAATTGGCACCACATTCTTACCTATCTGCTTGTCTTTCAACAAAACAGTAAGCACTCGAACAAACGTCATTGTCGTGGAAATTTCACGATCGCCAGACCCTTTAGTAATCGCTTCAAACGCTTTTAATGGAGGAGCAGGTAAGTCATGCGTACTTTTGGCTAAGCGCACAGGCATATAACCATGTAAAGCTTCGCGTTTTTCGCGCAAATACTTCATTTCTGGACTATCTTCATCAAACTTGTAATATGGCAGATCAGCAATATTTTCGTCTGACACTGGAATATTGAAACGGTCGCGATAATGCTTAACGCTGTCAATGTCCATTTTCTTCACATTGTGCGCAATATTTTTGCCTTCGCCAGCAGCACCCATACCATAACCTTTAACTGTTTTGGCAAGAATAACTTGTGGACGACCTACCGTTTCAGTTGCCCGCTTATATGCAGCATAAACTTTAACAGGATCATGTCCGCCACGGTTCAAGCGCCAAATGTCATCATCAGACATATTCGCCACCATGTCTTTTAACTCAGGGTATTTACCGAAGAAGTTTTCGCGTGTATATGCGCCACCTTTGGCTTTGTAGTTCTGATACTCACCATCAACAGTTTCGTTCATAACATCAAGTAGCTTACCTGACGTGTCGCGCGCTAATAGTGAATCCCAGTAACGTCCCCAAATAACTTTAAATACTTCCCAGCCAGCGCCGCGGAACGTACCTTCAAGCTCTTGAATGATTTTGCCATTACCACGGACCGGACCATCTAAGCGTTGCAAGTTACAGTTAATGACGAATGTTAGGTTATCCAGACCTTCGCGAGAAGCGAGACCGATAGCACCTAATGATTCAGGCTCATCAACTTCACCATCACCCATGAAACACCAAACGCGTTGCGCTGAACAATCTTTTAAGCCACGGTTAGTTAGGTATTTCAAAAAGCGCGCTAAATAGATAGCTTGCATTGGGCCTAAACCCATTGATACTGTTGGAAATTGCCAAAAGTCAGGCATTAACTTGGGATGTGGATAAGAAGATAAACCTTCGCCTCCCACTTCTTGTCTGAACATATCTAACTGATCTGCAGACAATCGACCTTCAATGAAGGCACGGGAATAAATACCCGGCGATACGTGACCCTGAACAAACAGGTAATCACCGCCGTCTTTATCATTTGGGGCACGAAAGAAGTGATTGAAACCCACATCATAAAGCATTGCCGCAGAAGAGAAGCTTGATATGTGTCCGCCCAATTCTAGGTCTTTTTTAGACCCTCGAAGCACCATCATCATTGCATTCCAGCGAATGGCATTTCGAATTTTTGCTTCGATCGTTTGGTCACCAGGCATGGTTGGCTCTTGGCCAGCAGGAATGGTATTGATATAAGCAGTGGTCGAATCGTAAGGTAAGTGAGCCCCGCTGCGTCTTGCTTTTTCAATTAACGACTCAAGTAAAAAGTGCGCTCGATCAACACCCTCTTCTGCTAAAACGGCTTCAAGTGCGTCTAACCATTCTTTTGTTTCTGTTGGATCCACATCGGGATGCATCATATCGGTCATGGTGCTTTCCTATATTATGTTTTAACGATGAACGAGGCTAAATAAAGCCGCGCGCTGTTTGCGTAAAGTAAGACAGATCCTCAAGAAACTGCCTTTCCATTTTCTTTTACTTCAATTCTTCGCATCGCGCGTTGTAATTTAACGTCGCGTTTGTTGATGTCTAATAAGGTACTCTCAACAAAACCCAAATGCTCATTACTTGCTTCTCGAGCCGCTTCCGGGTCTTGTGAACTGATGGCCTGCACGATTGCGTGTCGTTGCTCGCGTATTTGAACTTCAACATCGGCACCTGCGCGTAGCATGTCTAAATTTCGTTTGATGTTGTCAACTAACATACCTTGCATACTGCGCATTACATGCAACAACACCATATTGTGAGCGGCTTTTGCCATAGTGAGATAAAACTCGACTAGCGCTTGCGCTTCTTTTTCCGTGTCGCTATCAGTATCGGTTTGTACTTTATTTTGTGCACTTAAGTTTTGTTTTACTTCAATTTTATTTACTGCTGCACCCTTTACTGAAGTGCTCTTTTCCTGAACTGTTGAATTTTGCAAACTAGGTAAACTATTTAACGCGTTGTTCAATGCTAAATAATCTTCTGGCTGACCGCGCAATGCAGCATAATAGGCAGCCATGCCTTCAAGCGCATGTCTAAACTCAAGCAAATCAAATTGAGTTTCAGGACGAGATGCGACCAACGCCAGTAAAGGGTCAGTCATTTTTGAACTCAGACTTTTTTTAATAAATGTACCACCGCCCTGCTTGCGTTCAATCAAGCCCTTCGCTTGTAAGTTTTGAATAGCTTCACGCAAAGAGGGTCGTGAAACTTGGAATTTTTCCGCTAATAAACGCTCAGGTAACAATTTTTCGCCAGCAACGAGGGTACCGTCCAAAATCATGGACTCAAGACGCTCTGTGATCACGTCAGACAATTTTTGGTTCTTTATACTCGCGTGCACTTTTATGTCACACCTTATACGTTATTGCTGACACGGATGTGTCGCTCGTTTATTGGCCTACTTGTTAACGAAACTTTATTAACTTTTGCTAATTCCAATAAATGGTAATACCAATTAACCAAACTAGTGTAAGCAACTTTTATGCATTCGACAAGTCCTGTTTAACTTGACGCAGTAAAGCCCTAGCTAAATTGCTAATTATTTTGCGACTATCTTGAGGTGTTTTTTTATCAAAGGGGATGAATAAACTCGCGGTAGCCCTTTAATAACAGAGGGTACCGCTGTTGAATAGAATAATTCAAAGTGCATCTATATAAGAATTAAGCAACTGCTCCGACCATGGTTAATATTGATACAGCCACCAGCATAAAAAGTATATTTCGTTTAACTAAGCGCACCAAGATACAAGGTTCGTCGATACAGTTTTTCTGATCAGCTTCTACTTCTTCAGCGGCAATTGCCACATTCGTTAATATTGTCTTGGCGTTAGACTCAGTGTCAACCAAAGCGGGCAACCAATAGGTTAGCGCTCTTGAAAAATGACCAACAACCATAAAACCGACTGTCGTTAAACGCACTGGCACCCAATCAATCACATGCATGACTTGGTCGATAACGAGTTCAGCATTTTCTTTGTTGCAATCGCCCATCACCTCGTCATCAACCTGCTCTGGATTATTATCGCAATCGCTCAATTTATGGGTGAACAACTGTAATTCCTTGGCAATTGAGTAAATAATCACTCCAGGCACACCGAGTAAAACAAAAGCAATAATGACTGCCGCATATTGACGATAATTAATAAAAACTAATTGTTGTCCAACCTTGTCCAAATCACCATCGTCATTACCTAACGAAATACTATGCAAAGAGCAAGCTTGGAAATCTTTGCGCACCGCAGCTTGCAAATAATGCTTATAATTTTTGCGGGTAATTGGACATCCCAAACAAATCCATAGAACAGATAACTGCAGAGCAAAGGTCACAAAACCATTATTAAAAATCAGCTCAATCACGTATACCAGTAATGCAGGCGCAAAAATGATAAGTAGGATAGAAAGCATAGATGCAGAGTCATTAAACCAACTGCGACCTTGCAAAAATGTAATGTATTTACCTACCAATGCATGAATGTGCCACTTGGGTGCTTTTTCTGTGACACGTTCCAATGCCATTACTATTAATAGCGATATTAGAGTCATGGGTCTTCCTTTATGTAAGAGACTACGCTAAGTATATGAGTGACAAGGCAAACTGCAAAGCTATTTCACTGAAAACAGCGTTTGTATGCTAAAACCAAACGTATTTGAATATCAGTTTCAATGATGCCCATAAAACAGTAAACTGACTCTATCAGGGTTATTTACCTAATTCCAAAATAAGTTTTCACTACTATGTCACGCATTAATCAATACCCAATAAATATACCTAAGCAAGTTGAAGCCGCATTATTAGAAGACCTTGGCGGGGAGATATCGGTGCAAAACGATATTACGGCAATGTTAATTGATGCCGACACCATTATGTCAGCTAAAATTATTACTCGAGAGCATTGCGTTTTATGCGGCTGTGCTTGGGTAGATGAAGTTTTTGCACAAATTAATAACGGTATTACACTTGATTGGCAATTTAAAGACGGTGATGTGCTCAATGCCAATGAGACAATTGTTTATATACAAGGGAACGCCAGAGCAATACTGACAGCTGAACGTTCGGCATTAAACTTTTTACAAACACTCAGTGGCACTGCAACTACCACTGCAAGCTATGTTAACTACCTCAAAAACACCCATACCAAATTACTTGATACTCGCAAGACACTACCGGGTCTGCGTCAAGCACAAAAATATGCGGTTGCATGTGCTCAAGGCATGAATCACAGAATGGGCTTATATGACGCTTTTCTAATAAAAGAAAACCACATTCAAGCGTGCGGAAGCATTAAAAATGCGGTGTCCAAGGCAAAGTTAATGCGTCCAGGTTTACCCATTGAAGTTGAAGTAGAAAATTTACATGAGCTTGCGCAAGCCATCAACTCCGGTGTTGACACCATAATGTTGGATAATTTCACGACAAAACGGATCGAAGAAGCAGTCGTTATTAATGCTGGCCGGTGTAAGCTAGAAGTGTCTGGCAATATTACTGTTGACAGACTTCAAGAATTGGCCAAAACAGGCGTAGATTATATATCGTCAGGCGCATTGACTAAACATGTAACAGCGATAGATCTCTCTCTTATTACGATTAGTTAGCGTAACTAGACATATTCATAACCTACTCTTGGGTGTGTCTGGATGTGTCGGAACAAAGACTTAAGTATACCCCTACATACTTCACATATTCCTCCGTCCTCATATACTTGGTTCCGAGGTTAAGGAGGTAAGCAATTATCGAACTTGCCTTTTTAACTAAATTCAAATCAAATATTTTAAACGCGTTGACCACGCTCGGAGAGACAAAATGAAAAATTCAGCTCAGAAAGGCTTTACATTAATCGAACTAATGATCGTTGTAGCAATCATCGGTATTCTTGCAGCAATCGCGTTACCTGCTTATCAGGGCTACACGCAAAAAGCGAAATTCACTGAAGTAACTAATGCAACTTCTTCAGCTAAAGTAGGTGTTGAACTTTGTATACAAGTTAATGGCGCTGGCTCCTTAGCTGAGTGCGATGGCGCAGCAAATGGTATACCAGCAGACGTAACGCTAGTCGAAGAAAGTGCTACTGCGAATGAAGTTGTTGGTGTAGTAACTACTAATGGCGCGATTGTAGGAACATCTCCATTATCAATGGGTGTGGGCGCAAACTCAAGTACTAGCGCAACATACACGTTAACTCCAACGGTTACTGCTGCTGGCGCTGTATCTTGGGCAACAGCTTGTGTTCCAACAACTTTATGCTAGTTAGGAAGTTCTAATTAGAACGAACTAAAGCCCAGGATTTATCTGGGCTTTTTTGTCTAGCGAGTTAGAAATAAGAGAATACCATGGCGAAAATGGCAGAAACATACACCTGGGCAGGTACCTCGAAAAGCGGTAGAGCAGGCAAAGGCGAAATCACTGCAGGTTCCTTGCAAGAAGCAAAAAATTTATTGCGACGTCAGGGTGTAGCTGCAACGAAAGTCAAAAAACTAGCAAAACCACTTTTTGGTAGAAAAGATAAAGTCGTAGCACAAGACATTGCGATACTTTCTCGACAATTGGCGACTATGTTGGGTGCCGGTGTTACCCTTATTCAAAGTTTAGAAATGATTGGTGCTGGCCATTCAAAGATGTCGATGCGTGATTTGTTAGGTGAAATTACCAACGAAGTAAAAGCCGGTAATCCATTGTCCTCGGCCTTGCGCAAACACCCTGAAAAATTTGATGACCTCTATTGTGACCTTGTTGAAACAGGTGAACAATCAGGTGCATTAGAAACTATTTATGATCGTATTGCTCTGTATAAAGAAAAAGCAGAAGCGTTAAAATCGAAAATCAAAAAAGCGATGTTTTACCCGATTGCGGTATTAGTCGTTGCTTTCATCGTTACCTCAATACTCTTAATATTTGTTGTACCTCAGTTTGAAGAAATTTTTGCTGGGTTTGGTGCAGAACTCCCTGTTTTCACGCAGTTTGTTATTGCTTTGTCTAATGGTATGCAAAACTACGGTCCTTTTATTGCTGCCGGTTTTTTCCTTGCTGCAATTATGTTTAAAAAAGCACATACAAAATCGCTTTCCTTGCGCGACAGTGTTGACAAGAAAATTCTAATGATACCCGTTATTGGTGATATTTTGAAAAAAGCCGCTGTCGCTCGTTTTACACGAACTCTGTCCACCACCTTCGCCGCTGGTGTGCCATTAATTAGTGCTCTTGACTCAGCAGCCGGCGCATCTGGTAATGCGGTGTTCCGAAAAGCTATTTTATTCGTGAAAAAAGAAGTCGCTGGCGGTCTGCAAATGAACGTTGCTATGCGCGCTACGAATATTTTCCCACCGATGGTGACGCAAATGATTGCGATTGGCGAAGAATCAGGTTCTGTTGACAGTATGCTTGAAAAAATAGCTACCATTTATGAAGCCGAAGTTGACGATATGGTTGACGGCTTAACCAGCTTACTTGAACCGATGATCATGGCTGTACTAGGTGTAGTAATAGGTGGCTTGATTATCGCCATGTACCTGCCTATTTTCGAAATGGGTAATGTAGTGTAATAGCAATACCGTTATTTAAAAGCCAGCGTTATGCTGGCTTTTTGCTAGCTGGCAAAGCATCGACTTCTACTTGACAAAGCAATTAGGTAATCGCCAGAAATTTATTGTCCAACACAACGATATGTAATGAGTTATTTTTCGCTGTTTACATTCTTAATTGTGTAGTGAAAATAAAAGTTGAATACTTTTATTAAACAAGCCGATAGCTTAATATAAAACAAAGAATAAATACCAAATTCAAAAAGGTAAAAGCGGATCCAATGGAAAATATTGCGTTGTTTGAACTATTAGCAGCATCTCCCCTAACATTTGTCATTACAACTTTTTGTATTAGCTTATTAGTTGGCAGCTTCTTAAATGTAGTAATTTATCGATTGCCGATTATGATGGAGAACGAATGGCAACGTGACATTGAGCAATGTCAGCATCCGGATAAAGAACTCCCACCAGCGCCTATTTTTAATTTAGTAAAACCTGATTCTACCTGCCCTAATTGCAAACATAAAATACGAGCGTGGGAAAATATCCCTATCATCAGCTGGCTGGTATTGGGCCGTAAATGCAGTGGCTGTGCAAATCCTATTTCAGGGCGCTACCCTGCCGTTGAACTATTAACGGCATTAATGTCTGCGCTTGTTGCCTATCAATTAGGTTTCAGTATCACAGGCACTGCATTTATATTTGCTACCTGGTTGCTTGTTGCCATGACCTTTATTGATCTTGATAAAATGTTGCTTCCCGACTCACTTACCCTTTTATTGCTATGGACAGGACTTGGCTTGAGTTGCTTTGACAATAGTATATCGCCTATCGACTCTATTGTTGGTGCTATGCTCGGCTATCTAAGTTTATGGTCTATTTATTGGGCTTTTAAATTACTTACGGGTAAAGAAGGTATGGGCTATGGCGACTTCAAGCTGCTTGCCGCATTGGGCGCTTGGGTAGGCTGGCAGCACTTACCTATTATCATATTATTGTCATCAGTCGTGGGCGCAGTTGTTGGCATTACGATGATGTTTATCCAGAAAAAAGACAGCAATTTAGCTATTCCCTTCGGTCCCTATTTAGCTGCGGCCGGCTGGTTAACCATGTTGTATGGCGACCACATTGCTGACTGGTATTTATCGACGTTATAAAACATACTGCAACGCTAACCCCGTGAGCTTGCCAATGACCAGCCATCTGGTTTAGCTAGCAGTAGCTTTTAATCTATAGCGAGAATAAAAAAAATGAGCAAATTAGTAATAGGACTCACGGGTGGCATTGCGTCGGGCAAAACGACGGTCAGTGACCAATTTGCTCGTTTGGGTATAGATATTATTGATGCTGATGTTATTGCTAGAGAAGTCGTTGCTAAAGGCTCCCCGGGCTTAATGGCTATTGTCGAGCAATTCGGCCAAGGGATACTCACACCTATCTTAGACCTCGATAGACAGAAACTTCGCAGTATTGTGTTTACAGATAATACAAAAAAAGAATGGCTAAACGCCTTACTGCATCCTCTTATTCGCACACAAATGGAGTTACAAACCAGTAACGCTAAATCACCTTATTGTATTTTAAGTGTCCCATTGCTAGTTGAAAACAAACTCAACAAAACGGTTGATCGTACATTAGTAGTTGATGTTGACGCAGCAACCCAACTTAAACGGGCGATGGCGAGGGATAACAGTGAGCAAGCAATAATTGAGAGTATAATAGCGTCGCAAGCGACACGTTCAGAACGATTGGCAGTTGCTGACGATATTATATTAAACACCGGAGACCGTGATTGGCTTAATGCACAAGTAAAAGATTTACATCAAATCTACCTAAACATTGTGAACGAAAACCTGTAAACTGTGTCCAATGGAAAATGCCAACCACAAGGAGAGCTTAATGCCCGTCGCAGTCTACGAATTTCCGCTTTGCGAAAAAGCGCGAAACTATTTGCGATTAGAACAGCTTTTCAAACAACTTGATCACACTGCAACTTTCGACAATGAATTTGAAAGCTTGCACTTTTTTGATGTTTTTTTCACCCTGTTAGACCTACTAGAACGCCTAGATGTCCGAACCGATTTTATTCGGGACATTGATGTGCACGAAAAGAATTTAGTCTATTGGTCGAGTCATCCGAACATCGATACTGGCGCGCTTGAAGTTGCTCTGAAAACCTTACATCGTTTGTTATCAGAGCTAAAGCGCACCAATAAATTGGGTTCACGTTTGAAGGACGACCGTTTTCTCAGCAGTATTCGACAACGTTTTTCGATCCCTGGCGGGGCAACTAGCTTTGATTTACCACATTTGTTTTGTTGGCTAAAACAATCCAAAGATGTGCGCGACAAAGACATTGCCTTATGGCAAAGCCATTTAGCACTGGTACGTGAGAACATTACGCTATTAATGCATTATTTGCGAGAACGAGGTCGCTTTGAAGACGTTATCGCCACTAATGGCTTTTACCAGGGTATTGTCACTGACAAAATTGATCTTATTCGTGTTCGATGCTCTAACAGTCAAGGTTACTACCCGGTATTAAGCGGCAATAAGTATCGATATGGTATAAGGTTCATGCAACTGGTTGCTGACGAAGGGTCAGCGGGCGGAGTGAAAGAAGATATTAAATTTGAAATTGCTTGCTGTTAGCATATCCTCAACAATTCAACCAAATAGCTAAATAAGAATATGAAAGTAAACTGCCCTACCTGTAAAAAAGAAGTTAAATGGTCAACTGAGAGTGAGTTTCGACCATTTTGCACCAAGCGATGTCAATTAATCGATTTAGGCCAATGGGCTAACGAAGAGAACGCTATCCCTTCAGGTGCTAATAAAGATGCTGAAACTTCTTTGCCCTATATGAATATTGATATAGAAGATATTGAGGAAATGATTGCACAACAAGAACAGGACTTCTTTAACAATTAGTCCTGGTTTGCTACTTTTTTCTCCAACTAGTGCTCTTATTCAAAAAAACACCATTTTCAGCCTAATTATTTATCAAGGTAAGCCATTCAATGTCACAACATAGTGTCGTAAATAAAATCTTAATTACCGCGGGTACGCACGGTAATGAAATGTCTGGTATCGAATATGTAAAAAACCTACAAGCTAATGAGCAAATACGCGCTCAGCTATTGGGTCAAGCAAGTGACATTGATATTGAATTGGCGATAGTAAACAAACTCGCTGTTGAAAAAAGAATTCGCTATGTAGAAGAGGATCTAAACCGACAATTTAGCCAAGAGAAGTTAAGCGCTTTAACGGGTGACAATTTAGAGCATCAACTGGCTATTGAGTTTAACTTAGCCTTTGGTCCTAAGTATGAGCCTACCCGAGACCTTGTCATCGATATTCACAATACGACAAGCAATATGGGACCGACGTTAATTATTCTGCAGTCTGATGAGTTTCATCAGAAAATGGCTCAATATGTTAAAGCGAATATGCCAGAAGCGATTATTCTTATTGAAGACCATATTCCTTATAAGCAGCACCCCTATTTATGCACCCTTGGTAAAACAGGAATTATGATTGAAGTTGGCCCGCAGCCGCACAGTGTACTGAGGCCCGCAGCATACTTACAAACAGAAAAAATGACCAAACTGGTTGTTGCTTTTTGTGACCGTTGGAACAAGCGGACATTGGGTGATTTAGACGTTGTTGATGCTTTTCGCTTAACTGAAGAAGTTTATTTTCCTTTATGTCCCGCAGGAAATAAGTTAGCAATGATACACCCAAACCTACAAAACAATGACTTTATGATATTAAATAAAGGGGCACCTGCTTTTCTTACTTTTGAAGGGGAAACCCTGAACTGGGAGGGTGAAGATGACGTGTTTCCTCATTTCATTGGTGAGTCAGCTTATTATCACCTTAACATTGCGTTTGCACTGTCTCGAAAAACGTCGATTTAACGATTAGCCAAGGTCTTGCCCTGGAGAATCATTCGCACTGAATAATATACCTAGTATATTGACTACCTTCGCTTCAACTTTGTCTTTAGTGATTGAAAAACCGAAAAGTGCTTTGGTGTAACTTAACCCAGAAATAGAGGATAACAGCATATCTGCAATATCCTCAGGGACTTGGGTGGTTTTTAAGTACCCCTTCTCTTGTCCACTCCTTATTAAACGGGAAAGTTCTTGTATAGCTGGCAAATAGCATCGGTTGTAGTGCTCTTGTGACATTTCTTTATTCGCCAATGCCTGACTAATCATCAACTGATCAAAGCGCACAATTTGCGGGTCAAAAAGAATATTAACGACGTTAATACAAAATGATTGCAGCATGTTTTGATATTCTACTTGGCTGTGAACCACGACTTTAGATGGCTCATAAATCCGAGCAACCTCTTGTGTCACAACGGCTTCTAACAACACCTCTTTATTCTCAAAGTACTTATATAATGTCATTTTTGAGGTTTTTGCTGCTTTAGCCAACATATCAGTAGTCACTGCAGTCACGCCAAATTCAAAGAATAAACTTCTAGCGGCTGCTAATATTCTGCATTTAGCGTCTTTACGCCTCATATTTAGGACTCTGTTGATTATATTGATTATTCTCAAACGACATAGTTTTCCCTTTATTATTGCTGTCTTACTCTTTCAATATCTAAGTGGTAAATTAATACATATCGATTTTGTGTACTGACAAATTTGAAACCTTATGGTACTGTACAGTATCGTACTCTGAGTGTATATCAGCAATTAATATAAACTCGGACTAAAAGCTAGCTTTAAACATCACTGGATAATGCCGCAGTGACATGAATAAAGACGAGTTACGTAGCAGTCGTTAATTGATATTAGATAAATAAAGCTGCCGCTTTATTGAAAGGAAAAATAATGCGTTTTAGACAAATCGCCCCGCTTGTAGTTATCACAATTGTTATGTTGAGTGCATGTTCAGATTCTGAAGAAAATATGCTGCAAAGCGACGCCACTGGAAATCAACCTCCTAAAAAAGTGTGGACGACAACATTGGTACCGGCATCCGATGGAGTGAAAAGACATTTAACGGGGACTATTCAAGCGGCAGACGCTGTATCAATTTCATTTGAAGTAACCGGCGTTATTTCTAAAATGCATGTGGACCTTGGCCAATCTTTTAATAAAGGTGACGTGCTTGCTGAGTTAGATAAAGCGGTCTATTTATTGGCAGTTCAGCAGAGCAAAAGTACGTTAGGTGAAGCCACTGCAGGATTAGTAGACGCAAAGCAAACATTTGAAAGAAACAAATCACTTAGACAACAAGGTCTGGTATCACAAGCTTCATTCGACAATGCGCAAGCCAATTTTAATATTGCAGAACAACGCACCGAAGTAGCTGAAAGTTCGCTAGCCATAGCGAGAGAAAATTTATCCGACACCATACTTGTCGCACCTTACTCGGGTCGTGTCTCAGCGCGTTTTGTTGAACCTTCGCAACAAGTCAGTCCCGGCGCCTCGGTAATTAGCATTCAAGGTAACGCAAACCTTGAGGTTAACGCTGCTATACCTGAGGGTTTGATCAGTAAGATTGCGCTTCTTGACCAAGTGAATGTCATTGTGCCATCAATGAGTCCTTCAAAAACGTATCCTGCGACGCTCACAGAAATTGGTGCGCAAGCGTCTATTGCAAATGCGTTTCCAATTACCATTACGTTAAATGACAATCACACAGGTTTTTATCCAGGGATGTCGGCTGAAGTCATTTTGTCGGTCAGTAGCTTATTCACCAGTGATCAATACTTTGAAGTTCCCTTCAGCGCCTTCACCACCGACAAGTCAGGCCCCTATTTATACTTCGTCGCAATCCAAACAACACCAAAAGTCGATAAAAATATAGCTAATAAGGACACACCTATTAGCATTAAAAGCATAAATAAAGACACACCTCTTCAGACCAAGAGCGCAAGCCTAGAAGTAACCGCCATCGCAAAAAAACACTATATTGAAATTGTTGAATTAAAGCCTGAGACCGCGATTATTACATTTGTGCAACGACCCGATAGCGCCCTCCTTGCAGAATCGAGAATAGTAAAAACTGGCCTAGACTTTTTAAGACCCGATCAAGTTATTTCAGTTGTTGAAACCTCTACCCGAATATATAACCAATAGAGGTACTAAAAATGAATTTATCTGATATTGGTTTAACTTATAACCGCCTAGTGATGACTGTCGTATTGTCGTTAATGTTGTTTGGTGGTATTAGTTACTTTTCGTTACCAGCACAGGAAGACCCTGCCGTAAAAGTTCGGGAGGCTGTTATTACAACTCACTTCCCTGGTATGCCTGCTGAGAAGATAGAACTTTTGATCACCAAAACGGTGGAAGAAGGCGTGCGTAATGTCGATGAGGTTGAGGAAATTCGCTCAATTTCAATGCAAGGCACATCCGTCGTTTATGTAGATTTATATGACCGTTACTACGACCTCGACCAAATTTGGGATAAAGTACGGAACGAATTAGAGAAAGTAAAAAGCGAATTACCGGAGGGCACACCAGCCCATTTCATTAATGATAACTTTGGCGACGTTGCAATATTAACCGTCGCTCTGCAGGCCGACGAAGGTATTTTAATGGGCGACATGTTCGACATGGCGCAACATGCTCGTGACATGATGTACACGGTAAATGGCACTCAATCGGTTAATATTCTAGGGGCACAACAAGAAAATATTGTCATTGAAGTTTCTGACGTCAAAGCCGCCCAGCTCGGTGTATCTCCAACTCAGTTACTTGATACTTTGAAGCAACAAAACGTCATTCGCTCTGGCGGCACAATCAACTTAACCGGTAAAAGTTTTAATATTGTTCCTAGCGGCGACTTCACCAGCATTCAGTCAATCAAAGAAGTCATTTTTACGCTACCTAACACCAATAACTCAATACGCTTGGAAGATATTGCAACGGTATACAGGAGCATTCAAACGCCTGAGTCTCAAACGGCTTATTTTAATGGCGAACGCGCAATTGTATTGGCCGTTGCTAAAAATGACCGCTTCAGCGTGACCGAATATACACCTCGCTTAGAAGCAATGCTGCAGACATTAGAACAACAGATGCCTGCCGGTATCAGCCTCAACGTCATTACTCGACAAGCAGACCAAGTAAATGCCGCGGTAGACGGTGTGTCAATAAACGTCATCCAAACCCTAGCCATTGTGCTCGGCGTTGTCATTCTCTTCCTTGGCTTTCGTATTGGTCTGATTGTGGGTGCAATAGTACCTGCAGTTATTTTAATTGTGCTCGCGGTGCTTAATTTTAATAATATGGCACTTGAACGTATGAGCTTAGCAACGCTTATCATTTCCCTTGGTTTACTCGTCGATAATGGGATTGTAGTTGCTGAAGACTTCAAACGACGACTAGAAAAGGGTGAAAAACGTCGCGAAATCGTGTCTGCAATCGGCCGTACACTGGCGATCCCGCTACTTACCTCCTCGGCCACAACCATGCTGGTATTCTTGCCCCTAATGCTAGCTGAGAGCAGCTCTGGTGAATACACTCGTTCTGTGTCAATCGTGATCATTTATTCACTTTTTACTTCTTGGCTTCTATCCCTCATGGTGACACCTTATTTGTGCTACCTATTTATTAAAGATGCAGAGGTCAAGAAGTCGGGATTTCAAGCCAAAGTAGCCAACTTCTTTGATCTTATAAACCCATTGTACAAAGCGCTTTTATATTTTGTATTGAAATATCGAGCTTTCACTATGGCACTAACCGTTCTTATTTTCCTAGCGGCAGGACTTGCAATGAGCACCGTTCCTGTCAAATTTTTTCCAGATTCAGACCGAGCTCAAGTATTAGCATACATTGATTTACCCGCGGGCTCTTCAATGCATGAAACAGAGGACGTATTAGAAATCGTATTTGACCTCCTCGACAATAAAGAACGTTACCCTCATGTAGATAATTATGCCGCTTATGGCGGTTTCGGTGGCCCAAGATTTGTATTGTCACTCACTCCTATTACCCCAGAATCCAGTAAAGCCTTTGTCATGCTTAACCTAAAGGATAAAAAGTACCAAGATGAGACAATCAAAAATCTTCGGGAAGACTTTGCTAGTGGTTTTCCTATGGTAAATGCGCGTGTTACTAAAATGTTTTTGGGCCCGTCTGACTCAAATAAAATTGACGTGCAGGTTATCGGTCCAGACAAAGATTATATTTATAACACGGCACTAGAGATTCAAGAGATCTTCCGCAATTTGGAAGGGACTGTTGAAATTAAAAATGACTGGGAAAATAAAATAACTCAGATTGATGTGCAAATTGATCAGGCTAGAGCCAAACGTGCTGGTGTCACTTCCGCCGATGTTGCAAGGTCGTTGGAAACATTTTTCTCAGGCACTGTAGTGTCAGAATTTAGAGACGGTGATGATTTAATCCCTATCATAATTCGAGGTAAAGCCGAGGATAGGTACGATATCAGTCGCATTTATGGTATCAACGTTTATGCTGCTTCAAGAAATGTAAACGTGCCATTGGAACAAGTTGCTGATATAAGTTTTAGTCCGCAATACGCAAGAATAGCTCGCGAAAATTTATTCAGAACGGTTACCATTGAAGCCAAAAACTTGAATATGACGGCTGAAGATATGGTGCCTATTTTAGAACCTGAACTTGATAAACTCAGGGCTAAATTGCCGCCCGCTCACCGCATTGAATTTGACGGTGTTGTGAAAGATTCAAAAGAATCTCAGGCGTCTCTTAACGCTAATTTACCACTCTGCTTAGCAGTAGTAATGCTCGTACTAATCGCTCAGTTCAATTCCTTGCGTCGTGCTAGCATTGTTATTTTGACCGTTCCTCTTATTTTAATAGGTGCTGTTATTGGTTTACTAGTTGTGAAAGCAAACTTTGGGTTTATGGTCATTTTAGGTTTATATGCATTGGCTGGCATTATTGTTAACAATGCCATTGTATTGATAGATAGAATAGATATAGAACGCAAGGAAATGGAAGATCAATACGAAGCTTTAGTAGAGGCATGCCTGCGCAGATTGCGTCCTATCGTAATGTCTACAGTGACAACCATTCTCGGCCTAATGCCTCTAATTATTAGTCACGACGCTCTATTTTTCGGAATGGCGAGTGCATTGGCGTTTGGCTTGGCCATTGGCACATTATTAACTCTCGGCGTTGTGCCTGTCCTTTACAGTCTATTCTTCAATATCAAGCAACAGACTGAGCTAAAATAGCGTCTACTATAGCAACGTTAGCGTCAGGAAAGTCAATATCCTTGAGCTCGCTGATGTCTGCCCAGCGATGGACCTGGCCTTCTTTTCCAAAGGGTTCACCACTGAATTTGTGAACTAGTAAAACGGACAATAGAACACGTTTTTCGGAATATTGGTGAGCTATTTCGGTCAGTGCAGAAGACGCTGTAATACTAACGCCTATTTCTTCTTGAAGTTCCCTATTGAGAGCCTCTTCAACGGATTCTCCAGCCTCTACTTTGCCTCCTGGGAACTCCCACTTACCACCTTGATGTTGATGGTCAGCACGTTTACAGATAAAAAAAGTATTATTTCTTCTAACGACACCTACAGCCACATGAATTTGTTTCATTACTACCACCTAATACGCAAAAAAAAACAGCCTTCAATGATTAGATTGAAAGGCTGTTCTGGAATTAATCAAATGTCGTTGCGGTTTATTAAGACAGCTTACCGTGACATTGTTTATACTTTTTACCAGAGCCACAAGGGCATGCGTCATTGCGACCCACTTTAGGACCTGAACGCTGAACAGATGCTGGCTTTTCTTCAGCATCAGGTTCTGTCACCGACTTATGTTCAAATTTCTTTTCAACTTCGGCTGCACGGCGCTGCTGATCTACTGCTTCTACGTCAGACTGCTGTTGTACTTGGACCCGACTTAAAATGCTTATCACATCAACTTTCAACGTATCTAACATTTGTGAAAATAACTCGAAGGACTCACGTTTATATTCTTGCTTCGGATTTTTCTGAGCGTAACCACGCAAATGAATACCTTGGCGTAAATGGTCCATCGCAGCTAAATGTTCTTTCCATAAGCTATCTACGCTCTGTAGCATGACTGCTTTCTCAAAGTTACGAATAACCTCTGGACCTACGGTTTTTTCCTTTAACTCATAGGCTTTTACGATTTCTTCGTAAATGCGTTCTCGGATTGTTTCTTCGAATAACTTATCGTCATTGTCAAGCCATTCTTGCACAGGTAAGTCTACTGAAAAATCACTTTTAAGACGCTCTTCGAGACTTTTAACATCCCACATTTCGTCTAATGATTGTGGTGGTATATATTGGTTAATAACTTCTGTTACAACATCTTTTCTGATGTTTGCGATCATTGAACCAATGTTACCATCATCTAATAACTGGTTTCGTTGCTCATAAATAACACCACGTTGATCATTCGCTACATCGTCATATTCAAGTAATGATTTACGAATATCGAAGTTTCGACCTTCAACTTTGCGTTGTGCATTTTCAATAGCACGCGATACCCAAGGATGTTCAATTGATTCGCCTTTCTCCATTCCTAAACGCTTCATCATATTACCCATTTTTTCAGAAGCAAAAATACGCATTAGGGCATCGTCAAGTGACAAGTAGAAACGTGAGGAACCGGCATCTCCCTGACGGCCCGACCGGCCGCGCAACTGATTATCAATTCGGCGCGACTCATGGCGCTCAGTACCAATGATATGCAAACCACCAGATGCTATTACAGCGTCATGACGTTTCTGCCACTCAGCTTTAAGATGCTCTAGTTGTTTCTCTGTTGGGTCTTTTAATTTCCCAACTTCAGCCTGCAAATTGCCACCCAACACAATATCTGTGCCACGACCAGCCATGTTAGTTGCAATAGTTACTTGCCCTGGCATACCCGCATTTGCAACGATATCGGCTTCGTGTTCATGGAATTTTGCATTAAGTACTTTGTGTTCAATTTTTGCTTTCTTCAGTATATTAGAAAGCAATTCGGAATTTTCAATTGATACTGTACCAACGAGGGTTGGTTGACCGCGTTTAACGCAACTCAAAATATCCTGCACAATGGCATCATACTTTTCTTCAGTCGTGAGGTATATTTTATCCGCTCTATCATCACGAACCATTGGTTGGTTAGTAGGGATTACCACCGTTTCTAAGCCATAAATGGATTGAAATTCAAACGCTTCGGTATCAGCAGTACCGGTCATGCCTGATAGCTTATCGTAAATCCGGAAATAGTTTTGGAATGTGATTGACGCGAGTGTTTGGTTTTCATTCTGAATGTTAACACCTTCTTTCGCTTCAATAGCTTGGTGTAAACCTTCAGACCAACGACGCCCTTCCATTGTTCGGCCAGTGTGTTCATCAACAATAATGATTTCATCGCCTTTAACAATGTAATCAACATCTTTTGAGAACAACTTATGAGCACGTAATGCGGCATTAACATGGTGTAACAATGAAATATTTGCAGCTGCAAAAAGAGACTCTTCTTGGCCTAATATACCGTACTTCTGTAATAATTCTTCAACGAAAATTTGACCTGTTTCGGTCAAGTGGATTTGCTTGCCTTTTTCGTCAATAGTGTAGTGGCCGTCACCAATATTGTCTTCTTCATCTTCTTTTTCCTGCTGTTGTAACTCAGGAATAATAAGATTAATTTTTCGATATGCCTCGGAACTATCTTCGGCCGCACCTGAAATGATGAGTGGCGTTCTGGCTTCATCAATAAGAATCGAATCGACCTCATCGATAACCGCAAAATGTAGTCCACGTTGTACTCGATCTTGAGGACTAAACGCCATGTTATCGCGAAGGTAATCAAAACCAAATTCGTTATTCGTACCGTAAGTAATATCAGCCTGATAAGCACTGTTTTTTTCAGCTGCACTTAAACCCGGAATATTACAACCAACAGTTAAGCCTAAAAATTCATAAAGAGGCCTACTCCAATCTGCATCTCGCTTGGCAAGATAGTCATTCACAGTGATAACGTGAACACCGTCGCCAGATATTGCATTTAAGTAAGAGGGCAATGTTGATGTGAGCGTTTTACCCTCACCTGTGCGCATTTCAGCAATTTTACCTTGATGTAAAACTAAGCCGCCTTTCATTTGCGCATCAAAGTGCCGCATACCGAAAACGCGTTTACTCGCCTCTCGAACCAAAGCAAAGGCTTCAGCAGCAATATCATCCGTCGACTCGCCTTTATCTAGGCGCTCTTTGAATGCGGTTGTTTTACTTTTCAATTCATTGTCGGATAGCGCTTCGAATGCTTTCTCATATCCGTTAATAACAACGACTGTCTTTTTTAATTTTTTTAGTAAACGGTCGTTACGACTGCCAAATACTTTTTTTAAGGTGCCTGCAAACATGCTATTTGATTTTCCAAAAATGACTAAAATAAAACGCATTACATAATAACAATTATGTGGCGCATAAACTACATGTACTGGACCAACTTAGCACATGACTGAGCTATTATTAAAGAGTTAGAAGCTTTATTAGACCGGAGAAAACTGAAAATCAGTTCTTTTAGCGATAGATGAATGGTAGTGGATCAATCTGTTGACCGTTTTTTAGAACTTCATAGTGCACATGAGCACCTGTTGAACGACCAGTATTACCGACTAATGCGATCCCCTGACCTTTAGTGACAACGTCGCCAACTGCAACAATTAACTCAGCGTTGTGACCGTATCTTGTTCTTAAACCGTTTCCGTGATCAATTTCAACTAAATTTCCATATCCATATCTGCTGCCCGACCAAGTCACCACACCAGCGCCCGTAGCTATAACATCTTCACCTTCTTTACCTGCGAAATCTATACCTTTGTGCATAGACGGGCGGCCAGTGAATGGGTCTTTGCGAACGCCGTAATAAGATGACAACCAACCTTTCCCGACTGGACGCCCTGCTAACTCACTCTGTCTTTCTATATTGAGGCCCATCATCAGGGATTCAAGGGCTGTGAGTTGCTGAATTTTAAAATCTAACGTCTCAGCCATTTTATTTATTTGATTTGTTAAAGAAGATTCGGTTACATCGAGCGTTTGCATTTCGTCGCTTAATGTAAAATCATCTTTATTAAGACCGGCGTTTTCAGCCATGGTTGCTGTCAGCAACTCCATCTTATTAATTCGATTTTGCATAATTGCCAACTGGTTCACAATGCCACCAACCTGCTCTACGGTGTTTGTTTTAAGTTGGTCAACTAACTTGGCTTGTTGCTCTAATCCTGTTTTTACAACATTAACACGAACGTGATTTTCGTAGACAGATTCCGTCGAGCGGCTAGAAATAAGGAAGACAATTGATGCTATAACAGACACGCTTAATAGCTTGCGAGCGGATATTCGCTTCACAATCCTGCGATTTTTGCCTTTATAAAGTATCGTAAAACTCATCATTACCCTATTGTAATTGCGTTTATTTGATTTAACGTCGCCAAACGACAACAGTTTAGCACTAACGGGTGTAGTCTACCTCCGTTATCGGCACAAAGAAACATTTAGTAAATACACGCCCTTATTCGATCTAATACCCGGAGGAAAAATTTAGGAGTCACCTCGCCACACCGGAGGATACAAGAGAAAGGCTAAAATGCTAAGGAAGGTTCAATATAACGAATAGGTAAACTGTCTTCGTTTTCGAACTCGACATATTCCCATGCAGTGACATCGTCAAGTATGGCATTTAATAACTTATTATTTAAACCATGACCTGTTTTGTACGCAACAAGTTCACCAATGAGACTGTGCCCACCTAAATAGAGGTCGCCCACGGCATCCAATATTTTATGCTTTAAGAATTCATCGCTACAACGCAAGCCCTCTGGGTTTAATACTCTATATTCATCAAGAGCAACAGCATTATCCATACTGCCACCTAAGGCTAAATTCATAGAGTTCATAAACTCTAAATCTTTCATGAATCCGAAGGTTCTAGCACGACTCACCTCATCGACATAAGAGTCAATTGAAAAGTCTAAAACCACTTTCTGCCTGCTCGCTGCTATAGCTGGGTGCTCAAAATCAATTTCGAAATTAACTTTGAATCCGTCATGTGGCCTGAACTCAGCCCACTTATCGCCGTCTTCAACGCGCACAGTTTTCGTTATTTTGATGAATTTTTTAGGAGCATCTAGTTCTTGTATGCCAGCAGTTTGAAGCAAAAAAATAAACGGAGAAGCACTACCATCCATAATAGGCAGTTCGTGACTGTCTACTTCAACGATAATATTATCAATACCCAGACCAGACAACGCAGAGGCTAAATGCTCTACGGTATGTATCGAATGACCATCCGCGTTAGTGATACACGTGCACAGCATGGTATCTCCAACGGCATTGGCCTTGGCTTGAATATCTGCGTGTGGCGTTAAATCAACGCGACGAAAAACAATACCTGTGTTCGCAGGCGCAGGCCGCAGAGTCATTGTGACTTTGCGTCCTTTGTGCAAACCGATACCTGTTTCTTTAACAGATTCTTTAATAGTACGTTGTTTTATCATTTTGTTTTATTCACCAAACAGAAAAACGGCGAATATTATATTACCTAACCAATTAATTGTCAAAGACTTACAATATTTCAAGCTTTTTTTTCAAAAAACAGACTGTTCAGACCACTGCAACTAAACGTTAGCCTAGTTACCGTCATTTGTCTTAATCTGCCTGCTTTCTCAAGAATGCTGGAATATCAAGATATTCTAATTCATTACTTGGTTGTGGCGCTTCGTCGTCTAACTTAAGCGCTTGGTTACCATCAGTACCACCGCTCGATCTATTATCTCTCGAACTAGTTCCGTAATCTCTGCCAACAGCACTGACTCGAGCGTTATCATTTACCAAACTAATGTCTGGCTTACGTTCTGCACCAATGCCTGTTGCAACGACGGTTACGCGAACTTCATCAGTCAGTTCTGGATCGATAACCGTACCAACCACAACTGTTGCATTTTCAGATGCAAACGCTTTAACTGCATTACCGATAATTTCGTACTCATCGATAGCAAAATCTAACCCTGCCGTAATGTTAACGAGTATGCCGCGTGCGCCTGACAAGTCTATATCTTCGAGTAGAGGACAAGCAATTGCAGCTTCAGCAGCTTCTTCCGCTCTGTCTTCACCACGACCAACACCGCTGCCCATCATTGCCGTACCCATTTCTGACATAACCGTTTTCACATCGGCGAAATCGACGTTTATCAAACCTGGACGGGTAATAAGTTCAGCAATACCTTGAACCGCACCACGTAATACATCATTAGCTGCAATGAACGCTTGTAGCAACGGAGTGCCTTTGCCCATTACTTTTAATAATTTTTCATTTGGTATCGTAATCAATGAATCAACGTGCTTTGAGAGCTCGGCAATACCTTGATTAGCGAAATCAGAGCGCTTCTTGCCTTCGAATGGGAAAGGCTTGGTGACAACCGCAACGGTTAAGATCCCCATTTCTTTCGCAATTCTGGCAACTTCCGGTGCAGCGCCGGTACCTGTTCCGCCGCCCATTCCAGCCGTAATAAACACCATATCAGCGCCTTCCAGCGTTTGACGGATTTTTTCACGATCTTCTTGAGCTGCCTCACGGCCAACGTTTGGATCTGCGCCAGCACCCAGGCCCTTCGTAACTTCATTACCGATCTGTAATTTAATGTGAGCACTTGACGTCTTCAATACCTGCGCATCGGTATTCATGGCGATAAACTCTACACCTTCGATCACTTGCTTGACCATATATTCGACGGCGTTACCACCACCACCTCCGACGCCAACTACTTTAATGACGGCTTCGTCGCTTTGACTGTCCATTAGTTCGAACATTCTGCTTCTCCGGTATACTGAAACCTATTTGTTTTGTTATGTCGGTTTCATATTGTTTTAGCGCTTAAAGGCCCCCTAAAATTCGCCCTTAAACCAGCTTTGGATGCGTTTTAACACGCTTTCTTCGCCTTTCTTCGAAGACGTTCTTTTATTATTTATATTTTGTTTACCATACTGTAACAGACCCACTGCTGTAGCAAAACAGGCATCATCAACATATTCAGCCAATCCCTTTACTGAGTGAGGCTTTCCAACCCGTACGGGCATTTGGAATATTTCCTCGGCAAATTCTACCGCCCCTTCCATTTTTGCTGTACCGCCAGTAATGACGAGGCCTGCAGCAATTTGTTCTTCTAAACCACTCGCTTTGATTTGCTCATATGCTAATTCAAACAGCTCTTGGTATCTTGGCTCTATCACTTCGGCCAGTGTATGCCGCGACATGACTCTTGCAGGTCGGCCGCCAACACTTGGCACTTCAATGCTCTCTTCCATGCTCACCATGTCTTTCAGTGCACATGCATATTTCGTTTTAATGTCTTCCGCATTGCTCATTGGCGTGCGGAAAATTTTAGCAATATCGCTGGTTATTTGATTACCTGCCAATGGAATAACGGCTGTATGACGAATGGCACCATCAGTATAAATCACGATATCCATAGTACCGCCACCGATATCAATAACACAGACACCTAATTCACGCTCATCATCAGTCAATACTGCATAACTAGATGCTAGCGCTGAAAAAATGGTTTGATCAACACTCAAACCACAACTTTCCACACATTTGACCAGGTTTTTAGCCATATCGTCAGCACAGGTAATAATGTGCGCAGCGGCTTCCATTCTTACACCCGACATGCCGATCGGATTTTTAATCCCTTCTTGCACATCAATCACAAATTCTTGAGGCAACACATGAAGTAATTTGCGTTCAGCCGCCATTGGCACCGAGCGCGCAGCATGAATTACGTTATCAACGTCGTCTTGAGTTACTTCTTGATTATTGATGGGCACCATTCCGCTCTCGTTTTGACACTGAACGTGACGCCCTGAAATTGACATAAATACTGAAGATACACTGCAGTCGGCCATCAATTCCATTTCATTAACCGCTTGTCTTACTGACTGAACAACGAGGTTCAAGTCATTCACACCGCCCTTGTCCATTCCTCGGGACTTGTGCGTGCCAACGCCTATAATACTAATGCTGTCATCGTCAAGCAATTCGCCGACAATAGCTTTGATTACGCTGGTTCCTATATCTAAACCAACAATGAGGTCTCTTTCCGTAGCCTTAGACATGATTCATATCACTCATTTAAGTCATTATTTTCTGTAATTTCTTATTCTTTTTTATCATTTTTTTGCCAGCCCACGGCAAGACCAATATCATACCGCAAATCGATGTAATTAATCGCCTTATTTTGCGCTTGTAGCAGCGGAAAAACATCAATAAAATTTTGCAATCGATCGATAAACTGCTGACGTCCTATATTTAAGCGTATTCCGTTGCTTAATTCGACTCTCCAAGCGAATCTTTCACTCAAAAATAACTCATTGATTGTAAGTCCAGTTGAGCTTAACAACGACTGCATCGCATTAAATCCGGCTAATGCCGTTTTTTCACTTCCACCAGGCCCAAATAATTGTGGTAAATTTTTGTTTGGATCGCCACCGTCAAAAATATCGCCCTGTGTATTCAATAATAGGTCATCATTCCAGATTGCCACTGGATCTTGTTCCACTAAATAAATATGTAAACTGCTAGGCCATCGTTTACGCACTGACGCTCTATAAACCCAGGGCATGTCTTCTAAAATTTTGTGCACTTTATTTACGTCTAACGCGAAAAAACTGCCTTTTTGGTTTTTCCGGATAATCGCTTCCATTTGCTCATCTACCAATACGTATCTTTGACCACTAAAAATAACCTTTTGTACCGGCAATTGTTGTTCATCTTCAAGCCACTTTATGACCTGTATTCCACCGTAAATAAAACCAGCAATGACAAACAGGAAAACAAGTAAACCAACCAGTCCGTTTGGTCCTCCTATTTTACCAATCCTTTCGTCGTCATCCAATTCATCTGTGAATGAATCCATGTCATTTGAATCAATTGCCGTACTTGGGCCATGAACAAGATCGCCATTACTCGGTTTGCGTTTGCGAACATTACGTCCTTGTTTTGTTAAATCGCCCTTTGTCACTCTGTTACTCCAGACTTGACGCTAATATTTGCAATACCAATTGCTCAAAGCTTAGTCCGGCTTGCTCAGCTGCTTTTGGCACTAAGCTCGTTTCCGTCATGCCCGGCACGGTATTGGATTCCAGCAGCATAAAGTTGCCAAGTTCATTGCGCATCAAATCAACTCTTCCCCAACCTTTACCTGAAAGTCCTTTAAATGCGCTTAGCGCAAGTTCGCCGATGCTCTTTTCGGTAGCATCATCTAAACCGCTAGGGCAATGATACTCTGTCGTTTTGTCATTGTACTTGGCATCATAATCATAAAAAACATGCGGTGTTGCCATGCGAATTGACGGTAACGCTGCGCCATTTAAAATAGTTACCGTATACTCAGGGCCATTAATATATTGCTCCACCAACACATCGTCATCATACTCAAGTGCTTGCTTCACCGCATTTTCAAGCTCTGCAGCGCTGCTTACCTTTGCCATGCCTATACTCGAACCTTCGCGAGCAGGCTTTACCATAGCAACCCCGGATAAGTGCGCTAAAATATCAGTATAATTTGGTTTTTTAGCTGAGTTTACTTGCGCTTTTGTCACCACTTTATAATTTGCAGTAGGTAGGGCTAAGCTTGACCAAACTTGCTTCGAATAAACCTTATCCATAGCCAATGCTGAGCCCAACACACCAGTTCCGGTGTAAGGGATCCCAAGCAACTGCAGTGCGCCTTGCATACTGCCATCTTCTCCGCCCCTCCCATGCAGGATAATAAATGCGCGGTCGAAACCTGATGACACAAGATCTCCAATTGGATTTTCCACAGGATCAAACTTGTGAGCGTCTACCCCTGCGCTTTGCAATGCGTTAAGTACAGCGGTGCCAGATGCCAAGCTGACGTTACGCTCAGCGGAATTGCCACCGAATAAGACCGCTACTTTGCCAAACGCCACTATATCTTGTGCACTAATTACTGGTTTATTCATGCATCGCCTGCCTTTTTCAACAGTGCTGTCTTACTTAGTTGAGTATCTGCGATTGATTGTGCTATATCACCAATATTACCCGCGCCTTGGGCAAATAAGACATCACCATCACTCATCACGTCAGCTAAAATTTTATAGAGATTTTTCTGTGAACTTACGTAAATTGGTTCTAAGTTACCGCGCTGGCGGATTGAGCGGCACAATGATTTGCTGTCAATCCCCTCAATTGGCTCTTCGCTAGCAGGATAAATATCAAGTAACAAGAGCACATCGACTTGTGACAATACTTCAACAAAATCTTCGTACAAGTCTCGTGTACGCGAATATCTATGTGGTTGATAAATCATTACGATACGCTGTTGTGGCCAATTATTGCGAGCAGCAGCAATAGTCATCGCCACTTCAGTGGGATGATGCCCGTAATCGTCGACTAAAATTGTATCGCCATAGTCTTGGGTATATTGCCCAAGCACTTGAAAGCGCCGACCGATACCTTGAAAACTTTGCAATGCCAATAAGATATCTTCGTCACTAATACCCTCATCCGTTGCAACTGCTATAGCTGCTGTGGCGTTCAACACATTGTGGATACCCGGTAAACTGAGTTTAACTTGCAGTGCGGTTTTGTCTTTACGCTTAACTGTAAAATGACTGTAATTAAGTTCATAACGAACATTACTTGCTTGATAATCATTGCCATCTAATTGACCATAAGTCAGATATTTACGACCCACTTTTGGCAAAATTTCCTGCACAACGGGGTCATCACCACAGACAACCGCTAAACCATAGAAGGGCAAGTTGTGTAGAAATTCAACATAGGCATTTTTCATTTTCGAAAAATCACCTTGATAAGCCTCCAAGTGATCCGCTTCAATATTAGTAATCACTGACAATGTAGGTTGCAAGTGCAAAAATGAAGCATCACTTTCATCAGCTTCCGCAATGAGGTATTTACTTGCGCCTAATTTTGCATTTGTGCCCGCGCTATTTAACAGTCCGCCGATCACATACGTAGGATCGAGTTTAGCTTGTGAAAATATAGTCGCAATCAAACTAGTCGTCGTCGTTTTACCATGTGTTCCAGCTACTGCAATACCGTAACGAAAGCGCATTAGTTCTGCCAACATTTCTGCACGACGAATAATGGGGATCCGCTGCTCGGTAGCGATTTGAATTTCAGGATTAGATTTATTAATTGCGCTCGATACAACAACGGCATCTGCTTGCTGGATGTTGTCAGCTGAATGCCCTATAAAAATCTCGGCTCCTAAATTAGTCAAACGATTGGTCATACTGCTGCGTTTCATGTCAGAGCCAGAAACTTGATAACCTAAATTTAATACAACTTCCGCAATACCACCCATGCCTGCGCCACCAATACCAATAAAATGCAGCTTTTGCACTCGGCGCATTTTATGCGGCATCAATGCTGCACTGTCGTCATCTCGATCTGCATTAGAAAGTCCAGATAATTTGTTTTTGGTTATCATAATGTGTCCCTCAAGCCTTCTTGCACTATGGCAGAAGTTACTTTTTGCGTGGCGTCTTGGATACAAAGCGATCTCGCCTTACGCCCCATCTCTATTATTTTTTCTGGATTTGATAGTAAATCATCAAGCTGTGAATATAAATTTGCAGCCAGTTTGTCTTGTTGAATTAGTATTGCAGCGTGTTTATCACTCAACGATCTGGCATTGTAAGTTTGATGATCGTCAACTGCAATTGGCAAAGGTACAAAAATGGCACAACTTTCAGTAGCCGCAACTTCCGCAACAGTGAGAGCACCGGCGCGACATATTACAATGTCAGCTTTCGCAAACTCAGCAGGGATATCATCAATAAATTCGAGAACCGTATTTTTTGATTGGTCAGTAGGTTCACTTTCGTGCGACTTTTGCGTCTGTTGCGACAATTGCGCGTAGCGTAATTGCACCGGTTCAGCTTTGCCTTTACCTGCTTGGTGCACAACCTTAATAGCGTGTTTGTGACGAAGTTGATTGATAACATCTGGAACTATTTTATTCAGAGCTAATGCGCCTAAACTACCACCCACAATTAGAAGCCGAAAAGTACCGTCATTGCGTTGAGTTTTAATCGTACTAAAGAATTCAGCGCGCACAGGATTACCAACGAATTCGACATTATTAGGCGATTTATTCGTCATTACAGAAGCATCTACGTCGAAGCCACAAAGTACCCTTTTTGCAACTTTAGCTAACCATTTATTGGTCATGCCAAAAATAGCATTTTGCTCATGTATAACGATAGGAATTCCTAATATCCAGGCTGCAATACCGCCCGGGCCACTAGCAAATCCGCCCATACCGAGCACAGCGTTGGGATTTAAAGACTTAAGTATTCTGCGAGCTTGCCAAACTGCCGATATCAACATAAAAGGAGCGTATAATTTGGTAACAATACCTTTGCCGCGCACTCCTTTTACATCAAGAAAGTGAATTTGGAATCCACTTTTAGGGACAACTTGCGCTTCCAGTTTATCTGCACTACCAAACCATTCAACCCGCCAACCTTGTTTCGTTATTTCATTTGCAACAGCTAATCCAGGGAACACATGGCCACCGGTACCTCCTGCCATAATGACTAACAGTGGCTGCTTTTTATTTGTATCATTAGCATCAAAGATCATCGGCTCTCTCTGGATCTGCAATGGTGTTTGTCTGTTCGATTTTTCTACTACTGGCTTTCTTATTTGCCTTTTTACTACTTCCACCGCGTTTAAGTGCCTGTACACCATCGACTCTAAGTTCAAAATCGATACGTAATAATATGGCGACAGCGATCGACATAACAATAAGTGACGAACCACCATAACTGACCAATGGTAAGGTTAATCCTTTGGTTGGTAATTATACCGGTGCTTGCCCCAACATTTACAGCTGTTTGAAAGCTGAACCAAATACCAATAGCGTAAGCTAAAAAGGCATCAAACGGTCGATCTTGTTTCATCGCTTTATTGCCAATTCGAAGCGCGATTACGACCATAGAAAGGATTAATAGTAAAACGACTAACACGCCTATATAGCCTAATTCTTCGGCTAAAATTGCCATAATAAAATCGGTATGCGCTTCAGGTAAAAACTCTAGCTTCTGTAGACTATTGCCTAAACCTTGTCCAAACCAAGAACCACGACCATAGGCCATTAGCGACTGCGTTAATTGATAACCAGAACCGAATGGATCAGCCCAAGGATCAAGGAAGGCCGTAACACGCTTGACGCGGTAAGGTTCAAAAAGTATTAGCGCCACTACTGCTAACACACCGGTAAATACTAAACCAAAAAATTGCCATAATTTAGCTCCCGCTAAAAACAATAAACCGATTGTTGTGGCAAACATAACAATAACGGTACCTAAGTCAGGTTGATTGAGTAATAGCAACGCGAGTAAGAAAAAGACGGCCAAAGGCTTTACAAAGCCTTTAAAGTTTTCATTAATTTCTTCGTATCTTCTAACCAAATAACCGGCGAGGTAACAAAAGAAAAATAACTTCGCGGGTTCTGCCGCTTGGATGGTAATAGGACCAATAACAATCCATCTTGTACTACCGTTAGCTGTGCGACCAATAATAAGAACCGCGATCAATAAAACGATGGCCACCAATAGTAGATAAGGGTTAGCCACACGCCAAAAATTCATCGGTAAATTAAGCACTATCATCGCAGCAATAAGAGCTAAGCCGATGTAAATTGCATGCCGAATAGCGAAGTGAAATGGGTTACCATGCAGTTTTTCACCAATAGGCATTGAAGCTGATGTCACAATAACAAAACCAATAGCAAACAACGTCAATGTAATTAATACTAAAACCAAGTCGTAAGGACGGTTTTGTGTCGTATCCTTCTCCGCTGATGCTTCGTGTCTAGCAGCAAAAAGAGCGGATAATTTATTGCTCGGTGATAAGTTAGAGTTCGCCATTACGCCACCTGCTCAATAACAGCATTGGCAAAACTTTTACCCCGATCTTCATAGTTAACAAACATATCAAGACTTGCACAAGCTGGGGAAAGTAAGACCACTGCATTTGCGTAATCCGCTTTTTTTAATAGCGATAATGAGATTGAAACCGCTTGGTGCAAATCGCTAACATGAATTGCATTGGGGATCAGTTCGATAAATTTGAGTGCATCTTTGCCCAGCACAATGAGTTGATTTACTTGTGTATCAATCATTTCTTTTAGCGGTGATAAGTCCACACCTTTAGCATCGCCACCGGCAATTAATATAAGATAATCATCTGATTTTGCGAAACAAGCCAAAGCAGCCTGACACGCACCTACATTGGTCGCCTTCGAATCATTGATCCAAGTAATCGTTGAGGTCTTGTCAGCAAAAGTGATGGTCGATACTCGGATAGTTTCGAAACGATGGGGTAACCCTTTGTAATCACAAATAGCCTTAATAGTCAGATTTCTATCAAGTGCTAACTGGTCACAAATAGCCAGCACAATCATCGCATTAATATGATTGTGCGAGCCTTTTAAATGTAAATCACAAAGCGCAAATACGGCCATACCATTAAATTGAATGGTCGGCTCCGTTACCAAATTAGCCGGATTAACTGACGTATTAACAACATTTGAATTTGATAGAAATTGAGATGCTGCTGTTATGCCAATAGAATATCCCTTTGCGTTATTAGATAAACCCACTTCAGCGCAGATGTGAGGTGTATGGTTGGTGTGCGCTGAGCTAACCAATTGACTATCTATAGGATAACTAAGGGCTTCATCTCGGCAAGTTATAATACTTTTCGCCATTGTAAAGATACGTTGTTTGGCTTTTTTATAGGCCTCAAAACTACCATGGCGATCTAAGTGATCCTCAGTAATATTGAGTATTGTCGCAAACTCAAGTTGCAGTGATTCAGTCATTTCTAATTGGTAGCTCGACAATTCTAATACCACTACATCTAGTGGTATTTCTCTAGTCGCTTCTTCTAGTAATAAATCAATGGCACACTTTCCATAATTTCCTGCTAACTCAACATGTAAACCCGCGCTATTGAGTACTTTGCCTAACATATCTGTGACCGTGGTTTTGCCGTTTGAACCGGTAATGCCAATCAATGGCGTTTTATTAAACCAAGCAAATAATTCTATATCACCAATTAATTGGCCACCTTGTTGGCGATAACTTTTAAAGCACGGCAAATGTGGGTTGACACCAGGGCTAACAACCACGATTGAAAATGCGGATAAAGACATTTCAGAGTCGAAAACTGCTGCGGTAACATGAGGTTCATTACTCACCTTTTCACGAATATTTACATCAAGGTCGAGCACACAAACCACCGCCTGTTGCGAAACTAAAAACCGGACACATGCTTGCCCCGTAATACCATAGCCTGCAACGGCAATTGACTGATGTGCTAAGTCCTTATTCATTTATCTCAACTTCAACGTTGCCAGTCCAATGAGGACTAAAATTAATGAAATAATCCAAAACCGCACTATAACGCGAGGCTCTGGCCACCCTTTTAATTCGTAGTGATGATGTATCGGGGCCATTCTAAAAATACGTTTTCCACGCATTTTAAATGATCCCACTTGCAGTATCACCGACAGTGCTTCAACCACAAAGACGCCGCCCATGATGATAAATACAATTTCTTGGCGAACTAGAATTGCTAATAATCCAAGCGTAGCGCCTAGTGACAGAGATCCCACATCGCCCATAAAAACTTGTGCCGGATAAGTGTTAAACCATAAGAAACCCAGTCCTGCACCAACGATTGCCGTGCACACAATTACCAGCTCGCTGGTCATCGGAATGAAGGGAATATTGAGATAAGCAGAAAAGTTCATATTGCCAGTGACGTAAGCGAATATCGCAAATGCGCCCGCAACTAAAATAATAGGAACAATAGCTAAACCATCCAGCCCGTCGGTTAAGTTAACGGCATTACTGGTGCCAACTAATGCAAAGTAAGCAATGACCATATAGAAAATGCCGAGCTGTGGCATTACATCTTTAAAGAACGGAACGAGCAATGCAGTTTCAGCTGCAATTTCTGGATTCGCGGTGTAGTACAAAAATGCTGACACGACAACGGCGATAACTGATTGCCAAAAGTACTTCCAGCTAGCAATTAAGCCTTTGGCGTCTTTACGAATGACTTTGCGGTAATCGTCAACAAAGCCAACTACGCCATATGCAATCATCACCACGAGAGTGACTAACACATATTTATTAGTCAGATCTGCCCATAGCAATACACTAATTAAAATGGCTGCTAATATTAACAAACCACCCATAGTAGGTGTTCCCGCTTTTGACAAATGACTTTGCGGCCCGTCATCACGAATTGTCTGTCCAATTTGCATCGATTGTAACCAGCGGATCATCTTTGGGCCAATGAGAATGGCAATGAGCAAGGCGGTTAACGTGCTTAAAATTGCACGCAGGGTTAAATACTGCACAACGTTAAAACTGGTATCAAACTGAGTTAGCCACTCGGCTAGCCAAATTAACATGCAATATGCTCCCTACGCCTTTCGGACTTTCCCACGGGGCTTTCCTCTAGTGCTTTTACAACTAATTCCATTTTTGAACTTCTCGACCCTTTTACTAAAATGCTAATGTCTCGTTGCTCGTGAGCGACGTTCTGATTGAGCATTTCAATAAGTGCCTCTTTATTATCAAAGTGAAAACCATTGTCGTCAAAAACCGCGCTTGCAAATTGACTCAATACGCCCAGTGAATAAATTGATGTGATACCCTTTGATTTTGCATACTCACCCACCTGTTCATGGTAATAGCGCGCCTTATCACCCAGTTCGGCCATATCACCAAACACAAAAATACGATTTCCTGAAAAAGTGGCCAATAAATCGATTGCCGCATGCACGGATGCAACATTGGCATTATAAGTGTCATCTAATAAACGAATTTGATTGGTCAACTGTTTAACGTTTAAGCGCCCACTTACTTCGCGCATGTTAAATAACCCTAACTGAACTTCTTCTAAATTTGCGCCGACGTTAATAGATAATGCGGCTGCAAGTAAGGCGTTCCCAACGTTGTGCGTGCCGGGTATGCTCAGACGAATAGCCGCTCTTCCGGTTGGGCAAACTAGTTCGAATTCAGCACATCCGTCCATTCCCATCGCTATATCTTCTGCATGGTAATCACCGTCCCCCGACTCAGGAGAAAAAGTTAAACAATTCAAATGCGATGTTTTACCTTCCCAAAATGAATAAAATTGACTATCACGATTTAGGATTGCAGTGCCTTTTGTGCCCAAACCTTTAAATATTTCGCTTTTGGCCCTAGCGACACCAAATAAACTGCCAAACCCCTCTAAATGCGAAGCTGCCGCATTTACAATTGTAGCGACATCTGGTTTGACTAAATTTGTGGTGTACGCTATTTCACCTAAGTGATTAGCTCCCATTTCGATAACTGCATATTCGTGCTGCTTCTCGAGTCGCAATAAAGTCAAAGGCACACCAATATCATTATTGTAATTGCCTTTGGTAAATAACACTTTACCCTTTACAGATAGTATAGATGCCACCATTTCTTTGACTGTGGTTTTACCGCTACTTCCCGTAATCCCGACCGTTTTTGGGCTCACTTCTTGTTTAACCGCTGCGCCTAATTTACCTAAAGCAACCTTAGTATCTTCTACCAATATCAACGGCAGTGGACAATCAACGGGCTGACTAACAATAATAGCGGCAGCTCCTTTTTCAAGGGCCTTGAAAAGATGGTCATGGGCATTGTGATTGGGACCCGATAACGCGATAAACAAATCGCCTGGCTCCAAGGTTCGAGTATCCGTACTAACGCCTTTAATTTTTAATTCTTCAACACTTTTTGTGTTTAAAGTGCCTTCTACTTTTTCAGCAATCCAAGATAATGAAACGGAAATCATCCTCTTAACTCCATGGTTAACTGTTTAACGTAGTCCCTCTCGTTGTAATACTCGCGCACCGAGTTCAACTCCAGGTATTCTTCATGGCCTTTTCCTGCAACAACAATCAAATCGTCTATGTGACTATTCAGATAAGCCTGTTTAATTGCAGAGGTCCTTTCTAATTCTATTTTTAATTTGGACTTTTTTTGTATCCCTTGTTCAATATCAGCAATGATGTCTTCAGGTAATTCGTTGCGACTGTTGTCTTGAGTCAAAATAATTTCATCTGCCCAGAGCTCTGCGATTTTGCCCATTTGACTACGTTTGGCATTATCGCGATCGCCACCACAACCAAAAATCACGGTGAGCTTTCCAATCGCATGCTGACGTGCCGCTATCAATGCCTGTTTAAGTGCATCTGGTGTGTGTGCATAGTCAACAATAATATTGCCATGCTCTTTGGATTCGAAGACTTCCATTCGACCAGGCACACCTTCCAATAAGGCAACGGCGTCGACTAAACGTTCAAAATTGACACCTTGTAAAAGTAATGCACTGAATGCGGTAAGTAAGTTAGCAATATTGAATTGGCCGATTAAAGGCAATGAAATTGAAGCTATACCCCAGCTCGACTCAATTTCAAATTTACTGCCGCTTGGCGTAAAGCACACGTTTGACGCGAAACAATATTTATAATCATGGTTATATTTTGCGTATGCTTGAAGCAACTTTTCTGATGACGGTTGGGTGACCGAACAAAGACAAATAATCGTATGCTGCGCCGTATTCGTTATCCAGTGACGACTTTCTTCGTCATCTGCATTTAAGACCAAGTAGCGGATCCCATCTTGTTTGAGTAAGAGGCGTTTTGCCTTCGCATACTCTTCCAAGTTAGGATGATAATCGAGGTGATCTTGAGTCAAATTTGTGAACACAGCGACATTCACGTTGAAGCCGCTCAATCTTTTTTGATGTAAGCCGTGTGAAGACGCTTCAATACAGATGCGTTTGCCTCCACGATGCTTCACTAAATGCGCAAGTTGATGCATACAGGCAACATCTGGTGTTGTATTTATGGTCTCAGCAATCTTAATTGACGCTTGCTTCTTCGCATAAAAAGCAACACCCATGGTACCTATCGTTGCGGCATCTTCGCCACACGATGCCGACAATTGGGCACAAATATGTGCAACCGATGTTTTGCCATTCGTACCAGTAATCGCAATGCACTGAAGCTGATTTGAAACATGTTGGTGAAAAGTGCTACAAATAGAGCCGATGTGCTTTTCTAATTCGAAAAAGCCAACAATCAACGCATTATCAATACTATTTAAGTCGCCATGTTCTTCAGCATGTTGTGTGTTGACAATAACTAGTTTCGCACCATTATTAATTGCATCTTGGACATAGTTGGCGCCATTATCATTTGTGCCTTGATGCGCAATAAATAATGAATTGTGATTGGCTTTACGACTATCCAAAACGATGTTATCAACATCAGTGTCGGTTATTTCAATGCCAAAAATCGCCAGTACCGAGGCGATTGAACGAGTATGCAGTTTACCTTCATTGGAGGTCATATTGACCCCCGCTGTAGATTCTCGCTGTTTCGCTATTGTCATCGGGCGGCACGTTCAGCATTTGCAATGTGCCCGCTACTATCTTGGAAAAAGTGGGTGCTGCAGTATCACCAGCATGATACAAATCACCGCCGGGCTCATTTATCAGCACAACAACGGCTATTTGTGGGTTTGAAACCGGTGCAACGCCTGCGAAAATATTAACGTATTCTTCACCGTAACCTCCGGCAACAGCCTTTCGACTTGTACCCGTTTTGCCCGCAATACGATAACCAGGCACTCTCGCTTTTACACCTGAGCCCCCTTCTTGCGTCACGCTTTCCATCATTTCCAAAACAGCTATTGCATTTTCATGGCTCACAACACGCTCAGGTAATTCGAAAGCAGGTTCATTCGACTTGATAATAGACAAGGGTACTTTTACACCGCCGTTGCCAATCGTCGCGTACATTCTGGCAAGCTGAGCCGTGGTGACTGAAATATTGTAACCAAACGATAGCGATGAAAGCTCATGTTCAGACCATCGATTACGTTCATGAAAGATACCGTTAGATTCACCCACCATGTTACTGCCAGTAGAACTCATTAAGCCCATGTTGTAGTAGGTGTCCATCAGGAAGCCTTTGTCTACCGATAGCGCCAACTTAGACGTACCCATATTGCTCGATTTTTGAATGATCTCTGTAACGCTAATTTTACCATAGTTACGTGGGTCCTCAATTCGACTGCCACCTAAGCGCATCCAACCAGGTGAGGTGTCAACAATTGAGTCTTTTTGCACTGAGCCGTATTCTAAGGCGGCTAATACCGCAATTGGTTTTAATGACGAGCCGGGTTCAAAGGCGTCTGTTATTGCTCTATTGCGCAAACGATGATTAGACACCGTCTTACGATTGTTTGGGTTGTATGAAGGAGTATTAGCTAATGCAAGAATTTCACCGGTGTGAACATCAACGATAACTACGGATGCCGAAGCTGCTTTAAAGTATAGCGTCGCTTCTTTTAGCTCACGATAAGCCAAAGCTTGAATACGTTGATCAATAGTCAACATCAAATCGCCTGCTTTCTCTCCGGCGTGCTGTTCAATAATTTCAACTTGACGGCCCTTGGCATCGCGACGAATTTTGCGTTTGTCCGGGGTACCGGTTAGCCAATCATTATATAACTTTTCAATGCCTTCGATACCTTGATCATCAACATTAGTAAAACCAACAACATGCGAGGAGACCTCACCAGTTGGGTAATAGCGTTTGGATTCGTTGCGTAGATAAACACCTGGGATAGCCAATTCTTCAACAAAATTAGCCATCGCTGGTGTAACTTGACGTTCAATATACACGAACCGACGTTTTGGGTTGTCTACCTTGTCGTACAAGCTTTGCACATCACGACCCAATACTTCGGCGAGCGCTTGGAATCGACGTTTATCAAGTGTTTGCATTTCACCAGTATCGCTATCAAATGCATTAACCACTTTTGGATCAGCCCAAATAGCCTTCGATGGAACACTCACTGCAAGCTGTTGACCATTTCTGTCAGTAATCAAACCACGATAGCTTGGGTTATCTCGCACTCGAATGGTACGATTATCGCCTTGTTGAATTAATCGGTCAGGTTCTATAACCTGAATATAAGCGGCTCTTGCAGCTAAGCACACGAAAACTAACCCGACACTATAAAGAACGGTAAGAAAGCGCCACTGCATCAGCATTGGGGATGTGTTTTGTTTAGCTTGGCGGTCTTTGCTGGTTCCTCTTTTCGCAGATACGCGCCGATTTGCGTTACCTGCCATTCGACTTCCCTCGTACTAGAACCTCGTCTTCCGGGCCCGGACGACGCATATTTAAGTTTTCACGAACCACTTGTTCAATACGGTTGTGCTCAGTTAACGCACTTTGTTCTATAATCAAGTGACGCCATTCGACATCCAACTCATCTTTTTCTTGAATTAACGATTCGTGTTGCATAGATAACTGACGGTTATGATGAGCACCCAAGACAACGCCAATAGCGGTTGCAACAACAGCAATAAACAACATCACTTTGAATAAATTGCGGCCTAGCTCAGACGTGATAAGTAACAACAAATTAAAGTTGGTACTGGGCATACTCATAATTTTTCGGCTGTTCTAAGCACTGAACTGCGACACCGCACATTTTGGGTTATTTCTTCAGCTGTGGGTTTTACGGCTCTGCCTATAGGTATCACAAGCTTCTCTGCATCTATTTCTTGTTGTGTAATAGGCAATCCGCGTGGAATATCTTTACCCTTACTTAATTTTCTAATAAACCGTTTGACTACGCGATCTTCAAGCGAGTGGAAACTGATAACCACTAATCTGCCACCCGTCTTAAGTACCTTAACTGCGCCTTCTAACCCTTGGTTCAATTGATCAAGTTCGCCATTAATAAAAATCCTAACACCTTGAAAACTTCGCGTCGCAGGGTGTTTAAACTTATCTTTTACGGGTACCGCTTTATCGATTAATTGAGCAAACTCAGCGGTAGTTTCTAGAGGCTTTATCACTCTTTGCTCTAGTACTGCATGCGCAATGCGCTTACCAAATTTTTCTTCACCGTAGGTTTTTAATACCATAGTAATTTCTTCGAGATCAGCTTTGTTTAACCAATCAGCCGCACTTATACCCGCAGAACGATCCATACGCATATCTAAAGGACCGTCTTTTTGAAAACTGAAGCCTCGAGAAGCATCATCTAGTTGTGGGGACGACACCCCTATATCCATTAACACACCATCAATGTCGCACATCAGCTCAAGTTCGTTGACCACGGCTTCAATGTTTGAAAATGCGACATGATGTATGCTGAATCTAGGGTCGTCGATAAAACGTTGGGCCGACTCAATTGCTGTATCATCGCGATCCAATGCAATGAGTCTACCGTTACTTGAAAGTTGTTTGAGAATCTCAGCACTGTGGCCACCGCGTCCAAAAGTCGCGTCAATATAAATCCCATCTGGCTTTATATTCAAGCCAGAGATAGATTCTTGCAATAGTACAGAGCGATGAATAAATTGTTCTGATGTCATAATGAGAAATCCTGAAGACGTTCAGTAAGCTCGAATTGGCCTTGCTTCTCGATTTCAATGTCTTCAGATATCTGTTTCTGCCAAACGTTCGCATCCCAAATTTCAAATTTATTGAGTTGACCGACAAGCATGATCTGTTTGTCCAGAGCGGCGTGTTGACGAAGTGTAGGTGCGATTAGTATACGCCCGCTTTTGTCCATCTCGCCTTCCATTGCATAGCCCAGTAGCAGGCGTTGCAGGCGACGTTCTTGGGGATTCGTACTCGAAAGCTTGCTCAATTTAAGCTCGATTTCCTCCCATTCGGGGAGGGGGTAAAGTAGCAAACAGTTTTGGGAGGTATCGATCGTGCAGACCAGCTGTCCCTGGCAATCATCCAACAGCGACTGACGGTACCTTGTGGGTATCGTTAGTCGACCTTTGCTATCCAGATTAATTGCGTTAGCGCCGCGGAACATTCCCCTAGCCTTTTATTATTATTAGCTCATATTATTATTTTTATTATTAAGCTGGTTGCACTTGACCGAAAAAACCATTTTTCGCCACTTCTACCCACTTTTTACAGTTTATGTACCATCATGCCCCACTGTCAAGCACATTTGCGTCAAACGGGTAAATAGTTCATAACGCTGAACTGTATATAAATACAGGCCTTGCATAAATTTAAGATAAAAAAAACCACCCGAAGGTGGTTTTTGCTTTAGTTTTTAATTGCTTGTATTTTAAGCCGCAGGTTGTTCGCCTTCGCCCTCTTTCGGTACCGGTCTAATTTGCACCGTTTTAATTGGCTTATCGCCTTTGTTAGATAATTCAACCAAACGGTTCAATTGTGCTAATGACATCATAATTGCGTACATAGCGCCTAAGAAACCAGCTTTGTGTAGTTCAAGAATAATCGTGTCATCCAGCGAGTTAAGCTTCTTCTCATTGACGCTCATGATACCGGTTACGTTACGAGCAGTACCGTCTTGGTACTGAATACCAATTTGGATGTTTTCTAGCAACTCAAGCTCAACAACACGCTTTACGAACCGTTGATTGAGCATTTCACTGTTTGCAAGTTCAGCTAGAAACTGCTGACGATTCTTTAAGAAATCAGTAGGCTCGCCTTCGTCAGTGAATAATGCTTCACCTTCTTCAGCAACTAAGTGGCTGTTTTCATCAAAGAATACACCCAGTTTATCGCCATCAGGACGAATATCAAAAGGGTAACGCTGTATGTTTAATGGTACATGCGGGCCCTGCCATTTATCTTCTGCCCAGAACAAGTTAACGTTTTGATCAACCCCTAACATTGCAACTGTATGGATGTTCTTATTCGTTGGATCTTCAATGAAAACCACCGGCATTGAAGATGCCAAATGCGCGAATTCACGGATAGTTGCGGCTGCAAGGTGAGTTTCTTTTGCAAAACTAAGATCTAACTGAGGAATGATTTTTAGATCTTTATGCGTGTTTTTGTCCAGCGCGATATAATTAATAGCCATTTTATTATAATTCTCTTACTTAAGTTTGATGAGGCTATTTCTAATCGTTAGCGCTGCATCGTTCAGTCATGAAACTGCCATGAAGGGTTTACGACTAACCAGTTTCATGACAATGAAAATTCGTTTTCTATCCATGGGATAAAGTTGGTTATTATCGCCTAAACAGACTTGAAAGTCACTCTGTAACCTAATATTAACAACTAAAATTAGGCTTTTTTTCTATTAAGTTGCACAATACGGCCAAGACAACCAAGGTTGTTAAGTTGAAACCGTTCAATTTTCATTCTATTCGTGTTTTTTATTATTGTTAACGTAAACGACAACAAAAAAACATTTATAATTTGAACAAAAATAACAATTAATAAATAACTATATCAAAAGGACTGCTAATGCAAAAACAATCCACCGCTATCCTCATCATACTCGCATCATTAGTGCTAACGGCATGCAATACCATAAGTTCAGCACCAAAAATTGAAAGCAATGCTCAAGCAGCGAAACGAATCACTCAACAAAATATTATCGTTGATGGTCATATAGATGTGCCCTATCGAATACAAAATCAATGGGTAGACGTCACAAAAAGCACAGAAAGTGGTGATTTTGATTACCCTCGTGCAGTAGAGGGAGGCTTAAATGCGCCGTTCATGTCTATTTATGTACCTGCCAGTTTAGATAATTCGGCTGAATCGACAGCATTGGCTCACAAATTAATTGATTATGTTGAAGCTATTGTTGGAAGGGCTCCGGATAAATTTGCGCTGGCATATTCAGTTGCGGATGTGGAACAAAATTTTAAAGATAATAAAATTTCATTGCCAATGGGAATGGAAAATGGCTCCCCAGTGCAAGGTTCTCTTGATACCCTTCGCGTCTTTCATGAACGGGGAATACGCTACATAACACTTGCACATAGCCAGAGTAACCATATTAGCGATTCATCTTATGACTTACGCAGGCAATGGAAAGGCCTCAGTCCTTTTGGGAAAGAATTAGTAGTAGAAATGAACAAACTTGGGATTATTGTGGATATTTCGCATGTGTCTGATGCCGCTTTTTATCAGGTTGTCGACATAAGCAAGGCCCCGGTTATTGCATCACATTCATCGTTACGTAAATTCACTCCCGGATTTGAGCGTAATATGGACGACGAAATGCTCAAAGCCTTAGCTGCGAAAAAAGGCGTTATTATGATTAACTTTGGTTCTGGCTTTGTTAGTCCAGTTGCACGCAGCTGGCGTGACAACAGAACCAACAAAGCAGAAGAACTCGCTAAAGTCTTCGGTGAAGATAGCCAAGAAGTGACAGATTTTGTTGAAAAGTATAATACACAGAGTCCTTACCCATTCGCTACTTTGGACACAGTGCTTAATCATATCGACCATGTAGTTAATTTAGTCGGTATTGATTATGTCGGTATTGGATCGGACTACGATGGCGTAGGTGACTCTCTGCCGGTCAATTTAAAGGACGTATCTGACTTTCCTAACCTGGTTGAAGGATTGTTAGATCGTGGATATTCAGAGAACGATATTAAAAAAATTCTGAATGAAAATGTATTGCGTGTATGGCGCGAAGTTGAAGCTGTCGCCAAAGCCGGGTGAATTTAGCTCGCAAGGTTAACTTTAGTTAAAACATACAGGCATTGTTGAGGTATCATGGGTGAAATTACTTTGACCATGTACCTCAATGAAACTAATAATACGCAACTTAGCAAGAAGCACTACACAAGAGTCACTTAACGCTCTCTTTACTGAAATTGGCTTAGTTCAATCTTGCAGTCTAGTTATTGACAAAGTCACTGGCAAATCCAAAGGCTTCGCGTTCGTTGAGATGCCCAAAATTGGCGAAGCTAAAATTGCCATTGGCAAACTTAACAACATTGAGCTTGATGGAAGTAAAATACGGGTTAAGAAGGCAGAGCCAACATCAGCCGATGCTGATAAAAAAGACACAAGTAGTTAACGTTAAACTACCTTTAGTATCTTAGGTTTGCATGCATCGAGTGCATGTTGCAGTTGATATTCAAAGAACACGTCCTCTTCTAGATCCAATGTTTTCTCCAACTCAACTAGGGTTGAATATAGCCGTGGGCTGGCTATTATTTCCGCTGCTTCTACACTTAATATACTGACGTCTTCAAACGTTTTCCACTCGTTTAATAGTAATTCAATCGCGCCACTATCCTTTCTATTTGCAAGTCCTACCAGCGCTTCACCTCTGATCTCACTATCTTCGTCAAACGTGCCTTTGTGTAATGCCTGTCGAATTTGAGGTGAATCAATTTCAATTTGTGTACCCAGCCCAAACATTGCCCAATTCCGTGTATCGAGATCTTCATCGCGAGCCAGCAACAACATAACGTCAATAGCCTCAGATGATTCCTGACCTAACAAAGCAAAGACAACGCCATTCCTAATTTCTGTACTGGGACTTTGTGCAAGCTTAATAACGTGAGCAATCGCCTTTTCGTCACAGCGATTACCCAGCGCAACACAGGCAAAATAAACAACGCTATCAACTTTGTCTTGCAATGCCGATATCAATAAACTAACGCTCATATCCAAAAATGTTTTATCACGCCAACCTAATTGCCCCAAAATATCTGCGCCTACTCCGCGGTCAATTGGGTCATCGCTTTTAAGGTATGCTTTTCCCAACTCAAACTCATCTTGACCTCCCCGATAATGAACAAGTGCCAAACTAGTCTCCCAATTATTTTCCTCAATACCCCGTCTATAGCGTTCAACGACGCAGAGGCTACTTTCACTTTTGTTTTCATACTTTAAGTCAAAACGAGTTTTCACTAGCATTATTTGCCTTTCAACTGTTGAGCAAAAAAGTAATCTAACATCGCCATCATATTATTGAACAAAGGATTAGGTTTTGGGATAGCACAACGCTCACTTATATTGAGTTGTGTTTTATCTATTTTAAGACCTACCATCATCATGGAACTAATGACCAAATCTTGGTGGCAAATGTCGTATGAGCTGTCAATGGTCATCACTTGATGATCACCGTGTATCTTTGCCATTAAGTTCTCCACGCCAGAGTAGGGAGTAATGATATCAGCGAGTGAATGCGCAACAAAAATAGGTTTTGAAACTTTCGTCTCTACTAATAAATCACGTATTTCAAAAATAACATCAGCAAGTGTTAAGCCTGCATAGCCTGCGGCGTCGGGGTAACGATAGGGGTTTGATCCAATACTAATAAAATCACCATCGACTATTTTTGCTATCCACTTCATGCCCCAAATTTGACCTAAATTTTCTGCACTATCAGACAAGGCTAAGGCCCCCGAGAAAAGTAATAAACCATCGATTTCATCCGGATGCAGTAACATGTACCTAGTGGCGAGTGTTCCTCCCGTTGAAAACCCACCAATATAGGTTTTGTTTGAATAAGGGCGAATAAGGCCCATGATGCTATCAACATGTGCATACCAGCGTTGCTGCAAATTAGGGTCACGCATATCATTAGCCGCATTCAGTTTGCCATTCCCGGGCGTTAGAGCCACCACTACAGTGAATCCTTTATCGTTAAGATGTTCCGCGATTGAGCGAAGATAAAAAGGAGAGTCAGATAAGCCGTGAAATAACACGATAATAGGTGCGATTTGTCGTTTGCCATTTGTACTTGGCACACCTTTCGAATACAAAATATAAGGGGAGTTACCTTCATTTTTAAGTGCTTTGGAACACACTTTGTATTCATATAACCCAACGCTGTTTTGGCAAGGTCTAATACTACCTAATTCGGTTTCATATAATCTAGAAAAGTCCTCGAACAGTTGCACGGGCAAAGCAAGTCGATTGGCATCAAGTTCCTGAGCTTGAACTGAGCAAACCCAAAACAACACAAGCATCACTAGAGCGCGGGTTGTAAAATGTTGCAATGTAGCCATTTTCCCGATACCACTGTCCATCAATTTTGGTTCCTTTAATTAAAGCAATATTTACAAATGAATCATACTTTACAAATGAGTCGTGCTTTACAAATAATGTTCATTCCATAAAGTCCTAAGTCTACGGCATTTTATACTTTGCAAAAACAAAAAAGACACAGTTTCTCAACGTGTGTCTTTGCATCAAGTGTATTTTTTATGATTCGGTTTAGCTATGACCTTGCAAGTAAGCTTCAAGGTCGTCACTTCCACCGATACGTTTGCCGCCAATGAATATTTGTGGAACGGTATCATGACCAGACACGGCTTTTAATGAGGCTAAAGTGGCTTGTGTACCTAATATAATTTCTTCATATTCATAACCTGCGACTTTGAGCAGCATTTTGGCTTTCTCACAGAACGGACAGTTGGGTTTAGTAAATAATGACACATCCTCTGGTGCTTTAGCTTCTGGAGCTAAATAAGCAAGCATAGTGTCGGCGTCAGACACTTCAAACGGGTCACCTGGCTTATTGGGTTCAATGAACATTTTTTCTACTACACCATCGTTTACTAACATGGAATAACGCCAGCTTCTTTTACCAAAACCAATATCACTTTTATCCACAAGCATTTCCATACCAGCAGTAAATTCACCATTGCCATCAGGAATTACCGTAATATTGTCAGCTTCTTGGTCCGCCAGCCATGCATTCATGACAAAGGTGTCATTGACTGACACACAGCAAACTTCATCAACACCTAATTTCTTAAACGTGTTCGCTAATTGATTATAACGTGGCAAATGAGTAGACGAACATGTCGGGGTAAACGCACCAGGAAGCGAAAATAACACGACCTTTTTACCTGCAAATAGTTTTTGGGATGACATTTTCTTCCAGTCCTCCCCGCTTCTTATTGGCCAAGTAACGTCAGGGACTTTCTTGCCTTCTTGATTTGGTAAACGTGTAGGTTGAGCCATTGTATTCCTCGATTTAGGGTATTGGGTTACATGCGTAAATATTAATAGATAGTCGCAATAATACCAGTAAAGGAGTAAGTTTTACTAAGTAGATGTTGTAAGTGGAGCTAAATATAAGAAAATTTTGATGTTTACCCAATGTCCATCTCAGCCGAATGAACAATTCCGTATCCATAATGTACACAGTATTAAAGACTGTTCTATTTGAGCAAGCATATGAATAATACTCAAATAGAGCATATAGCTACGTTAATTCTATGTGTTTGCCTTTAAGTCTTCCAAGTGGTATTTATCAATTAACGAGTAAAGAGTGGGTCGTGTTACTCCAAGCAACTCTGCTGTTCTAGAAATATTTTGCTCTGACTGATGATAAGCTCTGCGGATCGCTTTACTTTCGGCTAGTTCGCGCACTTCACGCAAATTGAGCACCATAGGTTGTGTATCTTTTACCTTTGCAATAAGGCCAAGATCATCAGCATTAATAACACTACCTTCAGCCAACACGACCGCTGACTTTAGTTTATTTTGTAGTTCTCTAATATTTCCAGGCCAAGAATGACTCAACATGGCTTCTATGGCCTCGTCACTAAAACCTGTCGTTTTTGTACTATATTCGTCTTTATATTGATTCAAGAAAATTTTGGCTAATAACACCACATCGTCATCACGATCTCGTAATGGTGGGATCGAAATAATGATCTCACCTACCCTATAAAACAAATCTTCACGGAAGGTCTCTTCTTTTACCATACTTTGTAAATCACGGTGGGTTGCGCAAACAACGCGGATATCCACCGGAATTTCGCTTCTACCGCCCACTCGCTCTATTATACGCTCCTGTAAGAATCGCAACATTTTGGCCTGCAAGCCTAACGGCATATCACCAATTTCATCTAAAAATAAAGTGCCGCCTTGGGCTGTTTCAATCTTACCTAAAGTGGTTTTATTGGCTCCAGTAAAAGCACCTTTCTCGTATCCAAACAATTCACTTTCAAGTAAATTTTCAGGAATTGATGCACAGTTGATGGCAACAAAAGGTTTTGTTTTGCGATTGCTGTGCTCATGAATACTTCGAGCAAATACTTCCTTACCTGTGCCACTTTCGCCTAACAACAGCGCAGTAATATCAGTCAGGGCTATTTTCTCTGCTTTGCGGCTTATAGCTTGAATTGCCTCGCTATTACCAATAATTCGTCCCATAGAGGGGGTGAAAAGCGTTAATAGTCGATTTTCATTCTCTAACTCAGCTAAGTTTAACGCGCGCTTGATGAGGATATTGATGGTGTCAGAATCAATGGGTTTCTGATAAAAATCGTAGGCCCCCATATTAATAGCTTTAAGCGCATTTTCTTTTTCATTATTACCCGTCACTACAATCACTTTTGTGCGTGGCAACAAGGTCATAATTTCTTGTAAGGCTTTCAAACCCTCTGAGGCATTAGCAGGGTCAGGTGGTAGCCCTAAATCGAGTGTTACAACCGTCGGTTCAAATCGTCTAAGTTGAGCGATTGCCGAACTGCGATCTGACGCAAAAACGGTATCAAATTCAGATAATGCCCATTTCAGTTGTTTTTGAATACCTAAATCGTCGTCTACTACTAATACTTTGTCCATCCTAATCCCTTGTGTTATTCCGTCACAGGTATACTTAATGTAAATACCGTTCCTTGGCCAACTTTACTATCAACCGCAATAATACCGCCAATTTCTTCAATATAGTGCTTAGCATCATATGCACCGATGCCCATTCCTGCATTACCTTTTGTGGTATCAAAAGGCGTAAACAAACGGGTTTCAATAAATTCTGCAGACATCCCCTCGCCTGTATCCATAACCTTAACGGCAATATAGTCCTGGCCATTATTGGTAAACCTTGATGCATTAATAACAACAGTACCGATATCTTTAGTTGCCTGCTGTGCATTGCTAATTAGATGATACATGACATTAGCAAACTTTTCGGCATCTATTTCCACTAACAGTGAAGACTCACAATCTACCATTGGCAGAGGCAGAAAGCCTTGGCAACGTTGCTTTACTACACTATGTAAAATAGAACCGATATCTATTTGAAGCTGATGCTGCCTTTGATTCGTTTTCTTCTCGGTTAATTGCTTGAGCATATTATCCATTCTGCTTTTGGTGTGCTCAAGTGTCTCAAATGTATCATCAATAAATTCAGGGTTCGACTTATGCTGTTTCGCATTAGCTAGGATTAAATCAATTTGTGCCATCACATTTTTTAAATCGTGTAATACAAACGCTGACATGCGACTAAAAGCCGCGAATTGTGCATTTTCAGCCAATGCTTTAGCTCCTTCAAACTGAAAAATATAGTTAGAAACTTGTGCTGTCACGGCATTAATATAGTCTCTCAATTCCCAATTCAATGACTTTACATTTTCGCTATTTGCATCCAGTAACACCATTCCCCATAATTTTTCCTGTCTAAAAATAGGGACAATAAGCTGGTAATCAAATGAGTCCATCAAATAGGATTTCCCGCTGAGTTCTTCATATTGATGAGGTTTGACACGTAACTCTCCAATATCAATGATCCATGTTTTCAGCTCAAAAAAGGACTGCAACATCTGCATTTTGACCATGTCATATTGACGGCTATCACCACCATCGATTTTCGCTACTTGTTGCCAACCATTTTTATTTAATTTTAGTAGAGCGCCGCTTTCATATTCAATCGCCTGAAGCATACCGCTAAGAGATGTTTGATAAACATCATTCAAGCTTTCTTGCTGTTCACTTAAAATCGCTGTTAGCTTTACCCATTCCACCCGATAGTCAAACTGATTTGCATAGAAATGTTTAGTAATAAAGACTTTAATTTTAGTACGAAAATTATGTGATAAAAATAAACTTAATAACAATATTAGGGAAAGGCCGATAAGCACCAACTGTAAAGGGTAACTCCAAGAACCACCCAAAAACTTGACCAAATAGCCAACTAGAGCCATCAAGAATAAGTAACCACCTGCAACCAGCAAGAGTGTGCTATGTAGTACCACGTCTCGACTGACAAAAATGGCGACCCCCCAATAACTAATACGCCGGATCGCAAGGATCAAAAATGGCAGTAGTCCTACAAAGATATAACCCCGCACATACACATAATTATCTCCAATTTGATTAATCATGGTTGCATTTGCATAGGTAACAAAGTCAAATAAACTCAATCCACCTAAGAAGAATACTAACGGTTTGTATGCCCACTTTTGCTCACCCGCCTGGCGATACACTATTTCCAAGATGATAAGCATTTGCAAAGCAATTAAGGTATGTAGCGAATATTGCCATAAATCAGGTAACACCGACGTTGCACCAGTGATAATGGCCACCGTCGGTAGAACTAAAAAGGAGAGTGTGATGGGTCGAAAAAATATTTCTTTAAAAGAGCTAAAATCGGATCGCAGACAAGACGCGAGAAACAACACCCAAACCCACTGACGAATGGCGTCAGCAACAAAAAAATGACTGATATGGGATTGCCAACCCAACAAACGAATATTGCTCACTGCCCACAAACAAGTTATGAGGGTGGCGGCAACTAAAAGGTATCTTGCAATACCGGCTGTGCGTCCTGTAAAAAGCAATAATAGCAGCGCAAAGTAGCCTAGGGCTGCTATTGCATATCCTAAGTCGGCGAACATTAACGTTTTTGAACTAATAGGCTACCAATTGAATAACCGGCCCCAAAAGAGCAAAGAATACCATAGTCACCTTTGACTAAGTCTTCATTGTAAAGATTGAACGCAATAACCGAACCTGCAGAAGCAGTATTGGCATAACGGTCAAGCACAATAGGCGCTTCTTCAAGCGTTGCTTCCCTACCCAATAACCGCTTACTGATAAGCGTATTCATATTGATGTTAGCTTGATGCAACCACCAGCGTGTTAAGTCTTTAGGTGTCAGGTCATGTTTAGCCAAATGCTCTCTGATATGCTCGGCAGCTAATGGACAAACATCTTTAAATACTTTACGACCTTCTTGATGAAATAACTTATCAGCACCATAAGGGTCTGTGTCATTTGCTCGGTTCAAATAACCATGATTCGATCTAATATTACTAGAAAATTGGGTAAATGCTTTTGTCGACACCACATTATATGCGTTATGACTTGTCACTGTTTCTTCGGCTTCTAAAATAATTGCAGTGGCAACATCACCAAAAATAAAATGGCTGTCGCGATCAGTATAGTTGATTTGAGGAGAGACCAATTCAGGGTTAATCACCAACACCGTTTTAGCAGTCTCAGCTTTTATCATTTCGTAAGCGCGATGCATACCAAAAGTCGCCGCCGAGCAGGCTACTAGCATATCAAAACCAAAGCCTTTAATGCCTAATTCCGACTGCACTTCAATAGCAATTGCAGGATATGAACGTTGCAAGTATGCGCAAGACACAATGACGGCATCAATATCGTCAGCTGTTTTATTGGCAGCTTTCATCGCTTTTCTAGCTGCCTCAACTGCAATTTCTGCTTGATTTGAAAGTTGGTCGTCGCTGCGCTCTGCAATAACTGGGCGCATACGATTAATATCAAGCACACCTTCTTTTTCATAAATATACCGGCTTTTAATACCAGACGCCTTTTCAACAAATTCAGCGCTTGAATGTGGTTTTGCAACAATTTCGCCCGTTGCTATTTTGTCGGCATTTTCGGTATTAAACTTATCTGCATAATCGTTATAACTATCAATAAGTTCTTCATTAGTAATGCTGTGCTTGGGTGTCCACAACCCGGTACCACTTATAACCACTTGTTGTGTCATGTGTTCTGCCTTTTATTTTTTGCGCTTTTGTTTTTTTGCATAATCTTAGCGCTTTATTACATTTTTGTCATTATTGCACAAACCTAACCGAAAACAACGCAAGCATTCACCCAAAATACCAACAAAAGCAAAACACACCAAAAAGAAAGCCTTTCATTCAAAACGACGAACCTCGACCAATGAGTTGCCAAAACAAAAAAAAGCGCAACCGTCGTTTAACGGTTGCGCTTTTTTTGTTTTGGGCTTTTAGGCTTTTAGGCTTTTAATACTTAGTTTGGTGTCACTTGATAAACACTCACAGTGCCACTAACTTCATTACCCACAACGATTAACGCTTCACCTGTAGCGCTATCTTCACCAGCAACAAATATAATGCTTTCAGGAGCAAGATCACCAATCACATCATCGGCAGTGCTGCCTTCAGTTAAGTCACGGTTGATTACATAATCGGCAAAAAATGCATCGAATGGATTGGTTACGTCATATACAAATATACCACTCATTCTTTCAGCGCCGATGAAAGCATAAGTGCGCTCTCCAATTTTTCCTACAGCAATAGCTTCAGGCTCCGGGCCCTTGTTTTCGGAACGCGAGTCACCTTTGTTTTCGTCATTATCATTATTGAATTGCGCAGCGTGCACAGAGGCAGTAATGCGTTCTAGATCATCGCCAGAATCAAAGACAACCAGACCATTCTGGTCCCAAATAGTAAATGAGCGAGCGCCATATGTGAAAGCAGATTCGTACTCACCGTTGCCATCAGCATCACCTAACACGCTAGTTACACGTAAGTCATTCAAACGACCGTCTATTTGTAAGGTCTCTAAAGCTGACCCAGCTTGTGCCGGTAAATTTTTTAACTTAACTTCATCTGAATAGGCTAAGCAACCGTCATCAACATCGTATGACTGCCCCATCGCAGCAGTGCATGCTGCTTCGTCAGCAACGTCAAAGAAATATTCTCTTGCATCGCCCTCGTTCGCGGTTACTAAGAAAGTCGCTCCCTTCCATTCATAATTGCTAATGCTGTCGGGCATATATACGCCATTCAAGCCTTCATATTTAGCAAAACTAACAGCTCCGTTTTCTTGACCATCAAAGTTTAGTTCAGACCAACTTTTGCTTCCTAAGCCAATAACTTGCACCGATAGGTCTTCAAGATCCAATATGGCTAAACCATTGTTCTCTTGCAAAGTGATGTAGGCTTTGTCGTTTGTTGTTGAAACATATTCTGGCTCGAGATCTTGCGCTACCGTGACCGTTATAGCGTTACCATTAATAGTTGAACCTGACGGGTTAGGAAAATGCATACCTTGCGCTTCTAAAGCCGCCTGGGTTCCATTGAAACTTGTAAAGGTAACGGTCTCAGCAGTTTCTTCTGGCTCGCCGCTAGCAAGAATATCAATAACTGATAATGTGCCTTCAGGATCAATTGAATAATCACCATTAGGCTCGCCTTCATTCGCCACAATTAGCTTTCCACCGTTTGGTGTAAACGCTATGGAGTCCGGCAAAGCGCCTACTTCAACACTGTCTAAAAATGCAGGGGCACTATTGTCCAATCCGTTATAAAAAAGAATAAAGCCATTGTCTGTGCTTGTAGCTGCAGGCACTGCGACTGCTAATAAATTGCCAGAGATAGCAATACTTGTAACGTTACCTAGAGGCACAGTTCCTGCTGTTGCAGGCAAGTTAATTGATGACACAGCCAAATTGATTGAATTAATAGGGTTGCTTAATTCGGTAGACGCTATTGAGCCCGCAGCAATTATCGCAATGCTATTAGTCGCTGAATTAGTAGCATAAATAGTTTGAGTCGCTTTGTGATATTGAACAATTTCAGCTGCACCTTGGGCACCGAGTGATGCTCTAGCAACCAAAGATAAAGACACGCCTGTTGAAGCATCTTGTCCGTCTGCGCCATTGTCACCATTTGCACCATCGCCGCCATCAGCACCTGGATCGCCTTGCGGTCCCTGAGTACCGGCATCACCGGCGGCGCCATCATCACCGTCTAATCCACATCCTGTCAGCACAAAACCCATAGCTATAGCTAATAGGCTAATTTTAAATTTTGACTGTAACATCTGTTGTTCCCTCAAATTTTGTTAGTTTTAACGAAGATACCACTAAATAGATTGTCTGTTCAATCACTACCTAGCATGATAATAGTCGTGATACTAGTAGATGATCTATAAGACTATCTACTAATATCATCTTGACGAATCATCATGACAGTTTCATGACGATTATATTTTTACTCATTTAAAAAATGTCAACTGGCTGAGGAAGTAATGGTGCCACCATTTTAGCAATATGCCGAAAAAGCTGAATTCGCGTAGTGCCATTGCGCCATACGACCCCAATATCTCTGAAGGCATTTTCTTCAGCTGGCAAACTGACTACATCGGTGCCATTTAATATATTTTGTTGTAGCGCCATCTCCGGCAAAAACGTATAACCCATGTCACTATTAACAAGTGATACAAGCGTATGTAAACTATTTGCGGTTAAGGAGCTCACTTGTTCTTTGTGTTTCAAACCACACGCACTCACCGCATGCTCGGTTAAACAATGTTCTTTTTGCAATAAAAAGATACTATCCTTGGGCAGTGAATCAACCGACGGCGCGGCTTTGAGGTCTTTCGCACTATTTTTGTGGGCAATTAAATGAAAAGGATCGTGCCCTAAAATGAGTTGACGACAACCAGGTGTTTGCATCGGTAGCGCAAGGATAAGTAAATCTAGCTCGCCGTCGCCAAGCCTGCTGAGTAAATTATCGGTCGTATCTTCATGCAGTTGTAGTTTTATATCGGGCAAATTAGCATGAATTGTTCTTATAAGGCCTTCAAATAAAAATGGCGCTATGGTAGGAATGACGCCCAATCTAAGTGTGCCTGACTGCCAGTCGCCAGCAGATTCTGCAAATTCAATCCATTCATGTGTTTGACTAAGTAAGAGTTTACTTTTTTCGACAAGCGCTTCGCCAAAATCGGTAAAAACGAAATTTTTATGTTCCCGTTCTAGCAATTGCTGACCAATGCCGTCTTCAAGGTTTTGTACGGCAGCGCTCAAGGTAGACTGGCTGACGTTACATTTTTCAGCCGCTCGATGAAAGTGCTGCTCTTTATGCAGCACTGTCAGATAATATAGATGTTTTAAATTAGGTAGTTTCATTGTTTTAGTCTATCCCAACTAAAAACTATACACCAAAAGCGAAGGTTAAAATAAAGAAGAAAATAATAGACAACGACGCGCCTGCAGGAAGCGTTACTATCCAAGAAACGATGATGCTACGAATTACCTTACCATTAAGTGCTGCGACACCTTGTACTATACCCACACCTAAAACTGCACCCACTAAAGTTTGCGTCGTAGAAATAGGCAGGCCTGTTCCTGATGCAATCAGGACCGTTGTTGCGGCAGCTAATTCAGCAGCAAAACCTTTACTTGGAGTAAGATGCGTAATCCCTTGACCAATTGTTTTCATTACACGATGGCCGAACAAAGCTAAACCTGCCACGATGCCCAAACCGCCTAAAGGTAATATCCACCATGCGAGGTCTGCATTATCCAATATAGCACCCTCGTTACTAACAACACTAACAACCGCGGCCAAAGGACCAATTGCGTTTGCCACGTCGTTCGAGCCGTGTGCGAATGCCATACAACAAGCCGTTAGTACCATTAAAATGGCAAATATTTTTTCAACACTGGCGGTTTGTTCTTCAGTGGTTGATGCTTCTTCAACATGTAGACGGCGGATTAATACCATACCGATTAGACCAACAACAACGCCAATGGCAACTGCTAATATATAGCCTTGCTCAGGAGGTAGGCCTAAGCCAACATGCTTGAGACCTTTCTTAATAGTCACCAGTGACATAATAAATCCAGCTAGCCCCATATAAATAGGAACATATTTCACTGCATAGATAAGAGGTGTAGAACGGTCAAAAATAAGTTTCTTAGCACTCATGTAAATAAGTATCGCAATGAGACCAGATATTGCAGGAGTAACAACCCAACTGCCAACAATACCACCCACTTTGCCCCATTCAACAGCATCAGGACTGACACCTACGGCGGTAAAACCGACAATTGCGCCGATAATGGAATGCGTAGTCGACACTGGCCATCCGAAATATGACGCAACCGCTAACCATATGCCAGCGGATAGCAATGAGGCTATCATTCCCAAGACTAAGTATTCTGGAATATCAGTAAAATACGAAACATCAATAATACCCTTGCGAATAGTCGATGTGACTTCTCCGCCAGCGAGATAAGCTCCTGCGAACTCAAAAATCATTGCAATTACAATGGCTTGCTTGAGAGTGATTGCTTTTGAACCTACTGATGTGCCCATTGCATTTGCAACATCATTAGCACCTATGCCCCAAGCCATAAAAAAGCCAACGACTGCAGCCATAACGACCAACAAAAAACCGTAACTTGTGATTATATCCATAAATTAATAAAGCCTAGAGATGCGGATTTTACCGATAAATTTATATTGATCAACCTTGTGCTGGCTGACCTGCGGGCAATTTTTTCGTGAACAAACCTGTTGAGAAACCTTGAAGTCATAAGTGTGATTCATAAGTAAGACTGCGTTATGGTACAACATGGGAGAATGATCGCAAGCGTTCAAAAGTATAAAAACTTATAAAGTCACTTATCTCATTAATTTTTTAACCACTTTTTTCATCGATGAATGTCGTACATCTTTCCCATAGGTAAGGAAGAGTATGTATTCGCACAAGTTTTTACAACGATCGCCAATTCGCTCTAAGGAGCGGATAGCCCAAAGCACATCAAACCACTTCTGCACATCAGTGTGATGGTTCTGCATTTCATTTGCTGTTTGTTTGAGCAACTCTTTGTGTTTCTTATCAATAGCCTCGTCTTGCTCATAAACAGCAACAGCTGACTTCTCATCTTGGCGTGCAAATGCATCAAACGTTCCGCGCATCATAATGACGACCTTTTCAGCAATCATTAGCATGCCACCTAAGACGATATCAGAAGGAGGCAATTTGTCTTTGGTCACCAATTTAGCAATACGGCATATCTCATCGCCAATGCGCTCAATATCCGTTGTTGCCCGAGACACCGTCATTATTAGCCTAAGATCACTCGCCGTTGGGTTTCGTTTAGCGATAATCCGCATACACTCATCATCTATCTGAACTTCCATCGAATTAATTTTCAAATCATTTAGCAATACCCGTTCAGCTAAACTCGCATTATTTTCGCGAATGGCAGTAATAGTATTAATTAACTGCTGCTCAACTTCGCCACCCATGGTTAAAACCGAGTTAGTGAGGTTCTCAAGCTCTTGATTGAACTTGCCTGATATGTGCGTATTTAACTCTAAATGTCTTTTCATGAATCGTTACGTTCCTTTAACTAGCCATAACGACCGGTTATATAGTCTTCGGTTTGCTTTTTAGCTGGCATAGTAAAAAGCGAGTCACTATCAGAGTACTCAATGAGTTCCCCCTGATGCAAAAAAACAGAATAATCCGACACCCTAGCCGCTTGCTGCATATTGTGTGTCACGATGACCACGGTCGTGGTCTTTTTGAGCTGATTGATCAACTCCTCGATATGTAAGGTTGTTAGTGGATCGAGTGCAGACGTAGGTTCATCGAGTAACAGTATTTCGGGTTTTAATGCGAGCGCACGAGCGATAACTAAGCGTTGTTGTTGGCCACCTGATAGTAACAGTGCTGAGTCAAATAAGCGGCCTTTGACTTCGTCCCATAAAGCCGCATTGCGCAATGATGTCTCGACAATGTCGTCAAGCATTCTACGCTCAGTTTTACCTTGAATACGTAATCCAAAACACACATTCTCGTAAATACTCATAGGAAATGGATTGGGCCGCTGAAAAACCATGCCGACACCGGTGCGTAATTTAGCTACGTTTTCTTTTGTATTATAAATATCACGACCATCTATCTGCACTTCACCACTAAACGCATATTTTTGGTTAAGCTCATTCATGCGGTTAAAGCTGCTTAGCAATGTCGATTTACCACAGCCACTTTGGCCAATCATCGCCGTTATTTTATTTTTTGGAATACGCATATTTATCTTGTTCAGTACAAGACTGTTATTTAACCATACACTGAAATCCTTCACCTTGATGGCTGTTTGCTCATCGGTGAGCTTGTCTAACGCAAGAGTTTCAGTTTCAAAAAGCTTTAACATAAGGGTTATTTACTATTCCTATAGCTACTAGAACCGCGATTGAAACGGCAATTAAAACGGCGATAAATAGCGCGATAAAAAAGGCTATACATAACGCAATTACTGATACTAAATGCGCACATATCGGTCACGTAGTCGATTACGCACGATAATAGCAAATAAATTTAAGATGAAAACTATTAACAACAATAACATGCAACTCGCAAACATCATTGACGAACCCTGCGTATTTGTTTGGTTATGAAACGCCCCGTCATATATGAACACGCCTAAATGCATAAATTGACGCTCTAAATGTAAAAACGGAAATTCGCCATCTACAGGTAAACTAGGCGCAAACTTTACCGCGCCTACGAGTATGAGCGGTGCGACCTCTCCAGCCGCGCGGGCAATAGCAAGAATGACGCCTGTCATTATACCTGGACTGGCTACCGGCAATACCGTTTTCCAAATAGTTTCCATTTTCGTTGCACCTAAGGCATAACTACCTGCTCTCAAGCCTTCCGGAACGCGACGCAACCCCTCTTCTGTGGACACAATGACCACAGGAAGAGTTAACAATGCCATGGTCAACGCAGCCCAAAACAAACCGGGGGAACCAAATGTAGGTGATGGCAAAGAGTCGCTATAAAAGAGTGAGTCAATAGAGCCGCCCAAAGTATATACAAAAAAGCCTAAACCAAATACACCATATACAACACTCGGTACGCCAGCCATGTTACTTACGCAAATCCGAATCACCGATGTTGTCATATTATTGGGCGCATATTCATGCAAATAGATAGCGGCCATGGCGCCAAAAGGCGCGACGATAACAGCCATCAATAAAACCATTAATACCGTGCCAAATAACGCAGGAAAGACGCCACCACTAGTAGAAGCTTGTTTAGGCGATTCTGAGATAAATTCTATTATCTTATTGCCGCTATATGACACTTTATCAAATAAGCTCATCATATTCGGCTGAAATAGATGGTTAATATCTTTCACCAGAATATCAATAGGTTGCCCTGATGCATCAATAAAAATTAAGCGATAAGCTGCTATTTTTTTACTCAAGGCATCGGCTTTTTGTTGCCAGTAAGTGAATTGTTCAAGTTCTTTCAACCGGGCAGGTGCTTTCTCGCTGACACCAGATTGATTCAACTGTGCAATTTTACGATGCAATACCGTCAAATATGTAGTTTGTATCTCGCGCAGTTCACGCTGAAAAACAGCCACACTGGCAACCACATCATTTAACTCAGCAAGCTGATAAATCTCGCTATTAGGCGTATTAATCTGTTGAAAGTTGCCATGTTGAATTGCGCCAGAATGCAAATTAATCTGATAAATAGCATCTACTTTCTCAACAGCAATTAGCGGTATAGGTTGCTTTGAACTGGCAAACTGTTCATTCAATTTATTAGTTAATGCCGCAGTAAACTCATCAATATCAACTGAACTGGGCACAAACACGCTCACTTCATTGCTTGCTTTATCATAGGTGGTGACTTTAAAAACTTGTGATGGCCAAAAATAAGCGGAGCCTTTTAACACAATAAAGAACACTAAGCTTATTAACGCAATCAGTAAAATAGCAGCACTTAGGCCACTAGCAAAGCTAGAGATTGTTTGTTTTTCCATCGCATTAAATTTACGCATCGGTATACACCTTGCGTAAACGGTTACGTAAAATTTCTGCGGCAGTATTAACAACAAAGGTAAAAATAAACAAGATACTTGCGGTTAAAAACAAGGTATTAAAATGACTGCTGTTTACATTTGATTCTTGCATTTCTATTGCTAAGTTAGCCGTCATAGAGCGCAAACCTTCTAGAATATTCCAGTCACTAATAGGTGTATTACCCGTGACCATTAGCACAATCATAGTTTCACCGAATGCACGACCAAAACCCAACATTACGGCAGAAAGAATACTCGGCATTGCGACAGCGATAATGACGCGGCGCAGCGTTTGTAATTTGGTTGCCCCCAACGCAAAAGAGGCTTGTTTGATACTTTCAGGTACCTCGAACAATGCATCTTCAGCCAACGAATAAATGCTTGGTGATATAGCGACACCCAATGCGATAGCGACGACAATCGTAGTTTTCGAGATATTCATTATGTTGTCGTTTTGCTCGCCAAACTCGGCGCTACCAAACAGCATAAAACGCCAAACGTCACTAAGTGAAAAACAAAATAGTCCGAGTAGTACAACTGCCAAAATAATAACTAGAATTTCCCAGCGGCGGTCAAACTTATCATCAAACAAGCTAGCCACTCTTGATTGCAACAATGCAGCGGTAACGAGTAAAATAGGCAACACGACAATAAACAAGATGACAGAAAGCAAGAACTCTTCTGCTATTGGCACCATCCAAACGGCAGCAATAAAGCCAATTACTACAGATGGCACCGCCTCGAGCATTTCTATTGTCGGTTTTAGATATTGGCGCACAGCTGGGTCTGCAAAATATGATGTGTATATGGCCGCCCCCAAGGCAAGTGGGATTGCGACAAATAAAGCAAGAAAAGAAGCTTTTAAACTGCCCACAATTAAAGGCACAATACTGAATTTAGTTTCATAATTTTCGGCAGCACTACTAGTCTGCCAAACATATGCAGGCTCTTCATAACCCTCGTACCACACTTCGGAAAAAAGACTTTTGAGTGTGGTTATTCCTTGCAAGTTTTGAATTTCAAGCAAATGCATTTTGTTGTGGTCAAGCACATATAATCGATCACTAAACCAATGTAAATCAACACCAGGTAATTCCAAGTCTTGTGAACTAAATATTTCATTTGTCATTCGATTTAAAAAAGCGATGTCGCCCGTTATCGAAAAAACCACCGCTGCGTTCGAATCCGTATCAAAAGCCATTTGCTCAACGTGCTCATCTAACTCATCGATATCAGCCTCGTTGTGTCGAAAAACAAAATTCCCCTGCTCATTTAGCATTATCCATTTACTTAAAACATGGTGTGGGTCTTGAGTAAAAAAAGAGCGCTGGCTAGGAGATAAAAAGATGCGTTTTACATCGCGGGATAATAACTGTCGGTCGACTACGTTATTTGTGCTGTCGACCAACGACATAATATTTTTGGATATTGTAAGCAGTTGCCTTGACCTCGGTATCGCCTGATATTGTTCAACGTCTTGATAGACATAGCGTTTAAATGCGGCTGGTTGCTTTTTATCAAACCAGTAAGTTCTCAGAGTTAAGTTATCTAAGTTACTTAACATCACAAAGTTATCCGATTTTGAAAACTGCCATGCCCGCGGAGCTTCAGAGGAATTGACATTAGAAGTGTCCAGATCAGCTCGCTGATTACTATCGCTCAGTTTTGAATTTATCCCGATAGAACTTTCCAGCGTCAGGCTATATTTCTGTTTTTCATAGGATAACTTATACAGTTCAAATAAATGATTGGGAGTGATAACGCCGACATAGGTGAGATCACCTTGTTCAGGAAACAGGATTTGGTGCTGGCAAGAAAACGGAAAGCGCTTTGTCTCAATTGACGTATTCTGCTGATCATCCATTAACGTTCTATCAATTAAAATCAGGTCGCATTTATCGACTCCCACATAATGAACCCCAGAGCTCAACTCTACAATTGCGGACAACTGAGTTGTTGGTGCAAACAAAGAGGTACTCTTGAGGACTAATGAGGGTGATTTAAATAAAGGGAATGCATTACTAAAAATATGCCAAATCAATAATAAAAAAGTCGCTAATACTAGCCAACCGAAACCCGTCACGACTTTGTGCGTTATCCAGTCTTTGCGAAATCTGCGAGTATTAAATTGATGTTGTTCTTGCTGGTTCATTTAGAATATTAAATCGGGTAAAAAACACGGAATGACTTGAGACTACTAAAGCACTATACTCAAGACAAATCAATAGTTAAGGATAATTCTATTATGCAAGCAATGGTACTCACTTTAATAGGCAAAGACAAACCAGGGTTAGTTGATGCAATCGCCAAATGCATTATTGATGTAGAGGGAAATTGGCTCAAGAGTAGTTTTTGTCAACTTTCCGGACAATTTGCAGGCTTTATCGAAGTCATGTTACCGAACGAAAAGCATAACGAATTAGTCCAAGCATGCCATCAACTTGCACATTTACATATCACTTTACTGCCCTCTAATGCGCATGAAATTTCACTTGATGCAAAGGCAGTCATTCTCGTCACCGGCAATGATAGAAGAGGGATCGTCAGTGATATTACGTCGACCTTAAAAACCTTTGATATTAATATTATAGAAATGACCACCCAGTGTGAAAGTGCACCAAATTGGGGGAGTCCCTTATTTACCGCAAAAGTCATTGTTTCAATATCGCCTCAAATGGATTTAGACAATGTAAAATTGGCAATCGAAGATATCACCGACGACTTAATGGTAGAAATTGAACAAAGTTAACAATGTTTGTCATACTTAACCACTAAAATGCCCTTGGTCCAATTTGTTTACATGAGTATTTAAAGAGTAATAATGAACGATAAAGAACTTTACTATCCGAAAGAACTTAGCTGGTTGTCATTCAATGAGCGAGTCCTGCAAGAAGCCGCAGATGAAAACAACCCTATTATCGCGCGTATTCGCTTTCTAGGGATTTATTCAAACAACTTGGATGAGTTTTATCGTGTCCGCTTTGCTGACGTAAAACGCCAAATCACGATTTCTCACAATGATGGAAATGAAGAACAAGCGCTGATTTTTGAATCACTGCTTAAACGCATTCAAGAAAAAGTCCATCATTTATCGCAACGCTTTGATGCTATTCACCGTGATATTACCAAGACGTTAAGAAGATACAACATCCATATTTTGCGACATCCAGAGTTGAGTGAAAGTCAACTTATTTGGGCTCGTAAGTATTTTAAAAGTAAAGTCTTACTGCACGTTGCGCCTATATTATTGGACAGCAAAGGCCATTTGATCCAACGTTTAAATGACAGCTCGGTGTATCTCGACGTGGCCCTTCGCAGAGAAGGTCGAAACACTAAGTATGCCGTTGTAGAAATACCAACAAATGCGATAAGTCGTTTCATTGTGCTACCTCCTGAAAAAACTAAAATAAAAAAACAGATCATCTTAATTGATGACCTCATCAAACTTTGTTTGTCAGATATTTTTACGGGTTTTGTTAAGTTTGACTCGGCTGACGCCTATTCATTTAAAATAACACGAGACGCCGAATATTCGATTAATGATGAAATTGACGAAAGTTATGTGGAAAAAATGTCAGAGGGTATGAAGCAACGCCTTATCGCTGAGCCGGTTAGAATTATTCACGACGATGGTATGCCCGATGATATGATTAAGGACTTGCGCAAACGCTTAAGAATTTCATCAGAAGACACCATTCAAACAGCGGGCCACTATCGCAATTTCAAAGACTTTATAGGCTTTCCAAACGTTGGACGTAGCTATCTTGAAAACCCAACATTACCCGAAATTTCTAACAAATCATTTTCAACTCACGATACTGTTTTTCAGGCAATTGCTGACAAAGATATTCTTTTATATTATCCATATCATGAGTTCTTGCACTTCACTGAATTTGTTCGACAAGCGGCATTTGACCCTCAAGTTAAACATATTCGATTGAATATTTATCGCGTTGCATCCCAATCACGTATCATTAACTCGTTAATTGATGCTGTGGACAATGGTAAAAGTGTAACTGTTGTTGTTGAACTTAGAGCTCGATTTGATGAAGAGGCTAATATCGCCTGGTCCAAAAGTATGACCGACGCCGGTATTAAAGTTGTGTTAGGTAATCCTAATGTGAAAATTCACAGTAAACTTTGTGTGGTGTCGCGAGAAGAACGCGGCATAGTGAAACATTACTCTCACTTTGGTACAGGTAACTTCAACGAAAAGACAGCTAAAATATACACTGACTTGAGTTTATTCACGTGCAACCAAGAGCTTGCTTTAGAATGTATTCAAGTGTTTGATATGATCCAGAACCCCTATAAAAAAATGAAATTTCAACATTTACAACTTTCTCCCATTAACGCTCGTAATAAAATACAATCGTTAATTAGACAAGAAATTCAACGTGTAAACGAAGGTCACAAAGGACTAATCACGCTAAAAATCAATAACTTAGTAGACAAAGAATTAATTGATAACTTGTATCATGCTAGTCAATCTGGAGTGAAAATCCGAGCCATTATTCGCGGTATGTGCGCCTTAATACCCGGCGTAAAAAACCTCAGCGAGAACATTGAAGTCATTAGTATCGTAGACCGATACTTAGAACATCCACGCATCATGGTGTTTCAGAATGGCGGCGATAAACGGGTTTACATCTCATCGGCTGATTGGATGACGCGTAACATGGAATATCGAGTGGAAGTTGGCTGTCCTGTTTACGATCCTGACGCTATCAAAATGATAGAAGATTTATTAGATATTCAATTCAAAGACACTTTAAAGGCCCGTGTCATTGATGAGCATCAAGTCAATAATTACGTTAAACGTGGTAATCGAAAAAACTTGCGTTCACAAATTGAAATTCATAAGTACCTCACAAAAAAGGAAGCACTTTAATTGCAGACCTTAGAAAATGTTTTTGAAGATGTCCAGACTCGTGATATCAACCTTTATGCTGCATTAGATATCGGTTCTAATAGCTTTCATTTAGTTATTGCAAGAGTCGTTGCAGGGTCGCTGCAGACGGTTCAAAAAATAAAGCACAAAGTTCGATTAGCAGAAGGCTTAAACGAGAAAAACATTTTATCTGATGAGGCTATGGATCGCGGTTTAACAACCTTACAGAGTATGGCAGAAAGCATGCAAGGGCTAGACCCCTTGCGTGTTCGAATTGTAGCCACTCATACCTTACGCAAAGCGCGCAATGCACAAGTATTCTTGTCCAAAGCTCGAAAAGTGTTTCCCTACCCAATTGAAATTATTTCTGGCCCTGAAGAAGCGCGTTTAATTTATACCGGTATTGCCAATACCACTCAATCAGAGGGTAACCGCTTAGTTATCGATATTGGCGGTGGATCAACAGAGTTTGCGGTTGGTGAACACTTACTTCCGGTAATGTGCAAAAGTGTACAAATGGGCTGCGTGAGTTATCAACAACGGTATTTTGCTGACGGCGTTATTACCAAGAAAGCCTTTCAAGCAGCAATAACTGCGGCTCGCCAAGAGATTGAATTAGTTGTTGGCAATTTAAAACGTTTTAAATGGGACACTAATATTGGTGCTTCAGGCACCATCCGATCTATTTGCTCAGTATTGACCGCGCTGGCCCAAAGCGAAAATGACATTCCTATTACTAAGACAGGCTTAAATGAGTTAATGCAAGCTTGTTGTGAAGTGGGTCATTCAGGCGAGCTAAACTTACCGGGCTTAACCGATGATAGAAAACCTGTGTTTGCTGCGGGACTAAGTATTCTGGTTGCTATTTTTCGTAGTTTAAATTTAAGTGCAATGGCAGTGAGCGGTGCTGCCTTGCGCGAAGGTGTGCTGTATGAGGCACATGACACAGGTGCAAATAAGAATATTAGGGAACGCACCGCACAGAGCTTAGCAACACGCTATGACGTAGATACGCTTTTTGCTAAGAAAGTGTGGGGAACGTGTATTAAAATTTATGAACAAGCGGCAGACGCTTGGGACATCAAAACATGGGATTTACGTCACTTATTAGGGTGGTCAGCATTGTTACACGAAGTTGGCTTACAAATTAACTCCAGAGGCGTGCAACGTCACTCCAGCTATATCATTGAACAAAGTGACTTACCTGGCTTTAACCAAGAACAACAAAAGCTGTTAGCGGCATTAGTTCGAAATCACCGTAAAAAAATAAAATTCGCTGACCTACCTACTTTTGTTAACTACAACGAAACCGTTGTGCTGAGATTATTGGTCATACTTAGGTTGGGTATTTTGCTAAATATTAACCGCCAAGAAAGCCAGCTACCCGAATTCGGTTTAGAAATTACTGAACAAAAAATAGCACTTAGTTTTCCGGATAATTGGTTTGATTTATCGCCGTTATTGTTGGCAGATTTGCAGCGCGAAAACCAATATATTGAAGCAACCGGTATGAGTATTCGTATTAAGTAAACGTGATTTTGAAAGCCATAAATTTATTACTTTTTAGGATAGATCATGGGGTGCAAAAAAAAGGGGCACTTCAATAAAGTCCCCCTTTTTTATTTAACTGGCTTTGCATAAACTATAGATACAGAACCTAGGTAATGGATGCTTGATAAATACCTTCAATCGAATTATTCAACGTAGCATTGAACTCATGGTCTGATTGTTGGAAAGACACACCTTCAGTTAATGCACGAGAGAAACTCGCGATCATGCCTTTATTTTCACTTAATTTCTGATTAGCTACATCACGTGAATAACCGCCGGACAGAGCAACAACCTTTATCACTTTAGGGTGCTCTATACAGTTTTTGTAGAAGTTTGCAGACTCTGGCAAGGTAAGTTTCAACATTACATGCTGGTCATCAGATAACGCATCAAGTTCTTTTAGGATAGCCGCTTTTAATAAGGCTTCAGCTTGCGCTTTTTCTGGACTATTGATATCAATTTCAGGCTCAATGATAGGAACCAAACCAGCAGCTAAAATTTGTTTAGCCACGGCAAACTGTTGAGCAACGACAGCGTTTACACCCACTTCATTTGCTAATTTCACAACAGAACGCATTTTGGTACCAAAAACGTCTTGCGCATTCGCTTTTGCGAGCAAGTCGTCTAACCCTGCGATTGGCTTCATTAATTGAGCGCCATTTGCTTCGTCTTCCAAACCTTTGTCTACTTTTAAGAATGGAACAACATTTTTTTGTTGCCATAAATAGTGTGCACTAGATAGACCTTCAACGTCACGATCCAATGTATTTTCAAACAAGATAGCACCCAGTACACGCTCTCCGGTAAACGCTGGACTCGTCATTATGCGAGTACGCATTTGATGTACACAAGTGAACATCTCTTCGTCGTTTGTGTAAGCTGACTCGTCAACACCATAAAGCTTTAGCGCTTTAGGTGTACTTCCACCGCTTTGGTCTAATGCGGCAATAAAGCCAACTTCATTTTTTACTTTTGCTAACATGTCTTGTTGTGCTTGAGTTGTCATCTAAGGCTCCTTTTTGTATTTGCGAGCTATTTTGCTCAATGTAGTTATGTTAGCTTTATTTTATATGCCTTACCACTGCTGATTCAGCAGTTAACGAGCCGTCTAACCGAGACATATACAAAGTAAGTGCGGCTTTAGTCTCTATCTAAAATAGCAACTGCCGGTAAGGTCTTACCTTCTAAAAATTCTAAAAATGCACCACCACCGGTCGAAATGTAAGACACTCTGTCTTCAATGCCATATTTTTCCACCGCTGCGAGTGTGTCACCGCCACCCGCAATAGAAAATGCGTCACTGTCGGCGATAGCCATCGCTAATGCTTTGGTCCCTTCGCCAAATTGATCAAATTCAAAGACACCTACCGGACCATTCCAAACAATAGTCCCTGCCTGCTTAATGATTGCGGCTAAGGTTTTTGCTGTTTCAGGCCCAATGTCAAATATCATATCCGCGTCATCAACCGCACTCACCGCTTTTAAAGTAGCCGGGGTTGATTCTGAAAACGCAGTACCCGTTACCACATCAGTTGGCACCGGTATCTCGCCATTATTATCTTTGGCAGCTTGCATTAAGCGCTTTGCCTCTGGAATTAGACTTTCTTCAAACAAAGACTTACCAACGTTGTGTCCTTGTGCAGCGATAAACGTATTGGCGATACCACCACCCACAATAAGCTGATCAACTTTGCTTGCTAATGATTCAAGTACGGTTAGCTTTGTGGATACTTTTGAACCACCAACAATAGCAACTAATGGTCGCGCTGGGTTATCTAACGCTTTGCCTAAAGCTTCAAGCTCTCCAGATAATAGCGGTCCTGCGCAAGCTTCGGTGGCGAATTTAGCTACGCCATGAGTTGATGCTTGAGCTCTATGCGCTGTGCCAAAAGCATCCATTACGAACACATCACATAACGCTGCATATTGCTTAGCTAGAGTCTCATCGTCTTTCTTTTCACCTGGATTAAAGCGCACATTTTCAAGCACCGTCACTTTGGTAGATGACGTATCGAGGCCATTCAGATAGTTAGTAGCTAAGACCACTCCACCGTCAAGTGCTTTATTCAAATAGTCCACCACCGGCTGCAATGAAAATTCAGGGGAGTACTCACCTTCCGTAGGACGACCTAAGTGCGACATCAACATTAGGCTTGCACCTTTTTCTAAGGCCAATTTGATAGTTGGGAGAGAGGCGCGAATTCGAGCGTCAGAGGTCACAACACCATCTTTTACAGGCACATTTAAGTCCTGTCTGATTAGTACTCGTTTCCCTTGTAAGTCTAACTCTTGCATTTTACGAATGGTCATTACCTTCTCCTTTCAGACGTTTTAAAAATTTAACTATTAAGTTGATGCATGTATAACGCAGTGTCGAGCATGCGGTTTGCAAAACCCCATTCGTTATCGCACCAAACTAATGTTTTAACTAGCTGTTTGTGACTCACTCTCGTTTGCGTACCATCGACAATTGAAGAGTGTGGGTCATGATTAAAATCGATCGATACTAGAGGTTCTTCAGTGTAGTCAATAATGTGTTTTAGGTTGCCATGCGCACTCTTTTTCAGTGCTTCATTAACATCGCTAACCGTTACTTTGTCACGTAAAGTGACACTCAAGTCCATGGCAGTCACATTAATAGTGGGCACTCTTACTGCAATTGCTTCAAACTTACCTGCAAAGCGCGGTAAGATTCTCTCAATGCCGACCGCTAAGCGGGTATCTACTGGAATAATAGAATGGCTCGCAGCGCGAGTACGACGTAAATCAGGATGATAAGCATCAATTACGGGTTGATCATTCATGGATGAATGGATCGTAGTAATAGTGCCACTTTCGACACCAAAGGCGTCATCAAGCACCTGAATAATCGGCACAATGCAATTAGTGGTGCATGAACCATTCGACACAATCACATCGCTTGATTTTAAACTTGTATGATTAATACCAAACACAATCGTTGCATCCATATCTTGTCCACAAGGTTGTGAAAATAAGACTTTCTTTGCTCCATTCTTAATGTGTTGCTGAGCCGACTCTCTCGAACTAAACACACCCGTGCATTCCAACACAATATCTACATTAACTTTTGACCACGGAAGATCTTCAATGTGATTTTCGTGAAAGAGTGGAATTTTGTCGCCCTGAACAATTAAGCATTTATCGGTATAATCAACCGTACCTTTGAAGCGACCATGTGCGGTATCGTATTTTAACAAATGTGCTACGCCTTCTGGCGAGGCTATTTCATTAATAGCAACAACTTGAATTTGGTCATTACGCCCGGACTCATAGAGTGCGCGTAAAACATTTCGGCCAATACGACCAAAACCATTTATAGCGATGCGCAGCATTACGCTGCACTCATTGGCTGAAACAAATTAAACTGAGCTCTCAAACCTTACTTCAGCCCTTTTGCAAGGCTATAAACTGCGTCTGTTGTAATATTAAAGTAAGCAAATAAGTCACTTGCTGGTGCCGATTCACCAAAACTGTCCATGCCGACAACAGCGCCATCTAAGCCTACATACTTGTACCAAGTATCTTTTGCAAGTGCTTCAACAGCCACTCGTTTAGTTACTGAGCGAGGTAACACAGTTTCTTTATATTCCGCTGATTGACGGTCAAATAAGTCAGTGCATGGCATTGAAACAACACGTGTTGGCGTGCCTTCAGCATTAAGTTTCGCTGCAGCCTCCACCGCTAGATGCACTTCAGAACCTGTTGCAATTAATATTATTTCAGGCACTACGTCGCAGTCGACTAATACGTAGCCACCGCGTTCTACATCAGATAATTGCTGCGCATTTCGGCTTTGCTGTGGTAAACCTTGGCGAGTAAAGATCAACGTTGTTGGGCCATCCGTTCTCTCAATTGCTGCTTTCCAAGCGATAGCAGATTCAACTTGATCGCATGGGCGCCAGTTGTCTAGGTTAGGTGTTGCGCGTAATGAAACCACTTGCTCTACCGGCTGGTGCGTTGGCCCGTCTTCACCCAATCCAATGGAGTCGTGAGTGTATACAAAAATGCTAGGCTGTTTCATAAGCGCAGCCATTCTGACTGCATTACGAGCGTATTCCATAAACATTAAGAAGGTGGCGCCATAAGCTTTGAAGCCGCCATATAACGTAATACCGTTCATCATTGCCGACATACCAAATTCACGCACGCCGTAATAGAGATAGTTACCTGATGCGTCATCTTTGCTGACGCCTTTACTACCAGACCAAATTGTTAAATTAGAGCCAGCTAGATCTGCAGAACCACCTAATAATTCAGGTAACAATGGACCAAATGCATTCAATGCGTTTTGCGACGCTTTTCGCGTTGCTATATTTTCAGGGTTGTCTTGCAAACCACGAATATACTTAGCAGACTGATGTCCCCAAGATTCAGGCAACGTATTATTTTTTCTACGTATAAATTCTTGAGCTAACTCAGGATAAGCTTGCTGATAGTCAGCGAACAATGCTTCCCAATTCGCTTCATCTAAAGCACCTTTTGTTTTCGCATCCCAACCCACGTAAACATCAGCCGGAATTTCAAAAGGAGCGTATGGCCAGTTAAGTTCTTTTCTAACTAACTCAATTTCAGCGTCACCCAGTGGTGCGCCATGGCAATCCTCTTTGCCTTGTTTGTTAGGTGAACCAAAGCCAATGACTGTCTTACAGCAAATCAAGGATGGACGAGCAGTATCCGCTTTAGCTTGCTCGATAGCCGCGCTAATTTGCTCGGGATCATGACCATCAACGTCACTTATCACTTGCCAGCCGTAAGCCTCAAATCGTTTCGGCGTATCATCACTGAACCAGCCCTCGACTTCACCGTCGATAGAGATCCCATTATCATCCCAAAACGCAACTAATTTGCCCAAACCTAATGTACCAGCAAGTGAGCAAGCTTCGTGGGAGATACCTTCCATTAAGCAACCGTCGCCTAAAAACGTATACGTTTGGTGGTCGACAATAGCAAACTTGTCACGATTAAATTGTGCACCTAGCACTTTTTCGGCAATGGCCATACCAACAGCGTTGGTAAGACCCTGGCCTAATGGACCAGTCGTTGTTTCGACGCCGGGTGCATAACCATATTCTGGATGGCCTGGTGTTTTAGAATGCAGTTGACGAAATTGCTTTAATTCTTCAATGGGTAATTCGTAGCCTGAGAGGTGCAATAGTGAGTAAAGTAACATTGAGCCATGGCCGTTCGATAACACGAAACGGTCTCTGTTTGCCCAATTTGGATTTTGTGGGTTGTGCGACAAGAAGTCAGTCCACAACACTTGAGCAATATCTGCCATTCCCATTGGTGCGCCAGGGTGACCTGACTTCGCTTTTTGAACAGCGTCCATACTTAACGCACGGATGGCGTTGGCTAGATGACGACGTGATGGCATGAGCTCTCCTTGAAACTTCAATTACTTATTGCGCAAAAGACTAACCCCTTGAATAGAAGTCAATCTCAAAATAGACCGCGTATTCTCTTACAGTAGGCCAATTTGTTCAATCATTATTCGGCGTTTTTGTTTGCATTTTTTTGACTAAATCCCGTTTTATAAAATCCAAATTGCACTCGGGGCCGTAATCAGCCATAGAGAAGGTAGACTTTTAGACGTCTAGAAGTAAATATTGGTAAAATTCTAAATTTGCTCTACAATGCGTCCAAGAAATTGCGAAAGTTGATTAGCTGTAACTATTTACCTTTTATAAATAGGCCTAATTGCACTTTTTAGCGAATAAACACTGATATTTTGTTCATTGCTGATATTAGCCGAAGGCGCTAAGTATTATTAAATGCGTGAATAACTTTAAAAGCACAAACCATTAGTCGTTTGCGCTTGACTAGAATTAAAGCATAAACGTCAAAAATGTTTGTGCTGAAACGAATATAGGATAATAAATGGCAAGTCACTTATTTACATCAGAATCTGTATCGGAAGGTCATCCAGATAAAATTGCAGACCAAATTTCAGATGCCGTTCTTGATGCCATCTTAGAAATAGATCCAAAAGCACGTGTCGCTTGCGAAACATACGTGAAGACAGGCATGGTCCTGGTTGGCGGTGAAATCAATACCAAAGCTTGGGTTGATATTGAAGAATTAACACGTAAAACCGTGAACGAAATTGGCTACACTCACTCTGATATTGGGTTTGATGGTAGTTCGTGTGCCGTTTTAAATGCTATTGGAAAACAATCAACCGATATTAATCAAGGTGTTGACCGTTCATCGCCCGAAGAGCAAGGCGCTGGAGACCAAGGCTTGATGTTTGGTTATGCGAGCAACGAAACTGAAGTATTAATGCCAGCTCCGATTACTTTTGCTCATCGTCTTGTTCAAAAACAAGCTGAAGTTCGTAAGAGCGGTAAGCTAAATTGGCTAAGACCAGATGCGAAAAGCCAAGTAACCTTCATTTATGAAAATAATAAACCGGTAGGTATAGACGCAGTGGTGCTTTCAACTCAGCATTGTGATTCGATTTCAACTGATGAGCTTCGTGAAGCGGTCATGGAAGAAATCATTAAACCTGTGTTACCTGCGCAATGGTTATCGAACAAAACCAAGTTTCATATTAACCCAACAGGACGTTTTGTTATTGGCGGCCCAATGGGCGATTGTGGCTTAACCGGTCGTAAAATTATCGTCGATACCTATGGCGGTATGGCTCGTCATGGTGGTGGCGCATTCTCTGGTAAAGATCCATCAAAGGTTGACCGTTCTGCAGCATATGCGGGCCGATACGTTGCTAAAAACATGGTTGCTGCAGGGTTAGCAGACCGTTGTGAAATTCAAATTTCTTATGCTATTGGTGTTGCTGAACCAACGTCTATCAACGTTGAAACCTTTGGTACGGGCAAGGTATCGGACGAAATGTTGACGGCGCTGGTAAGAGATCACTTCGACTTGCGTCCGTATGGTCTGATTAAGATGCTAGACCTGGAACGACCTATCTACAAAGCAACTGCAGCGTATGGACATTTTGGACGCGAAGAGTTCCCATGGGAAAAAACAGATAAAGCCGATGACCTTAAGCACGCTGCTGGATTATAATATCGGGTAAAGGTAATTGTTTATATTTTATTGAATACCTCCTTTTGGAGGTATTTTTTTGACAAGGAAATATCATGAACTTCATATTAAAACGCATTGCATTGGTGACATTGACTATTGTTACCACACTGACTATCGCTGCTTGCGCAACATCGCCAACTGGCCGCAACCAAGTGCTGTTATTTCCCGAGTCTCAGTTAGATGAAATGGGAGTTCAAGCTTTTTCCAGCATGAAAGAAAATATTAAGATATCAAATAAACCAGTTCAGAATGATTATGTTCAATGTATTGCGGACAGCATTACAAAGTATGTACCTAAAGCTGTATTCGACGGCGAGTGGGAAGTGGTTGTATTTGACGCTCCTCAAGTAAACGCATTCGCTCTGCCGGGCGGCAAAATTGGTGTGTACACAGGCTTGTTAGACGTTGCCGTTAATCAGCATCAAGTTGCCGCGGTTATTGGTCATGAAGTAGGGCATGTTATTGCTCATCATGGCAATGAGCGTGTTTCGCAAAGCACCTTAATTGGAATTGGACAAGAAGCCGTCAGTGTTGCTTTGCAAACCAACGAGGTTGCCAATAGTCAGCTGATCATGACGGGGCTAGGACTCGGTTTTCAGTATGGAGTCATGATGCCTTTCAGCCGCACCCACGAGAGTGAAGCGGACGAAATCGGCTTAGACCTAATGGCGAAGGCAGGCTTTACCCCGCAAGAGTCAGTTGAATTATGGAAGAATATGGGTAAGGCCAGCGGTGGTAATTCACAACCTGAATTCTTTTCTACTCATCCTTCACCAAAAACTAGAATACAAGATTTACAGGCAAAAATGCAGGTGGCTTTAGCAACTTATAAAGTAGCGCCGAATCGACCCAACTGTCAGAAGTAATAGATACAAAAAACCCCGAAAGTTCTATTTAACGTTCGGGGGTCATCTCACTTACTCCGATAGGTTTTATTTAACATTTTACCTAAAGTTAGTTTTCCTTGTGTACATGCACATCCATTTGTGGGAATGGAATTGAGATACCTTCAGAATCAAAGCGCAATTTAACAGCTTGTGTGAAGTCAAACATGACCCCCCAATAATCAGCAGAGTTAACCCAAGGACGCACGACGAAATTAACGCTGCTATCGCCAAGTTCAGAAACAGCAACGAGAGGTGCAGGTTCCGCCAGAACACGTTCATCCGCGGCAACCATTTCTTCTAATAGCTTTTTGGCTAACAATAAATCGTCGCCGTAACCAATGCCAAACTTCATGTCTACTCGACGAGTGTCTTTTGCAGAGAAGTTAATAATGTTACCACCATAGATATTGCCGTTTGGAACAATAATTTCCTTATTATCGGGTGTATTCATGATGGTGGTGAACACGCCAATACTTTTTACTGAACCTGCAACACCACCAGCATCCACAAAATCGCCTTTTTTGAAAGGTCTGAAGACCAATAACATAACGCCAGCAGCGAAGTTCTGTAATGAGCTTTGCAATGATAGACCAATGGCTAAACCAGCAGCGGCTAGAATAGCGGCTAATGATGTTGTATTGATGCCTAATTCGCTAAGCGCGGCTATTATGACAAACAACATTAATACTGCATTGACTATTGATTTGAGGAAATTAATCAACATTTCATCATATTTCGATTTTGCCAATAATTTACCAAAAGCAGAAACCAAAATTTTAACAACAAACTTACCAATGACATATGTGACAAGCGCCATGGCAAAGTTTATTGCGAATGGAAGAATGTAATCGTCGAGGTACTTCGTCATATCTTCTTGAGTAAAATCAAACATGGTAAAAATCCTGTGTGGTTTTTTTAATTATTAGTTCTGTCTGTAATAATTCATAACAAACTACTAGCAAAAATAGCACTTATCTAGACTAAAATAAAGACGCTACAATTGATTACAGTCAAGCTTTACGCCGAAAATTCGAGTATGCTTATGGTAATTAAATGCAAATTAATGATTAGATTTGATTATGACAAGAAGGTAAATATTAATGATAATACGACATTAATAGTTGATTTGTGCCGCTTTCCCGATGCACTTTTGGCATAAGTAATCTTGATAAATAGACGCCTTACGGTTATCGTTGTTGGAAGATGGCGGGTAGTATAAAGACAGATTGTTATCGCGATGACATTATTAAGCAACGCGCAAGTTAACAACCAGCAAGACTAGTTTGATGAAGAAAAATTGAAAACAGGAACGTAATCAATAGAATAGCCACACTAATAAGCTAACTAATTAGTGCGGTCCTTAGAGTAAAGCAAGGAGCACACAATGGACGTATATTTTTTTGTAGTAATTACATTCATCATTATTGGTCTACTTGCATTCGCGCTCAGCGAATCAAAAGGTAGAAATAGCCCGAATGCCCGCAGCAATCTTAATATTGTCAAAGGACAGGCAGAATCACAAAATCCAGCATCAGTGCCAAACACGGCAGAATTAGCACCCGTGCAGTCAAATCAGTAAAGCGTTACTGTTCTAAAATAACGGATAAAAACGTCGCGAATAAAAATGTTGTGGTAGGATCGCGGGATTATTTCTTTGTCATTGTAAACATTATGCGAATTTCCCGTTTTTACACACCTCTGCCTTTGAATGTTGATGACGAAATTGAGCTTGATGCTCAGCTTGGCCACTACATCAACAATGTATTGCGCTTGAAGCAATCTGACCCTATTGTGCTTTTTAATGGCGATGGCAACGAGTACAGTGCGGAAGTCTTGAGCATTACTAAGAAGCAAGTCATCGCTATTATTAATTCGCAGCTTTCAATGCGCAGCGAATCTCCGCTAAATATACACCTTGCTCAAGGTGTATCAAAAGGAGACAGAATGGATTTTGCATTACAAAAATCGGTGGAGCTTGGTGTGACTGAAATAACGCCCGTGATCACCGAGCGCTGCGCTGTGAAGCTGTCGGCAGATAGATGGCAAAAGAAGCATGAGCAATGGCAAAAAATCATCATTTCTGCCTGTGAACAGTCGGGCAGAAATGTTTTACCCACGCTAAATCAACCAATCGCATTGAACAAATGGTTAGGACAATCTACAGAACAACAAAAAGTCATGCTAACGCCAGGCAGCACCAAGTATATGTCGAGCTTAACGAGACCTATACACGGTTTTAGACTGTTAATCGGCCCAGAGGGAGGGCTCTCCGAACAAGAGGTCTATACTTGCGAACAAACGGGCTTTGAATCTGTTAATTTAGGTCCTCGCATTTTGCGCACAGAAACTGCCGCTTTAGCTAGTATTTCCATAATGCAGGCACTATTTGGTGACCTTTAGCTTGAAATTCAGTGTCGCAGTAACAATATTCAAATAAATTACAAGAGACGAATAAGCTTATGACAATTAAACTTGGCATTGTGATGGACCCGATTTCTGCCATTAATATCAAAAAAGACACGAGTTTTGCTATGCTAACTGAAGCTCAAAAGCGTGGATACGAGTTGTATTATATGGAAATGGGTGACCTTTATATTTTAAATGGTCAACCCCGTGCCATCACTAAATCACTTCGTGTTCAGAACGATGCTGCTGATTGGTATACTTTTGAGTCTGAACAAGATATTTGTTTAGGCGACTTAGATACCTTATTAATGCGCAAGGATCCCCCCTTTGACAGTGAGTTTTTGTACGCAACACAAATTTTTGAACTTGCCGAAAATCTTGGCTGCTTAGTGGTAAACAAAGCCTCGGCACTGCGAGACTTTAATGAAAAGCTATTCACGTCCTTGTTTCCAGATCTTATTCCTGACACATTGGTTACTAGCAATAATAAATTGATACGAGCGTTTCACGTTAAGCATAAGGATATTATTTGTAAACCACTTGATGGCATGGGCGGGACGTCCATTTTCAGAGTAAAAGAAGATGGCAATAACCTAGGTGTTATCATTGAGACGCTGACTGAATTGGGTACCCGATACGCTATGTTTCAAGAATATTTACCTGAAATAAAGGACGGTGACAAGCGTATTTTGATTGTCGATGGTCAGGTTATTCCCTATGCATTAGCGAGACTCCCGGCTAAAAACGAAACGCGCGGTAACTTAGCTGCTGGCGGAACAGGACGACCTCAGCCTTTATCAGAATCAGACTTTGCGATTGCTAACACAATAGCAAAAAACTTGTCTGCACAAGGTTTACTCTTTGTCGGACTTGATGTCATTGGCACTAAAGTCACTGAAATCAACATTACCAGCCCAACTTGTGTGAAAGAAATCGAGGGCCAATATGACATTAATATTTGCGGTATATTGTTTGATGCTATCGAGAAAAGACTTCAATAAGGAAGTAATAAAGAGACATGAAAAGCTTAAATCTGTTAGAAAATAGTTTGAAAAATCACCTTTTAATCGCTATGCCTGCCTTAGAAGATGGCTTTTTTGAGCGAACTGTTATTTATATTTGCGAGCACAATGAAGAAGGGGCTATGGGCATTGTTCTCAACCTTCCCTCAACAATGACATTTCGAGAACTCATTTCCCAAACCGATGAGGATGCTATTATTGAAGATAACAAAAGCGAGAACATCGTGCTTTGCGGAGGACCCGTGCATCAAGATAGAGGTTTTATATTGCATGGATCCCAACAAGGTTGGAGTTCTAGTGTCGCCGTCACACCGGAGATTATGATAACCACATCCAAAGATATTTTAAGCGTCATTGGCAACAATTTAGGTCCGGAAAAATCACTTATCGCGCTTGGACATGCCGGTTGGGAAGCAGGACAGCTAGAACAAGAACTACAAGAGAATACATGGCTTACTGTTGAGGCCGATGATGAACTATTATTCAACACCCCCGTCCATTCAAAGTGGCAAGCAGCGGTTAACATGTTAGGTGTTGACGTTTGGCAACTGACCCAAGAAGTTGGTCATGCTTAAATGAAAAATAGTACCAGCATTGCTTTCGACTATGGCACCAAGAGCATTGGCGTCGCTGTTGGCCAAATGATCACAGGAACCGCATCGCCTCTATCCGCAATAAAAGCAAATGACGGTATTCCTAATTGGCAAACCATTGCTGATATTTTTGCCGAATGGCAACCCGACAACCTGCTCGTAGGCTTGCCGTTGAATATGGATGGCACGGAGCAAGAGCTAACTAAACGCGCTAGAAAATTCGCTAGTCGATTACATGGCAGATTTGGTCTTGTTGTTCACACATTTGATGAACGCTTGAGCACTGTAGATGCAAAAGCGCGTTTATTCGAGTTAGGTGGATTTAAAAAGTTAACGAAGGAAAAAGTAGATAGTGTTTCCGCTTGTTTGATTTATGAAAGCTGGGTGTTGGAGCAATATTAACTCAATTACCAGCAAGAAAAGGCAGTAGCCGAACCCAATGGATACTCAATCTTAGTGACATTGTAGAGAATTCTATTTTAAATAATAGTCGAGTTAACTTGATTTCTTCCCTTGTTTTTACCTAAATAAAGTTGTCCATCGGCCAAAGAAATAAGGAAGAGCCAGCAGGCAGAACAAGACAAAAGCGCTTCCAAAGTAGATTGGAACACTACCGACCATGTTTACCATAAAAAATGCATTAACGATAAAGGGAAAGGCCCCTAACAATGCCCCAATTGATAATTGCTCATTAATTAGTTTTACTATGCTGCCTATTAAATTGCCGCTTCACAGGTACGAAATATATACGCTATCCCCCGAGTCAACAAGCTTTTAATTAGCAATTAAGGAGCCTGATTTAAGTAAAAAGTATAAATACAAACACTCAAAAACAGCACCTTTAGCACTTGTAGAGCATTAATCAGTGTCGTTTATTCTGGGTTCTTGACACTGCCAACAAATCGCAAACTGAAACTCATTCATTTGTCCACAGGTAGTGCATGCCCAGTCATTTTTGTTATCAGGGCTTATATCAGCTTGCTCTTGATAAAAGCTATCTAGTATTTTTTGTGCTTTAGGTTGCCATTCATCATCCTGAAGCCAAATTTCAGGTTCAGAATCCATTGGCGGAATTTCCCCAATAGCACCCTGCACTAGTTCATTTTTTACAAAACACGGAATACCTGCATCATCTAAAATACTTTTGACTTGATAGACATGGAACCGGTCATAATGTCGAAAAAATCTTTGCATTAAATCCTCTTTTATAGATAGTTTGTACTCACATACCAGCTAATTTTAAAACTCTTTTTCATTGTTCTGTCTTATGACGCTTTTTCATAGAAAATTTTCATAATAGACTCATCGTGAGTTAAAAAGATGACAAGCTGCTGTGACAAATAATGCCATTCGTTAACCTTAAAAATCGATTAGAATGATTGCTTTTTATCGTTTTTAATGATTTCCAATACTCTCTATGATAACCCAAAAGCGAACATGAATGTTAATGATAACGAATGTCGCTTTAAGGCTAATAACATTATATTTTAAGAATAATAAGGAAGAAATTATGTACGATATCATCATACAATTGGGCCAGCGTTTGCTGCTAATCAAACAAAAAGAAAGTATTCAAGTATGTAACTTTAAAGATAATTATTATGGCGACCAGCAATGTTGCGCCTTAGAGCAGATAAACCTAAGCAGTAAACCCCGCTCTTAACGGGGTTTACCAATAACCGCGGGACTAACTAATAACGAGGGTTATTGATCACCAGATTTAACAATGGCGAAGGGTAGTAAGTACGTCAGTAAAATAAAGAATGCTTTCGCCGTCCCTAGCCCATATCTATTGAAACGTCGCTTAAACTACCTAAGCTAGTCCCCTCTTGGCTATCTAGCTTTATCATTAAGCGCAAGTCATTTGGAGAATCTGCGTTGTGCATCGCTTGCTCTTCAGTAATACGATTTTCTTTATACAAGGCATAAATCGCCATATCAAAGCTTTGCATGCCCTGCTCTTTTCCCTTCATCATCGCTTCTTTTAACATACCAATTTCATTTCGTTGAATAAGGTCTGATACTAATGGCGTATTCAACAAAATTTCTATCGCTGCAACTCTACCTTTGCCATCGATAGTTGGCACCAGTTGCTGAGCGACAATAGCTCTGATGTTTTGACTTAAATCGAAACGGAGCTTCTTATGCATGTTTGGTGGCGCCAAATGCATAATACGTTCAATCGCTTGGTTCGCATTATTTGCATGTAAAGTAGCAACACATAAGTGTCCAGTATCGGCGAATGCCATTGCATATTCCATGGTTTCCATAGAGCGAATTTCACCAATCAATATAACGTCAGGAGCTTGGCGCAACGAACTTTTCAGGGCATCGTCAAACGTATGGGTATCGATACCGACTTCACGCTGAGTTATTACGCAGTTATTATGTTCATGTACAAATTCAATCGGATCCTCGATGGTCAATATATGCCCGTGAGAATGCTGATTTCTGTGCCCAATCAGAGCTGCAAGTGAGGTTGACTTGCCTGTACCCGTGCCACCAACAAACAATACCAAGCCTTTTTTAGACATGATGATATCTTTGAGTACTGAAGGTAAACCCAACTCGTCTACATTTGGAATTTGCGTCACAATGCGGCGAACAACCATGCCAGGTTGGTCGCGCTGCCAAAAAGCACTGCATCTGAAACGACCAACACCGTCGATTGAAATGGCAAAATTACATTCTTTTTCGTCTACAAATGACTTTTTTTGCTTTTCGCTCATGGCATCATGTACGAGTTCGAGGGCTTCAGACTCCGTTAAATTCATCGCAGTTAACGGCGTCATGCGTCCGTTAATTTTGGCGCTAACTGGCATGCCAACAGTGATAAATAAATCCGATGCACTATGCGCAGCCATATCCTGCAAACATTGGTGTAAATTTAACATAATTGATCCTCTGTTGTGCTTACCTGCCTATTGATGGCGGCTTATCTATTGACTTAGCCGCTGCATCACTAGCTGAAATAACACCCATAGCAACCAACCGCTGTAGACACTGATCCATCGTCTGCATACCTTGCTGTTGCCCTGTTTGAATAACTGAATACATTTGTGGCACTTTATCTTCCCGAATCAGATTTCGAATCGCGGGTATACCGATCATAATTTCATGTGCAGCTACTCGCCCTCCCCCCATTTTTTTCAATAGCGTTTGTGATACTACCGCACGTAACGACTCAGAAAGCATTGAACGTACCATTGACTTTTCTTCCGCTGGAAATACGTCGATAATACGGTCTATCGTTTTCGGTGCTGAGTTAGTGTGTAACGTGCCGAACACAAGATGGCCAGTTTCTGCGGCTGATATAGCTAGACGAATAGTTTCTAAATCACGTAATTCACCAACCAGAATAACATCTGGATCTTCACGCAAGGCCGACCGAAGCGCATTGTTGAAGCTATGTGTATCGCGATGGACCTCGCGCTGATTCATTACGCACATCTTATTTTTATGCACAAATTCTATTGGATCCTCAATAGTAAGAATATGCTCACGTTTATGCGTATTAATATGATCAACCATTGCTGCAAGTGTCGTACTTTTTCCTGAACCGGTTGCTCCTGTAACGAGCACAAGACCCGTTGGTTGATTAATTATTTGTTTAAAAATTTCCGGCGCACCTAGCTGGTCTAGTGTTAGAATCTCACTTGGAATGGTACGTAAAACAGCTGCAGCACCGCGGTTTTGCACAAAGGCGTTGACCCTGAACCGAGATAATCCGTTTATTTCAAAAGAAAAATCGCATTCTAGGTTTTCTTCGTAATCTTTACGCTGATTATCATTCATAATACTGAAAATCAAAGAGTGTACTTGTTTGTGATCGAGCGGCTCAACATTGAGACGACGCATTTCGCCATCAACCCGGATGATGGGAGGTAATCCTGCAGATAAATGTAAATCTGAGGCTTTATTGCTTACACTGAAAGCGAGAAGTTCGTTAATGTCCACTGTGGGTCACTCCAAAAATAGTTGTTGATGCGAACGCTGATATAATTAATTAATGTTGTGTTATGTTACTAAAACTTGAGAAATTAGCTAATGACAAATCATATCGCCGAAAATATTCTGACGGTTCGTGATCAAATAGAACAGTGTGCTTTGCAGGCTGGTCGTGATGCGAACAATATTGAATTATTGGCCGTAAGTAAAACCAAACCGGTATCGGATATTATTATTGCGTATGAAGCCGGACACCGATCATTTGGTGAGAATTATGTCCAAGAAGGCGTCGACAAAATAGCTGAACTAAAGCACTTATCTGATATTTCTTGGCATTTTATCGGCCCATTGCAGTCAAACAAGAGTCGTTTAGTGGCAGAAAATTTCGATTGGGTGCATTCTGTTGACCGCTTTAAAATTGCAAAACGACTGAATGACCAACGCCATAATTACGCCAGCCAACTGAATATCTGCATTCAAGTTAATATAGACGAAGAAGAAACAAAGGCAGGTGTATTGCCGCACCAACTTATGCCGTTATTGTCAGATTGCGAAAAGCTTAACAGATTATGTGTAAGGGGCTTAATGGCAATTCCAAAAGCAAGTAAAGTAAAATCAGAACAGTTGGCATCTTTTAAAAAAGTACAGGCTTTATTCGCTACTTGTCAGCAAAAGTATCCACAATTTGATACCCTATCGGTTGGTATGAGTGGGGATATAGCTGCGGCTATTGAATGCGGCTCTACAATCGTTAGAGTTGGCACCGCTATTTTTGGCGCACGCGACTAAGTGTTCGACTATCGATTGGCTTTGACGCTGCCGACTAAGCACTCATAAATCAACAAATGTGAAGGAGAACCATGCAAGCACGTAAGTTAAGTTTTATCGGCGCGGGCAACATGCCCAGAAGTATTATTAGTGGTTTGGTCAAAGGCGGTTACGACCCCAAACTAATCACTGCATCCAATCCATCCACGCCAAAGCTAGATGCTTTAGCTAATGATTTTGGTATCAATACAACCCAATCAAATATCGAAGCGTGCGAAGCTGGCGATGTTGTTATTTTGTCGGTAAAACCACAAATCATGGCGGCTACTTGCGCAGACCTTATTCAAAAGACATCACTCGATGGTAAGATTATGGTGTCTATTGCGGCAGGCATTACAACCGAGCGTTTAATTGAAATGCTGGGTAATTACGATCAAGTTGTGCGCACGATGCCAAATACGCCCTCTTCGCTTAGTAAAGGGATGACTGGACTTTATGCGCCGGATTCAGTAAGCCACGTCGATCGCGACTTTGTTGGACATGTCATGGATCATGTTGGCAAAACATTATGGGTCAAAAAAGACAGTCAAATTAATATCGTTATTGCTGCAGCCGGAAGCAGTCCCGCGTACTTATTCTTATTTGCGCAAGCAATGCAGGATGAAGCTATAAAAATGGGATTAGACAAAGACGACGCTCGCTTGTTAGTGCAACAAGCACTGTTAGGCAGTGCTGAAATGATTTGTCACAACCCAGACCTTGAATTAAGTGAACTTAGATCCCAAGTTACCTCTAAGGGGGGCACAACACACGAGGCAATTAGTACCTTCCAAGCAAATAATTTAGAAGCCATTGTAAGCAAAGCCATGCAGGCTGCAGTTGCAAGAGCTGTAAAAATGTCATCTGACCTTTAACTTAGACGGAATCCGAGATGTTAGCCTTTAATAATTTAATCACGTTGTTATTTGATACTTACGCCATGATAGTGCTGGCAAGACTTTGGCTACAATGGGCGCGTGCCGATTTCTATAATCCGTTCAGTCAGTTTGTAGTTAAGGCGACCCAGCCTGCCGTTGGCCCATTGCGCAGAGTAATTCCGTCTTTGGGTAAATTCGATACAGCCACATTTGTGTTCGCATTTTTAGTCATTCTCACGAAATTTATCGTGTTTTTTGTACTAAGTGGTTCTATGTTTCCTGTGCTATCTACATTTGTTTTAGTGTTATTTGGCTTACTTAAAAGTGCGTTTTGGCTACTTTTTATTGTTTTGATAGGCAACATGATACTGAGTTTTGTGCCTAACGTTGGGCCTTCAATTCGCTATGTTTTGCACCAACTTACTGATCCTTTGTTGGCTCCTATTCGCCGGTTCCTGCCATCATTAGGTGGATTAGACTTCTCTCCTCTTGTGTTGATTTTAGCAATTCAATTTGCATTAGATCTAATCGGTCAATATCTACCGTACTTAATGTAAAGAAAAGGAAAAACAATGGCACATTCAAGCAATAAAAAATACCAAACAAAAATCGCTCGTGGCGCAGTGTTATTAGCATTATTGCTTACGGCTTTGCTTATGCAGGCAAAAGTTAGCGCAGAAGAGAAAACTCAATTAGGTAATTGGGAAGTGCATCACATTGTGCTTGCAACCACGTTTTTAACACCTGAAATAGCCAAAGCTAACGCCATCGTGCGCAGCAAATATAATTCATTTGTGAATATTTCTGTGCTAGATAGTGATGATAAGAAAGCCCAAAATGTCTCTATAGTTGGTACCGCAAGAAATTTGCTAGGCAATAGCAAAAAATTATCATTCAAAAAGGTGAAAGACGGAGATGCGATATATTATTTAGCTGTATTTTCACATGCGCACAAAGAAAATTTTCGTTTCGAAATTAAGATCCAACAAGGCAATGAGACACAAACGTTAGAGTTACAACAAGAGATGTATGTTGATTAGGTCGCTGAGCTTGAAATTATGTAGAGGGTAAACTAACACAGCAGTAAAAAGCCTCACCACATAAACACATGGTGGAGGCTTTCTTTATTTTGTTCTACTTACCTCTTATTCTGCCCGTTTGAAGACCAACTCTGTCGCTGTGCTCTCTAAATCATTGTATTGATAGCCTGCACTATCGAAGCTTTTCAATTCTGAAACACACGTAATGCGCTGTTCAATAATGTAGCGTGCCATCAAACCGCGGGCTTTTTTAGCGTAGAAGCTGATAATTTTATATTTTCCATTTTTCTCGTCTTTGAAATGGGGGGTGATAATGGTTGCGCCAAGCAGTTTCTTGTTCACCGAACTAAAGTATTCGTTACTTGCTAAGTTTATCAGGATATTACTACCGTCACTTTCTGCTTCGCCATTTCCTTGTTTTTCACTTTGCTGGCTTGCATCTTTAAGTGCTTTATTTAATTCTTGAGTAATTGAGTTACCCCAATATTCATATAATGACTTGCCCCGCGTATTTGCTAACTTAGTTCCCATTTCAAGGCGGTAAGGTTGCATCAAATCTAATGGACGCAACAGACCATAAAGCCCAGAAAGAATACGTAAATGCTTTTGTGCGAACTGAATATCTTCGTCTTTCAAGGATTTTGCATCAAGGCCAGTATAAACATCACCGTTAAAAGCAAATATTGATTGGCGGGCATTCTCAGGCGTAAAGGGAGTTGTAAAGCTTGAAAATCGTTCTGCATTCAAGATAGAAAGCTTATCGCTGATATGCATTAAACTTGCCAAATCACTTGGCGCTAAATTTTTGCAGGTTTTTACCAACGCTTTGGCATCACTCAACATACTAGGTTGAGTAAACTCTTGGGTAGGTAATAAAGAGTCGAAATCCAGATTTTTTGCAGGGGAAACAACCATTAACATAATAATTTTCTATCCTTTTTTCTACGCGTAGATAACATATGGGGTCAATTTTATAAATTTCTATATGTTCATAATATAAAAACAAACAATCTGTTATAGCCAGTTGCCGCGACAATCGGTAATCTAGACACATTATATTACTCTAAGGCTCAAAGATGACAACACAACTTGAATCATTGCGAACGCTAACCACTGTAGTTGCTGACACAGGCGACATTGAAGCTATTAAAAAGTATCAACCTGTAGATGCCACAACTAACCCTTCGTTGCTGCTCAAAGCCGCTTCATTACCTCAGTACGCTGAATTAATCAAAGAGTCTGTTGTATGGGCACAAGCGCAATCAAAAAAACCAGCTCAGCAGCTAATGGATGCGGGCGACAAAATGGCTGTCGCCATTGGTAAAGAGATTGTTGGTGTTATCCCTGGCCGTATTTCTACCGAAGTTGATGCTAGGTTAAGTTTTGATACCGCAGCAACTGTTAAAAAAGCACACAAACTGATTAAATTGTATGCTGATGAAGGTATCGACAAATCTCGCATTTTAATCAAAATCGCATCAACTTGGGAAGGTATAAAAGCGGCAGAGATTTTAGAAAAAGAAGGAATTAATTGTAATTTAACTTTGCTGTTTAGTTTTGCTCAAGCAAGAGCGTGTGCTGAAGCGGGTGTATTTTTGATTTCTCCATTTGTCGGCCGAATTTTAGACTGGTATAAAGCAAGCACAGGTAAAAGTAGCTATTTAGGTAATGAAGATCCAGGCGTCATTTCTGTAACAGAAATCTATAACTATTATAAATCATATGGTTACAAAACCGTGGTTATGGGCGCAAGTTTCCGGAATATCGACGAGATACTTTACCTCGCAGGCTGCGACCGTTTAACTATTAGCCCACAGTTACTTGAAGAATTATCCAATACACAAGGCGAAGTAAAGCCTTACTTAATGGATAATGGCAAAGTAAAAAATGTCGGCGACAAACTTACCGAAGCCCAATATAAATGGGATATGAATGAGAATGCAATGGCCACAGAGAAGTTGGCTGAAGGTATCCGTAACTTCGCTGCAGACCAAGCTAAGCTAGAAGTTTTGCTAGGCAAAATGCTATAACCTAAGGTTTCGCACTCAACGTTACTGTATTTTACGCTAATCGTTTTTAGTAGTGGTTCGCAGAAACAAGCAGCTTATGCTCGCAACAGAACAGCTTAGCTGGGGCAATTCATAATATCCCCTGCTAAGTTTTTAAAGCATAGAGGATGCGTAAATCAGACTTTGCATTTATTTGCTGCTGGTCGACAATTTGTGTCCTTTTTGTGTATTCATCGATGTGCTAAATTTTAAAAATTGGAGACTCAACCGTGGAACGCATTCGTCACACTCAAGCTTGGTCAACACTCGAAACACTCTCAACCAGTGTTAAGCGCCAACATATGCGGGATTGGTTCGCTAGCGACAAAGAACGTGCCAGTAAATACACAACTACAGCTTGTGGTATTACCCTTGACTACAGTAAAAATCGGGTTACCGAAGATGTATTAACCGCTCTTTTTGAGCTTGCGCAACAGCGCCAAGTGGGCGATAAAATTAATGCTATGTTTGCTGGTGACCCGATTAATACCACTGAACATCGTGCAGTTTTGCATACCGCATTGAGAAACTTCTCCGGTAACGCTGTCATGGTCGATGGCGAAGACGTCATGCCGAGTGTTTTAGCTAACTTAGACAAAATGAAAGCGTTCACAGAAAGTGTCCAATCAGGCACGCACAAGGGCTGTACCGGAAAATCAATTAAAAAAGTAGTTTGTATTGGTATTGGCGGTTCATTTCTTGGCCCTAAAATAGTCACTGAAGCCCTTAAACCTTATCAAAATAGAGCGTTGGATGTGCGTTTTGTGGCCAATGTTGATGCCTGTCATATTCAAGACGTTTTATCCGAGTGTGATTTTGAAGAAACCTTATTTGTCATGTCTTCCAAGTCATTTAGTACTCAAGAAACGCTGCAAAATACGCTCACTGCAAAAGCGTGGTTTTTGCAACAAGGTGCGACTGAAGCTGATATAGCAAGACATTTTGTTGCCGTGTCCTCAAATATAAAAGCCGCAACTGAATTTGGTATGGCGGCTAACAATGTATTCCCGATGGCAGATTGGGTCGGTGGTCGATACTCGCTTTGGTCTGCGATCGGTTTACCTATTTGCCTTGCAATTGGTTTTGATAATTTCAGGCAAGTACTGCAAGGTGCTTACGAAATGGATGAACACACCAAAACAACACCATTTGCATCGAATTTACCTGTTATTTTGGCGGTATTAGGTGTTTGGTATCGTAATTTCATGGGCGCGCAATCACATGTATTATTACCTTATTATCATTACCTAAGAGGCTTTCCAGCTTACGTTCAACAACTTGATATGGAAAGTAATGGAAAGGTAACCACACAAAACGGCATGACGGTTGATCACGGTACAGGTCCTATTATATGGGGCGGTGAAGGTACCAACGGTCAACATTCATTTCATCAGTTAATTCACCAAAGTAATCTGCCAATTCCTGCAGACTTCATGTTGCCACTCAATGTATCGAATCAGGATGACACACATCACGCAATATTGGCTTCAAACTGCTTTGGCCAAACTCAAGCCTTAATGCAAGGGAAAACCTTTGAAGAGTGCTATCGAGACTTAGCTGATAAAGATTACTCTGATGAAGAACGCACAAGACTGGCTGCGCATAAGACAATGCCGGGGAATAAACCAAGTAACACGCTTTTGTTTGAGCAACTTGATCCAAAAACACTCGGTTCATTAATCGCTTTATATGAGCACAAAGTCTTAATTCAAGGTGCTATTTGGGACGTAAATTCTTTCGATCAATGGGGTGTGGAACTGGGAAAAGTATTGGGCAACGATGTATTAGATGTCATTAACGGGAGCAAGAGTGATGCGTATTTAGACGCTTCGACTGCGGCATTAATTGCTCAATTTCATCATGCGCAAAGAAACAAAACGTAGAATAAATCGCCGCTAATGTCATTAAAATGCAACAGAAAGTTAATAAAGAGTTAATTAATATGTTTTAATTTTGCAACGCGTGTGGTACATATTAAGTATGAGCAGTTAGGAAAAATGCTCTTCATAGCGTGAGTTGGATATGTAGTAAACGGTTTCGATAAGGAGATGTACGTGGAAAGAGCCGAGTTAATGTCAATAATCGATACAGAGTCCCGTCCAGTTAAAACCAAAAGCAAAAAACGAAAATGGAGAGAGATTGAAGCTATCCAAGACAAATATAAACTCGAAAGAGAATTATGTGATTTGGATACTAGCTTAGAGCATGAATTAAACCAAATGATGCGATAACAGCAAAAAATGCCACTCGACTATATTCACAATTTTCGAGTGGCATTTTTTTACGTTTACCCAATCGTCTTCATTAATAACCAACGTTTTCAGATTAATTCCTTAGTATATCGCCTTAAATCAATAAGTATGTTTTGACCAAGACGCATTACTACGCAATAAATACGTGTTTCCATATCAGGTAGTTACTTGATATTTATTTAGGTTGCCAATCAATTTGTTCCTTGCCTAATGACTTTAGGATCTTGTTAGTCATACTAAAATGCTGACACCCAAAAAAGCCACGATATGCAGATAAAGGTGACGGGTGAACAGAGGTAAAAATAGTGTGACGGTTTTGATCGATTAAGATCGATTTCTTCTGCGCAGGTGCACCCCATAGCAAAAAGATGACATTCTCGAATTCATTGTTAATCGTCGAAATAACGCCGTCTGTGAAATATTCCCAACCAATATTCTTATGCGAGTTAGCTTGCGCCTGCTCTACCGTTAACACTGTATTGAGGAGCAAAACGCCCTGTTCTGCCCAATGACTTAAGTTACCATGTTCAGGAGGGGAAAAGTAAGAAATATCGGTTGCAAGTTCTTTGTATATATTGCGTAAAGAGGGAGGAATTTTATTCCCCTGAAGAACTGAAAAACATAAGCCATGTGATTGATTTAAGCCATGGTAGGGGTCTTGGCCTAAAATCACCACCTTCAAATTCTCAGGTTTAGTTAGTTTGAAGGCGTTAAAGACATCAGGCTGTGGAGGGAAAACAACCTTGCCAGCAGCACGCTCATTCGCCACATGATTAAGAGCATTTTGCAAACCCGATCGCAAAGACAACCTCCCCGACTGTGTTTTATTGTTTGTATCTACATTATTATTTACTTTGTGAGCGGTCGGCTGGTCGAGACCTATAACGCCAAAAAGTGACTCCCAAGTTTGCATGTGAGCCACTCCTTTACCTATTTTAAGATAGAAAACATATGCGACTTCAGTGCTTCGTAGCTATTTTCGATATCTACAGAGAAGTCTGGCTTACCAACACAATCAGCCAAAGGTTGCGGTAAACTAATGGGTTGTCCCAAGACGTTTTCAACCGTTTCTCTAAATTTAGCTGGGTGTGCGGTACCTAAAAATATGCCCACTTCCCCCTCAACTAGAGAGCGCGACAATGAGCGATATCCGATAGCTGCGTGAGGCTCTGAAACGTAGCCCAAGCTGGCTAGTTGGCGCATAGCTACTTGCGTATACTCTTCGTCAATTGCCTCGCCTATAAGGCTATCTCTGTCTATATAACCCTGTTCAATTAGCGCTTCAATGCGTGGCCAATTATTTGGCTGACTAACATCCATTGCATTAGAGATTGTGGCTACGGTTGACTTAGGTATCCATTCCCCCGTTTGCAGATAACGCGGCACAGTATCATTTGAGTTAGTCGCAGCGATAAAGCGCTTAATTGGCAGCCCCAGTGACTTTCCGATCATACCCGCAGTGAGATTACCAAAGTTACCACTTGGCACTGAAAAAACCGCTTTATCTTGTTGTTCTTTAGGTAATTGAGCAACCGCTTCAAAGTAATAACAAACTTGTGCAAGCAAGCGACTAATATTAATTGAATTAGCTGAATTGAGGTGCAAACCATCGCGCACTTCAGGATCGTCAAATGCTGCTTTCACTAACTGTTGGCATCCGTCAAAGTCGCCTTCAATAGCCACAGTGTGGATATTACCACCTAGTGTAGTAAACAGTTTTTCTTGGAGTGGGCTTATTTTGCCTTTGGGATACAAAATCACAACTTGGATATTATTAATACCATGAAATGCATGAGCGACTGCAGCGCCGGTATCGCCAGAGGTTGCCGTTAAAATCGTAATTGGCTGGCCTTCACTGATGTTAGCTAAGACCTGTGCCATAAAGCGACCGCCAAAGTCTTTAAACGCCAACGTGGGACCGTGAAAAAGTTCTAAGCTATAAATATTGTCAGTCACCTTAACTAAGGGTGCACCAAACTGAAATGCGGTAGTGACAATTTTGCTAAGGAGTTCGTCCGGTAACTCGTCACCAATGAGTTGCTTCAGTATCCGAATACTTCTTTGGACAAACGGCAACGCCAGCACTTCATCAATATTTTCAAAGGGAGTAATCTCCTCAGGAAAGTATAACCCTTGATTTTTACCCAAGCCTTTCTTAACCGCTTCGGCAAAATTTACTTTATCATTCGCATCTTTCAAATTGACTAAATTCACTTCTAAAACCTTTGTTTTTTTGTTCTGCTAATGGCGTTGTCAGCACCGCCTTTTACGGTTTTGTGACACCCAAACTATCTGTATTCTTGTCGAACTAAACACCTTAAGAAAGGAGCGTCGTTCCTTTATCACCTAACTGACAAATATGGCTAAAGCCGTCTTTGTTCTGAATATACTCTTTTTCTAACCATGCCTGCATTGTTTTTGCTTCGTCTAGCTCTTTAGCAACGGCGAACACAGTTGGCCCCGATCCTGAAATGCCGAATGCCAATGCATTGCTAGCCATGCACGCAGCGCGCGCATCATCGAATCGTGGTAGGAGTACTTTTCTGTGTTGTTCAGCAATTACGTCAGTCATCATTTTCGCTGCTAACGTTTCATTTTTCGTGTATAAACTATGTACAAACACGCTAAGTTGACGGCCAAAATCGAGGGTATCTGATAATGCATATTGCTTAGGTAACAATCGTCGCGCTTCGGCCGTCGATACGGTAATGCCAGAATAACACACAACCCAATACCAGTTATCAAAACACGGCAGTTTAACCGCTATAGGAGAGGCTTCGCCGGTCATCAGCACAAGACCACCAATATAGCTTGGCGCTACATTATCATAATGTACGCTACCACTAATTTGACCTTCCAACTCCCCCATCATAACTAAAAGATCATCTTGTGAAAACGGCTTTGCTGCATGTTCATTTAATGCATAAAAAGCCGCAACAATAGAGCTAGCGCTGGAGCCGAGTCCGCTACCGATAGGCAATGCTTTGTGCAAATGAACTTTTACCTTGAGCGGGGTTTTAGCAATAGACCTTAATTTATTTTGGAAAAAAGTATAACATTTGGTCACGATGTTATTTTCAGAGCCCGGCGGCAATCTGTCAGCGAAAGCACCATCTACACTTAATGAAAATTCATCAGCGTCGGTTACTTCAACCCAATCACCTAATTGTGTGCCGTCGATAGGTTGTAATGCCGCGCCCATCAAATCAAAACCAAGGCTGACATTACCAATGGATGCGGGAGCAAATGCTTTTGTTGTTTTTGCAGTCATTATCCGAAATCCTGAGTCCAAGGCATGGTGCGCAGCACATCAGCAAATACACCGGCTGCTGTAACGGTAGCGCCAGCACCATAACCGCGAATGACAAACGGAATAGGTTGGTAATATTTACTATGGATAGCGAGGGCATTCTCACCGTCTTTTACGGTCGCTAAGGGATGACGAAGTGGCACTTCCTGAATGCAAACCTTACATTTATTTTGTTTAATTGAGCCTACATAGCGCAACACGTTCCCCGCTTCTTTTGCACTCTCCACTCTTTTCTTTAAATCTGCATCTAAGAAAGGCAGCTTAGTTAAAAATTGATCAACAGTACCGGTGTCGTCAAAATTAGGCGGTAAAACCGATTCAATTTCAATATCCGCAAGTTCCAATTCTAAACCTGACTCACGCGCCATAATAAGTAGTTTACGTGCCACATCCATGCCTGATAAATCATCCCGAGGATCGGGCTCAGTAAAGCCATTTTTCTTAGCTATTAAAGTTGCTTCAGATAAACTCATACCCTCATCAAGCTTACCGAATACATATGACAGCGAACCTGACAAAATACCCTCAAAACTTTCTAGTTCATCACCCGCTGCAACTAATTTCTGTAAGTTATCGATTACTGGCAAACCTGCGCCAACAGTCGTTTCATATAGGTATTGTCGGTTAGTTTTCTGAGTGGTGCGTTGGAGCTTTCGATATTGGTCCATGGATGCTGTATTGGCCTTTTTATTTGGCGTTACAACATGGCAACCCGAATTCATCATTTCTATATACAAGTCTGCAATCACTTCGTTACTTGTACAATCAATAATAACTGGATTAACTAAACTGTTATCGTTTGCAAACTTATGGATACGAGCAACTGAGAATGCTTCATCCGCTTTTTCTAGCTCCGTGTTCCAATCAGAATTTAAATCAACGCCATTGCTATTTAGCAATAACTTACGACTATTAGCGACACCAAATACCTCGAGTCTAATATTTCTAGCCATCAACGCTGGTTGTTGCTGTGCAATTTGACGAAGTAATTCCTTGCCAACGTTTCCGCAACCAACCAAAAACGCATCAATGGTGTGCTTTTTCGTGAAGAAATTCTGATGTATCACTTTTACTGCTTTTTTGGCTTTCGCATTTTCAATTACAGTGCTGATTGAACGCTCTGACGAGCCCTGTGCAATGGCCACATTATTCACTCTCGCTTGCGCTAATGCACCAAAAAACTTAGCCGCCATGCCTTGTGACTGACGCATACCGTCACCCACCAGTGTCACAATTGCGAGTTCTCGACGCACTTCAATTGGTTCAAGTAGTTGATTGATGAGTTCAAGTGCGAAGCTGTCTTCTAACAACTCTAGGGCGCGGTCAGCATCCTTATTTTGAATACAAAAACTGATGCTGTACTCAGACGAACTTTGCGTAATTAAACTAATTGAGATATTACCAGTGGAGATAACATCAAATATGCGGCTAGCCATACCAACCATGCCCTTCATTCCAGGGCCTGCAATGTTAAACATCGCTACATCTTCAAGGTGAGAAATACCTTTTACACTAGTCCATTTCTCACTTGCTTCATGGCTAATTAATGTACCTGGTGCAATTGGATTTAAGGTGTTGCGGATTAAACACGGAATACTGTATTGCGCAATAGGACCGATGGTTTTTGGATGCAGAACCTTAGCGCCAAAATAAGATAATTCCATCGCTTCTTGATACGTTAATTTATCCAGTAAAACAGCGCCCTCGACTTGATTCGGATCGGCATTATAAACGCCATCAACGTCGGTCCAAATTTCGCAACAACTCGCACCAATGCATGCAGCCAATATTGCTGCAGAGTAATCAGAGCCGTTGCGACCGAGTGTAACCTTCTCACCCAACTCATTGACCGCAACAAAGCCAGGCATGATGATGAGTGAAGTACCACTGGTATCAATATCTGAAAAACGTGCTTTACTCGCACTTAAGTCGGCAATGCTGTCAAGGTAATCACCGTGCGCGACAATGTAATCGACCGGGTCAATGATGTTATTTCGAATCCCTTTTGCATTCAAAATTTCGCTAAAAAGACGCACGCTAACATACTCGCCCAAACTCAAAATAGCAGCTGTGATTTGGTCAGGACAGATTTTTAATAGCGCAATGCCTTTAAGTTGTTGCTCAAGCACCGATAACTTTTCAGTAATAAAATCACTAAGCGGCTGGTAAGAAAAGTTGTCTAAACTCTCGTTCAAGTCATCCGCAATGGCGTGTAGAGTCATATTTAGTTTTGCAAAAAGCTCGCCGTAATCAGCACCCGACTGGGCTTGTTCACACAACAATGAAAGAGCGTTGGTCACTCCTTTAGGGGCAGACAACACGACGGCAGCACCTTCTGTTTGGTGTGTATCGGCACTAATCTCGAGCACACGCATATATCTAGTTGCGTCTGCGAGACTTGAACCACCAAACTTTAAAACCTTCATGTATCTCTCCTGTGCTCTACTGAGCTTATATTTGCCACATACAAAAAAACCCGCTTTTAGCGGGCTTTCGTTAACTGCTTAATATGCAAAGCTAACGACTGCCCCTTAATGGCATGGTAATCATCATACTGGTCATTGTTTGCATCATTTTTATTATCATGATGACTGCTACAATATGACTCACAGCACTGAAGGCTGCGCGAGGTAAATTATCACTAATATGGGTAATTATATTGACGTTTTTTCGTGCAATCTTAACCATATGTAGTTCAACCCTCTCAGTTTAACTTTCTGTCGTTAGTATTATTCTTATTTTATGGCTTTAATTTGCCGTATAGACGTCTATATGTCAACCTAGATTTTCAGATAACCCGGATATTTTTAATCATTTCTTTTTAACTTGGGAAATCATCAAACTATGGGAACTTTAAATTATTCATATACTTACTTAGAAATGCTTATAACTTTCTAATCATAATTTTTCATTAATGTGGGAATCTGAGAATAAATAAACTATTTCTTGTTTAAAAAACTGCGCATCTAATTGGTTGTATGAACTCAAAGTGTCAGAATAATTTAGATAATATTCCCGTTATGAATCGTAAGTTTTGCTCATTTCCATTTAATTCGGGACAAATTTTAACCTTGGGAGTTTACTTAAAATAAGATACTTAATTAAAATTAGACCATTAATAAAATAGTTCGAGGATTTTAAGTTGAGGGTTCGACTAAACTCGACAGTTTTGTCAACGGCAATTGCAGCTGTTGACAAGACCCTATTGCCTGATCAACTCGTCTTAAATACGGCAATTGCCACAATACATCTTTCAAATTAGTCAGAGAAATTTGTGCCACAAGCAATCCATGAGATTGGAAATTGTAATGGGGCATGACCAGTTAGTTCAATCGAGCGACGCCAATATTGGCTGAGTATCTCTATTGGTGTCTCATATTCTAACGTTTTCCTCTATATCTCCCGTCTAAGAACAATACCTTTTGAAGACGAAAAAATTGTTGTTACAGCCAGTTTATTTCAGATAAGCAAACGCTTTGAACGGGGTAACCTTGTTTACATATCCGACAATAATGTTCATTAAATATCCATCATAAATTTGATTGTTAGGGGGAACCCCCTATTTCCAGACTGCCTATCTGTTGGGAAACTAGCGCTGTAAAAAAATAATTACACTTATTTAACATTTGGAGTTCAAAACAAAATGAAAAAATTTACTTTAAGTGCGTTGGCCGCAGCCTCTTTGGCAATGGCACTTCCGACGCAAGCTTTAGCTGAAGCCGCCATTGGCGATCAATTAGCACAATTTTTACCGACTATGACTGGCGAAGAGACCGTTATGGCCGTGGTAACATTCGAACAAATGAACCCGGTATCGATAACTCAAATACGCGCGCTAAAAGCCTTAGGTATTAGCAAGGGTGTTCAGTTTTCCGCAGTACCTGTTATGGGAGTTGTTGCCACTGTCGCGCAAATTGAAGCGATTGCTGCACGTGACGATGTTCGCTCGGTGTGGTTGAACCGCAAGTTAGACTATTTTAATGCCAACTCACGCCAAATTACGGGTGTCGACAAAGTTCAGGGGACAGACTTCGCTAACCGCAATGGCGGTACTGAATATACCGGTAAAGGCGTAACCATCATGGTGAATGACTCCGGTATAGATGCCACGCATCAGGATCTATTCTTCGGCGACGTGGTCGTTGATAACGTACAAGCGGTAACGCACTCATTGGATCTTGCCGAGACCGGTATTACAGACGGTTTTGTCATTCAAGCTCAACCTAATACTGATCTCATGGTCGGTCACGGAACACACTGTGCTGGCACTATCGCTGGTTCTGGCGCTATGTCTGGCGGAAAATACAAAGGCGTTGCACCGGATGCTGATTTGGTTGGTTACGGCTCTGGCGCTGGGTTATTTATTTTAGATGCTGTTGGCGGGTACGATTATGCCATTAACCACGTTTACGACTATGAACATCCATTACGTATTATGAGTAACTCATGGGGTTCGAGCGGTAAATTTGATCCAATGGGTCCGGTTAACTTAGCTTCTTATAAAGCATATAAATTTGGTATTTTGTCCATTTTTGCTGCTGGCAATTCCGGCTCTGGCGAAAATAGTAATAACCCATACTCTCAGATCCCTTGGGGTATGTCGGTAGGCGCCGGGGATACCAACGGTAATTTAGTCGACTTTTCTTCTCGTGGATTAGAATATGAGACAAGTGAATTTTTGATGCCCGATGGTAAAAAATGGACTCACACTAACGAAGTCACTATCGTGGCACCAGGACGCTTTATGGTTTCAACACGTGCATCCACTAACATGGTTGCCAATGGCAGAAATGATGACTTAGTTCTTGCCCCAGAACATATTCCTTTCTACACCCGTATTTCAGGTACATCAATGGCGACACCTCATACCGCAGGTATTGCAGCTCTGATGATGGAAGCCAATCCAGATCTGGATATCGATCAAATTAAGCAATTAATGAAAGAGTCTGCGACAAACATGCCAGGTTATGAGTCTTGGGAAGTCGGCGCAGGTTATGTTAATGCACGCGCAGCAGTAGCCGCAGCCAAACAATACGATGCAGATCAGAAAAAATCAATTAACAACAGCACCGATTCGATCTTCTATTCAAGTATCAACATGCAGGCAAAGGAAATCGGCGAAGGTGTTTTAGCCTTTGAAAGTCTCGAATCACAAGTTATTGAATTTATAGTCGATGAAAACGCGAAGACCGTAAATGTTGGGGTGACCGCTATTGCAAATATCAGAGCTGTTCTTGAGGCGCCTGATGGAACAATTTTTAAGGGAGGTACAACATTACCTCTTGTGGGTGACAGCAACTCTTTTGTTAATGTTCCCGCACAAAAAGGTACTTGGTATCTATCTATGGAAACCAATGCATTTGGTTTGGAAGTAGCACCAGCAGCGGCTGCCTATGACGAACAAGCGCAAACTGATGAGGCTAGTGATAACCAGGTTAGCTATTGGGTTTGGCAAGATATTCTTATCGGAACAGAAGGTATGGATGATGTCGTCGGCCATAGCCAGCAACTAGAGATCGAAAAGGCTGTAGTTAAGCGTCTTATGGATGGTCGCCCATCAGGCAAGTTTGCACCCGATGCTAGATTAAAACGGAAAGAATTGGCTAAAGCCTTGGTTATGGGTGCATCAGTGCGTCAACATCGCAGTTTAGGTGAAGAAGCAGACGTTAACCTTAGTGGTGTTAATGCCAATTATCGTATTTTCGCCGAGTCAGTTGCTATGCCTGGTGCAGCATTAAAAGACGCTAAACAACAGTTTGGTCCCGTCATGTTAGTTGATGGTTCTGATTTCCGCGGTAATGCGGCTGTTAGTCGCGCTGAGTTGGCGTATAGCATTGTGCAGGTAATCGGTAAGACGCAAGATGCATTGAACTTTGGCGATAAGCATCAGGTTACAGTCAATTACAATGGTGAGACGATTATCGTTGCTGACCAGGCGGATATAGCTGACGCCATGCGAGGTTATGTTCAAATTGCATTGGACGAAGGACTATTAGGTGTGCGCTACAGTCTTGAGCAGGGTCCATTTGACCTACAACCAATCCTAGTTGCTAAATTCAATCCTGAAGATGGTCTAAGTCGCGCTGGCTATGCCATTATAGCCAACAAAATGGACGAACTTTACTTCGTATCAGGGACGCGTAGTAACGCAGAATAAGTGTGATGTATAGTTAACGCTGAACGCCCCTACTATGGGGCGTTTTTTTATACGTTTTCAAATTTCAGATAGCTTAAATCAGCCCTATTCAAGAAGTCCTGCTTTGCTTGCCATTCTTAGTAACTCTGCGGCACTGCTAACCTCGAGCTTTTTATATATTTTTGTGCGATGGTTTTCTACCGTTTTTAAACTCATATTTAGCAGTTCAGCTATTCTTTTACTTGTATTACCCGCAATTACCGAAAAAAATACCTCTCGTTCTCGTCTAGTTAATACACCTAATGGATTGGTAACAGCAGTACTGCGATTTTTAGGCAAGTTTGGAAACGACGTTTTTCCATTATAGACATCTTTAATCGCTTGAATGAGCACATCCGACGACGACTCTTTGAGAATATAGCCTTTAGCGCCCGCTTTTTGCATGGCTAACATATATTCAATTTCGTCATGCATAGACAAAACTAATATTTTTGTAGCAGGACGTTGCGAAAGTAATTTATCAATGGCCACTAATCCGCTCATATTGGGCATCGAAATGTCCATTACGACTACGTCAGGATCGGTTTTTAATGTTTGACTGATTAGTTCAATACCATCATTACATTCAGCAAGCACCTCAAACTCGTTAACTTCTTTCAAGTAGCTAACTAATGCTTGGCGCATGAGGACGTGGTCATCAGCAACAACAAGTGAAATACTCATACAGGAATAACCATACTAATGTGCGTCCCTTTGTTTACGTGCGATTGGATGACCAACTCAGCGTTGAATGCTTTTGCTCTGTCTTGTAAGCTTGTTAAGCCTATTCCTTTGGTCGTATTATCAATCTCAAAGCCTTTACCATCATCGATGATGTCTAATCTGAGTGTTTGATGGTGACAAGACACAAATAATTTTACATGCTTTGCGTTAGCATGCTTTGTTATGTTGGTTAGGGCTTCTTGAGTTATCCTAAAAATGAGAATATTAAGCTCGGGATCTAATGTTTTATCAACATTAATATCGCACTCATAATCAATATCCTCTTGTTCAAACATGCTTCTGCAGAGCCAAGAAATGGCTGCATTTAAGCCCAAGTCTTGTAGAATAGTGGGACTCATTAAGCGCGATAAACTGCGAATATCTGCCAATGCCATTTCTGATAAGCTAAGTAAATCTGCATACTCTGGCATGCTTGAGGTTAGTTGCTGAAGCTTTCGTGTTAATCCTGTCAGGATCTGACCAACGCCATCATGTAAGTCACGCGAAAGTTTCGCTTTTTCCGCTTCTTGTTGGGCCCACATACGTTTAGCCAAATCACTCAACTGGCTTTGCTCAGTGTCTAGCTGATGTTTTAACAAGCGTTGCTGTTCTTTTATTTTCTCGATCAGCAATGTTGTTCGCTCATTCATTTAAATACCTATTAACGTAGCGCACATGCTGTTCTTCGGATAAATTAGACAACCATTTCAGTTCACTTTTCTGTTGTTTATCCTGAGACCTCGCATCAGAAAAGCTAGTCAAAAAAAGATGATTACGCCAGTAATCTGGATACTTTACCAACATTTGTGCAAGTTTATCCATATTAGTCTCAGTATGAGGGTATAGGAAAAGAAAATTCATATACTCTTGATAGTACAACGCTAAGTCTTGCTCTGATACAACTTGTAAAATATGCGCTTTGCTGGCCAGTGAAAATCGTTCAGTTATATCCACCATGATCTTTATTTTAACATATTCTGACACCTTTGCAGTATGCAACGCGTCCACAAATGCGTCAATTTTTTCTTGCGCAGGTCTTTTTTCCTCGTTCCTTAAGCCTAATTGCAACCAATTGTAAACTATGGCTTGCTCGGTACTTTCAGTGTTGCCTAACGCTTCTATCAAGTCTAAATTTGACGCTAAGCAAACAATATCCAATGTTTTCATGCACATTTCTGCATGCCAAAGACTTAATTCAATTCTGCCCCGATTATCTTTAGTGATGTTTGCAATTTCTTTGGCTGATGCCACTTGCTCGAGTGCCTCCGGCAACAAGCCACGAGAAAAGAACCACTTACTGCGTAAATGAAGCAGTATCATTTGTTCCTGTTTTTGCTCTGCTTCTAGATTGTTTGATATCGTATCCATTAATGCAGATACTTGATTCAAATTCCCTTTTAATAGCCCTAATTGAACCAAGTTCTGCTGGGTCCTAATTAAGTGAATCTGATCATTAAACGCGGTAAAAAGTTCACTTGCTCTTTCCCAATATATTTCGGCTAAAGCAAAGTCACCGATTAAGAAGTGCATAAACGCGACGTTATTCATACTTTTAGCTTTATAGCTATCGCCAAGCTCAGTATTAATGTCCAACCCTCTTTTATAGAAATCTAGCGCCTGACTATATAAGCCTTGTTCTTCATGAAGCAAACCCACAGTATCAAGTATGTGAGCAGTGAGAACTAAGTCATCGCGATCTTTGACTAAGTCAAGGGCTCGTGTAAGCCCTTCTAATGCGCCTTCGTAGTCCCCCTTAATCGCTAAAATATTGGCTATGTTAGAAAGCGTAGTGGCACGCGTGAGCGGATTATCCAGTGCATTCCTTAATTTCAATGAGTCGTTAAAGTACGTCAAAGCTCGGTCATATTCAGTTAGCCGTAAATGCGCAACGCCAAACGCATTCAACACTAAAGATTCTCCCGTTTTGTCCCCCTTAGTGCGAAACGCTACCAAAGCTTGAGTAAGCTCTTTTTCAATAGCTTCTCTTATTTGGCCTGCTATTATCTTTAAGCGCGCTAAATTGAATAATAAATTTCCGTCGTTCGGCGAAAGTGATATCGCTGCATTATAATCCGCTATTGCCAATTCGGGCTCATTCAGCCAATCATAGATTTCAGCTCGTTTACTCAGTAACTCAGGTCGACGTGGAAACAACTCCGTTAATTTTTTTGCTGATTGTAATGCTAATTCGGGGTTATTTTTGACATCCGCATCGAGTAATCGACCCTGCAAAAGCCAATATGTAGGCGTCTCTTTTAATGCAAACAGTTGTTCTAACGACGCCTCCAAACTAACCAAATCATCTTCCAAGTAAGCGCTGTACGCTTCTTCGTATAGACTTGCTGCAAGGCTTTTACTCAACATAGAGCGCATATCAATCTGCGATGAGTTAAGTGATTTTTGATTGCTAACTAGTTTTTCAACATCAGAAACAGTCCAATTCACCTCATCTGCTGTTTGACTGTTAGAGGAGGCGACGCGCATCAGAATCTCTTCACTGACTTGAATAAGTCCTTCATTTAAGTTATCAAAGCTAAGTGAACTTGAAAATTGTTCTATTACTTTGTCTTCGGGCATGCTGCTTAATGAAAAGGTCAGAATCATCTGTTGTGTGTTTAGTTCAGAAACTAAAATGCTAAGTACTAAATCTAAATTATAGATAGAAGCTAATTTGACTCTATCATCTGCAATATTAGTAGGATCTAATCCTAAGTTATAAGTGCTTTGCAACAATTCTTCGTGTTTTACTAGCGCAAATAAGGGATTTGCAATCAGCGTAGTTTGCAAAATGGTAGACAAATTTGCTGACAAAACTGATTTGTTATCAAACACAATCCCCAACCTACTGCCAGGTGCATCTAACACGTGTTTGCGGGTATTCTCGTTACTTGTTGAGAATAGATATATGAACACACCACTGGCTAGAATAAAACCGAATAGGATAGTCAGAAGGTAGGTTTTATTGAGCTTTTCCGGACTAAAAATAAAACTTTCTAAATCATCAATTTGTGGGCGATGATTAGGCGATGAATGAGTCAACTGAGCTAGTTTTTTCTTTAGTTTATTTATTTCTGATTTAGATAAGGAAGCGCTTTTTGCTGCATGAGTAAAGGTTACCGCTTGCAGTGTTTCTTGCAGCACTTTACCCAAGCTGTAAATTTCAGATTGAGCAGTAGCAAGGCCTAGCTTTATGACTTCTGGCGCGGAGTAATCCAAATGTCCACTGCACTGCAAACCTACCAACTGTTGTCTACCAAGGCCGAAGTCAATCAGGCGTAAGTCATCGTTGGTATCAATAATAATATTGTTGGGCTTAATGTCACCGTGTCTTACATCCGCAATTTTACAAGTACGCAATGCACTTATTAATTGTTTCGTCCAACGCTGAAAATCTTCATAACTAAGTGGTTTCTGCAATCTTTCTTGCAGCGTCGTACCCTCAATAAGTTGCATAGTAAAGAAGGTAAGCGCTCCATCGATGAAGAGTTCATGAACGTTAATAATGTTTGGGTGATTAAGCTGCCGGGCGATATTAACTTCATTACGAATTTGATCAATGCTGTCAGAGTTTAAGTCTGGTATGTCGACGACTTTGATTGCAACGGGTGAATCGAGCAATTCATCATACGCTTTATATACAGACGCTTGAGCACCGCTCCCTAATGCCTGTTGGATAGTAAACCTTTGGCACAGAACTGTGCCTGCGCTAAGCAAGTGAGCCGTTTGCAGAAGTTGAGTACGTTGTTCGTTATCTTGAGAAAGCTTGTTAGACAACTATTCCCCTTAGGTCATGGCTGCCTTATAAGAGCAAACCTATGCAGATTCGAGGTTGGTGAGCTTATAGTTTATATCATTAAATAACAAGCGCATTGAAAGCTGCCTTGCAAACGACTCTGCGAAAGCTACATCTGTTGTCGTAAAATATTGTTTTTGGTTCTGAGTATCGGCATATAATATTGCGACTGTATTGGAACCAACTTTTACTGGTACGCACAGTGATGCCGCTATTTTATTAGTAATAACACTGTCTTGCTGAGACAAAACTGCATGCAGTTTTGTATTATTAATTACTAATGTTTTGCCCTCATTAGCGCACATATTCAACATTGTTGTGCTCCCTGAGAACTGTGCTACATCTTTCCAGCGATCATATCCTAGACTGCACTCTATTTCATTATTCCCATCAACAAACACCAATGCTGCGCGGGAGCATCCCAGCGTTTGGATAAAGTAATTTCTCGCAACTGAAATAAATATCTGGCTGTCTTCACACTTCAGCATCAATGATGAAAACTGTTTTAACTGTGCTTTGCGCCATACATCTTTATTATCTTTTTTCACAAGTTCATTATGCGACAATGAAGATAGTTTACAATCTACTGGACCGATTTTTAAATGAGTCACGTCCTCGATGGGTAGTCGAGTGATCCGCTTATCGTTAGCATAACAGCCAACAGTACTAAGATCTTCAAACCACCAAACGCCATTCAAAGCATGCGTCAATCTAGCGTGAGTTCTTGAAACTTGCGCGTTATCAATTTGCACATCGGAGTCGGGTAATCTGCCAATCACATAGTCTTTGCCCTCAAACAGGGTATATTCTTTGAATCCTGATGGTTGGCTGTCAATAGTCACTTGAACTGGCATATCACTTTCCTATAGGCTTATAGTCGGAGTCTGTAACGCAACGACTTTAACACACTGAGTAAGTCAGCTTTTACGTTTACAAGGTCGTTTGAAGACCGCCAAACGTTATCAATTTCCCCGCCGTTTAAGTTTTCTATTAATAAGATGAGATTATCTGTTAACAACAAAGCTTGTTCAAAATTTTCTAATGACACTGCGGTTTCCAGCATGTTGGAAACGCCTCGAAGTTCATTAAACAGAAGACTGTTAACGTCGGTTTGGTTATCTAGTAAAATCTGATCAATTTGCGCTAGCTTCGACTCAGTATCTATTTTTAAAGGGCGTTCATCCAACACAATGATGAAGTCAGAAAATTTACCCAAGTTGCCTCTTGCACGCAAACTGCCAGCAGAAACCATAGACGTGATGTCCTCAAAATTTCCACCTGCATGTGAGGTGAATAACTTGGCTGGCATACCGGTTTGGTAATCAATTGCTTTTGTATAGATTTCTACCGATGCTAATCCTTCAAAACTGAACCCTTTACCTTCCTTTGGAGATATCCTTAGAAGGACAGGAAAGTCAGGATGTAGGTTCACTGCACTACTTTTTATTCGGGATAACACAGAAGTATCATTAACTGGTATTAAGAATGCCTCAATCACAATATTGTCAGCGGTTAAGCCAATACTTTTTTCAAATTCAACAACGACATCTATATTAATTGTTGAGGATACAGGAATAGAAGCTTGTAGCTTGTCTTCTGAAACCTTTACGTTGACTGGCGATACAGCCAGTGATGGTGTTGCCCAAACTATCGAAATTAATCCGATAAAAACTAGAAATATACGTTTACTCTTGATTATCATTATAAAGTACCTCTAAGAAGTTAATGCTTAACTAATACGACTGGTATTTGACATTAGCACAGATAATGTTGAGCCCCTATTAAAGAGACTTTTTGTATCTATTATGTACATATCAATAACCTAATAGTGCCACTAGCCTAATTTAAAAAAAATAGGGGGAAACCCCTAGATAGTGATTTTTAGGAGAGCCCAAAATCTAAAGCGGTTAGCAAAAAATGGGATTTTTATAGTAAAAAAAAGGAGGCCTATTGGCCTCCTTTTTCACATCTTGTATTACTTACTGAAAGTATTGACCGTAAAAACGACCAGCCGTAACAGCATATTCTGCACGAGTCACTTTATAGCCCGGGTCGAACGCTGCAGTAACTTGCGGCTCCAAATCGAACGGGCCTTGAATCAATCCAAAGTTAACATTCAACAATGAAAGTTGAATTGCAAGTTGCACATACCCTTTCATATCGTCAGGGATACTATCTTGGTCTGCTAACACGATACTCTGACCTTTGAAGTCAACGATAATATCATCGTTAGGATCAAAGGCTGTAGCAGCTGACTCTAGCCCTAGCACCTGCACTAGGCTGTAAGCAATATCTAGCTTAGATACACTGTTTTTAGGTGCAAAATTTCCACCTTCGCTAAGCATAATTGGTTTCTGGTCATTAACGCTGCCTTTCAATGCACTACCCGCAACCGAGACAGATTCAATAAACGCTTTGTATGTATTTGGCACTGAAGTAAGATTTGGCTGTGTTTCGTTGTCCAGATCTCGGTATTGACGAACACCGCCGCTCATTACCAATGACTTAGCTAAGTCTTTGCGTTTTAATCTCGCGTCCGGGCGGAAACCACGGTCATTGAAACCATCCATTAATCGCTCACTAACGGCATACTGGATCGCATTTTCATAAGGATGACCCTCTATGTCGTCTATGCCTTCGAAACTGACCAAATCTTCAAATGTGACAGTAACGTCGAAGAAGTCAGGTGACATTGGACCATTGGTCAAGCCAAGTGGATCAGGATTAACACCAGACAACGACGTCAGACCGTCAACACGAATAGTCCACTCACCTTCCATCGCAGGTGCAGCAACACGCATGCTAGTTCCAAGCACAGGTAAAGTTAGATTGCCAAAGTATTCTGTGCCTTGTGGGTCAATCAGCACTAATTTAGATGTATTAGCAAAAGTATCTGCCGACGCTTTTACCCAAAGCGCTTCAGGATGAACATCAAATGAAACTTCATTTTGCAGTCCTAATAACTCTGTAGAACCTACTGGCGTTGCCCAAATCGTTTCTGTAAAGGTTATGTCACTAATTTTAACTAATGTATTAGCGTTAAATTCTTTACCGCGCAGGTTATTAACCGTTACCTTATGGTCCATATCAAAGTTTTTGGCTGCTGCAACTGCAGCACGGGCGTTAACATATCCAGCGCCTACTTCATAACGTTCGTAACCAGGCATATTGGTAGCCGACTCTTGCAATAGTCTTTTGATTGTAAGGTTATCCAGCGCAGGATTCGCTTCTAACATTAACGCAATTATTCCAGCAACATGAGGAGCCGCCATAGACGTACCAGAGATCATAGTATAAAACGGTACATGAGATGCATCCATCGCGTCTAGATCATCTTCGCCGCCATTAGCAGCAGCATTAGTAACCGCGCGAGTAGAGATGATATCTACACCAGGAGCGACTATGCTAATTTCATTGTTATACGTCCACTCGCTGCCGTCGGGCATAGTGAAATCGCCTGATTCGAACTTGTAACCGCGCGAAGAAAAACCAGCAAGAGTGCCGTCTTTTTCACCTGCGCCAATAGACATTCCCCAAGGAATTTGTGCGTGAGGGTTGTGAGTGTCTTCACCTGAACCTGAGTTACCAGCGGCAAAAACAGATAATATACCTACTGTATGCGCTTTATATGACGCAACAGAAACTGGACCAGCAGGGTCATACTTGCCACTTGAACCCCATGAATTACTCATTACACGAAGCGGAGTATCGTAGCTAAATACGTTATTAATAGCATAGTCATAAGCGCCTATAGTATCAAGAATAGCAATCACGGCACCAGAACCATAACCGACTAGCTTAGCATCAGGAGCAGCACCTGCGTATTTGCCGTCTGACATAACACCCAATCCTCCAATTGTGCCCGCACAATGTGTGCCGTGGCCTGAATTAGTATCAGTGTTAGGTTGATTTTTAATTATTAGACCTTCGGTAACGCCACCCGTTCTTAATGCACTTGCATGGGTAAGTCCTTGGACATTATCGATAACTTTATCGCCAAAAAATAAATCTTGGTGAGTAGCGTCGATGCCTGAATCGTTAACCATCAGGGTGACACCCTTACCGGTGTATTCAATTTCGTTAGTCGCGAGAAAGTCTTCACCTTGTATTGAATCTACGCCGGTAATTCTGCGTGCATCAGAATTGAAGTATTCAAGCTGACGATTTAACCATACCGACCTTACATCGCCGCGTTGAGCAATTGCTTGAATTTGTTCTAGATTGGCCACTACACCAATAATAGGAACTGAAGCAAACTGAACAGCCTGGCTAATACCTAGTCCAGAAAGTGATTCAAGTTGAGCTTTCGATACAGGCTCTAACTGATTATAAGTTACGACAGCCATAACAGTTTGAGTACCGGCCATAGTCGGCAATAACTCAGATAATTGCTCACCAATGACAGCTTCAGCAAAAGCTGTGGATGGCATGGTTAATGCCATGGTTGCGGCGGCTATTGCACTTAAGGTAAATTTTTTCATCACTTTACTCGCTCTAATTATTAAAAGAATTCAAACAATTTGTTGGCCTGAGTCTAGCGAGATAGCAGATGTTTAGAAATAGGGGGTTCCCCCTGTTTGATTACCAATAAAATTGCTTATCCGCGACGCGGAAAATGATCTTTCTAATTGCCCTTTTATTTGGCTGAGTATCTATCTAAATAGAGACATCCCTGCATAAAATCTATGACCGTGTAGCTTTACTTATAATGTGTTTGTAAGTACCAAAAACACGCTTAAAAAATTAGATGATATTGAAATTATTGGGATGGGAATCTTTATTGCTGGTATGGCAACGACTTACCATATATTTAGGACGTAAGAAACCGAATGGGACCTTTTCTGCAACAACATACCAGTATGGCCACTGGTTTAGATAGGCCGCACAGCGAACATCTTCAAAGACTTAAGGCATGCAAAGATCGTGATGTCGATCTGGCCACTCGTATCTTGAGCGAACATATTACGACTACCCAACAAGCGCTTTTGTCTTTTATACGATGCTCATCAAAATAAAAAGGCACCCATGTAGAAGGAATGCCTTTTACTTCACTAATAACATAAAAAGTAAATTTAATGATTGGTTTAGCAAAGCCTAATTTTTGCTCAGTATATTTTGTTTATTAACTATCATCTGATTGCGTCCCACCATGTTTTGAAAATTACTGAATCTGCTAGCTGCATCTAAATCTTCAAGACTCGCATCTAAATTACCCAAAACATAATGCATCATTGCGCGATTATTATAGGAAATAACAGAGGCTTTGCCCGTGTTAACTGCTGCGTTGCAGTATTCGTTAGCTTGTTGCATGTCTTCTATCGCTAAGTAGGCGACACACAAGTTATCAAGAAGTGGTTTACGCAAAGACGCAATTGACGTTTTAGCCAAACCCGCCTTGCTTTTACGGATACCCTGTTCAAATTTACCTGATTCGATTTCTCGCACACCGATAACTTCAGCAACACTGGTTTTTACCATTAGTCGAGATCCAGATGCTACATCAGTCGCTGATGCTTGGCTTAACGGCATCATCATTAGCATAGCTAAGACCACTGGAGAGATTGATTGAATTGCTTTTTTCATAATGTTCTACCTTTATACCTGCATTAGTGATTAACGCTTTACCGTTATTGATTCATGTTTACTGATGCGACTTGCTTGCGCCGAATCTGTTTCAACAGTATGGTTACCTAACAGCAAAAATTCCTGAGGAACAACAGATAAAAACCTGATGAAAATGTGATGGAAAACTGATTTTGGTGTTCAAACCCTGAAATAATAGGCTAGGAATTAAGTGGGACAAGATAATTGATAGAACAAGCGCTACCTGAAAATGGTTATTTCGGTTTAGGAGACTACTATGTTGATGTGGGCGATCATCGGGTGTTTCATGATGGTCAGAGTCGTCACTTAGAGCCAAAAGCCATGCATGTGCTATATCAGCTAGCTTTATGTGCCGGCGAGACAGTTAGTCGACAAGAGTTAATGGACCAAGTATGGCATGGACGAGTTGTGGTTGAGGATGCCCTAACACGGATCATCTCACAGCTTCGTCTTACCCTAGACGATAGTAAAATGCGTCAGGTAATCCAAACGGTGCCTAAAAAGGGCTATCGTCTAGCGTCAGATGTTATTTGGTTAACCAGACAGGAATTTATTAAACTCAGCACAAAAAATAATGCAGGCACGGGTTTAGCCCCATCATTTAACAAAGGCAAAATTGCAGCTCTGATCACCTCCTGCATATTACTTGCTTTACTGATATTTTCTTTATTACCAAAAACGTCTGATTCGCAGGACTCAATAGCCGGAGCACTTACTCAGGATATTGAAAAAAATAACGCAATAACAGAAACGACTATCGCATTTTTACCTTGGCGAAATCTTACCGGTGAAGAGCGTAATGACTACCTAGCCGAGATGCTCCCAGAAGAGCTTTCGATTACTCTGGCCCAATCGGATAGCGTGACCGTGCTAGCGCACTATTCTTCGCTTGCCCTTGCTAAAGATCCCCAAGCATTAGATTCTCTCGGGGAACACGCGGAACTAGAGTATTGGGTAGAGGGTAGTATTACACAAGCGAATGAGCGCATTCGAGTTTTGGTGCGATTAGTTGAAAAGCAGAGTAGTAATGCGATTTGGTCCGAAGTGTATGAAGATGACATGCAGCAACTACTGACCTTAAATACTCGGATCGTCTCGGATATTAATGTACAGCTGTTTGGACAAAACGCACAAGCTAATTTTACAACCGCTGCCGACAGCGTCGATATTAATGCTTATCAAGCTTATCTGCAGGGCAATTATTGGTGGATGAATGGAAAAACCAGTGAATGGTTTTCTCGAGCAGAAGCATCATTCTTAAGCGCAACTCAGTTAGCCCCTAATTTTGCCGAGGCATTTGGGAGTTTAGCGTTTATCTACGCGAGATATAATTATCATGATATCTATATGGGAAAAGCCGTCGCTGTTGAAAAAGCCACTGCGGCTATTGAAGAAGCTTTACAACTTGATCCTAATGAGATTAATGCCCTCCTTGCTGGCGCATTATTGGCTATTGAAGACTTACAATTTGATGAGGCCGAGCAATTAATTAATCGGGCATTAATTATAGATGCCTCAAATACCCGAGGCCTCTATGTCTATTCAGAGCTGGCCTTGGCCAAAAATGAGTTTGACGTAGCGCTCATTTTTGCAGATAAAGCATTAAGAATAGATCCTCTATCTCCTTGGATAAATGTAAACAAAGCCATTGTGCACTTTTGGCGTAATGAGATGGATAAAGCGCTTGGTGCAGTCGACAACGCAATCGACATTGATGGAAATTACACTTGGGCTTATGTTTGGAAAGCCAAAATACTCAGTCAAAGAGGAGATATTTCAGGCGCTATCGAGGCAATGAGAGCCTGTTTAGAAATTGATGATGGCTCGCCTGTAAATAGCATTTACTTGGCGAGCCTATATACCGAGGCTGGCATGCTTGAACAAGCTGAAATATGGTTTGCGCACACTGCATCGCTTTATGGCGATTCTCCAGACGCTAGATTTTGGCAAAGCTACCTAAGCTTTATCAAACCACAAGATAATCCTGACATCGCTTTGAGGCTTTTAAATCAAGTCACTATAAAGACGACTCGATTTTTTAGTTTAGTACCTTTGCATAAGGCCTTACTCTCATCACAACCCACGTTGATAAAGCAAGCATTGCCTCAGTTCCTGTCATTTATTGAGCGCCCTAACCAATCAGGATTTTGGGTCAACCACCATAATCAATACAGCGCTTACGCCGCTTTGGCATTGATGCAACAGCTAGACAAGGCTGAATATCAGCAAAAATTAGATTTACTAAGTGCTCAAATTAAGATTTTTGAGGATAGAGTCGCTTTGCCACTGCCTCCCGATATAAAGTAAACGTAAAAAGAGCATACGTCTCCACGATGGTTCGACATTTCGCAAGCAAAGTTTATGTATACATCATGTGAACATTGGGAAGTAACCAAAACACAAAAACTAGGGAAAGTCAGTCAGTTAAGCTGACTAGTTTTTTTGAATCCCCCCAAAACATAATTCAGGATAAATGAGTAATTATGGCTAAAAGCAATCCAATTTTTAAGATAGAAAGTTTCGGTATATATGATGGCTTTAATGGTGCCGGTAAGTCATTACCTAAAATCAATCAGCACACCGCCGTTATTCCAGCAGAAATAGATATTGAATTTGGGTTGACCCTCAGTGCAAAGCAAGCAAAAGGCATTACACTTAATTGGTATATTAAGCATCCAAATATTTGCGACAAAAAAGGAAGGGAAATGGCCCCTTTCGAAGGCAACGTAATAGTACGAAACAACGACTGGCGGTTTTATCTCGGTGATACTATTTGGCTACCCGTTGACGATAAAGCCGGTAACTGGCACATGTATATTGAATACAACAATAATGTGGTGGCGGAGCAGACTTTCGATGTGACGCTGGATGATTTAGAGAGTCAGAACGAACGTATGTTTTGGAAAAGTCGCGGTTTCTAGCCACTGCTTCCAGTTTTTATTAGTCAAATGTACAACCCGTAGATACGATTAATCATAAAATTAGATGTCTCACGCTCATATACAAATTGGTCTGTATCAACGTTAATAACGTTGAATGTATGCACGCTAAATGTGAAAGTTTTCTAAAAAAGCATTACCACTAAAAATCAAAGGATAAAACGTGACAGAGGTCATTCAAGGTAACCCACAAATTTCGCAAGAATTAATTGAATTCGACAATGAGTTTTACAACATCACAAAAACAATCAACATTCTAAGTGCAGTAAACCCAACTAACTTTGACCAACAAAAAAGAAGCTTCTTTGATAGCCACTTTTCGATTGAGCCTGAGTTCACTTATGAAGGAAGCAAATTAGACGTATTTGCTACCAAAAGAAGGTTGTTAAACTTACCTCTTGAAAAGGTTGTTGATGAAGACCTCACTGAAATTTACGCTGACACAATCGATAGCTATTTAGACAAGGTAGACCAATTTAACTCTATTGGTACTCACGACTTCATTTACGATTCGCTTCGCTACTTTGGCGAACCAACACAAAAAGATATCGGTAACGCAAAATTCATCCTACATTTACCGGGTAATTTAAATGAGGAAAACGAGGAAATTTTAGCGTTTGAGGAAATCAAAAAGATATTAATCGAATTTGCTGAAAATAATAACCTACCCTATAACCTCAGAGTCGAAGAAAACATGATCGCTAATGCTTTGGTATCGGGAAATACAATTAAGCTAAATAAGAATGCAAGGCTTTCGGTAAGCGACACCAATGCTTTAGCACACCATGAAATTGGCGTGCATTTAGTCACCACATTAAACGCGAGACAGCAACCACTAAGAATTTTAGAGATCGGTAATCCGCTGAATACCATGACACAAGAAGGTTTGGCTATTTTAAGTGAGTACTTGTCAGACAATTTAACCATTAAACGTTTGAAGATATTGGCTTTGCGGGTAGTTGCAGTGCAATCTATGATAAAAGAAAAAAGCTTCAGAAAAAGTTTTTCACTGCTCAAAGAGGAATATGGTGCGAGCAATGACATTGCATTTGCTGTGTGTTCGCGGATATACAGAGGTGGCGGTTTTGTAAAAGATTATTTATACATGCAAGGCTTTCATAAAATGCTTAATGCATATGAAAACGAACCCAATTTTAATTTACTATTGGCGGGCAAAACATCCATTGATTACTTACCACAAATTAGCAGATTAATAGACCGAGGCATCCTGCATAAGCCTCAGTATGTTTCTAATATATTTCAAAACCCAACTAGTTTAAGCGAAATTAAGCAGTATATTGCGCACGCAATAAAGTAATTACAGTCAATACAAGCGCACTACTTCCGTTTTGAAGCACTGCGTTTCTTTGCTTTAACTCTATCACCCGTAATCTCTGTTTTACTGATTTTGTTGGTTTTGCTAGGGCGACCACTCTTTGAAATACTTTTTAACAAACTTTGACGGTTGCTCACTTCAAACCCTTTCTTTACAACTCGTCTTATCGGAGTACCAATAAGGGTTTCAATGCGACTTATTGTGCGCTCTTCTTCACGACTCACAAATGAGATTGCATTCCCTGAGTTTCCGGCACGGCCAGTACGACCGATTCGGTGAACATAATCTTCAGGCAAATAAGGCAGATTATAATTAACCACAAAATCCAAACCTTGAATGTCGAGCCCTCGAGCTGCCACTTCAGTAGAAATTAACACTTGAAGCTTTGCTGACTTAAAATCAGCCAATGCGCGGCGACGTGAGCCTTGGCTTTTATCACCGTGACAAACTGCGGCATCAATCTTACTGTGTTTAAGTGCAGCCATTAGCTTGTCAGCTTGCTCTTTTGTACTAGTAAAAACCAACACTTGAAACCAATTCTGTTCTTTCAGTAAAGCCTTAAATAAATCAATTTTGCGTGACTCTTCAACCGGGTACATTACATGATTTACGGTATCAGCAGCTGCGTTAGCTCTACTTACTCGAATTTCAGTGTGGTTATTTAAGATTTTGTGACACAGCTCATTAACGGCAGGTGAACTGGTTGCTGAGTATAAAAGAGTTTGGCGACTTTTCGCCGTGTGCTGCATAATTTTGCTTACATCAGCAATAAAACCCATGTCTAGCATGCGATCTGCTTCATCAAGCACAACAAACTCTGCATTAGCCAAAGTCACATTATTTAATGCCATGTGCTCGAGCAAACGACCAGGCGTTGAAATAAGAACATCAATTCCTTTTTTGAGTTTGCTCATTTGCCCAGCCATTTTTACGCCACCGTATAATGCGGTAACCGTTAATGATGTAAATTGAGCATAGCTTCCAATTGTTTCAGCAAGCTGTTCAGCCAGCTCTCTTGTTGGCGTTAAAATAAGCGCTCTTGGGCTACTTGAAATAGTCTCTTTAGGCGTATCTAGCATTTGCTGTAAAATAGGCAGACCAAAGGCGGCGGTTTTACCCGTGCCCGTTTGAGCATGCACAAGCAAATCTTTGCCGCGACGCGCTTTTACTATTGATAATTCTTGAACTGGCGTCATTTCGCTGTAACCACAAGCTTCAATAGCTTGCTCAAGAGATGGATGTAAACCTAAAGTTGAAAATTTCATGTGGGGTCCTCTGTAGCGGTTTTCTGTAAGGTAGTCGTTTAATGGCATGAAAGACCAATAAACACTGGCTACAGTCAAAAAATGAGTGCGGAATATACAGTATTTTATACAATTTAGTGAGATTAAATGATGTTTTTCTGCTCAATAACAATATTAGGACATCTCATCACGCTATAGAAGATACTCAAATATAAAAAATAGCGCAGCATTCATTTCTAGCTGTCTGTTTTACGTAGCTGTTTTAATTACAAAAAATCGGTATATTAACTGCTGATACATTTTTTCTTTAGTACTTTATTTTTTCTTCTTTCTCGCTGTCTCTTAGCTATCATAGATGTTGGGGTGCTTATAATTAGGTTTAAAAACAACCCAAATAGCACACCAAATAGAATACCTTCTATTGTAATCGGCAAACCGAATGAAAAATTGGCTAACGTATTATCTATATATTGCCAGCCGGTTGGTGAGAGCATGAATATCAACTTTTCAATTATATTGCCGTTCTGGAAAATAAGGAGTCCTTCACTCAGCTCATTATACTTGATAATAGTTTGTTGCTTCTGAACGGCATCATCGCGCACACTGGGTACTTCATTTTTTAAATGATGCTCAATCATCGCTTCTGTAGAAGCATAACTGTACTTTTTAGCGGTTTCTTGATATCCGTTGATCTGCCATTGACTCGATTCATGCATACCCGCTAAAAATTGCTGATAATGATCAGTCAACTGAGGCACTTGAAGAGCCAGCACCAAGGTAATACCAAAAAACAACTTATCGAGCGTTCTGAATATCAATTTAATTCCTGCTTAACTTCAATTATGCTGAGTGTCGCGCATCGTTCTCAACAAAGCTAATAATGCGATCATCTAATAGATATATTTCTAGCGTCGCCTTACTTAAAATATATAATAAAAGTTATATTAAGCAAGTACGCAACTAGTAAACTTTGTTCGCAGTTCATTAAATTCCATTAGTTATTAACTGCGCTAGTTATGAGCTGTAACACTTATGAGCTGAAGATTATCTATAAAATGCCACTATTCGCATAGTAAATATAGTCTTAGGTAATAAGACTTATTGCGTTTTAGCGTTACATTTAAGATTAAGAAGGTATCGTCTATGTATGAACTAGTCAAAATGAATAAATATGATATAAATACCAATTACTTCGTATTAGAAAGAACTTAACTTTTGAACTAACGGCTACTTTACCTTAGAGTATAGAGTTGTAAAATACTCATATATAACGTGTTGATCTAGCAAGAATTAACGCACGAGAATGATGAAGAGTTAAACGATGAATAAAAAATACGCACCGCAAAAAAATTCTCCCTCTAATCCTGCCAACCATTCTGTGCAGAACATAGTCTCACCTAATCATGATGAAGAGTTGACTAGCGCCGACTTGCTAAACGAAAGTGAAGTCGCCAGCAATCAGCAAACGTTAGACACAATTGCACGCCAGTTTGCCTACCAAATTATCACTGGGTTTGATAAATCATATCGTTGGTTTAGTCGCATTACTGCCGGCGCAAAACAACGATTCGAGAATGAACAATGGGCTGCATCCCAACGTGCTATTGAAGAACGGATCGCTATTTATGAGAAGAGCTTAACTGACATAGTTATCGATTTATATCAACAAGTTCATCCTAAGCAACAAGATCAACGTTTTTGGAAAGCAGCAAAAAGTCAATACTCGAAACTACTTAATGACCATCCACAATTTGAATTGGCAGAGACCTTTTATAATTCAGTTATCGGACGTATTTTTAAACACGGTAAAATAGATGACAACATGATGTTTGTGCTCCCTAGTCGTTGTTATTTACCAGGCCAAGATCGACATAAAGTGATTCATAGTTTTGATACTTCAGGCACCGTAAGAGCCATGCATGAGTCTATATTTGATACTTATCGTTTCAAAACTCCTTTCGATAATCTCGAACTCGATTTGGAGAACATGGACAAAGCGTTAAGGGCGCGTTTAAATCGTGAGCAATTGAGCAGCGTACATACTGTAGAAATGCTAAAACCGGTTTTTTATCGAGGAAAAGCGGCCTATTTAGTAGGTCGCATTTGTATGCCTGACGAAACATTGCCTTTCGTTATTGCAATGCAAATGACGGATGACGGCAAACTCATGGTTGATGCATTATTAACTCAACGACACCATTTGAGTGTGATATTCAGTTTTGCACGTTCATATTTTATGGCCGACACGCAATATCCAGCCGAGGTTGTTGCTTTTTTACAGGAGCTTTTGCCGCATAAAAAGAACTTTGAACTCTACATGTCACTGGGTTTCTATAAACACGGAAAAACCGTATTTTATCGTAATTACTTGCAGCACCTAGATAATACCTCGGGTGAAAACGAAGCGCCTGATGCAGGCGATGACCGAGAGTCAAAAGAAACTGAACAATTTACCCATAGCAAAATGACAGACAAGTTTGAGCTGGCACCTGGTATTAGAGGGCTCGTGATGACTGTTTTTCACTTACCCTCTTATGGCGTCGTATTTAAAGTGATTAAGGATGAATTTGCTGAAAGTAAAAAGATTACTCGCGAATACGTCAAGGATCGCTACCGGTTAGTAAAAACTACCGACCGCGTTGGCCGCATGGCGGATACTCATGAATATATGAACTTTCGTTTTCCGCGTAATCGTATTGATAAAGAACTACTCCAATATCTTCAGGATACCTGCGCGAGTAGCCTGACACTTTCCGAAAACGAAGTTATCATCTCGCACATGTATATTGAACGAAAAATGACCCCTCTCAATTTATATCTGCAACAACAAACCGATCCTATAAAAATTCGGGAAGTGCTTGATGAACTTGGTCTTTGTATCAAGCAAATCGCCTTAGCGAATGTTTTTCCTGGCGATATGTTGCATAAAAATTTCGGCGTGACAAAAACAGGAAGAGTGATATTTTACGACTATGATGAGATTTGTTATATGTCAGAACGGCAGTTTCGTAGTTTACCTAAAACGGATGACCCGTATGCTATCGATACGTTGTCAGTCGGTCCCACTGATGTATTCCCTGAGCAATTTGAACACTTTATTGTGGGTAAAAAAGTATTCAAAGACATTTTAAAAGAACTGCACGGTGACCTTATGACGACCGAATATTGGCTCGAAACACAGCGGATAACAGCCCAGGGTATTATTCAAAATTTTACACCTTACCCTGAGCAATATCGGTTTATTCGATAATTTATTCGCTAACTCAATAGCAAGAAATAGTGCGTTGCGATAGTGACCATTCCAATACCCCAAACTAGGCTTCTCAACAGATGCCAGTCGCACCAATAACAAACTAAATAAGCCAGGCGAGACACCACAAAAGCAATACACAAATAAGCAGTTGTATGATTAACCGCATTTAATGCAAGTACCAATAATATAGTGGGTGCGAAAAAAGTAGTCGCCTCAAAGCAGTTCTCATGTGCTGCTTTTGACCTAGCACCAAGTCCTTCTAAGGCTTTTTGTTGTTCACGAGGTTGCCTGTTGTTATACCCTCCTTGCTTATTCATCATGATGGCTAAAGGCACTTTTGCTAGCATCGGCATAAAGACGACTATTGCCAAACAAATTACTACTATTGTCATTCTTCTCTCCAGATTTTTGCCCATAAAAGATTAAAGGGATATATGTTTATTGTAAAATTTTATGTAAAAATGTCAAAACATGCTTTTTATGGCTACAATAATATACGATTATACGAGTTAACGTTTGTAAATGGTTACTTGAATAGCATCGATATTTTCAGGTAAGCGAAGACAAAAAGACCGCAGAATATGTCAAATGGATAACTGACTACAATGAAAATACTTATCGTAGAAGACGATGCAACTGTTGCGCAATACATAAACAAAGGCCTGATAGAATCTGGGCACAGCCCTGACGTTGCGAACGACGGCAAACAAGGATTACTTTTAGCCATGAGCAACGAATATGATGTCATTGTTCTCGATAGAATGTTGCCGCATATTGACGGAATCACGCTGCTAAGTACGATAAGAGCCTCCGGGGATAATACACCTGCGGTGATTCTGAGTGCGAAAAACAAAGTGGAAGATAAAGTAAAAGGGCTGCGCTCTGGCGCTGATGACTACATGACGAAGCCCTTTGCATTTGAAGAACTTTTAGCGCGAATCGAAATTGTTACCTCACGTCGATCCACCGCGAGCCCTGCCGTCACCGAGATAGTATTAGGTGAGCTAAAACTTGATTTAATTAATCGACGCGTCACCCGCAACGGAACTGTTATCGACTTACAATCTAAAGAATTTAAGTTGCTAGAATTTTTATTAAAAAATAAAGGCAATATAGTAACAAGAACGATGCTTTTAGAAAAAGTATGGGAATATAACTTCGACCCTCAAACTAATGTGATTGACGTGCATATCAGTAGATTAAGAAACAAGATCGATAAAGGCTTTAGCTATCCTATTATTGAAACTATTCGTGGCGCTGGTTACTTAGTCGCAGACCCGAACGCTGTCGGGTCTCGGTAAGTGAGAGCAATAAGCGCATTCCAAAAAAGCTCGAGTTTTACATTAAGTATTGTATTTACTAGTTTGTTAATGATGGGCGTTGTCTTCATTACCTACGTCCTTAGTATTTCGAATGATGATTTACTCGTAAAGGGATCAGAAGCCGCGATCAACTCTGAAATTAGAGGTTTTAAATCACTATACAGAGCGGCCGGCTCAGAGGCTGTGGAGAAAGCGCTAAACGATAGAATTGCAGAAAATGGCAACGCTTTTTTTTATCACTTAAAAAATAATCAAAACAAGTTCATTACTGGAAATATGCTGTTTTGGCCAAGCGATGATGCACAAAGTATAAAGAATGGCATCCTGTCTTTTAAAATTGGAGACAGTGCGTCAAAAGAATACGATGTTATGGCTAAAATAATGGTCTTTAGTAACGGCCATCAATTACTTATCGGGCGCAACATCGATGACATAGAAATTGTTCAATGGGTTGGTAGAACCTTCGGTTGGATAATGATCTTAATCCTTTGCCTTATTTCAGTCACGAGTATTTGGGTTGCTTATTATGTTGTAAACCGCATCAATATTATTTCAGATAAAGCTGACTATATTGTCTCTACTGGTAAATTAACTGAACGCTTGCCGGTCGATAGCAACTGGGATGATTTAAGTAAATTGACCATAGCGCTAAATAAAATGCTCGACCAATTCGAGTATTCAATTGAAGGTATTAAGTCGGTATCAGACAATATTGCCCACGACTTACGGACTCCGCTGGCAAGACTCAAAACACATATTGACGTTATGCCTGAGGGCGATGATAAATTTGCACTGCTAAAAGAGTCTGACAACTTATTATCTATCTTTAATTCATTATTGAGAATTGCTGATATCGAGTCTGAACGAAAAACCAGTGCGTTTTCCCAACATAACCTAGAACAAATTCTAGAGGATGTAATCGATCTTTACTCGCCCATTATTGAAGATAATAAAATTCATTTAGAGTTGACTGTTAACTTGAAAAACACATCGCTTTATTGCGATAAGGATCTTATTTTTCAGGCCTTCGCGAATGTATTAGATAATGCGATTAAATTTAACGCACAAGGCGGAAGCATTGTCGTTATCCTAGACGAAGAAACGATAAATCATCAAAAGCAAATAGTTTTTAGAGTTTATGACTCTGGGCCTGGTGCAACAAAACAGGATTTTGCAAAGCTCACTCAACGCTTTTATCGTGAAGACAGTAGCCGAAGTAAAAGTGGAAATGGTCTAGGCTTAGCCTTAGTTTTGGCAATTGTAAATCTACATCAAGGCACGATTAGATTTGTTGATAATCCGTTAGCGACAGCATCTGGGCTAGGGTGTGAGATTGTGTTACCCCAACGCTAGTGCGATTTTGGTAATCAAGGAAAGAAATAATGACCACTCCTTGACCACCAAATACGACCACGCGGTTATTCGCCCGCTAAGGTGTTTTTTCCACTCTGCCGATTTATTGCTTTATTGCTTTTGCATAAAGATTGTAACTTCAGCCATCACAATGCCAAACTTTTTAATGTAAGAGCGATTCATCATCGTTTTGTCATCAAAAGCGAAAAACCAATCGTCGAAGTTAACACGATAAGTGGAGTCGCCTACGGCTAGATCCATTTCGTATGCAAAGTTGAATGCATTGCCATGCGGTGTACCTTTTGCTTCACCCGCGATGTCACCCGCATTACCAGTGTAAGATCCATCTGCATTTTTGGTGATGGTCCACACTCTTGTTTTTGGACCATCACCAAAACCATACTCGAACCTTTCGTCTAAGATTAAATTACCATCTTTTTTATAACCGTCTATATTCACAATAAAACGCTGAACAATATCACCATCTCGGTCTTGAACAATTCCCCACGCTTTTACTTTGCCATCAAAGAAGTTTTCGATATCAAACTTAGGATCCATTTGCTCATATTTGTTCGCATCCAACGATACTGAGCATGCACTAAGAAGAACTGTTGAAACAACAAGTGCTGCTAGCATGGTGACTTTCTTTACAATTTTTGAAAAATTCATTTGTGCTCCTTATAGACTCATATTGAAAATTAATTGAGTGCTCTTTATGTTTTAACTTTGCTTCCATCTGCACCGTCGACTGGCTTATTAGATATAGTCATCAAGATAAAAACAAATGTAAGGCTTGTATTATATAAGCCCCATTAGTTGTTTACGCATTTTTGGCTCAGAAGTTTTTTCATGCAGCCATATACCGAAAAAAGATTGAGTAAAGGTTTTATCATCTATACTGCCAATCAGTTTGCCTTCATGATAGAAGTGCGTGTGCATATTTTCATCCATGACACCGGTAATATTTTCTCCTTCTTTTATGTTAGGAAAAACAGCCCGCATTTGCTCATACCATTTAGCCAATAGCACTTCGTCCTCATAACCAATGTCTCGCATCTCATCGATAGAACGACTGGCTATTTCTTCACCATCAAAATCGCGCAAGTAGGTTAGCGACAAAGCAAAAGGACTCTCAGCATTCCACAAGCCATCAGCTGCTGATAACTTTGCATCGTAAATTTTCCAAAACATGATCTTGAGTCGTGCTTTACCAACCACTTTTGGATTTTTGATATATTGTTGAGCAATCTGTTCAAAGCTTAATGGCGTATTTGTCATTACGGCGCCGGAAACACTGAGTTGCGTCTGGATTTCAGGTGTTTTCGCATGTACCGTGTTAAGTTGCGCAGCAGCAGTCAATGACAGCGCAAAAAATACGGGTGATAAAATATATTTTGGTAAACTCATGAGCGCTTCCTCGTTTTCTGTGATAATGCAAATAACGTGCAGTTAGTAACGTCATACACTACAGTAAGAGATCATTATAAAGGATTAAACTTTGTTAACCTATTCGAGTATCGACAGCATCGAAAAGCAGTTTTCAATTCTTGCACCTTCACCTTTACAAAAAGTAGAAGCTGGCTGGACTACGTTTGTTGATCAAAATGGCATTGCACATCAAATAGAAGTTTGGTGCAAACGAGACGACTTGCTTCATAAAGTTATATCAGGAAATAAGTGGCGTAAGCTAGCTAAGCCTTTGCAGGATTTCAGGCAAAACCCACCATCACACATTCTCAGTTTTGGCGGTCCATATTCAAACCATCTGCACGCACTTGGTTATTACTGTAAGCAGTTGAATATTAAATTTACTGCGGTTATTCGTGGCGCTTACTTAAAAGACCAAACCTTTAATCGTACATTACAAGATTTGCACAACTGGAATACCAACTTAGTATTTGTAGACAAGCAAACCTATCAAAAAAGAACAGATAAAAATTACTTAGCAAAACTGCAAAAAGAGATGAATGCCGATATCATTATTCCTGAAGGTGGTTCGCAACAAGATGCGCTTTGGGGCATGCAGACAATGATCGATGAAATTATACAAGCTAACATCGGTGAGCCATTCACTAGCATATTACTGCCAGTCGGCAGCGGCGCGAGTATGGCTGGCGTTGTCGAAAATTGCCCACCTGAACTCGCCAAACAAATAATCGGTATCGGTTCACTGCAAGGCGAAGGATACCTAGAAACCCTGGTCAATCAATTCCTTAATAAGGACACACCTTATTTGTCTTGGCATATCAATCACGACTTCCATTTCGGCGGTTATGCCAAAAGCACCGCTGAGCTCGACACCTTCTGTAAACAATTCAATCAGCAACAAGCTAAACTAGACACACCTAATAAGTCCAAACTAGATAAGTCTAAACTAGACACACCTCTTTGCATCGAGCCAGTCTATTCCGGCAAATGTTTTTTCGCTCTCAAAACGCTAATTCAACAAGGTTATTTTGTTCCCAATAGCAAAGTATTGGTCATCCACACTGGCGGATTACAGGGCGCCCGCTAACAAAATCATACACACTTATAAAAGCGTCGGTTTATTCGAATGAACCATTTTACTGTCCTTGCCGTTAAATTAACCATGTGTAGCATTCATATATAGATTGCAAACAAAGGTCTGTATAAAATATAAGACATAGAAAATTGAGGTTAGCTGCGTGAAGCACAAAATGATTATGAAACAACAAGTTCAATATGCATCTATGATCGATAGAGCATTGAACTTATGTGAAGTCATGCTCTCTCGATCTGAGACTTTGTATCCGTTCGCCGTTTTGTCAATCGACAAACAGATTCATTGTGTCTTTCTTGATGACAACGACTATCAAAATCAACACCCCAATGGCGCACATTTCGGTATGATTGAAAAGCTAGAGCGTCAATTAGCAATACGTAAAATTGAAGCTAAGTCGGCAATTGGTATGCTGGTCTATGCGGCTACTATTACATCACCTCAACAAGAAGAGAACGATGCACTCATGTTTAGCATTTGCGATGCAAATGGTGAAAATACCCTAACACTCTATCCTTATGAGTTTGAAGTAAATTCAATCAAAATGGGGAAACCTTTTACCTGCGATTTCCCCGACTGATCCTATCGCTGGGGACGCTTTTCTATTAAACTTGCCAATTCAAAAATTGCTGTTACGATGCAGCCAATTTATTTAGTAAGGAAATCTTATGTCTCGTGTATTAATAATCGGCGCTGGCGGCGTTTCTTCGGTTACCGTTAAGAAGTGTGCTCGATTGCCTAAAATATTTGATGAAATCTATTTAGCAAGTCGCACATTATCAAAATGTGAAGCGCTGCAAAAAGAGGTTGGAGCGGACCGTTTAAAAGGCGTATTCACAGTTGACGCAGACAATGCCGACGCAGTTATCGAGTTAATAAATAAAGTAAAACCTGACTTGGTAGTTAACCTTGCTCTACCATATCAAGACTTACCCATTATGGACGCATGTTTAGCGACTAAAACTGATTATCTTGATACTGCAAATTATGAGCCTAAAGACGAAGCCAAATTCGAATATTCTTGGCAGTGGGCTTACCAGCAGAAATTCCAAGATGCGGGCATTATGGCGTTACTGGGCAGCGGATTCGATCCGGGTGTAACGAATGTTTACACGGCTTATGCAGCCAAACATTATTTTGATGAAATTCATTATTTAGACATTGTTGATTGCAATGGTGGCGACCATGGTCAAGCTTTTGCAACAAACTTCAATCCTGAAATCAATATTCGCGAAATCACCCAGCGTGGGCGTTTTTGGGAAAATGGCGAATGGAAAGAGACCGATCCATTAACTGTTCGTGAAGACCTTGATTATCAAAATATTGGTGTAAGAGCCTCGTACTTGATGTTCCACGAAGAGCTAGAGTCATTAGTTAAGCACTTCCCTACCCTGAAACGTGCACGTTTTTGGATGACTTTTGGTGACGCATACTTGAATCACTTAAAAGTGCTTGAAGGCATCGGCATGACCAGTATTCACCCTATAGACTTTCAAGGCCAACAAATAGTCCCTCTGGAATTTTTGAAGGCGGTACTGCCCAATCCTGGCTCACTAGCAGAAGGTTATACAGGAAAAACCTGTATTGGTAGTTACATCACTGGCGTAAAAGACGGCAAAGAAAAAACCATTTTTATATACAACAATTGTGAACACGCAGTTTGTTATGAAGAGGTGGGCGCACAAGCTGTTTCTTACACCACAGGTGTTCCTGCAATGATTGGCGCAGCGCTGATGTTAAACAATACCTGGAAAAAACCAGGCGTTTGGAACATGGAGCAATTTGATCCGGACCCATTTATGGCAATGTTAAGTGAACATGGCTTACCTTGGCATGTTATCGAGTGCGAAAGCAGTCCATTCGCGAAGTAATGAGATAAGAGTCAATGACAAATAAATTTTTGAGAGATGACATACCTTCTCCTTGTTACGTTTGTGACGAGGCAAAGCTTGAGCAAAATTTACAATTGATGCAATACGTCCAAAATAAAGCGGGTGTTGATATTATTTTAGCCCTGAAAGGCTTTTCAATGTGGTCAACCTTCCCCTTAGTGAAGCAGTATTTGAAGGGTGCGACTGCGAGCGCTGTTTGGGAAGCAAAGCTTGCTAACTACGAAATGGGCGGCGAAGTGCACTGTTACTCTCCCGCCTACAAGCAGAAGGACATCGACCAACTCTTAGATTTAGTACACCATTTATCTTTTAATAGCATAAACCAGTGGAGTCAATTTAAGGATCAAGTTTTGCAAAGCTCGGTTTCTGCAGGCCTGCGAGTTAATCCAGAGAATCAAGAGGCTGACACGCCATTGTATGACCCCTGCGCACCGGGTTCTCGCTTAGGTATTTTAGCGTCTCAGCTTGAAGGCCAAGACCTAACGGGTATTGACGGCTTTCATGTTCACAACTTATGCGAATGTGACTCGTTTGCCACAGAACGAACATTACATGCAATCGATAAAAAGTTTTCAGAGTATTTACCCGAACTCAAATGGTTGAACCTGGGTGGTGGTCATTTAATGACAAAAGAAGGTTATGACGTAGAGCATTTAATTAATGCCTTGAACACCTTCAAAGAAAAATACCCAAACCTACGTATCATTATGGAACCTGGTTCGGCGGTTGCTTGGCAAGCGGGTGCTCTAGTTTGCGAGGTCGTGGATGTTGTCGAAAACGAACAGCAAATTCTGATATTAGATATTAGTGCTACTGCTCATATGCCTGACGTGCTTGAAATGCCATATAGGCCAAAAATAACCGATGCAGATATGCCTAGTGTAAAAGCATTTACCTACAAAATAGGTGGCAACTCTTGTTTGGCCGGTGACGTAATTGAGGAATACAGCTTTGACCAGGAATTGAAAACCGGTGACCGACTCGTGTTTGAAGACATGTTACATTACACAATGGTTAAGACGACATTTTTTAACGGTGTAGAACACCCTGCGATTGGTATTTTAAGAAAAGATGGCACCTTCGATTTGGTTAAAGAGTTTACTTACGAAGAATTTAAAGCGCGTCTCTCATAGAGACGCTTAAATAACGACAGCACTTCGCTTTACCCAAATACAAGATTAAAACCGAGCTAATTTGTTACGTAAATAAAAAACCCAACTGTCACCAGTTGGGTTTTATTTTTTAATAAGCCTAGATTACTCTAGGCTTTAATTAAAACGATTAAAATCTATATTCGATACCAATTTTCAACTGATAAGTTGAATCTTCAGCTTCGAATCTAAATTCATCAGTTTGTATATCACCAAATAGATACTGACCAGTAGAAGGATCGATATCCAATTCAATAGCAGTTCTACTGCTGTTCCCTTGCGTGTAAACCTTACCAGCAGAAGAATCAATTAGGTTCAACAAGTTACGAACAACAAAGTACACTTCAAATGAATCATCTTCCATAAAGGCAGGAAGTTCCTGTCTTACCGATAAATCCATTCTTGTTGTCCACGGCGTATTTGAAACGTTCTTATCAACATGACCGCCAGCAAAACCAGACAAACCTGCAGCGTCAAAATAAGCTAAAACTTCAGCTTCAGTTGCGCCTGTATAGACTACGTTAGGATCGTTAGCAGTAGGAACATAAGCAGTATAATTTCCGCCAAACGTTGTTCCAAAGCCAGAAGGCTGTATCAAGTCTTGATCAAAGAATCTGCCGCCAGTAAGGTTAGACAGCCTAACTACGTGCGAATATGGAGCGCCCGCGCTTCTCTCTAAGAACAAATTAACTTTTGTTTTATAATCTTTATAAAGCGCAGTTTCATATCCAAAGTTAAGTACGAAACGATGTTTAGTTTCGAACGCAGAGGTGCCTACTTGAGTTTCTTGATGATCCAAGAAATGGCCGAATCTATAGTTACTTCGAGCTGTTGATGAAGTACCTGGGTTTCCTTCAGTAACATCTTGGTAAGTATATGAAGTACTAACACTTATGCCATTGTCCCAATTCTTCGCTAGTCCAGTTGATAGTATGAACGATCTACCATCCTTATCAGCGTTTGTAAGAAGTATATCTAGCTCTCGAGTATTGTAGAATGGCAATGCACCTGAACTAGTTTCACCAATGACATTGTCATCATTTAAAGCTGCGTTGACCCATTCTGCCGTATTTTCTTTATCAATATATAGAAAAGAAGACGTCCATGAAATATCTTCAACAACATCAGGAATATCAAATCTTACTTCTGCGTTTAGCAAATAAGTCCACTGCGATGGAATATCAAAGTCAGAATCCAAAATGTTAGACACAGACGAACCTGTCGCCGCATTAATATCGTCGATCGCCTCTGTTGGCGGAGTCGTTAAGATATTAGCTTCTGCAGTGAAGTCTCTATCTGAAAAGCTTTGTGCACTTAAACCGTCATTCGAGTATGAGTTAGAAATCCAAACATTTGGATTACCACCTGCATAACGGCCAATACTACCATTAATAGTAACATCATCATTGAAGAAGTAAGTGAAACCAATTCTTGGAAGAATAATGTCAGTCCCATCTAAGTTGAAGCTGTTATCAAAGCCCGTTCTATTAAACACATCTTGGTTAAAAGTCGGTTTATCGTCTGAACCAAAACGCTCATAACGAAGACCAAAGCTAAGTATCAACTCTGACGAAAAGTCCCACGTATCATTTACGTAAACTGAAATATTCTCTCGTTGAAATGCTGCAGCTGCAACCAGTGGATCATTTCCGATACCATTGGTGTAACTATATTGAGATACTTCTCTTGCAGCAAAATCTTCTAAACTATTGAAGGTTACAATACCTTTAGAGCCAGGCAAAAACTGATTTTCTACATCGAGTATTTGGTAATCAAAACCAAATTCGATTGAATGGTCACCATATAAGTAGTTACCGTCAGCCTTAATTATGAACAAGTCATTAGCCAAAGAATTTGAATGTCTAAATTGATCAGAACCAAACGCGATAGTGCCGTCTGTACCATCGTTTTGTGAGTCGACGTTTCGGATTGATATATCACCCAACCCTAACTCACTGTTAAATGACGTTTGGCCAGTCTCAACTTTCTTATTTGTTATACTAATTTCAGAGGAAAATTCATTACTCCAATTAGAATAAACTTTAGCTTGAAGATTTTTAAGTTCTTGTGGGTTGTTATACCAATGTGTACTCAGTCTCAATTCGTTACTGTTGCTAGATGTATTTCTAATGCTGTTACCGTCATTAAACAAATAAACCAAATCAGCACGGTGATCTTCATTAATGTTCCAATCAAGCTTTATTATGTACTTTTCATCGGTTAAAACAGGACTTACGTCAAACCCGCCAATATTTGGGAGACCATAGACGTCGCTCGCAATTGCTTGCACTGCTGTTACGTCTTGAACGGTGATGTTTGACGCATTAGAACCTACGTTTGAACCGGCTGGCCCAAATGCTAATTGTTCTGGAGTTTCAAAATATTCATAAGCAACATAGAAGAACAATTTATCTTGTAGAATTGGACCACCTAATGAGAAACCATAAGTGTCTTCTTCAAAATCTAGCTCCGATTCCACACCGTTATTAACGGGCGTGCCCGTTAGACTGTCGTTAGTTAGCTCATAAAACGCTGAACCATGAAATTCATTGGTACCAGATTTGAATACCGCGTTAATATTACCACCAGTAAAACCACTCACTTTAGCGTTAACCGGCGCAACTTGGACAGATATCTGATCTAAAGCTTCTACAGGGAAAGGGTTACGCTGTGTTGGGAAACCACCGCCGTTCAATCCAAAATCATCATTCAGCGGAATACCACCAACTGAAATCGAGTTAAATCTTGGATTTGTTCCTGCAATTGATACTTGTCTATCTCCACCAGGGCTGACGTTTACTAGCGGATTATTTCTAATAATATCTTTTATGTCTCTGTTGATAGATGGCGCCAACAAAATCTCTTCAGAACCATAGTATGAATCATTTGCTGAAGAGTTAGAAAAACTTTGATTCGTACCTGTTACAGAAATAACTTCTATTGAATCAACTTGTAATTGTTGGTTAAAACGTAAAGTTTCACCTAAAGATAGGAAGAGACCTTCAACAGCAGTGTCCTTAAATTCGGTAGAATCCAGAACTAACTGATATGGTCCACCCACACGCAAGCCGCTCGCTTGGTATTGACCTTCGTCATTAGTTATAACTGTTTTCACTGTACCTGAAGGGACATGTAAAACCTGTACTTCTACATTGGCAGCTGGTTGACCACTCGGGTTAGTAATGACACCTCTTATAGAAGATGACGTTTCCTGCGCCATTGAAGCTGTTGATAGACCAACTGATAACGCGATTGCTATAGCAACGCGGCTCAATTTCATCGTAGCAGACATATATTAATTCCTGTATTGGTTAGTTTAGTATTCTTTTTAGTTGAGTATTTTAGCGCAGTGAGTATAGTCGGGTCGCGTTTCATTTTTATGACACATTGCGTTTCTACGACGCATTTTCACTAAAACCACCGTTCAAAGCTAAAAAATTAATTTCCGCCAATATTGTAAAGCATTTACACAAAATATCGTCATTTTTATGTCAGTTCGGCACATTTAACTATAAACTTCTCGCAACACTAGTAATTATGTGAGCTTAAATTGATCGAAATGCATCTAAAGGGTATCCTATAAGCACTATCACTACTGGCTCCAACTAGATTCATGCAAAAACCAATCATCCTCGCAATATCAGGCGCATCAGGTTCTGGTAAATCGCTTTTCACTCAGAATTTAGCGTTAAAACTACGTCAAAATGAGCGAGATGTGCTCGTTCTTCAAGAAGACCATTACTATAAAGCCCAAGATCATATCGAAATGGCGCAGCGGGCTAAGACTAACTATGACCATCCCGATGCTTTTGAGCACGACTTATTAAATCATCATTTACAAGAATTAAACGCCGGTAATAGCATTCAATACCCAAGCTATTGTTACGTGACGCATACCCGCTTGTCTGACTTCAAAGTTATTAGCCCAGCACCCATTATTATCTTGGAAGGGATTATGCTGCTAACACAAATTCAGTTGTTTGATCAATTTGATATTAAAGTGTTTGTCGACACCCCACTTGACGTATGTTTAATGCGACGAATGCTGCGCGATACGCAAGAGCGTGGTCGTTCTATAAGCTCAGTCGCAAAACAGTATGAAGAGACCGTTAAACCGATGTATCATAAATTTATTGAACCGAGCAAAACGTTAGCCGACTTAATCGTGCCCCACGGCGGTGAAAACCTTTTGGCAGTCGATGTGGTAAGCTCGTATTTGCTTGACGGTAAATCAACAAAAGCGTAAACACGATCTACTCGTGGTTTTATTGCGATTATAAAAAATCGATGGTGCGGACAAGGTTAAATTCATATAGATTTATTCGCTGCTTAAAAATAATTATAAAAGTGAAAATCAAATGACAGGTTTATTAGGGATCGCCTTTTTATTAGGCATGGCTTTTTTATTCTCATCCGCAAGGAAAAGTATTAACTGGCGAACCGTCGGCGGTGCTTTTGCTATTCAGGCCTTATTGGGTGCGTTTATATTATATTCCGAAGGGGGTATTAGCTTTCTCAATAGCCTAACGGTATATGTGGCCAATATTATATCTTACAGCGAAGACGGTATTCGCTTTTTATTTGGCGGTTTACTAGGTAATGAGTCCTTGGGCTTTATATTTGCTATTAATGTGTTGCCTGTCATCATTTTCTTTTCATCATTAATTGCCGTGCTTTATCACCTCGGCATTATGTCTGTTGTTATTCGCATAATAGGGGGCGCGTTACAAAAACTATTGGGCACCAGCAGACCTGAATCAATGTCTGCTGCAGCTAATATTTTTGTAGGCCAAACCGAAGCGCCGCTTATCATTAAGCCTTTTTTACCCACGATGACGCGTTCAGAATTATTTGCAGTTATGGTTGGCGGCTTAGCATCAATTGCGGGCTCGATCATGGCGGGTTATGCTGGTTTAGGGATTGAATTAAAATACTTGTTAGCCGCTAGTTTCATGGCGGCTCCAGGTGGTTTATTAATGGCTAAAATGTTGGAGCCTGAAACCACCAAAACGAATGAGGGCTTAACTGACGTTAAAGCTGATAACGAACAGTATGCTAACGTGTTTGATGCTGCTGCTAGTGGCGCAACCTCAGGTTTAAAGCTTGCTGTGAATGTAGGAGCAATGTTGCTTGCGTTTATCGCACTAATCGCTTTACTGAATGGAATGCTAGGCGGTATTGGTGGTGTATTTGGTCAAGAAGAATTGTCTATTCAACTTATCTTAGGTTATGTGTTCCAACCAGTAGCATGGTTAATTGGTGTGCCATGGAGCGAAGCAAATTTAGCAGGTAGTTTCATTGGCCAAAAAGTGGTCGTGAACGAGTTTGTTGCGTATCTAGACTTTATAAAATACAGCGCAGAGTTGTCACCCATAACTCAAGCTATCGTGACATTTGCTTTGTGCGGTTTTGCCAACCTTTCATCAATTGCAATATTGATGGGTGGCATAGGTGCTTTAGCACCGACAAGAAGAAAAGAAATAGCGCAACTCGGGCTAAAAGCCGTATTTGCTGCCACATTAGCTAACTTAATGAGTGCAGCACTTGCCGGCATATTTATTTCTTTAAGTTTGTAAGATGTTGCACAGCAGAAAAATACAAAAAGATAAAACCACACGATAGAATTGAAAACTGAACAGATTTGATTTACTCAATAAAAATCAAGCATAAAAATCCAGTTTAAAAGTTAAAATAGATATAGGTTTATGAAAATATGAAATTAGAAGCAGTTGACTTTACCGCACCTGATGCAGCGCAAAAATTTGTTGAATCATTGCGTCAGACTGGCTTTGGTGTTTTAAAAAATCATCCAATACAACAAGCCTCAGTAGCAAGTATTTATGCCAATTGGCAAACATTTTTTAATGATGAAAAAAAGCACCAATACCTGTATAACAAAGGCACACAAGATGGTTACTTCCCACAAAGCGTGTCAGAAGTTGCCAAAGGCTTTAAGAAAAAAGATATTAAAGAATACTTTCATTTTTATCCATGGGGCCAGTGCCCAGCAGAATTGCAAGATGAACTAAGTGATTATTATAAAAACACGTCTGCATTGGCTGCTCACTTATTAAATTGGATTGAACAAGAGTCACCTGAAGAAGTCAGCAAACACTACAGTATGCCTTTGTCACAAATGATTGATGGCAGCGAGCAAACACTATTAAGAGTATTACATTACCCGCCATTAGCCGGTAATGAAGAAGTTGATGCTATTCGTGCCGCTGCGCATGAAGATATTAACTTAATTACCCTGCTCCCCGCTTCAAATGAGCCCGGTTTACAGGTAAAAGCGAAAGACGGTAGTTGGTTGGATGTACCCTGTGATTTTGGTAACTTGATCGTGAATATTGGCGATATGTTGCAAGAAGCGTCAGGCCAATACTTCCCGTCGACTACTCACAGAGTGATTAATCCAGAAGGAAGTGATGTAACCAAGTCTCGAATTTCATTACCTTTATTTTTGCACCCGCGTCCAGATGTGAAGTTATCAGAACGACATACTGCAGGTACTTACCTTACCGAACGTTTAACTGAGTTAGGTGTGCTTTAGTACAATTAACTAAGGTAGAAAAACCATTCATGCTTTTAGCAAAATTAAAAAACTAGCTGTACGCGCTGGTTTTTTTTTGTTCAGTTTTTATCGACCAGTATAGCTTCTCGTAAATAGTTTTTTAGCAGGTATTAAAAGAACTCTTTTTTGATCCCTAGACATGCAGCTGGAACGAAGAAGCCTAAAAAATAAGTAACGTTATTTTTGCGACTTAATTCAAGTCTTTCCTATGCTGTAAACTTTGACCGATTTGGTATGCAACAAGTCTGAAAGAGGCGCTGAGGATTGTTTGTCAAATTGATACCATTGCGCAAAACCGAGTCCCAGTGTGGCTAATGCATCATCCAATGCGTTGTGATTTGGCGCTTCGGGTAAACCATGTCGATGACGACAGCTTTGTAGCGTGACAGCGTCTTGCTTCAACATATCTTGGGTTTTATTCAAAAAATAAAGCTCAAGTAGCATGGTGTCTATGGTCGTAATTTTAAATTCAGGGATCTGTAGGTTATTCGCAACCTTATCCAATACTTGCATATCTAAACTCGCATTATGCAAAACCCAAACATGCGAACTAGCGAATGCTTGTAACTGACCAATCACATTTTTAACGTGCTCACCTTTTAATAAGTCTCTTGCGGTTAAACCATGTATAACTGGGCTTTGCTTTAAATCACCAGATGCGCGAATAACAGTATAAAACGCCGAGCTTAAATCGATGCTCTGGTTCTCCCCCCTAACCCAGCCGATAGACGTGATTTTGGCGATAGTTGTATCTAAGCTGGTTAGTTCCAAATCGATGGACAAAAGAGGTGTGTCTTTTATGCGCACCAACTTCCACTTTTCAGGTAGCGTTGGCTGGCGTTTAAACAGTTTGGAAAAGAATGGCCACATTATCCTATTCCACCAGAATATTTAAGAACGGCGGTTTGTTGCGCTCTGTGAATTGCTTGAAAAGCTGCTTTTAATTGGTGTTTTTCGATGGACGATAAATCGCTCACACGAATAAAGTTATCTTGTACTTTATTATTGAGCTGATGGCGCCACCTTAGCCGGTTTAAAAACAACCAAATATCTCTTAAATTCTTAATATCTTCAGAAGAAACGCCGCTATTTTCTGGCAATGCATTTAACCTACCGACGGTCGAAGGTATTGTAATTCCATTCGCCAGTGCATGAATTCGAACTAAATTATTGATAATCGCAATGGCAGTATGCTTTAAATCAATGCTGTCTTTTACTTTTCTATCTTTTGCATAAACAAATTTTTGGAACATAGAGAGCGGCACAGAGCCTTCATTTGCTTGCCGCGCCAAAGCGGCCAAAAAGAGAGACTGTTGAAACAGGGTTTTACGTTCTTCTTGTAGGCGTAAAAACAAACTTGAATCGCCAGCCACCGAACGAACATCTAAGAAGATATTAAACGACAGTATAGCCTCAGAAGTTGGTTGACGAACCCACGCTTTAGATTGCTCAATAGATGCATTCAAAGACATACGAAGCTTGGGGTTTGATGCCATAATATTACCATCGCATAGTTTTATGCCGCATTTCCCCAGACCTAAACAAACGTATTTGGCCATTTTTTCAAAATAGACGGCTTGCTCTTCATTTGGTTCTTCGGCCAGCAGCAATGCATTATCTTGATCAGATCCCATGGTTTGGTCTTCACGCGCTTGGGAGCCATAAACCAGCCAACTATAAGACATAGGAGCTTGCCCATTTTGCTGCCCGAAGAAAGTAATTAATTTACGAGTCATTACATCAGTAGCTTGCGAAAGCACTTTGCCCACAATATCAAAATCGCCCGGACGTTTAGCACTCGAAGCAAAATAATGTGGTAATTGCCAGGAACAGCGAGTCAGTTCGTAGAGATTATTAGCTCTTGAAATATCACTAATAACAAACAACACATTATTGCGCTGTTGTTTGAAAATATCAGTTGCCGTAATCATACCAACTGGCGCATTGGTAGCTTCATCAAGCACCGGTAAATGATTAATGGATATCTCATTCATCAAACAAACCGCGTCAAACAAGGTTTTATTCTTTGTTAAGTATGCTGGGGTTTTAGTCATTATTTGCTTCACGGGCAACTGCATATCCATGCCAACTGCAACCACTCTATTGCGCAGATCCCGGTCTGTTACGATACCGATCAACTGATTTTTTTCAATAATTAAAAGTGATGAAATGCGCTTTTCACTCATGAGTGCTCCAGCACTTTGTATCGTCTCAGTTTGCGAAATACTAATAGGGCGTGTTTCTATCACTTCAAATAAAGGTTTATGCAGCCACATCGAATTTGAGTCAGTCACTGCATCGTGCTGCAAAACATCATCTTTAGCCGCATTAAAAAATTGCTTGATTTTGGGGTGCAAAATAGCTTTATCAAACCACTCTTTTGGCATACAAAGAACAAGTCCTGGGCTGTCAACCGTGACATCAAGCTTGTAACTTACATTGTCTAATAAAGCGGTATAGCCAAAGTAATCGCCATCACTCAAATGCTTAAGTGCACCGTCACAATCCTTGACCGAAAACTGGCCGCTTTGAATTAAGTAAAGAGCATCTTTATGCGTCGACAGCATCTCATCTTGGTTCTCAGCAGCTAAATAAATAATAGTAGAATGTCGAGCAATATCATGAATCTGTTCGATATCTAGAATATCAAAAGGTCCTGATTGTTGAAGAAAATCAGTCACCTGCTGGGGCACAGCGTGCATAAATAACTCCTTGTTGGAATATTAAGTATAAAAACAGTAAAGTACCCTACGTAATGATTAATGTGCTTATATTTACTATCAGTTGCAGTTTACAGCAATAAAAAAGCCCAGCATAGCTGGGCTTTTTAGTATTACATCGTACTAGTGACCTGTTGCTTCACCAGCTCCTTTAGGGAAACGAATGCTTTCAACAAGATCTTGAATTTCTTGAGGTGCTTCATCCGTAAACTTGAATACTACAAAGGCAACAACAAAGTTAATTACCATGCCGATAGTACCAATACCTTCTGGTGAAATTCCGAATAACCAGTTATCAGGCTTGTTCATTTCAGGGCTAACAAATTTAAAGTAAATTATATAAATAGCCGTGAACAAAATACCTGTAATCATACCCGAAATAGCGCCTTTATCGTTCATACGCTTGCTGAATATACCCATAATGATTACTGGGAAGAAACTAGAAGCAGCAAGACCGAAAGCAAAGGCGACTATGGCGGCCACAAAGTCTGGCGGATTTATCCCAAAGTAACCAGCTATTAGAATAGCTACCCCCGCGGCGACACGCGCTGACAGAAGCTCATTTTTATCTGAAATATGTGGCATCAAGTTTCGTTTGAGCAAATCATGTGAGACCGATGTAGATATTACCAAGAGCAAACCTGCAGACGTTGACAGCGCAGCGGCAACACCACCAGCAGCAACCAATGCGATTACCCAAGCTGGTAAATTCGCAATTTCTGGGTTAGCCAAAACCATGATGTCACGGTCAATGGTCATCTCATTACGCTCATCGCCTGAGTAAAACATTTTACCGTCGCCATTTTTATCGTCATGCGAGATAAGGTTGGTTTTTTCCCAATTCTTAATCCAGCTTGGCGCTTCAGCATAAGACATACCCGTAGCGTCAGGACCATTAATGGTTTCAATCATGTTCACACGAGCAAACGACGCAAGTGCAGGAGCTGTCGTATAAAGGATAGCAATAAACGCTAAAGCCCAACCAGCACTCTTACGCGCATCACTTACTTTAGGTACAGTAAAGAAACGAACGATTACGTGAGGTAAACCTGCAGTACCGACCATTAAAGCAAAAGTAATACAGAAAATATCTAAATACGATTTAGTATTTGACGTGTATGCATTAAAGCCTAAGTCGGTTGACAGCATATCCAGCTTTTCGAGTAAAAACATACCCGAGCCATCCGCTAATGTCGCACCAAAACCAGTTTGTGGCAGTACGTGACCTGTCAACATTATTGAGATAAACACCGCCGGAACGATATAGGCAAAGATCATGACGCAAAATTGAGCCACTTGCGTATAAGTAATCCCTTTCATGCCGCCAAGTACCGTATAGAAAAACACGACACCCATACCGATAACAACACCCAGCCATAACTCAATTTCTAAGAAACGACTGAAGACAACACCAACACCGCGCATTTGACCTATTACGTATGTAAAGCATATGAAAATGGCACAAACTACTGCAACCGTTCTGGCTGTTTGAGAGTAATAACGATCACCGATGAAATCTGGCACCGTAAATTTGCCAAACTTACGCAAATAGGGAGCCAATAAAAGCGCTAGAAGCACATAACCGCCGGTCCATCCCATCAAATACACTGCACCGTCGTATCCCATGAAAGAGACTAAACCAGCCATAGAAATGAAAGACGCTGCTGACATCCAATCAGCGGCTGTTGCCATGCCGTTCAATATTGGATGAACACCACCACCAGCAATATAGAAGTCATTAGTTGTTCCAGCACGCGCCCAAATGGCAATGCCCATATAGAGCAAAAATGATGCCCCAACAATTATAAATGTTAATACTTGTACGCTCATCAGTTATTCCTCTTCCACGCCGTATTTTTTATCTATAGCATTCATTTTCTTCATGTAGATGAAGATTAACGCGACAAATACGTATATTGAGCCCTGTTGTGCAAACCAAAAACCAAGTTTAAACCCGAAAAATTGGATTTGATTCAGTATCTCAACAAAGATTATACCGGCGCCAAACGAGACGACGAACCATACAATTAGAAGTTTAAACAGGAGAGATAAATTCTCTTTCCAGTAAGCCTTCTGATCCCCTTCATTTTTAAAAGCCATCTTTACGTTCCTCAACAAGTTAATAAGATGTATTTGTTTAACATTTTGCTAACGTAAGTCTTTGCTGTCAGTGGCATTTGCTTTAATTTCTTATAGGAATTTGAGCCAATCCACTGCAAAACCTGACATTAACATTGTTGTACATACTGTATCTCTTAGCTAAAAAAGGTAAAATGAGACGATGGTCTTAGTGGTCGTAGCCCGCTAATGGAATGTGATACAGTTTTAATTGTTAATTATTTGTTAGGAAAACACATGTCATTTGGATGGCTTGCACTCGCACTAATTTATCTTTGTTTGTTATTCTGGATTGCCAAATGGGGCGATCGTAACACGCCAACCTCCCGATGGCTCACATCAAGCCCGTTGGTATATTCACTTGCGTTAGGCATTTATTGCACGGCGTGGACGTTTTTTGGTGCTGTTGGTCAAGCGAGTCGAGACAACTGGTTGTATTTACCTATATTACTAGGCCCTATTATTGTTTATACGGTGTTTTATCGGTTTATTCGTAAGTTGATACTGGTAAGTAAAAAACAGCACATTAGCACCATTGCAGACTTTATAAGTGCTCGATATGGCAAACGCCAAATTGTAGCTCTACTTGTAACAATAATTGCATTGCTTGCCACTATTCCTTATATCGCTTTGCAATTAAAGGCCATTGGATCTTTATTTACTTCTATCTCTGAACAGCAACATTCAAGTTTAATAGTACTTATTGCAACGGTGTTTATCGCTATTTTCGCTATGTATTTTGGCACTAAAAATACAGACGTAACAGAGTATCGACGAGGCTTAATGCTTGCCATTTCCTTTGAGTCCTGCATCAAATTGCTTGCGCTCGTTTTGGTTGCTATTGTCGCTTATCAATACTACGAATCAAATCCAATCAACGATATCTTCGTTGACTTCAAATCTGATGCCGCAATCGACACGTTTTACTCATTCACATTTTGGGCACAAACTCTCATGGCAGCAGCTGCGGTAGTTTGTTTACCGAGACAGTTTCATGTTGCCGTTGTTGACAACTTAAACCTAGACCACTTAAAACAAGCGCGTTGGGTTTTTCCGTTATACCTATTCATTATCGCTTGCACCATTCCGGTTATCGCAGCTGCAGGTGATGCCATTTTCAGTGAGTCAGAAATAAATGCAGACAACTACGTTTTAGGGTTAGCGGTATTGTCTGAATCCCTCGTTTTGGAAATAATTGTCTTCATCGGCGGTTTATCTGCAGCTACGGCAATGATCATCGTCGCAACACTCACCCTTAGTACAATGATTACTAATGACGTTGTTTTGCCGAAAATACTTGAACGCATTACGAGTGTACAGACCAACAAAATTAGACGCATCAAACTGTTACGCCGAATCATTATTTTTCTTATTCTGACACTCGCATTTTTGTATCAACAACAAATGACGAATGAGGCGAGCTTAGCTTCCATTGGTCTATTAGCCTTCTCCTTAGTTATTCACTTATTGCCCCCCATTGTTGGCGGTCTCTACTGGAAACGCGGTCATGCGCATGGTGTCTACGCGGGTTTAATAGCCGGAATTGTGGTTTTTTCAATGTGGTTAATATTGCCAGCATTCGGCGGTTCGACGCCCGGAATTGATCAATCAGAATCGTTGAGCAAAGGTGCTATGGTCAGCTTGTTAGCAAATATTATTGCTTACATTACGTTCTCAATGATTACGAGTTCTCGCTTAATAGACCGCATACAAGCCGAAGCTTTTGTATCACCTGCCGATGTGCAATCTCCTTTAGTATCTGGCGGTCCACTAACGGTTACGGTTGAAGACTTACAAACGTTAATCGCCAAGTTCAGCGGCCTAGAACGTTGTAAACAGTTGTTCGAAGACTATTCAAAGCGCACCAAAAGAGACATAAAAATGCAGGATACTGCCGACGACGACTTTCTCTCATTTTGTGAGCGTGCGCTGGGTGGCGTGGTAGGTTCTTCAAGCTCAAAAGCATTAATAGATAGCTTGGTGAGAGGCAAAAAACTCGATATTTCTGAAGTGGTAAACTTCTTCGAAGAAAATGCGCAAGCAGTAGAATTCAACATTAGTGCACTAATGACATCGCTTGAAAATCTTGATCAAGGTATTAGTGTCATCGATAAAAATCTTAATTTAGTAGCTTGGAATAAGCGCTATATTGATCTCTTTAATTTTCCAGTTGACATGTTATTGATTGGTATGCCGATAGAAGAGTTAATCCGTTATAACGTGGCACATAGTGATGGTCATCCAAATCAGATTGAAAAACGAGTTCAAAAACGAATTGAACGACTTAAATCGGGCCAATCGCATAAATTTATACGTAAACGTAATGATGGCAGAGTCATTGAAATAATCGGTAACCCGTTACCAGGTGGCGGTTTTGTAACCAGTTTTCACGACATTACCGGTCACGTCGAATTACAGCAAGCCTTAAAAGAAAGCAATATTTCACTTGAACAACGCGTACGCAAAAGAACAGAAGAAGTACATTCAATTAATGCTGAACTTAGGCTAGAAATTGTGCGCCGTAATGGTGCTGAAAAGGAACTGATCCGGGCGCGTAAAGAAGCGGAGGATGCCAACGCAAGCAAATCTCGATTTCTTGCTTTGGCAAGTCATGATGTTTTGCAGCCATTAAACGCTGCCAAACTTTATTTGTCGGCGTTGCAAGAGACTAAACTAGACGACGAAACAACTAAAACAATCAATAAACTGAACGATTCAGTGGTTTCAAGTGAAGCTCTAATTGGCACTATCTTAGATATTTCACGACTTGATCAAGGTGAGTTAAAGCCCTTCATTGAAACACTGAACGTAACCGAGATCGTGACACCGATTATAAATGAAATGAGTATGAAAGCGCATGAAAAAAACTTGGTATTTAAACAGCATATACAGGATGTATGGATAAGTGCTGACCGAACTTATGTTTACCGTATTGTACAAAATCTAGTTTCTAATGCGGTAAAATACACCCAAACAGGCAAAGTATTGTTAACCGCTAGAAAACGAAATAAGAAGGTATGCATTGAAGTAAGAGACACCGGCATTGGTATTCCCCCCCTTCAGCAATCGGCTATTTTTAGTGATTTTTATCGCGTTGAAAATAGCAATGAACAAGGTATTGGCTTAGGTTTAGGAGTCGTTAAGCGCCTCTCGCAGCAGCTGCAATGCAGCGTCAAGGTTATATCTGAAGAGAACAGAGGTAGTTGCTTTTCAATTATGTTTAATTTAGCCGAGGCTCCAGAGCTTACAGGCGTAACCGTTTCCAGAGCAACTTCAGTCTTTAGCGGATTGCGAATTTTGTGCGCAGATGATCAGGAAGAAAATTTAGACGCTATGCAAACATTATTAACTAAGTGGGGTGTTGAAGTTCAAACGGCTCAAGATTGTGAGCAAGCAGTGACAATAGCTCAAGAATTTTTACCTCAAATTATACTTGTCGACTATCAACTTGGTAAAGGCCCTGACGGATTAGCAGTTATAGAGCAGATTAGAGCTAAGTTAAACATGGTTATTCCCGCGTGTTTAGTTACGGCAAATCGCGATGACGAGTTGATTAAACGGTGTAAGGAACAAGGTGTCAATTACCTAAGTAAGCCATTAAAACCGGCTAAACTAAGAACATTAATACAAAGTATGACAAAATTTATAAGAGCAGCTAAGGTGAAAATAGATTAGGTACATGGACGATAGCAGTGTCTCACTCAAGAGTCTTGTTTTCCTAACTTATCTAATTGATATCGCTTAATCAAAAAAGAAAGCGTATTAGTCGGGTTATTGAGGGCTTGTGTAGTGTTTACCGAAACCCTCATAGAAACTCAAGATAAGGTACTCTTGAGGCAATATATTCTATTTAGAATATGGAATTTAGTACTAACGATGTAATACACACATTTTATTGCCCGCAGGATCACGTAAATAAGCAAGATATAGCTTTCTACTTGGTCCTTCACGCCAGCCTGGAGCGTCTTCACAGTCAGTTCCACCGTTTTCTAAACCAGCAGCGTGCCACGCGTCAGCCAATTCAGTTGTTGCTGCTGCAAAGCCAATGGTCATACCATTACCATGACTAGCAGGCTCACCATCAATAGGTTTACTGATTGAAAAAATGCCTTTATCGGTAAAGTAGAAGCAGCGCCCCTTCTCATCGATAACACCTGGTTCATGACCTAGGGCACCTAAAGTGGCATCATAAAATTTCTTTGATTCTTGAATATCGTTAGCGCCTAACATGATGTGGCTAAACATTTAAAAGTCCTTACAAAATTATTGGGGTTTGAGTGTACTACAGGTTGCTAAAAAGCAAAACTTAGTCGTGCCTATCTCTCTCAAATCTATTGAGAAAACAACCTTCGCAGATTAACTAGCAAATGGGGATGGAGAAATAACTGTCGGTAATTAAATGGTATCTGCATGAAGTTTGGTTTGGTTATTATTGGCGTATATTTTTACGACCACGGGTAATCGCTCTTAATCATAAATAGTGAGGAACTCGTTATTTAGACCATTGATTCAGACATTAGAAGAACTGAATCCTTAATTCCTAATGCTTTTACTATACAGAAAATCGCTCATTGGAAATCGCTAATCCATTTACAAAAATATCCAGAAAAGCAGACTTTTCTAGCGGTCTAGATAGCAAATACCCTTGCACTGAATGACAACCAAGCTGCTTCATTAACATAAACTGCTCAGCAGTTTCGATACCTTCCGCTGTGGTTTTTATTCCTAGTGCGTTGGCAAGATTTACAATTGCCTCTAGAATAATGCTTTTCCTAGAGTCCTCCTGATTGTTGCTAACAAAGCTTTTTTCTATTTTCAAAACATCAAAGTTAAACTGGTGCAGGTAGCTTAATGAAGAATACCCCGTACCAAAATCGTCTAAAGCAAGCTTCACTCCCATTTTACGTATCTTCTGCATCGTTATCTGAGTTTGTTCTACGTTTGACACGATGCTCCTCTCTGTCAACTCGATAGTTAAATAGTTGAGCACCTCAGGGAACGTGTGGTAAGTGCTCTCCAATATTTGCATAATCGCTCCGGAGTTAAACCCTTTCGCTGAAATATTGACATTAAGAGAGCGGAAATGGTTTGGCCACTTGTTATACCAGGATTTGAGATTTTGAATTGAGTTCCAGACTACAAATTGATCTAACGCAATAATTTGCTTTCCCTTTTCCAATTCAGCTAAAAAAAATGCTGGAGTCATAATGCCATATTTTGGATGCTGCCAACGAATTAAGGATTCGCCTCCAATGACTAAGCCTGATTGAATATCGATAATAGGTTGAAAGACCAAATATAACTGACTATCAGTCAACGCAAGCTTAAACTCGCTATCAATATCAAAAGAGCTAAACTTATTCTTACCGGTTTTACTCTGGTAAAAGCACACTTGATTTCTACCATTTTTCTTAGCTTGGTACATGGCCTCATCGGCTTCAATAAACATTTTTTCAGGTGCTTTCTTTTCTCTCTTGCAATAACTTACACCTATACTCGTGGATACAATTAACTGTATACCTTCGACAACGATAGGCTCGCTAATGGCACGGGCAATGTCGTTAGCAATATCATGAATTTTTTGTTCACTGTTTAAATTCACTAACAAAACAACAAATTCGTCGCCTCCCTGCCGACCAACGGTATCGGATTCACGAACACAGGCATTGAGCCGCTCGGCGCAAACTTTCAGAAGCTGGTCTCCAATAAAGTGACCATATTTATCATTAACAAATTTAAACTTATCTAAATCTAAGAATAATAGAGCAACGAGAGTTTCTTGACGTCGCTCTAAATCAATTAGTGCTCGGTCCAACCTATCGTTAAATAATATTCTGTTGGGTAATTGGGTTAAAGGATCGTGCAAAGCTTTATTAGTCAATTCGGAACGAGCTTGCATGCGCTCAATTGCGTTTCGAATGTGTTTTGCAACAAAGGTAAGTAATTGCTTATCTTTTTCAGTAAATACAAAGTCACCATTATAGCTTTGTACAACCACAATTCCTCTAAGGGAATCATTTCCAAAAGGCACACCCAGCCAAGCTTGTGGCAATGTTCCTTTAATATAAATTGCTTTATCTTCTAACAGTCGAATAATGTCACCCTTATCAACTAGCAATGGTTGATTAGTCTGTAACACATAACCTGTGATACTCGGTGGATTATCGATCATTATCGTTGTTTCATCGTCGGCAACATCGTCAGCTTCATCGACACAGTATGGTATCGAAAACGCTTTTCCATCACTCGTAGATAAAGCAATAAAGAAATTTTTGGCAAAGGTTAGCGTAGAAATTTTGGTATGTAATTGCTGGTAGAAATCTGACATGTTATGAGTTTCGAATATCAGCTCAGCGATTTCGAACAAAGCATCTTGGATTTTACTACTTTTTTCAAGTTTATTAACCGTTTCCCGAAGCGTATTTAATGCCCTGCTTTGGGATATTTTGGTTGCCGCTATAGAGGCAACAGCAACTAACGTTTTAAGATGATTGGACGTAAAGTAATTTAATTCATGATTTTCAGAATCAATGACTCCCACCAGCTTGCCATTATCCAACAAGGGTACGGCTAATTCTGAAAGTCGTCTCTGGTTATCAACAATGTAATCTTCACACAGTCTAGTGTCATTAATCATCATTGGGGTAAGACTTTCAGCGACTTTACCAACAACGCCTTGACCCAGTTTGTGTTCAATCGGGTTAACTACAATATAATCGTTAGTCGCTTTGTCACCAAACGCTGCTTTTTGTTCGAGAATCTGTTTTTCTTCATCGAAAATGTAGACAACAACGTCGTTAAAGCCCAATTTTGAACCTATGTTATGAGTTAAATGCCAAAGGACATCATATTCTGTATTAAGCAACATTATTTGAGCCGCAAATTGACTCACAACCTTAAAATGCGATGCCTCTGACCAAATCTGACTTTTTTCGCCACTCATTAAATACAACCCACATTAACGTCTTATAAAATACATACATTGTTCTATTTTGATTCCTACATCGAGCCAAGTACTTTGATAACTATTAAAGCTTTTTATTTTGACCAAATATACAAGAAACCTGATTATTTATATTATTTTCGAAGTGATTTTTATTGCTATATATCGGGATTAAGTACTAATATTAATCATATTTACGTCGACTACAATCAAGGGTCTTAGGGTTTTCCCTTTATGTTATTAATCTCGTACTCAGCATTGGTTATCGTTAGTTAAGCGTTTTTAACGTGAGACTAACAGTGCAATTTCTACTTTATAATATAGCCTAAACAATTGATATAAAAAAATTGGTTTAGGTCACTAGACGTCCGTACTGTCCTGATTTGCTGAATAATAAAAATAATATCTGATAAGCATAACAAATCACTATTCAGCTCCCTCCAACATATTTAGATATAAAAGGAAGAATAATGATAGATACGTTGAAACAACCTCTGGCCTTAAAATGCGGTGCCGTTTTGCCAAATAGGCTAGCAAAAAGTGCAATGACTGAGGGCTTGGCGGATCCAACAGGAAACCCGACATCAGCTCATAATCAATTGTATAAAACGTGGGCTGAGGGCGGCACCGGATTGCTGTTCACGGGCAACATCATGGTCGATAGTCGCTATCTGGAACGTGCTGGTAACGTCATACTCGAGGATGCTCAGCAACTGGCCTTATTTAAGTCTTGGGCTCACGCAGCACAGAGCAATAATAACCATTGCTGGGTACAACTGAGTCATCCGGGCAGACAATGTGCGCGCCTAATTAACGCTCAACCTTTGTCACCTTCCGATGTTCAATTAGATATGTTGGGTAATTTTGGTAAACCACGCGCAATGCAAGAAGAGGATATTTTAGATGTTATTCAGCGCTTTGTTACATCGGCCGAGTTAGTTAAAGAAGCCGGTTTTAGTGGCGTTCAAATTCACTGTGCACATGGTTATTTGTTAAGCCAATTTTTATCTCCAAATACTAACAAAAGAGAAGACAAATGGGGCGGCTCATTAGCAAACAGGGCGCGTATTATTCGTACCATCATTCAAAAGGTTCGCCAAGCCTTGGGTAGCAACTTCCCAATTTCTGTAAAGCTTAATTCTGCTGACTTTCAAAAAGGCGGCTTTACTTTGGAAGAATGTATTCAAGTAGCAAGCTGGCTTGGCGAGGACAGTATAGATTTACTTGAAATATCTGGTGGCACTTATGAGCAAATGAGTTTACTGGGCGTTGAAGCAACAGAAGTCCGCGACAGTACTAGGCGCCGTGAAGCGTATTTTATTGAATACGCTGAACAAATTAAAGCTAAAACCAATGTGCCAGTGATGATCACGGGCGGATTTAGAAGTCGCTACGTTATGCAAGCTGCGATAGAAAAAGGCGAAGTTGACCTGATTGGCTTAGCACGTCCTTTGTGCACACAAACAGATTGCTCTAATCAACTGATGCAAGGAACACTTGACCAATTAGATGACTACGAACATAAACTATTACTTGGTAAAGGCATTTGGGGCAATAATAGTCCACTGAATATAATTAAAGCTATCAACGCCTTCGGCCAAGTCGGTTTTTACTATTGGCAAATAATTCGTTTATCAAAAGGCCTAGCACCCCAAACACAATTAGGTGTGTTCAGAGCTTTCATAAGACATGTGATTAATGACTTTAGACTCGCAATGCGACGAAGGAAAGCATTTAAAGTGAACTCTTAATTTTAACGTCAACTTAAATCATTCAGTGACACAAGCGCACTTGTTTGTTCGTTTGTATCACTGGCTATTTAATTGTCTAATACTTGATAATTCATAATTGTGCTTGGTATTGCTCGGTATTATTGTTTTTAATGGAAACTCGAAATTTATTTATATTGCGGAGTAACCATGCCAACTAATTTCATCGACGTGCCTATTCCAGAGCCCGGTACAGTACAAAAAGTGGCTCCCGATATTCTGTGGTTGCGCATGCCCTTGCCCTTTGATTTGGACCACATTAATTTATATTTATTAGAAGATGGTAATGACGGTTACGCTCTGATTGATACTGGCATTGGCACAACTCGTGTTGAGGAATTATGGGATTCCCTGTTAGCGAAATTAACAAAGCCCATTAGCAAAGTCATCGTCACTCATATGCACCCAGATCATATAGGAATGGCTGGTTATTTAGTTGAAAAATTCAGAGTGCCGTTATACATGAGTCATTCAGAGTACTTTGTTGCTAGAGCATTATCAGCCGGTAGCAGAGGCGCTTCAGACTGGCAAGATGACGAGTATCTGGTGCGTTGTGGCATGTCAGAGGAATATGTAGCAAAAGCAAAAAGTAATCGCAAAGAAAACAAAGGGGTTGGTCAGGTTATTCGCCCTATTCCACTGCAGTTTGAGTGTTTGAAAGAAGGCGATTCAATTCGCATTGGTAATGACCAATGGCAGGTTATGATTGGACGCGGGCACTCTCCAGAACATGTTTGTTTGTATAGCGAAAAAAGAGGAGTGCTTATTTCTGGTGATCATGTTTTACCCCGTATTTCGCCAAATATCGGCGTTTATAGTACTGAGCCTAATGCGAATTCATTGGATATGTATTTAAGCACACTACCGCAATTTTTAACGTTGCCGTCAAATACCCTCGTATTACCATCGCATAAACAACCCTTTCATGGTTTGCATACACGCGTAAATGAGCTGATTGAGCATCACCATACCCACCTAAGTAGTTTACGTGAATTTTGTCAGCAAGCAAAAACCATCAAAGATTGTTTACCTGTATTGTTTAAACGCGAACTCAATCCGCATAATATGTTTTTTGCAATTGCTGAAGCGTTTTCACATCTTAATTATTTATATTTTGCGGGTGAGTGTAGTCGGGAAATAAATGCAAAGGGTCAGTTTGTGTTTACGACACTGGCAAAGCTTGATTGATACAATGTCGTTGGTGTCTATATACTATTTAGTTGGCGGTTCGAGCTGCAACTCGTTCGCTATCAAAACAGCTTGTGTACGATTGTTAATTCCTAACTTTCTAAATATTGCAGTCACATGAGCTTTCACAGTTGCCTCGGCAATTTCCAAATTGTATCCAATTTGTTTATTGAGTAAACCATCTCGCATGTAACACAACACTTTATATTGTGCTGGTGTCAAACTAGCAACATTTTCAGCTAATTCAGAAAAATGTTCGTCTATATGTTCAATTTGTTGCCTAACGTTCTCCGGCACCCAAACATCGCCAGCTAACATTGCGTTTACGGCATCGCTAATATTTTGTGCGCTTGCTGTTTTTGGGATGAAACCCATAGCGCCAACGCCGACCACTTTAGAGATTAAAGAAGCATCTTCTGTTCCAGAGACAACGGCAATAGGGATATCAGGAAATGTTTTTTGGATATGTAATAATCCAAATAAATCATTGCTTCCCGGCATGTGTAAATCAAGTAAGAGTAAATCAACATCGTGCTCATGCAGCACCTTTACCGTTTCATTTAAGCTGCCAGACTCAAGTATATTCAGGTCACTAAATGCCATACTTAATGCCCCTTTCAGGGCATCACGGTATAGAGGATGATCGTCTGCAATAAGCAGGTTTATCATACCAATTCCTTTATTTATTCAATCGCTCCTCGATAAGTGTATCAACAACTGATGGATCTGCCAATGTTGATGTATCACCTAAATTCTCATGCTCATTCGCTGCAATCTTTCGTAAGATACGACGCATGATTTTACCTGATCTCGTTTTTGGTAATCCCTTAGTCCACTGGATTATATCAGGAGTAGCAATTGGACTTAACTCGGAACGAACCCATTTGCGGATTTCAGCCGTGAGTTCGTCGTTTACTTCAATGCCTTCATTCGGTGTTATGTAAACATAAATGCCTTGGCCTTTTATATCATGAGGATAACCAACAACCGCAGCTTCTGCCACGTGTGGATGCGCTACTAAGGCACTTTCGATTTCGGCTGTTCCTAGTCGGTGACCCGATACGTTAAGCACATCATCTACTCTTCCTGTAATCCAAAAATAATCATCTTCGTCACGACGACAACCATCGCCGGTGAAATATGCATTTGGGTAAGCACTAAAATAGGTTTCAATAAAACGCTTGTGATCGCCATATATCGTTCTTGCTTGACTAGGCCAGCTGTCTTTGATCACTAGGTTACCTTCCGCAACACCTTCTAATTCATTCCCGTCAGCATCAAATAATGCAGGCACAATACCAAACATCGGACGCGTTGCTGAACCTGGTTTTAAGTCATGTACTGTTGGCATCGGCATAATCATCATGCCACCGGTTTCAGTCTGCCACCAAGTATCAATAATCGGACACCTACTTTGTCCAATAGTACGGTAGTACCACTCCCAAGCCTCTGGGTTAATTGGCTCTCCAACAGAACCAAGTATACGTAGTGAAGATAAATCACATCCTTCTACAGGTTTGTCACCATGCGCCATTAAAGCACGGATTGCTGTTGGCGCTGTATACAACGTAGTTGCTTTGTATTTTTCAACAATTTGCGCAACACGACGTACATCAGGATAAGTGGGAACACCTTCAAAAAATATTTGTGAAGCACCATTAGATAGTGGACCGTAAACAATATAACTATGACCTGTAATCCAACCCACATCGGCTGAGCACCAAAAAATATCATCCTCACGATAATCAAACGCATATTTGAATGTCATGGTCGTATACAGCAAATAACCGCCAGTTGTGTGAACAACCCCTTTTGGTTGACCCGTAGAGCCCGATGTATATAAAATAAAGAGTGGATCTTCCGCATTCATGACTTCTGGCTCGCACTGAGCCGAGCAATCATCAATTAGATCATGCCACCAAACGTCGACATCATTTTTTTCTACGTCACCGCCGGTTAATTGATGTACAACGACAGCGGTAATTGAAGGGCAAGCACCATTGGATAATGCTTTGTCAACATTCGCTTTTAACGGAACGCAGCGCCCGGCTCTGCGACCTTCATCACAGGTAATGACAACTTTAGCTTGGCTATCATTGATACGATCAGCAATCGCGTTAGGTGAAAAGCCACCAAAAATAACAGAATGAATGGCGCCAATTCGGGCGCATGCTAACATTGCATACGCAGCGTGAGGGACCATTGGCATATAGAGTGCAACGCGGTCGCCCTTTTTGACACCCAGTTTCTTTAAACCATTCGCAAGTTTACACACTTCATAATGAAGCTCTTGATAAGATACTTTTTGGCTATCGTTGGGGTTATCACCTTCCCAAAATAAAGCCGTCTTTTTAGCGCGTGTTGCTAAATGGCGGTCAATGCAGTTATAGCTTACATTCAACTCTCCATCTTCAAACCACTTGATTGATAGTTCTTCTGCATCGAACGTTGTATTTTTTATGATGGTGGGAGTTTTGTACCAATCAATCTGAGTCATCTGCTCAGCCCAAAAAGCGTTAGGATCATTCACTGACTGTTCGTACATTGAATTATATTGCTCTGGCGTAAGCAACGTGTCTTTTTTGTATGATTCAGGTACTGGATAAAATTTTTTGGCCGACATTATATTGTCTCCGTATTTAACGTTCTATAAAAGGTTACTCCTTGCGTAACAATATACTTATATGGGAAAACAAAAATAATACTTTGGTATGATCCGAAAATAACAATTACACGAAGCTCATACGACTTTAGTCTGATAGACCATGCGCTAATTTGAAATTTGGATTTATTTACGTAGTATCAACCTAAATTTACAATAACTTTACATACTAATAACATTTGGGAAGATGAAAACGAATATGAAAAATTCAAGATTAAAGTCTGTATTAGCTGTTTCATTAGCGTTAGGAATATCCGCGGTATCAATGAATACTCAAGCAGACATGCTTGCGGGTACCGACGTAAAATTCAGTGGCTATATAAAAGTAGATGCCATGTTTAGTAATTACTCCGATGGTTCATTGGGATCTCAAAGTATTGGCAGAGACTTTTATCTTCCTGGTTTAACTCCGGTTGGTGGCATAGAAGAAAGTACACAGTTTGATGCGCATGCTAAACAGACTCGCTTTCGTTTCTCCACAAACACTAAAACAGATGAAGGCGACAGCATTACCGGCGTAATAGAATTCGATTTTTTAGTTACTCCCGGTGGTAACGAGCGCGTGAGTAATTCATATGTGCCTCGCCTTCGTCATGCTTTTATTAGTTATAAAGGTTGGACGGTTGGTCAAACATGGACAACCTTCCAAGATGTAAAAACCTTACCTGAATCACTTGATTTTGTTGGTGCGACCGATGGTGTTGTGTTTGGCCGCCAGGCACTTGTCAAATATAAAACAGGTGCATGGGAATTTGCACTAGAGAACTCAGAAACGACTATCACACCTTTTGGTGGTGGTGCTCGAATTGTGTCCGATGACGGTGCTATTCCTGATGCTGTAGTTCGCTACACCCACACTGCCGATTGGGGGCATTTATCAATTGCCGGTCTTGTGCGTCAATTAAACTATGACAATATTACGACAACTGATGACTCCGTATCTTCAACGGGTATCAGCATTAATTCAAAAGTAAAAGTCGGTGAAAGCGATGATATCCGCCTATCATTTACAACAGGCTCAGGTTTAGGTCGATATGTAGCATTAAATACAGTTAATGGTGCGGTAATAGATGCAAATGGTAACTTGGAAACGATTGACTCAACCGCTTACTCAGTTGCCTATCGTCATGTTTGGAACAACAAAATGCGTTCAACTTTCAGCTATTCAGCGTTATCAGTTGATAATAATGTCGCGTTAATCGGCACATCAGCAACTGAAAGTACGAATAGCATCAGTGCTAACTTGTTATATTCACCGACCCAGAAAATTACTGTAGGTGGCGAGATAAAGCAGGCGACAAGAGAAATTGAATCGGGTGCCGACGGCGACATGACAAGAGTTCAATTCTCAATGAAATACGCGTTCTAGCGTCTAATTTTAATTGAAGAATTCACTTTTGGCTGTCTATGCAGAAGTGCTGAAATAAAAACCGAAAAGCCTATGCCTTAAACGCATAGGCTTTTTATTTATCTGTACAAAAATAAATTTATAAAACAATAAACACCGCGCCTAATGGCATTAAAAAGAACACGCCAACAATATATGCAAGTCCATATACTTTTCGGTCCGCTACTTTCAGTGACAATTGATAAGATAGATTAGGTGGCTATTCGCGTAATAAAGCAATGCCATAAATAACTACTACGGCTGAAACATTGTAGGCTAAATGCACAAAAGCTATCTGTAATGCAAGCTGAGCATTAGGCCCTACTATTGCCAAAGCGGCTATTAATGCAGTGTTGCAAGCGCCAATATTTGATCCCAGAGCAAATGGGTAATATAATTGGCAGTACAAAAACATACCTTTAGATCAAATTCTATGCATAACCAAGATTAACGATTATAGTAACGTAAGTATAATAATTAAGCGTTTACGAGTATCTCAGTGCCCTTAGATATCATTATTAACTCAATTGCGATTACAGGGCTTATCCTTGTACTGTACTTATATCGTATGAGTAAAAAGTCGACTATCGCGACAAAAAAAACCAATTTGAGAAGTACCTCAAAAGATAGCTATTTTACCGGAATTGGTGATGCTGCTGATGAACCCACTTTAATACTTCGAAATCCAAAAGATATACCTGACCCGTCTGAAGATTTTATTAATTTTGTGTTACTTGAGGATATTGTCGATGAAAAGCAACGCAAGCTTTTCGATTCAGTAACTAATTTAAAAAAGCCACATCCTTTGTTGACGTTGCTCACACGCAATATTACTGACCCTAAAGAGTTGTTAAGTATTATTAAAAATGATCCTGAACTAGTCGTAAATGTGATTAAAGTCGCTAATTCATCTTTGTTTGCTCTGCGAAAATCCATTACCACAATTAACCATGCCATTGTCTATTTAGGCGTGCTTCAAGCAAAAAACATTGCAATGCAATTTGCACTCGAACGCAGCAGCGAGTTTGTGAATAATGAGCAAAAGCAAGCGTATCAAAAAATTTGGAAAGCGAGTTTTTTGGCTAGTTCAATAGGATTATTAATAGCTAAGGATATGAAGCTGGACAATTCAGCCGAGCTGTCGACGCGATGCTTATTAGACTATTTAGGCGACCTTTCATTGCTGAATACAAAACCGAAAATTGCAAAATATTATTTGAATCGCTCTACACACTTTAATCGTGTTAAAAGCATTCAAAAAGAGTTAGGAACTAACACCGCGATAATGGGTAAAGCCTTCGCAGAAAATGCTCAACTACCCGACGAAATTATCGAAAGTATTGGGGCAAGTATGCTTCCAATGGTCAATAAGTTAAGTGAGTCCACTTTGTCTAGTGAACAGCAAACCGTTGTTATTTTTAGCTATTACGTGAGTCGTATTACTGATCTGATTATATTCGAACGCCGAATAGACAATATTAATTTAGAAGAAATTAGTTTTGCTGAAACCATCTCTGACAGTTTCTTTTACTCACAAGCTCAGATAGAACAGTACGGTTTAAGCAAAATGAACATTACGTTAAGAAAGTCACGATTCAGGCAGGAGGTAGGCTCACTCATCGAGAAATTAGGGTTCGATTCTTAAATAAATCTCCCCCTAATAAAGTCAAAAATAGCCTCACTTTAACAAATTAGTAGCTAACGACCTTAGAATGGTGATGTAAATTGTTTCAATACAGCTTCAATATCAGCTAAACATGCATCCGATAGTGATAAATCAAAAGCATCTATATTCTCTTTCAATTGCGCCATATTTGTCGCTCCGATAATGGTGGACGTTACACCGTCGACTTGGTCACACCAAGCCAGAGCCATCTTGCTTGGTGTCATACCATGCTTTTTGGCTAAATCACAATAAGCAATAACAGCTTTATCTGAATAGGTCGTGTCACGGAATAAACCTTGGCGTTGAAGCAGGGTCCAGCGGCTACCTTGGGGTCTTGCACCACCCATATATTTGCCCGACAACATACCACTCGATAACGGAGACCAAGGTAAATAGGCAATTTTTTCAAAGACACAAGACTCAATGAGATACGGCCAATCTTTAATATGCAGTAGGTTAAATTCATTTTGAATTGAAACGGGTTTAGCCACGCCTAACTCATCACAAAGGTTTAAATAAGTATGAATACCCCATGTCGTATCGTCTGATAGTCCCCAATGTCTTATTTTTCCACTTTCGAGGGCTTTACCTAATCCTAAAACAATATCTCGCATCCGCTTCTTTTCAGCTTTTACATTTTGCTGAGTAGCCATAACATGATTAGGCCAATGCTTTCCAAAGTGAGGGGATATTCTATTTGGCCAATGCAATTGATATACATCTATGTAATCAGTTTGCAGTCGCGCCAAGGAGTCATCGATTGCCTGTCCAATAGCTGCGCCACTAATTACAGAATTACTGCGAATGTAAGGAAGACCAGGACCTGCTATTTTTGTCGCAATAATTAATTTTTCACGCTGTTCAGGATTACGTGATAACCAGTTTCCTATGCAACGTTCGGTATCACCATAGGTTTCTTCTGAGGGAGGTACTGGATACATTTCTGCGGTGTCAATGAAATTAATACCATGTGCTATTGCATATTCGATTTGCTCATCTGCGTCAGCCTGTGTGTTTTGTATACCCCATGTCATACTTCCTAAGCACACACGAGACACAGACAAACCTGAACTTCCAAGGGGGGAATATTTCATTACTATTTTTTTCCTTTTAAACCTGAACTCAACGAGAAGCATTTACTTAGCCATGAGTCGAAGACATTAACTTTAAACAGTTTGCCGAAAACCGTTTATACATTATTAGATATAAACTGCTTTAGCGAACGTCTATATCGACTTTTGCGCGTTCAAATTTGAAGCTACAATATTCGTTAGTACATACTATACATCGTTTTTTTTAATTCGATTGCTTCTTTGTGCTGTCTTTTTTTGCATAGCTATATGTACAAGCTGAACAAAAAATAGCAGCGCTACCGTGTACGCTAAACAATCAGTACTGATGAACCTTAGATCATTAAAGCTTTGATATGTGAAACAACACTTCGTGCCAGCGCGCTGAGTGCGTATCCGCCTTCGAGCATAGACACAATTTTCCCGCCACAATGCTTATCAGCAATTTGTTTGATTTGTAATGTTAACCATTCATAATCGGCTTCCACTAGACGCAAATGTCCAAGTGCGTCCTCGGCATGTCCGTCAAAACCGGCAGAAATAAAAATCATCTCTGGCGCAAAACTATCTAGTTTCTCAAACCAAGGCTTGACCATTTCGCGATACTCAGGACCTTTTGTTCCTGCTGGGATCGGAATATTCAGAATATGTTGATTGCTTGGTTTGTCTCCACTGAAAGGATAAAAAGGATGCTGAAACGACGAGCAAAATAATACTCGGGGGTCATCTTTAAAAATGTCCTCCGTTCCGTTTCCATGATGCACATCAAAATCAATAATGGCGACCTTCTTCAAGCCATAGTGATCGAGCGCATGCAACGCTGCAACAGCAATATTATTGAAGATGCAAAACCCGCCAGACTTTGCGTATTCAGCATGATGACCCGGGGGGCGAACGGCACAAAATGCTTTATTCGAATCGCCACTCATAAGTAGGTCTACAGCATGAACTCCAGCACCTGCAGCATGCATTGCTGCGGCCAATGAGTGCGGCATCATCAACGTATCGTCATCTAACCATTTATGGCCTTCTTTTGGGGCTTCTTTAATTATCTTATCAACAAATTGATTATCATGAGCTCTATATAACTGCGCCAATTCGGCTGGCGGAGTATCGGCAAAGTTAATCGCAAATTCGACACCTGAGGAGATGATTTGATCGTTGATGCTGTGCAACCTTGCAGGTTGTTCTGGATGCTCAGGGTCCATGTCGTGTAACAAACACTTAGGGCTGCTTATAAATGTAATCGGCATTTAACTCTCCTGTAAAAACAATACCAGTTCAACTTCTGCAGGATCTGGATTGAATACGCGTTTGAACTTAAATTGCTCAAACACAGTTATCATTGGCTTATTTTGACTGCGCACATAAGCAACCATTTTAGACACACCTCTTTGCTGAGCAATGCTAATCATATGCTTCATTAATAGCGATGCCATGCCCTTGCCTTGCTGATTTTCGCGCGTAACGAAAGCCACTTCACAGGTATTATCCGAGTTTAAATAATAGCGACCTACTGCTTCAATCTTAACGCTAGAACCTTGCTGATTAACGATTGTAAGCGCAATATCTTTAGTTTGATCAACGCTGACTAAATCACAAGAGTTCTGTCGGCTCATCCCCTGTGGTAAGTAGTTGTAGCGCAAGCGTAAAGTTTCTTTTGTGTGTGAATAGAAAAACTCTTGGAGGCGCCGCTCATCCGCGGGATTAAGTGGTCTGAGATAAAACACATCTTCCTGTATCTGTATTTCTTGCAGTTGCATTTCACCTAACTCCGGAATATCGGTGGGGTACTTGGTTTGATAGTCAGGTACCCAATAATGTTGTCTTACCGCTGCAAGTAATTCTTGTCTAAATTTAGGATGCGCTATCCTAATTAATTCTAATGCACGCTCGCGAATACTTTTGCCTTTTAAGCTAGCAACACCGAATTCAGTGACAATGTAATGCACATTACCACGCGATGTTACAACGCCTGCGCCCTCTTTAATATTCGCGACAATTCGAGAAACTGTCCCGTTTTTTGCGGTAGAAGGTAATGCAATAATGGGCTTTCCCCCTTTACTGAGTGTTGCCCCCGTTACAAAGTCAACTTGACCACCAATACCACTGTAAAAATCGTGTCCAATTGAGTCAGCTACAACTTGCCCGGTTAAATCGACTTCCAGCGCACTATTAATAGATACAAGTTTGTCATTTTTCGCGATATTTGTCGGTTTATTTACATAACTTGATGGATAGAATTCAACGTGCGGATTGTTGTGTACAAAATCATAAAGACGTTTTGTTCCCATGCAAAAACTAACGACTGATTTACCAGGATGAAACGTTTTAGCTCGATTATTAATAACACCAGTTTGGATGAGCTCAATAACACCGTCACTGATCATTTCACTGTGGATCCCAAGATTTTTATGTTTGCTTAAATAACGCAGGGTAGCATCTGGTATTTTACCAATACCTAGTTGCAGTGTTGCACCATCCTCCACCAGCATGGCAACGTACTGACCAATGCGTTCATAAATTTCATTTTTATCTGCTGGCTTTACTTCTGGTAGTTTTTGTTCATGTTCAATAAAAGCGGTAAATTCCGAAATGTGAATAAAGGAATGTCCTGCTGTTCTTGGCATGTGCGAGTTTATTTGAGCTACTATCTTTTTTGCAGAGCGCGCTGCCGACATCACTACATCTACAGAAACACCTAATGAACAATAACCAAGTTCATCTGGCGGACTAACCATAATTAGCGCGGCATCTAATGGCAGAATATCATCAGCAAACAAACTAGAAACTTCTGATAAAAAACAAGGAGTGTAATCGGCTCGTCCCTCATCTACGGCTTGACGGATAACGTTACCGTGAATAAAAAAGGTATTCACTTTGAACTGACGTTGGTGCTTAGGCAGGGCCCAGCGCTCATCCGATAACGTACCTATATGGGTAACTTCAATATCTTTAATATCTTTGCCATTCTCGATCAAACTATCAACAAGGGCATTAGGAATACCGGCATTTGAACCGAGAAAAATGCGATCGCCGGACTTGATAATGGCAGACCAATCTATTTGATTATGAGTGTGAGGAACTAAAGATTGCATGACTAATTTCCAGATAAAAGGGGGAAAGTAAAATTTCCTCTATATTGATAAGTTGAATATCGCGACGTATTGATCTGAACCCACCTTATGCGTAAAAAGTTTACAATCCGATATCTATTTATCTATATTTGCTCTATTCACCGTGATTCAAAAAATCCATATTGTATATACAAATTAATACGTTGTTAAATGCCTAACCGCTCACAACATAAGTCAGATTATTACCTCTTTTCCCTTCAACAAACTCGGCAAAACTAAGCAATGTAGTTTGTGCAATATTACTCAATGCTTCTTTCGTTAAAAAGCCTTGATGTGAAGTGATAACCACATTGTTAAATGTCGTTAGCCTTGCAAAAACATCATCTGTGATTACTTCGCCACTTTTGTCATGAAAGAAAATACTTGCCTCTTCTTCATATACATCTAGGCCTGCCGAACCAACTTTTCCGGATTTCAATCCTTGAATTAAAGCCTTAGTATCAATAAGTGCCCCTCTGCTAGTATTGATAATCATTACTTTTTGTTTCATTCTATTAATCGCATTTTCATTAACCATATGATGCGTTTCTTTTGTCAGAGGGGCATGCAACGTAATAATATCGCTCGACTCAAACAGCGTTTCTAAGGATACAAAATCTACGAGTGGGTTAGCTTCCAGTGCCTCGCTGGGCTTAACATCGTAGGCTAATACTTTGCAACCAAAACCAAGTAAGATAGTAATTAAACAACGTCCAATTTTGCCAACGCCAACCACTCCCACTGTTTTGCCATACATATCAAAACCAACCAGTCCGTCTAACACATACTGACCATTTTTATTGCGCATATAAGCTTGGTGCAACTTTCGATTAAGCATCATCATCAGTCCAATAGTATGTTCTGCAACAGCATGAGGCGAATATTCTGGCACTCGCACTACATCGATTTTATGTTGCTTGCAGGCAGCTAAATTAACATTGTTAAACCCCGCACAACGCAACGCTATCAGTTTTACACCACATGCTGCCAACTTGGCTATGACGGGCTCGCTGCAATCATCATTAACAAAAACGCAAATGGCCAAGCACCCTTTCGCTTGAATTGCAGACACTTCGTTTAATGAACTTTGAATATTTATTGCTTGAATATGGGCATGTTCTTCAGCATTAAATGCGGCAATGTCATAGGAGCGTGCATCAAAAAAAGCGACTTTAAGCTGCTTTTTAGAATTAAATCCAAATGTCGCACTTTGCATTTCCAAGGCTTCAATAATCTGCTGGTAAGTCGACCCAGAGATACCCTCATACTGCACTAATAGTTGATTAACATCGTTGAGTCTTTGTTTACTCCGATTACCCATAATTGTTCCTTTTTTCATTAACTATTATTTGAAGCATCGATTAACTTATTGCTCGCCTGTTTAGTATAGACAATTTTTGACTCAGATATGATGACAACAGAAAAAGGGGGGCTTATTTAACAAAACGCATAGCTACATTGCATCTTGCATAGCTTTGCCCGTAAGTTTGCATAATTTGTTGATCGTGCTCAAAACCATTCTTTTCGTATAGATGAATAGCAGCTTCACACTTTGAATTAGTGAGTAAAAATAAACAGGCTATGTTCATTTCCTTGGCCTGTTGAATGACATGACGAAGCATAGCCTCACCCACTTTTAAGCCACGCGAAGTGTCCAGCACACCCATTTTAGTTAATTCAAAGTTACCGTCGCCTTTATTCAATAATGCACAAGCACCTATAATGCCGAGTGTAGAATGTTTTGCGAACCAGATTTTCCCACCTTTATCAATAATATGCATACGCGGCTGCTGCAGTACTTGTTTGTCGATGTCTTCAAGGACGAACATGGCATTAATCCATTGCGCATTAATACTCTCAAAATGTGGGGCCAATTGGTCCTCAAATGGGAGAATTTCGATATCGTCGTTCATTAATACTATATCCGTCTATTGTTTGATTGATTGATTGTTTGATTTTTTAATCTGCTACCAGACGCTAAATCAGATTTATGCATTAATTAGGTTGTCTAAGCTTATTATGATTTTAGCAAACTGGGTTATTCCTAGCGTTAATATATAACCACTGCTATAAGCAATCAAGAAAGCATAGCTATTAAAAATAGAGCATTTAAAACAGATATACATTGATGCCTGACATTTTCGTGATATGACGTTTTGTGTGTTAATTCACTGGCGAGCAAAATATAGAGTAACTGATAAGAATAGAGTGTCATGTAACATGGGCTTTAGAGGCTAAAAACAAGGCTTAAAGCAGAACTTTCGTACTTAATTGTTTACACTTGTGTGTTTTTCATTAAATCACGACAGGGTATCGAGATACCCTTATCGGGTAATTTTTAGTGAAATAATCTACACTGCGGCTATTGAAATTTGGCGTCAAACGCCTTTAAATTTATACATAATTAAAGAGAGTAAACAATGGCAGACTTATTTGAAAATCCAGCTGGCTTGGATGGATTTGAATTCATCGAATTTTCTTCTCCTGAAAAGGGTCACTTAGAAACAGTGTTTACTGCGATGGGATTTAGCCATATTGCAAACCACCGCACCAAAGACGCACAACTGTGGCGTCAAGGCGGTATCAATCTTATTGCTAACTACGAACCAAAATCTGCGGCTTGGTATTTTGCACGTGAACATGGTTCGTCAGCATGCGGAATGGGCTTTCGTGTTAAAAATGCAGTGAAAGCTTATAAGCATCTATTGGCTCAAGGTGCTGAGCCTGTGCAAGTTGAAACAGGTCCTATGGAACTTCGTCTACCTGCGATTCGAGGCATTGGCAACGCAATCATCTATTTGATAGACCGTTATGGTGACGAACTATCTATTTATGATATCGATTTTGACTATATTGAAGGTGTTGACCGCAACCCTGTAGGCGCTGGCTTCAAGGTTATCGACCATTTAACCCACAACGTTTATGGCGGCCGCATGAAGTATTGGGCTGATTTTTATCAAAAGTTGTTTAATTTCCAAGAAGTTCGTTTCTTTGATATTAAGGGTGAATACACAGGATTAACTTCAAAAGCACTGAGTGCGCCAGATGGTAAAATTCGCATTCCATTGAACGAAGAAGGTGAAGGCGGAAAAGGTCAAATTGAAGAGTTTTTGCGTGCCTTTAACGGCGAAGGCATTCAACATATTGCCTTTAGTTGTGATGATTTAGTGGCTTGTTGGGATCGCTTGAAAGATATGGGTATGCCATTCATGACGGCACCACCGGCTACTTATTACGAATTATTAGAAGGTCGTTTACCAAATCATGGTGAACCTGTTGAAGAGCTTCAAACGCGTGGCATTTTAATGGATGGCACCACTGAAGGCGGCCCAAGGTTGTTACTTCAAATATTCTCTGAAACCCAATTAGGTCCCGTATTTTTTGAATTCATTCAGCGCAAGGGTGATGAAGGCTTCGGTGAAGGCAACTTTAAAGCGCTATTCGAATCTATTGAGCGCGACCAAATTAATCGTGGTGTTTTGAACACCGGTAAAAAAACTGAGGAAAAGGAGGGCGTATGAGCCACCCAATCCAGCTAAATGGCTTTCATCATGTGGCTTACCGCTGCAAAGACGCAAAAGAGACCGTTGAGTTTTATCAAAATGTATTAGGCATGGATTTTCAGCTAGCGATAGCTGAGGACCACGTTCCTTCTACGGGTGCCTATGACCCCTACATGCATATTTTCATGGATGCAGGCAACGGTAACGTTTTAGCCTTTTTCGAGCTGCCACAACAGCCCGATATGGACCGTGACCAAAACACGCCTAAATGGGTACAACACATAGCAATAAAAGTGGATAGCTTAGAAGAGTTAAACGCAGCTAAAGCCTCAATTGAAAGCCATGGCATCGATGTTATTGGCCCAACAAACCATGGCATATTTAAATCGATTTACTTCTTTGATCCAAACGGTCACCGTTTGGAGCTTGCAGCGAATACGCGCACGGATGAGCAAATGCAAGAGCTACATAGGGTTGCGCCCGACATGTTAGAAGAGTGGAGCAAAACAAAAAAAGCGCCGCGACATGCTGCTTGGTTGCATGAGCAAATTGCTAACGATAAATAGCGCCACCTAAGATAGTAAAAAGGCAGTACTTCGTTGAAGTACTGCCTTTTTTTATGTTTATTCCCAATAGTAGTCAAATTTCCTTAGTCTGATCAGCTCATCTTTTTGTCTAAAAATTTCTATTTACCCTAGCCCCGTTCAACAAAAAATTTAATGGAAGAAGAGAATATGGACAAGATTAATTTACATAGATTTACTTATATGTTGGTTTCAAAAAATATAAGTTAAATTATAGTCATTGGAGCTTAATTATTTACTCTTAAATTGTTTATATTATACCCTCATTGTGTAAAAAAAAATGCTGAAATATACCATTAACTCTTTTCATACCACCGTCTAGGTGGAATTTTTAACATTCTATTTCAACGAACGCCATTATTGACACGCTGTAAGCTTTAATTTACAAACCTATGAAAAATATAGTATTTTACTAGTTTAAAGATGTAAATAACTTGTTAGGTCACATCGATCTTTTAATTAAATACAGATAGTATTATTTTGGGACACGTACTGGCGGCACATATTTAATTCGTCGTCATATGAATATTAATTGATATAAGTAACAAAATAAAAATTAGATTAAACGGAGATCAAATGTTCAAAAAAGCAAGATTATCTTACTGTATTTCTGCTGCACTTACGCTGGGCCTCTCATCTGCTGCATTGTCATTTCAAGCAACTGCACAAGAGACCGGCGCGGAAGAAACAATAGAAAAAATAGAAGTTACGGGTTCACGAATTAAACGTAGCGAACTGGCTACACCAGCACCAATTATTTCAATTAGCTCTGAAGAAATAGCACGTTTTGGTACACCTGACTTAGGGTCGATACTTGCAGAATTACCGGCTATCGCTGCTGGAAGTACACTGATTGGTAATAACAACAGTAACGCAAATGCGGGTTTAAGCTCAGTTGATTTAAGAAGTCTGGGTTCATCTCGTACTCTGGTCCTAGTTAATGGTATTCGCCACGTAGCTGGTGACCCAGGAACCGCTGCAGTTGATACTGGTGCCATTCCTGCGGCTATGATTGACCGTGTTGAAATTATTACTGGTGGCGCATCAGCTATTTACGGATCAGATGCAGTTTCAGGCGTCGTTAACATTATTTTGAAAGATGATTTCGAAGGTACTGAGATTACGGTTTCTGGTACACAAGATACTGAGGATGTTGACTATAAAACGCACTCATTCTCATTGTTGACAGGTTCGACGAGCGATGATGGCCGAACCAATGTAACTTTATTTGCTTCTTTCGATCGTATTAAAGAAGTAATTCGTCCTCAGCTGCAACAGGCCCAAGCATTCGGAACCGTGATCAATCCATTGGATGCCGACGGTTCTGAAGATACAGAAAACAACGGTATTCCTGACCGCATACGTGTACCGTTTGTTGGCTCAGAATTTATCAACGCATTTGGTGTTTTGAATCCATTCGGCGGTGGTCCGCGCATTACTTTTACCCCAGACGGTTCTCCTATTGACCAAGTTTCCCGTTTAGAAAGTAACAGCTTTGCTTTCGGTAACTTCGACCAACGTCATTCGACCGTATTCTTTGGTGAAGACTTTGTTAACTATATTCCAGACCAAGAAACGCTTACCTTAGCATCTACATTTAGGCATGATGTTAACGACAACATTCGTTTATATGGTGATTTCAAGTATGTAGATAAAGATATTGCACAACAGTTCCAGCCGTCGTTCCGTTTTGGTAACGTAAGCGTAAACGCGACAGACAACGCGTTTTTAGATCCAGTCACTCGTCAGCGTTTGTTTGATAATGACCAAACAGGCAATGTTCGATTCGCCCGCTTCTTTGACGACATTGGTAACCGTTCTGCTGCAAACGATCGGAAGCTATATCGAGTTGTTGCCGGCGTAAAAGGTTTCTTCGAGCTTTCTGATACCCAATTCGATTTTGATGTATTTGGTACTAAAGGCGAAACTGCAAACACCCGCCGTACTCTTAATGATCTAATCCCGACAAATTTCGTTGCTGCATTAGACTCGGTCATTGATCCATCCACAGGTCAAGCTGCATGTCGTAGTCAAGTGCCAAGTGCTCAACCAGAGGGTTACACTGACCCTGCGGCGGTAAATGGCTCAACCTGTTCACCTTTTAATCCATTCGGTTTCGGTCAAGCTTCAGGAGCGGCGGTTGACTTTGTATCCGGTGACGTAACACGCGAAGATACAGTCACTCAAGAAATCCTTGGTTTAAGCATCACCTTTGACACAGCAGAATTCTTTGAACTGCCAGGTGGTCCAATTGGAGTTGCTTTTGGTACTGAATATCGTAAAGAAACATCAGAAACGCTTACTGATGAATTTACTAAAGCTGGTTTCTTTACTAATGCGGCTACGCCTGATGAAACTGGTGAGTTCGATGTAGAAGAATACTTTGTCGAGGTTAATTTACCTATCCTTAAGGGGGCTTTCTTAGCTGAAGAACTTACTTTTGATGCAGCATTCCGCAACGCAAATTACTCTCACGCAGGCTCTACTGAAGCATGGCAAATGGGCATAATGTGGGCTCCGATTGAAGATATATCTATCCGCGGTACTATTGGAGAGTCTGTACGAGCACCTAATATTGTTGAAGCATTCTCGCCACAGTCTCCCGGCTTTGCGAACATAAGCGATCCTTGTGACGCTGACAACATAAATGACGATCCAGACCGCATTGCAAACTGCGCAGCATTAGGTATTCCAGCAGGTTTCCAAGCTAACGATAATGTATCGATTAACTTAATATCTGGTGGTAACTCCGAGTTGTTGCCAGAGGATTCAGAATCAAAAACGATTGGTATAATTTATACGCCCTCTTATATTGAAAACTTCTCTATGACAGTTGATTTGTATGATATTGAAATCACAAATGCAATTAACTTCCTAGGTGCTCAAGATATTCTTGATAATTGCGTAGATGCAACCGGTGGACCCGATGCAAACTTCTGTTCATCGATTGATCGTGACCCGACCACTAACGATGTTGGTTTAGTGCGCTCTGGTTTCATTAATGCGTCAGCGATAACCACTCGCGGTATTGAAGCACAAATCTTATACAGCACAAATTTGGCTTCCCTTGATTTGCCTGGTGAATTGCGTTTCAATATTTCAGCTAATAAGTTGCTTGAGTTGAACGTGTTTGAGTTCCAAGACAGACCAGATGAAATCAATGAAGAAAAAGGTGAAGTTGGCGACCCAGAATTACAATTCCGTACCGGAATTGATTATCGCTTAGACAATTGGTCGGTTAACTACACTGCTCGTTTCATTGACCGTTCTGCTACCTTTGATGTTTCATCAGGACAAGGTGGTAGTCCAGAGGATACTGATCCTGGCTTCGTAGGCTCGATATTAACGCATGATATATCAACTACTTATATGCACGACGAGTGGTTAGAGTTACGCCTTGGTATGCGTAACATTGGTAACAAAGTTACGCCTAGTTACAGTTTTGACCCATTGTATGACTTGCTTGGTCGTCGTGTAGTCGGTTCTGCTACCTTCAGGTTCTAAGCTTTTTAAATTTAGGCCAAAAGAGCATAAATAAAACTGTGCTCAATTGAGTAATGCTAGTCAGTTAAGCTGACTGGCATTTTTTTTGCAAAATATATCTGAAATTTGTTCCAACTCATTTCGATAAAGGTCAGCATTCTATTCTGCTATTGCATGAGGTGAGGTTATGAGCTCAACTTTTCAATAAGAACCATTGTAATCAATCGATGATAATTATCCGTCCATTCTCGAATATTCAGTCGAAAACACGGATGCAAGATATTTAGCCTAATCTGAAGCTCAACAACATGCTGTTAGTCCCACAATAGACGAACAGGTTATAGATACTGCATTGACTAAAATAAACTAATGGCAAAAGATCGGGCTGAACCTGCCTAACTAACATTGAAAATACTCGACACTAGAGGATTAAATTTTATCAGTAGAGTATCTGCAACGATAATCGACTAGGGGTTCATACGCGATGTTCATAAATAGATGTCTACCTGTAAAGCCGATGATTTTTGGCTGGCATACGTTTTTATTTGGATGAAAAAAGGCGACTACTAGTCGCCTCATTAATTTATTTTAAAAAACTAACCAGCCTTCGTGTAACTAAATACTATTTAGTTCAGCCTGCAGTTGTTCAGTTTCATTCTTCTCTCTACCAACAAATTGCTTCCACTGCTGGGCAGCCGCTCTGCTTGACTTAAACTCCTCAGCTTTAGCAAGTTCGTCCAACGCTTTGACAAAGTCTTGTTGATTATAGTGTGCTAGGCCTAATAACATATGAACTGAACCTTGATTTGCTAAGCCACCTTTCTCAATTGCTTTATTCGATGCAGTAATAGCTTCTTCAAACTTATCACTGTTGTAATAAAGGTGAGCCAGCTGTGCGTCTAGTTCGCCATCTTCTGCTAATTCAGCTGCTTCGGTTAATACCGGAATAGCTCTGCCTTGCTCTTTTGCCGAAGTCAGGCAAATAGACAAGAACTTCAGGTTGCGCAGGTTACGTTCTAACACTCCATTTTCGATCGCTTGCTCCATCAATGCAGCTGCTTTGAAAGGTGCTTCATGGTAGTAATACAATTGTGCGAAATTAAATATATCGGACGCTGACTCTACATAACCGAGCTGATAAGCACTTTCCATCATGGCTAACTGACGTTTTTCTTGGCCGAGCTCTCCGTACATACCCGCTAACTGTATCCAGTACTTAGCGTTATCATAAAGGCGGATCAGCTTAGCCAAAATTTCTTTTACTTTTTCTGGACGCTTCATTTCATAATAAACAGCACGTTGTAAAATCAACCAACCTTCATCGGGCAAGTAACCTTCAGCTTCGTGGCCATCAATCGCTAGCTCAATATATCGCGCTGCTTCAGCATAGTTTTTATTTTGATAATGCGCTTGGGCTTTTAAAACAAAGTTTTTCGGTGGGATAACACCATTATTAAGGGCTTCCCATTGCTCTAACTTCTCAATGCTTTTTTCGAATTTACCTATCGCCATATACAACTGCGCCAGGGTAAACAAGGTTGTTTGTTCAAATTTTTCAGGAATAGGATCCTGAGCAGCAGCTTGTTCGAAATTTTCGATTGATTTTTCTAACTGTTCATTGTTGTAATAAATGAACCCATAGAAGTTATACATCATCGATTTCTCATAACCGTTCATCGAACTATCTTTATCTCGTACTTCATCTAATATTTTGATAGCTTCGGCAACATTCCCCGCATCACCAGCAGTTTGCGCGCGAGATAATTGGTCGTAAACTCGTGAACGTAATGCAGGCACACGGCGCGTTTTACGTTCACTTGGTTTGATTTCTGAGGGCTCAGTCACATCGGTAGTTTGGGCAAATACCACATTAGTTGCTGATGAAATTATTAGCATAAATCCAAAGGTGAGTATTAAGGATAATCCTACGTTTAATAACAAAGAGAGTTTACTTTTCATCATCGTCTCCTTATCCATCAATCTTGAAGGTAATTCGGTTTTGAACACCAGAAACAGCAGCGGGTTCACCATTAACAACACGTGGTTTATATTTAAATTTCTTTGCCGCATCCATTGCTGCTTGGTCGAAAATACCTTCTGGATTAGCTTCAACAACAAAGGTGTCAACCACAGCACCTATTTTGCTTACCGTAAATTCGACAATGACATACCCTTGAATTCCGCGCTGCAGTGCTCGTCTAGGATACACCGGTGTCACTTTAACAATCGGTAAATATTCGCCGTCTCCTGAGCCTAAAGCTAAACCACCATCAAGTGAAATATCATTCGACATATCAGCGCCAAAATCTAATGCAGTGCCTTCACCGTCAGGCGCAGATGAGTCCATTTGCGGAGCCTCCATTTCAGGTGGTGGCGCTTCCGGCTTGGGTGGACGTTTTAATTTATTTTCTTTCTTTTGTACATTTTCTTCTTTTGGCACACGCACAAAATCAAGCACCTTTCCTACCGGTGGTTCAGATAAAGTCTTATCACCGCTGGCTATCAAGGCTTGCATCAAAAAGAACAAGCTCAGTGTGATAACAGCAGCTAAGACAATAGCAATCAACAGTCTTAGCATGACAATCTACTCTTGTGCAGCGATGGAAACGTCGGATACACCAGCAGCGCGTGACGCATCCATGACTTTAATTAGAAACTCAGTTGTTGATTTGCGATCAGCTTGAATAACGACCGAACCCTGAGGGTTTTCAGCGTGTAAACGTTCAACGTTAGCTTGCACAGCACGTACATCAATTCTGCGTTTATTAATCCAAATTTCGTTTTTATCGCTGATACCAATTAAGATATTAGCGCGGTCTTTTTTGACCGCGGTAGCCGCATCTGGACGGTTAACGTCGATGCCTGACTCTTTTACAAAAGACGCCGTAACAATAAAGAAAATCAACATGATGAATACAACATCAAGCATCGGTGTCATATCGATTGTTGCTTCTTCTTCTTCGACTAAGTTTTGTAAATGTTTCATAAATATTCCTTAACCAACCAACGATTATTCGCTGCGTTGAAGTTGTAATGCGTCTTCTAAATGCATGCGTTCAGTTTTTGCGGTTCTGGTTAACCAAGTTGACGCAAATACACCCGAAAGAGCACCTACCATGCCTGCCATTGTAGGAATAGTCGCTTGCGACACCCCTGCAGCCATTGAACGAGCGTTGCCGCCACCTGTCATTGCCATTACGTCAAATACCATAATCATGCCGGTTACCGTTCCCATTAATCCGAGTAACGGACATAAGGCAACCAAAGCTTGAATAATGGGTAAACTAAAACGCAGTTTTAAACTCACTCGAGAAATCATTGCTTGACGAATTTGCACTGCATTCCACGATGTGCGTTCCGAGCGTGCATGCCATTGTGCAATAGTATCTTTCATCATCTTTTTGTGATTATTCGTCACATATAGAATTCTCTCGAGTATCAATATCCACATTACGAAGATGAGTGCCCCGATAACAAGCAGAATACTTCCGCCAGTTTCGGTAAAATCACGAATTGATTCGAAGATATCTATAAACATAGTTTATGCCTTAGTTTGCGGAACAGCTTGCTTAGCAGACTGCTTTTCAGCTCGCTCTGCAATTACACCAGCAGCTTGTTCTTGTAGAATCATCACAACATTTTTACTTTGCGTGCTTAACAATGCATAAAGTAGCGTGGTTGGTATCGCCACAACTAAACCTAATACCGTCGTCATTAGTGCCGATGAAATACCACCAGCCATTATTTTCGGGTCGCCGGTACCGAATAATGTAATTTGTTGGAAAGTCACAATCATACCCGTTACTGTTCCCAGTAGACCACCTAATGGTGCTACTACTGAAATCATTTTAACCAAGGTTAAATAACGACCTAGCTTGGGTACTTCACCCAGAATAGCTTCCGTTAAATGAAGTTCTAATGCTTCTGTATCCACGTTCGGATATTTTTCTTTCACTTTCAAAACTCGACCCAGTGGATTGTTTTCTGACAACTTCTCCGATTTCAATTGGCGATGAACCGATGCCGTGATTAGCGATAAAACAACAAACCGCCAGAATGCGACAAGTATGCCAACCGCACCAACAGCAATAATGATATAACCCACTAACTCACCTTGGTGGATGCGTTCTTCTAGTGAAGGCGCTTGAATTAACAATCCAAGAATAGAACCACCGGTCGGATCTAAACCGAATGTAACTAATTCACCTGACGAATTTTGTAACTCAGCAGTCGAATCAACAAAACGATCTTTGGGTTGACGGATCAGTTCAGAGACCACACCTGTTGCCCCTTGATAATCTAAATATTTACCGTCAGAAACTAAGGCGAATGGACCAACGCGCACTACTTCTTTGTTAATTTTCTGACCACCTGCTTCAACTACATCAGTATTAAATCGAGTGACTTTGCCTGACTCGGTCATTTCACGTTGAATTTCAAACCAAACACGTTCAATTTCAGCAATGGAAGCAAGCTTAGTTGACTTACCCATTGACTGAGCCATCTTGTCCAAGAACTCTGAACGCCCTGGGATTTGGGCTGAGATGATAGAGTTAGAAAATTTATTCTTAGTGTCACCAGCAACCTGCTGCAGCACACCAAACAACTCTTTCAATGAACCCAAACGATTATCTAAAGCACCATTCAAATCAGTGATTTTAAATTCATTTTCTTCAAACTGAGTTTCTAGCTTCTCAGAAGAAGCTAATTGCGCATCACGAAGTTTGAGCGTATCGCGTAAAATTTGATCTTGTCCTGTGCGCTGCGACATGAAGTCTTGTTCGCGTGACTTGTTTTGCTCTGACTGCGCAAACTTTCCTTCTTCTAATTGTTTAAGAAGAGAGTCTAAGTCTAGCGCTTTATCTGACTGCGCCTGCACAGAGAATGATAAGACGATAGCCGCTGTTGCTGCTAAAAATGATTTTGCAAATGTCATTGAAGTGCCATTTTTACAACTGCTTTTACAAAAAAATGCTTTCATCATCGTTCCCTTAATCCGTAATCGCGACTGGAACCAATAATAGGTCCGGTGCTAGTTGTTTCTTGGCGATACGTAAACCTTTGGATATTTGGTTTTTGTAGCTTGAATCAAGTTCTTCCCACTGCTGCGTTTGTTTGTTCCATGCACCTTGATAGCTGCCATCGCGAGTTTGGTAAATCAGTGACGTACGGCCAATGCGCAGAAATTCCACTGAACGTTCTTGACCGTCAATGTCTTTTAAGCCTGGATAAGCTTCGATGGTTTTTCCATAATCCATTTCAACTTGATAAGCTTCCATAACACGACGAAATTTTTCAGAAGACGAAACGTCAGCTCTATCCATCATACTTTGTAAGTCTAGGATACGGTTGCCGCGTTCTTCTGCCAGAAAAGGAAGGTCTAATGCGACGAACTGAGACAAACCGGCAATCATCTTTAACATCAATGGCGTAATTTGGCGTTCTATTACACTGACTTCATCGATGGACTGGTTCAGATCTAACATCTCTTGGTCTTGGTTAGCTATTTGACGACGCAGTTGTCCGTTATAAATCTCTAAGCCTTCTATTTCTTTGCTTAAGGCTTTGAACTGTTGAAGTTTGCTATCAATTTGATCTGTGATGCTATTAATTTTAGTTTGCGACTTAGCCGCAGACTCATTAATTTCAGTTGCCTTTTTAGCTGCTGGGTCAAGGTACTTATCTTCTTGTGCAAGAACAGTGGTACTAAGTAGCACTGACGTTACTGCCGTCGCTATTAACGTTTGAAAAACCTTCATATACGCATCCTAAGTTCAATATAAATAGGCTAGGTGTTAGTAAAATAGTACTAATACCTAACCAAAATCTGCCCAAAGGATAGAGGTGTTCTATTACAGATTTATTACATAACTGTCATATTTGATAAAGTCTTGCCACATCTAGAAATAAAAAAGCCGCACGATGTTTGCAGAACGCCTACATAGTGCAGCTTTTGAGCATTAAATGAGTTTTATGAACTTTTTGTGTCAGTTAAAAATTATACTTCACTGACAAACTCAATTTACGGCCCTTAGTTTCAGAACGTAACAACACATTTTCAAATTCTAGCTTTTTAGATTCGCCCAATATGTTTTGAATTTTGAATGTCATTGTCGTGTTGAAGTTAGGATAAAATTTATAAACGGTATCAAACGAGTGAAATGGCTGTTCATAACTATCGTCAAAACCATCGATGCCAGGTATTAAAATACGTTCACCAAACACGTTATAAACTAACGATAATGAATGTTCGCCATTGTCGGAATCAAAACCACTTTGCAAGTTCATCACATATTGCGAGTGACCTGTGAGCCGGCGCTCTAAGTTAGTTACCGCCGCTGACACTCCTGTTTGATCAACAATACTCTGACGATCCAACAGAATTTCAGAATCGCTCAGGGTTAAATTGCCTGACACAAATATATTGTCCCAAACACCTTTACCGATGAAGTCTAAGCCTTGCAAAAATTCCACTTCGATACCGTACAATTCACCGGTTTCGGCATTAGCAATACGAATCAAAGGCGGCCCATCTTGTGCTGGCGATTGCACCGACTCAATTGGTGAGTCCATATCTTTATAGAACAAGCCCACTGACAGGTTGTTACCTGCTTCGCGATACCATTCCCAGCGCAAATCATAGTTAAGGATTGATGTGGTGTTGATACCGGGTGTACCCGCAATTGGGAATTCCGTTAGCGGATCAATAAACGTCGACGATGATACTTCTCGCAAATCAGGACGAACGACCGTTTGCCCTATACTTGCTCTAAACTGCATACTTTCATCTTTAATATATGTCATCGCCAAAGCAGGATAAAAATCATCTTCTTGGAAGGCTAATTGAGCTCGGTCAGCTTCATCCGGTAAATCGAACTGATTGGTTCTTGGGTCGAATGGAGCAACAACTTGACGAAAATCTTCAAAACGCACTCCACCGCTGAAGCGCCATTTATTTTTAAAGAAAAAATCACCTTCAATATAATAAGCATTAACTTTTTGGCCCGCTGCATAGTCATCACCAGCGATGGTTGTGTCACGAATAATAGCCGGACCTGCACCTTCGAAATTGGTTTTATCCGCTAGTACTTGATCACTGAAGATACTAAAGTAAGAACCACCGACTAATAAGTTTGAGTCGGTAAATGCACGTGTATTAATGTCAAAACGACGATTCTCAGCAGTACGTGTCTTGGTCAGGAAATCAGCACCAAATTTAAACTCCATTTCCCAGTTTGCGATTGAGTAAGGCATAGTTACGTTGTAACCCGTATTCTCCAACCTATCATGTAACGTTTGAAATGAATAACGCGCAGCAGTAGTTGAATTATTCAATGCAATTTCATTACTCGCATCAAAAAAATCATCCGTGTTTTCGTCACTTATGACGAAGCGTGACTCGAAGTTTCCTGGTGCATTTCGTAATGAGCGCCCTAAGCTGTATTTCCAGTCAATACCCATAAAATTGAATTTCGGGAAAGTGTGCATACCGCGAAGTTGATTAGTAAACATTTTACGTTCTTCGTATTCAACTGCAACATCACGAATACGCAAGCCTTCAGCTTGACTTAAGTTTTCAGTATTACCAAATTTTTCACTAATTTCATCGCGCGTATCATTCAAAATAATCAGACTGTAATCAACCTTATGATTACGGTTGTAATCAATACCTAAATTGACCATGTTTGACCATTTAATACTAGTCTCAGTAACAGAAATATCGTCAAAGAAACGCACTATGTTTATCGAGTCTTGGACCCGATCCGCTTGCTGTAACTCATACTCTTGAGAAACGTTTGTTTCACTGCCATAACTGCTTGTAATTAAAAAGCCATAACGCCACTTATCATCAATGTCAAAACTGTTGCCTAATGAAAAGTTGAAGCCCATGTTCGGACCGATGCTTTTCAGGAAGGGGTCATAGTCACGATTGACATCGCGCAATAACGAAAGTGCAACATCTTGATCAAGTGAATCTAAAAATTCTTTATTTTGCCAGCGAGACGCAATAGAGGCTGGGACCGCACGAGTGCCATCATCACGACCTTGCCAATCTGTACCTCCGCCATTATAAGCAAGCGCATCTCCAGAGTTTTCGCTGTTATAACCGAGGCTACCTGATACGTTGAAGATAAACTGCGTGGGGATTGTTTTTAAGCGAATATTAACGTTACCACCACCAAAAGAAGCCGGCATTGAAGGCGAAAATGACTTCTGTACTGACAAACTTTCAATAATGTCTGCTGGAAATAAATCCAATGGAATAACGTTCCTAGTTGGATCGGGGCTAGGAACAGCTGCACCATTTAATTGCGTACTTGAATACCTTTCACCTAGGCCACGAACATAAATGAACTTGCCATCAACCAAAGTCAATCCCGTTACACGGCGAAGCGCCGATGCAGCGTCACTGTCACCGGTTCTTGAAATTTGTTCAGAACCCAATATATCGGCAACAAACGCTTGGTTTTTACGTTCTTCCAAAACAGCTGTTGCTGTTCCTTTTAATCTTGTTCCGGTGGCAACAACTTCTTCAATTGCCTCTTCTTCATCTGCTTGCTGAGCCATTGCTGATTGCACAAAAAAGGGCTGAGTTAGCATAAGTGAAGCCAACACGGCAAGTGTCACTTGTTTGTTCGGAAACCTGTTTGCAGGTTGATTCATTTTAACCTCATTAGCTGCTAATTTTTACAATACTTAAGTTAAGCAACATCTAAAACTGACTATTTGAAACGCAAGTGCGCTACCATTTAAGTAACGCACTCGTATTAATTTACTGTCGAGCTAAGCGCTCAAACCGTTGCAGTCGTTATAGACCTACAGTCCAGTTTGCAGTCCAGTTATTGTCTGCATCTTTAACCGCGCCAATAAAATCAACAGGAGTAAAGAAGCTATCTAAGGTTGTTACGTCCGTAGGAGCTGTTGCATCAATTGTAAAGATTCCGTTCAGCACTGCCGCTTGGTCTGCTGCAATCGAGTTATCAGTTCGACCTAAGAACCATGCTTCTTGATCGAAGGTGCCGGAATTTTTAATGTTTTCAGCACAAGCCAGTACCGAAGACTGGAATACTAACTGTGTTGCACTCGTTCCGTTCATGTTTTCTTCCAGTGTGGTATCACCGTCGGATAAATCAGATTCGAAACATTCGCCCATTCCTGCAGGACCGGTTACCACAAAGTTGTATAATTGTGCGTTAGTTTGGTCACGCAACAATACACCTTCAGAATCAGCATCAGCAGTATCGAACGTATTTCCAATAATAGTCATGTTAGCAACAGTTGGGTTTGAGAATGCAGTGCCTTCACCGCCATCACCGTCACCTTCAATACCGCGGTTCGCGTCAGAATTATCATCTGCATGCTTTACCAGAACAAATTGCATTTTGCCTTTAAAGCCGTTATCCCAATCAACTGAGTCATCTTGAATACCCGTTAGAACTAAGTACTTAGCATTAACCGCACCACCGAAGAACTCAACACCGTCATCTGCATTTTTATGCACTTGCAGATATTCAACAACCGTACCTGAACCTACTGCACCAAACGTAATACCATTCAGTTCATTATCAGGGGCAACTTCGAAGCCACCATGCATGACGCGAACATAGCGCAACGTTCCTGAATTATCAGTATCATCAGAACCACCAAATACAGCACCTTCTTGAACGCCTTCTACTTGCAGTGAACAAGGTGTGCCGTCTTGTGGACATTTTGTAGAGTTACCGTTACCTAAGATAACTACACCACCCCACTGGCCTGCTGTTCCATTTGCTAAACCCGCAGTTACGCCATTAGAAACGTGCTGACGAGAGGTAAACGTAATTGGTAACGTTGCAGTGCCGCTCGCTTCGATTTTAGAACCTCGGCTAACGACTAAATAATCCGCACCCGAACTGCCGTAAACAACCACACCAGGATCAATTGTCAATGTCGCGCTGTCAGTATTATCACCACCGACGAACACAGCTTCAGATAATGCATAATGATTACCTGTTGTTAAGCGCAGGTCAGTTGTAATACGACCTGATACTTGGCATGTATTCGTCGTTCCATCTACGGCTGGAATTGTCGTTGTTCCTGCTGGGCAGCCTGATGCCGAAGCAACTACACCGACTTCACCACCACCAAAACCGAAGGCCCAACCCTGACGCCAATCGGTATCACCAATTGCGCCAACAAACGTATTGGTTTCAAAGAATGAGTCTAAGTTAGCAGCATTGCCACCGGACGTACGTAACGAACTTTCAGCTGTTAAAGTACCATCACTGTTAATCCCAACATTAGCGCGGTCAGCAAAAGCAATGATGCTATTTCCTTGTTGCTCTGTGCCAAACCAATTATTGAGATCAACATCCGTTGCGCCGAAGTTAAATGCTTCTGCGCAAGCAATGACTGAATTCGTAATAGTAATATCGCCGTCTGCCAAGTTACCTTGAACGGTTTCATCACTGTCCATTTCTAAACATTCGCCCATGCCTTCTGGGCCAGTGATTAACATGTTGATAATGTTTGCACCTGTTTGGTCACGAAGTAGAACACCTTCAGAGTCTGCATCTGCGGTATCAAAGCTGTTACCAATAATCGTAATGTTAGCAATTTTTGGACGTGAGAACGGAGTTCCGTCACCGCCATCGCCGTCACCTTCAATACCACGGTTAGCGTCAGAACCATCAGCTGCATGTTCAACGTAAACGTATTGAAGTTTACCATCGTAACCGTTATCCCAGTCTACTGAATCGTCTTGAATTGACGTTAAGACGAGGTGCTTAGCATTAACAGAACCACCGAAAAATTCAACGCCGTCATCAGCGTTTGCATGAACTTGTAAATAGTCAATCTCTGTACCTGAACCAACACCACCAAAAGTGATGCCGTTTAATTCGTTATCCGGTGCAATTTCGAAGCCTGCATATTTAACAACAACATATTTGAGTGAACCTGAATTATCGGCATCGTTCGCACCACCAAATACCGCGCCGGTTTCTGCGCCTTCTACTTGTAGTGAACAATCAGTTCCGTCTGTTGGACATTTTGTTGTTGGTGCGTTACCAAGAATGATCATACCGCCCCATTGGCCAGCTTGAACTTCGTTACCGATAACGTCATTGTATGAAGTAAAAATAATTGGGGAAGTAGCTGTTCCTTGCGCTTCAACTTTTGAATCACGACTGATAACTAAATAATCAGCACCGCGGCTACCAAAGATGATTGTGCCTGGTTCAATTTCAAGTGTAACGCTGTTTGCTTTATCGTTACCAACAAAAACAGGACCCGTTAATGCCCAGACGGTGTCGTTCGTTAATGTAATAACACCATTCACTGCTTCTGCATCAGTAAGACGACCGGTAAGCTGTCTAACTTCAATAGTCTGACCCAGCGCTGTAGATACTTGACCACTTAAAAAAACATCTACTGACCCGGGCTTGGTGTCATCAGGGGGAGTAACAGGGGTACCGCTACCGCCGGTTTCATTATTTACAACACTGTTATCAACGATATCGCCTTCAGAGATGTTGATATCTCCGCCACATGCGCCAAGTGCTAAAGTAGCTGCGATTGCAGAAACTCTAAAAAGTCCATTCAAGTTCATTGTGTTCTCCAAAACGTCAAAAATAATAAATTATTACTAAAAATTTTTAAAGCAGAGTACTTGATGTAAATGACAGTTATGTTACACGGTAGTATTGTCACAAAAGTTTAATACAAGGAGGGGTATTTTGGTTTAAGTTTAATAGCGATTACGTTACTTCTTGAGAACCGAGAACCCAGTAGCTATCGGTAATTAACGTAAGATCGAAACTAATTGTTTATCTCTAAGATCTTTACTAATTGAATAGTAGCCATTTTCATTCACCATATTTTGCCCTTCATCAGACAAAATAAAGGTGAGGAATGCACGCTCCAAAACAGGTAACTGAGTATTCGGCGGTTTGTTCACCACAATGTATAAGTACCGAGAAAACGGATATTTACCTGAGGTAATATTGTCGTTATTTGGTTCTGCATAAAATATTTCGCCTTGCCTTTTGCTACCAATAGCAAGTGCTTTAACATTGTCATCTAGATGCCCAAGCGCTGCATAACCGAGCCCTCCAACAGACGACGCTATAGATAATACAACCGACGACGAACCGGGTAATTCATTAACGGTAGCCTTGAAATCGCCCTCACACAAAGCTTGTTTCTTAAATAAATCGTAAGTACCTGATGCAGAATTGCGGCCATACAAAAGTACTTCCCGATTTTCACCAAACTTGGTCACTCCAATATCAGACCAAGTCTCTATTTTATTGGCTGAACCGCAAAATCTAGTGACCGAAAAAAGTGCGTCAACTTGCTTGAGCGTTAACGATTGTAACGGGTTATTTTTCTCAACATAAATAGCGATCGCATCCACTGCAACAATAAGAGTGGTCGGTGGATAACCATATTTTTGCGTAAAACGGCTGATTTCACCTGCTGTCATTGCTCGTGACATAGGACCTATTGTCGCGGTACCTTGAGTCAGTGCTTGCGGTGCCGTTGCTGAACCTGATGCTTGAATTTGAAATTTAACATGCGGATATACTGTTTTGAATCGTTCAGACCATAGCGAAATTAACGTCGCTAAAGTATCTGAACCTACGGATGATATACTTCCATAAACCCCAGCCAGACTCTCTGTTGTTGTTAAGGAAGCTAAGTCTGTTGGAATAGTCTCTGGCAACTCAATAGCGTGCTCTTTGTTTGATAACGTTTCTATTTGAGACGGGATTGTTGATAAAGGTTGAACTGGTGTTTGTTCCAATATTTGAGCATTCACATATCGCGGGAACAATATAAATAAGCCGCAGAATATACAGATTATTCTAGAAGAAAAGTGGCACAAAACATTCTTAGCGGCATTTGGGCTAATGTTATTTTTTGCAGATATGACTTTTGGTAATAACACGTGGCTCACGAGTCCAAGCTATGTTCATAGAGAAGTTCTGGAGGTAGTATAAATGAAAATTCACTTCCCTTTCCAATTTTACTCTCAATATTTAAATACGAGTTGTGATGATTAAGTACGTGCTTAACAATAGATAGTCCCAAACCTGAGCCACCCGTTTTTCGCGAACGTGCTTTATCCACTCGATAAAAACGCTCGGTGAGTCTGCGCAGATGTTTCTCTTCAATACCATCACCGTTATCGACAACAGCAAAATAAGCGCCGGAGCCTCGTCTTTTCCATATTATTTTTATATTGCCACCTGGAGGCGTGTAGTAGATAGCGTTGAAGATTAGGTTTGAACAAGCACTGCGCATTTCCGTTTCAACACCAAATATGCGCAATTCATCATCTACCTTTAAAGAAATCTTATGTTGCTTTTCTTGATTTAATGTTTGAGCTTCTGTTTCAACTTGCTTCAACATTGCCGTCATATCGATGGTATTTTCGTATATTCTCTCTGCCGAAGCTTCAATTCGAGACAAAATAAGCAAGTCTTCAATGAGTGCCTGCATGCGCTTAGTTTGCGTTCCCATTTCCGCCATGGCTTTATTCACAAAAGGATTTTTTTCGTCACTATCAACGCTAAGTACTTCAAGATAGCCGTTGATAACCGTCAGTGGAGTGCGTAATTCATGAGATACATTAGCCACGAAGTCTTTGCGCATCTCTTCTAACTGAGACACTCGAGAAACATCTCTTACTATCAATAGTAATTGATCTTCACCGTAAGCCATTATCCTATACTCAAAGGTTTTGTTCGGGTTTGTTGGTGCTGGAATTTCAATAGGGTATTGATATTCACCAGAGTGAAAATAGTTAATGAATTTTGGATGGCGGATCAGGTTGTCGATCCTACGTCCAGAATCATCAGGCCACTTTAACCCCATCTCAATTCTTGCATGACGATTACACCAAACGATTTTGGCTTCTTTATCCACGACCACAACAGCATCCGGAAGTGCTTCAGACCCCTCACGAAAACGCTTTACCAACTGACCTAAGTTACGCCGTTTATTTCTGTTGCGGCGTTGTAAATAATAAATACCTTCATAAACATGCTCCCAAACACCTGGCGCTGTCGGCGGAGACATTTTTCGACTTTCCCATATCCACTTGGTTAACCTATATAAGTGTAGATAGTTGAAAATAATGAGGGACACGGTAGCGATCAACAACACTAAAGTGACATTTCCAAGATAAGTGCCAAGCAAGATAAGTAAGGCTAGGTAAATAAATAGCCTTAGTATACTTTTAGTCCATGAACGCGGGTAATACATTTAAATCTTATTTGAGAAGCGATATCCTGCGCCACGGACAGTCTGGATCATCGCATCGTGACCGTGTTGTGATAACGCGATGCGAAGACGACGAATATGCACATCAACCGTGCGGTCTTCAACATAAACGTTAGTACCCCAAACATTATCGAGCAATAACTCACGGCTATATACACGCTCTGAGTGAGTCATGAAGAAATGTAATAATTTAAATTCTGTCGGTCCCATCTCCAAAGGATCGCCATTAGCGGTGACCCGATGCGAAATAGGTTCTAATATCAGACCGTTAAATTCGATTGGTTCTTCTTTTGAAGTGGGTGTCACCCGGCGCATAACTGCTTTAATACGAGCGACTAACTCTTTTGGCGAAAACGGTTTGGTAACATAGTCATCAGCACCGGCTTCTAAGCCTCTAATTTTATCATCCTCTTCGCCACGAGCAGTAAGCATGATCACAGGAATGTCTCGTGTAAATTCGTGTTGTTTCAGCTTTTTTGCCAATTGAACACCGCTACCACCTGGCAGCATCCAGTCAAGAAGTATTAAATCAGGGTAAGGCTCTTTAACTTTTTCCAATGCGACGTCGAAGTCTTCCGCTTCAACAACATCAAAACCAGCTTGTTCTAAAACAAAAGAAAGCATCTCCCTGATGGGCGCTTCGTCTTCAACTAACAAAATTGTTCGAGACATGGATTTAACTCGTGACATAATTAATTGACAACCATTATTAAAGTATTCTGTGACAGTTTTATTAAATAAGTAAAATAATTAGTAAAATCACTAAATTAAGCGAAAAATAATCAACAAAGCATCAAATAGCCACAATATTTTAGCGTTTAGTTGCGTCGCCACCAAAATTTATGACATCTCATACTACCCCACCTTAACAATAAGGACACACCTATTTGAGCTCTCATTGGTCTGCTTAATTCAAATCCACAATAACCACTCAATAAGGACACACCTGTTTGAACGCAAACAGGTGTGTCCTTATTGAGTGGTTGCGGAAATTCATTTTGACCATCGGCGTCCAGATTGGTAGAGTGCGTTCACTTTTTTAATCGGTAATTATTAGAATAAATATGTGGTTCAAAAATCTTAAATTATATCAACTAACGAACTCGTTAGAGCTCAACGAAGAGCAACTTCAAACTCAGTTAGAAAGTATGTCTTTCCGTCCCTGCGGCTCTCAAGATATTGCAACCATGGGGTGGACTTCACCTTTTAGAAATAGCGATATGTTATGTCAAAAAACAGCTAATCGTTATTGGTTGGTACTCAAAAAACAAGAGCGCATCTTGCCAGCGTCGGTGGTTAATAACGAATTAGCTGACAAAGTGGCACAAATTGAAGCCGAGACAGGTTCACCGGTTCCAAAAAAATCTCAACAAGATTTAAAACAAGAAATTATTCATCGCTTACTTCCACAAGCATTTACCAAAAACAGTGTTACCCACGGCTTTATTTCGCCAGAGAATAATCTTGTTGTTGTAGATGCAAGTTCTGATGGCGCGGCTGAAGCATTCCTATCTTGCGTTAGAAAATGTATTGGCTCACTTCCAGTTGTTCCATTTGCAAAAAGTAGCAAACAAGAGACGCTGACGTCTTGGGTTCTTCAAGATGCACCTGAACAAATTGAAATACTTGATGAAGCAGAGTTCAAGTCACCATCAGAAGATGGCGCCGTGATTAGATGTAAGTCTCAAGATTTAGATGCTGAGGAAATACTTGCGCATTTGCAATCTGGTATGTTGGTTCAAAAATTAAGCGTTGCTTGGCAGGATCGGCTCACCTGTATTATTGGTGAAGATTTGTCCATAAAGCGTTTAAAATTCACAGATGTAGTGAAAGAACAAAATGAAGATATACCTAAAGATGAATTAAATGTGAAGCTTGATGCTGATTTCACGCTGATGTCATCTGAAGTAGTCGAATTTGCTGAAGCACTTCGCAAAATATTTGAAGTTGATTCAGAATAACACTAAAGGAAGGCTGATCAATCGAACAGCCTTCTAAATGTAGTTTTATTACACCTTTATTACACCTGCCCCAAATACATGCAAATAATCGGTACGCAGCATATATAAAAACGCACCAAATTAGCGCAAGGCCAATAAAAACGTGCAGCAATGAAATTTCGTTTTTTTTGTTTATTTTGTTAAAAGCGGGTAATAAAGAAGCATAACCTGTTAAAATATAGTAAATAAACTACATTATTAGGTTAAATAAAACGTAAAAATCAGTTATTTCGTAATTTTATTACAAAATAACTAGATCTCCTTAAGTAAACCCGTATTATTTATATGGCAACAATGCTGTTGCACAATATTATTACTGGGATACTCATATGAAAACTTTATTTACCACTATCGCGATTGCGACAATCACCTTTACTTCTTCCGTGTCTGCAACAAATGCTCAGCTGCGACCAGCAGACAATACATTTGAAACAAAAGTTTGCTACACCGCAGCAACTCAAGGGTTGAAAGCCGCTTACGAACTAGTAAGAGAGAGCAGTGAAAATTTTGACCGCTTCACTACTATTTTAAGGTGCAACGGTGAGTCATTGGTTCGTTCTGCAAGAGCATTTAAACAAGCAAACCAAGCACAAACAACAAGAAAAGTTAGATTCGTTACTGATGAGTCAATTGAGTCAAAAATTTGTTTGGATGCCGTAATACTTGGTGCTGACACTGCTATAGAAAAGCATGACGTGCAACATGTAAATATCATTTGTAACAATCAAGATATTAAGATATTTGCTAAGAGATTTGCTGGAAAAACAGTCTCTTTATAAAGCAGAAATACGGAACAGGATAGTTCCCAGCAAATCCTGAAATGGCGAAAAATCGAGACACTACGCGTTTTTATTTTTCGCCATCCAGTGACCCACCAATCTTTGCCGCAATAATTCGGAGCCTTAGGCTCTCTTCCCATAGCATTCATTGTAAATACAAACTAAAAACTCAACAAATATTGAGCTTTTTAGTCAATGAGCTTAAGCAATAAGTATTCAGTCCATAATACAAGATATTAAAGGCGTAAATGTAATTACATAAAGATAGACTTAGCGTTGTCTCTCATTTCTGCAAACTCAGGAGATTGGTAAATGTCTGCGTCAGTAAAGATTACTTTCTCTAGCGCTAAGCTTAAAATTTCATCACTGTTATCTGCTTGGTTAGAAAGTGCTGCGCCTATGCGCACAAAATCAATGTAATCAATGGTTGGCTCATTAAATTCTAAATTCCGCCAATGCTCTGCGCATTGAATGAAAACATCGTTGAATTGCCACTCACGCATGATGCTACCACCAATGCGACCAGACAATCTCTTAATTGCTACCTCTAGGAAAGTTGGATTAGCAAAAACACTATCATGCCGTTCGGCTTCAGTTAGCACAGGTAATGCACCAATATTAGCGACTAAAGCAGAAAGCGTCATAGTATCTAAACTTAAGTTCTTTTTACCCGTTGCTGCTTGATAAGTCTGCATGGCAGCCATAGCATTTGCCACAAGATCTACCGTGTCAGTCCACATTTTCATCATATATTTTTTAACAACTTCATTTTTCGAAACAAAAAGCTGCTCCATCGCTAACGCAGTAGCAATGTTTTTTACTTGATATAGACCAATTCGAGTTACCGCTTGCGTCGTGGAAGTGACTTTTACCGTGCGACCCAAGTACGCACTATTAGAAATTTTTATCATTCGGGCGCTTAGCGAGGGGTCTTGCCTCACAACGTCGGACATGTCGTTCAGATTGACGTTAGGATCATCAGCCGATTTTCGTACTTTTAATGCAATTGCAGGAAGAGTCGGTAATACCAATGTATCGTTGTTAATTTTTTCGACTAAAATAGTTAGCAGTGCATTTTGAGTAGACATGAAAATAAAGCCCTATATTTTTTATTTTGGTCAACCTAAGGGACCAAACTCTGACGACATTTCACGCTTCGTTTGACAGCCTAATGATAAAACTAATAATCACTGCAAACCTATGAATTCGTTTAACCTTTTAATCGTTCTTGATAAGGAGGCCATCCCAATGCTTTTCCCGCTAAAACGTGCAAATGAATATGATAAACCGTTTGTCCGCCATCTTGATTACAATTCATGACTGTTCGAAATCCCTGCTGCGCAACACCTAAGTCTTTGGCTATATTTGCAGCAACTCGATGCATGTATCCAACGAGCGCTTCATCTTCAGCTGCGATATCATTTGTGGTAGCAATCGCCTTTTTAGGAATGACTAAGAAGTGCACAGGCGCTTGTGGATTAATATCCTTAAACGCGAGAACCCTTTCATCTTCAAACAATATATCGGCGGGGATCTCTTTATTAATAATTTTTGTAAATATCGTATTAGTCATACTAACAGCCCTTTTGGTAAACGATAGATTAATTTGCGTATATAAATTAGCCTAAAACAATGTATAACAATACGAAACCTAATACCAACCGATAAATGACGAACGGCAACATACCTATTCTAGAGATCCAATTTAAAAATAAAAATATACACAAATAAGCAGCAACAAAAGAGAACACAGCCCCATACAACAACTCATTCCAATTGACTTTAGCGACGTTTCCTAATAGATCTAATACCGAAAACAAACCAGCACCCAAAATGATCGGTATAGATAGTAAAAATGAAAATTTCGCTGTACTTTCACGATCTAGTCCAAGCATTAGCCCTGCCGTCATAGTTATACCCGAGCGCGACGTGCCAGGAATAATAGCAATAGCTTGAGCTAAGCCAATAATAACGGCTTCTTTTAAACCAATTTTTTCAATTTTTTTTGTCTGTTTTGCTGTTACGTCTGCATACCAGAGTAATAAACCAAAGACGATAGTCGTGATTGCAATAACCATGGCGATTCTCAAGTTTTCGGCAACAAAATCTTTCATTAAGTAACCGAAAATGACACCTGGAATAGTAGAAATAATAATCCACCATCCTAACTTACTTTCTGCGGTTTGCTGACGACTTAAACCATGCGAAAACCAAGCAACTGCAAGCTTAGTAATGTCATTTCTTAAATAAATAATCACCGCCATTAAGCTACCCACATGCACGGCAACATCGAACGCTAAACCCTGCTCTCGCCATCCTAAAATTTCGGCTGGCAAAATAAGATGAGCAGAACTAGAAATAGGTAAAAATTCAGTTAACCCTTGAATGATTGCAAGAATAATTATTTCAAAAAACGTCATGTCGGTCTTTTACTCCACGAGTAGTCAGCGACCCACAAGTTTTGTTTTTGCTTGTCATATTGCTGCCATAAAGTTTGATACGTTTTTTTCACCACCGGGTGAATATGCTGTGGCACTAAATCAGCTAGCGGTCTCAAGACGAATGCATTGTAGAGAATCTCCTCACGCGGTAATATGACGGGTTTATCGATGACATGCTCATCAAAGATCAATAAATCGAGGTCAAGTGTTCGTGGTGCAAATTTTTGTACACCTCTAATTCGACCATTCGTATCTTCAATTTTTTTTAATATTTCACACACACTAGCAACACTTCCATCGGTTTGTGCTGACACAACTAAATTAAAAAACGTATCTCCATTAAAGCCGACAGATTCACTTTCGTAAACAGGTGAGAGCTGCACATTGTCAAAAGCTTCAACTATCCCATTGAGCCCTGCATCGGTGTTCGCCGCTTTGTCGATGTTAGAGCCTACACTTATCAATATAAAATGAGACACTAACTGCGCTCTCTGGTCATGCAAATAGCCACATTTACTGCTTCTTTGAGAATATCTGGTTTGTTAACGGTGAGCGTAACTTTTTGAGGATTGAACTCGGCAAAAATCATATCCAGCATTTCTTTTGCTAAAGCTTCGAGTAAAAAGTACGATGACCCACCGGCAATATCAGCTAAGCGCTGTGCAACCTTGCCATAATCGATGGTATTTTTGACGTCATCGGTACTAGCCGCCAAACTTAGGTCAGTAAACATATCAACATCAAGTATCAACCTCTGCTTAACATGCCTTTCGAAATCAAAAACACCAATAAGTGCGTGGACGGTTAGGCCCTGTATTTTAACTAAATTCATGACAATAACTTAATCGGCTAGCGATTTTTTTCACCTTCTAGTAATCTGTAATTAAGTGTAACCGCAACACAGGGACCAAGTATATGATTTCATTCACGCTGATCATGATTTTTGCAGCATATATGTTTGGTTCAGTTTCGAGCGCGATTGTTGTTTGCTATCTTTTTGGCAAGGGCGACCCGCGAACACAGGGCTCAGGAAATCCTGGTGCAACCAATGTTTTGCGCATTGCGGGACCTCTCGCTGCCGGTATAGTTTTAAGTTTTGATATACTGAAAGGCACGGTAAGTGTTTACGTCGCATTCTTACTAGGTGTCGACGTAATCTCGATAGGTGTTGTGGCTATTGCGGCCTGCCTTGGCCATATGTATCCATTGTTTTTTAAATTTAAAGGCGGTAAAGGCGTAGCAACAGCGCTGGGTTGTTTAATTGCATTGGGCTTTAATTTGGCAGGTTTGCTACTCGGAACATGGATAATCATGGTCATAGTGACTGGTTATTCATCTCTTGCGGCACTCGTTACTGTGACAATTGCTCCTATCTACACTCTATTTTTTAAACCAGAATATATATATTCTGTGCTCATGCTATCAGTCCTAATCATTTGGCAGCATCGCGAAAATATACGACGTCTATTGCATGGTAAAGAAAGCAAGATTTGGACAAAAGGCAAGGTAAACGAATAAGCCCTGACAGTATAGTCAGGATGCTTGGCAAAGCTAACCGATTGGGCATAGTAGAATAATACTGGCCTTGCATGAAATGACTTGGCTCAACAATCTAGTTAAACCAAGTGTTTAACTGCGCACATCACAGTTCATATAGCGGACAGAGAATCCAATGGCCATCTGGGCATCGCTTTCGTATCTAATCCCTCCGACTCACCCGCCAACAAACGTTGTGCTCCTGCAAACGCAATCATTGCGCCGTTATCAGTACAGTATTCAAAAGCGGGATAAAAAACCTCAATCCCTTTGCGCCGTTTTAAGTCTTGCAACGTGGCTCTGAGTTGCTTGTTTGCGCTTACACCGCCGGCAATCACAAGACGCTTTTGATTCATTTGCTTTAATGCGCGCTGACATTTGATTAGCAAAGTATCAACCACCGCATCTTGAAATGCGTAGGCAATATTCGCTTTTGTCTGCTCATTACCATCACAAGCTCGAATTGTATTTGCGGCGAATGTTTTCAATCCACTGAAGCTCATATCTAACCCCGGACGATCGGTCATTGGCCTTGGAAATTTATAGTGACCTGCTTCACCTTTTTCTGCTAACTTTGCCAACAAGGGACCACCCGGATAGTCGAGCCCTAGGAGTTTTGCCGTTTTATCGAAGGCCTCGCCCGCAGCATCATCTAATGACTCACCAAGAACGGTATATTGGCCGATACCTTGAACATCGACGATCATGCTATGCCCGCCAGACACTAACAAAGCAATAAAAGGGAATGGTGGTGGGTTATCATCCAACATTGGTGCTAGTAAGTGCCCTTCCATATGATGCACACCTAAGGCCGGCACTCCCCAAGCGTAAGCTAAACTGCGGCCCACTGAAGAACCTACAAGTAATGCACCAACTAAACCCGGCCCGCGAGTGAATGCAACACCATCGATTTCACTTGGACTTAGTCCGGCACTAGCGATAGTGCGCTTAATTAACGGCACTATCTTGCGAACGTGATCTCGCGATGCTAATTCAGGGACAACACCACCATAATCGGCATGCAATTTAACTTGGCTATATAGTTCGTGGGATAACAAACCATGGTCAGTGTCGTAAATTGCGACACCCGTTTCGTCACAGGATGTTTCGATGCCTAGAATTTTCATGTATAAATACTCAGTAAAAAATAATGCTTTGAGAGAAGCTTTTAAAACAATTCATTAAAATAGCTTTGTAATGGTTTCAGTTACTTACGCAATAACAATCAAAAAACCAGTAAAATAGCCAATGATCACAGTGCAATCAATGTTTTGCTAGTATATACTGCGCATCGTCGACGGAAAACCAACAAAAGCAAATATTTTTGTACTAAATCGCTTTACAAGTAATTGCAAAAGTTTTAGTATTCCGCACCATTTTTTAAGCCCGGGTAATAAAACATACCTGGTAGATACAACATCTTAAGGTGATGAATTAATGCCAATCGTGAAAGTAAGAGATAACGAACCGTTTGATATCGCGCTTAGACGCTTCAAACGTTCATGTGAGAAAGCTGGTGTACTATCTGAAGTTCGCCGTCGCGAATTTTTTGAAAAGCCAACTTGGGAACGCAAGCGCAAGAAAGCAGCAGCGAAAAAGCGTCACATGAAAAAGTTAGCTCGCGAAAACGCACGTCGTATCAGATTGTACTAACTTGTAGAACAGAACTTAACTGGTCTCGAACCAATTAAATTCAAAACGGGCGTCTTTATGGCGTCCGTTTTTGTTTCTGCGAAACAGAAATATATCAAGGGAATATAATGATGACTCTATTAGAAACGTTAAAAGAAGCTCAAAAAGATGCGATGCGCGCCAAAGACAAATTGACGCTAAAAACATTGAGAATGGCACTTGCAGCAGTCAAACAACGCGAAGTTGATGAGCGTATCGAATTAAACGATACCGATGTTCTTGCTATATTGACCAAGATGGTTAAGCAGCGCAATGAATCTATTACGCCATTTAGATCCGCTGGTCGTCAAGACCTAGTAGACATTGAAGAAGCGGAAATTGTCGTTATACAGAAATACCTACCACAGCCACTAACCGCAGACGAAATCAATGCACTAATTGATGATGCAATGACCGCTACAGGCGCTGCATCAATGCAGGACATGGGTAAAGTTATGGGTTGGCTTAAGCCTAAAGTAACCGGTCGCGCTGATATGGGTGCATTAAGCGGTAGTATTAAAGCTAAATTAGTTTAGATATATGGCTGGCCGCATTCCACGTGACTTCATAGATGATCTTATCGCTCGCAGCGATATTGTCGATATCATTGATGCTCGGGTAAAACTCAAGAAGGCAGGCAAGAATCATCAAGCTTGTTGCCCTTTTCATAATGAGAAAAGCCCGTCGTTTTCAGTAAGTCAGGAAAAACAATTCTATTACTGCTTTGGGTGCGGGGCAAAAGGCAACGTTGTTAGTTTTTTGATGGAGTTCGATCGTTTAGAGTTTCCAGAAGCAATCGAAGAACTAGCTAAAACATATGGTGTTGATGTACCGCGAGAAAAAGGCGGTGCTCCCGCACCGACTGCTCAGCAAAAAAGTCAGCGTGAACATGACTATCAGTTGATGGAATCGGTTACTCGATATTTTCAGCATCAGTTAAAACACCACTCACAGGCTCCAGAAGTCATCGCATACTTAAAAGGCCGAGGGCTCAGCGGTGATATCGTTAAAGCTTGGGATATGGGATTTGCACCTCCAGAATGGGATTCGGTATTAAAAACATTTGGTACTGATGAGCACAAGCAATCTCGCCTGCTCGAGCTCAAGCTAATTTCAGAAAATGACAAGAAACGTCGGTTTGATTTTTTCCGCAATCGCGTCATGTTCCCAATTCGAGATAAGCGAGGTCGCGTTGTTGGATTTGGCGGCCGCGTAATGCAAGATGATGGACCTAAATATCTAAATAGCCCCGAAACACCTATTTTTCACAAAGGATTTGAGCTCTTTGGTCTATATCAAGCACGTCAAAATAACCGCAAACTTGATCGCTTATTAGTCGTTGAAGGCTACATGGATGTGGTGGCATTAAGTCAGTTTGATATTAATTATGCTGTAGCTGCATTAGGCACTGCAACTACACCTGAGCACATTCAAGCCATGTTTAAATCAACAGCTGAAGTCGTTTGTTGCTATGACGGCGACAGAGCTGGTCGCGAAGCCGCATGGCGTGCACTTGAAAACGCGTTGCCATTTTTGAAAGACGGCGTGGGCATGAAGTTTTTATTTTTACCCGATGGTGAAGACCCAGACACGATGGTCAGAAAGATAGGGAAAGATGAATTCGAGACCCTATTAAATAAAGCGGTACCATTATCAAAATTCTTTTTTGATAATTTATTACAGCGGCATTCAGTTTCCTCTAATGAGGGTAAAGCTGCGTTAAAGGCTGAGGCTATGCCTTTAATAGAAAAAATTCAGGGTGATAATCAACGTGACTTGTTGCTGTTTGACCTTAGCAAGTTATTTGGGGAAGAGGCGAAAGAAACACTAGCCCGAGATATAAAAAATGCTAACAGTCGCAAAGCACCGCGGAAAGTTGATTACCAGGCTCCTCAGAAAATAAAGCAATCGCCACTACGTATGATGCTGAGACTATTAATGGACTCACCAAAGTTGGCCTCCGAGTGTCCAAATGTAAAACTCACCCCACTCAAAAATACAGCAATTTCGGGGATCCCGTTATTAATCGATCTGCACTCATATTGCTATGCCAATCCAAAAGCGAATACGGGGATGGTTTTGGAAGCTTTTCGTGAGCATCCTAATATTAGGCATCTTGCACAACTATTAGAAAATGATGTTTTGTCTTTGGACACGAACATTAAGATACTTTACACAGATTGCTTCAAAAATTTAATCAAATGGCACTTTAGAGCTCGCCTTGACGAGCTAGAAGCAAAAACAAAGTTCTCAGAATTAAGTGAACAAGAACAACAAGAGTTGAATTTATTAATGATGAAACTACATTAGCTAAGACGCAAGCGAATCTACTTTCATGAATTTTCAAATAGTCATTCTGTCTTAACAGAAATAGCCGATAAGGTTGGATAAGGTGTCAGGTAACTTAGCTAAAATTCAATAGATTTGGCGCTTGTCAGTATAAAAAATATAATGATGCAGGCACTTGAAAAGAGTTAATCTGAACCCATATCTACGGAAAGTCACAAGTAACAAGATGTAGTCAAAAGTACTCGTTTAGTGTTATACTATCGAATTCGCAGACGCTACGATAAAGCAAGCTAAGGGTTAATTTCCTTGGTATCGTTTAACGGGTTGAAAATAAGCTAGTTTTAAGTAGTTAGCTTGTTCGCGTTTAACAACTCCTAATTAAGTGTAAGGTATATTGTGCAGAGCAAGCAGTCCCAGATAAAACTCCTGATTGCAAAAGGTAAAGAACAAGGTTACTTAACCTTTGCCGAAGTAAATGACCATCTCCCTCAAAACGTTGTCGACTCTGATCAAATTGAAGATATTATTCGCATGATCAACGACATGGGGATTAAGGTTTCCGAGTCAGCACCAGATGCTGATGAATTGCTAATGCAAGAATCAACTGCCGACGAAGATGTTGCTGAGGCCGCTGCGCAAGCGCTTGCCACAGTTGAAAGCGAAATCGGCCGCACAACCGACCCCGTTCGCATGTACATGCGTGAAATGGGTACGGTTGAACTACTAACACGCGAAGGCGAAATTGAAATTGCTAAACGCATTGAAGATGGTATTAACCAAGTTCAATGCTCTGTCGCAGAATATCCAGAAGCTATAACGCATTTGCTCGATCAATGGGACTTATTTGAAGCTGAAGAAATTCGCATTAGCGATATTATCATCGGTTTTGTTGACCCTAACGAGCAAGATATAGCGCCTACCGCGACCCACATCGGATCTGAATTATCTCAAAAAGAACTTGATGATGAAGACAAAGATGATGATGAGGAAGAGGAAGAAGAAGACACAGGTGTTGATCCTGAGCTTGCACGTGAAAAATTTACTGCACTGCGTAAGCAATACGCTAAAGTAATGAGCGTGATTGAAGTGAAAGGACGCTCACACAAAGCATCGCGTAAAGAAATTCATGAGCTTAGTGAAGTGTTTAAAGAGTTTCGCTTAATACCTAAGCAATTTGATCGCATGGTCAAAAACATGCGCGGCATGATGGATCGAGTTCGTATTCAAGAACGATTAATCATGAAGTACTGCGTCATGAACGCAAAAATGCCGAAAAAAGATTTTATTAAGGCATTCGCCGGTAACGAAACTAGCACTGATTGGTTGTACAAAGCATTAGAAGGTAAAGCGCCCTACGTTGAAAAACTTCTGGAATTCAAAGAAGAAATCGAGCGTAGCGTTAGCAAAATGAATGCTGTTGAAGCTGAAACTGGTTTAATTATTCCAGACATTAAAGATATTAATCGCAGAATGTCGATTGGCGAAGCGAAAGCGCGCCGTGCAAAGAAAGAGATGGTCGAAGCAAACTTACGTTTGGTTATTTCAATCGCGAAGAAATACACGAATCGTGGTTTGCAATTTTTGGATTTGATCCAAGAAGGCAATATCGGCCTGATGAAAGCGGTTGATAAATTTGAATACCGTCGTGGTTATAAGTTCTCAACTTATGCTACTTGGTGGATAAGACAAGCAATTACGCGCTCGATTGCCGACCAAGCGAGAACTATTCGAATTCCAGTGCACATGATTGAAACGATTAATAAGTTAAATCGTATTTCGCGTCAGATGCTTCAAGAAATGGGTAGAGAGCCGACACCTGAAGAATTGTCAGAACGCATGGTTATGCCTGAAGACAAAGTACGCAAGGTGCTTAAAATTGCTAAAGAGCCGATCTCCATGGAAACACCGATTGGTGATGATGAAGATTCGCACTTGGGAGATTTCATTGAGGACGGGACTATAATTCAACCTCTTGATTCTGCCACCGGAGGTAGTTTGAAAAATGCTACTCAGGAAGTATTGGCAGGCCTCACGGCACGTGAAGCCAAGGTTCTCAGAATGCGATTTGGTATTGATATGAACACTGACCATACTTTAGAAGAAGTTGGTAAGCAGTTCGACGTTACTCGCGAGCGTATCAGACAAATTGAAGCTAAGGCATTGCGTAAATTACGTCATCCTAGCCGCTCTGAGCAGTTAAGAAGCTTCTTAGACGAATAGTAATTGTTTGGCTAAATAAGTATAAAATATCGAAGCCCTAATTAAAGTTAGGGCTTTTTTTATGTCCCCTAAAAAATAGTCAAACAAGACACACCTATTTGTTGAGTTTTCATCAAATAGGTGTGTCTTGTTTACCGATTGCAGAATTAGCAAGGCATAAAAAAAGGTGCACGATACCGGTACACCTTTCTTAATTATTTCATTTGCCCCTGAGCAACACTTTTAAACAGTAGGGATCAGGGACCTATTTTTATTTAGACACATCCGTGTCGTCATGTAGTTCGCCTTCGCCTTTTTTATAAGGTACTTCAGCCTCAAGTTCCACCAGCTTTCTCGCCCGTTTCTCAGGAGAGCCGGTCCCTCTAGCTAAGTACGCATAAGCTGTTGGCACAATAAACAAGGTCATAAAAGCTGAAAACATAACACCAGAAAATATAACCATACCGATAACTGCTCGCGATTCTGCACCCGGTCCTGTTGCTAATACTAAAGGTAATGCACTAAAGACTGTCGTAAATCCGGTCATTACAATCGGACGTAGTCGCAACATTGAGGCTTTCTTTAACGCCTCTTCAAATTCAACACCAGCATCTCTTAGCTGATTGGCGAACTCTACAATCAGTATCCCGTTTTTGGCTGCGAGCCCTATGAGCATTACTAATCCAATCTGACTATATATATTAATGGACATGCCAGCCAAATAAAGGCCAACATATGCGCCCACTAACGCTAGTGGTACTGTTAACATGATAACTAAAGGATGGATCCAGCTTTCAAATTGAGCTGCTAACACCAAATAGGTCACGGCTAAAGCTAACGCGAATATAAAGATGAAAGATGAGCCCGACTCTTGATAGAGCTGAGACTCACCTTTGTAATCGATTGAAACCCCATCTGATAGTTCTGTTGCCACTATATTTTCAAGAAATGCCAACGCTTCACCTACTGTATAACCATCAGCTAAATTTGCACTAATAGTTATTGCTCGCATGCGGTTATAGCGGTTGAGTGTATTAGACGTTGCTCGTTCAGAAATATCCAGAAGATTGTCCATCGGTATCAACTGCCCGGTTCTATCAGAACGAACATAGATATTATCTATACTGCTTGGGCTTCTATAATCTGCTTCATTACCTTCTAACAAGACGTCGTACTCTTGACCACGGTCGAGATAAGTAGATACACGTCTTTGGCCAAGCATCGTTTCTAATGTTCGCCCAACTTCCGAAATAGACACACCTAAATCAGCAGCTCGATCTCTATCAATATTCACCAATAATTGTGGTGATGTTTCCTTGTAGTCTGAATCTATACGCAACAACTTAGGATTTTCAGCCGCTTTTTCCATGACAATATCACGCCAACTGATGAGCTCTTCATACGTATTACCTTGCAAAACAAATTGCACCGGTCGACCTAAACCACCGCCACCTAGCGCTGAGCGCATAACAGCAAACGCCCTAACATCTGGAATTTGAGAGAGTTTGCCACTAATTTCATTCATCAAATCGAATGTGGAACGCTCTCTGCTTTCCCAGTCAGCAGCTCCGACAATAGCAATGCCGGCAGAACCACCAAAACCAGGTGTTCTTACTAGTATACGCTTGGCTTCACCCGACTCTTTATAAGGTAATAAAATGTCTTCAATAACTTCCAGATTGCGTGCATTGCTCTCATAGCTAGAACCCTCTTGAGACTGCATAAATATAAAGAAGTTTCCACGATCTTCTCTCGGCACAAACTCCTTGGGAATTTTACTTTGTAATTGAACAAGAAGTACAACGCTAATAACTACCATCAAGAGGACCATGATTGGCTGCTTAATAGTGGTTGTTAAACTGTTATAGTATTTTAGTTCTAACTTCTTAAAACTAACATCTACCCATTTTCCAAAGCCTGAGCTACGCTCTCTTTTCTTTAGCAGTTTGGATGCAAGCATGGGTGACAAAGTCAATGCCGTAAAGCTTGAGAAAGCAACAGCAGCTGCAATTGCAATAGCAAACTCAGTAAATAGCCTACCTATATTTCCTTCCAAAAAGACTAAAGGTAGGAACACCGATATCAATACTAATGTTGTGGCGATAACGGCAAAACCGACTTCTCTGGCTCCTCTATACGCAGCTAGTATTGGTGGTTCCCCTATTTCTATTCGGCGATAGATGTTCTCGAGCACCACTATAGAATCGTCCACAACTAAACCAATAGCCAAGACTAAGGCCAAAAGAGTCAACAGGTTAATAGAATAACCAAGCATATACATCACGATGAATGCAGCGACTAAAGAAACAGGAACAGTTATCGCAGGAATTAACGTTGCGCGGATATTCCCTAAAAACAAATAAATAACGACGATTACCATGAACATAGCAATGGCTAGTGTGTTGTAAACTTCATTGATAGATTCTTCGATAAATACGGACGAATCGTAGCTTTCAACGAAATAAATGTTGTCTGGTAATGTCGCTGCAATGCGATTAATTGCAGCTCTGGCGGCCTTGGCAACATCTAATGTGTTAGCCTTCGACTGCTTTACAATACCTAAACCAATCATATTGACGCCATCACCACGGAAATCGGTTTCATCATCTTCCGCGGCTAATTCAACCTTTGCGACCTCTGATAGACGAATTAAAAAACCGTCCGAGCCAGCCTTAATCGTAAGATTAGCAAAATCAGTCGGCGTCAAAAATGAACGCGCGACTCGTACATCAAAATCACGGTCATTTGATTCAACACGCCCAGCAGGAAGCTCAACGTTCTCAGAACGAATAACTCGTTCAATATCACCAACGGTAATACCTCGAGCCGCCATAGCGTTGCGATCAACCGAGACCTTCATTGCATAGGTTCTGCCACCACCAACGCGAACACGTGCGACACCATCAGCGGTAGATAAGCGGTCGATGATGAACCTGTCCGCATAATCAGTTAGTTCCATGGTGTTTAAGTTTGTGCTGCGTAAGTTGTACCAAACAATAACGTCTTCATCACTGCTCGACTTAGATACTTCAGGGGGTAATGCTTGATCGGGTAAATTGTTTAGTGCGCGCGACACTCTTTCTCTAACGTCGTTAGAGGCAGCATCAATATCACGACCTAAGTTAAATTCAATGGTTATGCTGGAGCGACCATTGCGACTAGAAGAGGTAATATTTTTCATTCCTTCAATACCACTAATGCGGTCTTCCAGAAGCTGCGTAATGCGCGTTTCAACGATTTCAGCAGAAGCACCTGGATAGCTAGTATTTACCGACACAATAGGCGGATCGATATCAGGATATTCACGTAGTGAAAGGAATGAAATCGCCACAATCCCAAACACTAAGAGAATAAGATTAACAACGGATGCAAAAACAGGACGTTTTACGGAGACATCAGATAATAACATACAGCCTCCTAATATTTACTGGTAACAACAGGGGGTGGAACGACTTTCACCCCGCTACCATCACGCACTTTTAATGTTCCTTCAATAACCACTTCTTGACCCGCTTCAATGCCATCAATAATTTGAACCCAACCTGGCTTTCTTTGACCAATAATGACTTTTGTTTTACGTGCTTTACTCTCTCCGTCAACAACAAAAACAAACTGTGACTCTCCTTCAGGAACCAAAGCGCTCTCTGGAATAACGAGAGCATCAACAACGCGTTTTTCAACATTAATTTGCAACAACATCCCAGGACGTAATTTCAAGTCGCCATTTGGTATTTGGGCCCTAACTTGAATTGCACGAGTTACCGGATCAATACGTGAGTCTATGCTGGTAATTACGCCAGTAAAGTTCTCACCCGGATACGCTATTGAAGTAGCTACTATACTCTGACCATTTGCAACACTGGCAAAATGCAATTCAGAAATACTAAAATCGACTTTCAGTATACTTAAGTCATCTAGTGTGGAGATGACGTCTCCAGGACGCACTAAACTGCCAATACTTACTTGGCGAATACCCAAGCGACCGGCAAATGGTGCACGAACCTGTAATTCAGATAACTGAGCGTCCAAAACGTCTTTTTGAGCTTCAAGTCCATCTACACCGGCTCTTTGCTCATCTAATAATTGCTCTGAAGCTGCACTCTTTTTCGCTAAGCCTTTAATTCGATTCAGTTGGCGTTTTGCCTCAGCAATATTAATATCCAATTCATGAACACGTGCTTTTTCTTCTCTATCACTTAGTTCAATCAACAGCTGATTTTGTTTTACAATATCGCCATCTTCAAAAAATACCGATTTTACAGTTTCTGCTTGTTGTGCCGTTAAGTTAACCGATTCATTTGCTACAGCCGTTCCTAAAGCTTCCACTACTATCGGAAACGCCTGAATTTCGGCTGTTGCAATTACAACCGAAGTAGCACCACCAAGACGCTGCGGCGCTGCCTTATCTTCAGCAGGCCAATTCAGATAAATAACGAAGCCAACCAGAGCTACTACACCAATTACCAATGGAGAAAGCTTAATAAATTTTGTCACGACTATTCATTCCTATTGAATTTCAAAAAAAGTTTCAAAAAAATTATAAAGCTTATTAGTCGATTCACATAGTCATATACATGAAATCTTACATTTACTTTATCGAATCGCTTGATTCTCACGTGATTGCACATTAGTGTGCATTTCATAGTCTATTTATACTAAAAGCATTGAACTACGTATTGAAACTTCTATCATTTATATGTGTGCTCGTTTTAATGGGCTGCACAAAACCACCGCCCGCCCCAACGTGTCGCATAGCACAAGCGTTTAATACCGATTATGTTGGCGCCGCAGGATGTCTTATTCGGGTGCAAAATACGCTTTTAGTAATTACACATAGGTCGACCGGACAATATGACCTGCCTAATGGCGATCCTATTTCAGATGAATCGGCACAATGCACAGCTCACCGACATACTTGGCAACAAACAGGCCTCAATGTTGAAGTTGACCAACTGCTCGGCGTGAATCAATCTGGAATGATGCTGTTTTCATGTAAAATAAGTGGTGGATTTACTAGCGAGGACGGCCCACTTGCCCCCCCAAGTTGGACGGATAAAAACATTCAGGCCATTGAATTCATCAATCCATTTGATACTAGACATGATGTTTGGCGCCAACCTAATAACCTGGTTATTTACAGAGATGGCTTTGTGACGGTAAAAGATCAACAAAATAGTACAATTGATAAACAGTCTCGGCGAGATACAACATCTTCCCAACAAAAATCACCTGAATAGTCGTCTTTTTCCAGGTTTTCGCGTATTTTACGTTAAGCATTATATTAATATATTCTAATTAGCATACTTCGGAGTTCCTATGCCGCAATTTAAAGCGCCCATCGCAGACATACAATTTTTATTAAACGAGTGGCTAGCCATTGACCAGCACTACCTAAACATCGGTGCCGAGGGAATGGATTCAGAGTTAATCAACGAAGTTATTGCTCAAGGAGCGAAATTTGCTGAAGAGGCTGTCGCTCCGCTTAACCGCGAAGGGGACGAGGAAGGTTGCAAGTTAGTTAACGGTTCAGTTACGACACCAGCAGGATTTGCACAAGCTTATAAGCAATACATTGCGAACGGTTGGAATGCCATGTTAGGTAATCCTGATTTTGATGGACAAGACCTACCCTACACAGCCGCCATTCCAGTACATGAAATGCTTAATGCAGCAAACCTGAGTTGGCGTTTAACTACTATGCTGACAGAGAGCGCAGTGCTCGCTGTAGACAAACATGCAACTGACCAATTAAAGGCGCTATATTTACCTAAGCTGATTAGTGGTGAATGGACTGGCACAATGAATCTGACAGAACCTCATGCTGGAACCGACCTTGCTTTGTTGAATTCAAAAGCGATACCACAAGAAGATGGTTCTTATTCAGTCACTGGGAATAAAATTTTCATCACGGGTGGCGACCAAGATTGGACTGACAACATCATCCACCTTGTACTCGCTAGATTGCCTGATGCGCCTGCGGGTGTGCGCGGTATTAGTCTATTTTTGGTACCTAAATTCTTGTTGGATGAAAATGGCGAGCCAGGTGAGAAAAACGCAGTCGGTGTTGGTAGCATCGAAAAGAAAATGGGAATTAAGGGAAGTCCAACTTGTGTCATGAATTACGACGATGCAAAAGGTTGGTTAGTGGGCGAGGAAAATAAAGGACTTGCTTGCATGTTTACTATGATGAATGACGCTCGATTCCAAGTGGGTTTGCAAGGCTTAGGCGCAGCCGAGGCTTCGTATCAAGGGGCACTCTCCTATGCACGTGATCGTTTGCAATCAAGAGCACCACAAGGCGTTCAGCAACCAGATCAAAAAGCAGACGCTATTTTGCATCACCCTGACGTGAAAAAAATGCTACTCACTCAAAAAGCACTAACAGAAGGTTGCAGAGCACTCGCTATGCTCTATGCACAACAAATGGACGTGGAAAAATATACCACCGATGAACGCCATGCAGACGCCAAAAAGGTGATCGCCTTTTTAACGCCGATTTGTAAAGGCTTTATGACTGACATGGCCACAGAGGTTACGAATATCGGTATACAGGTTTATGGCGGTCACGGTTACGTGCGCGAATGGGGTATGGAACAGCTTGTTAGAGATACACGCATTGCACAACTTTATGAGGGCACCAATGGCATTCAAGCCGCGGATCTAATTGGGCGCAAATTAACACGTGATGGCGGCGACATGCAGCAAGCTACGTTTAATCTGTTGTCTTCGCGCATAGCTGCAATGACCGATAGCGTGAGGCAAGCTCAAGCCGGTACTTTATTACAAGACTGGAATAAAACTTCTCAAGCATTATTAGGTGCCAACGCCGTAGATATTGCCGGAGCTGCAACTGATTACTTACATTACAGTGCTTATTCTTTATTAGGTGTGTTGTGGCTCGATATGGCAAGCGCCGCCCAGCATTCATCAAACGAGCTTGTGGCAAAGGGTAAAGTGAATACATGTAATTTTTACATAAAACGATTATTGCCTAGAAAAGATATTCATCAATCAGTAGTTTTAGCTGCCGCCGACGATCTAATGGCAGTTGAAGACCAACAATTTGATTACGTTTAATTCTGTATTTTGCTGATTATCTGAAACCAAAGTTAACGATAATCAGCATCATATAGTCACACAAATATTGCTTTAAGGATGAGCCTTACATTATGAATTTTCGGTTAATTATAGGTACTGTTGTTGCTATGTTAGCCTTTGCCGGAAATTCAGTATTGTGTCGCTTAGCGTTAGAACAAGGTAGTATTGACCCTGCTAGCTTTACATCAGTTAGATTGCTCAGTGGCGCATTAATGTTGTGTGTTTTATTATTTTCTATTCCAAAGCTAATGCTTCAGAAAACTGAGTTTGCTGATGAAACAAATGCAGATCCGCAAGCGAACTTAAACAATGCGGGGTTAGGCTTATACAAAACGCCAACCAATCCAGATGTATTTCTTGCGAACTTAGGTCGCTTATTTACACTGAAACAAAGTAACTGGTCAGGCGGTCTCGCGCTGTTCTTTTATGCCGCAGGATTTTCATTTGCTTATATCACCTTGCCAGCGGGCACCGGTGCATTGATCCTATTTGCTACAGTACAAATTACTATGCTGTCGCATGCCTTAATGCAAGGTTCACGATTCCGCTTTGCTCAATGGTTCGGTTTCGCTATAGCTCTCATTGGCCTTGTTTACCTCTTTTTACCCGGTATTAGTGCCCCACCTATTTTTGGCGCTGCACTCATGGTTATAGCTGGAATTGCTTGGGGAATTTATTCTATTTTAGGCAAACGAGTTACTAACCCAACCCAATCGACAGCTGAAAACTTTATTCGAGCATCGATAATTACAGCTCTACTCAGTCTTGTTTTCATTAATAGTATGTCGGTATCTGCACCGGGGCTTATATTTGCTATAATATCAGGTGCTATGACGTCTGGTATCGGCTATGCAATCTGGTATGCAGTTCTTCCTCAGTTAAAAGCAGCCTCATCCGCATCATTGCAATTGACGGTTCCGGTAATCGCTACTGTTGGAGGGGTTATCTGGTTGGGAGAAGAGGTAAGTATCAGGCTAACATTAGCCTCAATCAGTATTTTAGGCGGCGTAGCAATGGTTGTTTTACTGCCAAAAAGAGAATAGTGCCTTATTATATTTGGCCATTATTCTCAATTATATCTTGTTTTAGCCCACTTATTTACTGCATGTTAAGCGTGCTCAAAGGATCTGCCACTCGCAGAACTATCAAGACTGTGCTCTGGCAATTCACTAGCCATTGAATTAAGGGCTTGTTGTAAGTCATCCAAGATATCTTCAACACCTTCCAAACCAACCGACAAACGAATTAAACCATCACTAATACCATGTTCCATGCGTTCTTCAGGTGTATAAGTAGAGTGCGTCATACTGGCTGGATGTTGCACCAAGGTTTCTGCATCTCCTAGTGAAACTGCTCGTTGTATCATTTCTAGCTTGTTCATCATATTTATACCAGCCTGGACACCACCTTTGACTTCAAAAGTGATCATGCCACCAAAGTCCGACATCTGTTTTTTCGCCAATTCAAATTGTTCGAAACTAGCCAACCCTGGATAACAAACGGTTTCAACCGCTGGATTTGCCTCTAGCATCTTTGCAACGCGCATCGCACTTTGACAATGTCTATCCATTCTCAGCTCGAGGGTTTTCATACCGCGCATCACTAACATGGCATTGAACGGCGCCATACATGCTCCGGTCATGTCTTTCATTCCAAATAAGCGAATTTGAGTAACTATTTCTTTAGGCCCCGCAATTAAACCAGCCACCAAATCACCATGGCCCCCTAGGTATTTTGTTGCTGAGTGCACTACGATATCTGCACCCAATTTAATCGGTTGAGTTAAATAAGGAGTCGCATAAGTGTTATCAACAACCACAGTGGCATTGTATTTGTGGGCGATATTTGACACAGCCTCAATATCTACTAAGCGCATGTTCGGGTTCGCAGGCGTCTCAAAATAAACCACTTTGGTATTATCTGAAATAATATCATTCAATAATTCATGATTGGACAAATCAACATGTGTCACCTTAATCCCAAACTTAGCCAGTCCGTGGTTTAAAAATGAAAATGTGCAGCCGTATAGCGTTTTATCAACAATAATTTCATCACCAGGGGAAAGTAGCGTCCACATTGTTGAAGAAATAGCGCCAATACCTGAGGCTAAAGCTAAGCCGGCTTCTGTACCTTCTAATACCGCAATCCGCTTTTCGAGAATATCTAAGGTTGGATTAGAAATACGTGAATAGAAGTGTCCATCTCTTTCTCCAGCAAACATTTCACCACCCGCTTCCGCGGTTTCAAATGCAAAGGTTGAAGTAAAATGCACGGGCGGTGTTAGAGCGCCCTGATTAGCCTGGGCATCATAACCATGATGAATAGCTAGCGTTGAAAAATTCTTATTCGTGCCTTGCATAAAACCTCCGCAATAATCTGAATCTTGTACAATGTTTACTGTTTGCTTTTACCTGGATTTAGCATTGTACGCTTTGATAATTATATGCTTCAGTGAAAGGTTTTTTCGTGCTATTTTGGCGCTATATAGAGGATAAATTAGCAGAAAATGCCAAAATGAGTGATTCAAAAATGAGTATGGACAGCAAGGATCGTGAAATTATTCGAGAATTGCAGACCGATGGACGAATGAGTAATCAAGAGCTGGCAGCTAAAGTAAATTTAAGTCCGTCACCTTGTTTACGGCGTCTTCGAAATTTAGAAAACGAAGGTATTATTAAAGGTTATGGCGTTGAAGTTGATGCGCAAGCATATGGACTCCCTATAACCGTGTTTGCTCGTGTTGAGTTAGATAAACATTCAGCTGACGTTGTATCCAATTTCGAACAACACATTGAATTTGCTGAACAAGTATTGGAATGCTACGTGATGACTGGCGTATCGGACTATTTATTAAAAATTGTCGTTGCCGACCTGCATGCTTATGAAGCCTTTGTACGAAAAGTACTTCACCCAATTGGCAGTATCGCTTCTATCGACACTAGCTTCGCCTATGCTACGGTAAAAAAGACAGGCATTTTCCCTCGCATTTAGCTCTGGATAAACCTATTTTCACATAATTTAAAAGGCGAATAAAGAGACGAATAAAGACACACCTCTTTGCACATAATCAAACACACAATTTTCACCACATGTTGCTCTTTAAAATAGATATTAGAGGGGAAACAAGAAATCAACATTTAATAAATCCTATTTATCAGTTAATATAAGGTTACAAATAGCTTCTAAATTAAAAATGATAGGGTTAATAGATGTCGGAGTTGAAGAAATTCACACTGCAAAACAAGAACGGAATGCAAGTGGAACTATGCGATTTTGGTGCGCGAATTCTATCAATAAAAGTCCCTGACCGCAGTGGTAAACTGATTGAGACCACGCTAAATCATTCAAGTGAAAAAGCTATTGTAGACGATGAATTTTATATGGGAGCATCTATAGGAAGAACGAGTAATCGAATTTCAAAAGGTCGATTTTCACTCGATGGTATCGAGTTTAATATTTCTACAAATGAGGGCAAACATAATTTACATGGCGGAAAATCTGGCTTCTCTAATAAAATATGGCAATCCCAAGGATTAAACATTCAAGGAAACTCATTAACTTTTGAACTTCATTCTCCCGATGGCGACCAAGGTTATCCCGGTGCGGTGAATGCTCGAGTAATGTTTACTCTTTACGAAAATAACGAACTTAGGTTAGATTTTTCAGCGACATCTACAAAACCGACTCCCATTAATTTCTGTAATCATGCCTACTTTAATATGGGAGAAGATAATATTTATGATTTAGAATTGCGTATCCAAGGTGATGCATATTTACCTGTAGATACAGAGAGCATTCCATTAGGTTATTTTGAAACAGTTGCAAATACACGATTCGATTTCAATGAAAGTACTATTTTAGGGAATAGGTTAAGGTTAGGTGATTTCGACCACTGTTACCGCACCACAAATAGAAAGATGGCTAAACTGACGTCGAGAAAGCATAAAGTAAGCTTGGAAGTAGAATCAGATCAAATTGGTATTCAATTTTATTCTGGTAAATTTTTACCTACTGCGCAATCTGCTTTGTGTTTGGAGGCGCAAGGCTATCCGGACGCTATTAATCATCAAGCATTAGAGCAGGATATCCTTAAACCCGGCGAGTTATATCAGAAGTATGTGATTTATAGATATAGTTACTTAGACTAATTATTTATCCCCACAACTAATGACTAGCTAAGCTCTATTTGTTTTTCTATATCCGCGGCGCCTCAGAAATATGTTGAAGTCTGTATTAAAGAGGTTTTTCCCAAAACACAGCTTTGCCCATTTCAGGATCCAATTCATAACCTTTAAAGCCCGCCTTTATGTAAGCATTTTTAGCAACTTCATTTCCCTCTAAAACTTCAAGGGTAATCTTGCAACACCCCTTTGATATAGCAAGTTCTTCAATCTTACTCATTAATCGCTGGCTCAGTTGCAGTCCTCTGAACTCAGGGTTAACTGCAAAATCATGAATATTAATTAGTGGCTTACACTTAAATGTAGAAAAGCCTTCAATGCAATTTGAGAATCCCGCAGGTTTTCCATCTACATAACAAATAATAGAAAAAATAAATGAACGCTTTTTTAATTCCTCAATAAGGTTAGATTTAGAAAATTCAGTCAGTTCGCTACCACCACCCATTGGGTCCTTAGCGTATTCATTTAAGAGGAATAACAATTCATTTGCTTGCTTTTCATTGTCATAATTAACTAGTTTAGTTTCGATTTTCATTAAATACCTGTATTTAAAAAGTTATTATTGTGCGGCGATATCTTCGACCGCTGCATTTAAAATTTGCTTAATTGAATCGGGGGAAATCGCTATTTCCAGTCCCCTTCTGCCGCCGCTCACATAAATTTTATTGAAATGATTAGCACTGCTGTCTAATAGAGTGATTAAACGTTTCTTTTGCCCAAATGGACTCACGCCTCCGAGCACATATCCAGACAGACTTTGTACTTTTCTGGCGCCAGCCATTACCGCTTTTTTACCCGAGACTGCTTTTGCTAGTTTTTTCATACTAAGTTGCTTATCTGAAGGCACTATTGCAACTACGAAATTATTGATATCGACTTCAACCACGAGGGTTTTAAATACAGTCTCGGGCGCTAGGCATAACTTTGCTGAAGCTTCGTTTGCAAAATTATGATTATTCTCGTCATGCAAATATTCAAGCAATTCAAACGGTGCTTTTTGCTTTTCCAAAAATAGGATCGCTGGCGTCATAGATACGTTAATAAAGTTAATCTAAGTGATGAAGGTAATGTAATGGCTGTTGGCCCTTATGTCCAACTCTTGAGGTATTTTTGTATTTTTAGATATTTGAATTTGCTCGTAAACAGTGTCGAAAAGGAGCACGTTTAGGCAAATATTAAAGAGTAATTTACTTGCGGATAACTTTTCTTTTTTAATCCGCACAATGAACCACTCTTTAATTTTACTACTGCATTAATATTGATGTATTCAATATTACTCACTTTCAGACATGAATGTTTCTTTAAACCATCTTGAAATCATCACTTTTTCATATTTTAACGACGTATTTTTATTGGCCGAACCAGCCCTGGACAAAAAGCTCATGTCTTTCAAATCGACTTCTTCTTGCTGCAGAATTTTTCCTTGGTCATCGACCAATTCATAAGAAAATGTCATGCGGGGAATATCAATATCCCTGACAATTCGATAATTTTCTATTCCGCGATTAGGAAAGTTTCTTAATCCAGCCATTCCTGGCGGTTGAACGGTGCCAGCCAAATCCAAGTCAGTGACTTTCAGATTCAATTTATTCCCTTCCGGAAGTTCTTCGCCTAATGAAGTAAAAAAGGTTTCTAATTCAAGGAATACCGACTCTCTATAACGTTTTCGGGACATTGTTGGATGTCTAACATCGCGGAATTTTTTTGGTTCAATCCATTCTATCGATACATTACTTTGCGCTTTCTGTAACTCAACAGCATCTGTATCGACACTTTCAATGTTAGATGACATTGCTTGAGCGCTGATTAGAAATACAGAAACAAGAAGAAGTCCTTTAAAATTATTAACCATGAAAACACCCTTTGACAATAATTGAAATAATGAGCTTCTACGACCAATGAGCAATGGCTTTAGTTCAGTATTTATATAATCTAAAAGTCGGTGCTTTCAATTTGATCACACAATCGAATCAAGTTTTGTCCATAAATAAACGGATTTTTATCTTTTTTGATGCAATAAAACTGTCTGAAGGACTCTAATTTTTCCTTGCTCTCAGTGATATCTAGCACATAGTCAGTTTGATGGGGTTGAAGTAACATATTGTTATAAAAAAATTGCTCTCTTAACACTGAAAGTGATTGTTGTTCGGGAATATCGACGACAGCCTCAATCCAACCAGAAACAGTCTGCTGAATATCTGACAAGAAATATTGAACAAACGCAGTCCTTAGTAGGATAACCAAGATTACTATTTCAATGAAAATGACAAAAGTGCGCCACATATGTAAACAAAAATCCTTAAGAGAGATTGTAACGTACAAGAATAACGTTACGCAGTGAATAATATACTAGTTGTCTAGTGCGAGGAAACAAAGATATTCACTAATACGTTTGTATAGATGTGGCGTTAGTAATATCCAATAAATTTATCATTTTTAGCTTAACAGAGAATGTCATATTTTTTGATCTGAAATAACAATTCGTTATAGCAAGTTGTTATACTGTTTTCGAAATTTTCAGTGCAATTATTCAATCACTTTTTATTCCATTAATTTTCAGCACTACCTTTAGTACTTCTCGGAGCGGTTCATGAGCGAACAAATAAAAATTAAAGATGTCACACCGGTTAAAATCCACAAACCAGCAGAAACCGCCAACTATCCGGTGAGAAGTCGTATTTATGTTCGCGCTGTTGAAGGAATGCTTGAGAGTATTAGACGTTTTTTTGGTTTGATATTTTTAAGCCTTTTTGCTGCCATACCTTGGATTCAATATAATGGTAACCAAGCTGTTCTTTTCGATATTGGTGAGCAACGCTTTAATATATTTGCAATGACGCTTTGGCCTCAAGATCTTACCATCCTCGCTTATATTTTGATTGTCTCAGCATTCGCGCTTTTTTTCGTTACTACCTTTGCTGGCCGCGTGTGGTGCGGTTTTATGTGCCCTCAAACAACTTGGACATTTATTTACATTTGGTTCGAGGAGAAAATTGAAGGTAGCCGCCATAAACGGATGAAACTTGATGAACGTAAAATGGATTTTGATAAATTTGTTCGCAAAACCCTTAAGCACTTTTCTTGGATTGTCGTTGCACTACTAACTGCTATAACCTTTGTCGGCTATTTTTCGCCGATAGACATATTATTTGTTAATTTTTTCACATTTAACGTTAGCTTTTGGGCTGGCTTTTTTATCCTGTTTTTTACCGTTTGTACTTATGGTAACGCCGGCTACATGCGCGAAATTATGTGCATTCACATGTGTCCTTATGCGCGTTTTCAGTCAGCAATGTTCGACAAAGACACTTTTACTGTTGCTTATGACCCGGGTAGAGGCGAAAAACGCGGCCCACGTTCACGTAAAACTACGCCAGAGCAGTTACAAGAGACAGGTCTAGGAGACTGCATCGATTGCAATCTCTGCGTTCAGGTATGCCCAACGGGCATAGATATTCGCAACGGCTTACAGTATGAGTGTATTAATTGTGGTGCCTGTGTAGATGCCTGTAATGGAGTCATGGACAAAATGGGGTATGAAAAAGGCTTAATCAGTTTCACTTCCGAGCATCAACTTTCTGGTGGAACAACAAAAATATTACGGCCAAAGCTAGTGGGCTACGCCATTGTTTTGCTTATTATGACCAGTTTACTAGTATTCGACATATATTCCCGGGCTCCATTAGAACTGGATATCATAAAGGATAGAAACTCACTTTATAGAGAGACTAACCAAGGATTAATCGAAAACGTGTATACCTTAAAGTTACTCAATAAATCGCAGAATGATCGTATATTTAAAGTCTCAATTAGTGGGATTGAAGGCGCTAAGTTTGTCGGTGAAAGCGAAGTAACAGTCCGTGGTGGAGAAATTTATACGCTTCCTATTAGCGTTGTTACTAGTCCCTACTCCCTCACTGAAGAAATCACTGATTTCATTTTTTACTTAGAAACTCAAGATGAAGATGGTGAAATTATTAGAATCCAAGAAACTAGTCGATTTATTTTCACTGATGTCTGATTTCTCATTTGCGGGATTGAGTCCAGATCTCATTCTTGATGCTATTGAAACCGTCGATGTTCAAGCATCATCTGGCTTGTTAGCATTGAACAGTTATGAAAATAGGGTTTACCAATTCGTTGCTGAGGATAATAAGCGTTATGTCGCCAAATTCTATCGCCCTCAACGATGGAGTAATGAACAAATTCAAGAAGAACATAATTTTGCATTGGAGTTGGTGGGAGATAACGTTCCCATTGTTGCACCATTAATCATTAATGGTGCAAGTTTACACCAACACGCCAATTATCGGTTTGCACTTTTTCCTTCAATGGGTGGACGTCAGTTTGAAGTTGATAACGTAATCCAGCTTGAATGGGTGGGTCGTTTTATTGGCCGTATGCACAAGGTCGCTAAGTCTATGCCGTTCGAGCATCGCCCAGAAGTCTGCACTACCAGCTATTTAGATGCACCTAAACAAGTATTATTAACAGGTTCGCTGGTTCCACATCATCTAAAAACTGCATTCCATACTATTCTTGACCAAGTGATCACGGAAACCAAAAGTCGATTCTCTAAAAATTACCAATCAATTCGTTTACATGGTGATTTGCATCCAGGCAACATATTATACAGAGATGGGCCAACCTTCGTCGACCTTGATGACTGCAGAATGGGGCCCGCAGTACAAGATATTTGGATGATGCTTTCTGGCGAACGCCAACAACAATCTATACAACTAGATAAGCTGATCGATGCTTATAATGAATTTAATGAATTCGATATAGAGCAATTATCACTTATCGAGCCTCTGCGTGCTATGCGAATGATACACCACATGGCTTGGCTAACCTTACGCTGGGAGGATCCATCTTTCCTGAATGCATTCCCCTGGTTTGCTGAAGATAAATATTGGGAAAACCAAATATTAGCACTGAAAGAGCAGTTTTCAGCACTTCAAGAGCAACCACTTCAGTTTCATTCAAAATAGTCATTCACATCTGGCGCAAAGACTCTATACTCTGCGGTGTTCAAGGTGCTTTTTGTACTAATGCAAAAAGTTAAACGGGAAACTGGTGTCAATCCAGCGCTGCCCCCGCAACGGTAAACATTGAAAGTCCTAAAAACTTTCGCTTATTTTTCACCGATATATTTATTGGCGTCATCCACTGTGTGCGAACACGGGAAGGTTTAAATAAGAAAATGTAAGCCCGGATACCGGCCTTGATAGGTGTCGGCAATTTGCCTTTCTTTTTTGTCATGCTCGGGCGGAGCATATACAGAGTCTTAATTTCATGAAAACAAACTTTACTTTATTGGCAGCAATTTGTGCTGCTTCTTATTCAACTTCTATTGTTGCTCTCGAACAAAATCAATCCATTGAAACTATTAGCATTGTTGGTTCAAGAACGCCTATTGCTAAATCAACACTTGCTGGGTCTGTTTCTTTCATCAGTGCGGAAACTATTGAAGCCTCTGGCGCTGCAACAGTGACCGATTTATTGCGTTCTTTTGCGAGTATAAATATAAGTCAATCAGGGCCTACCGGTACGTTAACTGAAATTCGCTTTCGAGGAAGTGAGAGTAACCATATATTAGTGTTGGTAGATGGTGTAGAAATAAACGACATTGGCCAAGGTGGTTTAGTTAACTTTGCACATATACTGGTATCAGACATTGAACGCATCGAGTTACTCAGAGGACCGCAAAGTGCGTTATGGGGAAGTAGTGCGGTTTCAGGCGTCATTAGCATTACAAGTAAAAGACCGGATGTTTCTGGCCAACATAAATTGTCAGCTAATCTTGGATTTGGTCAGCAAGCAATTCGCCAATTGGGATTGTATTATAAGGTCCGACAGGATGGATTATCATTGTCAGCGAATGTAAACCACCTTAAAACGGATGGTGAAAACATATCAAGACAAGGCAATGAAGAAGACGGCTATCGAAATACCTCATTCAATACTAATATTACGTATCAGGCTAACAAAGAACACAACTTAACTTTCAATATGAGACTGGTGGATTTTTTCACTGAGTTTGATGCTATCGACTTCGCCAATACGGGGTTGCCCGTAGATGCTGATAACTATTCAAACGGTGAGCAACTAAATGCACTATTGAGATGGGATTTCACTCCCGCCGAGAGTATATGGTCGCAATCCTTGAGTTATCAATTAAATCGCTTTGCCAGCGATAGCTTTTCAAATGATGTGTTTTCCGGTGGCACCGTTGGTAAGACTCAACGAGTTAATTGGATAAACTACATTAATTTAGGCGCCAATGATTTTATGAATGTTGGACTTGATAGTGTAAAAGAAGACTTCGAGCAACGTGGCCCCAACGTTTTTGGTAATCCAAACCAAACTCAAGATAATCAAACTATTTCGGTATTGAGTGATGGTCAGTATGAAGTTGCTAAAAAGCTTTATGCTAGTTATAGCATCAGATCAGATCAAAGTGATGAATTTGATGCTGCTAATAGTTTTAGGTTAGGGCTCAGCTATAATTTATCTAAGCAATTAAAAGCGTTTGTAAGTCGCGGTAAAGCAGTTAAAAACCCGACATTTACTGAAAGATTCGGCTTCTTTCCAGGTACTTTTACAGGCAATTCGAAGCTAGTGCCTGAATCCAGTTATGCAAATGAAATTGGCTTAATTTATAATTTATCAGACCGATTTAATGCTGAACTAACTCATTTTGATACAAAATTAGAAAACGAAATCAATGGCTTTGTTTTTGACCCTGCAACCAATGCCTTTACGGCGCAAAACATTGATGACACATCCACAAGAAAGGGTGTAGAGCTTTCCATATACGGGGATTGGAGAAATATCAACTGGTCGGCAAGTTTTGCATACTTAGACGCACAAGCGCCAACAGAGGTTGAACTCAGGCGAGCGCGTCATTCTGCTTCAACTACAATTAACTATGCATTGAATAAAAGCAGCAATATCTATTTTCAAGCTGATTATGCGGGTTCAAAACAAGATCGATTTTTTCCTCCTTTTCCCAATCCGTCCCAAATTGTTGGATTGGATCCTTATTGGTTAATAAGTGCAAACTATCAATATCAATATAATGAGAGAATGGAGTTTGGACTTCGTGTTGATAATTTGTTGAATGAAGGCTTTGAAGATGTATTTGGTTTTGTCGGTCAATCACGGAAAGTTGTCGTGAATATGCGGTATCAATTAAACTAAGCAGATAACGTGTAACTCCGATAAGGTTTTAAATCTGAACATTACCTGAACAAGGTCGAATAGCATGCTTGTATTTGGCCTTATATTTTGAAAACGTATTTTGCTTTGTGGTATTGTTACCTCAGAATTTAAAATCATTTAGTTTTACTCTTATTATCCCAATTTAAGGAATTTTCATGAAAAAACTGTTTTCAATACTGCTTGTTGCAATGTTGCTCCCATTTTCAGTCAGTGCGGCCGACCAATGGCAAGAAGGCACGCATTACAAAATAATTAGTGATAAAGCCACCGATAAACCGGAAGTAAAAGAGTTCTTTTCATTTTGGTGTCCGGCTTGTTATAGCTTTGAACCTTTGGTCAAGAGTATAAAAGAAGGCTTAGATGACGATGTGACGTTTTCTAAAATCCAAGTTAACTTTATGGGAACGGCGAGTCGGGACGTTCAGGACGATGCGACTAAAGCCATGATTATTGGACGTGTACTGAAAAAAGAGGGAATGTTGAATGCCGCTATTTTCAACTATATTCATAAACAACGTTCAACAGTGACTGGTTTAAAAGATCTGCGTAGCGTCTTTATCATTAACGGTGTTGAAGCTGAAGAATTTGATAAAATGGCATCAAGTTTTAGTGTAAAAAGCTTAGTTAACAAAAATAATAGGGAAATTGAGACGTATCGCGAAAATATAACCGGCGTACCAAACTTTATTGTGAATGGTAAATATCAAGCTACATTTTCAAGAGACATGACACCAGACGATATTGTAAACCTCGTTGTATGGTTAACAAAACAGTCATAGTGACAACCACTACTTATACGAAAAGGACCTTGCGGTCCTTTTTTTTGCCTCCAAATCCTGAATAAGGACACACCTGTTTCCAACATTAAGAATGAATGGCGGAGATCTTTTACAAAAATTATTGCCTAACGCGCTAATTTTAAAAATGGCTAAATAAAGACACACCTATTTAGCATCAAGTAGGTGTGTCTTTATTCAACGATTTTTAGACTTGATGCAATTGCACCGAATGGGTTTACCATTACTCAAAAGCATCTATAATCAAGAGATCAACTAATGAAATTTATTTTAGGAAACAAAATGACAAAGACTTCAATCGTATTTTTTGTAACTTTAGTGTTAAGTATAGCAATTGTAGGATGCTCAAAAGCACCGCCAGAGCCATCAACCCCAGCACTTAGTATGGCTGAAGCAGACTCACAGCAAGCGCTGTCGCCGCTATTGCCAGTAAAATGGATAGAAGGGACTCATTACAACGTTGTTGCTGATACACCGTCTGAGCAAAAGGAAATAGTCGAGTATTTTTCATTTTGGTGCCCTGCGTGCTATCGCTTTGAAACGATAGCCAATAAAATGAAGCCACAGTTGGATAGTGATGTAAAATTTCGAAAGGTTCATGTTAATTTTATGAGTTTTACGACGCCAGAAATTCAAGAGCAAGCAACTAAGGCGATGCTTGTCAGCAGATCGTTAGATATGGAAGAGTTACTGAATGCAGCAATATTTGCACATATTCATGAGCAAGGAAAAAAAATAGAAGGTATCGCAGATCTGAAAGAATTATTTAATTCATACGACATTTCGACAACCGATTTTGAGAATATATTAAACAAAACTGAGTTAGCGGCCGCATTTACGCAGAATAATGATGAAATAGCCCAGTTTAAGGAGTATTTAAAGGGGGTTCCAAATATTATTGTCAATGGCAAGTATCAAGCTAAGTTTTCAAGAGAGATGACAGAACAAGATATTGTCGATTTAGTTAATTGGCTTAGCCAACAGCAATAATTGATTATCAGTTTTAGCTGTAAAGTAAATGTTCTAGAAAAAAAATTATTACTCTAATGAGGATTATTTTGTTTAAAAAGTCGATTATTTCATCCACATATGTATTAGCCCTTGTCGCGACGCTGGGTTGTTCCGAAGCGCCTAAAGAGGAAGTAAAAAGCCCTGAGCCCACAAATAAAGAGGTACTTCAGAGCACAACTTTGGAAGATGCGAGTCCTGGGCTCGATACAGAAAAGCTATTTATCGCTATAGAAAAGCGCAGTGATGAAGATAAATCAAGAAACGACGCACGCAATCCAATGCAGACACTTGAATTTTTTCAGATAGCGCCAGGAATGACAGTTGCCGAAGCACTGCCGGGCGGTGGTTGGTATTCAAAAATTCTAGCTAATTATCTAGGCTCTGATGGCAAGTTGTACGGTATCAATTATAACGATGATATGTGGCCTCGATTTGGTTTCTTCTCTGAAGATGGTATTCAACAAGCAATTGAACGGACAGAAAAATTTTCTGATATGGTCAGCGAATTTGCTGAAGAAGCGCCACAATCAATTGGCTTTACTTTTAACACCGCGCCAAATGAATTGTCTGGGACCGTTGACCGTGTATTGTTTATAAGAGCTCTGCACAACTTAAACCGATTCGAAAATGAAGCTGGCACAATGAGTGAGGCATTAGCTACTGCAAAAACACTACTTAAAGATGATGGATTGGTTGGTGTCGTTCAACATCAAGCACCAGAGACAAATTTAGATAAATGGGCAGATGGTAGCGCTGGTTACTTAAAGAAATCAGCGGTAATCGAAGCATTTAAAAAAGCAGGATTTGAACTAGTTAGTGAAAGTAATGTTAACGAAAATGCAAATGATATTCCGACGGAAAACGATGCGGTGTGGAGACTTCCTCCTTCATACAATGGCACAGCTGACGATCCAATATTAAAAGCCAAAGTTAACGCTATTGGTGAATCAACTCGCATGACTCTTTTATTTAAAAAAGCGCAATAAGGTAACTCGGAAAATGAAAGCAAGTGCATGTCATATATTAGTCAAAACTAAAGAAGAAGCCCAAAGCATTAAAGCTCAATTAGACAAAGGTGCTAATTTTCAAACGTTGGCCAAGAAATATAGCCTATGTCCATCAGCAAAGAAAGGGGGAGATTTAGGGGAGTTTCGTCGAGGAGACATGGTAAAAGCATTTGAAAATGTCGTATTTAAACAAGAGATATTGACGGTTCATGGGCCTATAAAAACTCAATTTGGATTTCATCTTATAAAAACGTTATATAGAGGTTAATATTTAACTTCAGGAAATGAAAAAGGGAGCTAGATGCTCCCTTTTTTAATACTTCTAAGTGATAAGTAACTTTTATCTATACTAGCCCAGCGTATCTGAAACAACACGATATCGAGGATCTTCATTTACGTTAATTTCAACGTATGCTCCCGCCTTCTTAAGTAAAACTCGGCATTCAGGGCTAATATGCCTAATATGCAGCTTTTTACCTTGTTCTTTGTATTTGTCAGCAAGGCCATCCAATGCGTCAATACCTGACGAGTCCCAGATTCTTGACTCTCGAAAATCGATAACCACGTCACCAGGATCATTCTGAGGGTCAAAGATTTCTCTAAAATGAGTTACCGAGCCAAAGAACAATGGACCGTCTAAGTCGTAAACTTTCCAGCCATCATCATCTGTATGGGTCTTTGCAATCATATGTGTTGCATGTTTCCATGCAAATACAAGCGCTGAGACTATTACGCCGACGATAACAGCTATCGCCAAATCAACGGCAACCGTGACACCAGTGACCAGAAACAAAACAAAAGCATCTTCTTTATTAACGCCACGAACAATTCTAAAAGAGGCCCATTCGAACGTTGCAATAACCACGACAAACATAACACCGACAAGAGCCGCCAACGGAACCATTTCAATAAGAGGCGCTGCGAATAGAATAAAGCCAAGTAAGACCAATGCGGCAGTGATGCCAGACAGGCGACCGCGGCCACCGGAGTTTATATTGATCATACTCTGACCAATCATTGCGCAACCACCCATTCCACCAAAGAAACCATTCACTGTATTTGCTACACCTTGGCCCACACATTCCTGATTTCCCTGACCACGAGTGTCTGTCATTTCATCGATAAGTGATAAGGTGAGTAACGACTCAATAAGACCAACAAGCGACAAAATAACTGCCGTAGGTAAAATAATATATAAGGTTTGAAGTGTAAAAGGCACTACTGGGATACTGAAAGTTGGCAACTCACCAGCTAAAGTGACTGAATCTTTCTGTGCTTCTGGAGCCATATCTCGGACGAAATCGATAACGGTTCTAGCATCTAAATCTAGGCCATGAACTAATGCTGTGACACCAACAATGGCTACCAGAGAAGCTGGTATCGCTGTAGTTAATTTTGGTAAAAGATAAATTATAGCCATCGTCAAAACGACCAATCCGAGCATGATATACATCACGGTTCCGCTCATCCATTCGAGCTGTCCGAGGGAATTAGTTATTTTAAACTGACCCAATTGCGCCAAAAAGATAACAATCGCTAAGCCATTGACGAATCCAAGCATCACGGGGTAAGGCACTAAACGAATGAACTTACCTAGCTTAAATATACCAGCCATGATTTGTAGTAAACCTGCAAGCAACACCGCTGCGAATAAATATTGGACGCCATGTTGAGCAACAAGCGCAACCATTACTACTGCCATTGCGCCGGTTGCGCCAGAAATCATACCCGGACGACCACCTATTGCTGACGTAATTAGGCCCATCATGAAAGCAGCGTATAAACCTACCATTGGCTCGACACCAGCGACGAAAGCAAATGCCACCGCTTCGGGAACCAAAGCAAAAGCAACAGTGATACCAGAAAGAATGTCATTTTTAACATTCCCTTTCGTACCATTTATCAAATTAAACATATTCACATTTCTATTATTTCAAAACTTTCGCGATTCTAGCAGATAATGAACCTAATTTCTTTTAACAGAATGTTAAAAAATATCGCTTATTACGATTTTACTTTGAACCACCACCCAAACAATTTGGGGAATCTGGAGAAAGACCATTTTTCTTGTTCCATTCTTCTGGCGTATATGTGTGTTGAGCCAACGCATGCACTGGTCCGGCTAATTCTTCAGACAATAATTGATTCACTAACCGCTGTCGTTGAATCAACCGTTTACCTTCGAAATCACTCGAAACAATAGTCACTTTAAAATGAGTTTCAGAGTTGACCGGAACACTATGCATGTGGCTTTCATTTAATACTTCCAAATATGAAATTTGAAATTTTTTGGTTAGTTTATCGATAATACCTTGCTCTACTGTCATCATTTCTCTCTATTTAATGTCGTCGTTCGCATTTAGCTGCATTCTAAAATTGATACGTCGTTAGCGCAACAAGTGTGAAAACAAGACACACCTCTTAAGGCTAAAATTTGCCCACCCAAGGAAGAAAATAATCTTACTACTGAAGAATTTGTCTAAAAGTAAAATTAATCCGCGGCTCAATCCGTTTTTTCGTCTTCACGATCCCATGTTGCCAATATTTTTGAGTTTTACCACTCATAATCAATAAAGAGCCATGCTCCAATGGCAACCTAAATTTGTCACCATTTACTTTATGCTTGAAATCAAAATTTCTTACTTCCCCCAGAGAAACAGAAGCTATGATCGGCTCAGTACCTAATTCAGGTTCATCATCAGAGTGCATCCCCATGCTATCTTGACCATGTCTATATAAATTTGCGAGAACTGAATTAAATCTGGTGCCACATTGACGCTCACATCTAGCTTTCAATGTGTGCAGATCATCATGCCAAGGAATTGGAGGCATAGTGACTCCCGAATACTCATAGTTAGTTCCTGCGTCTCCATACCAAGCTTGTAAACGAGGGATCTTTATCTTTTTACCAAAAATTTTTATTTCCCCCTCACTCCAATCCAATTCGCGCTGAAAAAGATATAACAACGAATCTGCTGTTTCATTATCGAGCCAATTCGCTAAATATTGTACCTTTGCATCAGCCAAGGGTAGACTCTGCAAATTAGGATTGGAAAAAAGACATTGCTGCATAAAACCTCAAAATTGGGTTAAGTTGCTCAAGGTCAACAAAACGAGTAATTCAATGAACACACACTTTACTGCATTTGAGCGCAGTTTACATTTAGAACGTTACCCCGCGAAATATCAGCATGTGAGTCTTCAAGCATGGGATGGGGCCGATGAATATATTATTGAACATGTAGAGAATTGCTCATTATTAGCAGATGTTTCAAACAAAGACACACCTCTTGTTATAATTAATGATGATTTTGGTGCCTTGACGTGTTGGTTTAACCATAAAAAACCAGTATTCATTTCCGATTCATGGATTTCGCATAAAAGTGTTATGACCAATCTTATGATAAATGGGTTAGACCCCGAAAATGTAGAATTCTGTGATGCACTTACTGACCTCACTAACGTTATTACTACCAAAGCAAAAGTAGTACTAATTAAAATTCCACGCTCACTTGCTTTGTTGGAACAACAGCTCATCACACTTCAGTCTGTTTTGGATGCAAATACAACAATTATTGCAGCTGGAAAAGTAAAGACAGTGCAAAACTCTGTTTTAAAATTATTCGAAAAGTACATTGGTACAACGACGACATCTTTGGCAAAAAAGAAAGCCAGACTCATTTTTTCTAAATATGAGGATATCAAGACAGCAACGTCTCCCTACCCTACAATTGTGTCTGACCCATTAATTCCATTCACTCTCAGCAATCATGCAAATGTTTTTTGTCGTGAGCATTTAGATATTGGTGCAAGAATATTGTTGAAAAATCTACCTAATGCACTCAATAAAAACGTTATTGATTTGGGGTGTGGTAATGGCGTAATAGGTGTGTCTATTTTAGATCAGAACAAGACTGCTCATGTGACTTTTGTCGACGAATCTTTTATGGCTGTTGAGTCTGCAAGACAAAACGTCATTAATCACATCGGTAGTGAAAGTCGAGCAACCTTTATCGTGAGTAATTGCTTGGAAGAGCTGTTGAAAGTTGGATCGCCGAATTACGATATTGTATTGTGTAACCCTCCTTTTCATCAACAAAACACGATTACGGATCACGTTGCATATCAAATGTTCACCGATGCAAAAAAAGCACTAAAACATGGTGGTGAATTGAGAATTGTAGGTAATCGCCATTTAGATTACCCAATTAAATTGAAGAAACTGTTTGGTGGGTATGAAGTTATTGATAGTAATAAGAAGTTCAGCATTTTATCAACCTACAAAGCGAAGCAATAAAATGGCAAAATCGATATTTTTAGTTTTCATGCTCACGATTTTGAGTTTTAGCGCAACAGCAAACACACAAAGACAACCCGGCGAGAATATTCAAAAAGATAATTATTATCCATTAGTCATGCTTGAAACTAGCTTGGGTAATATAGTGATTGAGTTAAATAGAAGAAAAGCACCCGCTACCGTAAATAACTTCTTAAGCTATGTTAAAAGAGGTGAATATAATAACACGTTATTTCATCGCGTTATTCCTAATTATATTATACAAGGCGGGGGTTATGGCCCAGAATATCAAGAAAAGAAAGCTAATCGTTCGATTATTAATGAATCTGGAAATGGACTGAAAAATGACTTACACAGCATTGCTATGGCAAGAGAAGATGCCCCCCATTCAGCCAAACGCCAATTCTTTTTTAATATGAAAGATAATAACAATTTAGATCCCGGGAAAACGTGGGGCTACACCGTTTTCGGTAGTGTAGTTGAAGGCACTGATGTGCTTGATAAGGTTGCTTTAGTTGAGACTGAATATAAGGCAATTATTCGTTTTCAAGATGCGCCGAGAGAAAATATACTTTTAATAACAGCCACCGTGCTACCAGAGCCTCAGTATTAAATTATCGATCACATGCGCTACTAATCAAAGCTTAGCTTAATACTTTATTCTTAAACTGAATATGTAAATTCGATTTACCTGTCTATACTAGGCACTCAGTTAAGAAAAAGGAAAGTTATGAAAGCATCTGATTTAATGGTAAAGGCGCTTGAAGCAGAGGGCGTTGAGTATATATTTGGTATACCGGGCGAAGAAAACCTCGATTTATTAGAATCCTTACGTAATTCATCCATCAAACTTATTTTAACCCGCCACGAACAAGGTGCTGGTTTTATGGCTGCCACCTACGGTCGCTTGACTGGCAAGGTCGGTGTTTGTTTATCAACATTAGGACCGGGCGCAACTAATTTAGTAACCCCCGCTGCTTACGCACAACTCGGTGCGATGCCAATGCTAATGATAACAGGCCAGAAACCAATAAAGACCAGTAAACAAGGCCGATTTCAAGTCATTGATGTTGTCGATATGATGCGCCCTATTACAAAGTATACAACACAGGTTGTTAGCGGAGATCGAATACCATCGGTCGTGAGAGAAGCTTTTCGACTTGCATCGGAGGAGCGGCCTGGAGCCGTTCATATTGAACTACCTGAAGACATCGCCGATGAATCTACTAGCGCGAAATTATTGAAGCCTAGCGTAGCTAGAAGACCTATTGCAGAATATAAAGCAATTAGTCTTGCCGTTGATATGATTGAAAAAGCAAAATCACCCGTGCTATTAATAGGCGCTGGAGCAAATCGTAAGCTTACCGCTAAAATGCTACAAGAATTTGTCGATAAAACGGGTATCCCGTACATTACAACTCAAATGGGTAAAGGAGTACTCGATGAGAGTGGAAAGCTGTTTATGGGTAATACAGCCTTGTCATCTGGTGATTTTGTCCATCGCGTTATAGATAGAGCTGATTTAATTATCAATGTTGGACATGATGTGGTTGAAAAACCCCCTTTCTTTATGGAAGACGATGATCAAAAAGTCATTCATATTAATTTTGATTCGGCTGCCGTTGACCCTGTCTATTTCCCACAATTAGAAGTCATTGGTGATATAGCTAATAGTATTTGGCAAATTAAAGAAAAAATTAAACCGCAAAATAGCTGGACGCTAGACTTTTATAGAGATGTTCACGATGCCTACATAGCACATAGAAAGGCTTCTGAAGATGATAATCGCTTCCCTATATTACCTGAACGTTTTGTTCGAGAGATCCGAAAAGCAATGCCCAAAGACGGGATCGTTACATTAGATAACGGTATTTATAAAATTTGGTTTGCTCGAAATTATCCTGCCTACTTGCCGAACACCGTTTTACTCGACAATGCATTGGCAACCATGGGGGCTGGTCTCCCTTCGGCCATAGCAGCAAAACTAGTCCACCCAGAAAAAGCGGTTATCACTGTTTGTGGCGACGGTGGCTTTATGATGAACAGCCAAGAGCTAGAAACCGCAGTAAGACTAAACCTGCATATTGTAGTGATCATTTTGCGTGATGATGCTTATGGAATGATTAAGTGGAAACAGTCAAACATGAAATTTGAAAACTACGGGTTAGACTATGGCAATCCTGATTTCGTTAAATATGTAGAATCATATGGCGGCAAAGGTTGGCGAATTGGGGCTACAGAAGAGCTCCTACCAACCTTACAAAATTGCCTCGCCGATCCTGCAGTTCATCTAATTGATGTGCCTGTTGATTATAGTTTGAATGATGAAACATTAAACACCACAATTCGAGAGCTTAGTGCGAAGCTGTAATCCCCAAAATTTAAGCTGAATAAAGACACACCTATTTCACAATAGGGTGTGTCTTTATAAAAGGACAATAACAATGACGAAGCTAGCAAAACAATATCCATACTTCCTGGCAAACAAAGCTATTTTTGCCAATCAACATCTTGAAGTAACTAATAAATATACTGGAGAAGTAGCGACTAAGGTTGCAATGGCTGATGCAGAAACCATTGATAAAGCGATTGATGCGGCGGAGAAAAGCCAGAAAATACTGAACAAAATGCCGGCTTACAAACGTCAGCAGATATTAGAACACTGCGTAACAAGATTCAGAGAGCGATTTGATGAACTTGCATACGCATTGTGTATTGAAGCTGGCAAGCCCATAAAGGATTCCCGAGGTGAAGTTACGAGACTAATAGATACCTTCAAAATCGCTGCAGAAGAATCAGTGCGTATTAACGGAGAGGTAATGAATTTAGAAATTACCGAAAGAGCAAAAGGGTATCAAGGGCAATATAAGAAAGTACCAATTGGTCCATGCTCCTTCATATCTCCGTTCAATTTTCCATTAAACTTAGCTGCCCATAAAATAGCTCCTGCTATAGCGGCAGGGTGCTCTTTTGTATTGAAGCCCGCAAGTAGAACTCCTGTCGGGGCCCTAATTATCGGTGAGATCCTCGCTGAGACCGATCTGCCTGAAGGTGCTTTTTCAATATTACCCTGCAGCAGAGATGCTGCTGACCTTTTTACAACTGACGATCGCTTCAAACTTCTAAGCTTCACCGGTTCACCTACCGTCGGTTGGGAGTTAAAAGCCAAGGCAGGTAAAAAGCCGGTAATACTAGAGCTGGGTGGTAACGCTGGTTGTATAGTCGATCATGATACTGATATTAAGGATGCTGTTGAACGCATCGTTTTTGGTGCTTATTATCAATCAGGACAAAGTTGTATTAGTGTCCAACGTATTTTTATTCATGAATCTATTTATGAAAAATTTAAAGCTGCATACACAGAAAAGGTCAAAAATTTGGTTCATGGAGATCCACTGAATGAGGATACGTTCATTGGCCCAATGATCTCTGAGTCAGAAGCTAAACGTCTGGAAGACTGGATCAAAAGTGCGGTTAACGCGGGTGCTAAATTACTCTGTGGAGGTTCTAGGGACGGATTAATGTTGCAAGCTACATTGCTTGAAGATGTGCCAACGAACTGTGAAATTAATACAGAAGAAGCATTTGGACCTGTTTCAACAATCGCACCTTTCTCTGATTTCGATGAAGCATTGAAGTTAGTCAATGACAGTCAATTTGGTTTGCAAGCCGGCGTTTTTACCAGAGATATTTATAAGGCCCATAGAGCTTGGGATGAGTTAGATGTTGGCGGTGTCGTTATCGGTGATGTACCCAGTTGGCGTGTCGACAATATGCCATACGGGGGAGTGAAAGAGTCAGGACTAGGTCGTGAGGGAGTAAAGTTTGCAATAGAAGACATGACTGAAATTAGGTTAATGGTGTTACGAACCCCACAATGATTATCTAGCTGCTATTTTTGTTCATATAGCCAAAAACAAGACACACCTATTTAGGTCTGTCTTGTTTTTTCTATGTTAAACGGGCGATAAATTATCATTCCCGCAGGCCTCATAGAGTAAAACATCACTAGACTCTTCATTATTTTTTATAAGCCCTCCAAGTGATTTAAAACCTAACTGGTCTAGTAACGAGATAGATCTTCCGTTTTCTTTGGAGACTGTAGCGTAAAGCTTATCAACATTTAACTCATTGAAAGCGTAATCTTTAAAAAACAAAGCCGCCTCTATTGCATACCCAAACCCTCGATATTTTTTAGCAAAAGCATACCCAATATCGATCGAATCAAGGTAATCCCGCTTAAGTAAACCGCAAACGCCTATAGGTGTGTCTTTGTTTTTTACTTTTTCAAATAAGTCGTTACCCCGCATACAACAAATTTTTAATCCAAGTCTCTCGTCATGATGCTCTGCATTTATACTTTCAACGATGAAACGAACAGCATCTTGTAAACTATTTACTTTTCTATCACCAATATATTCTAACCAATCTGGTTCATTGACTAAACTATAGATGAACTCTGCATCTGACTCATATGCCTTTCTAAAACATAATCTTTGACTTTTCATGATGATATATGTCGCTTTTGTATATCATCGAACATTTCATAGTCAGATACACATATTGTGGCAGCCCTAGGATACTTTGGCTTTAAGCGGTCATTTAATTTAAAAACCTCAGGCCAGTGCTTTGTGGTCTTAATAAATCGTCTGGCCTCATCCACTCCACCGACCTCTAAACATCCTTTTAGACATGTATCAATATAACTAGCATTTACGGGAAATTCTTTGCTCGGCAGTTCTTTTTGAAGCGTTTCGCAAACGTATATAGTGTGCTGGGATAGAACCTCTAACATCGATAAGTTTATCGCTACGCCGAAATCTAATTTATCTAACATGAGCTTTGAAAATCGATAATCCTGCTCTCGTTGAAGGAGTTTTTCATCGATATTTGTATAGAAAGCGTGCCCATTAAAACTGCTCGAGCTATTTTGATAGGCTCCAACATAAGTTTGCTTTTCATCGTCAGACTTCGTGACCCAAGCTCTCTCCCATCCATTTACAATAACTGGAAGCGGAAGTGACTTTATGTTGCTATGCTTGTCTCGGCTTTGTTTGCTCAGCAGGCTTCCGTAACCGACCACAATATGAGGTGTGTCTGTGTCTGCAAGTTTTTTAGCATTGGCAAGTTGTTCAAACCAAACGTCAATATTGCCTTCACTTTTCATCTTTACTCTCTTTACTAACTAGTAATCATCTAAAGGGATGCAAAATCGAAACTTAAGACTTCACTTATATGCCTTTTGCCAAGCGCTAACATTAAAAGGCGATCAATTCCGAGCGCCACTCCCGAACATTTTGGTAAGCCAGCTTTTAATGCATTGAGAAACTTTACATCTTCAGCTTTTACGTCCAAACCACATTCTTTCCTTTGTTTGTTGTCCAAAATAAATCGGGTCTTTTGTTCATCAGCATCGTTAAGCTCTTCAAAGCCATTGGCCAGCTCAATACCTTTATAATAAAACTCAAACCGGAGCGATAACCATGGGTCAGATGGATCAATTTTAGCCAACGACGCCTGACTAGCTGGAAATTTCATCACGGCAATCGGTCGCTCTAAACCGATTTCTCTTTCAATTTTTTCACAAAACAAAAGTTGTAAAAGCATGTCTCTATCAAATTGGGAAAGCTTATCCTTGAAATACAAAGGCACTATATTTTCATAGCCAAATTTTTTACATAGCGTCACAATTTTTAAGTCCGTGTCGCTTTTCACGTCTAAATCTAGGTGCCTGACAAACAATTCACGATAAGTCATTTTTTCGCAAGCAGGTGTGTCTAAGACGAGTCTTAAGAGCATATCTACATCCTCAATCAACTCATCCATTGAAAAACCCAATCGGTACCATTCAAGCATCGTAAACTCTGGATTGTGGCATCGGCCCACTTCATCGTCTCGATAACATTTTGTAATTTGGTAAATACTAGGAAAACCAGCACATAACATACGTTTCATGTAGTACTCGGGAGAAGTTTGTAAAAAGAGGTGTGTTTTTTTAACCGAGTGTGGATTTGTATGCACCGTTCTCATCGCCTCTAAATGAACATCAGTGATAGTTGACGGTGAAATAGTTGGTGTTTCAACTTCTAACACCTTTTCAGTCGCAAAGTATTGTCTGATTTCAGTTAGAATTTGAGCTCTTTTAACAAGGCTTTCGACTGACCCTGAAGGTTGCCATTCGTTTGAGATATTCATTAGAAAATAAAAGAGGTTAGTGCTTTTAGCACAACCTCTTTAGCTATCCTATTTCTGCGCACGAGAGGCATATTCACCGCTTCGTGTGTCAACTTTAATTATCTCACCTTTTTGAACAAATAATGGCACTCTAACTACGGCTCCCGTAACTAATGTCGCAGGTTTACCTCCGGTGCCGGCAGTATCACCTTTTAAACCAGGATCAGTTTCAGTAATTTCTAACTCAACAAAGTTCGGTGGAGTTACTACAATAGGAGTCCCATTCCACAATGTGATAGTACAAGTATCATTTTCCACTAACCACTTTATACTGTCACCTAACGCTTTTTCATCGGCAGCAATTTGCTCAAACGTTTCATTGTTCATAAAATGCCAAAACTCGCCATCGGTATAGAGATAGGAAAGTTCCGTATCCATGACATCAGCACCTTCAACCGAATCACCAGACCGAAATGTTTTTTCTAGTACTTTGTTTGAAATAAGTTTCCGAAGTCTAACACGGCTAAAAGCTTGTCCTTTGCCTGGTTTGACATATTCATTCTCAAGAATGTTGCAAGGTTCGCCGTCGAGCATTATCTTTAAGCCCGCTTTGAACTCGTTTGTACTGAAATGAGCCATAGTTCCTCTAAAATTTACGTTGTGAGCATGTTTGTGAAACGAATAATACCTAAAAATAACATTGCTGTAGAGTCAAACTGGCAAAAAGAATTGGCAAATTGTTTTACGACCCTTGAGTCGTTGTTAGAATATTTGAATTTAGCCCCTGAAATTGCCATAAAAAATAGTTCTGCGAGGAAACTTTTTGCCATGAAAGTACCTCGGCATTTTGCTAGTTTGATGAATAAGAACGATTTGAAAGATCCCTTGTTGTTGCAGGTGTTACCGCAAGATATTGAATACAAAGACACACCTGGTTTTGTCAAAGACCCACTCCAAGAACACAAAAATGAAATAAAAGGTCTTTTACACAAATATGAAAATAGAGTTTTGCTCATAGTCAAAAGTGGTTGTGCCGTGAATTGTCGTTATTGCTTTAGGCGAGAATTTCCATATGAAGAAAATTCTGTCAATAAACGCGAATTACAAGAGGCAATTACTTACATCAAACAAAATAAAAAAATAACTGAGGTAATATTCTCCGGTGGCGATCCGTTAATGTCGAAAGACAGCCACCTAAAATGGTTAGTTAAACAACTTGAAGACATACCCCATTTAATAAGGCTTCGGATCCACACAAGGTTGCCTGTAGTAATCCCCTCTCGAGTAAATGATGAATTCATTGACTGGTTTACAAATTGTCGCTTTCAAAAAGTATTGGTATTGCATACCAATCACGCTAATGAAGTCAGTCCAGATCTTGCTAGAGCATGTTCAAAGATGCGTACATCAGGAATTACGCTTCTCAATCAGGCAGTCCTTTTAAAGGGAGTCAACGATAATGTAAATGAACAAATTGCTTTAAGTGAGTCTCTCTTTAAAATTGGCGTGATGCCATACTATTTGCACTTATTAGATAAAGTAAAAGGAGCGGCTCATTTTGATGTCGACGTTGAAAGAGCTAAGGAATTAATGAAAGAAGTAATAAAGCGTTTGCCAGGATATCTTGTCCCTAAACTCGTAACTGAGATTGGAGGACAACCCAGCAAAACGCCGATAGACTTGAATTTACAACCTTCATCAAGTACTGACTTAGGCATAAGTGTTAATAATAGAACCTAATCCAGGGCTAGACGATGATTTGGGTACGTTAGCTGACTCAATCAACTGAAGCGCGGCTTGACCTTCTTGCTTTTGTAGGTTTTTGGCCAACTGAGCAGATTTAATCTCCAACGCACCGGATACACTTGAGGCACTAGTACCTGAAATATCCATACCTTTTCCTTTTATTGCTTGTAGCTGCATAAAAAAGTGGGCAGTATTGCGCACTTCATCAGCTTTTCGGCAATTCAGCCGTTTTCTTGAGAATAATTTAGGAGATTTTCGTGCAACAGGTTCTAGCAAAAATAACTGAAAACATGCAAATAATATATAGAAAGGCAATTGATGCAGATTCGGCACTTGATAAACTTCAAAAATCGGGCAAAGCAAAGTTCTCTGTAATCTTCACTGAAGATAATGGTTTTACGACAAAAAGTAAGCGTTTCGGACCTTATGTAGATGAACTTGCAAAAGATATTTCAATACTGCAAAGCGACAATATTAATATTAAAAACGAAATTACGGTTATAGTAAAAAAGATGGAATTGATGCTTTTAACACTCGCAAAATTGAAAATAACGCTCTAGATTTCGCTCATAGCGTCAAATAAGACACACCTATTTCTAAACATTATGCATCCTTACAGACTTTCGATTTGTTACTTAACAGGCTGAACTTTATAGGTGTGTCTTAGTTTTAACTTGTTTATTAACATCGAAGCGCAAAACTGTACTTCAAGACAACTACTATTTATGGCGTAGTCCAATACCCTATCAGAAGGATAATTATAGGGACTACGAAATGCCAATTGCTCGCAGTAAACAAATCATATTGTCACAGACCTCATACTACCACTGCATAAGCCGATGTGTTCGAAGAGCTTTCTTATGCGGATATGACAAATTCACTGGAAATAATTTTGAGCATCGTAGAGATTGGTTTGAAAAGCGTTTAAGTAAGCTTTCATCTGCATTCTCTATCAATGTTTGCGCTTACGCTATTATGCATAATCACAACCATCTGGTGTTGCATGTAGACACCGAGCGCGCGCAAACATGGAGCAACATAGAGGTCATTCAACGCTGGCACTCAATACACCCAAACAAAACAATTACAGCTATGTATATCGACCCACAACAAAAAGAGAAACTGACGCAAATACAATTATCTACGATTCATAAAATCACTAAAATTTATAGAGAAAGACTGACTAGTATTAGTTATTTTATGAAAGCGTTAAACCAGTATATTGCCCTGAGAGCCAACAGGGAGGATAAGTGCTCCGGCCGGTTTTGGGAGTCCCGTTTTAAGTCTCAAGCGCTACTGGACGAACGTGCCATAATCTCATGTATGGTTTATGTTGATTTAAATCCAATAAGAGCTGGCATAGCTACTACCCTAGAAAACTCGCACTATACGAGTATAAAAAGACGATTGGCTTGCTTGAAATTGGGAAAGCAACCGATTGAGCTTAAATGCTTAAAAACTCCACTTAACAATGGCTTAAATGTTATCAATATTGAATTAATCTGTTATACAAATCTATTGCGTCAAACGGCTACAAGATTGAAGAATGCTCAAATAATAGATGCACAAAGTATGAGGATTAAATCGAGTCTATTAGACGAATTCGGAATTAATGAAGACAATTGGTTAATACTGGCTTCACATATTGAAGAGGAATTTAGTTATGTTATTGGCTCAGTAACATATATGGAAGAGTATCGCAAAAAGCTCCGTCAAAAGAAACTCAAAGGAATATCGACAGCGCTTCGCCTATTCCAATAAATTGTTATTTATTTGATACTTTACTAACTGGTAATCTATTTATTCGTATTTCAATATTGTTAATTACTTCTACATATTCTGCACTTTCTATATCAGAATATTTTTGTCGAAATTCCGATTTATTCATTCCTTCATCAAAACCATCAATACTTGGAAAAAATAAAGTTTCATTTACTTCCAGAGACATAACATTCTGGATTTGCTCGGCTGTTCTTGGGTCAACCGCCAAAGTCGCAAAATTAGCCCCCGCCATATCTGCTGTTAGATCAATGAAGCTATAGCCTGAACCGCCATTGCCTCTATCCATAAGTTCTTTAAACTCGCCGACAGCAATAGTAATACCCTGCTCTGATAATAGTTTAATTGCAGCCGAAAATATAAAGTGCAAACTCAGGTCTTGTCTATTGGCCAAAACTGGCTTTCTTCGCACAGTCGGAATGGGGTCGACTGCAAAGGACAGATCACCAAGAAGTGTTGAAAACCTTCGATTCCCTGCATAAATGGCTAAAGCCATTATCGCGGCTTCATTTTCTAAAGATGCTGAATTTGAAGTGCCTTGTGGATCTTCTGCACTCATTGTCTTCGCTTCCAGCATAAGTTTATACAAATAATATCCAAGAGAGGTAGCTCTATTTTGTATGGCTAAGTCATTCGACGGAGGGAGGCCATCTAAAAATGTTAAGTAGTGCGCTGTTCTAGCTCTCAATAACTGTCTTTCATCACTATCATCTGACGTCTTAATATTCTTTAACTCTCTAAGTAAAGAGTCCAGAGGATTCAGACTAATAATAATTTGATTAGGTGATATATCTGTCTTCGCTATTTGCTGAATAGCTTTCGTCGCTGCTTCACTATTTGTATAAGAATTTGCTAGTGATTCAACCCAACTTAATGCCCAGTGTCCGGGAACCGTAATAGAACCCACCGAAACGCTCTCAACATTCAAATAGTTGGCTTCTTTAATTTTTATTGACACATTAATATACGAAGAGAAAATGTAAGCTGAAAGCTGATATGAAACGAGCATTTCAGCATGATCCTCAGTTAATTTAATATCGCTATTTAACTTTGGTAAGGCACGCTGAGTAAAGCCTAATAAACTTTCAGCTTGCGAATATGAAATATCTATTTGTTGTGCTTGATACCTATTTCTCAAACTGCTACGCAATTGACTAATTAAATCTGAAACATTCTCCGCATTTTCAACTTGTTGATGCACATTTTTTGCAACCGTCGGTGACAAATCGACTAACAAAATCACAGAAAAACAAAATAAGCTAATCAGCACAACGGCAGCAATTTTGATGAATCGTTTCATTACTAATCCAAATATTTTAGAACAATAGTACTAATCAACCACCGCCAAGTTGCCCTTATTTTCCAACCATGCTTTACGATCAGGAGAACGCTTTTTAGATAAAAGCATATCCATCAACTCGAGCATTTCCTCCGAATCGTGGCTAGTCAGTTGCACCAGTCTGCGCGTATTTGGATCCATAGTAGTTTCTCTAAGTTGCAAAGGATTCATCTCACCTAGTCCTTTGAATCTTTGCACATTCACTTTTCCTCGTTTTTTTTCTGCCTCAATTCTATCTAAAATACCCTGCCTCTCGCTTTCGTCTAGCGCGTAAAAAACTTCTTTACCAATATCGATTCTAAACAATGGCGGCATGGCTACATAAACGTGCCCTTGATCAACCAACGTTCTGAAGTGTTTTACAAATAGGGCACAGAGCAATGTTGCAATATGCAATCCATCAGAGTCAGCATCAGCGAGAATACAAATTTTACCGTAACGTAAGCCTGATAAGTCGTCAGAGTCAGGATCGATTCCCAGCGCAACGGAGATATCATGTATTTCTTGCGATGCTAAAACTTGAGATGAATCAACTTCCCAACTGTTTAATATTTTACCTCTCAATGGCATTATAGCTTGGAATTCTCTGTCTCGTGCTTGTTTAGCAGACCCACCAGCAGAATCACCTTCAACCAAGAACAGCTCTGAATAATTGATATCTTGAGATGAACAGTCCGTTAATTTTCCTGGTAAAGCAGGGCCCTGAGTAACTTTCTTTCGTGCAACTTTTTTACTTTGACGCAAACGTCGCTGTGCATTATTTATAGACATGTCAGCAAGCAGCTCTGCAACATCTGTATGTTGATTTAACCACAAACTAAACGAGTCTTTCACAACCCCAGAAACAAAAGCAGAAGCTTGACGAGAAGAGAGTCGCTCTTTCGTTTGCCCAGCAAATTGGGGATCGTGCATTTTTGTTGAAAGTATATAACTACAACGATCCCAAATATCGTCAGCTGTAATTTTCACGCCTCTAGGAAGCAAATTGCGAAACTCACAAAATTCTCGCATTGAATCTAAGAGCCCTTGCCTAAGACCATTTACGTGCGTTCCACCTTGCGCGGTAGGAATCAGGTTCACATAACTCTCTGTGACCATCTCTCCGCCTTCTGGTAGCCACATTACAGCCCAATCTGCAGCCTCTCCGTTACCTGCGAATTGCCCAATGAAAGGGCTCTCATTCGGTAACGTAATGTAATCTTTGACCGACTGATAGAGATAATCTCTCAACCCGTCTTCATAATACCATTCCGTCGTTTCTTTCGATATTTTATCGTCAAAACGAATTTTTAAGCCCGGGCAAAGCACAGCTTTTGCACGTAAAACATGCAATAGCTTAGTTACTGAAAATTTTGAAGAGTCAAAATACTTGGGATCAGGCCAAAAATGTACGCTACTTCCGGTATTACGTTTCCCGCATGTATCGACAATCGAAAGCTCATCTACCTTGTCGCCATTTTCAAACGTCATCTGATAAACGTTACCGTCGCGACGGATAGTAACCAGAACTCTCGTTGATAGAGCGTTTACAACAGATATACCCACTCCATGCAAACCGCCCGAATATTCATAACTCTTGTTAGAAAATTTGGCGCCCGAATGTAATTTCGTCATAATTAATTCAACACCTGAAATTTTTTCTTCCGGGTGAATATCTACTGGCATACCTCGACCGTCATCGATAACTTCTAGTGACTGGTCTTCATGCAATATTACTTTGATAGAGGAAGCATGACCTGCGAGAGCTTCATCAACACTGTTATCGATAACTTCTTGACTTAAATGATTTGGGCGGGTTGTATCCGTATACATTCCGGGTCTGCGTTTAACCGGATCCAAGCCATTTAAGACTTCAATAGCATCAGAATTATATTGTGTTGACATAGTCTCTTGCTTACGTTTTTGTTTTATTTATTGAATAGGATATTAGCAAGGCTGAAGCTCTGGAGCAATGAAGGTTTTAGCTAATTTCATTAGCGTTAAAAACAGCGAATAAAGACACACCTGTTTTAAGTCTAAAAACAAACATCAAAAGTATGTACATGAATATTATCATCATAAAATGCTGACCTATTGATGCCACAAAAATCGAATAATGTCGCTTAGATATTTATCTAGCCCAACAAAAGAGTGATTACCTCCTTCTTCGACAATACAGCTGTCGCTGCCATATTTCATCTCGGCTAAATGATAATCTAAGGTTTCGTCTTCCTTTTGCAGATAAACTAGATAATTAGGGTCATTTCTCTTAGTATTTTTGTTTAATTGAAGTAACTGAATAACGCTGTTTTTATCGATCGTAAACACTTCACCAGTGTAAGTATTTGTGTGTTCCCCAAAATAGTCATTTAAAAGCTTAAACGGCTCAATTGCTGGATTAACCAAAACCGCCTTGCCTCCATAGGTCTCGACAAAATAAGTAGACATAAAACCGCCCATTGAACTTCCAATAAATCTAAGAGCATTATTAGGTGTGTCTTTGTTGGGGGCTTTATTAGACAAAATAGTCCTTATTAGGTCCTCAACCACCTCTACAGCTTCGGAAGGATTGCCGGGTAATGTAGGTACATGTAGTTTTATATTTGGATAGTTGCGAGCAACATATTCAGCCACTAGCCGTGCTTTATCTGATTTAGGTGAGCTAAGGAATCCGTGTAAATAAATAATATGGTCCATTTTACTTCCATAATGTTTCTAGCTTATTGTAATTTGCATTTTCCTTTGCTCTAAGCAGAAGTGCAGCCACTCTGCTAAAAACACGTTAACCATTTGCTTCTCGTTTCGCAAATGCATGTTTAAGTTAGGGTATTCATAGCTTGGCTGCAACTTGGAAACCTTCTGACAACTTAAAACTTCTGCGACCTTAGCATCGTGATACAACCTTATTTCCATCGACGGTCCTTAAGAAGCTAGGGGTATTGTTTCGCCATCTGCGACATCATTATCGTGCTTGTATATCTTGCCGAATCCAAAATCTTTATTTTATATTTTAATTCATCATTAATTTTAAATTCATAACTAAGATTCTCCGAATCGCAGTCAGGAAGAAGCTTTAGAGCGCACGCATAGTTGTTCTCACAAGTTGCAAGAATACTGGGTAAGTGCGGGTACATACTTCTTTCTCAAAAGTTATTCCTTAATCTTAGTCATATTAATATTTCGGCTGATGTTTTTAAATAAATTAAAATTTATACCATTCCAATTGTGAACTGCTCGCGAGGATAACAAATAGATGTGTCTTAGTTCCAACTTTTTAGGAGTTTTTGCTTATTCAGGAAAAACCATTGTAGAGCGATAATTGCCGCTGCATTATCAACTTTTCCGCTGTCCAACCATTGCCTTGCATCTGATTCTTTGACCCTGTGAACCATAATATCTTCTGACTCGGTCTCTAATCC
>NZ_CALJHY010000004.1 GCF_937770335.1 uncultured Glaciecola sp.
GGATTAACGCCGCGCCCATTAGCGAGCATAGGTATTATTTTCTCTATACTTTGTTTAAAAATCATTCATCGGGTTGATTTTGGCCCTTTAACTTGGCATTAGTTTCTCCTTGCCTTACTATTGCAGTATCATTCCCAATATTTGTCCGAGTGGAAATACCCTATGTTTCGTTTTATATTTGTTTTATCTGTTGTGATTTTCTCATTCTCAGCACCCGCGGCACAGTCAGATAACATCGACTTTCAGCCAAACGCAAACATTACAGATGATCTGACCGTGTTTATTCATACCGGTTCGAGTCGCAACTATCGCATCATAGGCACAATTTTAGCTGGCGCTCCGGTTACTGTGCTTGTTCGGGAGGGTGAACCTGAGTTTGTACAAATAGTCGATGTAGAGGGCAGAAAGGGCTGGGTAGAAGCGCAGTATTTATCTTCAACTGGTTCAATACGCGAGCTATTACCAAGTCTTCAACAACAAGTTGCTACATTAAATCAAGAACTAACAACTTTACGTGAACAGCATCAACAAGTCAGAAGCCAAAACATCTCGCTCGAGCAACACAACAATCGCATCGCAGGTGAGTTAGCAAATGCACTAGAAGCTTCTGGCGAATTACAAGTCAAAGTAGACAACGCCGATAACACAGCGATGATCGAATGGTTTACGCGCGGTGGTATCGTGGCTGTAATTTGTGTTTTGTTCGGTATTCTAATCACTTATTTTCCAAAGAAACGCAGTCGCGACGGCCAGTGGACATAATTAGAAAAAGCGCTAATTGTCTTTACATGCCTAAACTCAATAATGAATATGGTGATTCTAAATAATACAAAATATGATAAAACTGGCTAGAATGCGGAGTTGAATTTTTAAATAGCTACTGTCGCAATAATGTACCCAGTCTTTTATCTGCTATTTCAATATCTAAGGCTTTTGCTGTAGCCCAATGCAATGCAACATCAGCGGATAATACTGGCACACCAAATTCTTGTTCTAGCTCCTCTATAATGTTCAAAAATCTAACACCCGTCCCGCCCACTAAAACCATTTCAGCATTGGGTGCAGATGCCCGAGCGAGCCGAATACTTTGTTTTATTTCTGCTTCACTAAAATGATAATGACGAGCGTCAACTTCTTGTTGTGAACCAAACAAACCTTGTTCAGTGAAGGTTTGACAGCCTTCAATCACTATATCTACTGATTGTAAAAATGTTAAAAAACGTTTTTTTCCAATGTTCATCGTAATAAGGACAGGCCAAAACCACACGCTTACAATCTAAATCGAGGATAGCATCAAGCACAGCAACACCATTGAGTATCACTTGGCATCCGCACGCATCCTCTAAACGCTGTTGCAAAGCCCTAGCTCCTGCAGATGTATAGTCATTAAAATACGCAAAAGCGGGGCCCACCTGAATGATCACCTCACTCCCCGCCTCTTTCAGTAACTGCGCTGCAGATTCAAGATGGGGTTCTACTTGTTCTATTTGTTCAAAGCTATAATCAAAACCGACAGGAGGCATAATTGTTTGAGCTATATCAATCGCTTGTTGGCATAAATTATAAAATTCTCGGCCGGTTGGATCAATCCAGCCAGGCGCCGCAATAACACCTAATTTAGGAATACCATCAGACGGCGTTCGCAAAAAATTTTTAGACAAAGCTCTCATAACAAATACTCCGAAACAGCAAGAAAAAGAGCTCCATTTAACGCGGAGCTATTGTAGAAATTAAGTTTGCTTACTGTTAATTTGGATTAACTCGTCGCATAATCTTGTTTTAATGAACTCAAGAACGAGTAAGTCATTATCATATATACAAATAAAATAGGTAATGACACAACTAAAACAGCAGTCTGCGCAACTTTTAGGCCGCCTACATACATTAAACAAATAGGAAGTAATGCCAGTGTCAAAGCCCAAAATGTTCGGTGCAGGCGATGGGGATCTTCCCCAACAGGCAGTTCAGCAGTGGCGCTACTGGCAAGAACATAAGAAGCCGCATCATAAGTTGTTGCTACAAAGATGATACAAACAACACAGAATAAGCCAATAACAATATTAGATAATGGTAATTGCTCAAACACGGTAATAATTGCTTCAGGTATCCCACTTTCATTCATTAACGTTATCACATCCAAATTACCTGAAAGTTGTTGATACAATGAAAAATTACCAAAAATCATATAAAACAGTGAGCCCCCAATAGTGCCAAATGTAAGCATACCGACAGTGACTTCTTTAATGGTTCTTCCTTTTGATATTCGGGTAACAAAAATACCAACAAATGGACCAAAAGCGACCCACCAAGCCCAATAAAAAACCGTCCAGTTTTCAACAAAATGAGATTCTGTAAAAGGGTCTACCCATGTATTCATTTGGATAAAATTTTGTAACACAGTACCCAGACCGCTTATACTCGCTTTGAAGATAAATACCGTTGGACCTGCGAATAGAAGAAACGCCAGCAATAAGAATGATAACCAAACATTAGCTGAACTTAGCCTTTTCATGCCTTTTTCTAAACCAAAATAAACACTAGTTGCAAAAATCGCAACGCACACACAGACAACGATAACTTCAAGCGTGAAATTTGACTCTATACCAATTAATCGCGCTATACCTTCGGCAATCAGCGGTGTAGAGAAGCCCAAAGATGAGCCTGCTCCACCAATCAACGCTACCCGAAAAAGAAAGTCAATAAATCGTCCGGCGATAGAGTTTTCTTTGCCTCCTAATACATGATGACAGCTGATACTGAACTTTAGCATTGGAATTTTTTTAACGTAATAGGGGTAAGCGATGGCTAAGGTAGGCAAACAATAAAACGCCCATGCGCTAATACCCCAATGAAATAATCCATACGATGATGCCCACTTAGCCGCTTCTGTTGACATCGGTTCCGCACCAAACGGAGGGCTTTGGTAATAAAAAGCCCATTCAATCGTCGCCCAATATAATAATCCAGCTCCTACCCCAGCGCAAAATAACATACCACTCCACGCAAAATTATTATATTCCGGTTTATCATCTGCATCACCGAGTTTTATGCTGCCGTACCTGCCAAAAGCCAACCAAAGAAGCAAAGGTAATATCGTCGCGGCAAGAAATACATATAAAAAACCAAAGTTACTACCTATGTATTCATAAGCTCGTTGCATAACTTTTGACGATAATTCTGGTGCCATCATCAAAGGTACCGTCATCAAAAGCATCACAGCAATTGTTGCGATAAAACCTGGTTTATCAATTCGTTGCTTCAACTTAATTCTCCTCTATTATTCTTTTTTTTGAGTTTTGCTGTAGGACAGGAAATATTTTCTGGCAATTTGAGAAGTCCGGCGCCGCAATTACGGATATGTGAGCCGATAACGCTAACACTTTAGGATCCTTTTCATCAAATTGAGGCCAGTTAGGCAGATCAGTAGATTTTGGGTCATTAGGATCTCCATTTTTAGCAAAATTCGTCCAATACCTTACCATCGCCGTTGTTAGCGCTTTGTCTTCTTTATCGGTTGTCAGCCAGTCGTCATGGCTATCAAAAACATAAGGTATCTCCGCGCCGTGGTATGCCTGTAGCTGCTCCCCGCCTTTGCCGGTTCGAACACGTTTAAAGCGATAAATATAAGCGCGATTATCTGATTTAACTATTTGCTGTGCATAAGCATAACCAGGACAAACCATATCAATTAGGGTCGAGGCTTGATCATGCCCACGCGCAATACTTTGCTCTTGTTGTGCTCGTTCTTTTAATACATTTTGGATTTCTTTGGGATAGGATTTAATCATTTTAGCCAATTTTTCAGGAGAATTATCCAAATACATTAACCATTCATCTTGATTGTTACCGATCAGCAGATCGACCTGTAACTTGCGGTTGAACAGTAAATTTAAGGCTGTATCAGGTAGCACATGACCGTCGACGGAGGCACCATAGTAATACTCTGGAAAATCCTGTTTTGCTTTATTAAAGAGGACTGTTGCCGATTCTTTTTTCAGTGTCGACAGTGAGCGGTCAGTGATATTTAGAGAATTGGCTAAGTCATGACCAAACGTTTGTTGGTTTTTTAATTCAACATTGTTCCATAATTGAAATCCACCACTTTGGCTGATCGCTCGTTGAAAAAGGCCATCTGCCAAGGGTGACAAAATTAAGTTACCAATATTAGCCGCACCGGCTGATTCGCCAAAGAGCGTTATGTTTGAACTGTCTCCACCAAATTGCTCGACGTTTTTATTGATCCACTTTAATGCTTCGATTTGATCTAATAAACCAAAATTTGCGGGTGCGTTGTTTTGTATTAATTCAGGGTGAGAGAAGAACCCGAACACACCTAAACGATAGGCGATACTGACCACTATAACCTGTCCTTGTTGCGCAAGCTTAGTACCGATATAATTTTGTTCGTATGACCATCCCGCCTTATTACTTCCTCCATGTATCCAGACCATGACAGGTAATTTTTTACCTTTACTCAACGATGGCGTCCAAATATTTAGATAAAGGCAATCTTCACTAAAGCTTGGATCGGTAAATACCTCAGGAGATACACCAAAAGCTGCCCCCACCCGCTGATACCATTGAGTATTGTAGTTATCTTGAAAACAAGCATCCGCAAACCTAGTTGCTAACTGTTTACCTGCTCGTGGTTTATGTTGCTCTGGTGCTTTCCAACGACGTTCTTCAACTGGAGGCGCTGCATACGGAATGCCCTTAAAAGCCGCTACAGCAGTAATTTGATCAGTGTATTCCCCAATCAAGATTTCACTGCCAGCGTTTACTTCAACCGCGAGGGACTCGCTTGCACGGCACACTTGGCAAATAATAAGCAAGGGCAGGGCAATACTGAGGACCCACCGGAGAAAACAAACAAATCTTTTAGGGAGTAACAATGTTTTCATAATGAGTTGGGTCCTGTAAAACTATAATTTACGCATCTATATCAACGACAACACTTCCGCGTAGTCCACTTGTCTCTATTAACTCATGACTTTTTACCATTTGTTTAAAAGGCAGCACATGAGTCACTCTGTGTTGCAAACGCTCTTCTGATAGTGCCTTGTAGATATCGTCAATAGCATGCTGTTTAGCTAACTCTGGCATTGCATACACTATGGTCATGCGTATAGTTAGGTCCATAAACATCATCTGTAAAAAAGGTAATGTTGGTTCTTTAATCTGCGTATTCCCATAAGTAGCAATAACACCACTGGTGCGAATACACTTAAGTACTTCGGGCAAGTTAAAGCCAAAATCAACATCAATAACGCGATCAACTTTTTCACCGTCATTCACTTCTTGGACCTTATCACCCCAGTTAGCTTCACGATGGTTAATGACTAAGTCAGCTCCTGCGTGAATACAAGTTGCTTCATCTATCGGGTTACTTGCCGTTGCAATGACTTTTGCTCCTGCGAGTTTAGCCCATTGAATAGCATAATAACCAACACGGCCAGCTCCGCCGGTAACTAAAACACTCTGTCCATTAACAGAACCGTCTGATGAAACAACCCGATGAGCAGTCATTGCAGGAATGCCTAAGCAAGCTCCTATTTCAAATGATGTATTGCTCGGCAGCGGGTTAGCTCGCGACGCATCAAGTGCCACGTATTCAGCAGCCGTTCCAAGAAGACGAGCATACTGCGCCTGGTAAACCCAAACTCGTTCGCCAATTCTGCTTTCAGATACTCCTTTGCCAACCGCTTCGATTACACCGGCTCCATCGCTGTGTGGGATCACATGGCCGTTATCCAGTAAATTAGGAAAAGCGCCGACACGCTTTTTAACGTCTGAAGGATTAACTCCTGTGGTTTTTAATTTTACTAATACCTGACCAATTCCAGCTACCGGTTTTGGTTGATCACCTATTATTATTGTATCTGCTGCTGTACCGAATTTTTCGAACCAAGCTGCTTTCATTATTTTCTCCAATTTTTAACCTCATCGAACTACGTTGCGCTGGGCTATATTTAATTAGTCAGCACCGATTAAACACAACCGGGCATAATATTTAAAATTTGCTAGATAAATTTTCGGTGTGCCCATCAATTCCGATAGCCTGACCGGAAAGACTAGCTCCCAATTCAGAGCTTAAAAATACTGCCATATTGGCGATGTCATCTGGACTGACAAAAAGCCGCAGTGAACTTTGCTCTGCGTAGATATCTCTGACAACATCCGGCGTAACCCCCCGTTTTTCTGCGTCAAGACGGATGACATTGTCAATTCGGTCTCCTTTGACACTGCCAGGGCATAATGCATTTACGCGAATATTATGTGGACCTAACTCCATCGCCCATGTTTTTGTTAAACCGATCAATGCCCATTTGGATGCAGCATAAGGCGAGCGCATCGGAAAACCGAAAAAACCAGCATTTGATGAAATATTGATAATGCTGCCCGAGCCATTTGCCTTAAGTAACGGCACTGCAAACTTAGTACAATGAAACTGCCCATTCAAATCGACATTGATGGTGCGTGCCCAATCGTCAGGATCAATATCTTCAACAAATGCTGTTGGACCTGCTATCCCCGCATTATTTACTAACACATCCAGATGCTGATAATTAGTCATTAATTCAGCGAACATTTGTTTAACTTGAGCGACATTTGCGACATCAGCTACAGAGGCTGTCGCACTGGGATTTGCTTCAATAAAGTCAGCTATAACTTTCTTATCAATGTCGCAAACATGCACTTTACAACCATATCCCAAAAATTTTTCTGCTATTTTACGGCCAATACCGCTAGCCCCAGCGGTAACGAGCACAACATGCTCTGGGCCTAATCCGTTGCTAACTACAGTCATTAGGACGTCCTTATATTACATAAATAAATACTTAAAATTAGGAAAATAAAAGTGCGTGTCATGCTCGATTTATTGAACCAGTCAAGACACGCAAAAAATATTTATTCAAATAACATGTGATACCTGATCCCTACATTTCGCGGTCTGTTAACGGTTACAGTGCTATCATAACTTGCCCCACCACGCGATAATTCGGCGCGTTCATCAGTCAAGTTATCGACATACAGATTGACTCCCCAGCCGTCCATATTTATTCCCGCAGACAAATTAACAATGCTATAACTGTTATTAATATCACGTAGGTCTGAATTTAAATCACTGGTTTTATACTTGTAGATATCACTGTATGTCTCACCCACATAGGAGTAGACGATTTGCGCAAAGCTATTATAATTGCCAAGGACAAAGTTATAACGACTGGTCAAATTCCCTTTGAAATCAGGAACGTTGGGAAGTTCAGTGCCGTCAGGTGATAAGTTACTTCCTACCAATAAATCAGCAGCTAACTCAGCTTGATTAAAATTAAATGCTGCAGTTACCGTCCAGTCTGGTGTGAGTAAGTAAGTAAGATCTGATTCCACACCGACAATTTTTGCTTCACTGGCATTTACTGTTAAACCAACAGGGGAACCATACGATGAATCATAGCGGGTAAACTGCATATCATCCCATTGCATATGATAGACAGCGCCATTCCAACGAAGATTATTATCCAACCACATCGTTTTCCAGCCTAGTTCCGTATTTGTGACAAAGTCAGACTTGTAGATACGCCCGACCAAGTCAGTTTCATCTCTGTTGATTCCACCTGGGCGGTAACCTTCTGACAAAGTAAGATAGACCATCTTTTTATCATCAATTTTATAAGTTAAATTGAATTTAAAAATACTATCACTATCATCATCTTTACTATCAACATTAATGATAGGGAAGCCAGGAGCAATGAGTCCGTAACCCGACACACCCTCTAGCGTACTTTCATTTTTAAACCATCTAGCACCAAATGTTGTGGTAAGTTGATCTGTAAAGGCATAGCTCAATTCACCAAACACTGCAGACTGCTTATCTGCTCGTTTTTGATCAGTTAAATACCAAAGATTAGAAACTCCAAACTGTCTAAAGTCAGCACCTTGCGCCATTCCATTCATTATCCATTCTTGACGGTAATCATGACTGGCATCCTCGTAATACAAACCAACAATGTATTGCAGCGGGTCATTGTCTGTTGATTGCAAACGCAGTTCATGAGTATTACGTTTATATTTGTTATCATCATTGTAAAAAATAGCCATACTTGAACAGTCTGCATCTGCAGTACCATAATATTCACAGCCATAATATTGGATCCAACTAGTAGAAAAATAGTCAGCATAGTCAGAGTAATCATTAAAGTACTGAACATCTCGGTCCATAAACGAGCCCGCATAAACGAGACTAGAAGAACCAAAATCACCCTCTATCGTTAGTGCAGCTTGGCTAAATTCATCATCCATTGCATCCGGAAAAAAACGCTGAACCTCTAAGTCATTAACTTCACCACTAGGGTTTTCTGAATCCTGAAACCATACACCTTCAGTGTCCTGCTTTTGAGTCAGGTAACTTGCTGCTGCGGTCCAGTTATCGTTAATATTTACTTTTAAGGCAACTCTAGCGCCGCTATTAGTTAATTCATTGAAGTTTTCTTTGATTAAATCATCATTGTTTTCTTCGACTGTTGAGAAGTTTCCACCATCAGTGAATAATCCATAAGTCCTCGTGCCTGCTACATTATCAATATAACCGCCATCTGTTTTGGTCCAAGCAACTAAGCGAATTGCTGCATTATCACTGACTGGAAGATTAACAAATCCTTCTAATGAATGGCTGGCATCGCCACTCTTGGTGCTGCCATAGCTAACATCAAAACCACCTTCAAAAATATCTATTTGGGGTTTGTTGGTAATGATCCTGATAGTACCCGACTGCGAACTGGCCCCAAATAAGGTACTTTGGGGTCCAGCAAGTGCTTCCACTCGTTCGATATCATAAATATGTAAATCGAGATTTCGTCCGATAGCAGTGACCGGTTGCTCATCTAAATAAATAGCAACACTTGGTTGTGAGCCCGATGCATTACCACTGCCTCCATCTGATGCTCCACGCATATAGACTTGTGACAAACCAGGCCCTGCTGATTGATAAGAAAGGCTCGGTAACATCAATGCGTAATCATCAAAGTTTTCGATTCCTAATTCATCTAACTTAGTGGAGCCCAATGCGGTGATACTCAAGGGTGTATCTTGAAGGTTTTCAACACGCTTACGTGACGTAACTATTATTGTCTCGATTCCCTGAGACGACTTATTGTTATCAATTTCGGCTTGAGCATTGTCTGCGTCTTTTGCATTGGCGCTAGGCATCACTGCCATGCCGCTAACCATCAACGCTGATAAAGCCATACTTTGAAAGTTTTTGTTGTTAATCGAATCACGTATTGCTGCAATTATGGGGTTTAATCGAGTAGACCTCGTTTTATTTTTTAGATGCTTATCAGTCATTGTGTGTACCTTTTATAATATATATATCAAACAAGTCACAAAGCCCAATAAAATAGAACTGAGACTCGTAATATCACGTTAAATAGTTAACTAATTATTAACAAATTATTTACAATGGTTTGATAGTAGCAACAGGCTAGCATTCAGAACAAACGATTATATCTCTCCCATAGTTGAATAAAACTAAATCATAGAGAAACGTCCAATCAAAAAATAAGAATACACGCTCATCTTTAAATTAATTTAAACATATGAATTATATGGATTAATTTATTTTTATGATTAATTTGTATATTTACTTTATAAATTTATAAATGTATTTTTTTGAATCAAGCCTAATAAATAACAAGCGTCTTACTTATTCTTTTAACACGCTTCTTTTTCGCTATAAATAAAAACGTGAGCGACAACTGATCACAATATTGATGACAATTTGCTTTGTAGTGGAGTTAGGAACTCTTCAAAAGGCTTCCATGCGTCGAGCCCTTTTGTGTTGATAGGCTGTCGAACTTGTTCAGAACTAGCTGTGTTTACCGCGCGAGAATTATTATAAAATTCAAGACAGTTATGCTCAAAAGGCAAACCACAAAAATCTAGCACTTGCCTAATCTGATTTTCAAAATCGTTAACTACATCTTCATAAGAGACGGTTAGCACCTGATTAGGAAGTACTTTGTGCCAATGATCCATTAAGATGAGATAATCTTGATAGTAGCGGGCAATATTCTCTAAGTCATAACTAAAAGCTTGTCCGGTGGAAAACAATTGTTTAAAGCCACTAAAGCAAGCGGACATTGGCTGACGACGTGCATCAATGATTTTTGCGTTGGGCAATATAAGCTTAATTAATCCGATATGAGCAAAATTATTGGGCATTTTATCAATGAAAAAAGGTGCATCACCCCGGTGTCTCTTAGTTTTGCTTATATATTCCTTACCCAAAGTAAGGCGTTGCTCTGCAGAGAGTTCAGCAATAACTTCGGGATATTTAGATACTTCATTACGTTTTTTACGGCCACTTAATTTTCGAACCATCGCAATAATATCTGGCAACTCCTTGGTACCATCCACCATTGAATGACTTGCTAATATTTGCTCTAGCAACGTAGAACCAGAACGAGGAAGTCCAACTATAAATATTGGATCGCCTCTACTGCAGCCCTGCTCACTGTTATTTTCGAAAATGGGTGATTGACACGTTTTAATAGTTCGTTCAATTAGTTCTGTTGTTTCGTCAGCATCGTAGCGTTCAATACTTTGTTTAGATTCATTACCTAATTTATAATAATGAAATGATTTTTCAAATTCTTTGTTGTCTTCAAGTGCCTTGCCTAATGCAAAACATATATTGATCCGATCAAATGAAGAGAGCTGTTTTATCTTCATTTGTTTTTTCATTAGTTGTATTTCAAACGGTTCAAAACGAAAGGTCTTTAGATTAGCCAAACTCCAATAAGCTTCTCCGTAGCTCGGTTCGCACACAATTGCCTGTCTATAAGAAGTAATAGCAGCTTCTTGCTCTCCAATTGTTTTGAGTGCGTGTCCTCTGCTGGTATACAGATTTGCTTGTTCAGGTAATACATTAATTAACGCATCATATAGTGCTATTGCTTCTGCAAATTGCCCTAGCCTCACCAAAATAGCCGCTTTGAGTATTTGTTGCGGAGGAACATTGGGCTGGTACTTTTCTAAGGTTGCTATTTCTAATAGTGCTTGTTGGCTTTTTTCTTGTTTATTTAAAACATGCGCATAATTTAAACGGGCAAGATGGTAATCAGGTGCTAAGCTTAAGCAGCGCACAAGCAACTGCTCAGCATCTTCGAATACGCCTAATTTGATTGCTATCTCAGCAAGTAATCTCAACGCGCTTACATCATCGGGGGATTGTTTCAGATAATCACGGCAGTGGCGCTCACTCAACGCTAATTTACCATCTATGAAGGCTTGCAAAGCCTTTCCCAGAAGAGGGTGCTTCGCGGAAAAACGTAAGTAACTATTATAGGCTTGTTCGGAAGCGTTGCTGTCACCAATCGCAAGCAGTAATTCAGATAGAAGTCTCCAACTGTGAATTAAATTAGCATCAATGTTAACGGCATCTTTCAATGATACTATGGCCGGTTTTATTTGTTTTAAGGCATGCAGTGTGAAACCGAGCTCTTGGTGAGCTAGTGCAAAATGAGGTGTTTGTTTTACTAATACTTGTAAGATTTTTTTAGCTTCACTGAAGCGTTCTAAGCCTTTGAGCGCAAGACCAACGATAAAAAGCGCATTGGGTTCTTTAGGAAATGATTTTAGAATTTCCTTACCTTGTTGTTCTGCAGAAGCGAAAGCGTTGTGTTGCAGCATCTCTTGCGCATGCTGGACCGCAACACGAATATCATTTGTACTCTGTCCGTTTTGCTCTTCGTATTGAGTCATCAGGATCCTCATTTTTAACATTATATTGACATGCATAATTTGCTCTGACAAACTAATTTTACTTGTTCATGGTTGAAATTAATTCAACTGTAATTAGACTCATGAGGTCTAAAGGGTGTTAATTTGCGAAAGAAAATCCCACCTTTAAATTCTTTAAAAAGTTTTGAAGCGGCTGCTAGGCATGGTTCATTTAGAAATGCAGCCGATGAGCTATTTGTATCTGTTTCAGCGATAAGTCATCAAATAAAGCAACTAGAACATGTACTTAATGTCGAGTTATTCATTCGAAGAACACGTTCAGTGGAACTCACTAAAATTGGTAAGCAGTATTATCCTATTCTTCGCGACGCTTTTGATAAAATTGCAGAGGGAACAGACTTAATTTTAAGACCAACACGATCAGACGTGTTAACGATTCAATTATATTCAACATTAGCTATTCGCTGGCTGATACCGAGACTGCCAGACTTTCAAAGCAAGCACCCTAATATCAGTGTTAGACTAAACACCTCACAGTTCGATGTTGATTTTGATAAAAGTGACGTTGATGCCTGTGTGATGATTGGTAACCGAGCCGCTGATGGCTTGCATTACTCATATTTATTTTCTAGCGATGTTTTTCCCGTGTGTAGCCCTAATTTACTCAAAGGAAAAGAGCGACTGGAGCATCCTGAGCAACTAAATGAGTTTACTATATTGCAGGTTTATCCTTCAGATAGGGACTGGTATATTTGGCTAGATGACGTGGGGTGTACTTCTGTTGATCCCGACTCAGGACTACAGTTTGATAGCTACGATCATTCAATTTCTATTGCCTTACAAGGCATGGGAGTGGCACTTGGTATGCAGCCTTATGTCAGCAAAGAGTTAACATCAGGCATGTTGATCGAACCGTTTCCTGAGATGCGTGTTAAACATCACAGTGATTGGTATTTCGTTTATCGACAGGAAAAATTCGAGCAGAAAAAAATTCAACTATTCGAAGCGTGGTTAATCGAGCAAATAAAAGCCGACCCTGAGCTTAGTATTTCACGAGAAAGATAAAAAACCTCGACTCTGCTCACCAGCTTCACTCTTAAACGGAGCGCCTTCGTTGGCATCGAAAAATAAACACATCGTCGCAAACGTATTCTTACGTGTGCTTCAAAAAAGTTTACAGATTACCTTAAAAACAAGCATATACCTTATATCTGCTTTGTTACCTTTACCGACCAAAAATCTAACTCAAAATTAGGCTGTTTTATTGGCAAGTATCACACTTTATTGTCAGCTCATATCTTGCATAACCAATTTAGGTGTTCGGTCTACGTAAAATAGCCCCCAATGTTTTTCGGGCTCTTGTGGGTCGTCTGAACCCTTCCAAGGTTCATCAAAAGCCTCAAATACAAAAGTAAGTATCTTTTCGCTATTAGTCCAGCTTAACAGCTGTTGATAGTACTCAGCTTGCAAGCTATCAGAAGCATTCCATGATTCTATTCCGCAGCCATTAGATTGCGTAGTCCAGCCAGCCTCAGTAATCACAATCGGCACACCCGGGTTACAATGCTGTACTGAGTAATAATTCTGCTTGGTATACTCGAGTGCATTTTCGATGCTTTGAAACTCCCATACCGGATAGGTATGAATAGAAATAAAGTCAATCTCCTTAACCAATGGTGCCAGCTTGTTAGTCCACGGCACATAATTTTCGCAAAACGTAATAGGCACTGCAATTTTACTTTTAATACGCTGTGCAAACTCCACTAAACGCTCAACTGGCACCATATGATCGGTCCACTCAACGCTAGCTTCGTTACCAATAGATACTGAGCATACGTTATCAGGATAGCGGCTAGTTAAATCGATTAATCGCTCGATGTCATCGTTATTCGCTTGACGATTCTGCGCTAGCTGTTGTTCGCTAAAATCAGCTCCCCAAGGACAATTTGGATTACTCATTTCAGCTGCAATGTCGACTCCCAACATCAATGTAAAGTCGAGATTTTCATTGGTGATTACCGACAGCACTGTTTCGGCATGTTGGCTGCAATCATAAAGCCGTAGGTAAGACCAATCTGATAATAATAATAAGTCTTCTTTGATTTGTGCGTAACTAGGGTATATGCCTGCTCGTGGGTTTTGCCCTTCTCTATAACCTGAATAACAGATAGCTTGTCCATGCTTTCGACCCATCAGTTTCTCAAGGGAAGTCAATTGAGCCGATTCATTTGGCATATTTATGGTTTCCGTCTTTGTCTAATATGCCCCAATAAGCGCCAACATCACCTTCATCTGCAACCTTCCAGTCTTCATCGAAAGAAGAAAAGTAGAACATATCAATACCCTCTTCTTGCGTCCAATGATACGCATCCACAAAATAGCGAATCGCGTTTTCATAAGAAGGAACCGCGGCTCTGTCAGGGGTGCCTTGATCCGGCCAGCCAGTTTCACTCACAATGACGGGTTTGCCGTTTGCTATTTTTACGGCGCGGGTATACATGTTTTTCATATATGCTAGTGCGTGTTCAGCCGGGTAACCTTCCCAAAAAGGATAGCAATTAGCGAAAATAACATCGCATGCATCGGCAACCGAAGGGTGATTTTCAAATAGAAAATATGCATCAACATAACCTACGGGAATGCCCGGAGCGCCTCGTTTTGCTCTATTAATGTAATCCACCAATTGCTGCTCAGTCATTTCTTCTCGCAACATTACTTCATTGCCTACTGCCAACATGTCTGCGTGACCTGCTTGAGCAATGTCGATTGCATTACGGAGTTCTTTTTCATTGTTCTCAAAATCATCATCTAACCAAACCCCGACCATCGTTTTTAGTTCGTATTCAGCTGCAATTTTGGGTATCAATTCATTCCCTTGAGTACATGAAAATGTGCGTATCCATTTTACGTAAGGCAAAATTAACTGTAAACGCTCGTGTATCTGCTTTTCTGTAATTTGAGTACCAGGTGCTTGACCCGAAACATACGGACTAAATGACAAGCCATGGATCTTACTGTCTAATAGTCTTTTAGCTTCTGTTTGCAATTCAGAAACCGATAATTGCGCTGCTGTTAAACGCTGATTACGATAATATTTTCCGGACATAGTCATCTCTATTTAAAAGTTAAGAAACTAAAGCTATTTTAGTGCCTTAATCATGTTTATTTATAATATCAACTCGATACCACATTAAAAAAATAAAAAATCGCCCACGGTTTGCACTTGGCAAGCGATTGCTCGAGACCCATTCAATCAATGCATAACAACAGAACACTGCTAAAAAACGTTAATTTTCTAACAACCCTATTCTGCGAAATCTATGTACGAAAAACAAAATGGCCTCGATGGGAGCTATTTAAACGATTATTGAACTACTTCACGTAAAACGGAATGTTCGCATGCGCTGCATTATCATTACCGTCAAACGCATACACAAATAGACGATATGCACCTGACTTTTCAGGAGCTATTAACTCAATAACGGCATCCTGATTTTTAATCACACCATCTACGATTGGCGGCACATACTCAGAGTCTCCACCGACGCTGTCAGAGCTTGATTCTGAGCGAATTTTCCAAAGGTAACGAATATTGTCTTCCTCCGAATCAACCACAGTGACCGAGGCTTTATATGCTTGGCCTGCGCCGAGATATACGTCATCAAAAGCATCCTGCTCATCCAGAATAATCAGACTAATTCGAGGAGCTCGATTTTCAGGCCAGCTGCCACGCCATATATGATGCATAACATCTACGGCTTCTGTTTTTTCGCCAGTGTCTAAAAACATACCGTACCAAGTAGACGTTTTTTCCTGCTTTTGTCCCCACAAAAATACATAGTTGCCTATTGCCTGCTCGCTATAATGATTCGAGCACTTGCGAATAGCTTTTTGAATAATTACTGGCTTTTTCCGTACTGGTATTCTCCACTGGCGCGCCCCACTCAGTTGTATGCACTTCCCAATGACCAACCGCTCCCCATTCCGTTATGAAATAAGGCTTATCAAAACCAAATTCTTTTATGTATTGGGGTAAATTGAGAAGATCAGCGTACATCTGAAAGCTAATAAAATCTAAATCTGGTGCTCGCTCGGCTATCGCCACTAGTGCTTTTTTATCGAAGCCTGCTAATGCTGTTGTTGTTGGATGGTTAGGATCGAGTTCTTTGATCATTTTCGCAGTATCATTCACCGCATCAAATACTTTTGGATTCGTGAAATCAAAGTTCACTTCATTCCCAATAATCCAGGTTAATAGTGCTGGGTGATCTTTATACTTTTCAACTCTTACTCTGTTTTCAGCAAGTTGTTTAGCTACTGCGGCATTATCGTCGTAATCAAAGCCATGGCGCTCTCTTGCGAACTCTAAGCACAATGAAACCGTAATTCCCATTGCGTAAGCTCGGTCTAATAATTGTTCAGCTGGCTCAGCATGGTTATCAACGGCCCAATTGCGCATTGAATTACCACCGAATTTGACGAGACTATCGAGATCAGTTGACGAAATACCGGCTCCTCTTACTTGATAAGGTTCTCCCCCCCTAAGTAACTTGTAATTGCCATTCTCTTCAATAATCTCAACTTTAATTGGCGTTTGATTTTTAATTGCTATTTTACTTCTCTTTACCGCTACATGGCTGTTTCCAGCTACATGGTTTATTGCCACTGCATCATTGCTCATGTTGCCGGCCTTTTTAACAGCTAAAGAAGGGGATGAGCTCACCATCCCCGCAGCATAAGCGACGTGACAAACGCTCGTAGCACTCAATATGCTGGTCACAAAAGCTGATAATAATATTTTACTAGGCTTCATATTTACTCACACAATTACGTTTTTGCTTGAAATAATATCTTTGCTGTTCACTTGAAAATACAACTGTTATTATTTTGTTAATAACAGTTTGCGTTGTTTCCCCCTCCGGTCTCAAATAAAATGAGATAGGGTGGTCTTTTTGAAAGCTAGAATGGATGAATGGCATAGATATGAGCAACTGGGATGTGTAAACTGAGCGCATGTTAATATTAGGTAAACAAACTAGCCAATGATTAGTACAATTAACCAATCCGTAAAAATGGCGATAAAACAAGACGCTACCCACCGCTTTTGGTTCTGGCAAGCTAGCTTTTGGCTGTTTCTTAGCACGGTCAGTTTTTTTACCTTGACGTTGTGGTACAGCCAAGTCACATTGGCAAATGTAGTACACACACTATTGCAAGCAATCCTTGGTTTATTCTTCTCCGTAATACTCTACAAAATCTTCGATCGAATATGGGATAAATCCATCATATACAGGCTTTGTATTGGCTTGTTCATGGTATTTATTTTCGCGTTTATTTGGACTATATTCAGAATGCAAGCGCTCGCTTGGTTGACGCCCGCCGATCAAGTATGGGGTGAGTTTGGCGGTTGGTTTTTTCGCCAGTATATTTATATTCTTATGTTGGACCGGATTATTTCACGGTATTCGCTATTATGAATTATTACAGTCCGAGCATGAAATAATGCTTGGCGCTGAGGACGCTACTCGTAAAGAGCATATTAAACGTATTGAAGCCCAAAGCGTCGCGCGTGACGCCAAATTGAAAATGTTACGCTACCAGCTCAATCCACACTTTTTGTGTAACACGTTAAACGCGATTAATTCGCTTATTGAGATACAAGAATCTGAAAAAGCGCAAGCGATGACCGTTCAATTAAGTCAATTTTTACGCCATTCATTGGATAATGATCCCGACACTAAAATCACATTAAGAGATGAAATTGGCGCGCTAAATCTTTATTTAGAAATTGAAAAGACGCGATTTGCAGACCGCTTAAAACTTGATTTTTTGGTAGATGAACAAGCCCAAGAAGCACTCGTGCCGAGTTTGCTATTGCAACCCATTATTGAAAACTCGATGAAACACGCCATATCGAAAAACGAAAAAGGTGGTATCATCGTATTGCGAGCGGGTATTAATCAAGGAAGACTGATCATCGAAATTAGTGATACAGGTGCAAGTCATCCACATAGCAAACCGCTAGACTTTAGAAATGAAACGGGTGTGGGTTTAGAAAATATTGAGCAACGTTTGACGGTACTTTACGATGACGACTATCAGATAAATACCATGCGTCGGGCAGAGGGCGGACGCTCTACTTACATTAATATGCCTTTTGAACTATCGGATTAAAAATGACGATATTAAGAACAATCATTGTTGACGACGAACCACTTGCATTAAGATTATTGGCTGCAAAACTGGGTAAGTTGCCGAATATAGAGATCGTCGCTCAATGCTCCAATGGCAGAGAAGCGATAGCCGCTATTATTGAACTGACTCCCGACTTACTCTTTTTAGATATTCAAATGCCAGGCTTAACTGGTTTGGATGTAGTGAAACAACTGCAAAGCGATACAATGCCTCTGGTCGTTTTTGCTACCGCCTATGAACAATATGCATTAGAAGCATTTGACGCTCATGCCGTTGATTACGTGCTTAAACCGATTGACGATGAACGTATTCAACGGGCCGTAGCTAGAGCACAAGAACGTTTTTCAATCCGATTAGACGACAAAATTGAAAACAAAAATGAAGTCATTAGTGCAATTGCTCAAATAGAGCAACAGCATGAGAAAACAATTACTTGGATGGCGACGGATTCAATCCATCAAGATCCACAACATACAGATATAAAAAATCGTAAGATTGTTATTAAAGATCGAGACGAAATACATTTATTAAAACAAAAGGACATACAGTGGATTGATGCTGCTGGGGACTATGTCTGTGTGCATGCGCTGGGCGAAACTCACGTCAAACGTTGCACACTCAAAGAAATGTTAATAGAACTAGATGATACACAGTTTAAACGTGTTCACCGTTCAACTATCGTCAATTTGGAGTTTATAGACAAAGTTATTCCGCATACTAAAGGCGAGTTTTTCTTAATGATAGGAGAACATGACAAAATTAAGGTCAGCAGAAACTATAAAGATGTGGTGAAAACTTTTCTAGCGAACTAAGTTTTATCTACTACGAATTATACGACCGAGCACTTAATATTTAATAAGAATACCGCTCTTATTTGAATTATGCACACCAGCAAAAGCACGTAACAGGTAAGTCAGCAATCGGAGTAGCGTTTTGAAAGCCACGCAATATAAATCATATTTTCATCTTCCGGAGGGTATTTATGCGCTGGCGCATTCTGTAGGACCATTACCTAAAGTATCGAAACTGGCGCTGCAAAATCATTACCTTGCACCTTGGGAAGAGTTAGGCGGCGATGCATGGCCTAAATGGCTGCACAGTATTGATGATTTTTGTACTTCTATTGCTCGCCTTATTAATGCGACAACTGACGAGATTTGTCCACAATCTAACTTAGCCTCTGGTTTTTCAGCATATTTAACCGCCATTGCTAAATTGTCAAAAAATAAAGGCAAATATCGTGTCTTAATGCATCAAGATGCGTTTGCTTCCATGGGTTTTGTTGTCAGCGGTTTAGCGCAATCATATGGACTAGAATTAGTACTAGTTGAAGACAATCCAAATGATCTTAGTGCATGGACAAACGAGCTTTCTAAGGGCCATGTGTTGGCATGTTTATTTACGCATGTGCATTCAAACACCTCTATCAAATCTGATATTGTGAGCTTAGTCAAACTAACAAAAGAACATGACACTTATGCTTTGGTTGATATTGCGCAGTCTGTCGGAGTCGTTCCCGTTGATGCTAGAATATGGGGCGCGGATGCGATATTTGGATCTTGTGTGAAATGGCTTTGTGGCGGCCCTGGTGCTGGCTTTATGTTTGTTGAAGCAACTCAAATTTGCACATTAAACCCGGATCCAGTCGGTTGGTTTTCGCATGAAAATCCGTTTGAGTTTGATATAAAGCATTATACTGCAGCCAACAATGCTAGGCGCTTTTGGGGCGGAACCCCCAGCGTTGCCTCGTACGTAACTGCTTTTGCCTCCATCAATATGATCCTCAACATCGGTGTCGACCAGGTTGCTCTGCATAATTTGGAGTTAAAGCGTTATCTATTGCAACGCTTACCAAGTAACGTGACAATCAAGCCAACCGAAGATGAACTTCATCAACAAGGTGGCAGTTTGTGTATTGGCTGCAATGACATGGACGGCGCGGCAACAAAATTGACCCAAGCTGGGGTGAGATATGATCGTCGCGGTGATATATTTCGATTATCACTGCATATCTCAAATGACCATGATGATGCCGAAAAAATAGCAAACTGTTTCGCTTAACAGTTTGCTAAAGCGATATTAGTCTGTTGTTTCATGAAACCATTTAATTTGTAATGTTCGCTTGCCCAACCAATTAAAAAACGTTCGAAATCAGCCCATGCAAAAGGAAGTAACTCTCGCCACTCAGCTTCAAGAGCAACAAAATCAGTATTAACATGGTAATGCTCAACTGCCAATTTCAATATTGAAAAGTATTCGTCTAACAACCTATCTGCATATAACGCCAACTCAGATTCGTTTAAGCAACTACCCAGAAAATACATCACGTCTTTAATACCGGCGCCACGGCCGACATATTGAAAGTCGACAGCTGCTAAGTCACTGCCATTGGCAGAAAAACAAAAGTTCGCTAGCTTTGCGTCGCCGTGCAACAGGGTTTGAAAACGTGCATTGTTGAGCGCGTTATCAATCTCGTGTGCTTTACTCTTGAGTTCACTTTCAGGCATGTTGGTAAATTCATCAGGCCGAGTGTCTAAATGCCAATAAGTGCCTACAGGCCATACATTGTGCAATGCTTGATTCAAAAATTTAGCATGAAAATAAGCCAACCATCTTATACCTAATTTTACTGTATTTAATGAGGCTTCGTGATATCGATTAATAAACCCAGCTTGGTCTAAATCTTCCATAATCAGTAAACTGGTTACACTGTTTTTTTCATTTTGAGCAGAACTGGAAGGTTCTCCGGTAAACGAAAAGTAGCATAAGGGTGTGCGGCATAAGCTATCAGTGCGTGGGCTATACTGTTTGTAAAAAATAGACTCGTTGATGTACGAATCAAGTTTTCGCTGATGAGAAAGCATGCCATCCCAACCTCTAGGATGATTGCTTTGCATTTGTGGTGTTACTATTTTAACGATAACTGAATTATCGATACTCGGCACAAAATATCGCGCAATTTCACCATAACCACTCCAAAGGGTTTGGATACTGGACATTTTGACCGCATTACGGTCACCAAAGCTGGATTCGATAAATCGAAGCGGATTGTTATCGCACAAATTATCAGGTGAATTGTCAACGTGTGTTTGTTCATTACACGCTTTGTCATCAGATACTTTAGACGTCATCTATTGCTCTCTTACCTGGCTATACCCTAACGATGAAACAGTTTGCCATGTGCTAAGAATAGATTCAAATTCAAGCGCTATTCAGTTAATTTAATATAATCGATTAAATAGAACGAAAAAATTCATTATCTAATGATAGCGCTTTGCTCTAGTGTAAGGGTATACAATCAAAACATTGATTTAAGCAACCAGAGGTATTTTATGCAAAACAATAACGCAGATTCAGGCGCAAAATGTCCAGTAATGCACGGCGCTAACACACGCGTAGGCGGGAATAAAACTAAGAATATTGACTGGTGGCCGAATCAACTCAATATTAAAATCCTTCATCAAAATGATGCTAAAGCTAACCCAATGGGTGCTGATTTTGACTACAAAGAAGCGTTTAATAGTGTAGATTTAAAAACACTTAAGAGCGATATTGAAGCCGTATTAACTGATTCTCAAGACTGGTGGCCAGCCGATTACGGACACTATGGTCCTTTCATGATAAGAATGGCTTGGCACGCAGCCGGCACTTATCGTGAGGGAGATGGACGTGGCGGCGCAGCGAATGGCAACCAACGTTTTGCTCCAATCAATAGTTGGCCTGACAATGGCAACTTAGATAAAGCACGCCGCCTGTTATGGCCAATTAAACAAAAATACGGTCACAAACTATCGTGGGCTGACCTTTTCATATTGACGGGTAACGTGGCAATAGAGTCTATGGGCTTGCCTACTTTTGGATTTGGTGGCGGACGAACAGACATATGGGAACCAGAAGAAGATATTTACTGGGGAACAGAAGACAAGTGGCTAGCGAATAATCGCTACACTGGTGACCGTGAACTTGAAAAGCCATTAGCAGCAGTGCAAATGGGACTAATTTATGTAAACCCTGAGGGCCCTGACGGTAACCCAGATCCACTGGGGTCTGCTCGAGATATTCGTGAGACATTTGCAAGAATGGCCATGAACGATTATGAAACCGTTGCATTAACGGCTGGCGGACACACATTTGGTAAAGCACACGGCGCTGCTCCTGAATCACATAAAGGGCCAGAACCCGAAGCCGCTCCAATAGAGCAAATGGGCTTTGGTTGGATCAGCGATTACAAATCAGGTAAAGGCCGCGACACAATCACCAGTGGTGTTGAAGGCGCGTGGACACCAACCCCAACAACTTGGGATATGAGTTATTTTGATGTGTTATTCGATTACGAATGGGAATTAACTAAAAGCCCAGCTGGGGCACAACAATGGCAAGCAGTGAGCTTGGCTCAAAAAGATCATGCACCTGACGCAGAAGACGCAGCGATACCCGTTGGTATCATGATGACAACTGCTGATATGGCAATGAAAATGGACCCTGAGTACAATAAAATATCGCTACACTTCAAAGAAAATCCGGAAGAATTCGCCGATGCCTTTGCTCGAGCTTGGTTTAAGTTAACCCACAGAGATATGGGGCCAAAATCACGCTACCTAGGCGAAGAAGTGCCACAAGAAGACTTAATTTGGCAAGACCCGTTACCTAAAGCGACAACTCAAGTTATCAATGCAAGCGATATTGAGAAATTGAAACAAGAGATAGCAGACTCTGAGTTAAGTATGCCCGAGTTGGTCTATACCGCTTGGTCAAGCGCATCTACATTTAGAGGTTCTGACTCAAGGGGCGGCGCAAACGGTGCACGTATTCGCCTTGCACCACAAAATACTTGGGAAGTGAATCAGCCAGAGCAATTAGCTCGCGTGTTGTCTGTTTATGACAATATTCAAGCAAGCTTTAATGCTGCGCACAAAGAAAACACCACGGTATCTATTGCGGATTTAATCGTTCTTGGTGGCTCTGTCGGTATTGAGAAAGCAGCACAAGCCGCTGGATTTAGTACTACGGTCCCATTTAATGCAGGTCGAGTAGACGCGACACAAGATGACACCGATATTGACTCATTTGCAGTGTTGGAGCCGATGGTTGACGGTTTTAGGAATTATAGTCAAACACAATTTACCGTGCCAGAAGAAGAGCTGCTATTAGATAAAGCACAACTGCTTACTCTAACCGCACCAGAAATGACGGTGCTAGTTGGCGGAATGAGAGCGTTAGGTGCAAATTATGCAAACGCAAATGAAGGCGTACTTACTGCATCGCCTGGGCAATTGAACAACGCATTTTTTGTCAATTTACTAGACATGAGTACGCAATGGACGCCAACCGATGCGAGTGCGACTAAATTTGTTGGTAAAGATGCGAAAACTGGCTCAAATAAATGGACAGCAACGCGAGCAGATCTTGTTTTTGGTTCGAATTCGTTATTACGGGCAGTAGCCGAAGTTTATGCCTGTGATGATGCTAATCAGAAGTTTGTGACTGACTTTACCAATGCTTGGGTTAAGGTAATGGACGCGGATCGCTTTGATCTTCGTTAATCCGTCACTATAAGGTGGGTAGTTTTAAAGATTATTTTGATAATACATTTAAAAATACTCACGAGTGCTGTATAAACGCGTCATGAAAATTCCAAAACGTTTACAGCCTCTTATTGAAGATGGCCTTATTGATGATGTACTTTATCAGCTCATGAGTGGCAAGGAAGCCACCGTGTTCGCTGTTACCAGTCAGGGCGAGGTTCGTTGCGCCAAAGTCTATAAAGAAGCCATGAAACGCAGCTTTAAAAAAGCGGCGCAATATCAAGAAGGTAGAAAAGTTAAAAATAGCCGTCGCGCGCGAGCGATGGAGAAAGGTTCAAGCTTCGGTCGCAAGCAGCAAGAAGATGCTTGGCAGAATGCTGAGGTCGATGCTCTATTCACTTTATCCAAAGCCGGTGTCAGAGTCCCCCAACCTTTTGGTTGTTACGACGGTGTCTTGCTAATGGAGTTAGTTACTGATGACGAAGGCAATGTTGCCCCACGCCTTAACGACGTGTCAATGTCAGCTGAACAAGCCTTAGAAGACCACGCACAGGTTATGCATTATGTTTTATTGATGTTGTGCGCAGGCATCGTGCATGGCGACTTGTCTGAGTTTAATGTCCTTGTTGACGACTACGGTCCAGTTATTATCGACCTACCCCAAGCGGTTAATGCCGCTGCAAACAACAATGCGTTTAGCATGTTGCAACGAGATGTTCGCAATATGACCGATTACTATGCTGAGTTTGCTCCAGAGTTAAAAGAAACTCATTACGCAGAAGAAATGTGGGCATTATTTCAAACCGGTAAATTAACGCCTGAAACCGAATTAACCGGCTACTTTGAATTTGACGAAAGCGAAACTGATGTCGATACCGTGCTTGAAGAAATTAAAGCGGCATTCGAAGAAGAGCAAGCTAGGATCGAGCGGATGAGTGATGCTAAGTCTGATGACGAGTAATACGATTTAGTCGGTCATTTTTTAAATAAAAAAACAGTCACCTTTGCGCTATTATTTGCCGAATGTAGCTATCTTTAGATATAAATAGAATTTGGTTTTGAAAAGTATAAACTAGCGACTATGCTTAGTTGCAAACTTGTTTTATCCTACTCAATGGCTCAACTCTACTATTACTGATAAACCATATCATGCAACGCCCCTTGTCATGCATCCCAACAAAACGCACTGAAGAATGGTGGCTGCAGCGTCATGATCAAAAAATGACTGAAAAGGCTGCTGCAGAAACTACAGACAACAACAAGTCCTTCGATCTGATTTTTATTGGTGACTCGATTGTGCATGCATGGGAACTTGAGGGTGAGGACGCCTGGCATACTCACTTCAGTCATTTAACCACATTGAATTTAGGTTATGCCGGTGACCGCACCGAACATGCTTTATGGCGAATAGAAAATGGAGAGATTGACAATATTGCAGCATCCTATGTGGTGTTACTAATTGGAACAAACAACGCCGGACATCGGCACGATAAACCAAATGAAATTGCTGACGGCATAAAACGCATAATAGGTACGATTACAAAGAAAATCCCTCATTGTAAAATCATTCTTACGGCACTATTTCCGCGAAGTAGAAACAAACATAAGCGCATGCGCATAGCTGTAGATGAAACCAATGAAATCATTCGCACACTCGCAAATAACCAGTCAATAATTTGGTTTGATATTAACCCGTATTTTCTTGATGACACTGGCGTTTTACATGAGTCAGTGATGCCCGATTTACTCCATCCTAATGCATTACAATATGAGGTTTGGGCCAAAGAACTCATTAAGTTTATGAGCCCATTCTCGGTTTGATAAACACCACGTCATTAAATATACAAGGTCGCGTCAACTGATTTGCAAAAATAAGGAGCGTTGCGGTAGACGAGGCTTACTTGTTCGACAAATATCTATAAAGAGTGGTGTATGCTTGTAACACTTGCTGCGAACCCTCTACGCTGCCACCTTTGTCAGGGTGAATTGCATGCTGTAACTTGCGGTATTGCTGTTTAAGTTGAAGCAAAGATACAGTGTCAATCGAGTCTATTTTTAAGGTTAATGTTGCTTCATTTATCGTTTCCTGGGAAAAGTGATAGTTAGCATTAACACCTGCCAATTTCTGCCAAAAATTATTCAATAATTCCTCAACACCAGCATGATCAGTGGCGTTTAGGTTTTTCCAATCTAGATAATAATCTCCTACCGGATCGACTGTTTGTAAACCTGCATCAACGGACAAAACCGGAAGTAGCTTTATTTGCGTAAGTCCTATCTCTAATTCACCTACTTTTTGCCGACGCCACTTATTACGCAAATGATACAAAGAGTGAAAAAGCACAAAGTGGGTTTGAAATAAGGTCAGAGGATCGCGTAAAGCATCCTCATCGAATAGCGAATACGGCGGTTGCTTCAACAAGGTTATTATCTCGAACTCAGTTCTGCCCTCAATAAATTGAGAGCGAAGTGTATTCAAAACGTCTTGTAACAGCATCTGCAGTTCATCGTGATTATCAGGCAATATTTACCCTACTGACAAATTTCGTCATTTGAATCTTCTAACCTCAGCTATATCTTTGTTGTTATCTTACTAGTTCTTATTTACGTCAACAACTACGCGCCCTCTTACTTTGCCTTCAAGAAGTTGACCTGCTGTTTCGATAACCTGATCAAGGCCGATAACAGTCGAAATATCCGCAAAATCGTCTTCTGTCAAAATAGTAGCTAGTCTTTCCCATGCTTCAACTCTATCCGCAATCGGGCGCATAACACTGTCGATGCCCTTAAGAGTAATGCCACGCAATATAAAAGGAGCGACGCTGGCTGGAAAATCCATGCCTTGTGCAAGGCCACAGGCAGCGATAGTGCCACCATATTTTGTACTAGCGCATATATTGGCTAAGGTATAGCTACCAACTGAGTCTACAGCGCCAGCCCAACGCTCTCTCGCCATCGGTTTACCTGGTTCGGACAACGTATTGCGATCAATCACCTCACTTGCTCCGAGCTTGGTCAAGTAGTCACTTTCATTCATTCGACCCGTAGACGCCACAACCTTATAGCCTAATTTTGACAATATCGTGATAGCAAAACTTCCTACTCCTCCATTGGCGCCGGTCACTAGTATTTCGCCGGACTCCGGCGTTACACCATTATTTTCTAATGCAATAACGCAAAGCATAGCGGTATAACCAGCGGTACCGATAGCCATTGCATTTTTAGGTGTCATGCCACTTGGTAACGCAATCAACCAGTCGCTTTTCAAGCGAGCTTTTTGAGCTAAACCACCGCAGTGCGCTTCACCAACGCCGAAACCGTTGAGTAGAACCGTATCACCTGCGCTAAACTTATCTGCTGTAGATTGAGTCACAGTTCCTACCAAATCTATGCCTGGCACCATAGGGAAACGACGCACAACAGGACTTTTCCCTGTAATAGCAAGTCCATCTTTGTAGTTTAATGTACTGAACATTACATCAATATCTACATCGCCCTCGGGTAACACCGCTTCATCAATATCTTGTAATCTAACCGTATACTTATCATCAATTTTATCTATTAAAATACCTTTAAACATAATCGTTGTTCACCTTAATATTGAAGCGTTAATTAACTGTTGGCGGCTCTATACCGATAAATGGTAAAGACGCCAGTATCCGGATGATAAAAAGAATAGGTCTTAAGGTTGATTATCGCAACAAGTAGCACGGTGCTTTTAATGGTAAGTACAAACAGTAAAAAACTGACTTTACAAGCAACATAAGCAAACGCGCGGATTGCAGCTTAATGCTTTATTTTCTTTAGTTTTTCCACTTACTACTATTGTCTTAGAACGCACATGTAAATGTGCTTGCATAAATAGTATAGAGTTCTTGTGTAGCCATTGATTTTTTGGCAATCTATATTGACTTACTTATACTGAAACGCAGTCGGACTTTGAGCTCCTGTGCATATATCCACTCTTTTAATAAGGAATTTAAATGAAAACAATAACAAAAAATTACTGGTTTATGGCTTTTACTTTGTTGTCTATATTCAGCAACAGCGCATTTTCCCAACAAATACTCATTAAGGCAGACGCATTACTTGACGTTTCAAATGGTAAAACAATCAAAAATGTATCCGTGCTAGTTGAAAATAATAAAATTATTAGCGTAAGCCAGCAAGGCACTATCAATCCGACAGATGCAACGGTAGTTGACCTAAAAGGAATGACATTAGTACCCGGATTAATGGATATGCATGTTCATTTAACCGGTGATGCTACAGATAATTTTTTAGCCGCTAAAGGGAATTCAGTACCGCGAGTAACGGTAAAAGCAGTTAAAAATGCGGAAGTAACGCTGATGGCCGGTTTTACTACCATAAGAAATTTAGGCGCCAAAGGTTATTCTGTTATTGCGGTTCGAGATGGTATTAATGCGGGAGAAGTCCCTGGGCCAAGAATATGGGCAGCAGGTTATTCAGTTGGGGTCACTGGTGGTCATTGTGACGATAACTTTTCGCCTCCTGAAGCACAAAGTAAATCGACCGGCGTTGCCGACGGGCCTTGGGCTGTAAGAGCAAAGGTGCGTGAAAACATAAAATATGGAGCGAATACAATTAAGGTTTGTGCAACCGGTGGCGTATTCTCCAAAGGGACAAAGGTTGGCATTCAACAACTAACAGAGGAAGAAATTAGAGCGGCGGTTGAAGAAGCGCACATGCGAGGATTAATAGCAGCGGCTCATGCACATGGAACCAACGGTATTAAGGCAGCTATTCGCGCAGGCATAGATTCGATAGAACATTGCAGTTTTCTGGACGATGAAGCAATTGAATTAGCACTCAAAATGGGCACATATTTCTCATGCGATATTTATAATACGGAATATACGCTTGCCTTTGGCGAAGCCAATGGTGTTCCAGAAGAAAATATCAATAAGGAAAAACTAGTCTCACAAGCCCAGCGCGACAGTTTTACAAAAGCCGTTAAAGCTGGTGTTAAAATGGTTTTCGGCTCTGACGCCGCTATTTACCCCCATGGCGACAACGGTAAGCAATTTTCTCGCATGGTTCGCTTTGGTATGACGCCTTTACAAGCTATACAAGCCGCAACCATTAATAGTGCAACGCTACTGAAACAAGAGGCTGACCTTGGACAAATCAAAGCAGGCTTTTTAGCCGACATTATTGCGGTGAAAGGCAATCCATTGGAGAATATTTCGCTTTTAGAAAACGTCCATTTTGTCATGAAGGATGGAAAAGTTTACAAACAATAAGTTGTGCAGATGGCAGCCTTTATTCAATGACCAACAATTAATTACCCGTTTATTGATGGCTGCTATCTAAAAATGGGAATTAACAACTTTTCTAAGAAACATAAGCCATAAACATCAGCTCTTAATAATTGAGTGATATGCGCGTTGTGGGTTACTTATTCTGCAAGCCTATTCCAATGATATAGGTTGATCGTGAACTGCTTGACGAATCAATACACAACGACCAAAAGTTGTTTACCGATGAGGTCGAAATTAATAAACTCTATAGCTATAACTGATAAGCGTAATTAAAGTAATAAATATTAGCGCCATGATTAATATCAGCCAACTGAGCATTTGAATAGTGGTTGATACTAAATGAAAGTCGATGACGTTCGAGCAACTTTATACCAACTTCAAACTTATCTTCAAATAAGAGCCTAGCACCAAGTTGACGATCCAGCCAGCGGTCGCTGCTTGTATAGGCTAGACCAATTCCAACGCCTAAGTACAATTCCTGATTCAAACTTGGGATGTAATAGCGCCACATAGGGTTAAAAACGACTCCATTCTTTGCTTTATTTAAAAATGAGTCTTTCCAGTGGTGAACCCCAAATTCAAACTCTAACCGTAATTTATGATCCGCAGCAAACTCCCACTCCCAATCAGTTGGATGAATATACGCAAGCCTAATCGCATCCGGCGTTTTCTCACCGCCGACTTTAAATGAATACCGAGATGCTCCCTCGCCCCAAGATAAGCTGAGTTCACCAGCGGTGGCTGTGCACTGTGGGAAATAAAGAAAAAATAGATATAACAAGGTAGGACAAAAAACTATTTTATTCAAGATAGATATCACTATGTGGTACGGATATAAATAACCAGATTATACGCGTTTTGAGAATGAGAGGCTAGCTCACGAATTGTTATTGATCCACTTTATGAGATTAGGAATAATAAAAGGCAATGACTGTGTTTATTGTTACTGCAGGCGAATTTACCAACTCCTTTAAATATTTAACGTCCCGTGATGCAAGGGCTAGACAGTGTTCGGCGGAGAGAGATTTTTAGGTCTTTCCAGAACGCTTTGGTTTGACTGCGCAAATAGTCGCCGGCTACATGGTAGATAAAAAAGTGGTTTGTGAACGCCTCAATTCCCTGGATAAACAGAGATAACCAAGCAAATTTTAATCCTAATATTGCACAACAACGTACCGAGTAAATTAAGAGTGTCACATGGGTTTATACGATTGCAGTTGGCTATCGGTTTTAATTGAATAGACTAGTAAATATACACTACAATAATTACTAAATAATGTAGCCGCAATGGTTCAATCAAGTGGCAGCATGACTTTAAAAACAATAAACAGAGAGAAAACACGGTGTATTATTACTGTCCACCGATTTGTAAAAAGGAATTAAAATGAAGGATATTAATATGAAGAGATCCACCTCTAAAAAGAGTGCGATTACCATTGCACTTTCAACCGTTTTTTTATTTGCCAGCGCAGTAAATGCAAAATCAGTGGCCGACAGTGTTGTTTCTGAGCAACGCGCAGCCCTTGAAAAAAACACTGTCAATCAAGGTTTTGGTCCACAGTCACCGCGTGATATTAGCCAAAATTATGGGACCAATTTACGTAGATTTGGAACGGCTCCTAACCACAATGAGCTTAACCTATGTAACATTCATTTCCATAAAAACGCAGAGCATAAAGGTGGCGATTTCACCTCTTATGCTGGCAACGGTGACGGCAAAGGCAAGAACACTGGTTTCCTATATAACGGTAAATTATCAGCAGCACAAATGAAGCCAGTTAGTAGCCAAGTATGTGCAGCCAAAGGCGACGCATTGCAATCTGGTGACACTTTAGAAGTGCATTTTGTATATTCAACTGCCAACGTTGCACCAGGCCCCACGCTCGGCGCTTGTTTAGCTGAGAGCACAATGAACCCAGGTTTACGGGTTGAAGGCCAAGTGATTGTGCTTGCCAATGATGAAAACGCGATGAACTTCGGTAAATTGGCAGAAGTTACTGAAGTAAATGGTTATTATCAAGCGCCAAACGTACCGACCAATATGGGTGTACCTATTCAGTATTTAGGGTCAACTACCGGTCCATCATATAATGAAAAAGCATCACCTTTGCAAGTAAGCTGGAGTGTCCGACCACAAGTTGCGGTTGTTGATATTAACAGTATTAGGGAATGGTGTAACGACAACGTATTCAAAGAAGACCATGCTCATGGCGTGCGTAATTTAGTCCAAAACCCCAAATTGCTATCACCAATTGGTAATTAATATATAGGGCTAAGCGGCAGCCATTACCGCGTAAAACCTGAAAAGAGAGCTGCGGCTCTCTTTTTTATTTTTTTCTCAATCTACTGGCATAAAAATCAGGGAGTTTTTAGGCGGATCTATTTGGTTTATCCGGCCAATTTAGGATCTTTAATGAACAAAATATCCATGATGATTGATGGGTCCCATTCTCGCATTGCGGCCTCGCAGCTTATGCGAATGTCATCAAGCTCACTGATAGTGGCAACTGAAAATGATTCATCAACTATGATATGTACTAATATATACAGATCTCTCCCTCTTTTACTGATCCGCACTTCAACATGTTCATAAGGAACGGCGACAAGCGTTTGCTTGAGTTTTTTCTCAATAACCGCCGTGATGGCTTCGGGCGGTGCTTTATTGATCACTTCCTTGAGACTATCGAGCATAATTTTGCCTGGTATAGGTAAAATCGCAGTACCCAGTAGAATAAGCAATATTGGGTCAACAAGGGGGGCGTAAACCGCAAAACTAGTTTGTTCAATAAAATAAGCAAGGGCAAAACCAAGCAGTATGGAGGCACTGAGTACGCCATCCACAAACCAAGTTCGGGAATCAACACCAACCAAATCTGAGCGCAAATTTTTACCTTGGTATTTCATATAACTGGATACGGCAAAACAACCTATTGTTGCCACCGCACCATAAATCATAGCCAGCCCGTACTCCGCTGAATTGCCACCCGTCATTAAGCTATTTACTGAACCTACGACGGCATACAAACAAGTGGCAATGATAATTAATGACTTAAACAGATTGAGAGTGGGTTCGATGGCGGTATAGCCAAAATGAAACCGGTCGTCATCGGGCATCTGCACAAGATTGGCGACTTTGAGGGTTAACAACGCCATGAAGAACGCAATAAGAGAATAGATGCCGTCAAATAAGATGGCGCTAGAATGGGTAATAAGTGCAAATCCCAACGCGACAAAAACGAATAATCCAGCCACATAGAAAGACAGTGTTAATAGGCGTTTTTCTTTTTTCTCGTGAAAACCAATAATCATGGCAAGTAAACTGAGAGGGTGATAATTTGCGGAGTCTACTCCACTTTTTGGAATTAGATAGTGATTTTAAAAAATATTTTATAAGTGCTTTAAACAGATATTTCAAGTTGCTTTTTTTGACCCTGCATAGGATTAAAAATTCGCGTTTTTACCATTTATTGCTCTCAATATCGAGTTTCAATCTTAATTAAAAGAGCCCTCTTAGTGGTAAAGAGAGCTCCTTAATATTATTAATAAAAGTAAATATTATCTAGGTATACCGAATCGCTGGTTGTTCCCCACAACTGCAGACCTAATTGATTTAATGTTGCTGGATTAAAGTTCCCAGTGGGATTAACAAGCTCTGCAAATGGTATTTCTACTGTTATCCATCGCTCTGTTGGCACCGGTAACATAGTTGAAATACCCGGCCCTGATGCAGAAACAATTTGGTATACCGCTTGCGTTATGCCGGATGTTGCATACATATCAAAACGCAATCCTGTGGCACTGGCAACATTTACAACACCTCCTTGAACGCCATATTGAATACCAGTAACACCGCCTTCTACACCATCAGGTATAATTTGAAACTTAGCAATGTTGTCATTTTCTATGCTTACTTGAGAAAACGTTGGTGCATTCCACCAATTATCTGACCAATAGGAAATCGGTTTGTCTACGGTTAATACGTCACTGTATAATACAAAGGCTTCATCATTTGAAGCAGTAGGTGCGGGTGCACCTGCCGTCGGCCCGACGTTTAATGGGACTAAACCAATTGATAAACTGGTATCGCCACCTGCAATGACTTTATTGTCTTGTGCAAGGCCAAAACCAGTCGCATCAACCACCACTTTATACTCACCTTCAGTCAGGTTTAATAAAGCAATACCGGTCGCATCAGTATTTACCGAAATATTTCCAACAGACACATTTGCATTAGCAATTGGCGTATCATTGTTATCAGAAACACTCACAGATAAGCCATATGCGACGGAGGTGCCCGAAAAATAAATATTATCAACAAAAACGGATGTTCCCTCGGGCCCCCAAAGTTGAATACCAATACTTTCGAGTAAGCTACTATTAAGAGCACCAGAGCCACTGGCATCGTTGTCAGTTAGTTCATTGAACAAAAGGGCGGAAGATATCCAAGTACCTGTAGGCGGGTTATCCATTACATATTTAGCACCACCTTCGCTTGACACTAATTGCACTTCGACTTTAGAAATTCCGCTCTCAATAAACAAATCAAAATTCCATGTTGTTGTTGTTGACGCATCTAAAGCACCATTTTCGAAACCAAATTCTAAGCCGGTTACGCCGCCTTCAACACCGCCAGCTGTAATTTCATACTTGGCAAAATTATTACCATTAATATCGCCTTCTGCGTATATAGGTGCATTCCACCAGTTTGCGTTCCAAACTCCTATAAAACTGTCTTGGTTTAATGAGTCACTATATAAAACAATCACTTCTTGGTCAGCATAATCGGGGGGATTTGGTGCAGCTGTTGGCGGTCCGGTAACAGGCTCGGCTTCTAAAATAGTGAAGTAGACATCAGCTAGTAGAACAGTCGTACCGGCATCGCCAATAAAGTTTAAAGAGAACCATGTCATGTCGTCAAAGCCGGGTAAACTCACTTGCATTTCAACCCAGCCATTGCCTAAATCGGAACCTGAAGAAAAATTATATATAATACTAGATTCTGGGATTGATGCGCTTTGCACAACTACTTGAATGGAAGTAAATGTATCCGTTTTTACTTTGAATTTAGCGTGGGTATAATTAGAAACATCAATACTATTTTCTACTTCATTACCCCAAGCGATAACGGTTCCCCAAGCGCTACTTTTAGAAATCTCCAGGGCTTTAGAATAAGTTGTATCGGATGGTTGGTCGGTGTATACCGTATCGGTTCCCCATGTATCTCCCCAATATTCCATTGAAAATGAGTCGTCATTGCCTGAATGAAAAATATATGCGTCAGACAACGGTGCAGGACTGGCATCTTCTTCTACAATAACCTCTCGGCTGATACTTGCTTGATTATTAGCAGCATCAGTTGCCGTGTAAGTAATGATGTATGAAGCGACCGTACCTGTATCAACCGAACCGGATATGCTTGCTGTCAAATCAGTATCGACGTTGTCAGAAATAGTAACACCTGGTTCTTCGTAAGTATCGCCAACCATCAGGTTGATGACTGCGTCACCTACGAGCGTAATAACCGGAGCTTCATTATCTACAGTAACCGCGATTATAGGAGCTATAGTGTCTTGAGTTTGCGCATCGTCGCCGCTACCACAGCCGGCTAAGACGAATAAAAAGAAGAGTACTAATAAACATTTAGCGTGATTTTCCATCGATTTCTCTATTTAAATTTTACAACTGATTTTCATTTAGTTAACAAGATAGACAATGAAAATGGATTGCATCAAAAAAAAAGTCGAATAGGCCATAAAACGCGATGAAATGGCTACTTTGAGTAATTCAGAACGTTTTTATGTGCTTTGCACATTGAACAGATATCATAGGCCCCATACAAAATCATTAGCCGCCGATGTCGGCTCTGGGCTGGGTTTGAAATAACCTGGCGATTGCCAGTAACCGTTATATTGTAGTAGGGTTAAGGAAGGTTACTGGGATTAATCCTTACCATCCCTTTGGTTAGTTTTATCCACATTCTTTGTAGTTAGCGGAGTAAATATAAAATATGGTCACAATACATCATTTGAGAATTGGGCGATCCATCTTCACCGTTTGGTTGATGGAAGAGTTAGGCATACAATACGAATTGAAAGAATACCTGCGCGATCCAAACACAATGCGTTCTCAAGCTGATCTGAAGGTGGTCCACCCTCTAGGCAAATCGCCGGTGATTGAAGACGATGGTTTGGTTCTCTGTGAGTCAGGTGCCATTACCTCTTATTTTTTAGAGAAGTTCGACCCTGAACATAAATTTTCGCCTCGCCGCGAAGACCTTAAAGCTTGGGCAACTTATTCGCAGTGGCTTCACTATTCAGAAGGATCGGTGTTTTCGCCGATGTTGATTCAGCTATTATTGATTCGCGACGATGCGCCAAGCGCAATGCTGAGTGGTTTCAGTCAGGCCGAGATAAATTTGCATCTCAACAACATTGCCGCACACCTTGGTGGCAATGAGTTCATTTTGGGTGAGCAAATCAGTGGAGCAGATTTTGGTATTACTTACGCAGTGTCTATGGCTAATCGTTTAGGTAAGCTAGGGGGCCATCCTACCTTACAAGCCTACATCGATCGCAATATGACTCGCCCTGCATTCAAGGCTGCATTGAAACGCGCTATAGAGTAGCTGCTTTATGCAACTCGCCATAACTGACTGCTAAACAGCACAGCAGTCAGTTAATGACCTCGTTTTTTATAATGCTTTTAATGGTTATGACGCGAATTCACAAACTCAAATAAATAAACCTTATTATTGACGCACTTACTTTATCGTTGCGTTGTACCTAATTCGCAGCCAAATAATCAAGCCAACAATAATGAAAGAAAAAGGTAAAAAGAAGAGAACGACGATAACTTGTCGTTTTTGCTTACTGGTTAAATCTAAACGCTCTACAGCCATTTTTTTATCGCCAAGAAATGTTTTATAATCCAGCTCAGAGAGCCAATTTACAATGTTAAGTCCCATCTGCGCATTACTGTATTGATCAATATAAACATTAGTTAAAAAATCGGCATCGGTGAAAACTATTAATCGAGTATCAGACGTTTTACCGCCTTTCATATTCTGGGTGTTTTTTTCATCAATAACAACATAAGACAAAGCTATAGGGCCTGCTCTATCCTCGTTTTCATCAAATTTCACATCTAAATTTCGATTAGTTTCAGCCCAACTGTTTGTGGTTGAGGCTGTTGAGGCAATAACTGCATGTTTTATGTTTGGGCGACGATTTTCTAATAGGGTAATAGAGCGCGGACGAACATAAAACGTATAATCCAAACCTTCGGTGATCGCTTTATGATTCTGATAATTTTTGGTTGCCGGACTACCAACGTCATCACCAACATGGCTAGTTAAATCAACAACAATATCGGATTCAACATTGAGTCCCCATTTGTTGAGAAGTGAATTTAAGTCAGGATTTTTTTGCAACTGTTCTGCACTCAGCGGTTTATCTGCAGTGCTAACAAGTGTATGTTCAATTAGAAATAAAGCGTCTCCCCCTTTTGATAAATAGTCTGCAATTAAGGCTTCTTCGTCTTGGGTTAGTTGATTTTTTGGTCCTGCAATAATCAATACATCGCAGTCCTGGGGAATCGACTGACTAATACCGAGCATCAAAGGCTTACTCAAAATATTGTTGTCCGCAAGTAACTGAGAAAGCGTAGATAAACCCGTATTATCTTCATTTAACATTGAATATTCGCCATGCCCCGTAAGAAAGTAAGCTGTCTTTTGCGTTCTACTCACACTGGCAATAGCATTAGTTAGGCGCTCTTCAGACAAGGATTCCTGAGTAAAGTCGACATCTTTGCGGGTGTTGCCGGATTGAACAATCACTTTTTGCTCTTGGCTGTTAATCACGTTACCAAATTTTGCCGCGTAGGCAACTTGTTCAATCGGGTCGATGATTTCAGTCATCACTAAACCACCAGAGGTTCTCTCATATTCTTTGAATAAGTCTTGTAAATATTTAGGAGGAGCCCCCACATAAAATGCGGTTAGTTGAACCTGACGTTCCAATACACGGATAAATTCGACTGTGTTAGTAGACAAAGTGTGTTGTTTGTCCTTTGTTATATCCCATCGTAGTGTCGAATTATTAGCTAGATAGTTACTCCCACCAATAAAGCTCAAGCTAGCAATCATTACAAAAGTCACCGTAGCTAACCTCTTCCATCGGCTAAGTTCGAAAGAAGCGTCGACGCTAGCGGGCGTTGCTTCCCTCAAAGGCGTCACGATGTCAGCTTTTGTATTACTAAATCGATAGGTAATTAGCATGCCTAATAAAATAATAAGGAAAGTCGCACTGATGCTAAGCAGGCCGATTGTCAGGTAAGAAAGCCGTTGGTCTATATAAAAAACTGAGGCACCTGCTGCGAGAAGTAAAAGTAAAAAACCGAAACAGAATGGCAGTAAAGTGGGCAACACTGAACGCAGATTAAAAGTTGATTTGCTCATTATTGCCACAGCCTATTGTCGATACTCAACCTTGTTAAAACTAAACAAAGTATGGTTCCTGTTAAATAATAAGTAACATTGCTAGGCGTGATTATGCCGATTGCAAAATTTTCTAAGTGCGTACGCGTGCTAATCTGTACCAAAAAATGCTCTACAGAACCGCTAAAATACTTGGTAAAGCTAGCGGCAAAATAAAGTAAAAATATCAACGCGTAAGACACTAATGCGGCAATTATCTGATTCCGCGTCCAAGAAGAAACAAGCAAGCCAATCGCTATAAAAAATGCACCTTCCAACCAGATTCCAATATAGCCAGAAAGGATGCTCATGGGGTCTGGATTGCCAAAGTATTCCAAAATAAAATAGTAAGTAGCGGTCATGCTGATCAATAAGGTGAAGAAAATCAGCATACTAAAATACTTACCTAACACGATCATAGTCAGCGTTAGTGGTGATGTGAGTAAAAACTCCATCGTGCCATTGGCTTTTTCTTCAGAGAACATTCTCATTGTCAGCAGCGGAATTAAGAATACGAACATAAACTCCATCAATATAAAAATATCGCGTAATGAAGCTTCGTGGTTCTGGTCAATAATGAGAAAAAAGAAAACGTTAAATAGCGACAATGTTGCGATCAAAATAAGGTATGCAATAGGTGAGCTAAAGTAGCTATGCAATTCCTTTTTAACTATTGCGAAGGTTTTATTCATCGTCAACTAACCCTGTGTTGATAATTGCGTTAAAGGCGTGTCTTGATGATAATCGATGAAGATTTGCTCCAAGGTAACGGGGTGTGATTGAGTTAATTGTTTCTTTTTTAGTAACTCATCTAAAGATTCATCAAGTACAATTTGACCCGACTTCAACATTAATACGCGCTGAGCAACTTGCTCAATTTCATTTAACGTATGAGTGCTTAGTAAGACGGTTCTCTGCTCTCTTTGATTTTTAATTAAGGCTAGAACCTGCATAATTTGAATGGGGTCGAGACCACTTGTCGGCTCATCCAAAATAAGCAATTTAGGCTCATGAATGATGGCTTGCGCTATACCCACTCGTTGCTGATAACCTTTGGATAAAGTGGAAATTTTTTGCTTATCAACTCGAGTTAAGCCGCAATCATCCAGTACTTTTGCAACTTGCCATGATTCTTTCTTCGCAGAAACACCTTTTATTTGAGCCGCAAATTTTAAATAACTCTTCACTGTCATCTCGCCATATAAGGGCGGCTTTTCGGGCAAGTAGCCTATTTTCTCTCTAACCGTTAGGGAATGCTTGGTAATATCTTCTCCATCAATGAGGACTGAACCGGAGGATGCGGTGATAAAAGTGGTCAGTATGCGCATTAATGTCGTTTTCCCTGCGCCATTTTTACCTAAAAAACCAACAATATCGCCTTTATTTATTTCGAATGAAACATTATCCAACGCTTGGTATGCACCAAATTTTTTACTGATATGTTTAGCAACCAACATTGAAATCAAGCCTCACGCACTCGTGCGATAAAAAAATTAAGCACTTAAAAAACATAAGTATAGAACATACTCTTAATTAGGAAAGCTAAATAACCATGCAATCATTCCCTACTCAGATTTTAAAGACCTACACATTGATCTCTTCCTCTTTCTTTGGCTCTATTGGTAAATTGAGTTTTACTTGTAAGTTTGCAAAGTTATTGAGTTTATCTTTTAGTCTTTGCGAGTAAGTCACAAAATTTATTAATGCACCTGCATCCTCCCGGGATGTGTCAGCAATGAGCAAGAGCAAACTCCGATTCACATCGTTAATTTCATGCTGCAACTCTTTTTCTTTTGAGGTTAATAATCGCTTTTCAGTGTGGTTTTGCATATCGAGCATTTCACTCGCAATTTCATCGAATACATCTAGGGTTTTAATAGATAATCCTCGTATTAAAAGAAGTAAATCACTTTTTAATTCGATATATTTTTCGTTTGTTACCCGTTTGGCTTCAAATAAATCGGTAATTGAATCGTGTATTTGAAACAAATAATCAAACTGGTTAATAAGCTTGATTAAGGCCTTTGATTCATTTTTTTGATTGATCAAAATTACGGCGCTAGAAAAATAATGCATGTATTGATTCTTAAGAAAATTAACGTATTCAATTCTTTTCTCGGCTGCGTCGTATACGCCTTTATAATTGGTCTCAATACTTAGCGTTACCAGATTATAATTTTCCTGTAAAAAGCGAAATAACTGTTCAGAAGAAGAGTCTAACGTTTGCTTTACGGACGCAAAATTATCATTTTCTTTTAACCTAGGTAATTCAATTCGCTCAAAATCCATTTTGCCTTCTCCGAATAAATAATCGACGAAACGGGTAAATGGGGTAATGAATGCTGTAAAAATCAGACTCGCTGTTACATTAAAAATTAAATGGATGTTAGCCAAAGCAATTGCAGGGTTTTGATTAAACTCAGCTAACTTGTATCCAAATATAAGCAACACTGGAAAAAAAAGTATGACTCCCCCTACATTAAATAGAAAGTGACTGAACGCTGCTTTTTTAGCCGCAATATCCATAGTAATGACCGCTAAGAAGGCGGTGGCAGTTGTGCCAATATTGGCACCTAAAATCAAAGGGACTGCATTTTCAAGGCCTAGCACGCCCTGCTGCGTAAAGATAATAGCTAAACCAGTTGTCACTGAACTTGACTGCACTAGCGCAGTGAACAAACATCCAATCAATAAAGCATAAAGCGGATTTTGTGGTTGAATTAAGATTGAGACTAGTGTCTCGTTATTTTGCAAAGGCTCGAGCGTCCTAGATATCAAGTTAAGACTGAAGAATACAAAACCAAAATAAAATACAGACTTACCAAAAATAGACGCTTTGCTATTGGTAATCGTTAATATAAAACCAATGATGATTACAATCGGAGCAAAATTAGTTAGCTTAAAAGCGACAAGCTGCGCAGTAATCGTGGTACCTATGTTACTTCCAAAAATAATGCCCACACTATTTTTAAAGGACAGGACACCCGCGTTTACTAAGCCAATAGAGATAACAGATGTTGCTGAGCTAGATTGAACCACCATCGTCACTAGCGCGCCAATAAGCACACCCAAAATGGGAACATTAGTTGCCGAACTCAAAAAGTTTCTAAATCGCTCACCAGAGATTTGCTCAATTTCTCGCGAAAAATTATCAAGGCCAAATACAAACAGAATTATTGCGGTTATTCCGGTCATAATGAGTTCTAGAAGTGCCATTTTAACCTCCTGCTATACACATTTTAGATCGCTTTCGTGGTTGAAAAATAAATAATTTTGCGCCTAATTAACAACTTTTCGATTTCTACTGCGATGAAAACAATAGATGCTATTGCCACACATAACCCTAAGTCCGATAACGGTAATGGCTGGGTTCGAAATAGTTCGTTTAACATCGGTGTATAAATGACTACCAGTTGCAGAAGCACGCTAATCGCGACTGCTACTAGTAAAAAGGGGTTTGTGAAAATGCCTTGTGTAAACAAAGACTCAATATCAGACCTCACAGCTAAACTTTGAAATAGTTGAGAAAAAACAAGGACCGTAAAAACCATCGTTTGCCAATAATCTAGCTTTTGATCAAGAGCCCAATATAAGGTGCCTAAACACAGGACACCAACTAAAATTCCAACCCAAAGAATATGTTGCCACATACCGTTTGCAAAAATACTTTCTTGCTGCTTACGAGGTGCTTTTTGCATCACTCCTTTTTCAGCAGGTTCACCACTAAAGGCGAGTCCTGGTAGGCCGTCTGTTACCAGATTTATCCATAGTATATGGATAGGTAAAAGTGGTATCGGCATACCTAATATCGGCGCCATTAATAAAGTCCAAATTTCACCTGAATTAGAACTCATCGTGTACTTAATAAACTTACGAATATTATCGTAAATACGCCTTCCTGCTGCAACGGCTTTTACGATGGTTGAAAAGTCATCATTTAGCAAAATCATATCCGCCGCCGCCCTAGCCACATCCGTTCCCTTTTGGCCCATGGCAATGCCAATATTGGCGTGTTGCAATGCCGGAGCATCATTCACACCATCACCTGTCATAGCAACAAAATGTCCTTGTTGTTGAAGTGCTCTAACAATTTTTAGTTTTTGTTCAGGCGTAACTCGAGTGTATACATTTGTTTTAGTCACCTGTGTAACGAAGTCATCATCGGACAACGCTTGAAGTTGATCGCCATTTAAAGAAATTATTTGTCCGTTTCCAAGTCCTAATTCTTTGGCTACTGCTATTGCGGTACCTTGATGGTCACCGGTAATCATCACCGGTGTTATGCCAGCGCTAATACAATTTTGAACGGCAGTGGGCACTTCGCTTCGAATGGGATCGGAGATAGCAATTAACCCTAAAAATGTGAGTGTAGATTCGACGTCACTTAAGTCATGAATGTTGGGTAACGAAGTCAATTTCCGCATTGCTAATGCTAAAACTCGCTGTCCCTTTGATGACAGTTCATCTACTTTTTCAAGAATACTTTGTGCACAAAAGTCACATCCTTGGGTAGCGCATTCACTGTTTATACAATTTGCTAGTATGCGTTCGGGAGCACCTTTGGTGAATGAAATAAAGCCATTTTCATGCTGATGAATAGTTGTCATCTGCTTACGGTTACTATCAAAAGGTATTGTATTGACCAAGGGGAAAGTATCTAACAATTCATTTTTATGAAAGCCGTGTAACGCGGCCATATTAAATAAAGCAACTTCGGTAGCTTCGCCAACGGCTTGGTCATTGCGTAATTCAACGTCATTACTGATCGCCATACCGACAGCCAGTAAATAATGATCGTCAGTCAACACAGATGCATAATCACAGCCATCGAAAACCTGATTGGCGAGCATTTTATTTTCAGTTAACGTGCCTGTTTTATCGGCACATATAAAGGTGACCGCACCCAAGGTCTCAACGGCTGGCAAATTCTTAATTAAAGCTTGTTGCTTCAGTAACTTACTTGCACCAAGGGCAAGTGAAATAGTGATCACTGCGGGTAAAGCCTCGGGCACAGCGGCAACAGCCAAACTGAGAGAAGTTAGTAGCATGGTCATAAAAGGTTGGCCTTGCGCAACGCCGGCCAATAACACAATGATACATATACATAAAATAGCCAACACTAGGTGTTTGCTAAATAAACTAAGGCGCAATTGTAACGGCGTTTTCGCCTCTTTTTCCTGATCTAGCAAATTCGCTATGCGCCCAATTTCTGTTTTAATTCCAGTCGCAAAAACAACACCACTCGCTTTCCCCAAAGTTACGATGCTGCTTTTGAAAACAAGATTGGTTTTATCACCCAGGGCAATGGCGGGTAACTCTATCAACTCAATATGTTTATTTACCGCTAACGACTCTCCAGTAAGTGTCGACTCATCAACTTGTAATCCTTGCACAGTTAACAATCTAATGTCAGCAGGCACTATATCGCCCTGTTCCAACATGACGATATCGCCAGGAACTAACTGTCGTGTGGGAATAATAATGACACCATTATCACGTTTGACCCTGACTTGGGGTGTCGCAAGCTCTTTTAAAGCCAATAGCGCCTGTTGCGCCCTGCGCTCTTGATATGCGCTCAGCGTTGCGTTTAAAATCAATATTATTAAAATTATTAATGGGTCAGTAAATTCACCTAACACGCCTGAAATCACGACTGCTATTAATAAAATAATGATCATAATCTCTTTAAACTGACGTAAAAAAAGCATGATAATGCTAGCAGACTTGGCCTCCGGAAGCTGGTTTTCACCAAAGATTGCCAAGGCTTTTTTGGCTTCAGAATTGCTTAAGCCTTTAAGGCTTGAACTCAATACATTAAGACTATTTTGAGTTGTTAGTGTGTGCCAGTTAGTTTGATCGTTAGTGCTATTCATCTAACTGGATCCAACAATAAAGTAAATTAGAAAAGCTGTAGAAAACCCAATCGCCAGTGTCTTTAAGCCACTCAAATACCATGGAATACCTGCGATATCACTGAGTACCACACCGAGTGCAAATAATAATAGTCCGGCAACACATAAGCTGGCCCAAAGTGGCGCAGTAACCCATGCAAAACCAGCTTCATTTAGCCAAAGAGGTATCATGATTAGCGAAGAGATAATAAGAGGAGCTAAGCCATTTACTAGTGCGACTACAATGGGAACAAGCTGCGCAGCACGCGCATGCGAAGAATCACTTAAGTCACTTAACATCGCATCTTCTAGTTTATGAAGTAGAAACTTTCGTTCTGCACGTTCACTCACATAAGCACTGCTAACACCCGATACACTTAGCGCTATTGCCGCACCCAAACAAACATTAATGACACTAACCACTTCGATTTCTTTGCTCAACATAAAGCCTAGAATCAAGCCAAACATGGTGAGTGCTCCGTCAAACCCATTAACCACAAAGTAACGTCTTATGATCGACTGCGCTTGACTTAAGCGTATGAGATTTAATAATCCCTTCATCCTGTTTTCGCCAAACTATTAATTTGACGACCCTCCATTTGCTTCGACTGCGTCAATGCTATGTATGGTTGCTCCTAATTCGTTTATTTTGTTCTGTAGATTATCGAAATTAATATGTATACCAGTCACCTCTAAGCAAATAGATTCGGTGCTTTCATCAATTTCCACGACTTCAATTGCTACGTTCCAAGTAGGGTCTAATTCTGACAGTGCTAAGGCAAAATCATAAGCATTAGGTTTATGAGGTTTCAAAACATCCAGCTGCAAGCGACTGATATTTGCCATATAGAATCCCCTTCCGACACCAACTATTTTCCATCATGTACCCGAACGGCAAGAACATCCTGTTTTACGCCATGCAATACGGCGTTGGCAGTCGATCCGAGAAGCAATTTAATTCCACTTCTACCATGCGTACCGATCACAATTAAGTCAGCATGAATTTCATTCGCAAAGTTCTGTATCTCATCGGCTGGATCACCGGCTTTTAAATAAACATTGTTCTTTTTAATAGCAAATTTATGCGCAATGTCATCCAGCTTTTTTTGAGCCCTAGCCATCCGGTCAGAATCATCTATCTCGCTGTAATCTGCTCCATAAAGATAGGGTTGAATATAAACTGAGGATAACGGGACATAGACCAGATTGAGATCGTCCACAGACTGAGAAACTGTCAGTGCTTTCTGAATAACGCTTTCATAATCTGCATTAATATCTATGGCGACTAATATTTTCTTGTAATTGCTCATGTTGTTCATCCCTTAGGGGCTGGTGATCACAATCGTAATCACATAACGGCCGTTTGTTGTCAAATTAACTTCATATTAACAAAGTAAAAACGGAGGAAATTGACCCAAATCAAATCTAGATCCTATTTTTGGTTTATTTTGGATTAGGTGTAATAACCTAACGTTGAAAGCTATGCATTGCCTTCGCAATACAAGTGACTTAAGGGGATATTAGGATGAGTAAAGGCACTATTTTATTTGGTCTAACATGTATTTTCGTATTGGCTGGTTGTGATACAGGAGTCGATTCACCAAGAGGCTTTAGTTTACCTGAGGGGGATCCTGAAGTAGGTAAGCGTGTGTTTTTGAAGTATCAATGTCTCGACTGTCATAGTATCGCTGGTTTTCAAGATGAACATATCGGACGCAAGAATGAACCTCCAATTGAACTTGGGTCGAATTCGGCAATAGTGAAGACGTATGCAGAATTGGTTACCAGCATCATCAATCCCTCACATAGGTTATCGAGAGGCGCTCAGTGGGTAACCCTAGATGAAAATGGAGATTCCGTGATGCCCATTTATAATGATGTGCTCACGGTCTCTGAATTAATAGATATGGTTTCCTACATACAACCATATTACAAAGTCACTCCTTGGCCATATACGGTTTATCCAAATTACCAAATACACCAAGAAGGGGTTCTTAAAAAACCATAGAGTCACCACGTTGAGGTACTCTCACCCGTATATTTAGGTCGTTCCATATAAGGTTTGATAGCGCGTCTAATGCCTTTGGTTCTCCATGCACTAACACAACTGATGGATTGTTTTTAAAACCTGTTAACCATTCCATCAGTTGATCCTGCCCAGCGTGAGCAGAAAACCCACCCAAAGTTTCAATTTGGGCTTTAACGGCAAAATCATCATTAAAAATCTTAATGTGCTTTTTACCATCGACGAGTAATCGTCCCAATGTCCCATTAGCTTGGTAACCACAGAAAATAAGCGTATTTCGAGAGTCCCAAATTCGTTGTTTAAAATGATGACGAATTCTTCCACCTGTACACATTCCGCTACCTGCGATAATGATTGCGCCTTTTTGAATACGATTAATGGCAATTGATTCTTCAACTGACACCGCCAAGTATAAATTGGGAATGAAATCTTTTAAAATAGAAGTAGCGTCTGGGCTGGCTAATTGAATTTCGGCTTGATCCAACGCACTAAACCATTTGTCGTATACTCTTGTCACTTCAATCGCCATTGGACTATCAAGCGCAACGTGCCAGTTTTTTAAAAGCCCCTCCTTATGCAAAGTACCGAGGTAAAAAAGTATTTCCTGAGTACGACCGACGGCAAATGCAGGTATCATAATATTGCCACCGCGCGCCTGCGTGTCGATTAAAATGGTTCTCAACTGCTCCAAGGTATCTTCTATTTTTTTGTGATTACGATCACCGTAAGTGCTTTCCATCAGCACAACATCGGCCTCTTCGATAATACTTAAGTCTTTCATTAACACCGCATTTTTATTGCCTAAGTCACCCGAAAACACGAGCTTTTTATGCAAACCCTGCTCATGAATGAAAAGCGTTACGATTGCCGACCCAAGTATGTGCCCCGCATCTTGCAGTTGAATAGTTAAGCCATTCAACACTTCAACTTCTTTTTTGTATTCGATACCTTTGCAACGCTTAAGTGTATTTTCTACATCTTCGTCAGTATATTCTGGTAGCAGTGGTTCTTTACCTTTTCTAGCTCTGCGCACATTTTCTCTTTCGAGATCGCCAAAGTAAATGCCGGCCGAATCTTTTAGCATTATATCCAGTAAACCAACGGTCGCTTTTGAGCAATAAATGTTACCTGAAAATCCCTGACTGACTAATTTTGGAAGCATTCCGCTATGATCAAGATGAGCATGCGATAATATGACAGCGTCTATTTCTTCTGGATTAAACTCAAAAACTTCTTTTTGAATTCGGTCAACATTGTGCCCCCCCTGATGCATCCCACAATCCAGTAAAATGCGACCAAAACTGGATGATTCAACCATGTGACAAGACCCTGTCACTTCTTGTGCTGCGCCATGAAACGTAATTGTTGCCATTAGCTTTCCTTATCAATAGGTGGTGCACCTAAGACTACTTTAGTAGCTAGTTATAGTTGTTGATGTCTATCAATATCTTTAGCTATTATGTAAAGGCAACGTAAGAACAGAGGTTTGTTACGAAGCTACAACTTCAAACTTTAACAATATTGAAAATATTGAGGATATAAGTGCGCTACCGTATTGGCCTTTTCAAGTGCTAAAAATTCATCATAACGATATGTTGGCCCCTGTTTACAAGCGTATGTGCTGCCAATATAACAGTGGCCACACAGGCCAACGCCACAGCGCATTCTCCGCTCAATAGACATCCATATATCAGTACTTTTGAAGCCTAAGTCAACGCACATTTTCGCAACATTACTCATCATCGCTTCAGGCCCACAAGTGAGTAATATATCAGGATGGTGATCTACCTTATTTAAAACAGCAGAAAGATGTTCAGTCGGTAACCCTGAATGATCCTTGTCACCTTGAATATCGAGTGTCTCATAAACGTTAATTTTCGACTGCCAACGCTCTCTTTCCTGTTTCAGTACCTGTGACTCTTGATCACGTGACGCATATAAAAGTGTGACAGAATTAGCTCGACCTTGATCTATTAAATAATCGATGGCAGTTGTCACTGGCGCTAAACCGCAACCACCTGCCACAATTAATACCTCTTTTTGGTTTATTTCAGCCAGCGGCCACCCATTGCCATAAGGCCCGTTATAACCCAACAGATCACCCTTTTTACAGGTGAATAATTGGTCGGTTAACTTACCTACTTTTCTAATAAGGGCATTAAAACGGCCCTGTTCATCAGGGAATGATGTGTAAGTAAATGGCGCAAGCCCTCTGCTAGGCACCGTCAACATAAAAAACTGACCAATGGCTATTGGGCTCTCGAGTGCAAAGCCTATCGGCTCAAAAGTAAAATGCCGAGAGTCAGTTCCATCATCATAGAAATCGACTATTCGAATTGTTTGGGGGGTTAGTTGCAACATACTTCATCAATCCTTTTCATCACTGAATGAACACCAATTGTGCCTGGACAGGTCTGTTCACAACGCCCACACCCGACGCAACCATGTCGCTCAAATTCAGGAAGATATTCATCCGAAAACTTGTGAAACCAAAACCGCTCTACTCTTTGAGCTGCTTTATGACTTGGATTGTGGTCGCTAGCTTCACGCTGAAATGATTCAAACAAACATGAATCCCAACATCTGACCGTCTCAAATTCCAATGTATTACTAATCGGCTCAGCTTCAATCACCTCAAAAGTACTGTAACAAGAACAAGTGGGACAAAGATTGGTACAACCTGAACAACTCAAGCATCTAACACTCAGTTCTTCCCATAACTGTGCAGGAATTGACTTGTCGTTTAGATACTCAATTGCATTTGAAATATAACTAAAATCAGCAAACTGAGAACGCACTTGATCGCCTAATTTAGTTCTCAATTTAAAATGCCCTTCATCTGCTTTTTCCAGTGTGAGATCACGTAGGCTGTCGACACCTTTTTCGCTTGATGCAACGATAAGCCACTCTGATGTATTCGTTCTGTCATCTATTTTTAAACGGCTTAAAATTAAATCCGCAGTGGCACTGTTAACATGCGGTCCGGCATTAACTTCAGCACAGAAACCGTTTTTGCAGGGTGCCTCGCAGTCTATGCCAACCAGCAAAACACTATCGCGCCTTGTTTGGTAATAAGGATCATGTTTGAAAAATTGGTCTTGGTATGCAATTGCGGTTAAATCGCAAGCCTGAACGCCAAATAGGACGATTGGTTTCACTTTAGGGTGTATGGTCTCAAAGGTTTTACCATCAAACTTATATAACGATTCTTGTTCTGGAAAAAAGAAGGCCTTGGGAGATGTAAGAGGTAAATTCGCATGGCCGAACAAAGGCGCACTGGTTGCCCCAGCTTGTTCCGTCCAAGTCACCTCACCATCGGTATCTTTTGCAAGTCGTACAACTGAATAATGCTGAGCAAGATGAGCGTTTAATATACTTAAATCTTTGAGTAAATAGATATCGTTTAGCATATATATTCCTTGTGCTTATTGAATCACCCAGTCTTCAATATCAGTCGATATAGAAGATGGGCATGGCGATTGATTTTTGGGCAGAGGGACAATATTAACTGCACAAACCTTTAGCTCTGGCATTTCAGTGGTAGGGTCCATTGCATCATTGGTTAGCATATTAGAAGGCGCTTCTTTAAAATGATAAGGCATGCTCAATAAACCCGGTACCAGCTCATTGCTTAATACAATGCGAGTTTCGAGATAACCACGCCTAGATGAAACAGTTACCGCTTGATGGTTTTTCAAGCCCAGATCCAAGGCGTCTTGAGGATGAATATACAAAAGTCCATTTGGCGTTTCTCTCTCGAGTAAAGGAGATTGGCGAGTCATGGAACCGCACCCATAATGATAATGTAATCGTGTTGTAGTAAACCAAAAAGGATAGTAGGCGTCAGGTTGCTCATTCGTTGGCACGTGATCAACAGGAATAAGTTTACCTTTTCCTATTGGGAAAGTGGTTGTATGCAGCCAACGACTTCCCTTTGGATGCTCAGCATTGCATGGCCACTGTATTCCGTTTTTCTTGGCTAAAAGAGAATAAGTCATACCACTAAACGAGCTAGTCAACTGAGCCATTTCATCAAATATTTGCTCACTTGTCTGCCAGTTCATCAACCCACCTAAGCCCATTTTTTTAGCTATTTCGGACAATATTTGCCAATCAGCCTTAGCTTCACCCGGCGGTTCAATCGCTTTATGGATTAATTGAACGCGGCGCTCACAGTTTGTAAACGTTCCGTCTTTTTCAGCAAAACTAGCAGCGGGCAGCACAATATCAGCCATTTTCGCAGTTTCTGTCATAAACAGTTCAACAACTACTAATAAGTCCATCGCGCGCATGCTCGCTTCAACCTTATTGCGATCTGGATCGGTCACAATCGGGTCTTCACCACAAATAATGAGTCCTCTGAATTTTCCATTTCGTGCCTGATTGCTCATTCCTAACGAAGTTAATCCTGGCGCTTGTGCAACCGTTGTATTCCAAGCATGACTAAATTTTTCACGTACTTTTTTGTCAGCTGCACTTTGATAATCTGGATACACGTTAGGCAAACTGCCCATATCGCAAGCACCTTGCACGTTATTTTGTCCACGTAATGGATTAACGCCCGTACCTTCTCTACCAATTTGACCGCACACAAGTGCCAGATTAGATACTGCGATAACGTTATTTGTGCCACTAATGAATTGTGTAATTCCGATTCCGTATGCAAGAAATGCGGCATTTGCTTGGCTATATAATTTAGCTGCCTCTACTAATTTTTGACCTTCTATCCCAGTCAGTTCTGCAACTTTGTCCAGCGGATAGTCAGCAACGTGCTTCTTGAGAGCATCGGTGCCTTCACAGCGACGGGCAAGAAAATCGTCATTTTGCCAATTGTGCTGAAAAATGATATTCAGTAAACCATTCAACAGCGCAATATTGCTTCCAATGTTAAGTTGCAGGTGCAAGTCGGCAATTTGTGCGAGACGAGTTTGTCGAGGATCAACAACAATAAGCTTGGCGCCACGAAGTTTCGCTTGCATGATATGCCCACCAATAATGGCGTGATTCTCGGTGGAATCTGCGCCAATTATCAAAATGACGTCGGCTTTGGCCACATCATCGATGCTGTTTGTCATTGCACCTGAGCCCAAGGTTTGCTTCAGACCTACTACCGACGGGCTGTGACAAATTCGGGCACAATGATCAATGTTATTGGTTTTTAATACGGCTCTAGCAAACTTTTGGGCCGCGTAATTATCTTCATTTGTTGCTCTAGCACTGCTAATCACGCCGACACTTTGAGAGCCACTTTCACGAATACATTTTTGCAGGTTTTGTGCAATGTAGGTCAATGCCTCTTGCCAACCAATAACTTCAAACACACCCTCCTTTTTCATTAAAGGCTGAGTTATTCTATTGTGCTTGCTGATCCCAAATGGAGTGTTCCAACCTTTAGCGCACAACTTCCCCTGGCTAATGGGATGTTTACTAAGTGGTTTTACAGCATTTATACAGCCGTCGTTGACGACAAGACCCATGCCACAACCGACTCCGCAAAATGGACATATGCTATTAACTTGAGTTTGACTCATAACCAGCTCTGCGTATTAATCAATAAGTCCCTATTAAAGTAGATAATGGGCATAATAAATTGACGCTTATCAATATTTCGATGCTTATTTAAATGTGTCTATATAGGTTTATGCAGATGCAGCATTGATTTTCTCTGTGCTTCTCGATAAATGAATCAGCGACCCGTGACTCAGCGACAACTATGTTATGACTTAGGTTGGCTTGTTATTTCGTTGATAAATCAGGTGATACACCAGACCAACGAATACACTACCGCCGAGCAGATTACCTAAAATGACGAAGAAAAGATTTCTCATAAAAGCATAAGATGTGATCAAATGCTCACTCGTTTCCACAACCGAAAAATAGTGAATTAACCAAGCGACTGGATAAAAATACATGTTAGCTACACTATGCTCAAATCCTGCAGCAACAAATCCGGTAACCGGAAATATGATAGCAATGACTTTGTCTGTGACTGTTTTTCCAGCCAATGCCATCCAAACTGCCAGACAAACTAAAACATTGCATAAAACGCCTCTGAAAAAGGCTTCTGTATTGGATAAAGCGATTTTTGTTTCCACAATATGGATGTATTGCTGTGCTATTAAGCCCTCATTCATGAGTAAGTGTCCCGACAAGAAAACAAGTATAGCCATACTCACTGCCCCGATAAGATTGGCTATACAAACGACAGTCCAATTTCGGAAAAGCTCGTACAAAGAAATTTTCTTATCGGCCCATGCGATGACAATTAAGTTATTCCCGGTAAACAGTTCGGCTCCCGCCACAACAACTAATATAAGTCCAAGAGAAAATGCCAAGCCCCCGACTAATTGAGCGGTAGCAAAACTTAAGGTAAGGTCCGATTTAACTAGAGCAAATAACATTCCGCCAATTCCGATAAATGCGCCAGCTAATAGTCCGAGCATCACCAATGATAGTAATGGAAGTTTGGCTTTTGCAACGCCGATTTTGTCAACTTGTGCAGCTATTTGAGCAGGTGAGTAAGCACTAAAACCATATATATTGCTCATTTATTTTCCCTTACATAACTATGTTAATAGGTAAGATGATTACTTTTTTATTTTACTTCGGTTATATTTCAAGGTTTTTAAGCATAAAAAATATTTACCTCGGTAAAATACAAGATTACTTTATACAAGCTAACTACGTGGCGACTTTCTAGGTTCTATTTTCAATATAATTAACCATCGACTGCAGCGACTGTACCTTGTCATAATCACTTTCTGATATCGTAATACTCGTTTCCAAAGAGACCGCTTCCAGTAGTTTCATGAAATCGATAGAGTCTAAATCCAGTTCTTCTCTAAGGTCTTCATTAGGGTCAAGTGACTCGATATCAACCTCAGGTGCAATGTCTAAAATGAGGCGGCAGATGAGTGTTTTTAATGCTAGTTTTTTATTCATAGTAACTTCTCTGGGGTTTGCAGTAATTTATTGATTTTGTTAAGTAGGCGAGCCCCAGAATGACCATCACTAACTCTATGATCTGCGGCTAAACTAATGTTAACGATGGTGGCACCAACAATCTCATCATCTATTATCCAAGGCATTTTTCGTGGCCTGCCAATACCAAAAATAGCAACTTGAGGTGGAAAAATAATACTTTGAATACTGTCTGAACCTCTATCACCGAGATTGGACACCGTCACTGTGGCATCTTGTACCTCCGACATCCTTAATCCGCCTTCTCTCGCTCGGGTCACTTGGTCGGTGATCTTATCCATTAACTCAATTGCACCTAGGCGATGTGCATTATGGATGGATGCGACAATGAGTCCACCAGTACGTAAACTAATAGCGTTTCCTAAATGCACTTCGTCTGATGCGTGATACTTACCGTCGTTATAAAAGCCATTAAAAGCAGGAAAGGTAGTTAGCGACCGAGCGATAGCACAATAAACCAAGGCATTAACTAATATTCTCTTGCTTGGAGGTAAATCTGCATTGTGGATACTTAAGCGGTCAAGTGCCTTGTTTAGCACAACATCAAGTTGCAAATAGTAGTGAGGGATTTCACGTTTAGAACGACTCACGTTGGCAGAGATGGCTTGGCGCATCATTTCAGCAGGTTTAGGTTTTGTCTCTGTGATAGCTTTGGGCTGTGAAACCGTATCAGGCTGAAGGCTTTTTTCAGGCTGAAGGCTCTTTTCAGGCTGTAGGCTCTTTTCAGACTGAGAGCTCGATTGAACACGTATGTTTTTTGCCGTCTCAATATCTTGCAAAATGATCGCACCTGCAGGACCATGCCCATGCTCGAGTTGACGCCAATCAAGACCTAGTTCTAGCGCTCGTTTGCGCGCTACGGGGGAGACAAGTAACGGTTTATTTGGTTGCGCGTCTTGGCTTTGTTGGCTTTGTTGACTTAGCTCAGTCCTCGCTTCCTCTTTTTTAGTCCTGATGTCAGCCTCTTGCTTGCTCTGCGACACGGTATTAGCTTTTACGTCAATCTCAGTCTCAGTCTCAGTACTCGGGATATTAACAACACTCTGCTTTTCTATATTGCTAGTGCTTACCGTGTTTTCGCTCAGCAAGCGCAATTGGGCAATGGGAGCACCTATGTCAAGTTCTTCACCTTCATCAGCCAGTAGTGAATCTATTGTACCGTTGTCAAACACCTCCATATCTATTAGGCCTTTCATGGTATCGATACTCGCAATAATATCGCCCTTAGACACAGTTTGCCCCTCTTTAACATGCCATTGTGCGAGTGTCCCCGTTGCCATATCAGAGCCAAAAGAAGGCATGGTGAGTATTTTCATGAGACGATTTCTTGCTTTAATAAACCCAGTACTGCCTCGACAATTTTTGCAACTTGCGGTGTAACGGCGTCCTCTAAATGTTTTGGGTACGGGATCGGCACTTCTTCGCTGCACACTCTTATTGGAGGAGCGTCTAATGACCAAAAACAGTTTTCAGCTACCAATGCACATAATTCGCCCGCTAAACTTCCAGTGCGCCAACCTTCATCAACCACTATTAAGCGATGGGTTTTCTCAACAGAGCGGAATAGCGTGCCTGTATCAAGTGGTCTTAAGCTCCTCAAGTCTATTACTTCAACACTAACATTCTGTTGCGCCAATTGACGGGCGGCTTCCAACGCTTTGGGAAGCGATCCACCATAGGTTACTAGGCTTATATCAGTGCCAGTTTGCCTAACTAGGGCACTGCACATATCTGGACAATCCTCAGGCATTGGGATTGCGGCCGATTCGTTATATAGCATAACGTGTTCGAAAAACATGACAGGGTTGGGATCCTTTAATGCCATGCCAAGCATATAGCGCGCATCAGCAACAGTTGCTGGCGCTAGCACCTTGATACCTGGAACGTGTGCGTACCAATTTTCAAAACTATGAGAATGCTGCGCCGCAAGTTGTTTTCCAGCGCCCGTAGCCATGCGAATGACTAAGGGAATACTTACCTGATTACCTGACATATGGCGTATTGTTGCTGCATTATTTACAATTTGATCCAGCGCTAGCAGACTAAAATTAACTGTCATAATTTCTACAATGGGCCGCATTCCACCAATAGCAGCTCCAATTCCGGCGCCAACAAACCCCGATTCGGACAAAGGAGTATCGATAATTCGATTTGATCCAAAGGTTTCTGATAAGCCTTTGGATACAGCATAACAACCACCATAATTACCGACGTCCTCACCCAACAAAACAACACGTTCATCGGCATTCATAGCTTCTTCTATCGCTATTCTAAGTGCTTCTCGATACGTTAAAGTTTGACTTTTCAAGACTCCTCCTCCGCGTAAACACCGAGGTATAAGTCTGATATCTCTTCTAATGGGGATCCCTCTGCGAAAACGATTGCTTGGTTTATTTCGGCAGCGACTTCGTCTTCAATTTCAATTAATTCATCAGCACTGAGCTTGTCATTGGCTTCAAGCCAGCGTTTTAATTTTTTAATAGGCCCTTTACTTTTCCATTCATCTACCTCATCTGCTTTACGATATAATTGCGTATCAAACATAGAATGGCCACGAAAACGATAGGTCTTACATTCTAACAAACAGGGCCCATCACCATTTCTAATGCTGTTACAGTATTGGCTTGCTGCTGACTCAACTTCAACGACATTCATACCATCCACGGCATGTGCGGCTAAACCATAACTTTGCGCTTTACGAAAAATATGTTGTTCAGATTCTGAGATAGCTAGTGCTGTGCCCATGGCATAACCATTGTTTTCGCAGACAAATAAAATGGGGAGGTGCCACAGTTTTGCCAAATTAAGACTTTCATGAAACTCACCTTCAGCTACCGCTCCTTCACCAAAGAAACAAACGACAACATTTTTTTTGTTTTGCATTTTGTTTGCTAAAGCTAAACCGACAGCCAAAGGCAAGGCTCCAGCAACAATGGCATTACCCCCATAAAACTGTTTTTCAACATCAAAGATATGCATAGAACCGCCTCGGCCTCGGCTGCTGCCAGTGACCTTGCCAAACATTTCTGACATCACCTTATCCATACTTAAGCCTCGAGCTAAGGCATGACCATGCTCACGATAAGTTCCAAATACCGCATCCTCTGGCTTGAGTGCTTGCATGATACCAACGGCAACGGCCTCTTCACCTATGTACAAGTGTAGGAAGCCACGGATCTTTTCCTGCGTGTATAGTTCTGCACACTTTTCTTCAAAACGCCTAATCCTAAGCATTTGCTTAAAGAGGAATTTAATATGCGCTATATCCATGTGTATTTTGTTGATATCGGTGTGTTTCTTGCTAATGTCGGTTTGCATAGTGTTTGTGCTCTTCGTACTGGCTATTTGACTAAGGAAGTCATATTTAGGTGGTTTCGTCACTTTCTAATGTAGAAATATCTCCCTCAGGGAGGCCAAGTTCGCGAGCCTTTAATAACCGCCGCATAATTTTTCCGCTACGAGTTTTAGGTAGATTTTGCTTGATACAAATTTCTCGAGGGGCTAATGCGGGCCCTAATTTTTTACGTGCATGCGCCATGATGCTTTTGCTTAAAGCCGCATCAGCTTTGTAGCCATCGTTGAGCGATACAAACGCTTTTACTAATTCTCCTGCTATTGGGTCTGGAACACCAATTACCCCAGCTTCGACGACAGCCGGATGTTCTATTAAGACGCTTTCTATCTCGAATGGCCCAATTAAATGTCCGGCTGATTTAATCAAATCTGAACGCCTGCCAACGAACCAGAAATACCCATCATCATCTTTGTATGCCAAGTCACCACTGAGATACCAGTCATCGTTAAAGCAATCTTGATAGCGCTTAGTTTCATGCAAGTAATCACGAAACATCGAGGGCCAACCTTTTTTAAAGGCTAACTCTCCGGTTTTATTGGATGCAGTTACTTCGGTTAAATGCCCCTGATCATCGACCTCAACAATACCTGCCTTAATGCCAGGCAAAGGCTGACCCATTGACCCTGGTTTCACATTCTCACTAATAAAATTAGCAAGCATAATTCCGCCGGTTTCTGTTTGCCACCAGTTATCATGGAATACTTTGCCTAAATATTTCTGGCTCCATATGACCGCTTCCGGATTTAACGGCTCACCAACACTGGCCAAGAAACGTAAATGCGAAAGGTCATAATTAAGGGATAGCAAGTTTCCAGCTTTCATTAACATACGAATGGCTGTTGGCGCGGTGTACCAAATATTGACGTTTTCTTTCTCTAGGATGTTGTACCAACGAATTGCGTCAAATTCAGCATTATCAACGACCAATGTTGCGCGGTTACATAATGGCGAAATTACGCCATAGGATATTCCGGTAACCCAACCGGGGTCAGCCGTGCACCAAAACACATCTTGAGGATGTATATCAAGCGCATAGTAACCCGAATATTTGTGATATATGACCGCTTCATGCACATGCACCACCCCTTTGGGTTTGCCCGTTGTGCCACTGGTGAAATGTATTAGTGCCGTATCTTGTGCAGCCGTTTCGCATATAGTGAATTGGTCACTTTGTTGAACCAAAACATGGTCTAAATCAATGCAGTCGCTAGGACATTCTCCATCGCAGTCATATAGTAATACGGTCTTTAGGGCTAGATATTCATGACGCCAAGTAGCCACCTTCTTTTTGTAAAGCTTGCCACTAGTGAGCAGAACCGTCGCACCGCCGATCTTCATTCTAGATTTTATCGGCTCCGGCCCAAAAGCAGAAAACAAAGGACTGAACACCACTCCAGACTTTAAACAACCAATCACCGCTGTATATAGAATAGGACTGCGGTCGGTTAAGCTGCAAAGTAGATGTCCTTTATCTACTTTTAAGCTTTTTAAAAGATTGGCAAAACGATTGCTCGTTTGTTGTAACTGAGCATAAGAGAATACTTTACGCTGCTGTTTTTTTTCTAAAAATATGAGTGCCGTTTGGTCTCCATATCCTTCTTCAACATGCCGGTCAACGGCTTCATAAGCCATATTGATACCATTTTTATATCCCTTAATAAGCTGTTGAGCTTCATGCCAATTAAAATCATCATAACTTTGGTGGTAGTTGACCATGTTAGCCAGTTTATTTGTGGCACTTACGTCTTTCTTAATTGGTGCATATTCCATGTTGACTCCAAAGTAGACCATTGGCAAAAGCATCAATGTAGACTAATCAAATGGGTAGATTAAGGTTTGATCTGTATCAAAATTGAAGACGATAGCCTGACGTGATTAGGTCACATAATGCGTCGACAAACTCACTAATACCAAACGTAGATTATGTTGACCTGCATCAACATACTTTGACCCATAAAACGTAGAATTGGCACTTCAGAGTTGAGGGTTTATTTATTAAGTTTTAGGAGAGTAGCTATGATCGCAAGAATAACGCTAACGATTAAAACCATTATTTTATTGCTGTCGATGTCAACCTTATTTGCTTGTACAGCAACCCCAAAAAATTCATAGTATGGTTGACGAAACTGTCCAATTCAATAGTTACCAAACTTACGACTTCCACCCTAATACCATCGCATCTGGCAACAATTACGATAGTTTGTCTGCTCGGTATATAAAGCAAGCGATACAAAATGAAATGCGCAAAAAAGGTTACACGCAAACAGAAGATGCCGAGCTATGGATCAATTTTAATGTGTATGTTCAAGATAAATTAGAAGTCGATACTATGCCATCAATGTCTTTGTATTATGGTTTTAGGCGAGGTTACGGTGTCTGGGGGAACTACCCTTTGATACAAGAACGAATTAAACAATATACTGAAGGCACACTTACTATTGACCTTATTGACCATAAAACGAACCTTTTATTGTGGGAAGCGGTGGCTATCGGCAGAGTATCAAGTCGTACTTATGACAACCTTGAATTTAAGATCAATGAAACAGTGAAACTGATGTTTGAGCGGCTTCCAAGTGACGCTCTTTGAACAAAGGAGTTCAGGTTATTTACACAGAAGGATTAATTGATGAAATTCAAAGACTACTACAAAATTTTGCAGGTAGGCGAGACCGCAGATTTAAAAGAAATCAAAAAGGCCTATCGTAAACTTGCGCTTAAATTTCATCCAGATACTAGCTCTGAAGCCGACACCGAAGATAAATTTAAAGAAGTGGCCGAAGCCTATGAAGTATTAAAAGACAGTACCAAGAGAGCTGAATATGATGAATTAAGGCGCTATGGCGGAAGTTCATCGGCAGGTTTTGATGTCCCCCCAGGTTGGCAGTCTTCGGCCAGAAATAATCAGTATCATGGAGACGAACATGGTGATTTTTCTGATTTTTTTAATTCGTTCTTCGCTGGCAGAGCACAAAATAATCAGCAACAACAACACCATGATTCTGATTTATTTAAAGGTCAAGACCTTGAAATGGAATTACCTGTCTTTTTAGAAGAGACGCTGTCTGGTAAAACTAAAGCTATTGATTACCATGTTCCCACCTATGCGAACAATCAAGTCAAACAAGTCAAAAAAACACTTAAAGTAAAAATTCCTTTGGGTGTGGCAGACGGCGAAAGGATCAGGCTCAAAGGACAAGGTGCTCCTGGCAGTGAAAACAAATTAAATGGTGATTTATATCTAGTCATTCGTTTAGTACCCCACCCACTCTTTGACGTGCAAGGCATAAACTTAATTTTAAGTTTACCACTCACGCCTTGGGAAGCCGCTCTTGGAACCAAACTTGAGATCCCGACCCTAGATGGCAAAGTAAAACTCAGCATCCCAGCCAACAGCCAGTCTGGTCAAAAGTTACGAGTAAAAGGCAAAGGACTAAAAAGTAAAACAAGCCAAGGTGATTTATTTGCTGTTATAAAAATAGATATTCCACCCTCAACCAATAGTGAAACAAAGCGTTTGTGGAGCGAGTTGGCTGAGGCAGATAAATATAACCCAAGAGCGGACTGGAGTTAACAGCTATGGTTGATATCACCCTATATATTCCCATTGATGAGTTGTGCGAAAACGCAAGTATAAAAATCGAGGTCATTTTAGAAATAGTTGAATATGGTATAGCAACACCTCAAGGGGGCGTGACTCTGTCAGATTGGGTTTTCGATTTAGAAAGTGCTCATTGGATTAAAAAAGCAATTAAATTAAATCAGGATTTTTTACTTGATTGGGTCGCCATCAGCATAGTCATTGATCTAATGAAAGAGAAGGAAAAATTGAAACAGGAAAATGAACGACTAAAAAGCAGATTAAGCAGGCTACTTTAGCTATTATTCCAGCCTGTCGCTGTAATAATATTAAAAGACCTTTTTCCCCATAGGGAAATTAGCTTATTAAATGCAGAATGAAGATGAATAAAATGTCAAAAGCTACTGTGGAATTAACTTAGTATCGCCACCTCTCACAGCTAAAACATCTTGTTTTGCACAATGAAGTAGGCTATTCGCTGCTGATCCCAATAACACTTCATGTTCGTTCCCACCGCGAGTGCCAACAATAATCATATCGGCTTTAATATCACTGGCAAAATCACATATTTCGCTTGCTATATATCCAACAGGTGTATGGATGTTGTCTTGCGGTATTTCAAATTTACGAGCAATTTGGCTCAATCTAGTTTTAGCTTGCAGGGTTATATCTGTCACATATTCAACCCCAACTGAACTAATGTAAGGTTGAAAATAAGTGATTGGTAGCGTAACAAAAACTAAATATACTTGGTTGGCTTTTTTTGCAATGCACAGCGCACTTTGCAACACATGATCATACTCAGCATAAACATCGATTGCCGCAACGATACGTTTATAATTTTTCATATCTAGCTCCAAGTCCTAGCGTATTGCGTTTAATGATTGCCCTATTAAAGGCAAACTACAGCAGCGCAAATATCAAACTTATCGATGAGTCCTTACATAGGGACTAGAAACTGAATTATCGTTCTCTGATTTAGAGACGAAAAATGAGTCGCCCATAGATATTTTACTATGTGAGCTAGTCGACAATGAATTCGAGCTCAGGTCTCTCGAGAGAATATGACTTAACGCTGTAATATCTAAAATTGATAGTTGGCGATTGCTGACAGAAACTAATTTTTTGAGCTGAAAGCCTGCAAATATTCGGCTAACCGTTTCAAGTGCCATTCCCAAGTAATTTGCAATGTCGGTGCGTGACATACTAAGTCTAAATTGTGTCCCACTAAGCCCTAGACATGCAAAGTGATCTGCTCGCTCAAGAATAAAATGGGCAACTTTCTGCTCACTAGAATAGGAGCTTAAACACATCAGCATTGAACTGTCGCACGTTAACGTATGACTTATTGCTTTTAATAAACTATGACGAAAATCATCTTGATTTCTAACTAAGTCATTCAAATCAGATTCTTTGATAAAACACACACTGCTTGTTTCGAGAAAAAGTACGTTGTGCATATGAATATGTTGGTCAAACCCATCGACTCCTAATATGTCTCCGGGATAAAAAAACTTCGTAATATACTCTTCTCCGTCTGCAGAGTTAATAACTGCCTTAGCAGAGCCTGAGCGCAATATGTATAGACCCTCGAATTCGTCTCCGACCGATATTAGCGTTTGTCTTGTATGATAAACTCGATGCGAAGGCCCAAGTGTATAATTGCCTGATTTTGACGCACTTTCCAAGCAAGCTTCTAACGAAGAATAGTCTTTATTTAGGTAATTAGCATTCCAAGATGAAATTGTCATAATTTTCGAAACCTCTATATTTATGTTAGTCCATTGACGCAAATCAGAAGCGAATATATCTAGCAGTCAAAATTTTTCTATGTAACAAATGGTAGCGGTAAAAAACTATACTAACCATCCGAATGACTACCTAATTAGTTGCGGAAAACACCTATTTCAGATGTAAACAAGTACGCTTATTACAATAGCAATAGCGTCAAATTAAATGACTCGTCGGGTTCTATTAAATCCCATACACCTTCAACTTGATCTGCATCAATAATTAAAAATACGTAAGCTACACAATAATTAAAGTAGGGTTTATGAAATTTATTAGTTGACCCAAAAATTGAGGTTCAAGGAAAAAAAATGAAAAAATATTCTATTTTACTGATAACAATTGGAACGATTTCTCTGACCGCTTGTGATTCTGGTCCAGACTCCCCAAGAGGGTTTAGTTTACCTCAAGGCGATGCAGCAGATGGCCAACAAGTATTAATCAAACATCAGTGCCTTGCATGTCATACGATGGAAGGATTAGATGCAGAGGGGCTCGCCCCTGAGCTACAGCTCCGGGTTAGATTAGGCGGCGAGGCAAGCAAAGTGACAACTTATGCAGAGCTAGTGACCAGCATAATTAATCCATCTCATAAAATCGCGAAAGGCTATGAACTAGATTCAATAACAGAATCGGGCATGTCCAAAATGCGCAATTATAATGATATTATGACCGTTACAGAACTGGTAGATTTAGTGACTTACCTGCAACCTCATTATAAAGTAAAACCATATGAATATACCCCATATGGTCGTTATTATTAATACTGACAGATACAGAGAGAAGCTGTTCTTCATTTTTAGCCTAATGGATTTACTGTTGCAATCTCTAGGTTATTCCGATTAATATCATTTAATGGGAAAATCCAAAAGAAACCGCGAGTTAAAGCTATGCGATAAGTGCAGCAAGGGCGAATCTGTGCTTTATCGAGTTCGAATGCAAGCACAAAATCCATGGCTTTTTGTCTGCGTGAGCTGTCAATCAATAGCAAAGCTGCAAGCCGCATATCAATATGGAGGAACTTGGAAACAGAATAAACGAAATTAAACGTAATTTCGTAAGAGATTCAAAGGCGATTAGTCTTGTTTATCATTGAGGCGAACATACAGAACGATAAGAACCAATATGATAGCAACCGGCAATAAAGCGACTATTGGAGAGCCAGATAATGCGAATTGGCCAGCAGTGTAGACAAGAAAAGCAACTCCCGCAAAGACGCCTAGCGTAGCAATTAGTTTAATCATTTTTTTCATAAATTTACTAGGCACATTACGTATAAAATATGCCTATCTCCTTGTACTTGTCACATTATATTAAGATTATAGTTTTCTTCGTTTTTATAACTTAAGCATTTATCAAATAAATAGTAATACGCGGGCTAGGAATAATTGGGCCATTAATCCCCTAACATTTCTCGAAGTTTACGTTCTGCTAACTCCCCAGGCGTTAAGCTCTCATCACTGTTATTCTCCACTTCGGGCTCGTCACCGAAGAGGGCTGCTAGTTGCGCTTTGGCATTCTGTTGTTTTTCTCTGGTTGTCTTTAAAAAAATTTCTCCCGAGGGTGAGAAATAGTCACAAAAATTAGCTTTTTCTCTATCAGTGACATCTTCGGCAATCGGTTCGTTACAACTATTTCGGCCATCAAATTCCTTACACATTTTGCAAACATGTTGATCGGAATCGCACACAGAACAAACTTCGCGGCGTGACATCGGAAAAATAACATCTTCAAGGAGATTACCACATTGCCAGCAAGTTAGATTTAGAGACATAAGCACTGCTTTTAATCGTTAATTTACACAAGATAAAATTATATTAGTACAAACAGGAACTGAGTCAACTCATTGAATATAAATGTAAGACACAAAACACAAAGCTTGGGGGAAGACAACCAGCCTTTTGGCTCCCGGTCTTAATAGTATGAGTATTGGCAAAGCCAATGTCCTCTCTCGCTCCGATTAAGATAATTAGAGTAAACAATTTTTAGAAGCATAATAATTTTAATAATTTTAATAATTTTAATAATTATTGCGTAACACCCTACTAAAGTCTAGCTTCCTTTATAAGAACAGAATATAACCTTCGCAGTGATAAGTTAAACTTTTTACTATCTGTAATATGGCGGTGGAGCACGATAGAACCAACAAAGAGATTCGCTCCGAGGAAAGTTAATCTAATTAAAATTGACATAGATGCAAGCGGTAATAATACAAAGATTACACCAAAATCGAATAACCAATGCCATATCTGAATTAAGGGGCTTACTGTCAAATAAGCCTGCTTTGCGAATAGTAATTATCCACGGAGTGAGCTAACCAATGCTCAATATGAATAAAGGTACTTAAAAGTGATAAAAATTGAGTCAATATCCATCTTGCATGAGAAAACAAATTATATTGTATATCCCAGGGTCGAGCTAATCACAGACTGTCTGTCGAAAAAAAACAGTATCTTCGAGGTCCTATGTCTTGTGATGGATGGTGATACAGAGGCATGCGCTGCGCATTTTTTTGGTGAGCTAAGCAGCCGAGAAACTTACATAATTTATCGCCATGCATTAGAGAAATTAAAATCACAAACAACTGCAGCTATTTCGCTCAATGTGAACATTAACTTTTTAAAGTCTTGTTACGTTGAAATGCTTTTTTCGGAATTTGGTAGCGATACCATCATATTGGAATTGGTTGAAAGTACTCCCTTACACTCAATAATTCAGATTCAAGACCGATTAAATGAAATTAGAAAAAATCCTAGAGTACGCATCTGGCTCGACGACTTTGGAACAGAACGGTCAAATTTTGATATCATGAATGTGATCAATTTTGATGGTGTAAAAATGTCAAAAGAGCTTTTTTGGGATTTACATAAAAATGATCAAATTTTGTTAAAACACATGATTAAAATGATGAAAAGAAAGTCTGAAAACTTGATAATTGAAGGCGTTGACAGCTTTGACAAGTATATTTTTTGCAAGGAACAGAATTGTCTGATGCAAGGTTACTTCTTTAATGAAATTAAAAATAGTGCCGTTTCTTGATTATGAATTCGCAATTACACCAAACTACGTTGAGTCTAATTTCGTTGATACAGGTTTATCAACAAACTAGTGGTGACAACGAGAAGATAAGGTGTGCGGTGACATATTCTAAGTTACTTAAGCAGAAAGGAATTGAAACATCAAGTGTAAAAGAAAAGCTGCGGTTCTGCTCAGAAGCTGTGGAAGCGATATCATCAGTAGTTGTTGAAAGTAAATTCAAACTTACAAAAACGGAGTCCATTACACCACTCTTAGACAGAGACGAAATAGATTTTATACACGAAATGATGTTAAGCGAAAATGAAGGTGAAAGTAATGAAGGAAATAATCAAAGCAAAATGGATCTTTATGGTACCTAAGTTTTTTATGTTTAACCGTTTTGTTGTTATATCCTCATCTTTGTAGCCGCTTTTTATTTACTTCTAATTGTTTGGTATTAGCTAAAGGTAGACAGGAGAAATTAATAGCCTCGCTCATTTTGAGTGATTAAAACTCATGTAAAATAGGTTATGCCAATGTTATTGTGCTCTATGGGAGCAGCAGTCATGATGCCTTTGTGGTCAATCAAGCCAGTTTTGATATTGATAAACCAGTAACTTTAGACACCACGCTTCTTAATCAAAGTGACAAACAATCTAAGCCATTTTTTTAATTATTGCGATACGCGCACCGAAAAGACACTCTATAAATATAAGAAGCACCAAGAAAAATACAACATCTCAAACCTAGTCGTCCGACTATTGGCCGTACTTCCCTACTATAATTCAATTCCAGACGACAGCAATGCGTATATTGGCAAATTCAAAAGTGTCATGTTTTCTCACGAGTTATCTTACAACTAAGAGCTTTACAGCCAACACTTAGCTGAAGATAAGAACAAGGGAAATTATCAGGAGGCGCAGTCAAGCGACAATTATGGAGGGAGCAATTACTTCTTCAGCTTTTAAGTTAAAAACATCAAGGTAAAGTCGAGATAAATTATGATAAAAAAGAAAACGACCGTAACAGGCTTGTAAGAATGGAGTAGGATATGCAGAACTAAAAGACAAGCATAACGTAAAATATTTCCAACCATAATAATTTTAATAATTTTAATAATAATTGTATTTTATTATACTAAAGTATACTTTATAGCTATTGGACCGGGCAGTAAATAGGCTTTAACCATAATCCAAAAGCCCAAATAGATGGAAATTCTTTTATTCATAAAGTGACATAGAAGGACATAGAAGGACATAGAAGGACATTGTCGTTCATGGGTCAAAATACTAATTTTGACTGACTAAGATATGGCGAAATCTATATAACATTATCATTGAGTACAGGGAGAAATCCAATGGAACGAGGTCCTGATAGTTTAGTTGAATATATATTAAAAGATTCACTTAATAACTTGCAGCACACGACGGGGAATAAAGGAAAGTTGAGTAGTCCGTCAAATGAGCATCAAATTTGTAATTCATTTTGCTTCGATTGCCCTTTAAAGCTCGACCCAATTAAACTGACCGCAGATATGAGTATAACGCGCAATAAATTAAAAATCAGTAGCAATACGATTCGTATAAATGAGCCACAGTTTAGAATGTTATGTGCTTTTAAACGTTACCAAAATACGGTGTTGAGTCGAGAAATTTTATTAGAGTATACGTGGGGAAAAAGTTCTCAGACTAGCAATAACGTAAACGTTTTGGTTTCATCGTTACGCGCCCTCTTAAGTAATACTGATCTAGAAATAATGACCATTCGAAACCAAGGATATCTTCTCACACACAAGCAATAAGAAGGCATCAATAAAACCCTAAGTCTATGTCGCATATCTATTTTTTGTTATTTTTTTTAAGTTAATTAACTCATTTGTTTTTGATTTTTATCTGATCTGTTATTATGGTGAACGCACCGCAGAGAAAATTTAACAAGGCAAAATATAATGACAACTAAACAAACAGTAGAAGACCACGAAGGTCATGTTCATGGTCCAGATTGCAATCATCATCATGAGCCACAAGCCCCTATCATTAGACAAGGCGCTAAAATCGGCCGCAACGACGTATGTCCATGTGGCAGTTCAAAAAAGTATAAGAAATGTTGCGGTAAGTAGCGTCTATGTTATCGGCAGGTAATGCAGTTTTTAGTTTTGTTAACGAATTAACCCAGTTATTAAACGAATTTGATCAATCACTAGAACAGCGTAACATTCAGAAATTAAAGCTGATAATACATGCCGGTACACCCAAAACAGGCACAACGAGTTTACAAACCTATCTTGATAAAAAACAACGCAAGCTCAGAGGAAAAGGAATTCTTTATCCGCATAACCTTGATAAATTGCAAAATACTTCAGCACCAAAACATCAATGGTTTGAAAAAAACCTAGTCACAACAAATTTAGAAAGTTTCGCAGAAAATTTTAAAAACATAATCTCACAAGTTAAAAGCGACACTCACACCATTATTCTCTCATCTGAAGGTATTTATAATTACTGGTGGGATTTTCCTGACGAATCAAAAGAGGTATTACATGAATTGAGTAAACTCTTCGATGTTCAAATTTGGGTTTGGTTTCGTGAACCCATCGCCTTTATTGAGAGCTACTACAAACAATGCATTCGTAACCCACAACTTGAAGGCAACCCATGTTATGGAAAAGACTTATCTTTTGCTGAAATGTTAAGTATCGACTGGTTTTCTCAACATTTAGACTACCAAGGATTCGTCTCCGAGTGCCAAACATTGTTTGGAGATAATAATATTTCCGTATTTAAATATGACGGTGATGTGGTGCAAGAAGTCATTCATAAATTAGGCTTGGCTACTCCCCACGATAATCCAACGCCGCGACAAAATAATAGTTTAAATAGTGCTTCAATAAAATTACTACGAACTATAAATAGTTATAATATCAAAGCAAAAGACAAAGAACTTTTGATGCCTCATTTAAAAGAAATCAATGCCGTTCTCCAGATTCATGCAAATGATATGTTAATTGATGAAGGGTCTAGAAAAAAAATCCTGAAGATATATAGCCCGATAAAATTCTGATCTGTATTCTATTGGACCAGTAAAAAGAACCGTACAAGATAATAGTTAAGGAAGTCATGCGCAACACAGTTATTGAAACCATCACCGACGTTCATCATTGGAACGATACCTTATTTAGCTTTAAAACCACTCGCTCGCAAAGTTTTACCTTTGAAAATGGGCAATTTGTGATGATTGGACTCGAAGTCGATGGAAAGCCTTTGTTGCGCGCATACAGCATCGCCAGTGCAAACTATGAAGAAAAGCTAGAGTTTTTTAGCATAAAAGTACCTGATGGAGCTCTCACGTCACGCTTACAAAAAGTCCAACCTGGTGACGAAGTAATACTAACTACTAAAGCCACTGGCACACTAGTAGCAGGTCATCTTAAGCCAGCTAAGCATCTATATCTGTTATGCACAGGCACTGGATTAGCACCCTTCATGGGCATCATTAAAGACCCTTTTATTTATGATGCGTTTGACAAGGTAATATTAGTGCATAGCGTTCGCTTGGTATCCGAGCTTGCCTATAAAGATATTATCGAACATGAACTACCTGAAAATGAATATTTTGGCGAAGACGTAAAGAAAAAGCTGGTGTATTACCCGACTGTAACAAGAGAAGAATTTCACTATCAGTCCGTGAACGAACAAGAAAATGAGAGAAGTCATCATACCCGTATTACTGATTTATTGACCTCGGGTCAGTTGACCAAGGATTTAGGCATGCCTGACATCAATGTCGACGACGACCGATTTATGATGTGTGGAAATAATGATATGTTGCAAGAGCTGATGGGCATTTTGGATGACAGAGGCTTCACTAGGGCTAACTCCCGCAGTTTAGGCGAGTATGTGATTGAGATGGCCTTCATTGAAAAGTAGCGTTTAGGTTTGCCAAGTGGCATCCGGCCTCCAACTTTTAATCCAAGCAGGAATGTCACTCGCAGGCATAGGCTGAGTTATCGCATAACCTTGGGCTAGGTTGCAGCCCATTTCTAATAGTGCTTTTGCTTGCTCAGTGGTTTCTACACCTTCTGCAATTACTTGGCATTTAAAGGCTTTCGACAAGCCTATTACACCTTCCACTATCGCTTGGTCGTTTGGATCAGTTAACATATTTGCGATAAATCGCTGGTCGATTTTAACTGAGGTTGCGGGTAGCACCCTGAGATAAGTTAGCGATGAGTAACCAGTACCAAAGTCATCTAAAGCAAACTGAATCCCCATGTCAAGACAGTCCTGAATCACACTAGTCACCTGTTCTAGATCATTAAATGCCGCATTTTCCATCACTTCCAATTCAAGGCAGTGAGACTCGACTTCGGGGTGGGAAGATAAAATCTCAGCGAGTCTACTCGTAAAGTTTTTTTGCTGTAATTGTAGCGCGCTGATATTCACGCTCACGTGTATATCTAAACCTTCGCTTTGCCACTGCTTGATTTGTGTTAACGCTGAATTAAGTATCCATTCCCCTAATTCTAAAGACAAAGGCGTGTCTTCAATCAGTGGTGGAATTTCAATTGGCAGTAACAAGCCACGTTCTGGATGCTGCCATCGCAACAATGCTTCGACCGAAATGACCTTACCTAGCATCATATCCACTATTGGTTGGTAAAATAACACAAACTGGTTTTTAGTTAACGCGACGCGCGCTGCTTCAAGACGTTCGCGATGAGTTTTTAAAACGATATCTTGAGCTGTATGAAACAGATGATAGCGATTTTTACCCTGCCCTTTTGCTGTATACATAGCCTGATCCGCATGACGTAACAGCATATCAGCATTAACGTTATCTTCAGGGAAAATTGTCACCCCAAGGCTAGCCGTTACATTAAGCATAAGGTTGTCTACGAACACGGGGGCAGAGGCCGCCTGCAGCAACCTTTCTAATAAAGGTTTACAGCTATGCACTTTATCTAAGTCGGCTAGCACCGCAACAAATTCATCCCCTCCAAAACGCGCAAGGGTATCACCTTCTCGCAGAGTATCTTTCATGCGATTAGACATGGTGATCAGTAATTTATCACCAACAGCATGACCATGCGTATCGTTCACTGCTTTAAACCCATCTAAATCCAGAAATACGATAGCAACTGATTTTTTATTGCGTTGCGATTGAAGTAATGTCTGGGCGAGTCGATCTAACAGTAATGTGCGATTAGGTAGCTGGGTTAGTGCATCGTAATGCGCAATTTGTTCTAATTGGCTTTGATAGTTTTTTATTCTGGTAATGTCGGTAAACAGCGCGACGAAGTTTTGTATTTTTCCATCTGGGTCACACACACTGCTAATGGTTTCTATTTCAGCATAGACTTCACCGCTTTTGCGCCGATTCCAGACTTCGCCGACCCAATAGCCATTTCTGATTATTTCATGCCACATGTCCTTATAAAAACTAGACGACTGCCTGCCTGATCCGAGAAACCGTGGGTTTTTACCGACTGATTCGCTCCTACTATATCCAGTGATTTTGCTGAAAGCGTCATTGACATCAATGATGCTGCCCGCTGAATCAGTAATCATAATACCTTCGCGAGCGTGACTGAAAACCTTAGCCGTTCGACTCAGCTTTTCTTCAGTTAATTTGAATTCCGTTATATTTTCGTGCGTGAGCAGTAGGTGCTCATTATCATTTTTGAAACGCGTTATGTGGACAGTAAACCAGTGCTTTTGTATAGGACTATGAAAGGAGTATTGCATACTGAATTCATCAAGTTTGCGAAGAATAACCTGCAGAGCACCTTCTGCAAGATGGTCGACTTCATCAGAGTCAGTCATCTCTGATTGCCTTAGAAGCTTAAAATAATTAGTGCCAATAAAATAATCATCGATAATTAGTACTGTAGAATTTGTATCGTAAAAATTTCGCCATGCCTGATTAACTAATAATATGTCTCCAGCTTTGTTCAGAATGCAAACATGAGGCGATAATGCATCAATGACGGTCTGAGCTAAAAAGTTGTTAACTTTTGTTCGTGTTGACGATGACCGTTTTGTAGTGGAACGCATATTTGCTTGTGGCATGAGAGGCTTCCTGACAAAATGAGCAGAGAATTAAAGCCACAAACTAAAGTGCGACAGTCGTGTAAGCATGAGTTAATTCGTGCCCCAACATCGTTCGGAAATCTTTGCTGTCGCTAGCAAAAAGGATCCCTACGCCATCGTCGCTGGAATGCATGACAAGGCCTTTTTGTTCCACACAAGCATCACCGTTATCTTTGTCGGTAAAATAAATTTTAATGAAATCGTTAATTGCTAATGTAGCCTTAGGTAATTTTATAAAAGCGCCAAAAGGATTAATGTTTCGTGTATAGGCGCGCTTCAGCTTTCCGCCTTTAAACTGAATATCGACTTCTAGCGTTAATGGTATGCGGGTATAAGTTCGGTGATACATAGACATTTCAACTCCTAATAGCCAGTTTTAGTGACATCAGTTTTAATCTTAAAACTTTATATCGTGACTAATCGAAACCAGTATATCCATAGCTCTACAAATAAAGTTGATTTCAATCAATTAAGCGTTCGAACAAGTAACAAGACCCTTCAGGTTAACGATTGTGAAGCCCTATCGAACACGCTGTTTATGGAGGCATTGCAGCCTCTATTTAAAGGTTAGTTTGCTTTTTGTGTTTCCTTGTAAAGCATATTAACCATCGCCATTATTTTAAAATGACGGGTTTTAAGTTCATGATGCAACGCTGATTGTTGCATGTGTATTTGGCGTTCGCGTTGATGAACTTTAATCTCTTTTTCATCCGCCTCGTCAAACACTTCGCTGCTTGGATCTTGTTCCGCATTTTTCATGATTTTTTCGTGTTCACGACCTATTTCAGCATTAGCTCGAATGGCTCGAGCATGGTCAACTAAGGGCGCTGATTTTTGCTTCAATGCATTTTTTATTTCCGCTAGTTTAATCTGTGCTTGGTCGTGTTCTTTTTTCCAGAACTCGATTTCGTCTAACCATAAAGCATGGTCAGAGTCCCATTTATTGTGCTCTTGATGTGCCGCAAGGTGCTCTTCTGTTACGGCTGTTTGCGCTTTTTCTCTGAGGGTCCTGGTGAATTCCATTAACTCCGCAGTATTGCTAACCGCGATACTCTGTAACTTGTCCCAAATTGAGTTATTTACATAGGCCAAATCAAACTTAACTTGCTCTTTATAGGCTTGACTTACACCCTCTGCGGCCTCACCTAACAAACGTAAATTGTCTTTTAAGTCACTGCTCGCTTGCTGAATTTTTTCTTTACTTATTTCCTTAGCAGCATCAAGCTTTTCTTCAGCGGCGTAAAAAGCCTGTTGCAAAGTTTTACCTTCTTTCACCACAAATTCTTCGACACTATCAACTATTGCTTGATAACTTGACTGTAAGTCTGAGGCTCTTTTTTTTGTTTTCATCGCGAGTTCTTCCAATAGTTACTTAATAACTACGATAATAATCACGCATAACTGGGCTAAATACTATTGGGTGTTGTACCTAATAAATTGTGGACACTACTTAACTCAATTATTTTTTGAGCCAACTAGCATCTGGTTTCCAGTCGTTAATCCAGGTTGGAATATCACTGGCTGGCATGGGTTTAGCAATGCCATAACCTTGGGCCAAATCACAGCCTATTTGTAATAGTGCGCAGCCATGCTCAACTGATTCAACGCCTTCAGCTATTACGTCTCGTTTAAATGATTTAGCAAGAGCTATTACGCCTTCTACAATGGATAAATCGTCGGTATTAGTCAACATGTCTCGAACGAAACTCATGTCTATCTTAATTACGCTGACCGGCAAACGTCGAAGGTAAGTAAGTGATGAGTAGCCTGTACCAAAATCGTCTAACGCAAAACTGACACCTAGCGCTTTACAGTCATCCATGGTTGCTGAAACATGTTGTACATTATCCAAGGCACTTGTTTCCAAGACCTCTAACTCTAGATAGCGTGGTTCAACATCTGGATGAGCCGCTAGTAATTTAGTTAGACTCTGGGTAAAGTCGGGTTGCTGTAATTGTATTGCTGCAATGTTTACGCTAACGCCTATAGAAGAACCATATCCTATTTCTTGCCATTTGCGGATTTGCCTAAGGGCACTGTCAATGACCCATTCACCAATCTCAACCATCATAGGATTATGCTCAATCACAGGCAAAAATTCGATTGGATTTAATAGACCTAGTTTCGGGTGTTGCCAATAAATAAGCGCCTCAAAACCGATTACAGCGCCAGTTCTCATATTAACCTTAGGCTGATAATAGAGTACGAATTCGTGATTATCTATTGCGTGGCGAATAGCCGCAAGATTTTCCCTGCGTAATTTAAAGGCGTCATCTTGAACTATGTCAAATAAGTGATAACGATTCTTACCCGATCTTTTAGCCACGTACATGGCTTGATCAGCATGGCGCAAAAGCTGTTCGGCATTAACGCCATCTTGCGGGTAAAGAGTAACGCCGACACTCGCCGATACATTAACAACGACACCACCAACTTTGGCAGGTTCAGATGCTGCTAATAACAGACGTTCCAATACCGGTTCAGCATCATCAATATTGGCTAAATCGGCTAACACGGCAACAAATTCGTCACCGCCAATACGCGCTAAGGTATCTCCTTCTCGTAACGATCCCTTCATACGGACCGAGAGTGCAATTAGCAGTTCATCTCCCACATCATGACCATATGCATCATTGACGACTTTAAAACCATCTAAATCGAGCAAAACGACAGCAAGTGACCGCTTGTTAAATGCGCACTGCAACATCGTTTTAGATAACAGGTCGGTAAGTAGTGTGCGATTGGGCAGGTTAGTGAGAACATCATAATGCGCTATTTGCTCTAATTGAGTTTGATAGTCTTTCATCGGAGTGATGTCGTTAGCCAATGCGATATAATGTGTGGCGACACCGTGCTCATTAAACACCGCACTAATAGTTGTCATTTCAGCATACTCTTCGCCGTTTTTACGTCTATTCCACATTTCACCAAACCAATAACCGTCTGCCTGCAATACTTGCCAAATTTCAGAAAAAACTTCTGGTGCTTCCTTGCTGGATTCGAGAAAACGCAGATGCTGACCAATAGCCTCTTCACGGCTAAAACCCGTTATAAGCGTATAACTCTCGTTAACGTCCACAATGACTGCATTATTATCAGTAATAGCGATACCATCTCCGGCATGACTGAATACGCTAGCAGCTAATTTTTGGTCATCTTCAGCGTGTTTTCTATCGGTGACATCAATAAGTGCAGCAAGACAATCCGTGCCTGTTATGCCCAGATTAGCCTCTATACTTAGCCAACGTGTTGTATCATTAACGCGAACTAAAATCTCACAGGTTTGTCTGCCCTTACCCTCAAATACTTTTGCTAAACAACGTTTAAAGACATCGCGATGTTGGATTGTTACATAGTTTGAAAACTGTTTTCCTGCCAAGTTAGCACGCTCGATATCCAATAAGGTCGAACCTCGCAAATTGACCTGATTGATGTTGCTATCTATGTCGAAGGCAAAATACGCTATTGGTGCAAATTCAAATAATTCGGTGTAACGATAATGTAATCTCTCAGCTATCCTTGCTTCACGTAATTCAACATTCTGCATCTCTAGCTCAATCTGATGAACCTGCAGTTCGTGAAGTAACCGTTTTGTAGCGTTATCGTCATCGATATCGATATCGATATTTTGATTATTATCCGTTTTTTTCTTCAGTTGTGCTTCAGCGAGTGCGCGCAATTCTTTACTGGATAACTTAGGTGAACTTGGAATAGTGCTCATGGTATAGGCCTCATTTTACGTAGTTCTGACTCAAGCAACTTGGCATCACTGATATCTGTAAAGGTAATGACGACACCATCAATCACATTTTCTTGGGTGCGATAAGGCATGATACGAACCTTAAACCAGCGCTCATTTTTAGCCGTTATTTCTTTTTCAACGAAGACCAGCGTATCAAGCACTGTTCTAACATCATCTTGCAATGAAGCATAATCTAGCTCAGTCGCTATATCAGACAATGGTCTCCCAACATCACCCGGGAGTAGTTTAAATAAGTGGGTTGCATAGTTAGTGAAACGTCGAACGCATAACCCGCTATCCAGAAAAACAGTCGCAATTTCAGTACTATTGAGTAGGTTTTTCATATCATTATTGACCCATGACAAGTCATCAACTTTGGATAGCAATTCAGTATTAACAGTTTGTAACTCTTCATTCATTGATTGCATTTCTTCTTTCGAAGTAGTCAACTCTTCATTGGTAGATTGCAATTCTTCATTAGTTGATTGCAACTCTTCATTGGTTGACCTTAGCTCTTCCTGTGCAGCTTGCATTTGATCGCGGGTTGTCTGCACTTCGTTGCGTGCATTTTTTAAGTCTAGTTCAGATTGACTATCTTTTTTTACTTCACCCTCTTTTAGAGAAGTTTCCTCGATTTGCATTGGAATATCAGTAAACACGATCATTAATAAGCCAAGCAATTCTTTTGGCTTGTCAATGGACTGTACCGTCAAATCAATGGTTTGTGAACCTACTCTCAAATTCCGAATAGTCACTGGTTCTGTTTGTGTTTGTGCTTTTTTTATGGCTACGTTAAGGTGATATTGCAGGTCTTCATGCACCATCACATTAATATTCCAATTAGCTTTACCTGCCGAGGGTTCTAAATATTTTCCAGTTCTCCCATTGATATATATAATGTCACCGGCAGGATTAACTAACACCGCTGCTGGCGAATAGTTTTTTAGTAAAAGTTTATCTGCATGCGTTTGCAGGTTGACTCCATCTATACTCATGTCGTTGTTTCTCTCGGGTTCATTTTCTATCAAGGACAAAACTGGAAATATTCTTGTGGGAAAGTCAATTTGTCTGCACTGTACAGGAGAATCATTGCGCGAAAAAATGCGGTCATTCTCGTTAAGTGCTGAGAATAAGTGGGTAAACTTACCGATGCTTTCAGCATTACCTAGAACCAAAGTACCATGAGAATTCAGCGCATAATGAAATAATGGGATCAACTTCTTTTGCAATTCTGGACCAAAGTAAATCAGAAGATTACGGCAGGTGATGATATCTAACTTAGTAAACGGTGGATCCATAATGATGTTCTGTGGTGCAAAGATGACCATGTCGCGTATTTGCTTTGTAACGCGATAACTACTACCCTCTTTAAAGAAGTAACGTTGTAACAGATCGGAAGATATATTGGCCTCAATGCTTTCGGAATAAATGCCTTGGCGTGCAATATCGATGGCATCCTGATCAAGATCGGTAGCAAATATTTGTAAACTGAAATGGCCTCTGGGGTTAATAGCCTTCAATATCTCCGCAATTATTATTGCTAACGAGTAAGCTTCTTCTCCAGTGGAACAAGCAGTAACCCAGGCTCGCAAATCTTTACCTTCTGGATAATTTGCCAAAAGGGCTGGCAGCGTAACTGACTTGAGTTGCGCCCACACTTCTTTATCACGAAAGAAATTGGTAACGCCAATCAACAGTTCCTTAAACAATAGATCTTGCTCTTGTGAATTCTCTCGCAGATAGCGCGCATAGAGTCTGAGGCTGTCAAGCTGATGCAGAGACATACGACGTTCAATACGACGCACTATCGTATTTTTCTTGTACAATGAAAAATCGTTTCCAGTTCGACTTCGCAAAACCATAATGATTTCCCCGAACGGACTTCCTAATTCAAGCTCTACTGTAGATGGAGCACTAGTTTGGATAGACACTCTACTTTGATTGAGCAATCCAACAATCTGATCTGGTAATTTTTCAGCAGGGGCTGTTGCGTCAATTAAATTTGTATCGATGGCCTTCAGAGGCATTGAATCAAACTTAGCAGACTCTGGCAATTGCGCCAGACACAATCCCCCTTTTGCTTTAATAGCGCGGACACCTATTGTGCCATCTGAACCCATACCTGACAAAATGACTCCAATCGCGTTGTGTCGTTGATCATCAGCGAGAGACCGAAAAAAGAAATCAATAGGTAAGCGTAGTCCGCGACTCTCCAATGGCTCAAGCAGCAACAATGAGCCATGCAGAATAGACAAATCATGATTAGGCGGAATCACATACACGCAGTTCGGCATTACTTTTGTGCCATTGCCAGCTTCGGTTACTTTCATCTGCGTAGAGCGTCCTAGCAATTCCGCCATAATGCCCTTGCGCGAAGGGTCAAGGTGTTGGATGACAATAAAAGCCATGTTGCATGGTGTTTTTACATGCGAGAAAAAAGCTTCCAACGCTTCCAAGCCACCCGCCGAAGCACCGATGCCTACGATGGGCATTGGTTTATTTACTGTTTTCACTTTACTAGAATCGTCAGAGCGATTGGGCGTAATAGTTTTTATTTCATTTCTCATCAGAATGACGATTGTTAAAATTCATACGTTAAGAATACACCTAAATCGGTAATATGATAGGAATATATAAAAAATTCTAAACCGCCGATACACGCAAGTAGCCCCTTAAAACGGAACCGTAATGATCATTAATGAAGCAGTTGATTATAGCCAAACCAACTTTGGCTAAACCACACTGTAACAGGCAAAGTCAGTAAGGTTATTCCAGTTTGTACGCTTATAAATACAGACAAAATAGACGCATTGCCACCCAGTTGTTTAGCCAGCGCATAACCTGATGTGGCGGTAGGCACAGCACCAAAAAGAACCGCGACACAAGCTTCTAATGGGCCTAAACCTAGCATAGTGGCGCCGATGCCTATACACAATGGGAAACCAATGAGTCGTACCAATGTCGAGAAAATCAATAATCGAGGCGAAGACTTTAATACACTCAAGCGCAGGCTTGCACCCACGGCAAGCAATACCAGTGGTAGTGTTGCACGAGCTAAAATACCGGTTATATCAGTCAGTAAGAAAACGAACTCGCCAATATCTGCAATATTCACTACAACTCCTGCAGCAATAGATAAAATCAACGGATTCTTGAATAGCTCTTTTATCAATAGACTAGATAAAGGCTTACTGTTTTTATTTCCATGCAAACTCACCATGGTGATCACCAATATCACATTTACGCTGGGAATTAAGATAGCGGCGCCGAGAGTCGCCAAAATTAAGCCTTCTTCACCGTATATCGCACTGGCTAATGCCAATGCGATAAAAGAGTTAAAGCGGATGCTAGCTTGCAACATAGAAGTGCCCGTTGGCCTGTCGACACGATTGATCAAGCTGACAATTAATGCTAATACCGACACCGTAAATAGAGAGAAACCCAGTATGAGTGCATAGCTAGGTAAAACGGGGCTGCTTAAATCGGCTTTGGATATATTATAAAACAACATCGCTGGAAACAAAATCCAATACACGAGCTTGTCGACACCTGGCCAAAAGTCCTCAGCTGGAAAACGTTTAGATTGTAATAATGCACCGAATAATAAGAGTAAAAAGATAGGAAGAATTGCTAGAGAAATGTCAAACACGTTACCGCCACTAAATAAATCAGATGTAAAAATTAGAGTAGGCAATATACAGTATATGTGTTTGTATTATTTGCTTTTAAATGAACTATTTCCGATATTGAACGATTCGCTTGGGTCTCTTGGTTTGATACTAGACGCTGTTCAAAATGGTATAGTAAAGCATAACCGACTTTGTTAGCTCAGATAGTGAAGTAGATAATAGATTCTCAATACTAGGTGATTAAAAAACTGAACAAAAAAAATTACAATTCTCTCACTTTTAATTTCTTTCGCTGCTTGGCTTTCTTATACTCAGTCAGAACAAATAAATAAACGCCGGTTAGCCACAGTACAAAAAGAATGATGCCTACGGGTAAAAAAAGCCATAGCTTCATCCAATCTGCAAAATAACTACCATCATGGATGGATTCAATGATGTCACTGCGTCTCTTAGCTACCTTTAATACTTTGGCTGAAGCAGTATCCACCTGCACTTCCCACTGCGTTGCAGAGACAAATTTAATAATTCCCTTACCTGGTTTAAGATCGGCCCTGTCCAGTTCACCCCAGCTAGTAAATTCAGCCTGCTCAACCGATTTAGCTGCAGTAAACAGATTTTGCATCGACGCCATAGGTACTAGCTGTCTCTCGGTCCCACTGATACTGCTCGGTTGGATCCATTCAACCTCTTTCTTAAGCATCAGTAGTATTCCCGCCCCAATCATAATGACCAGTGGGACGGCAATAATCATTGAGCCCCAATGATGGACTTTTCTAAATAACACCTGCGTTTTCATAAAGTAACTTTCTTCATTTTAAATAATAAATCACCACGGGCTAGTCTATCTCAACACGCTCTTCTGATATGTCTTTCATCAGACCTTCTGGCATCCAAGGAGCACCAGCTTCAAGTAACGATTTCCTAAATGCAGGAAAGTCTACTTGCCGCATTTGGGTCAACTGAGGTTGTAATTTTGCGAGAGTATCCTGCACATAAACAATCTGCTGCTTTTGAGTATCGGTTAAGCCCCACGTGTTCGCTCGAGCAAATTCAATCATAAATAAACGACTTGACACATTCGCTGGAGATGCCCCCATGCCCTGCCTAGATGATTGACCAATAAGCACTTCCTCAGCAACAAAAACAGCCTGTCTGAGTCGGTTATAGACAGTTTCAAGTTCCCCTGCTACAGCGGAAGAACGATCCATCGCCATACGGTAAGAGGTTAACTGTGCCTTGAAGTCGTTTATCTGACTACTTGCTGCAGATACTCGGCCTCTCAGATTTTCAACCTGCAACAACGCGGCAGTGCGCTGCTCTGGAGAAACTCCACCTGGTACCGTTTCTTGATGAATTGGTTTTACCTCAAAGTTTACAGGCTCAACAAGCGCTCGACTTTTTCCTGCTACGGTTGCATATAAAGAAGCCGAATAGCCACCGGGGGAAACTAGAGGACCGCTTTCACCAAAGAAGCTTGCATTAGTTCCAAGAGCATTAGCTGATGGAAATCGTAAATCCCAACTAACTCGATGTAATCCCTTTTTGGTCTCTGCATCGACTTTGCGAATAATGTTACCATCACTATTTTTAATCAGTAAATAAACCGTCGGTTGGGCTTCACGTAATTCTGACTCTAGTTGATTCCATTCAGGATAGAGTGAATCTTTACCCTTCTCCTTAGCTGCTTTTTCAGCGTCTTCACGCTTATCTTTGGCTGATTTGACGCCATCTCTCAGATAATAAGTGAAGGTCGCTCCAAACTCAGGATTTTCTGCCCTATATTCAGAGTCACCTTGAGAGTCTGAATGCAGGCTATCGGGTAAATACCAAAGCGCTGTGCGTGCAGTAAAGAGTAACGCTTCCTCTTTCAAATTATCTTCGTTGAGTGTTCTAAGAGGTGAATAGTCATCAAGAATGAAGATACCACGCCCAAAACTACCGGCAACCAAATCGCTTTCTCGACGCTGAATTTTAACATCACGGAAGGAGATAGTAGGGGTACCACCGGTAAGCTCAGTCCAACGATCACCGCCATCAACCGTAAAAAACAAACCAAACTCAGTGCCAATGAAGAGTAAGTTCTTATTCACATGATCTTGAACAATACGCCATACCAAATGTTTGTTTGGTATGTTTGATGCAATAGACGTCCACGTTTTCCCTCTGTTTGTGCTTTTAATCAGGTACGGTTTATAGTCGCCGTATTTATGATTATCAAGGGCCGCGTAAACGGTGTCTTTATCGAATAGATCAGCTCGTATATCATTAACATAAGCCGTTCCTGGTATCCCTCTTATCTTACTAATTTCATAAGCCTTCCAGTTCTTGCCGCCATCTGAAGTCACTTGTATCAAGCCATCATCAGTACCCGCATATAGAATATTCTCATCTAACGGCGATTCAGCGAGGTTAGCAATGGTGTTATATTCTGACATCGCGAGTAAATCAAAACCAGAATCCACAGACCAAGTTTTATCCATCACTGGCATATGCATTCTATTTTCGTTGCGAGTCAAATCACCAGAAATTGTCTGCCAGCTGTTACCCCTATCCTCTGACTTCCAAACTCGATATGACGCGTGATATAAACGCTGAGGATTATGTGATGAAACCAAAATTGGTGCATCCCAGTTGTATCTCTCAGCGGGTTCACCCGGTTTTGGTTGTGGCTGAATGGACACATATTCACCGGTTTTACGATGATAACGTGCTAAATTTCCCTGCTGGCGTTGACCATATATAATGTCAGGATTACCCGGCTCGGTAGCCGGTTGGTGACCATCCCAATCGAGGATCAAGAACCAGTCGTTATTTCTGATGCCATGACTTTTGGTTGTGCGCGATGGACCACCTTGAGATGAATTATCTTGAGTACCTCCATAAACATTGTAAAACGGCATGCTGTCATCGACCGCAATCTTGTAGAACTGGGTAACTGGCAGATTCGAAATAAATCGCCACTTGTCCATGCCGTCCCAAGATTCATAGATACCACCATCACTGCCAACTAAAATAAAATCAGGGTCTGTCGGGTGGAAAGCAATGGCATGATCATCCACGTGTTTATTTTTGGTATTTAACGCTGTCCAAGTCTTACCGCCGTCGTCGCTATATTGTGTATGGTTGCTTGCTAAAAAGACGCGATCAAAGCGATGCGGGTCACTAAATATTTCTTGATAGTAATGCGGTCCAGTTCCACCTGACACTGCATCAGACATTTTAACCCAACTTGCACCTCGATCAGCAGAGCGATATAAACCCCCTTTACGCTGATTTAATTCAATTCCGGCATACACTACATCTGGGTTAATGGCAGAAATAGCTAAGCCAATCTTACCCATATCTGTTTTGGGTAGACCTTCAGTTAGCTTGCGCCACGTTTTGCCACCGTCTTCGGTTGTATAAATAGCAGAGCCTGGGCCTGTGCCAACAAAAGCGGGCAATGTTCTTTGCCTCTGCCAAGTCGCTGCGTAGAGTTTGTCTGGGTTACGAGAATCGATAACTAAGGAAGTAACACCCGTCCATTCATCGGTCTTAAGAACATTGTCCCAAGTCTCACCGCCATCGGTTGTTTTGAATAAACCGCGCTGTCCACCTTTAGACCAAAGCGGTCCCTGAGAAGAGACCCACACTGTATTAGAATCAGTGGGATGAACAATAATATCTGAAATATGCTCGGACTGACTCAACCCCATATTTTTCCACGTTTGACCGCCATCAAGTGATCGATAAACACCATCTCCAAAACTGATGTGCCTACCACCACTATTCTCACCGGTTCCAACCCAAATAATATTCGAGTTACTTGGGTCGATAGTGACATCACCAGTGGAATATACTGCTTCGGAGTCAAAAATGGGCATCCACGTTATACCCGCATTATCCGTTTTCCAAACACCACCCGAACCGACAGCAACGTACCAAGTTGATGGGTCTTTGATATCCACTGCAATATCAGCAATTCGACCCGACATATAAGCAGGACCAATATTACGTAACTTCATTCCCGATAATAATTCATCTGTCATTAAAATAGATTTATCTTTAGTAGCAGCTAATGTTGAACCACAAGCCATAAACACGAGGATTATAAAAGTGCTAATTAATTTCATGAAAGTCTCTTGAAAATTAAAGTAAATAAGTAGCCAGAGCATAAACGATGCTCCGGATCTAGGCAATAGACTATAATATAAGCCATTTTGAGTTAAAAACTCTGCCCGCTATTTAAAGAACCATTACTAGCTAAGCTTGGCGAGTTCCAAGTGAAATCTTGGTATTCAGTTCCCGTGCCTTTGAGCTGCAAGGAATTACTACTCGAACTTCCAGATGATTCCCTAACGCCTATATCCGAGGAGGTTAGTCCTGCAGCGGATCCATTTGCAGCTTGGAATGTACCTTCGTAACTAATGAATTGAATCACTTCACCTAAATTATTAATCAACACGAGACCATCGGCTCCGTTTTGCATACTAGTAAAGTCAAATCCTAACGCACCATATCCTGCTTGCTCATTGTCAATGCTACCGCCCAAGTTTATGCTTTTATAAACCGTACCATTAGAGCCGTTGACAGCCTCGATGCTCCATCCTGAAAGGTTTGTTCCTGAAGGCCCTGCGATTTCAATGAATTCATTTCTATCAGCACCACTGTTGTCGTAATGAAATTCATTAATCCATGGCGTAATTACTGGTTTGACGACATTCACTGTCTGAGTTGCAATGCTCGTTGCACCCTCATTATCTGTCACCGTTAACGTAATCAAATAACTGCCAGTATTAGCATAGCTGCGCGATGTTAGAACACCTGCAGCTGTCATTCCATCACCAAAGTCCCAAGCATAATCAGTAATTGAGCCGTCGGTGTCAGTGCTTGCCGACGCATCCATATTACAATTCAGGTCAGTGCAACTAGTCGTAAAGCTCGCTAATGGTGCTTCATTAGTTTGATTCTCCCCACCAAAGCTTTGGTTTGTATTAATAACACCAGCAGTATTACTCATTGCAGATGCCCAAGTGAATTGAGCATAGTCGCTGCCTATTCCGGTCAATTGTAACGAATGGCCTACTGGGGTAGAACTTGTTTCACTTACCCCTATATTCGTTGATGTCATACCTACTGCCGCACCATCACTGGCTGCAAATGCGCCTTCGTAACTGAGAAACTGAACAACTGTGCCTGTTGCGTCAATTAGTGCAATACCATCAGGACCGCCATTTTGAAGCCCGCTAATAGGATAGTCGATAACGCCAAAGCCGCTACTTTGATTTGCAAACACTCCGCTTAAGTTAAGCGTTTTATATGACGCACCGTTGCTACCGTTATAGGCGACTAATTGATAACCCGTTAAGTCAAGACCAGCCGTCCCTGCAACTTCAACAAACTCGTTTACATCTGTGCTGTCGTTGTCGTAATGAACTTCATTTATCCAAACTGAACCGCGAGATATAGTGCCATCGGTCGTTGCTGACACAGAACCCGATTGGACAGATTCATTACTACTGCTATCAACTGCGCTTACCTTATAAAAATACGTGGTATTGGCGTTAACTGCATTATCATCATAAGCACTTGTGTTAATTAAAGCAGAGTTCACCTTTGTGAAAGTACCGTTGGCTGTATCGCTGCGATATACGTTGTACCCTGCTAAGTCAGATTCTGAATTACCGGTCCAAGCAAGTGAAACGCTGCCACTGCCGCCATTAGCAGAGAAGCCGGTTGGTGCACCAGGCGGTGTTGTATCGCCGCTGCTCGTGCCAGAACAAATATCTTCGAATACGCATGCGACATATTCAGGATGATCAATAAATGGATTTCGGTTGCCTTGAAAGCTATAAACGGTGTCATTGTGACGGATATCATAGCTATCTACAGGGTCATCTTTGTGCCACTGTAACAGCACAGATTTAAGTCCCATGTAAGCCACACTGATATTCGCACCCTGGCTAGACTGACCAATTAAATTGCGATCATCAGTCAAAATCAAGTCTGGCTCATTCACGCCAGTAATCCCATGAGTTCCCCCTTCATAACGCACCGACAAGTACATTAATGCGCGAGCAACATCGCCTTTGCGACTATTCCAAGTTTGCCATGAACCTTCACTACCTGAACCTGCAGTTAGGTTTGATTCAGCGGATGTACCACCTCTATTATTATTGGCTAATGTAATTTTTGCACTGCAACCTGCGGCACAATTATCGAAAGGCTTGTTGCTGCGACTGGAGTTATAGCTGCTATCAGAAATAAACAAATGATGCGTGTCTGTATAAGCATAGTTAGTGCTGCCATCACTTGGAAAACCATAAGACTTTGGCCAACTGTGTTCGCGGTTGTAAAAGCTGTTACCCCCACCCTCTTTGGCATAACTTGCATTTTTATAGATATCGATCACGTTATTTGCGTTATCTGGATCTTGATCAGCAGTTTCGAGGATATCCCAAGTATCGGTCGCGGAAGACGTATAGGGAAAACGCTGATGATCATCAATGATTTGGTGTAAAGAATTCTGCAGGGCTTGCCCGTTTATTGTATTTACTGAATCATAATAACCCGCTGGAACATCTGCAAATGTAGAACCTGAGAACACCATTGAAGCAATAATTATAATGTGCTTATTATTAATTTTTTTAAAAAACATAATTTTATTCTTTTATTTTTAGGTAAAAAAAAGAGTCAAATTGCATAGCAATTAGACTCTTGATGTACGTCACACTATTTCCCACAACCGACTCAATAGTGAAATTAAAAACGTCAAAACAACAAAGTCTAAATTCACTATGACCTGTACTTAAGTATTAAACAACGACTTAAGTCTAACTTTTAATAAGAGCACGTTTTAAGGTATGACCAATTTGCTAACATATTCAGCGCAAAGGCTTTCCCCCTTTGGTTTTTAATATAACAACACCGAAAATATAGGCCTATTTATTCGCCTCGACATGCTTTTTAAACCTGCTGTTTTTTTAAACTGTTATCTACCATATTTGCTAAAAAGCGGTTAATGTCAGTAAAAAAATAAATTTATAAACTACGCCAAGGAGTTATTACCCTATGCAAATCACATCTATTGTTCGACGCGCTGTACAAATCAACCCCAATGGAATTGCAACGATCTATGAGAATCGACAGCAAACTTGGACACAGATGTTGGATCGCGTAGCGCGCCTGGCTGCGGGCTTGCAAAAGCTAGGCATGCAGTCAGGAGATCGTGTGGCGCTGTTATCACTAAATTCTGACCGTTTTATTGAGTACTTCTTTGCCACTGTTTGGGGTGGCGGGGCGATGATGCCGATGAATATCCGCTGGGCGGCGGCAGAATGCGCCTATGCTTTGAATGATGCGGGTGCTGAGATCCTTATTGTGGATGAAGCATTTAAGGGGGTAGCTAATGAGCTTAGAGCACAGGTACCCGGTCTTAAAAGCATCATTTATTGCGGCGATAATGATACCCCTGATGGAATGGAGAACTACGAAGACATCTTAGCATCCAACTCCCCAGCAGCCGATGCTGGTCGCAGTGGCGATGATCTAGCCGGCATCTTTTATACTGGTGGCACGACTGGTTTTCCCAAGGGAGTGATGCTCTCGCATACCAATTTTTATGTGGGTGGTGTAGCAAATGCACATGAACTAAACATGCAAGAAGGTACCGTTTATCTGCACGCGGCTCCCATGTTTCATATTGCCGATTTAGTTTGGTTTAGTGCTGTGACCTTTATGGCGGGAACCCATGTGGTTATTCCGATGTTCACTCCTGATGGCACGCTAGCGGCTATAGAGAAACATAAACCCACTCAGATATTGCTCGTGCCAGTCATGCTGCAAATGATAATGCAGAGCACAAAGCTAGCAAAGACCGATGTGTCTTCTTTACACCAAATTGCCTATGGAGCTTCACCAATCACGCAGGCTGTCCTTATTGATGCGTTTAAGCAGTTTCCGAATACCTCATTCATTCAGGCTTTTGGTCAAACAGAACTGAGTCCTATCGCTACAGTACTTAGTCCAGAGTATCACGTTCTGGAAGGGCCGAAGGCCGGAAAACTGCGCTCCGCTGGCCGCGCAACCCGAGTCTGCGAGATCCGTGTGGTCGACGCCAACATGGTTGAAGTACCGCGTGGCGATGTGGGACAAATCACAGTTAAAGGACCAACCACCATGCTGGGTTATTGGAACAAGCCAGAGGTCACCGCCGAGACAATCATAGACGGCTGGGTGCTTACAGGTGATGCAGGCTATATGGATGAAGACGGCTTTATCTTCCTTATGGACCGAGTCAAAGACATGATCGTCTCTGGAGGGGAAAACGTCTATTCCGCTGACGTTGAAAACGCGCTTGGCCAGCACACAGCAGTAGCTACTAGCGCCGTAATTGGTATTCCTAGCGAAGAATGGGGCGAAAGCGTGCATGCCCTCGTCATACTGCACCCCGGTTTCAAAGTAACAACGGAGGCATTGCAAAAACATTGCCATACGCTGATTGCTGGATACAAATGTCCGCATAGCATTGAATTTAGAACCGAGCCATTTCCACTTTCAGGTGCAAATAAGGTGCTTAAAACAGAGTTGCGTAAGCCATACTGGGAAGGGCAAGAGCGGCAAATTTCTTAAATCAACGGTCCTGACGCCCAGCGTATAGCAATAAAGGCCGATCGTCAGGACTTATAGCCAGCAAGCTTCTTGTGCAAGATAAATTTTGTATTATGTGATTTTTAGTAATCCATTGCTAAATTTACGTCTATTTAAGGCTAATCATATTGCGAATAAAAGCGTTTTCACACTTGTCTTTTATTTGGTCTGCCATTATTTAAAATTGAAAAAAAAAACATTTGATTATATAATTAAGTTACACAATATTTTTATTCTTTATTATTTTGTTATGTTGCTTTTTTGAGTTTATATTAATACTCGAGGTCGCGAACCTTTTTAAGGGGCACTAGCATTATTAATATTTTTGCTAAAGTAACCCCCAGAGGGTATGTTTCATATGACGCTTGAGAGAAAAAAAGACAACATTCAGCTATGCCAAATTAGCGCTAATTCCCATGACATTGAGATATACTTTGATGCACTCCTCAATAATGTCCGTGACCCAATATTCATAAAAGACCAAAAACTTAAGTATGTTTTAGTCAACGATGCTTTTTGCAGCATCTTTGAGTTATCAAAAAACCAAATAATCGGTACCACACTCGTCAAAACCTTGCTTGCTAGCGAAATGGAGCATGTTTTATCTATCGATAAACAAGTGCTCGAAACAGGGACAGAGATTTTGTGTGAAGAGCCCATTTCATTTAATGGAATGCAAGCAAAGACCGTTATAACCAGAAAAAATAGGTTCATAGACTCCAAAGGTAACTATTTTCTTATAGGAGTTGTTCATGATATCACTATGAAAAAACAGCTTGAGCAGGAAAATAATGACGCCGCCGAACAGAAAGACAGACGCGCCGATGAACTAGTCATCGCCAACAAAGAACTTGCCTTTCAAAACAAAGAGAAAGACAAACGTGCAGATGAACTGGTCATTGCTAACAAAGAGAAAGACAAACGCGCCGATGAACTGGTCATCGCTAACAAAGAACTTGCCTTTCAAAAAAAAGAGAAAGACAAACGCGCCGATGAACTGATCATTGCTAACCAAGAGAAAACTAAGCGTGCAGATGAACTAGTCATCGCCAACAAAGAACTTGCCTTTCAAAACAAAGAGAAAGACAAACGCGCCGAAGAACTGATCATTGCTAACCAAGAGAAAACTAAGCGTGCAGATGAACTAGTCATCGCCAACAAAGAACTTGCCTTTCAAAACAAAGAGAAAGACAAACGCGCCGAAGAACTGATCATTGCTAACCAAGAGAAAACTAAGCGTGCAGATGAACTAGTCATCGCCAACGAAGAACTTGCCTTTCAAAACAAAGAGAAAGACAAACGCGCCGATGAACTGATCATTGCTAACCAAGAGAAAACTAAGCGTGCAGATGAACTAGTCATCGCCAACGAAGAACTTGCCTTTCAAAACAAAGAGAAAGACAAACGCGCCGATGAACTGATCATTGCTAACCAAGAGAAAACTAAGCGTGCAGATGAACTAGTCATCGCCAACGAAGAACTTGCCTTTCAAAACAAAGAGAAAGACAAACGCGCCGATGAACTGATCATTGCTAACCAAGAGAAAACTAAGCGTGCAGATGAACTAGTCATCGCCAACGAAGAACTTGCCTTTCAAAACAAAGAGAAAGACAAACGCGCCGATGAACTGATCATTGCTAACCAAGAGAAAACTAAGCGTGCAGATGAACTAGTCATCGCCAACGAAGAACTTGCCTTTCAAAAAAAAGAGAGAGAACATCTACTTCAAAGGCTAAAACGAGCGGCCAGTGTTTTTACCCATGCCCATGAATGCATCATGATAACCGATGCCAATGGCATTATTACTGAAGTCAACGATACTTTCAGCCAGATGAATGGTTATGCTGCTAAAGAGGTCCTAGGCAAAAATCCAAGCTTGTTGAGGTCTGGACGGCATTCACCTACATTTTACATAGAAATGTGGGATAAACTTATAGCAGAAGGTCACTGGAGTGGGGAAATTTGGAATCGCCGTAAAAATGGTGAAATCTATCCAGCAACGCTCACAATCAGCGTAGTAAAAGACACAGCCGGTATAGTGCAGCATTACGTGTCATTATCAACTGATATTTCATCGATGAAGGCTTACCAAGGAAAATTGGAACGCATTGCTCATTACGACGCACTGACCAATCTACCAAACCGTGTATTACTAGCAGACCGCCTAGGCCAAGCCATGGTGCAATGCAAACGCAATAATCGGTCGTTAGCTGTTGCATTTATGGATTTAGATGGTTTCAAAGAAATTAACGACACCTATGGTCATAATGTGGGTGATAAACTACTCCTTTCCGTGTCACAACGGATGAAAGCGGCATTGCGTGAAGGTGATACACTGGCGCGTATTGGCGGTGATGAATTTATTGCAGTTTTGGTCAATTTAGGAAAACCCGAGGATAGCGCTCCTGTATTAGAACGTTTGCTAAAGGCTGCTGCTACCCCTGTCACTATTGATAATTACGTAATGCAAGTGTCAGCCAGCATTGGTGTGACACTATATCCCCAAGATGGGGCAGACGCAGAGCAACTCATGCGTCATGCTGACCAAGCAATGTATGTTGCTAAGCAGGCAGGGAAGAACCGTTATCGCCTGTTTGATACTGCACAAAATAATGAGATCAAAAGACAATTAGAAAGTATAGAGGATATTGCTTACGCATTACGCGAAGGTGAACTCGTATTATATTATCAACCTAAGGTGAATATGCGCACAAACGAAATTATCGGCGTAGAAGCGTTAATTCGCTGGCAGCATCCCATTCGCGGTTTAATTCCACCTTTACAATTCTTACCCTTAATCGAAGGACATGCTATTAGTCTGGAACTAGGTGAATGGGTTATCGATAACGCATTGATTCAAATAGAAAAATGGCAAAAAATGGGACTCAACCTGCCTATTAGTGTCAATATTAGTGCCCACCAGTTACAACAACCTAACTTCACCAAACGATTAGCGGTGCTGTTGTCAGCTCACCCAGAAGTGGATGCTGACTGGTTAGAATTAGAAATACTCGAAACTACCGCGTTAAATGATATCAGCAAAGTATCGGCAACGATGCAGACATGCAATGAACTTGGTGTGCGTTTTGCTTTAGATGACTTCGGCACTGGCTACTCATCACTTACGTATCTCAGAAACCTACCAGCGCAGTTAATCAAAATCGACCAGAGTTTCATACGCGATATGCTAGAAGACCCAGAAGATTGCGCGATTGTTGAAGGCATAATAGGGCTAGCAAAAGCGTTTCGCCGTGACGTTATTGCTGAGGGAGTAGAAACTATTGCTCATGGCGCCATGCTATTGCAACTAGGTTGTGAGCTAGCGCAGGGTTATGGCATTGCTCGTCCTATGCCTGCCAGTGATATTGCTAAATGGGTATGTAACTGGAAAGCAGACGATTCTTGGTTAATATGAGGCATTTTCATTGCCATCTAATGAGTTAACGTTCTGCTAGCAGCAATTAGTTAAGCACTCAGTTCAGCTTGAGTTCGGTATTGCTAGAGAAGCTCCTCACTTGTTGTGTGATGGGGTCAATAAACTGCAGTTTTTGGGCTAATAATTGTAGCGGTTTAGTGTAGTCATCTGGCTTACTTGGTTGTAACTCTGGATAGTAAGTATCATTTAACAACGGCCAACCGAGACTTTGCATGTGCAGACGAAGTTGGTGGGTTTTACCAGTGATGGGGCTTAGCTCAAATAAAGCAGTGTCGGTTGACGTTTGCAAACAACGAATACGGGAATGGCTATTGGCAGGTCCTTCGACAATATGCATCAAAAATCTCGGTTCAGCTTTCTCCAATCGATTTTTAATTTCCCACTGCTGGTCAATCCTTGCGACCTTGTTAGTCGTGCTGGCAATAGCCTGATAGGTTTTGTTGACTTGTCGTGTTTCAAATAGACCGTGGTATTGCTGACGTGAATCAGGGTTAACCGAAAATAATACCAAACCTGCAGTGCCTTTATCGATGCGGTGCACCGCTTGCAGATCAGAATTGCCAGTAGTATTACGCAAGCGATTTTGCAGACATTCCTCAACATAGCCACCACCGGGTGTTACTGGCAAAAAATGTGGCTTGTAAGCTACCAAAATTAACTCGTCCTGAAAGACTATTTGTTCTGCAAAAGGAATGATCGGTTCGACTTCAACTTCACGATAATAGTAAACTCGTTGCTGCGCTGCAAAAGCAGTTTGTGGATTAATCAAGGAGCCGTCATGCCAATGAACTTTACCATCGGCCATGCGTTGTTCCCACACCTCACTGGCTATAGCCGGAAACTTGAGAATAAGAAATTCCAAAACACTAGCTACACCCGGATTCTGCTGAGGTAGGCTTAACTTGGATGGTGACTTAGCTATTACCATAATTACACTCATAGTTGGTTTTTAAGCTTCTTTTAAGACTAAGTTTAGGGCGTAAGCATATAACGTTTTGGCTTTGCCTACTAAAATTTAAGGGCCTTATTGTACCTATACTCAAATAAGTTAAAAGACAAAATTCGCCCAATATATTTGGCAAGATAATGCATTTTTGCATTGTGGAGGCTGTTATATGTTAATCTCAAAAAATGAAGAATGAAAATGAAATTAAATCTCCATGTATTAGGAATTGCTGTCTTGGCTCAGAGGATGTTTGCTTGGGCTGTTTTCGATCTATAGATGAAATACTAATGTGGGGCGGAGCAAGCAGTGAAGACCGCTCGCTAATAATTGAGCAAACCGTAAAACGGCGAAGCGAAAAAGTATAAATTCATATTGATACAATTAACTGGATCTAGAATTGTCCGCAAGCGTCAATTTTGACGACGTACTTACTAAGCAATATCACTGATTAGGTAGTCTTTCTTGTGCTGACCGCTTCCAAATTCAAACTCATCATCAACAAACTTTCCAAGTAGTTGTTTCCCCAGTGGTGATGATTGCGTAATAACAACGATGGCTCGTTGTTCAAACACAAATTTGAGTCCACCCGATACGGGTGCTAAAAATAGCAATAACGATTTTTCATGCTGATCTATTAATCTAACTAAAGCACCAACAGCGATGGCATCTTTATGCGTGTAGTCCACCGCAGTTAGATTTCGTATCGCATCCAAATCAGTATGACATTCTGATGCACGTTTAGCTTGCCCCTCTGCTAGATAGGCTGCTTCTAACGCCAATGTATCGTATTTATTTTCTGCGACATTCGCTTTATCGGTCGCAGTAGAATGCGCTCTTTTTGCAGCAGTCAAAGCCGTTTCGTAGGTTGCTTCGAGTTCTACTATCAAATGATCAATTAATTTTCTTTTGTACTGCATAGATTTCTAGAGACTCTTGAGGAAAGTTGAATAATTGAGTAATCGGTTGGCTACATAGTTTGAAATAGCGGCTAAGCGCATTTTTGCCTAACCGTATCGATAATACAATGTCTGCTTGCAGCTGGTAAATCGCAACATATAGTATGCTACTTTTTGGTAAAGTAGGATTTTTTATTATTAGTTTAAAAAAGAGCCTCCTTGAAGTGTCCAACTTATTGGGGTCACTTCAATGATGAGTGACCCGATAGGGCTAGATGGTTCTTAGCGTGAGCAAGGGATACTTCAAGTTGTGAAACATAACCATTATATGATGGATAATAATGAGGCAATCAGAGCGCACATAAGGGTGTTTCGATGGCTCATTTATTGGTTACGCAGAAGAATTAATAGCTATGAATAAAAAAGCCCTAGATAGATAGGGCTTTAGATAACATTTATTTTTATAATTACGAATATGAGCAGTTAATACGTACTAGAAGTATTAATGCGATTGTTAATAAATGATGCCCTAGTCGTCATCATAATATTCGTCGTCATAATATTCGTCGTCGTAATATTCGTCGTCATAATATTCGTCGTCGTAATATTCGTCGTCGTAATATCCGTCGTCGTAATATCCGTAGTTGTAATATCCGTCGTTGTAATATCCGTAGTTGTCATATTCATCGTCGTTATATTCGTCGCTGTAATATTCGTCGCTGTAATATTCGTCGTCGTTATATTCGTCGCTGTAATATTCGTTGGAAGCGACTTCTAAGGATTCTTCACCGTCTTCGCTTTGTTTCACTGCCTGCCCGCAACCCAATGCACCAAAAGTACTACGCGCGCCAATTGTAATAGCTCCGTTGGTTGCAAACATACCGCCACAATCTGAACCGACACCAGTTATTCTAGTATTTGCGCCAGTAGTAATGTAGGTGCCCGAAAAAATGGTGCCTCTAAAAGTGGAGTTTGCACCAATAGTTGTGTAGGTGCCAGCATTAAAGATAATGGTGCTGCCCTCTGCTACATCGACTAAATCTAATGTTACATTGGCGCCGAAGCTTAAATAAGTATCTATATTGATGAGCCACTCGTCTGGCTCACCATACCCTGAGCCAATAAACGTCAGGGTTATGCCCGCCGTTGTCGTCAGAGCCGATGCATGATAAACCCCAGGATAAAAATCTCTACTCGTGTCGATGGTCGTGTTCAGTTCGTTGTAGGTGTGCACAAATGTTTCAGATAGCTGTTTCTGTTTGTGAATTAGCTCTTCTGTTTTTGTAGCTACACGATTCTCGGCCTTGTTAGCAAAGTCATCAGGAGCGGCGTGTTGTGTTTCAATACCTATAACTTTTGCGTTCATGCCCATTGATATAATGGAACCAGCTTTCGCATCACCTTTCACTTTGGCGTGCGCGCCAAGAATAATGGGACCCGTCATTGCTCTAACGTCGCTGGCTAATCCATCATTACCGGCTTCTGAATAAGCGCCTAGCGTTACAGAATGTGCCGCAGTCGTATTACCAAAAACCTTCGCACCAGCACCCAGCTTTATGCCGCGGCTAGACGTGAGGTCTCCGGAAATCTCTGACTGCGCGCCTATAAATACTTCAGCTCTGGCCGCAAGTTCGCCAGATACACGGGCACTCTTTCCTAGAGTAGCAGCCTCACCGGCGGTAACATCGCCAGTTACTTTGCCATCCTTCTCGATCGTTACAGCCGCTCCAGCCAAAATACTGCCATCAACTTCTGCAGCTTTACCAAGAGTTACCGCAGCGACTGACTGAATATCACCAAAAACAGTTGAATGCGCCCCCAAAGTTATAGCAGCACCAGAATAGGCTATCGAAATATATTCGGCAGTTGCTGGAGAATTACGACCATCGGTTTCGAGGCAGTCGGCTGATGCAATGCTACTCATCGACACTGAGACCCAAAATATAACTGCTGTGCTATAACGAATGAATCCACTTTTTTTAATCGTAAAGTGATGCATTGAAAACTCCTTAGTGCCGTCATTATCTATTATATTCGGTTAGCGTTATTGTGTCTTAAAGAGACCTATCTATCCTTCTCAATAACGCAATTAGCTATGAAACAACAAGATGGTTGATTAAAGAATCAATACTGCAGTACATTGGTATGCAATTTCATACTCTGCTATATAGCTTAAACTCAACTTATCAAAAGTTTTACCGATGATTCGTTTAGGTTTTCCGCTAAAATCAAAAAGGTACAGACTTATTTGTCTCATTTATGACAAGATATATTGAAAAGTTGCAGACAGACATAAAATAGCGAAACTTATAAATGGATAACTTTACATGGCAAAAGTCATTCATACTTAGTCGAGTTATGTGGATGATAATGTAGCGAAAAAACAAATTATGGGCTATCTCGGAAAGATTTTCAGGTATAGAGATTGTCGGCATCATCAGAAATTAGCGAGGGTCAGAATAGGGTAAATCATTATCATGGCGATCCAATTAGTTTCATTATAAAGAGCAAATTATAGGAATTATTTTTCAAGCCTGTATTATCCAGTTCTAGAACGTTATCTAACAATACAAGTGAGTCGTTTCAATGTGGCTGAATGAAGAGCAAGTGCTCGATTCTGCGATATACGCATATCGAGAGTCTTTATTGAACTCTATTCCCAATTATATCGTGATTGACAATTTATTTGATATCACCAAACTTAATGAAGTAATGGCGGTTTTGTATCAAGCGCATTGCTGGCAAGCTCAAACACATACTTATTCGGCTTTATATGTCGATAGCGCACAGTGGCAAAACACCAGTATCGATGAACGTTTTGTGCAGCGAGACGTTTGGCAACATGAGACCACTGGCACTAGTGGTGCCAATTCAAATATAGCTCAGCAATTTTTGTTATTTTTACGTGGGGATGAATTTATGTCCTTATTATCACGTATTTTTAATGTGCCATTAACCGATATTAATGTGGCTAAGCCAGAAATTAATACAAACTATTTTCGCTTAAATCCTACCGACTTTGTTAATCAACATGCTGATGATTCACCCGGAAGAGTGGTATGCATGTTGTTGTACTTAAATAAAGAATGGAACAAAAATACCGGTGGTGAACTTGTCTTTTTAGGTGAGGATGATGGCCCCATTGATATCGCACCTGTATACAACCGCTGTGTTTTGTTCGATCCCTCCTCAAAGGGTTCTGAGCACTGGGTAAAAGAGATAACGTCTGAAAATACAAATAAGTATCGCTATAACGTGACTAGTTGGTATTGGTCTACATAATGTTAGCGGGTTTCAGAATAAATTGATGCTGACGGTGATGTTGCGTATGTAAGAGGTAGCTCGCGCGGTTTCATTCCTGATGAGTAAGGCGGGTTTGAGGGAAGACTAAAGAGCGATCAGCCGCCGCTACAATTTTTGCGTGAAGTATGCACTATTGAAAGAACTTAATGCCGCATAGGCGCGTTTATTGCTAACTGTTTAAATTAATATAATCCAAGCTTAAGTTTGTGTACTGGTCTTTATATTATTGATAGCCAATCAAGTATTACTAACCGTTTTCATGGTGTCTAAGAAAGAACAAAGTTCAACAGATGAAACATAAGTACAGCCCAAAAAGGGGCTTAAAATACAAATAGGAATTAAAATGAATAAAACGACTCTAGCCCTTATTATATAAGCAGTTTTAGTACAAGGTTGTGGCGGTGATTCCGACAGCACAGCGCTAAATGCGCCTAGTTTTAGTTTATCAGTGAGCGATGCGCCGGTTGAAAATGCGGTCAAAGTAGTGGCATGCTTTAGTCAAATAGAGCTTAAATCATCAGACAGCGCTAATAATAAAACGTTTCTTATAGGCGACACTTTAGGAACGGCAATCGCAAACGATCTATGTACCGACAGCAATGATGCCATTGTTGCAAATACTCGAGGCATTGACCTATTGTCTTTTACTGGTGCTGATAGCACCGAACTATTAAATAACATTGAAATAAATCCGGGCAACTACAACCAAATCAGATTAGTGATGAGCCCACTATCCTATGCCACCGTAGATTTAGATAACGACGGTATTGAAGATGACAACGATCAAGATGGACGCGCCGATAAGATCCCTATTAGAGTGCCGTCCAACGAATTAAAATTGGACGGCTTCACCGCAACTTTGGGCGGTGTAACGGATCTCACCGTTGAGTTCGATTTACGCAAAGGAATGACGAATCCCGTTGGTCAGGAAGGTTATATCCTTAAACCGCGCGGTGTTCGAATCGTCGATAACACAGAGTCAGGGCATATTGAAGGTACGGTAAGTGAAGCACTTTTAATGAATAATATGTGTGATGTGATGCCAGAGGATTTAAGCGAGACCATTGCCAGTGTATACGTATATCCTGGGATCGATTTAGACGCAGCTGAATTAGCTGACAATGGCGGAATAGAGAGTATCGAATCCTTAACTAGTGCGCCTGTTCTTTTTGATGGCGCAATAACCTATAGCTTCGAGATAGGCTTTATCAGCTCAGGTGATTATACCTTAGCGCTTACTTGCTCATCAGACACAGATCCAGAGGGAGATGATGATATTGAGTTTATAGCTATAACTGAAACAAACGTCGGTGAAGACGGTTCAACGACTGTCGTTAGCTTCATTGTGACTGACTAGTGGTAATATAAAGCGGCAGAACGGTTTATTTAAATCGTAATTTTATGCTAACACTATCGCTAGCGTCTCTTTTGAGCTACATCTATTTCAATGTTGATATATGCGCTTGAAAGCTAGTTAGAGAGGGTAAATAACACAAATATAATCCTTCGATTTTTGAGTCGCATCAGAATATGTTTCTTTGGTGCGACACTGCGCGACTGCAACTATATTATTAGTGGCGAACTATTAGCAAAATGACTGGAAAGGACTTGCTGCACTTTTCTCACCGGGCGCGACCATGATGCCACCTAATAGTGTTGCAATAACAGGGCGAACTGGAATAGCAAATTGGCAAGCCGTCAATGAGAGCGGATTTCGCATTGCATTTGATATTCAAGAAATAGAAGGTGACGGTGATGTTGCCTATGTAAGAGGTAATTCCTGCGTTTTCATTCCTGATGGAGAGGGCAAATTTGGGGTAGATGTTGGAAAGTTTCTTGAAATAAGAAAAAAGCAAAGTACAGGCGAGTGGCTTATTCAAGCTGATATTTTTAATTCTGATGCCGCTGTAGGTAGCCAACTTCTTGATTCTTGTCCTTTCGTTATTCTTGAATAGCAATGAGTTTGAATTACGTATAGTTAAACTCCAAGTAACGCTGAATTGCCATTATTACAGACACTTCTGAGTTTTTCGGAGTATTAGTTTTTACCTAATCAATCAAAGTGCCGACATTGTAAATACTATCGGCAAGAGGCCAAATTGACTTGGCCACAAGACTGTAAGCTTTTCTAATGATGCAACATAATGCAATTTTAACTACCTATGTTGGTCAATCAAGATAGGATTACCATCAGGGTCTGTCAGCATAAAATTTGCCGGGCCCTTGTTGTTCTCGCCAATCATCTGACCACAATCAATGCCTTTGTCGATAAGCATTTTTTGCAGGTACCTTACATCTATATAATCATCAATATTTTGAGAGTTGGCATCCCATCCAGGGTTAAACGTTAGCATATTTTTTTTCAACATCCCTTCGAATAAGCCAATGACCTGATCGTTTGGGTCTTTCATAATGACCCACTTTTGATCCACATGCCCAGCCATTTGACTAAAGCCCAATTTTTCATAAAATGCTTTTGAAATTGTAATGTCAGCCACTTTTAAGCTGATTGAAAGTAAGCCCAATACCATGCTTTTTTCCTTATTATTATGTTAATTTCGGAGGTTGAATAAAACATTATTCAACCGTATACATCGATGACTGAAATGGCCATTAGACCTTGTGTCGGGCTGTTTGACAAAACTATCTATACCGATGAGGCATTTCTCATGAATTCACAAATTTATCAGCCCAAATGGCAGCGGTTCGTCGAAAAAATTGTTTTACAGGTTTAGGCATGCCCTAACACAAACTATATTAAAACAATCACGACCTTAGGGAAATATTGGGACCAGAAACCGGAATTCAACTAATGATTTTTATGGTCCGTATTATAGATTGGGTTAATCTTTCAAAAAAACCATATATTATAGTGTCTGTATGGCTCCAGGTGGCAGTTTATCGTCATCCAACCTTAATGATCTACACTTAGATTGGTTTAGTTATGTGCTCTTGGCATACGCATAATTCGCAGACATCATTTGATGATGCCAAAAGAGACTTTGATCTGCCTTGCTATCTAGGTCAATTACCCTTATCTTCCTGTTACTTAAACTGATAGAACCTTATATATGCAAGTCTCCTCAGAGGGATTTATTCTTACAACACGCCACATAGAACGCCGCGGTAAGACCTATATTGAATGTTGGTTTGTGACTGAAAATGGGGTCCTAAAGGCACTCTCAAATACGCAACAAGGGCTGTTTTTTATTCACCAACATGATCAAGCTGAAGCTACCCTGCTTTTGCGTGAAAGTGGAATTGAGCATAGCTATAATCCCTTATCTTTAAAAACGTTTGAACACCAAGCAGTGGGTGGTTTGTACTTTGATAGAAACAGCTCGCTCTATAAAGCAAAAACATTGCTTAAGCAGCATCATATTTGTTGCTTCGAGGATGATATACGTTTAACCGAACGTTACTTGATGGAACGTTTTATTTATGGCAGTGCTACATTTACAGGCAAAAAAGTCACTGGCAAACCAGCAGAGTTGACTGACATGCAATGTAAACCCAGTCAATTTGTGCCAACGTTTAGTGTGTTATCAATTGATATCGAATGCAGTGAAAATGGAGAACTGTTCTCAATTGGCCTAGCCAGCGATACCTATAAGTGTGTATTGATGATTGGCGAGCCACAAGCCGCACATACTTGGATCCATTGGGTAGACAATGAGAAAATTCTGTTGCAGCAGTTTGTTAAACAAGTAAGCACAATCGATCCCGATATTATTGTTGGTTGGAACGTGGTTAATTTCGATTTTAGATTGCTGATTAAACAAGCCGCGCGGCATAAAGTTGAATTGTTGTTGGGCCGCAATAGTCAGCCTATTTTATGGCGAGATGCTAGAAATGAAGTTAATCAGGGCTTTGTATCCATGCCCGGTCGAGTGGTTGTGGATGGCATAGATGCTCTTAGAACAGCGACTTATCAGTTTGACAGCTTTAGCTTGGAAAATGTTGCTCAAACCTTGTTAGGTCAAGGTAAAAAGACGGAAGACGTCGACGACAGACTTGCACAGATAGTACATGACTTTACACATAATAAAGTCAAACTAGCGGAATACAATCTGCAAGACTGTCAGTTAGTATTAGCTATTTTTGAACACACTAAAGTGCTGGATTTTCTTACTTTACGTAGTCAATTAACCGGCCTTGAGTTAGACAGAATGGGCGGCTCAGTAGCGGCTTTTATCAATTTATATTTACCCAAACTTCATAGGTCAGGCTATATCGCACCTAATCGGCCAAAGAATGTTGGATTAGCCAGTCCTGGGGGTTATGTGATGAGTTCTAAACCTGGCTTATATCAGCATGTATTGGTACTGGATTTTAAGAGCCTTTACCCGTCGATTATGCGCACTTTTAAAATCGACCCACTTGGGTTAGTGGAAGGATTAAAAGCTCCAGATGAAGCGATTGAGGGTTATCGGGGTGCTAAATTCAGTCGTGATAAACACTTCTTACCCGAGATTATTACCTCGCTCTGGCAGCAGCGCGATGCGGCTAAAAAAAACCAAGATGCAGCTCGTAGTCAGGCCATAAAAATTTTAATGAATTCGTTTTATGGTGTATTGGGTTCGGGTGGTTGCCCTTTCTACGACACTCGTTTAGCGAGTTCAATCACTCTGCGTGGGCATGACATCATGCAAACTACAGCGAAGTGGATTGAACAAGCCGGTTATCAAGTGATTTATGGCGACACAGACTCGACCTTTGTTTGGTTAGAAGGGCAATACAGTAATCAACAAGCGAACCAGATTGGCCAGTCATTAGCGTTAGCTATAAATCAAAAATGGCAAGATAACATCAAGCTTGAACACCAATTACCCTGTGAGCTAGAGATTGAGTTTGAAACCCATTTTAGCCAGTTTTTAATGCCTACTATTAGGGGGTCAGAACTAGGCAGCAAAAAACGTTATGCAGGATTAAAGACGACAAACGAAGGTGACGAGCTAATATTTAAAGGTTTGGAGACGGTTCGCTCAGATTGGACACAACTAGCTAAAGGTTTTCAGCTTACGCTATATAAAATGGTATTTGCGAGGCAGAATATTAACGATTATTTGCTGCAGATCATCGCGGATACTCGTTCAGGCAAGCTAAACGAACAACTGGTCTATCGCAAACGAATTCGCCGTAGGTTGGATCTTTATGTGAAGAACGTACCGCCCCACGTTAAAGCAGCGAGGCTTGCCGATCAACAAAATGAGGCATTAGGTAGAACACTAAAATATCAACACAAAGGCTGGATATCTTATGTGATCACTGTAAGTGGCCCACAACCAATAGAATACCTAAGCAGCAAAATAGATTATGACCATTACGTCGATAAACAAATCAAACCTATAGCCGAAGGAATCTTACCCTTTATAGGTTTATCCTTCGAGGACATGACCAGCCAACAAATGGGGTTGTTTTAGAGATTTCGGCGGGTAAAATTTTGCTTTTTCAGTCTCTCTTGCTATAAATATTGGCTAATGCTCCTCGACTAATTATTATGCAACGTTTTTCTGATCGACGTTGGGGTTAGCCTATTATTTTCTCCAAATTAAAAACCGATTGCCTGTCGGTTTTCAGTGTGACAATATACTCGCAGTTTAAATTTAAGAAAAAGTGTTTCCATGTTTCTTGGTGAACTTGAAAAACAAGTGATGCAACATTTATGGTCTTCGCCAAATGTGGATGCGAAACAAGTGCACGCAGTGCTAGCAAGACAGCGTGATAGCTCGCTTAATACTGTTCAAAGCGCATTGGAGCGCCTTTTCAAAAAAGGACTCCTGAGCCGTGAAAAACACGGTCACGCCTACTTGTATAGCGCGAAAATAAAAAGAGAACACTTAATTGCGAAGTTGATAGATAGCGTAGCCAGTGATTTTATCAGCCAAGGTGAAAGCAGTCTTGTCGCTGCATTTTCTTCAGTGTCCAGGGAAATGGATGAAGCACAACTTGACCAGCTTGAACAGTTGATTGAGATTCAGCGCAATCAACTCAAAAAAGGGAACCGCAATGCTGATTAGTGACTTAGCCGTTGCTATGAATCTTATTGCGATTGCCTTGCTAGGATTTTTCGTTGGTGCAGTGTTGTTATCTCTCGCATGGTTGTTGTTGGGGAGATATGTCGGCTTATATTCAATTCAGTCACAAAAAACATTGATTTGGACATGGGTGCTAGGCCCTTGGGTTTTAGGTTTAGCCACTATGCTTATCTTAAGCCCCATGTTTGAACAAACTTCGCTGTTCGGATGGATTGAAAACCTTGCACATTGGCATCACCTTTACGTATTCCAGTTGGCCAGTTGGCATGGCATAACCGTGTTGTTGTTTGTTCTGTTTAGTTTTGGCTTACTAGTCATTAAAGGATCGCAACTTTATCGACAAGGTAATGCGATTCATACTTTGAAACAGTTCTCAACGTCAGAGCAACAAACACAGGGTAAACAAAAGGTACTGATCATAGACAGTGACGTTCCGACCGCATTTACAACAGGTCTTTTTCGGCCCGCTTGTTACGTTTCAAAAGGGCTGGCGGATAAGCTTAGTTCAAAAGAATTAGATATCGTAATTGAACACGAATTTGCGCACGCTCGCAATAGAGACCCATTGTCGAAGTTGTTTATTGCCTTTTTGTCAGCTTATTACCCAAAGAAACTAGCGCTAATTTTAAATGCAAAGTACGCGTTAATAACCGAACAGATAGCAGACCAGTCTACAATGTTAAAGCATTCAGCTGAAGATGTTGCGGGCACCCTTGTAAAAGTAGTTAGGTTGCAAAAGTCTTCAGCGATAAATGAGTCAAGTTTATCGCTTAGCTTTTTTGGTGCCAATGATATCGCTCAACGAGTACATCATTTGCTAAACCCTACAGATAAAACCATACCAATGATTATCCCCATTTTTTCTATGCTGGTAATGCTGTGCTTTACCATTGTGGCAGTTGATGCCACTCATCATCTAATTGAATCAGTTTTCACTCACTCTTAAGGACTAATACATGCAAAAGGTGTCTCATTTCTGCTCAATCATAAAACCGATTGCAGCTCGGTTTTTACCTATAAAAGCGCATTTGTTTTGTCTACAACTTGCCGCTGGATTGCTGGTATTCCCGCAATTGGGTTACTCTCAAGATGCACAAACACCAAAGATATTAGCACTGCGCGAGGCCATTAGCTTAGCGCTTTCAAAACACCCTGAAATGGCAGTATTTACACATCAGCGCAATGCGCTAAACGCCAAAGTACAACAAGCGAATATTTTGCCCAGACCAACCATTGGATTTACCCTTGAAGATGCTTTGGGATCAGGTACACACAGCAATTTTGGTGCGGCCCAAAGTACCCTAAGCATTGCTTGGGTGCTTGAGCAGCGATCAATAGACAGTCGCGTTAATGCAGCAAAAAGTGCGGTTACTCAAGTAGATTTTGATACCGAAATAAAAGCACTCGATATTTCAGCACAAACTGCCAAATTGTTTATTAAAGCGCTGATATTGGAGCAAAGGCTGCAACTGTCGAAACTTGCCGAACAACAAGCAGATAGTGCCTTAACCGCTATTAGACGCAGAGTAGAGGCAGGAAAAAGCTTATCCATTGAACAATTTCAATCAGAAGTAGAGTTAGTTCGAAGGGGCCTTGAAGTGGAAGACCTTGAGCATGAACTAGAGGCCAGCCGTTATCAATTAGTCGCGCAATGGGGAGGCGACGCCAAACAATATATGCTCAGTGGCGATTTGCTCAACGTACCTGTAATAGAAAACTTACAAACTCAGTTGGCAAAACTTAAGGATCATCCGGCGTTGCTCGTATTTGCTAACCAACACCGCATTGCGCAATCAGAAATAGAGCTAGCGCGCATAGAGGCTCGACCGAAATGGCAGGTGACGGCGGGAATAAAGCGCTATGAAACCACTGATGATTTTGGCTTAGTTGCGAGCATTTCTATTCCATTTGGAAATGATCAGCGCAGTCTTGGTGAGGTTCAAGTGATACAGGCTAAACAAGCCGAGTATCAAAGCCAGGCCGACGTGCTAGCGCGCACACTGAATACTCAGTTGTTTGTATTACTACAAAACATGAAACACAGTAAACACGTTATCGATACCCTAACTGACCGTGTGGTCCCTCTTCTGGATAAAGCCTCAGCAGAAGCCAGTAAGGCATATGACATTGGTCGAATTGGGTATTTAGAATGGACATCGATTAGACAAGAGTTACTTAGTACGCAAGCTCAGTTGGTTGATGCTTATCAAGCCATCCACCTTCAACATATTGAAATTCAGCGCCTGACCGGTGTGTCCCTTTCCAATTAAGTGAGAAAAGAATGAACAAACGACTCGTTATTTTTGTATTTTTGTGTCAGCTGGGAATGTTGTGCGCTTTATCCCCTAAGGCGGTATTCGCTGAATCGACACCGGCAGCAGAAGCAGCCGAGCCAGAAAAAGGGCCACATAGCGGTAGACTGTTACGAGAAGACGAATTTGCCGTCGAACTCGCAATATTCGAAAGCGGCGTGCCCCCCGAATTTAGAGTGTGGGTAACACTAGCGGGAGAACCAATCTCACCTGAAAAAGTCGATTTAAACATCAAGTTAACGCGTTTAGGTGACGTTGTAGACGATATTAATTTTAGAGCTGAGGGCGACTATCTGCGTGGGGATACTATTATCTATGAGCCTCATTCTTTTATAGTTTCCGTTAGCGCACGCCATCAGGGTAAAACCTATACTTGGCAATACGATAATTTTGAAGGCCGCACGCTGATTAAAGCGACAGTGGCTAACGCCATGGAGATTGATACAGAAATAGTTGGTGAAGCCACCTTGCATAAAACGATAAAAGTCTATGGCAAGCTTGTCTTACCCGCGAATGCTAAACGCCAGATAACAGCCCGCTTTGAAGGTGAAATCAAGCAAGTTCATGTTGGCTTGGGTGATGTGGTTAAACAAGGGCAATTGTTACTCACAATCGAAAGTAATGAAAGCTTACAGTCCTACCAAATTAAAGCACCTATTGCAGGAGTTATCAGTCAACAACTGGCAAATACGGGCGAGCAAACGGGGGCGCGAAATCTCCTTGAAATCACTCAATCTAATAAACTACTCGCAGAGCTGGCTATTTTTCCAATGGATATCGCTTCTGTGAATCAATCGGCCCTCGTTACATTGATGGTGAATGGTCAAGGTGCTGTGCTTACCTCAACCATTAGTGGAAAACGCCTGCCCGCTCGAGATGACCAAGCTCGCTTATTTTTAGCTGACGTCGACAATGCAAATGGTCAATTGAGTGAAGGCACATTTGTATCCGCGTTAATAGAAGTCGACACCTTTGACGTGCCTTTGGCAGTCAAGCGTGTCGGCTTGCAAAAGTTTAGAGACTTCACAGTGGTTTATGCAAAGGTGGGGGATCAATACGAAGTCAGAATGTTGGAATTAGGCCGAGAAGCGGGTGAATGGGTGGAGGTGCTTGGCGGCATTGATTTAGGCACGCAGTATGTCACCAACAACAGTTACATCATCAAAGCCGATATTGAAAAGTCCGGCGCGTCACATGACCACTAGGAGCGCCGCATGTTAGATTTTATTTTACGTTTTGCGATAAAACGCAATATTCTTATCATGGTATTGGTGCTGGGTGTCTCAGCACTGGGGCTGTGGAATTTTACTAAATTGCCCATTGACGCGGTGCCTGATATTACCAATGTTCAGGTCATGATCAATACTGACGCACCAGGTTATACACCGCTGGAAGTGGAACAACGTATTTCATATCCACTGGAAACGGCTTTAGCGGGTCTGCCCAATCTGGAAGGAACGCGCTCCGTTTCTCGGTATGGACTATCACAAGTGGTCGCCGTATTTAACGACAATACCGATGTGTATTTTGCACGCCAATTAGTGAATGAAAGACTTTCAGCGGCTAAGTCAGAACTACCACTTGGACTCGAACCTCAGTTAGGCCCGATTGCAACCGGACTTGGCGAGATATTTATGTTTACTGTCGACGCCGAGCCTGGTGCAACCGATAAAGACGGTATCCTGATTACTCCCATGAAGTTACGCTCGGTGCACGATTGGGTTATCCGTCCGCAACTAATGCGCGTGCCTGGGGTGGTGGAAGTCAATCCTATTGGTGGCTTTGAGCGAGAATTAGTGGTCGGGTTCGATCCTGAAAAGCTGCTCACTTTTGGTGTCACCCAAGCTGACGTAGTCAACGCTATCGAAAATAATAATACTAATCAAGGTGCCGGCTTTATTGAAAGAAATGGCGCGCAATGGTTGATCCGCATACCAGGTCAAATTGAAAATATTACCGCGCTGGCAAGTATCGCGATAAAAACGACTGACGGCGCCAGTGTCCGTATCAGTGACGTGGCAACCGTTATTGAAGGCCATGGGCTGCGCACCGGCGCGGCAACGCAAGATGGCCGCGAGGTTGTGATGAGTACCGTGTTTATGTTGATTGGCGAAAACAGTCGAACGGTAGCCTATGCTGTAGGAGAAAAGCTAAAGGAGATTAACAAAACACTCCCTGAAGGAATTGTTGCCACCGCAGTGTACGATCGCACAAAACTTGTTGACCAGACGCTCAATACCGTCAAGAAAAACCTTATAGAAGGCGCATTGCTCGTTATTGTTATTCTGTTTCTATTATTGGGTAACTTTAGAGCGGCGTTATTAACCGCATTAGTTATCCCCTTTGCCATGTTGATGACCATCACCGGCATGGTGCAAACTAAGGTTAGTGCGAATTTAATGAGCCTAGGCGCATTGGATTTTGGTTTGCTCGTTGACGGTGCCATTATTATTGTAGAAAACTGTTTACGTCGCCTCAGTCACGCTAGTCCAGATGGTCAACAATTAGCACTAAAGCATCGACTGGAAATCGTATTCACGGCAACGAAAGAGGTGATACGCCCAGCTTTATTTGGCGTGTTTATCATTACTGCTGTGTATCTGCCTATATTTGCTCTAGAAGGCGTGGAAGGTAAAATGTTTCACCCGATGGCGCTAACTGTTGTAATTGCGCTACTTTGCGCCATGGTGTTATCCATCACGTTCGTGCCGGCCGCAACTGCCTTGTTATTTAACAAGCCCGTCAAAGAAAGACGTAACTACATCATGAGTGGAGCCACCTTTCTTTATCAGCCTTCACTCAAATGGGTGATGAAAGCGCGATGGTTTGTTGTGGTATTTGCAGTAGCGCTAGTCGGTATCATGGGTTATCAGGCGACTAGGCTTGGCAGCGAATTTGTACCTAACCTAGACGAAGGTGATATAGCCATGCATGCACTGCGTATACCAGGCACTTCATTGAGCCAAGCTGTTGCGCTGCAAGAAAGCTTAGAAGCACGCATTATGGAAATGCCTGAAGTGGAGCGCGTGTTTGCGAAAATTGGTACAGCCGATGTCGCCACTGATGCTGTTCCACCTAGTGTCGCGGATAATTTCATTATTATGAAACCTCGTGAGCAATGGCCCAATCCTAAAAAAACTAAAGATCAAATTGTTGAAGATTTAGCGGCCTTAGTTGAAACGATACCAGGCAATCGATACGAATTTTTACAGCCTATACAAATGCGTTTTAATGAACTTTTATCTGGCGTAAGAGCAGAGTTGGCAATAAAACTATTCGGTGACAATTTTGATGTATTGAATACCGTGGGCAGTGATATTGAAAGTACTATTGCTAGTGTAGAAGGCATTGCGGATATACAAATGGAGCGAACAACCGGTTTACCCATGCTAACCATTATTCCCAAATTGGAAAAACTGGCGCAGTACGGGATTTCAAAAGCCCTTATTCAAGAACAGTTAGCCACATCTTTGGGAGGGCGCGTAGCAGGAAAATTCTACCAGGGAGATGCAAGAGCCGATATTGTTGTGCGTCTGCAAGAGAGTATGCGCAGTGATGTTGATGCCCTTTATCGCCTGCCCATCCATTTACCAGATGGTCATTATGTACCCTTGCAAGAATTGGCTGATCTTGAAATGTTACTGGGTGTAAATCAAGTGAACAGAGAAAATGGTAAACGCAGAGTTGTGGTAACCGCAAACGTTCGAGGCCGAGATTTAGGCAGTTTTGTGGCTGATATTCAAACGCAAATAGAATCAAATGTCGACATCCCCGCTGGCTATTGGCTTGAATACGGTGGTACTTACCAAAAACTACAATCAGCCTCTGAGCGTTTATCAATTGTGGTGCCAGTCACTTTGTTATTGATCCTTGGACTATTGATACTCGCATTAGGCTCCTTTAAAGATGCCATGATCATATTCACAGGTGTGCCGCTTGCCTTAACGGGCGGCATAGCAGCGTTGATGCTGCGTGACATTCCTTTTTCAATCTCAGCCGCTGTCGGGTTTATTGCGCTATCAGGTATCGCAATATTAAATGGATTAGTCATGGTGTCCTTTATTCGCGACTTGAGAAAACAAAACATCCCGTTAGAGCAAGCCATTTTTGATGGCGCAATTACGCGTTTACGTCCAGTCATCACTACCGCCCTGGTTGCTGCCTTAGGCTTTGTGCCTATGGCCTTAAACACGGGTATGGGGTCGGAAGTACAGCGCCCACTGGCATCTGTGGTTATCGGCGGAATAATTTCGTCTACGCTACTCACCCTATTCGTGATACCGGCACTTTATCGAATACTGCATAAAGATAAAAAAGAAACCATAGACATGGAGCCATCAAATGCAAAGTAATGGTCCACGACTTGCCATGCTGATCCTTGCGTTGCTATTAATGAGCATGTCAGCAGAGGTATTGGCTCACGGCGTTGACGACAAAACTCGTATCTTCTTGGAGCAAAATACTGGGATGCAATTCATTCCCTTTATTTACATCGGTGCTAAACATATGTTCACTGGGTATGATCATATATTGTTCTTAGTCGGCGTAATATTCTTCCTTTACCGAAGCCGTGATGTATTGCTTTATGTGAGCATGTTTACTGTGGGTCACAGTATTACCTTGCTATGGGGTGTGCTGGGAGATATTCAGGTAAATGCTTATCTGATAGATGCGATTATTGGTTTTTCAGTCATTTATAAAGGCTTTGATAATTTAGGTGGGTTTAAACGGATGTTTGGCAGGCAGCCTAGTACCAAATTGGCTGTGCTTATATTCGGTTTGTTTCATGGCTTTGGCTTGGCAACTAAGCTGCAAGAGTTCGAATTACCATCGGATGGCCTGGTTGCTAATATGATTGCGTTTAACATTGGTGTTGAACTAGGTCAATTTATGGCGTTAGCGTTTATCCTAATAGCGATTAATTTTTGGCGCAAATTACCTTCATTTCAACGTTTTTCTATTGCAACCAACACTATGCTCATGAGCGCAGGGCTAATGCTAATTGGGCTTCAATTAACCGGTTATTATTTATATTAAAATGAACGAGAAAATCATTATGACACCACATGTAGTTAGTACAAAAACACTATTAAAATCAACAATTGCTGCCACTGTAATTGCCATCATTGTGTTCGTTTGTTTTATTCTTCCAGCAGAATACAACATTGACCCAACGCATATAGGCCACACATTAGGCTTAACGGCATTGGCACATGACGACGATGAAACTACCCTGAAAGCTGAAACACCTGCTTCGGCTAAACAAGGGCAACACGTGGTCGAAGTGACAGTGCCTGCCGGAAAAGGCATTGAATACAAATTTCAGATGAATCAGTACGATAAAATGACGTATGAATGGCTAAGTGACGGCGAGCCACTTTACTTTGATTTGCACGGTGAACCAGAGGATGATAGCACAGGGTATTTTGAGAGTTATGCCATTGCTACGCTGAGCGAAATGAAAGGCAGTTTCACATCGCCATTCAAAGGCTCCCATGGATGGTATTGGAAAAACAACAGTGACAAGACTGTCGCTATTCAATTAATTGTTGAAGGGCAATACACCGTTATCGGACTTAAATAGTAAAAAAACCACAGAGGATTGCAAAAATGAACGTTATCATTCGTATATTATTACTCGTTGCATTTATTGGACAGGGCGTCGCGATTGCACATGTTGGTCACGACGTGATCAGTAACGAAACCGCACTCAACATTGCCAGCAAGTCAGTTAAGCAGCTTACATTCAAGGATTTCGGTTATGCTGTAGGCAAGCTTGACGCTAGTTGGAAGTCACTTAATGAGTCGAATTTCAGTATAATTGAAGTGTTGGAAGAAACGTATATCGTCAGCGCTACCAATATGCCTAAAAATGAAGTTATATACTTTGAAATAGCAAAGAATGGACAAGTGCTTGGTGTGAAGGGTGCTCACTAATTCGCTTTTATGGGGCAGGATCACTCGACTGCTCGCAATGGTGTGTGAGTTCATTTGATATCTTTGAATTTCGAAACGGTATTTAAGCAAGGGATGGTATTCGGCCATGCCGCACCACTGCTTGCGCTGAACGCTTTAGCGATAATTTATATAAACTGTACAAAAGACGGCCATTACTAAGTGCAGTCTATACACTTTATTTACCTTATACTTTTAACAGAATGGAGAGCTAGTCTATTCTTTGCGCACTCGACGATTCCTGCCGAGCATAAAAATAATAAATTAACTGACTTCTTGATAAGGTAAGTAGCTGAAGTATGAGTAACTCATTTACTGTTACTTGTTAAAACACCTCGGGTCAGAATTTGGCATAAATAAGGAGCCTAAATGAAATATTTAAAATTAATATTTTTAACATTCATCAGTGTAAGTTCAGTGCATGTTTTTTCAGAACCATTGAAAACAGAGCAATGGCTTGATTTTGAACGAGCATACTCGCCGCAGATTTCTCCAGATAGTGAGCGCGTGCTTTATGTGCGTAGTGGCATTGATAAGATCAATGATCGTGCAACTTCGGAAATTTGGCAAGTTAACGCAGATGCAACTAAACATGCGTTTGTGGTGAAAGGAGCAAATATAAAGTGGTCTCCTCAAGGCAATAGAATTGCATTTATAGCACCTGATAGCGATGATAAGCCACAATTACATGTGCGCTATATGGACGCTGAAGGCCTAACATCACAGATAACATCATTAGATATTAATCCACGCAATTACTCTTGGTCTCCCGATGGCAAGCACATTGCTTTTGTGGCTCGAACTAACGAAACAAATACTTGGTCGATAACGCTTCCAGGTAAGCCAAAAGGGGCTAATTGGACAGCAGATCCAGTATTAATCGATACAATGCACTATCGTCAGGATAGAGTGGGTATTACTAACACGGGTTATGATCATATTTTTGTGGTCCCAAGTGATGGCGGAACCGCAAAGCAAATAACGTCTGGAGATTGGAATGTCTCGATGCGAAGAATCGGAGGCATTGCAACAGGAGGCAATGTTTCTTGGTCAAAAGATGGTGAATCAATCTTTTTTGATGGTCAGCCTCGTGAAAATGGTGATATGGATGTGTTTACTTCGATAGTCTACAAAGTGTCTCTAAAAACAAAGGAGATTACTTCGCTTACTCCTGCAGAGGGTTTTTATCATACTCCGGTAGTTTCTCCGAATGGGAAATATATTGCGTTAGTAGGTGCTCCAGAATGGGCTTCAGATACATATCGACTGAATCATTTATATTTAATGGATATAGACGGTAAAAATATTAAACCTTTAGTCACAGACCTATCTGATTCACCAGATGACCTTTATTGGGGAGCTAACAGTAAAGAAATTTTGTTTACGTACAATCACCATGGTAGTCGACACGTACATTCGACTAATTTATCGGGTAAAAGTAAGTCTCTCACGCAAGGTCAAAAAGTGGTAAATTTAAGCTCTTTGTCCGATGATGGCGTAATGGCTTTAACGATTTCAACGCCAGACAATGCGGAAGATGTATACCTACAAAAAGGCACGCGAGAAGCCAATCGTTTAACCAACCTTAATCAAGATATTTTTGCAGATGTAAGCTTAGGTGAAGTTAAAGAAATTTGGTATGAAAGTAGCGAAAATACAAAAATTCAAGCTTGGCTGGTGATGCCACCTGATTTTGATGACAGCAAAAAATACCCATTAATTCTATCAATACATGGTGGGCCTCACGCTATGTATAACGTTGGTTTTAATTTTGCCTTTCAAGAGTTAGCGGCATCTGGTTATATGGTGTTATATACTAATCCGCGAGGCAGCACCGGTTATGGAGCTGATTTTGCAAATGCGATTCAAGGCATATATCCGGGTAAGCGAGATGGAGCAGACTTGCTAAGTGGCCTTGATGCAGCCATTGCCAATGGTAGTGTAGACAGCGAGCGCTTATTCGTTACTGGTTGCTCTGGGGGCGGCGTGTTAACCACTTATATGGTTGCCGCTAGTCAACGATTCAAAGCCGCCGTAGCGCGTTGTACTGTGTCAAATTGGATTTCTATGGCAGGTACAAGTGATGTGCCAGCTTGGGTATATCGATTTCATAAAAAACCATTTTGGGAAGACCCTACAGATTGGATAGAAAACAGCCCTCTGCATATGGTTGGCGATGTGAATACACCAGTTTTATTAATTACCGGGGATAAAGACTTGCGAACCCCATTTGCTGAAGCAGAGCAATATTTCTCGGCGCTTAAAATGAGAGGTATTCCTACTGAACTTATTCCTATGCGTGGTGAATACCATGGCACTGGATCAATTCCCTCAAATTGGCTGCGAACTCAGCTATACACTAAGGCATGGTTTGAGCGTTTTGACCCAACGCTTCAGAGCGAAAAGTAAGTATTAGAAAGTTAAACAAGCGGTCGAAATGACCGCTTGTTTGTTTAGTTAACCGGCATAGATAATACGAATTAAATAACATTAAAAGTGATGCCAGCACATTCGTTCATCCTTGAATTGTGTGCAGACAAGTTTGGCAAAAAGAGGCGTAATTAACGACTGGCTGAATGACTATATTTGCCGTTCAACTGTCTAAGACAAATTCGGGCAGTTTGCAGACGTAGAAGTTTAGATGAATTTAGTCCCCTTTGAGCAGCGCGATGAACGGCCGTTCAAGCCTTATCTAATTATTCTTCCATTTTGCCGTATAGCAACCGTTCAAGCTTACTTCACTGACAGCAAATGCTCCGAAATAACATTTAGAATCTTGTTTGCTATTTAATCACAGAATACATAGGACAGCCTTCAACCTGACAGACAACTGAGCCGCCATTGCGGTCGTTCATCATCAAATTATTAATGCTAACTTTGTGCGCAAAGCAAAATAAAAGCAGTAAAAATATCAAGTGTCAGCTTCCCTATCATATAGCGGACATAAATTTATTAGTTCTATCTGACTTTGGGGCATATTGCTGACTAATTAACGAACCACAAAACGACCTAAAACATGTCTTTTTATGCCAAAAGGAGACGCTAGGGAAATAGTAGTTTTATTGGCACGTTAAACGTAATATTAAACCCTCTTACTTATATTCAATCTTCAGCTAGGGCTAAAGATATAATTTATTTATGGCCGATTTAAGCCATTTTCTATCGGGTACCCCCTCAAATCTTTCATCGCCGATGATAATTGTTGGCACGACGTTAATTTTATCCTTTTGCTTGGCTTTGTTAAGTGCCCGTTTATGAGTTTCAGTAAACTCATTACTCGCGAGAGACTTATTAAGTCGCACGGGATCTAGGCCAATCTCCTGTGCTATATTTAGCAAAACATCAGTTTCACCAATATCCTGATTTTTCTGGAAAAAACTGGACAGTGTTGCCATTGAAAAAGCATCACCAAGTCCTTGTGTTTCAGCGAAAGCAAAGGCTTCAAACGCTTTAGTTGTTCTGGGTTGAGGTGAAATAGTTGGCAGTGTCAACTCTACTCCTAGCTTTTTAGCCATAGGATAAACAGCGCGTTCCCAAATAGAAGGTAGATAACCGTCTTCAACGTTAAGCGTAGGCACTGGAAATGGTCTCAATTCATATGGTCTCCAAGTTATTTTTAGCTCTTTTCCTTTAATAGCCTCACGTATTAAAGGCTCTGTTATCAAGCAAAATGGGCAAACATAATCCGTATAAACAATTATTTCTTTCATAAATAGTCTCCGATTAAATAAATATAAAAAAGAGATTGAAATTCAACCTACTTTTAATTTTGTAATGACCCTTGTAATTTATGTTTTAGAAAAATAAAGGTTCGCCGTTTTCAAGTCGGCGATGGGGTCAAACATATCAAAGCTAAAGTCTTTCAACGTTTGCTTTTTCTTAACTGCATTTGGCCAATTGGGATTAGCCAGAGCCGCTTTTCCCAGTGCAACAACATCGGCCTGTTCAGTATCAATCAAATGTTCTGCATCATCTTCATTATTGACACTGCCATTGGCGATAACCGGAATTTCACCATATTTTTTCGCTAATTGGGCCAATGACAAAGTTCCCTCAAATGCAGGTTCTTTAGCAACAAACTCAGTGGTATGGATATAATCAACGCCATAACTTTTAGCTGACTCAAATGTGTATTTTGCATCAGCCTCTTTTTCAGGCCATTTATATTCAAAGTCGTTAACCTTACCTTGGGAAAAACGAACACCGACTATAAAGTCTTGACCTACTGCTTTACGCACTAAGGTAATAATTTCTTTATAAATTCTCAATCTGTTCTCTAAAATTCCGCCGTATTCGTCTGTTCTTTCATTGGTGTAGACGGTAATAAATTGATCTAACAGGTAACCGTTAGCACCGTGAATTTCAACACCATCGAACCCTGCTTTTTTTGCTAATTTTGCCGAGTTGATAAAGCCGCTAATAACAGTCTCTATGTCCTCTTTACTCAAGACTTTTGGTACTAGGTGTTCTTCTCCACCATAATAAAATGACATGGGCTTACCTAAAGGTTTAATCGCTGAAGGTGCGGCACCGTGTCCTGTATATTTATTGTATTGCGAAAGTGCTCCTGAATGCATCAACTGCGCAATGATCGAGCCACCATTCTTATGAACAGCATTGGTAATTTCTTGCCAGCTTTTGACTTGCGCTTCATCTGTGAGGCCAGGTTGAAACTTATAGCCTTGGCTATAGGTTTTGTCTGTGTATATACCTTCAGTGATAATCATTGCAAAACCACCTTGTGCGAATGATTGGTAATAGTCTTTCATTAATGACCCAGCGGTACCATCTTCATTTGCACTTACGCGTGTCATTGGTGCCACAGCTAATCTGTTTTTTAGGTGAATATTTCCGATTTTATGGGTTGAGAAAATAATTGATGAAGTGTTTTTCATACTGTTACCTGGGAGTTATTTAATTAAACGACAGCATCTTCTCACTAAAGTTAAATGATGATAATATTGGTATAAGTTGAATCATTATTAACTTTAAGTTGAATATGTCTAAAATAAACCAATTAGAAAGCTTAAGAGTATTAAAGTGCGTCGTTGAAGGTGGCAGTTTTACAGCAGCAGCAAAGCGTCTTAATTTAACGGTAGCCAGGGTCTCAAAATCAATCGAACGTTTGGAGTTGGAATTAAATACGACACTTTTTATTAGAAGCACAAGACATATGCAGCTTACGGACAGTGGTGAACGTAGCTATCGTTATGCAATAAAATTACTAGAGCAGTGGCGTGGCTTAACAGATGAATTAACCGAAAGCCACTCTAAGCCTAAAGGAAAACTAAAAATAAGCGTACCTATGAGCTGGGGTTTATGTGTTTTTTCAAGTGTTCTGGCTAAATTTATGGCGAAACATACGCAGATTTGTGTTGATGTGCATATGAGCGATCAACATGTCAACGTTATTGAAGGAGAGTATGATTTAGTACTTAGGCTAACAAACAAGTTAGAGGATAGCTCGTTACTGTGTAAAAAACTAAAGATGTATAGATTTATCGCCTGTGCATCACCTGAATATTTAACAAGACATGGTAAACCGCTAGAGCCACAAGAGCTTAAAAATCACGCCTGTTTAATTTACTCTCAGCAAGGCATCAGACGAAAGTGGCAATTTATAAAAGAAAAAAAAGAAATAAATGTATATATCGAATCACGCTTACAATCCAATAACAGTACCTTATTTAGAGAAAGCTTATTGGCTCATCAAGGTATTGCCTTGATCCCAGAGTTTATGGTTGAAGCTGATATTTCATCGGGCAAACTAATACCGATTTTAACGGACTACACCAATCAAGAACTAAACCTTTATTCTTTAAGGCCAGCCGATCATATGCTGCCGTTGCGACTGAAACTTTTCAATGAATTTCTTTATCATGAATTAAGCTAACCTTTTATTAAAAAGAGTCTTTAAATGATGGTTCACTCCACAAACTTAGAGACAGGTTTGTTAAATCAATACCAATAGTTCTGCATTTCATTACGGATGCTCATAAGTTAGCTGAGTATTTTTTATTGAGCTAAAGCCTACCTAAGACATGGAAAGTAAAGCAAAAATCATCAAAATAGTGAGAGCACGAAATTCGTACGAAATAGGTAGGTAATCTGAACACCCTAATTATAAGTTTATTCAGACTGGAAGGAATACAATGCGCACAAAGTGATCACTCTTTCTATCTTGCTTAGGAAACGATAGCGCCATAGGAAAATACTTCTAATGTCAGCTATCCTTGAAGAAAGAGGGCATAAAAGTGGAGGTAATTGTGCTAATAATTTAGACCGCTATGTGGCAAAAGTGAATATTCAGATACGAGTCGCCACCGGCAGCAATGAGGTTAACCCCGTATCACAAGCGAGCATACAAACTCGGTAATATATTATCATGGCTTCACAAAACTTTGATGCTTCCCTATGTTCAAAATTACCGTTGTGCTCTCAAAGAGGATCGTCTACTGAGTAGAACCATTTAAAAATAAAGACAACTAACCGAATAGCGGCTGATGGCACATTCTTCCCGTACAATTCGTATGAAACAAGCACATAACATTAATCATTATAATCAATGAATATTTAAGGTTGAATGACTATATTTGCCGTAAACTTGTCATTACCAATCTGAGTACATTACCTCTTGAGAGTATAAAACGTGATTATTTTTTTACACCTTCTTTGTACTATTCCACTATTTTGTCGTTTTGGAAAACCTTACCAATAGAAAAAAACCCGCTCGAAAGCAGGTTTATTATTAATGAGTCAATTCCAAACTTTAATTACTCAGTTCCAAACAATAATTAGATCTGACAATTATCATTCTACATTAGGTCCCGTCATTCCACCGTAACCGACTTTGCCAAATTTCTTGGTTGGTCAACATCAGTGCCTTTAATGACAGCAACATAATATGATAATAACTGCAGTGGCAAGGTATAGATAATCGGCGCAATTGGTGACTCACAATGCGGTACATTAATAACGCGCATCGTTTCGTCACTCGCAAAGTTAGCGTTTTTATCAGCAAATACATACATGATGCCACCGCGAGCTCTTACTTCTTCAACATTTGATTTTAGTTTTTCAAGTAGTTCGTTATTTGGCGCAACAACAATTACTGGCATTTCATCATCAATGAGTGCTAACGGGCCATGCTTCAATTCGCCCGACGCATAAGCTTCAGCGTGAATATAAGAGATTTCTTTAAGCTTCAGTGCACCTTCCATTGCGATAGGATACTGATCTCCTCTACCCAAAAACAAACTGTGCTGCTTATCTGCAAACTCTTCAGCTAATAGCTCAATGCTATCGGTTAATGCCAGGGTTTCTTCTAGTTTACTTGGTAAGCTGTGAAGGCCATCAATAATTGATTTTTTGTCGACCGCTAACATCCCATTATATTTACCCAGAGCAAGAGTCAACATTAAGAAACCCGTTAACTGTGTCGTAAACGCTTTGGTTGAGGCGACGCCTATTTCAGCGCCTGCTAAGGTCATGAATGACATATCTGACTCACGCACAAGCGAAGAACCAGGCACGTTGCAAATAGCCAAACTAGAAGTGTAGCCTTGCTCTTTACCTAAACGAAGAGCAGCTAAGGTATCGGCGGTTTCTCCTGATTGCGAAATGGTCACTAACAAACTATTCGGATGCACTACTGATTTGCGATACCTGAACTCTGAAGCTATTTCAACATTACATGACACATTCGCATATTGCTCTAACCAATAACGTGCGGTCATGCCCGAATGGTAGCTTGTTCCGCATGCAATAATTTGCACGTGTTTAATGCCCTTTAGGATCTCTTCCGACCCAGCACCAAAAATACCTTCAACTAAGTCGTTTTCACCTAGGCGACCCTGTAATGTATTGCGAACGACACTTGGTTGTTCATGTATTTCTTTGAGCATGTAGTGGCGATATCCACCTTTGTCACCAGCATCATGTTCTAATTCAGAATCAAAGACTTCGCGTTCTATTTTCTCGCCATTTTTAGCATAAATAGTCACTGACGTACGAGTAATTTCGGCTACATCGCCCTCTTCTAAAAAGATGAAACGACGGGTTACTGGTAACAATGCCATTTGATCAGACGCGATGAAGTTTTCACCTATACCCAAACCAATAACCAATGGGCTACCTGAGCGCGCAACAATGACACGATTTGAATCTTCTTTATCCATAATAACTGTGCCATAAGCACCATGAAATTGCTTCACCGAGTCTTGTACAGCTAATAATAAGTCTTTGCCTTTTTTGACTTCTTCATGAACTGTGTGCGCAATAGTTTCAGTGTCAGTGTCGGAACTAAAGGTATAGCCTTTCTCTTGTAAATCGCGCCTTAAAGCTTCGTAATTTTCAATAATACCATTGTGTACTACTGCAATTCTTTCGTTAGAAAGATGTGGGTGAGCATTTTTTTGCTTTACGCCACCGTGAGTTGCCCAGCGAGTATGTGCGATGCCGGTAGCGCCCTTAATTGGATTTTCTGCAATAGCGTCGCTTAACGCTTTTACTTTGCCTATTTGACGCTCACGCTGCAAGTTACCTTTACCATCAAGCAAAGCCACCCCAGCTGAGTCATAGCCACGGTATTCTAGCCGGCGTAAGCCTTCTAATAAAATTTCTACAACGTTACGTTCAGCGATCGCGCCTACAATTCCACACATATTGGTATCCTAATTTGTCTTTTCATTCTTCTTTAATTACTTTTTAAGGGCTTATAAATGCCTGTAACATAATCAGTAGAATTACTGTTTTTTAATAAAATAGTTTAACGAATAAAAGGGGCGCACATTACTATTACGCCTTGTTTTTCAATTTGTTGTTTGGCATCTTTATCGAGGCCATCATCGGTAACCAAAATAGATATTTGCGACCATGGCAATTCCACATTGGGTATTTTTCTTTCTAGTTTTTCTGACTCAGCCATCACAATTACTTGTTTTGATACGTCGGCCATTGTGCGGCTAAGGGACGTTAATTCATTGAATGTGGTTGACCCTCGTTCGATATCAAGGCCTGCTGCACCTAAAAATGCTTGGTCAAAATTATACGCTCTCAACACGTTCTCTGCCATTTGGCCCTGAAACGAATGTGATTGAGCGTCCCAAGTTCCCCCTGTCATCAGTACCTGAGGTTCATTTTCTCCTTCCAATAAAATATTGGCAACATGCAATGAGTTGGTCATGACCACTAGGCCCAGTTTCTTGGGTAAATGCGGCAGTAGTGCAGATGTTGTGCTACCACCATCAATAATGATCCGATTATGGTCTCGAATCAGCGTTGCCGCTAATGCTGAAATAGCTAACTTTCGACTCGAAATCTTTTCAGACGAAAGTTCAGATGATTCTTTGGGGAGTAAAACGGCACCGCCAAACCTTCTTAATAACAATCCGCTATTTTCAAGTTCGCCAAGGTCTTTACGAATGGTTACTTCGGAGGTTGAGAATGCTTTAGCTAACGCATCTACAGCAACTTCACCGCGTTCATTTAATGCTTCAATGATCCCACGGCGGCGTTGCTGAGTGTTTCGTTTTTGCAAAATCGAAAGCCTTAAATTTCAAATCGAAAGATATTATAAGAAATAAATTTCGATTTGCAAGTTTTAAGACTATTTAATAATCTATATTATTTTTTCTTCGGGCGTTCCCACCCGGCAATAACTCGCTGCTTACTTCTCGCAATAGCGAGATCTTCAGCATTTACGTCTTTGGTGACGACTGATCCCGCGCCTATTGTGGCATTTTGTCCAATGCTAACTGGCGCTACAAGAGAGCTGTTACTGCCTACAAATACGCCATCAGCAATAATGGTTTTAAATTTATTAATGCCATCATAATTACAGGTAATGGTGCCTGCACCTACGTTCACGCCTTTTCCAATTTGTGCATCGCCAATATAAGTCAAATGATTCACTTTTGAACCTTCACCAATAATAGATTTTTTCACCTCACAGAAATTACCTACTTTGGCGCCCTTATGGAGGTCAGCACCAGGGCGAAGTCGCGCATATGGGCCCACATTACAGTTTTGCGCAACAACAGCATCTTCAACCAACGAAAACGCTTCAATGCGAGTACCGTCTCCAATTTTACAATTTTTGAATACGCAGTTGGGACCAATAACCACATTGTCACCAATCTCAACGTTGCCTTCAAAAATGGCATTTATGTCGATACTCACGTCTTGTCCAATCGTTAATTTACCTCGAACATCAATGCGGCGCGGATCAGCTAAACTAACACCTGCCGTCATTAGCGCTTCAGCATTGCGAAATTGATAGGCTGATTCCAGAGATGATAACTGAACACGATTATTTACGCCCTCAACTTCACGCTCCCAAACAGGATGTGCTGCACGAATAGTTTTACCCTCTTTGGCCGCCATTTCTATAACATCGGTAAGGTAGTACTCACCTTGCGCGTTGTTGTTAGACAATTTGCCCAACCAACGTTTTAAGTCTTTGCCAGACATCAGCATCATGCCTGTATTTATTTCAGTAATGTCGCGTTGAGCATCGCTCGCATCTTTGTGCTCAACAATAGCTGTAATGTTGTCACCTTCTCGAATAATGCGCCCCATACCAGTTGGGTCATCTAAATGAACAGTTAGCAGTGCCAAATCGGCTTGTGATTTAGTGTCAACCAAGCGTTGAAGTGTTTCACTACTGATGAGTGGCGCATCACCCACTAGGATCATTACATCTTCATCATCTTGAATATATGAAGTCGCTTGCTGAACCGCGTGACCGGTGCCTAATTGTTCTGCTTGTAAACACCAATTTACATTATGGTGAGCGAGCGCTTTTTCGAGTAAATCTGCGCCATGGCCATATACAAGGTTAATGCTGCCGCAATCCAGTTCTTTTGCTGCCTCAATAATATGTTCTACCATTGGCTTGCCCGCAATAGGATGCAATACTTTAGGTAGCGACGACTTCATTCTTGTTCCTTTGCCTGCGGCAAGGATAATAACGCTCAATGACATAGATATTTCCTTTCTAATTAGATCTATAGTGTAACTAACTGAAAACGGCTTGTCAGTAGACTTTGGGGACTATTCGCTTGCTATGTGTGATAAATTTTAGGATGTTAATTGATACTAATTTCAGAAGTTTTTTCGTGCACTTTATCGCAGTATCTCGTTTTTGTTTGCGCTTGTTGTCGTCTCCATCGTTCCCCTAATTAATTTCAGTGTGACCCAAATATTTGCCACTATTCAAATGAATGTGAGGAACAACAAGAAGCCCTGAATCTCTGAGCCTGCAAGGAAGAACGAAGCGAAGTAGGTAGTTTTTTTCTGTTACTATGCGCCTGACAGCTGCAGTATATAATCTAAAAAATAGACTGTTTGAATAAAACTCAGCATTTTTGAAGCACGCTATACACTTTTTTTTATGCGCAATCGCTTCAAAATACCTGTCGTAATCATCACTCCAATAATAATTAAACTACCACCGACCATAGCATACGTTGAAAGCACCTCGCCCAGCACAACCATGCCCCACAAAATACCAAACATAGGGACTAAGTAACCCACAGTCATCGCTTGTGACGCCCCTACTTTCGCGATTAGGTCAAAGTACATAATGTAGGCAACGCCGGTGCAAACGACAGCAAGTATCAAAGCCGCACCCCAAGTGCTCGCATCTGGATTAACTTCAGGCCATGCGTATAAAGCGAAAGGAAAAAGTAATAAAGCAGCAAACACCTGACTTCCTGCGGCTATCGCAAAAGGTTTTACACCACTTAAGTGTTTTTTCATAAAGCAGGCCGCAATGCCGTAACAACATGTTGCGCCTAGTGCAGTTAACACCGGCAATAACGTAACTGGGCTGGCAGAGTGGGTGTCTTGACTAATAACCACAACGCCTAAAAAGCCAAGAAAAGTCCCTATAACGCCATGTATACCGATGCGATCCTGTAAATAAAAGTAAGCTATAACAGCCCCAAACATTGGCGCAGTTGCATTTAATATAGCGGTTAATCCAGCATCTAAATGAAGGCTTGTGTAGGCAAATAAGCAAAATGGAATAGCAGTGTTGACGGCTCCAACAAAGAATAGTTTTACCCAATTTCGAGATAAGTCAGCCCATTGGCGGGTAAAATAAACCACCGGTAGCAGAAATAACGCCGCTAACGTAGCGCGCACTTCAACCAGCGCAAATACGCCGAAAGCTGTGACTGTCGACTTCATTAGCATAAATGAAGCCCCCCAAATTGCGCCTAAAACCAATAATTTAATTAAGTGAGAAGTTTTCAATATCGACCTTTTATTTTAATGACCCTGCTATGATTCAAGTGCAAGTAAATAACTTTTACGCTCCAAGCCACTGGCATATCCAGTTAATTTACCATTTGTTCCAATAATACGATGGCAAGGAATAACAATAGGGATTGGATTTTTTCCATTCGCGGCGCCCACAGCTCGACACGCATTCTTGTTACCCACCGCTAATGCAATGTCCAGATAACTCGCGGTTGACCCGAAAGGAATATTCTGTAGCGCTTGCCACACTGTTTTCTGAAAATCGGTGCCATCTGGAGCAAGTGGCAAATCAAAATTTTCGCGTTGGTTGGCAATGTATTCTGATAATTGTTTGGCTGCAAGCTTTGATATTTTATTTTCATTAGCGTGTGGATGGCTATCGGTAAAATCGATAGCTTTCACTGCGTTATCGTTTGCAAAAACAGTTAAAAAACCATGCGGTGTTGTGACAATACTTTTGTACAAATGAGAATACTGTGAGTAACGCACCGATTGTGTATGCATATTAACTTACCTTGTCGATTTTAGTGTTTAGTTTGCCACTAGATAAATTCCAAAGGCTCAATGTCAGGTAACTGCGCCATGATATCAACGACCTTGATTATTTGCGTTAGAAGTCAATACTTCACAAGATTATGATCTGTAGTTTACCGTGTATGTGAATTAAAACACGCTGTTTTCGGAACAAGTCATAACTTCACTAACGTGAATTGGTCATAAATCAAACTTAGGTTGAATTCACAGGGGTAATTAGCCGATAATGCTTCTTTGATAATAAAAAAGTGATCTAGCTTGCAACTCTCTAAACCTTTCATTGCCTTAACAGCGCTAATTCTGCTTCTTTCATTCCCCGTTTATGCTGACACTTGGGTGGATGATTTTGCGAATGACCTGAAGGCTACCGCGAAGAAAAAGAAACTGCCAGGCTTAGCATTTGTTATGGTCGCTCCAAATCAGCCTGCGCGATTTGAGTTCTATGGAAAGACAGAAAAGTCCGGCTCATTAATTGATAAAGAGACGGTGTTTAGATTAGCCTCGGTTTCAAAAACATTCACCGCTGTATTTATGGCGCAACAAGTAAAAGAGAAAAAGCTTAATTGGCAAAACTCGTTACAAGAATTACTGCCTGACTATAAGTTTGATAATTACATTGATACGCCAATTTTATTACAACACCTTATCGGCCAGTCTACTGGATTTATACCCAACGCTTACGACAATTTAATTGAAGCTAATTACAAACTGCCACGCGTATTACAACATTTAGAAAAACTAGATTCCTTATGTAAACCCGGTATTTGCTACACATATCAGAATACATTTTTTGGTGTACTTGAAGAGTATTATCGCCAGCAAAAAACGACCTTTGCAGACGAGATAACGAATAGCATCATCATACCGTTGAAAATGCCAACAGCAAGCGTTGGGAAAAAAGCGCTGATGGCATCCAAAAAATGGGCAAAGCCTCATGCGGCGATCGATAAAAACAAGTGGGTGAGCGTTAGAGTTAAGGATAATTATTACAAATACTCTCCCGCGGCTGGTGTTAACGCAAGTGCTGCAGATATGGAAATTTGGTTGAAGGCGATGCTCTTGGAATATCCTGACATTGTTGATAAAAACATGATTGAGACGCTCACAAAACCTCGAGTAAAAACGAAACGTGAAATGTATCGTCGCGAATGGCGAAATCAGCTTACGGATGCACATTACGGTTTAGGCTGGCGTATTTATAACGTCGATAACATCGAGATTATTTATCATGGTGGCTGGGTTCAAGGTTACCGTGCCGATGTTGCATTCTCACCCCAATTGGGCGTGGGTTATGCGTTATTAATGAATGCAGAATCTAATTCAATCAATAAGCTAACAGCAACATTTTGGAAGCAACAAATAGAGGCGCATAAGTTAGCTGTGTTAGCAGACGGTAAGAAGGTAAGTACCAGCAGCTATTAACCTATCGTAAACTGCTCGCGCGAGTGTGTTGTGAACGTTCGTTTGATGTTTGATGTTTGATGTTTGATGTTTGATGTTTGATGTTTGATGTTTGATGTTTGATGTTTGATGTTGAATAGTTTAAAGACAAGAGCTCAAAAGATAATAGCTCTTGTCTCACATTTATTAAGAGGTTTTTAGGTAAGTATAACCCTTCAAACAGTTCTCATAAAAGTCCGTCCACTTAACACCTTCACGTGGGGGAATCTGTCCGTTAGCAACTTCTTTGTCAATCTGGCGTTTAACATCAACTGCCATTGCACCAGGGTTATATTGCATTATTGTCAATACATCTTGCACCGATGAACCCGCTACAAATTCTTCAATGTAAAAATCTTCAGGGTCATCATCGTCACTGAAAATATGCACTTCATTTACACGACCAAACAAGTTATGCATATCGCCCATAACATCTTGATATGCACCCGTTAAGAACAAGCCTAAATACGCTTTCTGACCTGGCTCTAGGGATGCAATCGGCATAATATTTTGCAATTGACGGTCAACAATAAACTGATCAATTTTACCATCGCTATCGCAAGTAATATCAACTAAAGAACAGTTAATATCTGGGCGCTTGTCCATTCCGGTTAACGGCACAACAGGCAGTAACTGATCGATAGCCCATGTATCAGCGGCTGATTGGAAAATTGAAAAATTACATAAGTATTGCGATGACAAAGAAAAATCTAAATGCTGAAGGCCTTCTGGCACAAATTCCACATCACGATAAAGCACTTGCAAGCGACGCATTATCTGCCAATACAACGTTTCTATTTTGCCAAGCTCTTCCAATGATACAACACGCAATTTAAACGCACTAACAGCTTGTTCTTTCCATTCACAAGCATCGTTATAGACTTCTTGAAGGTTTTGATCTGCAGTCAAAAAATGCAGCAATTCACGCATATTCTTTAATATTACATGTTCGCCTTCGGTCATCGAGGTATCTAACACTGCGCCATCGGCTTTAATTTCACCAACAATTTCAGTAACAACACAACTATGATGAGCCGTGATTGCGCGACCACTCTCAGTAACTAAATTAGGGTGTGGAACACCTTCAAGATCACAGACTTCTTTCATGCCATAAACAACATCTGCAACGTATTCGTTAAGACTGTAATTACGCGACGAATCGTTAGTTGATTTACTTCCATCATAATCGATACCTAAACCACCGCCAACGTCGACATACTCGAGGGCAAAACCCATTTTATGCAGTTCAGTGTAAATACGTGCACTTTCGTTCACTGCGTCTTTAATTGCGCGAATGTCGGTTAACTGACTACCGATATGAAAATGCAGTAATTTAAGGGTGTGGCCCATACCTTCTTTTTCCAGAAGCTTAGCGGCGTTAATGATTTCAGGGATAGTAAGTCCAAACTTAGCCCTATCACCACTCGAACCTTGCCACTTACCTTTACCTAATGCTGACATCTTTGAACGTAAACCAATGATAGGTTCAATATTCAATTCTTTTGATATTCTGATTAATAAGTGTAGTTCAGAGAATTTCTCGATAACCACAACCACTTTTCGGCCTAACTTTCTGCCTAATAAAGATAATCGAATGAATTCTTCATCTTTATAACCATTTAAGATAGTTAGTGAGTTAGCGTTAGTATTGTATGCTAGTACCGCGAGTAGTTCAGCTTTTGAACCTGCTTCGAGCCCATAATCATAGGGTGCACCAGCGTCAACAATTTCTTCAACCACTTCTCGCGTTTGGTTAACTTTAATTGGATAAACACCGTTATATCTGCCTTGATATTTAGCATCGGCTATAACTTGATTAAAGCACTCATTGATACCCACAACCTGCGAGCGCAAAATATCGTGAAATCGAATAACCACAGGAAACTGAATCCCTTCCAAAGTAATTTCATCAATCACCGACTTGAAGTCGATCTTTATATTTGCATTTTTAGGATCAGGAGAAACTTGGATATTGCCATTTTCACCTATCTTAAAGTAGCCGCCACCCCAGCTAGATACGCCGTAAACGCGCTCAGCGTCTTCAATAGACCATTCAACATTATTTGTCGTCATAACAGCGCAACCCCATCAAAATCACAATAAACACAAAGAAATCCATATCCCCAAAACAGATAGGCCGCGTATTATAATGAAGTTTAGCTGTGTTACTAATTTTTTTGTGTTTTTTACCGTTTTTTTGTTTGTAATAGGTGAATATTTAAATGTAAATTAATTGTACAATTATGCTATGTTTATAAATCAAACTTAATAACGCTGGCTAGCTAATGGCATCGAGGTAATTGTTTGTGGTCATTACCCAACTTAGCATAGCCAATTTGATCTGAGTATTAGTATGGGCAATGCATTGAATAAAGAAGACAGCCTTCAGAAAACTAACTGTAGAGTGTTGGTTATTGACGACAGCCAGATAGAATTAACAGTCTATCTTAATGGCCTTGGTAAAGAGTTTGACGTCTCATTTTCAGTAGACACTCGCACTGCTTGGGAGTTACTTCACAGTGCACCGCTTCCTGACGCCATTATACTCGATATAATGATGCCCAACGAAGACGGTTTGCAACTTTGCAACCGAATAAAAGAAACTCAATTCATTCAAGATGTTCCTATCATCTTTGTTTCGTCGTTAACGGAGCCATCATTAAAAGCACAGGCCTTTGAGCTTGGTGGCGCTGACTTTATAATAAAACCGCCAGTGATGAGCGAGCTTATTGCCCGCCTTCGCAGGCATATCGCCCTGTATCGTAAAACCAAAAAATTGGAATCACTGATTTTTATTGATCCGCTAACCCATTTACCCAACGCAGCTAGATTTGAAGAAGTATTAGCAATTGAATGGGCTCGTAGCGCAAGATATTGGCATCACTTAACGCTATTAACAATACGCATAGACAGTCTTGATACGATCCGCAAAATAGCAGGTGAGGACACATATTTTACCACCATCGCAGCCGTTGCTGATGGCTTAGCATGTGCTGGAAATCGTCCGGGTGATTTGGTCGCAACGTTAAGCAGTAACACATTCGCTGTATTGCTATCAGATTGTGGACACGATGGCGCAATACATAAAGCTAATCAAATAATGAGCAGGTTCGACAACGGTGAACTAGCCCTTCCTGGAACTCATTTAAGCTGCACTATTAGTTATGGGGTTGCAGCCCCTGCTGGCGGTGGTTCGCCTGAAGTGCTGTTGCAAGCGATCAATAACGTCATGCTTGAGTCGCAACAACGAGGTCTAGGTAAAGTTTACGCTGTTAATGGGATTATCGGTGTTACCGAATAAGCTCATCATATTGAAGAGCAAGTTTTGCATTTAGGTAAAGGGTTAACTTTAAAACTCTCCCACGTTGACGTCATGGCGTCAAAAATTTGCAGCTTATTGACTGATTGTTCACCAAATTGAGTTAAAATTTTAATTGCCTCATTGGCCTGTGATGCGCCAATAATACCAACCACTGGGGACATCACCCCAGACTCAACACAACTCAAATTTTGCTCTCCAAAAAAATGGCTGACACAACGGTAACAGGCGGTTTTAAGAGTTGGAATAGCACAAAATATCTGTCCCTCCATTCTTATGGCAGCGCCGGATACAAGCGGAATACCGCTGCGATAACAAACGTCATTCAGTAAATTTCTAGTCTCTAGATTATCGCTACAATCTAAAATGAGATCATGTTGAAGCGCAAGAGCGTCAAGCTCAGCTGAGCTCAGCCTTTTATCTATGGTTTGGACATCAACAAAGTGATTAATACTGTTCAGTGTTCGGCGAGCCGATTCAACCTTTTTTTCACCAATACTGTTTTCAAAATGTAAAATTTGGCGTTGTAAGTTAGTTGTTTCTATAATGTCGTCATCAACAATGGTTATTTTACCAATGCCTGCGGCGACAAGATATTGCGATGCTGCGCACCCTAACCCACCGGCCCCTATCATCAAAACACGACTGTTTATCAGAATTTCTTGTTTATCTAAGTCAAAACCCATAAGTAAAATTTGGCGACTATAGCGCAAGGCTTGTTTTGTTGTCAGTGTTTTGTTTGTCATTAAATTATCTATTCTTATGCTCAGAACCACTCAATAATATATGCAGATCCAAAAATACGGCTACGCGATTAGGTTTGTAAACGGCAATATTTGTACCGATTCACCCACAGCTACATTCTCTCTTTGATTTTCTAGCACCACATAACAGTTGCTTTGTCTAAAGCACGAGAGTACGCCCGAACTTTGAGAACCAGTAGTTGCTACACATATTTTACCTTGGTCATTTACAAAGTAATTTGCCCTTTGATAGTCTGTTCGTCCGGGCCGCTTTTTAAACGATGTTACCGCTATTGCGGGCAAAAACTGTGGCGTTGATACCTCACAACCGGCCAAATAACGTAAAGCAGGAGCGGCTATTTGATCAAACGTGACAGCGGATGATACAGGGTTGCCAGGCAATCCAAAAAAGATGCTATCTGAGAGCCGGCCAAAGGCAAGCGGTTTACCTGGCTTAATAGCTAGTTTCCAGAAATCTATAGTGCCATACTCTTCCAGTATTTCGCGGGTATAGTCTGCTTCACCAACCGACACACCGCCGCTTGTTACGACACAATCAGCGTGTTTGTTCGCATATTCAAATGCAGCTCTAATCTTTTCCTTGTCATCAACGATAATGCCTAAATCCATTACCTTTGCACCTAACCTTGATAGCATTGCCACCAACATTGGACGGTTTGTATCGAATATTCTGTCATCTCGAGGCGGGTTGCCGACAGCTAAAAGTTCATCTCCGGTCGAAAAAACCGCGACTTTCAATTGGTGGTATACAGGAATACTCGCAATACCCAATGACGCTAATAAACCAATATCGATAGGCGATATTCTTGCACCAACACGCAGAACAATCGCTCCTTTTTGAATATCATCACCGGCTGGACGAATGGCATCTCCTTGAGTTGCTTCAACAAACGTAATTTGGTCTTCGTTTGCCGTTGCATTCTCTTGCATAACAACTGTGTCTGCGCCCTCTGGAATTTGGGCTCCAGTCATAATTCGGACACATTGACCTAGTTGCATTTTACCTTCAAAACTATTGCCAGCAAAGCTTTTGCCTACTTGAGCTAATGTTTTAGTTTTCAAAAAGTCTGCGTATCTCAGTGCATATCCATCCATTGCTGAATTGTCGTAAGCTGGAACATTAATTGGGGAGATAATATCTTGCGCAATAACTCTGTCTAAGGCCTCATCGATGTGACAATTTTTCACCTCAGAAAAAGGTGTAATGGTATCCATAATCAACTGCATGGCTTGCTCTATTGGCATCAGGCCTGGGGAGTCACAAGTACCCTTCATCATTTATTCTCCATTTTACTAATTAACCACTCACAAAGAGCTTCAGATTAAACAAACTCGGCACATGAAGATGATAGGATTTTCTTCATACTACGTTTCACTTTAATTTTACGTTACCCCACTTTGTACGCCACCTCAATGTCTAAACCCGCGTAAATATCAATTTCCTTAAAGGTTACTTTTGAGTAATGCTTTATTCGCTATTCGATTAGTCCAAAGCGCACCCAGCATGGCGAGTATAAAACCAGGAATGGCAATTAACTTTGGTACTTCATCGGCTACTAGCCAAGCTATGAGCGCTCCGACTGCAGGCACCATAAACATAATCGAAGCAACCTTGGCAATTGACCCTTGCCTGACCATACTGAACATTAAGAGTATGCCTACAATTGAATTACCGATGACTAAAAAGGCTATCGCTCCCCAAAAGGGTAATGTACTTTCAAAAACAAGTCCTTCAAATGCTAACGCAAATGGAATGGAGATAGCAGATGCAAAGGCATATTGAACCCATGTGGCTACGATAGGGTGCACACCTAATTTACGCTGTTTTTCAATTACCTGACCAATTGATAATCCAACAACCGCAGTAAAACCAAGAATTGCACCGAGTAAATATCCTTGGTTTCCTTGCATATTTACACCAATAATAAGTATTGCACCTAAAAGTCCTAACGACAGGCTAGCCCATATATTCCAAGCGGGTACTTTGCGCGCAAGTAAGGCGCTTGCAATGATCACTAGTACCGGTTGTGAGGCAGCAAAAAGCGCCATAATACTTGCACTAGCACCTAGCTTCATGCCCACGTAAATACTACCAAAATGGCCTATATGTAAAAATAATCCTGTCCCCATAAGCGCATAGGATTGTCGAAAGTTAGGAATGGGTAAACGCCATAAAATAACAATAGGGGTCAGTATTAAAAAAGCGCCGAAGAACCTAAATGCAAGCAAATTTAAGGGTTGTGTATATACCAATGCGAGTTTACCCATGGCATAACCGGCACTCCACACAAGTAAGAATATAAAAGGATAAAATGGTTTTAGCGTTGAAAGCACAAAGACCCTGCCGGTAACTATTAGTGCAGTGATGCTAACATGCAAATAAATATCGTCAAATCAAACTGAAGTCGCATATCACCATTTCCTTCTTTGCATTATGGTAATACACGAATTAATGCGCTCTTAGCAATTTACTATAGTTTACCGCCGTTTGCCGCAGTGCGTTCATCTACAATTATTTAAGAAGGTAAATAGAATGTCTTACTTAACGGAATATCAAGCATCAATTAACTCTCCCGAAAACTTTTGGGCTGACAAAGCAAAGCGATTACCCTGGTTTAAAGAACCAAAAAAAATATTATCTGACGATGAAAACGGCATAAAAAGATGGTTTGCTGATGCACAGATGAATACGTGTTACATGGCCTTAGATCACCATGTGGCGGATGGACGCGGGGAGCAAATAGCGCTCATTTATGATTCACCGGTTACCAACACCAAAATGCAGTTTACTTATGCTGAGCTACTTGAGAAAGTGGCGTGTTTTGCTGGCTTACTGCAAGCCAATGGGGTTAGCAAGGGCGATAGGGTTGTTGTATACCTACCAATGATTAGCGAGGCGGTTGTTGCAATGCTAGCAGCAGCTAGGATAGGTGCAGTGCATTCAGTCGTATTTGGTGGTTTTTCTGCCAACGAACTTGCCGTGCGTATTGACGATGCGCAACCCAAGTTGTTGATAACTGCGTCATGTGGAATTGAAATTAATCGAATCATTGAATACAAACCAATGATTGATAATGCAATCGAGATTGCCACTCATAAACCTGCGAAAGTTATCTTACTGCAACGTGAGCAGTGTATTGCTAGCATGTATGAAGGCCGGGATATTGATTGGGCTGAAGCGGTTAAAACAGCCAACAAAGTGGATTGTGTTAGCGTTAGTGGCACTGACCCACTTTATATACTTTATACATCAGGCACGACCGGCAAGCCGAAAGGTGTGGTGCGAGATAATGGTGGTCATGCGGTTGCATTAAAATACTCAATGTCGGCGGTCTACAATATGCAAGCGGGTGATGTATTTTGGGCCGCATCGGATGTTGGCTGGGTAGTGGGTCATTCCTATATTGTATATGCGCCACTATTACATGGCTGTACCACTATTGTTTATGAAGGGAAGCCAGTCAGAACACCGGATGCAGGGGCATTTTGGCGAGTTATTGAAGAATATAAAGTAAAAGCTATTTTTGCCGCACCTACGGCATTTAGAGCGATTCGAAAGGAAGATCCTGATGCTAAATTATTAGCAAAATACGACCTGTCATGTTTAGAAAGTGTCTTTATGGCGGGCGAGCGTCTTGATCCGCCAACCTATGAATGGACAAAGCAAAAGACTGGCAAACCGGTTATCGATCACTGGTGGCAAACCGAAACGGGCTGGGCTATTGCTTCAAACTTAATCGGTATTGAAAGACTGCCGACCAAACCCGGCTCGGCTACCAAACCGGTGCCTGGTTTCAATATACAAATACTCAATGCAAGTGGACAGCCTCTGCCACCCAATACCCAAGGTGCAATTGCGATTAAATTACCACTACCTCCCAGTTGTTTAGCCACGATTTGGGGCGATTTTGATCGTTTTTCCTCCGGTTACTTAACTGAATATCCAGGGTACTACTGCTCTGGCGATGGTGGGTACATCGACGAGGACGGCTATCTGTTTGTAATGGGTCGCACCGACGATGTTATCAATGTTGCCGGACATCGCTTATCAACGGGTGAGATGGAAGAGGTTTTAGCAGCCCATGATGCGGTAGCAGAATGCACTGTAATAGGCGTTTACGATAGCCTTAAAGGCCAAGTACCCATTGGATTAACGTTATTAAAAGATGGCGTGAATATAAGCGAGGCAGATCTGCAAGCCGAGCTTGTTGGTATGGTGCGCAAAGAAATAGGTGCCGTAGCCTGTTTGAAGCGAATACTTATTGTGGAGCGTTTACCAAAAACGAGATCGGGTAAAATACTGCGCAAACTACTACGACAAATAGCTGAAAATGAAAAATTTGTGATTCCTTCAACTATTGATGACCCCGCTAGTATTGATGAAATTAAAGAGATTATGGAGAATAATGGATTGGTAAAACCGTCAATTTAATAAGCATAAATTCAATAAAATCAATCTCGGTTGCATAAGTACGGGATGTGGTTTACTGTCCCTGAAGCTGGAATAAGTGGGACAACACATCTACGATTTTCTTCGATCAGTGAAAGGGCTCGCCGAAAAAGATAGCGGATCTAATTTTAGCAATAATTAAGGTGATTTTGTATGAATATAAATGAAGACCCAAGGCATCCATTACCTCCATTTACGGCTGAAACAGCAGCGCAAAAAGTCAGAGTGGCTGAAGATGGTTGGAACTCGAGAAATTCACAAAAAGTGTCACTTGCCTATACTGTTGGTAGTGTGTGGCGCAACAGGTCGGAGTTTTTGACTGGAAGAAAAGCAATCGTTGAATTTTTAGAGGAAAAGTGGGAGAAAGAATCAGATTATCGCCTTATCAAAGAACTCTGGGCTTTCACTGAAAATAAAATTGCCGTACGTTTTGCTTATGAATGGCAAAATAAAGAAGGCCAATGGTTTCGCTCTTATGGCAATGAAAATTGGGAATTTGATGAAAGCGGTTATATGCAAAAACGCTTAGCCAGTATTAATGATCTTCCAATTTCAGAGAAAGAGAGAAAATTTCACTGGCCGCAGGGTCGTCGTCCTGACGAACATTCCAGTCTTTCTGAGCTTGGCCTGTAAAATCAATAACCACGGTTATCCCTATTGCCATGTGTCACTTTGCACAATACACATGGCTTAATCCCGGTGCATCAGTCCGTGGTATTGCTCACATTATTTTAACTGAGCTAGAGCCAGTTTAGACACATTAGTCAACTCAGGCCCATCGTCTGCTAAATATTTTGTCATTTTATTTCGCATTGAGGGAGCCCAAAACTTTTGAAGGTGGTTAGCAACTATTTTTGCTGTCTCTTCATCAGTTTTTTTATAATTATTATTATTAGCAATTTGGTTGAGCATGCTAACCAGATTTTTAATTTGAGTACCACTCATAGCTGGGTAAGTCCTATTTATTTGTTAAATTTAGTATAAAAAGTATGCCGACCAGGGCGCGCAAAACCAATTAAATTCAGCTTCGCTTGGGTTGCAAGCTTTATTGCCAATGCGGTAGGAGCTGATACTGCGACTAATGTGGCTATATTCACGCTCGTTACTTTTTGAACCATTTCATAACTTGCTCTGCTCGAAATTAAAACGAAGCCGTTATCGGTATTCGTTTTATGCAGCGCTAAAGCACCAATTAACTTGTCTAGGGCATTGTGTCGGCCCACATCCTCGCGCAGTAGCATAATTTCCCCTGCACCATCGCACCAAGCCGCGCCATGAACTGCACCAGTTAATGATTGCAGCTTTTGATGTTCACGTAACTGAGATAGTGCATGCTGAATAATTAAAGAAGAGGGTAACACTTGTGGTGTTACACTCTTGATTGGCCGTATCGCTTGTTCCAGTGATTCACTACCGCATAAACCACAGCCCGTGCGACCGGTCAGATTGCGTCTGAGTGACTTTAAAGACATCATGCGTTTAGAACTAATTTCAATGAGTACTTCTATGCCTTTGTCGCTCGGGACAAGCTCAATATCATACATTTCAGACGCATTATTGATTATTCCCTCTGACAAACTAAACCCCAAAGAAAACTCTTGCAAATTTGCAGGTGAGGCCATCATAACCGCATGAGAAATTCCATTATAAACTAACGCAATGGGAACCTCCTCAGCGATATTATCAAGCTGATCTTGATACTTATCGCTGCCTTGCTCCCAGAAATGAACTGGCAGTGATTGGAAGCTTGCCTGCAATTTTGGTTCGTCGTCCCGGGTCAAACTTATCTTCCTATTGTCGTCTTTTCTTTTTTAGGAGAGCGTTTAAAATGTTCTTTTTGTTGTGCACTGAACTTTTTATAACGTGTCTGCCAATCTGATGGTGATGTGACCTTTTCAACCTGTACAGCGGTTACCTTATATTCTGGACAATTGGTCGCCCAATCAGAGCTATCCGTAGTAATAACGTTAGCACCACTAATAGGGTGATGAAAGGTAGTAAATACCACACCACTTTGCATACGCTCACTCACTTTCGCCTTCAGCACAGTATCACCAGCTCTGCTCGTAATCCCTAACCAGTCACCATCATTGATACCTCTTTCATCGGCATCGTTGGGATGTATTTCAAGCACATCTTCTTTGTGCCAAGTTTGATTAGCCGTTCGTCGTGTTTGCGCACCGACATTATATTGGCTTAGTATTCGCCCTGTTGTTAACAACAATGGGAACCGCTTATTGGCGCGATCTTCACTTGCAAGATACGGAGTAATCGCAAAACGACCGTTACCAATAGGAAAGCTTTCCACATGCATAATGGGTGAGCCATCAGGAAATTCCTCGTTACAAGGCCACTGAATACTGCCCTGCTCTTCAAGCTTTTTATAACTTACTTGGCTAAAGGAAGGAACTAGTGATGCTATCTCGTCCATTATTTCAGACGGATGCTCATAATTCATAGGGTAACCTAACGCATTTGATAACTTTTGGGTCACTTCCCAATCTGCGTACTTAGCCAATGGCTTCATTACTTTGCGGACCCGATTTATGCGTCTTTCGGCGTTGGTAAACGTGCCATCTTTTTCAAGAAATGAAGATCCTGGCAAAAACACATGTGCGTATAACGCCGTCTCATTTAAGAAAATGTCTTGTACAATTAAGCACTCTAGTGACGACAATGCGGCCTGGACATGTTGTGTGTTAGGGTCTGACTGTAGGATGTCTTCTCCTTGCACGTACATGGCTTTAAATGTTCCTTCAATTGCTGCATCAAACATATTTGGAATACGCAAACCAGGTTCATTATCTAAGGTAACACCCCAGTTTTTTTCAAATTTTCCGCGAAGTAAGTCGTCGCTTACATGCTGATAACCCGGAAGTTCCTGCGGGAATGAGCCCATATCACAAGAACCTTGAACATTATTTTGTCCTCGTAATGGGTTGATACCCACGCCCTCGCGACCTATGTTTCCGGTCGCCAGCGCTAAGTTTGCTATGCCCATTACCATGGTAGAACCTTGGCTATGCTCGGTAACACCTAAGCCATAATAGATCGCACCATTTTTTGCCTTAGCGAAAGCTCGGGCTGCAATACGGATTTGTTCCGCATTAACCGTAGTGATGCTTTCCATCGCTTCAGGTGAGTTGACCTCATCGAGAATAAATTCACGCCATGCGTTATATTCATCAGTGCGTTTTTCAATGAAATTTTTATCTTCTAGGCCTTCGCTAATAACGACATGTGCTATCGCATTTATCATAGCAACGTTAGTACCCGGTTTTAACGGAAGATGATGGTTAGCATTAATATGAGCGGTGTTAAGTAAATCAATCGTTCTTGGATCGACCACAATTAACTCTGCTCCCTCACGCAAACGTTTACGCAACAGGGATGCAAATACAGGGTGTGCGTCAGTGGGATTTGCCCCGATAACCATAATTACATCGGATTTCATTACCGACTCAAAAGTTTGGGTTCCAGCTGATTCACCAATGGTTGCTTTTAATCCATACCCTGTAGGTGAATGACAAACGCGGGCACAGGTGTCGGTATTATTATTACCAAAAGCAGCGCGGATCAATTTTTGAACAAGATAGGTTTCTTCGTTGGTACAGCGAGATGAGGTGATTCCGCCAACACTTTCACGACCGTATTTAGCCTGAATGTTTTTAATTTTGTTGGCTGAAAATGCTAATGCTTCATCCCAACTAACCACTCTCCATTCTTCATCAATGCTGTCGCGCACCATCGGTTCAGTCACGCGATCTTTATGAGTTGCATAACCAAAAGCAAAACGTCCTTTAACACAGGAGTGGCCTTGGTTGGCTTTACCGCCCTTGTAGGGCACCATGCGTATAACTTCTTCGCCTTTCATTTCAGCTTTGAATGAACAACCCACACCACAATATGCACAGGTCGTGATGATGCTGTGTTCTGGCTGACCTTTTTCGATCACTGACTTTTCCATCAATGTTGCTGTGGGACAAGCCTGCACACAGGCACCGCAAGACACACAATCAGAAGACATGAAGTTTTCATCGCTAGTTCCTGCACTGACTTTGGATGCAAAACCACGACCTTCAATAGTTAAGGCAAAGGTACCTTGGACTTCTTCACATGCTCTAACGCACCGAGAGCATGTTATACATTTGCTTGGTTCGAAAGTGAAATAGGGATTTGAGTCATCGATTTTGGCATCAAGATGATTATCACCATCAAAGCCATAACGTACTTCACGTAAACCTACAGCACCAGCTACGTCTTGCAATTCACAATCACCATTACTTGAACACGTTAAGCAGTCAAGTGGATGATCAGATATATACAGTTCCATAATATTGCGTCGTAATTTAGCAATATCGTTGTTTTGTGTAGTCACCACCATACCTTCTTTAACTGGGGTGGTGCATGAGGCTGGATAACCGCGCATTCCGGTAATTTGTACAGCGCACAAACGACAGGATCCAAACGCTTTTAAATTATCACTTGCGCATAATTTGGGAATGTTAATGTCAGCCATGGAAGCAGCGCGGAGCACTGAAGTACCCTCAGCAACAGTCAGTGTTACGCCATCTATTTCTATGCACACTGTCTCAGTAGATTTACTGGCAGGCGTCCCATAATCTTTGTTCACATCAAACTTTGGCTGATTTGAAGTGCCTTCAGTTGCGGGATTATAATAATTAACCATGGTTAGTCTCCTCTAATACTGCGTTGCTTGAAGGTAAATGAAAATCTTCGGGAAAATCTTTATAAGCACTTATCACTGGGATTGGGGTCATACTTCCCATGGCACACAAGGAGCCATTAATCATGGTTTCACACAAGTCGCTCAGTAATATCATGTTTTCAGCGCGAGACTCATCATCTTTTATCCGATCAATCACCTCCACGCCACGGGTTGAGCCGATTCTGCAAGGGGTACACTTACCGCAAGATTCATCGACACAAAATTCCATAGAAAATCGGGCTTGCTCGAGCATGTCTACAGTGTCGTCAAAAATGACGATGCCACCGTGGCCTAACACTGCTGATGCCTTTGTAAACGCTTCATAGTCCAGCGGAATATCAAATTTAGAGGTTGGTAAATACGCACCTAATGGTCCGCCAACCTGAATTGCTCTGATTGGTCTTTCACTTTGCGTTCCACCAGAAAAATCGTTGAGCAGACTTTGTAAGGTTGAGCCAAAGGGCAACTCTATCAGTCCACCTTGTTTAACATTTCCAGCTAATTGAAATGGTAACGTACCCCTTGAACGATTGGCTCCATATTGCTGGTATGCCTGTCCACCTTGGCTCAAAATATAAGGAATTGCCGATAAGGATAATACGTTATTGACTACTGTTGGTTTACCAAAAAAACCCTCGATGGCTGGTAACGGCGGCTTGAAGCGAACAACACCGCGTTTACCTTCCATAGACTCCAATAAGGAGGTCTCCTCACCACAAATATAAGCCTCAGCGCCTAATCTGATTTCCAAGTTAAATGTTCTGCCGCTGCCACAAATATTATTACCTAAGTAGCCTTCTTTTGTCGCTATTACGATGGCTTCCTGCAGTATTTCATCGGCAACAGGGTACTCAGACCTAAGATAAATATAGCCTTCATCAGCACCTACTGCCAGTCCAGCAATGATCATGCCTTCAATTAGCATAAAGGGGTCACATTCCATCACTAACCTATCAGCAAAGGTGCCTGAATCGCCTTCATCCGCATTGCACACAATGTATTTTTTATCGGAAGGTGCATCGTGCACAGTCTGCCATTTTATACCTGTTGGGAAAGCTGCACCACCACGCCCTCTTAGTCCGGAATCAACTACCGTGGTAACGATTTCTTGGCTAGTGGCAGCAAGTGCTTTGTGCAGACCAGTAAATCCGTCTAATGCCAAGTAATCACTGAGCGATAAAGGATCCGTTATGCCTGCGCGGGCAAAAGTTAAGCGTGTTTGCTTTTTTAAGTATGCGAGCTCTTCGGTCAGGCCAAGCGCCAAACTGTGCGCTTGAGTATGTTTGGATAATACATTGGTTGTTATGTCTGTCATGATGCTGGGCACATCTGAGACGTCAACCGGACCATAGGCGAATCGCCCTTTTGAGGTTTCAACTTCAACCATAGGCTCTAACCAAAACATCCCGCGGGAACCGTTTCGTATTAAGTTTAACTCGACTTTATGCTGAGTTGAATAGTCTGAGACAGCTTGCGCAACATCATGGGCACCTAGAGATAATGCAGTACTTTCTCTTGGAATAAACATTTTAATTGTCATCATTATCTCCCTTTAGCTTTTGTTTTAAAAGTGGAAACAAGACGTTCAAATTTCTCATTACTCACTCGGCCATAAAGCTCATCGTTAATTCTTATATTAGGGCCCGTTGCGCAATTACCTAGACAGTAGACGCTATCGAGACTAAACTTTTTGTCAGCGGTTGTGCCTCTGTATTCGATATCGAGGTGCTCTTTAGCATGTTGTTCAAGCCCTCTGCTTCCGCGTGACTGACAAGCCTCAGCACGACAGATTTGAATTTTATGCTCACCCGGTTGTGATGTTCTAAATTGATGATAGAAACTGATCACACCATGGATTTCAGCTGGTGTTTGCTGAAGTTTTTTGGCTATTGTGTCAATTGTTTTTAATGGAATATAACCAATTTCTCTTTGGATTTGATGCAATATAGGCAGCAACGCACCCTTCTTATGTTTTAGTGTGTCAATTATTTTGACCACATTTGATAAATCTGAAGAAAAATCTAATTGCATGGTATCTCCTGGATGACGGACCTATTTCGTTCAAATATGAAATAAAGTACATATACCTACAGCGTTATAGTAGTATAAGGCGGTAGACGTAAATATGATGTTATCAAATTGTAACATCAGTAAATAAATATAAGAATATGAAATGAATTTCTTATTAGTAAGCTCTATTCATTATTATGTGTTGTGCAGGGCACATTAATAGAACACTTTTATCAATGCACGTTAGCTCTTCACAGTAAAGTTAATGCAGATAAAAATCAGAAAATTAACCCCAATATAGGTGTCCAGTCGTAATGCCCAATAAAGTAGTGATAGCAAAGAGAATATATATTAAGGCTGCCTGGAAGTTTTATGATGACAACGGCGAAAATGTTGACCCTCGGATTTTTGCCTTACTAAATGCAATTCATGAATCTGGCAAATTAACCAAAGCCGCAGTTGAGCTCGGAATGTCTTATCGTCATGTGTGGAATATTTTAAAAAAATGGACCGATTTTTTTGGCTCTGAGTTAGTTGAACTACAAAAAGGAAAAGGGGCAACATTAACCCCCTTAGGTGAAAAATTATTATGGGCAGAACAGCTAGTTAATGCGCGCTTTGAACCCCAACTTAATAGTCTAGCCTCAGAATTAAATTTGGAAATACAAAAGAACCTGACTTTTAAAGAACCATTATTAAGGATTGCCGCAAGTCATGGCTACGCGGTGGCTTTGTTACCTGAATTTACAAATAAATTTAAATTAAATCTACAATATAAAACCGCTGAGGAATCCCTTCAGGCACTGACGAGAGGGGAATGTGATATTGCTGCATTTCATTTGCCCACTGATATTGTGAACCAGACCCTCGTTGATATGCATAATAAATATTTCAAGCCGGACACTTACAAGGTGATTCGCTTTGTGACACGACAACAAGGCTTGATGGTTAAAAAAGGCAATCCGAAAGGTATTCAAAAAATTGAAGATTTATTGCGTGCCGACATTAAGTTTATCAATCGTCAGGATAACTCTGGGACACGTCTATTAATCGAGGAAATATTTAGAAGGGCATCGGTTGATTTTACACAAGTTGCAGGTTTTAATGAAATTGAATTTACACACTCAGCGATTGCTGCTTACGTGGCTTCTGGCATGGCCGACACGGGTATTGGAGTTGAAACAGCAGCAAGCCAATTTGGTTTAGACTTCATACCATTAACAACAGAAAATTACGTATTGGTCTGCCATCATAAATCAGTCAAAAAATTTGCCGTACAACAGTTAATTGCCGAATTAAAAACTGAAAAATTTCAACAATCCGTTCTAAAACTTGCGGGCTACAAGCCTGTTCTTTGTGGGGATGTTTGTAAATTAGAAGAGATATTACCTTGGTGAACGCCTTATTTACCTCCGGTTACTGAAGATAATTGAGGCTAAGCCGGAACAATCTGTTGACCACTGTTCTGCGTAATAACTCCACCGACCATCTAGTAAGTAGGCGTGTTTTTTATCTGTCACTTCAGCATCACAATAGTTAAAAAAAAACTGCTTTAAAATACATTAAAGCAGTTTTTATTTTTTACATCATTCAGCCCATTAATGGGCTTCATTTATGGATGCGTATTTTCTACATGATGTTTTGCATCAACTGGACGAACCGTTAAGTTAGCAAAGAAAGCAATGACCAATAATGCCGCCATAACATACATAGTAGTATTGTATAGGCTTGGCGTTGGATCAATTGTGCCAGCAGGCACGAGTTCCATCAACTTGCTTACTGTTACGGTTTTAGCCGCAACCAATTCATTTAGCTGACTTACCGCTGAACCAAATTTAGCCTGAAATACAGCAGGATCTATTTTTGCAACTAAGTCGGTAATGGCATCATTTAGTGACATGTTTCTTAGATACGTGATGGCAAATGGGCCTAATACGCCCGCAGTAGCCCACGCTGTTAATAAACGACCGTGTATTCCACCAACATGTAACGTTCCAAAAATATCAGCTAAATATGCTGGGATAGTCGCAAAACCACCGCCGTACATAGTGAAAATTATCATGGTCGCAGCATAAAACATGATTAACCAAGTAACCGAAGGATCAGCGCTCACCTGTGAGGCCGCATAAGGGATTGACAAGTATAGAAGGGTGCCTAACGCAAAGAACCAGTGATAGGTATTTTTTCTACCAATGAAATCTGAAATAGACGCCCAAAAGAATCGTCCACACATGTTAAATACTGAAATCATTAATACATACGTGCCGGCAAAAGTGGCCGTCGCGACAGTCGGTAAAGTTGAACCAAATATGTCAACCATCATAGTTTTGGCAACCCCAATTACACCGATACCGGCCGTAACGTTGAAGCAAAGTACAATCCATAATTTCCAAAACTGAGGTGTTTTAATAGCTTGGTCAATGTGAACATGGTTATGACTAATCATGCTCTTAGCTGATTCATCTTTAGCTGGTGGCGTCCAACCTTCTGGTTTCCAGCCTTCAGCAGGAACACGATATGAAAAAGAAGCGATTATCATGACGATAAAGTAAACGACACCCAAAGTTAAGAAGGTACCTGCAGCACCAGTGTTACCACTGCCCACTACGTATACACCAGCATCGCCAGGAAATGCCATTTTTGCAGCTTCACTTGCGGTCGCAACCACAACTTCTATGCTACCCGAGGTAGTTTCAACAAAACGTTTACCAGCTTCAGTTATCAATTTAACCGAACCTTCAGCTCCTAGATAAGTAGGTGCGACAGCATGCAGTTTTAATAAGAAAGCAATTAAAGGCGCGCCGATCATAGCACCACCACCAAAACCCATAATTGCCATACCCGTGGCCATGCCACGTTTATCAGGGAACCAGCGCAGTAAGGTCGAGACTGGAGAGACATATCCTAAACCCAAGCCACAACCACCAAGGGCGCCGTAACCTAGATATACCAGCCACAATTGATGAGTAGCAATACCTATGCTACCAATAATAAAACCACCACCCCAAAGGAAAGCTGCAGTAACACCGACACAACGAGGGCCTACCGCTTCTAGCCATTTACCAGCAACTGCTGCAGATAAGCCAAGAAATACGATTGCGACAGAAAATATCCATACAACACTACTTAATGTCCAATCACCGGCAGAACCTGTGACTACACCTAACTCTTTAATTAACGCTGGATTAAAAATACTCCAGGCATAAACTGAGCCGATGCATAAATGGATTGCAATAGATGCTGGAGGGACTAGCCAGCGATTAAATCCCGCTTTGGCAATGATTCTTTCTTTCATCAGAAAAGAAAAAAATCCGCCTGTTTTATTAGACATGTGCTTTAACCTTTTTACTATAAATTAATAGAGACTTATTTACCTTCAATTCGTCCATGCTAAACGTTTTATTTTTGCTTTTTTTAGTCATATTTTATACACCACAAGTGATACATAAAATATGCGCCAAGAGTTTTTTTCTCCTGTTTCAAAGTAGCAGGCATTCACTAATTTTGAGTGGCAGTGAGGACAATAAATAAAGAAAATGCGCACTTATCTGAATGTAATAATATCAATTATTAGTTGCAATTCGTTTTTATAAGCGAAGTAATATATGAACTAAATATCATATACAATTTCTTTGAATCCCACCTCTACACTTTACAATTAATTTACAAGCCATTTACAATGTTGCGACTATAGCACCGGTGTGTACATATACAAATATGAAAAGAATTGCTTATATACCATAATCTCTTCAAACATTTGCATATTTTAAAACCCTATACGCCTATAATAATTTAGGAACGTATTAGCCATATTGGTATCGACTTGGCTGATTACTATTTATAAATACGTCCCCTTTTTCACTCACTATATTGATATTGACCGCCTAGCGGTCGATTAGTAAATAAGCATCGCATTAAGCAGCTATCGTAATATTTTGAACATAATGACAACTACCAAAGTTATTTTTAAGTACAATTTTGATTCGATAAAAAAGTACGAGATGGAACCTAGGAAAAGGTTAGCGGATGCAGCTAGCGCTAAGGGAAACCCCGGTAGACGTTAGATAACCGGGGTACGTATTTATCCACCAAGCATAGCTAAGTGTTTGGTAGCACCGGTGTAGCCATCATGTAAGAAGTGAGTGGATTTCTTATCGGCTAATAAACTAACCAATTCTTCCTGTAAACGCTGTTCAGTGTTGTCCAGTAAAAACTGCCTAACATCTAGTCCGTGTTCACTGAACAGGCAAAGGTGCAGTTTCCCCACAGCTGAAATACGTAATCGATTGCAAGTGGCACAAAAGTCTTTGCTATAGGGCATGATAAGCCCAATATTTCCTTTGTAGTCACTGTGGGTAAATTCTTGTGCTGGGCCTGCGGCTTTATCCTGGGTAATTTGCTGCCACCCATTATCAAGTAAACGTTCTTTTATCGGTAAGCCTGATGTGTGGTTTTGGTCAAAAAAGAGCTTATTATCTCCCGTCTGCATCAGTTCTATAAAGCGCAATGTGACCGGCGTGTCTTTTATCCAGTTCAAAAAACTATCGAGTTCGTTGCGGTTAAAATGACGCATTAATACAGCGTTGACTTTAACCTTGATACCTAACTCAAGTGCTATATCAATACCCTGCATAATGGTTTGTAACTTGTCATGCCCAGTAATAGCCGCAAACATGCGTGGATCCAAACTATCAATACTGACGTTTAGTGACGTTAAGCCGGCATCGACCCAACTCTTAATTTGCTCTGGTAGCTTGTAACCGTTGCAAGTAATCGCAACTTGCTCAATTCCTGGCGTGCTGGCACAAGCCTCGATTATTTGCGGCAGATCTTTACGCAACGAAGGCTCACCACCGGTGATACGGATTTTGCTAGTTCCGAGATTTGCAAAAGCCTTAGCTATTTTACGGATCTCGTCGAGCTTTAGAAAATCTCTCGGAGTATCGCATTGGTAACCATTTGGCAGGCAATATTCACAACTAAAATTGCATACATCTGTTATAGACAGCCGCAAGTAGTGGAAGCGACGCCCAAATTTATCTTCTAACATATCACTAACACCTTTCCAAAATGAAGTAGCTACACAAAATTATGTACTACTTAGGGGAGGCTGCGAGATTTCTCTTGCAACCCTGGCGATAACTGTCGATGTAAACATCTGTATCGCGGCCAACAAACCTTATCATTAGGATTTAGGTTTGAGGGCTCGGGGTTAATCCAGCTCCATTAATAACATAGTTTGCAAAGCGGTTCTATTTAAGTGATGCGTCAACAACAAAAATTCCCTACTTATCTGTTCATTAATCCTGTTTGCGCTAACATTTCGACACTTTTTAAACGTGCCTTAATATCATGTATAGGCATTGATACAATTAACTCATCTACCTCGGTCGTCTCGATAAACTGGTTTAGTTTGTCTGCTACTGTCTGCGGCGAACCAACCAAGGCATAGCGCAATATATGCGACAACATCGCTTGGTCAGCATCAGTACAAATTTGCGACAAATCATCTACGGGTCTGGCGAAAGGACGATTAACTCCTCGGCGCATGTTCATAAATTGCTGTTGTACAGAGGTGAACAAATACTTGGCCTCTTCGTCAGTGTCGGCGACTACTGCCATCATACCTGCCATAACATACGATTTTTCGCATTGAGCTGATGCTTGAAAAGTTGACCTATAGATGTTGATCGCATCAAATAATTGATCGGGCGCGAAATGAGAAGCAAATGAATAAGGCAAACCGAACTTAGCAGCAAGTTGCGCACTGTATAAACTGGAACCAAGTAACCAAAGTGGAATATGCGTATTAGCGCCTGGAATAGCGACGACTCTTTGTCCCTCTTGCGGTGCGGCTAAATAATGCTGTAATTCTCGAATATCTTCAGGGTAGCTATCCACATCAGAGTTGAGGTTTCGCCTTAACGCATGGGCAGTCTCCATGTCCGTTCCAGGAGCACGGCCTAACCCCAAGTCAACTCTATTCGGAAATAAGGTTGCTAACGTACCAAATTGTTCTGCTATCACTAATGGTGAATGATTTGGTAACATCACCCCTCCTGAACCAATTCTAATACTCGTTGTGGCCGCCGCAATGTGCCCTAGCACAACAGCTGTCGCCGAACTCGCTACCCCACGCATTCCATGGTGTTCAGCTAGCCAGATTCGACGATAGCCACTCTTTTCCGCTTGCACTGCTAGTTGGCGTGAATTTTCAAGCGCATCGGCAAGACTAGCACCTTCGGCAATCGGAGCAAGATCTAACAGTGAGAACGGTAAAGTCATGGAGAACCTAAATTAAAATAGTGTAATTGAATTGCTATTATCATAGATGAATCAACCTAGCTGGTCTTTAAAGTTTTTGATTTATTGTATGGATTCTATATTCTCCAAGACTTTATGAACGATAAGATCGGATTAAGGAAGGTCATCAGGCTAGCAAATGTGATTAGTGTTGTTGTTAAATAAAGTACGCTACTAAGGGCAAAACCTTAATGTACTGATATCACAAGCTTTTCCCAGAATCGGCTTTTTAATAAACTACGCTACTCGAAAGCCGAGTACTTTTTAGAGGTGTTTTATAAACAAGTTACCTGTTCGCCCTTTTATTAGTGACGGTCTGAAATGGGCTGGAAAGGGACGTAGGATTTTTCGCTGATTAATTTTGGTTTGAGTAAATTACTGACAATGTGTAACGTTTACTCATTAACGTTTTACATAAAAAAACCCCGAAGGTTGACAAACTTTTCGGGGTTAATTTAATTTACAATTAGTTTTCGTTTTAACTTGGCATCAAGCCTTTTTGCGATTTGAAAAAACTAAACCTACCAAACTCAGACCAAACAAAATAAAAGCGGTTGGCGCTGGCACGGTTACAACCGAAATATTGTCGATTGCATACTCTGTATCATCGCCATTTCTTTCAGCTGTAAATTTTACAGTGTGAGACGACTGAGTAGCTACGAAACTAGCAGAAAAGGCATACCAGTCCGGAAAATAACCAGGGTCACTCAACTCTATCAATAATCCACCGGGAGTAATATCAAGACCAAAGGATAAAACCAATGGATTTCCACAGCAGTTATAGTAATTAGTATAGTCGCCACTAATTTGGTAGGTTTGACCAATCGTCAAGCCGTTTAAGATTTGCGAGATTGATGGGTCAAAAGAAGATTGACCAGCCGCATTAATAATAAAGAAACCGTTTCCGTTAATATTTCTCCAACCACCGTTGCTATCATTGTTAGCTGCTGTCCAACCCGCACCCGTGCCATTGAGCGGCACCGCGGTGTCGAAATTACCGTTTACAATAAGATTAGCATTCGCTAAGCTAGATAATGTCAGCAACGCTAGACCAATCACTAAATTCCATTTTCTTATATTCACTTAAATACTCCGGATAATTATTAAATTTTGTATTGTTCTAGTCAACAGTACACTCTCTTTAATCATAAGCAGAAATCATGCCAAAAAATAAAGACTAATAAAATCAGTGATTTAAATTAATCTTAACCTAAACATTATTTAATGTTGTAAAGTATTCTGACACAAACCTAATACTGAAAAAATGAAGTCGCGTTGAATGGTGAAATCGTTGGGCGGGGCTCGCTGAGGCAACAATAGCTTGGCTTGCGCGGATGCTGGGTGCTAGGTGCTAGGTGCTTTTTGTCAGGGTGTGTCAGTATTTTTTGAATAACTAACGGGTCTATAATGTAAGCAATTATCTCTATTATGCCGCCGCGAACACATTTTTAACTATCTATTTGCGGCGCACCACTAGTAGGCCTGTAACGACTAAAGCAAGTAATGCAAGTAATGCAAATACGCTTGGTGCGGATTCAGGGTTTACTTTAACAATTGCAGATACAGCAGAACTTGAACGAAGCCAGACCTGGTCGATTTGCATTGGATTACTCCGCGCAGCATTCGCAAAACAACTTGTTGCTAATGCAAGGCTTACAACTAAGCCTTTCAAAAATGCATTCTCCATTTATTACTTCCTTTTAGCGTTCGCTTTTATTAAGTTCGAACAGTATTTTATAAAGCCAAAAAATACTGTTACCAGATTTACGAACTAATAACTGCAATTGTGCTGGCGCGCCCGCTTTTGTCTTATTGGAGCAACTACTCTTTTCCCTGACTAATTACATGGAGAAATATTTACAAAGTTATGGCTCCATCTGACATGACACTTAATAAAAAAGGGGTAAGGTACTCGTTACATCGAGAGAAAAGTGGGAATTATCAAGTAATATGGGCTCGAAATTCGTATGCAACAACCACATAATCTTAATCATCATAATCGATGGATATATAAGGTTGAAAGACTATATTTGGCTCGCAACAGCCTATCAATTAGGTTCATCTCAGCTTATATTTATCACAAAAATTTTCACGCAATTTTGAACGGCGTATGACCGCAGTGGGCAGTTAGCCGACCGTGAGTATTTAATACCTAGGCTCCTTTGGCTTCAAATCTTCGTCTTAAAGCCATTCCTATTAGATTGACTTACCATGATGGGACTTACTAAAGGTTATGGGGAGGCGGCGAAGTACCCCCCTGACTCAGTTATCTTCCGCAAGAACCCCTAAGTTACTTTTAAGCTCATCCAATAAATTCCCATAACGCTTCCAACGCCCAATAGAGCCTGAATAAAGCGCTTGCCTGACTTGCACAGAACTGGCAGTAGACACTGGCGCTTTGTTCTCATGAAAACGTAGGCACGATTCATCCCAATCTAGGTCGCAAAACGCGAGTAATTGCTCGGTGGTGGTTTGCTGATTAAACACAATATCTTCGTATTGCACTTCCATAAATCGATTACTCGGCAAACTGATTCGCCAATGAGCCATTAGTTCGTCAAATTGCCGATAAAATTGCGCTGTAGCGTCTAAACTATAAGTGTAATCGTAATAGGAATGCTGTGTTGTGAGTAATTGTCTATAGTTGCTCAAGCAGCTATCCATAGCGCCTCTTCTCAACACAATGATTCTGGCATTTGGAATAGCTTTTAGAATCAAGCCTGCATAAAAAAAGTTTAGTGGCATTTTGTCGGTAAAACGAACAGCGTTTCTGCGCAATGTTTGAGTGGATTTCATGTACTGTTCGCCCACTTTTTGCATGTTGAGTGCCGAAGCTTGGGAAAGGGTTTGTGCGTCTAATACTAAGTTTGATTCAGTATTGGCGGTGCGCTTAACCAGCTCAGCAAAGGTATTTAATTCTCCGCCAGACACTACATCACGATGGCTAGACAATATTCTATCTACTAATGTAGTGCCAGTTCTTGGCAAACCTACTACAAAGATTGGGGCTGAGGTTTCCTCATCAATAGGTGTTTCGAGCGGTTTCATAGTATGAATGGTAGATGTTTGAATCTTTTTTGCTGCTGAAAATATTTTGTCATAATTAAAGCTATCAGCGCTGGCACATTTTCCACTTTTGGCTTTTTTGAGCCATTCAAAACTGGTGGCATAGTCGCCTAAATCCTCATATGTTTTTGCCAATGCATGACCAATATACAACGCTGCGTCTGTATCGCTTTGCCAAGTTCTAAAGCTCAGTAATAATTCATCTATTCGGTTATTAGTTACACTTTGTTTTTCTAGGCTCACCAGTGAAGCTAGGGCCTTATAAAATTCAGGCGCACGGCTTAGGCTATCTTTATAAGTTGTTTTAGCGGCGGCGAAGTCACCTAAAAATTGTAGCGAAGCGGCTAAATTGTAATGGTAATTAGCAGGCTTTGCATCTAGTGATACCGCCTGTTTAAAACACGGAATAGCTTTTTCGTGAAACCCTAAGCGACTATAAATAACGCCCAAAGTATCCGCAATATGAGCGTTACTCGCAGGCAAGTTTGCTGCTTTGTCCGCCATAGTTTTTGCTTCACCGTGCTCACCTAATTCTACAAGTGCTTGGCTGTAGTAGGTAAGTACACGAATATTGTCTGAGCCTAAGGCGGCGCTCTTTTGAAACAACTCGCGCGCTTTTGCAAAGTTTTTGTGATCAAAACATAGTTTGGCTAACAATAAGTACGGGGCGGGATCGTTGATATCTGAGTGAATCATAGCCATGGCATTCGCGTGAACCTGCTCGTACTTCCCCTTCGCCATTAATAGTAGATTATCATCAATAACATTGGATACATGTTTAGGCATTGAGTTGGGCATTATTCTTAAAATATTTTAACTTTATGGTATCAAACCGTTGTTATATTACAACATAAAGCCCATCAAACCCGATACGAAGTTGACAAACTTCAATCTAATCCGGATACTCGACCAGCTTAAAAATTGTGCGAACACACAGCAAAACTATACGCTGCAAATGCAGTAATTTAACAACACTTTTATTGTTACGCAGCTCTTTCGACACGAAGCACTGTGCAAAGGTACTCAATTATGAAAAGAAATATATTCAAACCCAACTTAATCGCGCAAGCAGTCGCGCTTACAATGTTAGGTGGTGCTGTTGCTTTGCCAACTTACGCACAAGAAAACGCTGAAGATAGTGTGAGAGACGTAGAACTCATTACCGTAACGGCCACACGTCGTGCAGGTTCTGTTCAAGACGTACCAATTAACATATCTGCATTAGACGGTAATTTACTTGAAAGACAAGGTGTAGGCGACATTTCTGAAGCCCTACGATTTGTGCCTGGTATTGTTGCTATAGATCAAGGCGGACGTAACGGTAACCCGTTAATCGTGCGCGGGATTAATGCTGACCCACTCGGTCAAGGCGATGGTAATGATCAAGGCGGCACCGTAGCCACTTACTTAGGTGAAATTCCACTAGCTGTGGATATGAGAATAACCGATTTAGATCGTATTGAAGTGCTTTTAGGGCCACAAGGTACGCTTTATGGCGCAGGTACGCTAAGTGGAGCTATACGTTATATCCCCAATAAACCTGAATTTAATGCCGGTTCATTCGATATCAGAGGCGATTTATTCAGTACCAACGAAAGCGATGATTTAGGTACCGACCTTGGTTTCACAGTAAATGTTCCTTTGAGTAATACTTTTGCGTTTCGTGCATCATTAGATAGCTATGACGACCCTGGCTTCATTGACCAACCTTTCGTAGTGCGTCAAATTGGTGTATCTGAGCCTGATGCCGCGCGTGGCAGTGATCAATTTAACCCAGCAGAAGATGTAAACGGACAAAAGTCCACTACCGGTAAGCTAGCACTACGCTGGCAACCTATGGAAGAACTAGACGCTACGCTAACTTATTATTGGCAAGAAGAAGAAAATGAAGGCCGCACAATATCAAGCCACAGAGGCGAGTTAGCCACGGGCCAATACGAAAACGCTCAACGCGTTCGTGAGCCTAACGATGAAAGCACAAGCTTGTTAGCATTAGAAATTACTGCAGACCTTGGTTTTGCAGAGTTAACGTCTGCAACAGGTATCACTAGCTATGAAGAACGCGGACAACGAGACCAAACTGACTTATTGATCAGCCTAGAATATTCTTATGAAACTTTCCCAACATTCACTGCTTTTACTAATGAAATTGAACGCGAAGAAACATTTAACCAAGAAGTGCGCTTAGTCTCAACCTCTGAATCAAATTTAAATTGGATTGTGGGTGGTTTTTATAACAAGCTTGAAAACGTCAGTTCATCTTCAGAGTTCACACCCGGCTATGCTGAGTTTGCTGGTTTTGATCGCCCTGACAATTTAGAGTATTTCTCTGCAGGCGCTGATGAAATTGTAGAACAAGCAATATTCGGTGAGGTTGGTTACGAAATTACCGATAAATGGCAAGTCACGATTGGTGGTCGTTATTACAAGTACGACATAAAGACACAATCCACGGTTGATTTTCCGCTGTTTGACTCAGGCTTTGTTGCTGCAGGTTTAGACGAGATTCAGTCAAGAGACTTTGATCCTGACTTAGCCCAAAAAGATAACGGTAGCTTATTTAAGTTCAACACTTCTTATGTGTTTAATGACGATCTTAATATGTACTTTACTATCAGTGAAGGCTTCCGCATTGGCGGTGGAAATGGCGGTGGTGAATGCCCAGAGTTTGATCCAGACGCTGCACAAGGTAACTGTAACCTGGCACCTGGACAACAGTTTGGTCCTGGTCCTAACGATTTCGCACAATTTGATGAACGCTCATATGGTCCAGATACCACGCGTAACCATGAGCTGGGTTTGAAGAGTCGCTGGTTAGATGGCAGCTTAACGCTTAATGGTGCTATTTATTACATTGAGTGGGAGGATAACCAACTTTCATCTGCAACGGTCAATGCTTCTATTCCAATTACTATTAATGCTAACGGTGCAGAATCACAAGGGATTGAAGCCACGTTTAATTGGTATGCAACGTCTAACCTTAACGTAAGAGGCTCATTCAGCCAGACAACAAGCGAACTTTCTAAAGATGTACCTTCTTTGATTCGTACTATTGCACCTCCGGGTTTTGGCGCTGTATTTATTGACGGTTCAGCAGGGGATAGATTACCAGGTTCGCCTGAAAATCAAGCTTCATTGTCTGCAACTTACTACCAAAGCTTATCTAATGGCGCAGAGTTAACGTACAGCGGTGATTTTGCTTGGCAAAGTGACATATTGTCACGTACTGGAGCTCTAGGTGGAAGCTATACACTTCCTAGTTTTGGTGTAGCAAATGCACGTATAACCTACCTTACGGATGACTGGACAGTCACAGCGTACGTAAACAATGTGTTTGGTAAATTTGCTGAAACGGGCGTGCAATCAACAGCATTGAGTAATCAATCTGTTGAAGACGCTACTGTTCGTAGCTTTGTGACAAACGTGCTAAGACCAAGAACTATTGGCGTTCGTTTTACTTATTCTTTTGAAGAGTGGTAAGGCACGCGTCATTGCCGCAAAGTCGGTAATTTATTGCTGAACACTACAAAGTCGATACAACCTTGCTCTCTATTTTAGGAGCAAGGTTTTTTATGAGTGATGGTTTCGGTTAGAGATTCCCATTTTAATGCACTAAAATTCGTTATTGATCCTTTTCATGCTGATTGTTGTTTTAACTGTATGATGAAAAATGATAACGCTATTCTTGTTCCTTTGGTCGATGTCGACGGCAACATTACCGGATACGCAGACAAAATGACCGCCCACATACGCGGTGATTTGCATTTAGCTTTTTCTGTGATGGTTGTGCGTCGCCGAAATAAAGGTGTCGAGTACCTTTTGCAACGCAGAGCTCTAAACAAGTATCATAGCGGTGGACTATGGGCGAACACCTGCTGTTCGCATCCATTGCCCGATGAAAAAATTAAGAACGCTGCAATCCGACGCATTGGTGAAGAGCTTGGCGTAAAAGCTTCGCTAAACCTGGTGAAAGTGGGCCAAATACGTTACAAACATCATCTTGCCAATAATCTAATTGAACACGAATTTGACCACATATTGGTAGCTGAAGTTACTACTTTGCAATGGCATAACAATCCCGATGAAGTAATGGATATACGTTGGTGGAAAGAGTCCGAAATTGTAAACCAGATAAGTAGTAATCCAGAAGTTTTTACCGCATGGTTTGCACAAGTATTTTCATTTACACGCGCTAATATGAATACCTCAGAAGTGCTACTTGGACCGGTGCCAGAGATGAATTAAGAGCATGTGCGACATGGTCAGACCAAATAGGCCTATAAACGTCCAACGCAGTAATCCAACATTTATATCCTCAGTTGCAATCAACTTAAAAAGTACCCCGGCTAAAAGTAAAGTAAGCAGCACAAAAGGCAAGCTGACAACAATCGCCCGTGCGAAGCTAACGCTAAGTATTTTGCTAACATCGAACAAATGTTTTGGAGAGTGCAGTACACAGAAATAGATCGTAAAGTGCACTAAAGGTGTGAGTATTAAACTACTTATTATCAGTCCGGTCCATTCTATTGCTTGCCAACCACTTTTAACCTTATTATTTTTAACTGCTAAAATTACGAAGTATAGAAACCCCATGCAAGCCAAGCCAAATATGAAACGCATCGCTTGAATAATCCAATTAGCGAAATCATTACTTACTAATAATGCGGTGAAGAGATTTAATACGATTGATGCATATACAACAGAGGGTCCGCTCAGCACTATGGCAGCTAAACAAATGCGCGCGTATAACGGCATGGTCGCTCGCCAATCTGCTGAAAAATGAAATACAGAAATGCATAGAAATAATGACAATGCAGCACCCGGAAATTCGATCCAAAACAGAATAGACAATGCAGCGACTGCTGTATAAACAAGCAAAAATGCAGTTGCCGTGCGACCCGAGGTAACATAATTTAGCGACTTAGCCACCGCAAAGTCCAATGCCCCATGAGGTAGGCCTAAAATGGTAACCGCAACCGCTAGTGCAACTATGCCAGCAGTATCAGATAATTCAATATGAAACAACATTGCAAGCGCTGATAGTCCGATTGCGACTAAATAAAGTTGTGTAAATACTAACTTACTCACTTTTAGTCTTAGCTTTTATGCGCCGATATAAAGCGCGTACAAAAGGGTATTTAGGCATTGCCCAAATAATATACATAAAATCGACAAGGGTCGCCCTCTCCGACATAAAGCGCACAAATCGCGGCGGAGGCACAGTCTTAAAAAGTTGTGTGAACATCCTAACACCTATTTTCATATCATCTCTTAATACACTTAGCATCAGTTGATCCATCATTTGATAAATTGCGGGAATAGGCGCATTTACTGACAATATATTCTTTGTGACTAAATCATCCGCACTTTGCTTCGCCCATTTTTGGCTGCTAATAAAGCTGTATCCTGTTGACGCACGCATCGCACCTCCGGCTATACCTCCATAAATAACGTGCGACTGCTGTCGTTGCCTATTTTGATTGACTAAATACATAGGTAAGGCCGCACTTTCGCTGCGCTTGACGCTATATGATGTATGCTCAACTAATTCATGTAAAACAGCGGCTAAGCGTGTTTTTAAAACAGAGGCAGCGACAGGAGATAAACTAAAACAGGTAAATTCAACTAACGCGTGCTTGGTACTGAAAGGTAATATGTAAACAAACTCAATGCCAAGGTCTGAATGGTTTAGCTGTTGCATTAATTTAACGGTAGAGGGCTCAAATATATCTGTTTCACACATAATTTCTTCGCCATAAAAGCACTGAATTAGCCCTTCATGCTGGCTTTGCAGCGCCGGCGGTCTAGTATCTACTACTTGATTAGCAACTAATGACTCTTCCGGTGTGGTAACAATAGCAGAAGAGCCCTCGGCTTTTATTTCAGCGACTTCACAATTAAATCGGATTTGGAAATTTTCTTTAGCGCTGATCCGCTCCAGTGCCAAGGCGCTTAATGATTCTGATCTAAGAGAGCAATATTGAAAAAAAGTATCGCGCATAAAATACTCGTTTTTATCTACCGATAGACTCCAGCTTTGCCATTTATGCGTTAAAATTGCCTTGATATATTCCGGTAGGCGGTCTCCTTGTTGGTCGGCTGCATGCCAAAAGCTCCAAATTCTATCATTCTGAGGGCCCTGCTGACGTTCAAGCACCACGACTTTGCCAACATAGTTGGCTTCGTCTAGTGCCAGCAGCAGTGATAAGCCTGCGGCACCGGCTCCAATTATAATTAAATCAACCTCACTTGATTTGGTCGATGCCAGTGTCACTTGCTGTGCGTCTCAGAAGGCAGATGCAAATGAAGTTCACCGGCGTGCACACACTCGGTGTGAGCAAGTCTCGAGGTAGTTAACTGCCACAGAGCCTGACTGGCTAATCGTAGTTTTCTTCGAGTAGGCACCATCACCCTTCCCTGCCAGTAAATACACTGGTTACTGAGAAGCGTCCGGCCAATATCGCGATATACAAAGGCAGCTACTGCAATCGCTCGTCGATTACGTGCTGGTAAATAATACAAACCAGATAAACCACTTTGATAATATGTTTCAGCGAGTTGCAACAGCGACTGAATCGCTTTCTGCACTACTACCCTATCAACCAATTCACTATTCGCAATTTGTTCGGCGGACAACGCCCCCACCCAATCGCCTGGAATGTATCGCCGCTGCATCTTTGCATCTTCCATAACGTCTCGAGCAATATTGGTAAGCTGCATACCAATACCTAAGTCAACCGCAAAAGAACAGCCTGCTTTTTTCGCACCTAAAATAGGTGCCATCATCAAACCAACCACGCCTGCCACGCGATAAGCATATTGAATAAGCATTTTGTCACTAGCGAGTGCTAGCGGGATCAGGTCCTGACTAACGCCTTCAATAAGCGTGATACCGTGATTTCTATCAATGCCATATTCTGAGCAAAGTTCAAGAAAGTCACCAATGATAGGGTCAGTTTTTTGATTTTGAATAATCTGTTGCTTTAACAACGTCAGCTGTTGTGCTGCCTCGACCTTATCTTCATTCTCATCTGCAATGTCGTCAACAATTCGGCAAAAACGATAAAGACGAGCAGCCGCAATTCCGGTGTCAGAACCGAGGAAAAAGCGTGCAAAATTGAAAGACTTTCCATGCTTTTTTAGGAGCGCTGTGGGGTTGTCCTGCATGATGTCCTCGCTGACCTATACACCGACAGGGGTGATTAGACTGTCGACCACTTTGGCCGAGCATAGCACTCCGGGGATCCCAGCGCCAGGATGGGTACCTGCGCCACATAAAAACAAATTATCGGGACCCTCAGCACGATTATGGAACCTAAACCAAGCCGACTGCTGGAACGAAGGCGAAATCGAAAATCCACTACCCTCAACACTGCTAAAGTCTTGTTCAAAGTCTTTTGGCGTTTTAGCAAACCGGTGCACAATGTGTGCTGACAAATCAGGCATGATCGTCTGTTCTAATGCTGCAATGATACGGTCTCCATAATCCTTTTCTTGCACTGACCAATCAATACCAGAGAGATTATTTGGTACTGGGGCCAACACATAAAATGAATCACACCCTTGCGGTGCCATGCTTGGATCTGTCGCGGTGGGACGATGAATATATAACGAAAAATCATCAGCTAATATTTTCTTATCAAAGATATCGCTTAATAGAGCCTCATATCGCTTACCTAACCATATGGTGTGATGCACAACGTCCGGATATTGCTTTGTAGTACCAAAATGTAATACAAACAAACCCATCGAAACTGAGCTGTGCTTTGTTTTAATTTTCGCACTCATCTTTTGGTTCTTACTGGGTACTAGATTTCTATATAAATATTTAGGATCTATATTTGAAATTACTTTATCGCATGACAGGTTTCCAGCAGTTGTATGCACCACTGTGACTTGGTTAGCCTCGATCGTTAAATTAGTAACTTCTGTGTTTAACATAATTTCGATGCCTTGCTCTTTCATTAGCTTTTCAAGACCATCGACAAGCGCGCCGGTTCCGCCCATTGCAAAGTGAACCCCCCATTTTCGCTCAAGGTAATGTATTAAACTATAAATGCTGGTGGTAGCAAACGGGTTCCCACCGACGAGTAATGGCTGAATTGAAAAGGCCTGTCTAAGCTTGTCGCTTTTTAAGAAAGCGCCAACCATCTGCCAAACAGTTCGGTAGCACTTAAGCCTTATAAGAGCCGGCACTTGAGCGAGCATAGTCGATAGTTTATGAAATGGTTTGTCCGCTAATTGCGTGAATCCAACATCGAATATGGCTTCTGATTGCGCTAATAGGGCCAAATAACCGGCTTGATCGTCAGGCTCAATTTCAGCAATACGTTCAAGCGTATCCTCAATTGTGCCACCATAATCAAAATGCGTCCCATCCGGGTACACAAAGCGATACCACGGCTCAACGGGCACAAGGTTTATATAATCAGACATTTGTTTGTCGAAAAGTGAAAATAGCTCCTCGAGTAAAAAGGGCGCAGTAACTACGGTAGGCCCCGCATCAAAAATAAAACCTTCCTTGTTAAACTGCTGAGCTCGCCCGCCTAGTCGTTCTCGCTGGTCTATAATAACGACGTTGTAGCCTTTCGCTCTCAACCGCAGCGCAGAGGCAATACCGCCGAGTCCAGCCCCAATAACGACTGCATTATTCATTTTATATACCTGTTGTTTTTGCAAGCAAACTTTTTGATGCGCTGATAAATGAACTAGCGCAATTTGCAGGCAACAGTGTTAATTCTTTTTCACACTGTTTGAGTAAGTATTGAGCCCGATTTTGAGATATCTTTACCGCCTCTTGGATCGAGCTTTTAGATGCAATTAGATTTACCAAATTAAGTTGGCTGCGCTGTGCGTCTTGCTGCCAATCATCTAAGTCATCTAGTATTTGATAAGCAATGGAAAACCGACTCAGAGCAAATTCTGCATTGGATATATATTGATCACAACCTGCCATTAATAACGGTAGCTCTAGCGTAAGACGAATTAATGGCCCCGACTTCATCGCAGCGATATCTTCGTACTCTTGCTCAGTGATGTTGTTGTGCGCATCGACATCACGCGATTGACCCCGCACGGTCATCGCGACCGCTTCATGCATATGAATTAAAAGGGCAGGTAGTGCCGGCACAGAACCGACATGAGCTAGAGAGGCAAAGGCGGCAGAAATCATCGCATCGCCAGCACAAATAGCATGTGCTTTGCCGTACCTTTTCCATATTGCATCTCTACCTCTTCGAGTAATTTCTTGGTCTTGCAGGTCGTCATGCACTAACGAGGCATTATGAAGTAACTCCACTGCACCGGCTAAAGCGATAATCGATGGAGTGGGCAGTTCAAGTGCGGTTCCTGCATCAATACACAGTTTCGCGCGTGTTCGACTACCTCCACTAGCCAAGTGGAAGCAAGAAGGTTCGTTGTCTTTTATTAAACCAAGCATATGCTGTTCGCATTGGTCTAGTGAGACAATCGATTCAAAATTAGGATTTGCGTAAGTTTGATTCATGAATGTTGGCCGTCTGTTTAAAGGAGTCTGCAATCACAAGTATTGTGACTGCAAACTCACTGGTACATTAAAAAATATACATTTATATTCAGCTTTGTTTTACATTCATGCCCTGGCTTTCGCTAGTTGCTGCGTACCATATCAATAGACCAAACGCGATTTTGTTAACGAAATCGGCTAAGTTGTAAATGATATTTAACGATTCTTGATCAGCTGTTCCTGTCATATATCCGAGTACATAACCGATAGGATAGATTGCCCAACCAACAGTTACGATCCAACGCATCGCGTTATATGTGTATTTGACAGCTTCGCTAGTTACCGTTTCTGCGGCTTTGGCAGCAGCACCAAAAAAGATTTCATAGAGAATGTAGAACCAACCTAGCATACCTATAACAAATCCTATTGTGATATTAATGTAGCCGGCTTCTGCCATATATCCTGGTATCAACATAACCAGTGTACCAAGCAAAAGACGCCAGAATATACCAGGAGATGCAACGCCAATAGCACGTAATATCAGATAAAACTCAATCATTAATAATGGCACTGTGAGCAGCCAATCGATGTATCGATAGACCGTAGGTGTAGTTTGCGTAGCTACCCATACATCACGCATGTAGAAGTAGTGAACAGCAGCAATGAAGGTCACTAGCGCAGATACTACCAGTGATGTCTTCCATTTTGCAGTAACACTTTGTGTTTCCCAAAGGAAAAAGACGGTCGACGCCATAAGCGCCATTGATATTATCCAAAATGAAATACCGACAAAATCGTCAGCAGCCAGATTAGCAGCAGCATGAGCAAAACTTGGTAGCGCCAATAAAAATAATCCAGTAACTATCATTTTTAAACTGACACTAGTGCGACTTAAGGAAAAGCCTTTTGCTTTGTTTAAAGCATTGTTAGTTGTCATAATTTTTCTCTTATTGTTATTAAAGAAACGTGAGGTTCTAACTACATTCTCATTTACGGGATTGTTACCATAATGTTAAAACGTAGTCATGGTTAGTACTATAAGTCTCAAATTTAGTTTCAAAATTATTTCAAATTTGCAAAAATAAATTAATTTAAAGTGTAAATAAAACGTTACATGCGGAAGTTTTTACTATTTTGGTCGCTATGTTGTTATAATTGCACGAACAAATATTATCTTGTTTATCAAAATAATTAACTCTCAAAAATTTAAGAAAAGACAACTACAATATGCCTCAACCTAACACTCCAGTCACGTTTAAAAATGGTGTAAGTATGCCTAATAGATTTATGCTTGCACCCTTGACTAACACACAAAGTCATGACGACGGAAAACTATCCGATGAAGAATATCGTTGGTTAACTATGCGAGCTGAAGGTGGCTTTGGGTTAACCATGACCTGTGCTTCGCACGTTCAATTTATAGGCAAGGGATTTGCTGGCCAGTTAGGTATTTATGACGATGTGCATATTGCCGGCCATCAACGTCTAGCCGCTACCATTAAAGCCAACAATAGTTTGGCCATTATACAATTGCACCATGCAGGAATGCGTTCTCCGGAGGACCAGATTAATCAACAGCCTGTTTCGGCATCAGCGATTGAAAAACATAACGCACGTGGTTTATCTTTAAATGAAGTACATCAGTTGCGCGATGATTTTATCGCTGCAGCCTTACGTGCTCAAAAATGTGGATACAATGGAGTTGAAGTGCATGGTGCGCATGGTTATATTTTAACCCAATTTTTAAGCGCCGAGATTAATAAACGTGAAGACGAATACGGTGGAAGTCTGCAAAATCGTGGACGGTTACTATTTGAAATTGTCGATGGTATTCGAGCTGTTTGTGGCAGCGAATTTTTGCTAGGTGTGCGTTTGTCCCCCGAACGTTTTGGTATGTTATTGACCGAGGTCAAAGCCGTGTGCGAACAGCTGATTAATGAGCATGACATAGATTTTTTAGACCTTTCACTGTGGGATGTTTTTAAACAGCCTGAGGAAAAAGAATATCAAGACAAAAGCTTACTCCAATATTTTTCGGAATTAGATTATAAGGATGTAAAATGGACGGTTGCCGGGAAAATTAACACCGGCAAAGAGGTTCACGCAATTCTAGATGCGGGTGTTGACTTTGTCACTATCGGACGTGCTGCCATTCTGCATCATGATTTCGCGCGGCAAGTGATTGCGGATCCTAACTTTGAACCGACAAAACTTCCTGCGACAGAAGCTCATTTAACAAAAGAAGGTTTAAGTGAGAAGTTTTTGACCTACATGAAAGGTTGGGACGGCTTTGTGAAAGTGGAAGGCTAGGAAGAGAGTCGTCAAATATTGAATAACAATATCACGAGTGTTTTGTTAGCCCGTTATGACCATTTACCCATTGTCGTCTTATTTCGCCCTGTTCTTTTAGACTCAAGCAGGGCGTTATCTGAAAGTACCATTAACTCACCCAAATCTACTTGCTTATTTTTAGCACTCACCATCACTCCAATACTGACTGTAATGGAAATAGTATCGACAACTTGTTGCGCAATCTTTAAGCGTATTTCTTCGGCGACCGCGAAAGCACTTGCGTCATTAACATCGGGCAGTACAATTATAAATTCTTCGCCTCCGACTCTAGCCACTATATCGTTAGCCCTGCGGTTCTCGGTAAGCTGATTGGCTAAATTTACTAGCACTTTGTCTCCAGCTTGATGCCCGTAGGTATCATTCACTTGTTTAAAAAAATCTACGTCTAGCGTCAACACCGCATATGCAGACCCACTTCTATTCATTTGATGAGCAACATTATTGGCTTGTGCCAATAATTGACGCCGATTCAACAGTCCAGTTAGCGAGTCGGTAGTTGCTAATACATATAAATCTTTGGTTTGTATTTCTAGCCTTTCTTTTGTTTTAACAAGCTCTGTATGCAATTTGTCGCGATTAGCACATGCATACAATGACCAAAAAAACAGACCATCTTGAGCTAATTTGATATTAACGATAACTGGAACAACATCACCATTTGGCGTTAACCATGACATTTGGCTTTCTTCTAATACGCTGTCGTTTAGCAATAATGGATAAATATAGGAGTCCAAAAAAATATTGGAGGCTTTCGTAAAACAATCTGAAATAGAGCTACCAATAAGTTCTGTAGGTGATACCTGACTCAAGGTAGCAATGTAGGTATTGCAAAATATAATTTTTCTTTCTACATTAACGACTAGATGACCTGAACAAAATTCATCTAAGAATGATGTATTTATATCTGAATCACTTAAATATTGATTGACCATAACGCGTTATTCTAAAAAGTCGAGTATTAGAGGAGTAATCTCTTTGGGGTGGGTCATGTGTAAGCAATGCCCTTGTGCCTCGACCACCTCTATTTTATTATTGGCAATATTGTCGTGCATATACTGTCCTACCTCAACACTAGCTAAATTGTCATACGCACTTTGTAAAATTAACGTATCGCAGGTTAAGTTAGAAAGTATGTGCCTGTAATCAGAGAGAAAAGTAGTCTTCGCAAACGTCTTTGCAACAATAGGGTCCGTGCTACAAAAACTCCCCGACAGTTCTCCTATTAGTTCGGGTGAGTCAGCGTTGCCAATTAATAAAGGTGCTAGATAATTAGCCCAACCAAGATAATTTTTATCCATCAAATCTAAAAGTTCTTCTAAATCATGGCGCTCAAAGCCACCATTGTAATCGGGTGCTTGGTTTAGAAAGCAAGGAGAAGGGCATACCATGACAATTTTTTTTATCGTTTCTGGAGCACTTATTGAAGCAATAGCGGCGATGGTTGCACTAACGGAATGAGCTATGATGGTCACATCTTTAAGAGACAGTTCATCAATAATATCAATCACGTCTTGAGCATACCCTTCTAATTGGGAATATTTTTCTGTTGAATAGTAAGCAAGCGTAGAGTTACCAGATCCGACATAGTCAAACAAGACAATGCGGTAGCTTTCGAGCAAGCCAGGCAGTATTGAACGCCACATATTTTGATCACAACCGAAACCATGCGCTAGTATCAGCGTGGGGCCATTAGGGTTACCTAAGACGTTGACATTATTGCGTAAGCGTATATTACTAAAATCTTGTTTATCCATTGCTAATATCTCTATTTTTTATAAAGGAAAGCGCATAAGATCAACCAATCTAAGGGTGAAAATTATAACCTAAAATTATACCATAATTTTTTTGCAAACGAACCTGCCTTTTTTAACCTCCTCTTTCTTATAACTGCCAACAACGCTAATAATGGTTCTGGTCAGTTCTTAACTCCTCTTACCTAGAAGAAGACAAGATGATCCTTAATTGAATTTACACAAGTGTAACGTAAGCACACCTAAAAAATTTTTGATCACATTGAGGAATGATTGTTTACATGCATTAATTTTGTTAATTTCAAAACATTGAAAATGAAAAGACATTAAGAATCGCGCTACCATGAATTTTGCTGCTTTAATCCAGCCCCAAACTCACCAACAAATAGAATCTTTATATCAAGTTTTCTTAAATCTTAATGACTCTGAGAAAACACTATTACTGATTTTAGCTGTCGTATACAAACCTATCGGTATTGCGAAGTTAGAGCAGATAATAGATATACTGGGTAGTAGAGGCTTGCTACCAAAAGCAAAAAAAGAGCAGCGCCTAAGTGTACAAAAAAAAGAAAAACTAATAGGGCAATCGCTATTAATTGTAAACAGCGATGGGGTGCAGCTCAATAGATTACTAGCTAATCTACTCACGGCTGAAATTGGCCAATTAAACACCTTATTTGAGTGCAGCGCGCATGAAAAATTAGTTGAAATAATAATGGCAGCAGAACAAATCGCGCCTGCGTTTAATAGCAATAGTTTACTTAAAAAAGAAGTCGATAGTTGCCGAGTTATTAGAGACCTTTATTACTTAGATGAAATAGAACAGGTAAAATATGCCTTAGCTTTTAATAAAAACCCGCAAATTATAAACCATCATCAAAACAGCATATTAGTTGAGATTCTTTTTCTCCCCTTCAATTTAACTACTTTTTTAAAGTTACCGGATGTATTGCAGTATCAAGCATTTGCGACACTTATTAGAATGTTTCAAATAAACGGACAAAGCTGTGAATACCCTATCCAATTATTAGAGCAGGTTTGCGCTGCTCATGCTGATAGAAAGCAACTTGCTCCAGGCACTAGGTCTAGCAACAAATCTAGTACTCTGTGTCATTATTTACTTGCCGAACAATATTTATATCAAATGCGCTTTGAGGAGTTTGAGCGCGTAGAATTTACCCATGACGAGAGCACTTATGGGATCCAACTGCGAGCTGCATATTACTTTTTGACTGGCGACAACCAGCAAGCTATCAACTATTTTGAAAAAGCGATGCAGGCTAAGAATAAAGTCACTAAACGTAAAAACCAGTATTTAAACGAAGTATTAGGCTACTTCTATAAATTGGCATTAATGGTTGAAGCAAACAGAAGCGATGTTAGTTACTTTTCAACAGCACTCAAACAAGTCGAATTTGAAGAAAGTGACCGTAAAGTTAACAGTGATTTTTATAATGTAGGACGCGGCGTTGTTAAACCTATTTTAAGCTTATCAACTGGCGAAAAATATAATATTCGTGTTGAGTACAGTTGTGCTGATGAAGAAATTGATTTTTATGGTCATCAACTCGGTTATTTTAATTATTTATTATCACAGGTATGGTGTAACAAGAGCAAAGACCCAGCCTTAGCAAAATTAGCATTAAAATATCAACACAAATTTAATCAACTTGGTTACCCCTTATTTGCTCAATTATGCCAACAACTGGAAGCTAGTTTTAACAGCATAAAGCCGAAAATTGAATCAAAACTTGTTGACATCAGCACGCTGATAGAAAGCAAGTCACAGTGGGATTTAGCCCTCGATAAATTAATAGCGCTTAATCCGAATAGTGAAACCACCGTGGTATCGAGTCCTGAAAATTCAGCAAAACCGGTTCGCTTAATTTGGCAGCTTGTGCAAGATTATGATGACAACTTAACCGCTCGCGAGCAAAAACTGAATAAGAATGCTTGGAGTAAAGGGCGCGTTGTATCGCTAAAACGATTAAAAGAGGAAACCCACCTTTTTGATTACTTAAGTGATAGCGATAAGAGAATTTGCAGAGCAATTACCGCACACCAAAGCTGGGGCTATTACCCAAAACTTGAATATACACTGCAAGGATTATCTGCACTTGATGCAGCAGTAGGTATCGATAATCTATACAAGTCTGACGACCTAACCTTCCCTATTGAGCTTACGAAACGCGAACCCGAACTGCTGGTTAGTCAGCAAGGCGACCAACTTTGTTTAAGTATTGCCGATTTGTCAGGAGATATCGATGATGACCATGATGATGACATAGCTCACTCGGCTTATCGGCTTAAACTGATCTCAGATGACCACTACCAGCTCACCGTGTTTTCACCTGAACACATTAAAGTTGCTAAAATCATTGGTGAGGGAGGTTTGTTAATACCCATCAGTGCAAAACAGAAAGCACTCGATGGTATATCTGCCGTGGCGCCTTTTTTGAATATACAATCTGATATATCAGAGCTTGATACCGGTTTAGAGACGCATGAATGCGACCTTAATTTGGTCATTAATATTCAGCCAACGCAAGGGGGACTGGCATTTACTTGTGTGGTCATGCCATTTGGCGAAAACGGGCCTGCATTTAAACCCGGCATTGGCAATGCGAGCCTAACAACTGATATCAAAGGGAAGCGCATTGCCACCCAGCGGGACTTGCAGCGCGAGGAAACGTTATTAGATCAACTAGACCAAGCGTGCCCAGCCTTTTTAGATATGCCGGATAACGTCTTACTATTGGATGATTTACAAATTGCTTTGGCAGTCTTAGAACAGCTAGAAGGCGCTATCACTAACGCCAATTTTAACATCGTACTTCGTTGGCCGAAAGGCAAAAAAGTAAGCTTAACTAAGAAGCTAGAGAGTGAGCATCTGCAACTCTCAGTCAGCAAAAAAAGTGAATGGTTCGACATCACAGGGGACTTACAGGTCAATAACGAACAAGTAATCGAACTGCGCAAATTACTCGAACTGGTGAAAAGCAGTAGTGGTCGCTTTATCAAGCTTGGCGCTGATCAAATACTTGCTTTGTCTGAGGACTTACGCCATAAATTAGATCAAATAAATAAACTCACCGACGACGGTAAATTCCATCCGCTGGCTAGCTTGCAAATAGAAGAGGCCACCACTGGCATGCGCATGAAAACCATTCATGCATGGGATCAGCAAACCCAAAAAATGCATCAAGCAAATACGATTGAACCGCAAATCCCGTCAACCTTTCAAGCTCAATTGCGCGACTATCAGCTAGTGGGTTTCGACTGGGCGTCGCGTTTAGCGCATTGGGGCGCAGGCGCTTGTTTAGCAGATGACATGGGTTTAGGTAAAACCTTACAAGCCCTTGCGGTATTATTATCTCGCGCAAGCCAAGGGCCGAGCCTCGTTATTGCCCCAACATCAGTTTGTTTCAACTGGCACCAAGAAGCCATCAAGTTTACGCCCACGCTAAATATAAAATTATTCGCTGACTCAACTAATACTGAACAACGAACAGATTTATTGAGTGAATTAAGTCCATTTGATTGCGTGATCATCAGTTACGGACTGCTGCAACGCGAAAGCGATATACTCAAAACAATACAATGGCACACTATTATTGCCGACGAGGCGCAGGCGCTTAAAAATCCATTAACCAAACGCAGTAAAGCTGCCATGGCTTTAAAAGGTGATTTTAAAATGATCACCACCGGCACTCCCATTGAAAATGATCTCACCGAACTATGGAGCTTATTTCGCTTTATTAACCCTGGTTTACTCGGCAACCTAAAACGTTTTGGCGAACGATTCTCAACGCCTATTGAAAATGCAAAAGACGATAAACTGGCTGCGCGCAAAGCAAGCCAAGGACTCAAAGCACTGATTCAACCTTTCATTCTGCGCCGCATGAAAAACCAAGTATTAACCGAACTTCCGCCGCGTACCGACATTAACATTCAAGTAGAGATGAGCCCAAAGGAACGCGACTTTTACGAGGCATTGCGCCTCAATGCTCTCGATAATATTAGCCAAAGCGGGCTAAAAGCGAACGCAGGAGAGCAGCGCATTAGAATGCTCGCCGAATTAGTGAAGCTGCGTCAGGCTTGCTGCCATCCCAGACTAGTTATGGCTGAAAGCGACATACCCAGCGCAAAACTAGCTGCGCTCAGTGAGTTACTTGATGAGCTTAAGCTTAATAATCACAAAGCGCTTATCTTTAGTCAGTTTGTAGGGCATCTCAAAATAATAAAACAACATATTGAATCCAAAGGCTTTAGCTACCAATATTTAGATGGCTCAACCCCGCAGAAAGAACGTCAAAAACGTGTTAACGCCTTTCAACGCGGTGAAGGTGACATATTTTTAATCAGCCTAAAAGCAGGCGGTTCAGGGCTAAACTTAACTGCCGCCGACTATGTTATTCACATGGACCCTTGGTGGAACCCTGCGGTAGAAGAACAAGCATCTGATCGCGCCCACCGCATAGGGCAAAAACGCCCCGTTACCATTTATAGATTAATAGCTCAAAATACAATTGAAGAAAAAATTGTAGCCCTGCATAAGCATAAACGCGACTTAGCAGACAAACTACTTTCGGGTAACGAAGCCGTTACTAAGCTATCGGTGGATGATATGTTGAATCTGTTAAAACAGACGTTTTAAGTTGGCTTAGATAGCCAGCGTGATGCTTATTGAAATCCTCAGGCCCTTACACGGGGTTGAGAGAAGCCGGTTTGGATAAGTGAGGAACCGCATGAGAGTATGACAATTAGATGAATGCAGTTAATTCGCAAAGCAAGCGCCATCCTGTAGACTAGTCATCTGACTATTTATGTTAACTGAGTTTTATGGCCACCGCTTTATACACCGACTTGTCCAGCTACTACGACTTAATGTGCAGAGATATCGATTATCAAAATCAAAGTGATTGGGTTTGTCGCCTTCATCAATTGTTTGGCAATGAAAGCAAACAACATATTGATTTAGCTTGTGGTACTGGCCCGCACATACGTCATTTCATCAATATGGGTTATCAGTGTCAAGGTCTAGATATCAATCAGCCAATGTTAGATATTGCTGAGGAGCGCTGCCCAGAAGCACTCTTCACCTTGGGTAATATGATTGATTTTAGTGTAGATGAGCCTGTCGACTTAATATCGTGCTTTCTATATTCATTGCATTATTGCCAGAATATAGCGATGTTAAATGACTGTATAAAGTGCGTACATCGCGCTTTAAAAACTGGCGGTATGTTTTGTTTTAATGCAGTAGATAAAAATACGATTGACAATGACACGTTTGAACAGCATTGCTTACAGCATCAGGACAGTCAGTTTACCTTTACGTCAGCCTGGGATTATTGTGGCGAAGGAGATCAACAATACCTCGCTATAAGTATCGAAAAAGAACGTGATAATAAGCGTCAAACTTGGCAAGACAGACATTCAATGGTGGCATTGAATTTTGATCAATTACAACAAATGTTGCGTCCGTATTTTGAGATTACCTTATTTGAACATGATTACACCAAGTTAGTTCCCTGGCACCCAAGTTCTGGCAATGCCATTTTTGCTTGCGTTAAATTGTAAGCTACTGGGCACTGCCATTGCGCTAAAAAACTGGACTATGGCGTAACAATATTAAACCAGAAAGGAAACTCTTCTAGCATTTGTAATATAGATATAAATGCATTGATGTCACCATCAAATTTTATGCCTCCACTTTGGACTAATTCAGGAAAACTTTTCACCTTCATTGACATTAAGTTTAGGTCGCTTCTATTCATCACAATGGTTACGTCGGCGCTGTCTGACTGTATTCCTTGAATATTATTGAAATGAGCATTCTTTAATTCTAGTAAGAATTTTTCATCTTTATCTGGGATACACAATATTGATGGTGATGGTTTTTCCAATGGCTTTTCATGCTTTGTATGAAATTAGTAACACGCCTTCTGCGCATCTAACTTCTTCAAATCCAATTTTGAGCAATATCAAAATTTTAGCTGAATACTGAAAAGCTAGTTTCAACTAGATTGACATGTATCAATGTATTTTTGGTCATTAAGCGCATTATTAATGATGACATTCAACGCACTTTGATTCTTTTCAACGAAAGAATACCAATTAAAAATTCCAGAAATTTGTGTTGACCCAAAATACGCATTTTATAAGGATAGTAATATGAAAGTCGGTGTTTTTAGTTGCAAGCCTTACGACCGTGCCGCATTTGAATCGAGGAGTAGCCAATATGGATTCGATTTGGTGTTTATCGAAAGTGCACTAAATACCGAAACCGCAGCGCTTGCCAAGCCCTTTGATGCCATTTGTATTTTTGTAGATGATGATATCAATTCCGAAGTCCTCGACAAACTGCATGAATTTGGAATTATTCATATTGCATTAAGATGTACTGGTTTTAATAATGTAGATTTAGTCAAAGCTGAAAAGCTGGGTATCAGTGTGTCTCGAGTCCCAAATTATTCTGCTGAATCGGTTGCCGAACATACACTTGCGCTTATTTTGAGTTTAAATCGTAAGTTGTTAAAAGCGAATAGTCGAATGCGCCACAATAACTTCGAATTAGATGGCTTGCTAGGTTTTAATTTACGCGGTAAAACAATTGGCGTAATTGGAACTGGAAAAATTGGTCGTGTTCTAATTAATATTCTATCCGGGTTTGGCTGTACGATACTTTGTAACGACCCATCACCTTCAGAATCAATAAAAAGTATGGGCCATGAGTATGTTGATTTCTCCGAATTAATAAGAAGATCCGATATCATCAGCTTACATTGCCCGCTGACGGCACACAATCAGCATATGATCGGTCATCCTGAAGTCATTATGATGAAAGGTAATGTCATGATTATTAATACATCTCGCGGCAGCCTCATTAATCCTCAGGCAATAATTAGCGGGCTAAAAAGTAGAAAAATCGGCTATCTGGGCATCGATATGTATGAAATGGAATCGGAATTATCTGCGGAAAACATTATTTGCGAGTGCATTTCTGATGACACTTATAGACGATTAGCCACTTTTTCAAATGTGTTGATCACCCATCACCTTGGGTTTTTTACCCACGAGTCCTTACAGCAGATAGCAGATACAACGCTCGTCAATCTTCAATATTGTTTTGTAGGTAAAGTGTGTTCGGACACTTTCTTAGCCTGATTGTAAGTCTTTATATAATAACTAAAATTTGCAATTTGATCTTCATAGATAATGAAAAGGAAAAATAATGAACACATATTCTAGTTTAATCATAGCAATTGGGGTCATATCACTAGCGGCTTGTGATGCGGGTCCAGACTCACCAAGAGGGTTTAGTTTGCCTGAGGGCAACGTGGCAAATGGTCAACAGGCTTTTATGAAGCATCAATGCCTCGCCTGTCATTCTCTGGAAAAAGTTGATGCCGGTGCAATTAAACCTGAATTAGAAAAAAAGGTGTCATTAGGAGGTATGACGTCGAAAGTAACTACCTATGCAGATTTAGTAACTAGCATTATTAACCCATCACACAAAGTTGCAAGGAGGTACAGGCGCACTGGACTAGATGAGTATGGCGTATCAAAAATGCGTAACTATAACGATATTATGACGGTAACTGAACTTGTAGATATGGTTTCGTACTTGCAACCACATTACAAGTTAAGGCCCAATCCGTATACCCCATACGGGGATTATTACATTCATTAATCTATTCTTTAGGTGAATTATTTTATAAATGTAAGCGAGAGTGGTGGAATAAATTTAATAATTTGCTCACCACCCGTTTCATCTGATTTAATTGCAATGTGTTTTAGAATACCGTTATCAACATCGACATAAATGCTGTCGGGATCTTTAATTGTGTGCACTAAATCAGGAGTAATAATCTCCAACGAATTATCTTTGGAGTCAAACATAATGCCGGTAAGCAAAATCGACTTGGCCACTACTTGAGAGCCAATTTGCAAACTATCAACTTCAATTTCAATGCGTCTGCCTGAAAATTGCTTTGATAGTCCATCGAAATAATCTTGCCAGTGCTTTTTTTCTATTTTGTGTGTAGTCATAATCGTTCTCCTCTTTGCTGAGTTTCAATGTCACTTTCATTACTCATTAACTGTATTATTTCACTAAATTGTGCAGACAATATCGGTAGCGCATCATCAATACTAAATAGTCCAACTAAATGCCCGTCGTTATCAACCACAGCTGCGCGCCTGACGCCAAAATATCGCAAGTGATTTAGTGCATCCAATAATTCTACAGTGTCTTTGACAGTCACTAATTCACCGCTCAGAATATCACCAGCAGTTACTGTGGACGCATCGATCTTTGTAGCCACAACTTCAATCACAATATCGCGGTCAGTAATGAGTCCCGAAGGCCTGATTTGTCCATCACTCCCCTCAATCACAACTACAGAACCTACATTTTGTGAGCGCATTAATTTGGCTATATTAAGAATTGATTCCTGTAATGAAACATGAAGAAAATTATTCGCGCATATATCGCCAACTTTCATAAAATGTATCCAGTATTATCTAATAGCCTCATACTAGTTGTTAAAAGTAGATCAATATTGACTCACATCAAATTTAATTTGCTTTTACTAAAGCAAATTATCGTAATTTCGGCAAAGTAATATAGGCCATATACCACTAGATTCCTCAGACAAGAACCTGTTGGGTTTATGCAATCTCTGGGGGATTGTTATCTGAGATCCAATTGGAACTTGAGGTAGGAGCACATCCCTCGCAAAAGCATAAGGGATGTGTACGTTTTCGCCTTTAAATCATAAAAACGAATTAGCATCCAAGAAACGCTTTACCGCTGATACCGTTGATTCAGGATCTTCTTCATGAGGAACATGACCCAACTCATCAAATACAATTAGTTGACTGTTTGCTATGTTCTGATTAAATTTCGTTCCAAACTTTGGAGGAATTAATCGGTCTTTAGCACCCCATATTATGAGCGTAGGTACGTTAATCGTTTGAATCTTATCAACCAAAGCCCCGGGGGACATCTGCTTAAAACGCTCTTTTAACGCATCACGGTTTCCCGCTCGAAGAGATAAGTCGTAGTATCGTTCAACTAATTCATCGCTTACTAAGTCAGGATTTCCGTACACATTCTTAACACTTCGCGCCACTAATGATTTAGGTAAAACGTTTTTTAACAACACACTGGCTATCGGGTTTTGTGACAATTTAAATGCAATCGGAACCGAGTCAGGCTTAAAAAGATATCCACTAGAATCTACCAATATTAGCTTAGATACTCTCTGGGGATACATGACAGTCGTCGCCCAAGAGATATAACCACCTAATGAGTTACCTGCTAATACAGCTTTTTTAACGTTTAATTCATCTAACACTGCTGCTACCACATCAGCATAATGCTCAATTGTGTAGTTATTTTGAGGATCTGGCCCGGTTAAGCCGAATCCAGGTAAGTCAAAACGAATGACTCTGCGATTGCCTTTTAATGCATCTACCCAACCGTCCCAAGTATGCAATGACGCACTTGTACCATGTATTAACACAATCGGTTCTTCGTCGGTTTTAGGGCCCTCATCTCGTAAGTGAATAGTCATACCCGCGATATTTAAAAACTGGGAGGGTTGTTGAGCCCATCGTTGGCTGAGTTCTTCAACGGACTTGTCTGGCGCCACATTAAGATAAATATAAATGGCTAGAGAGGCCACAAGAACCAGCAGTAAATATAAACAATACTTTAAAAGTTTAAGCATTTTAGAAAACCTCTTTTTTATTTTAGCGCCTGTTTAATCATGTCTGACGCTTTTTCTGCGATCATTATAGTCGGTGCATTGGTGTTACCGCCAATAATACTAGGCATCACGGACGCATCAACTACCATCAAATTACTTATTCCTCTAACATTTAATGAGGCATTCACAACAGCAAACTCGTCATCGTCACGGCCCATCTTACAAGTGCCAACTGGATGATAAACACTTTCGACATTATCCCTCAAGTACCTGATGATTTGTTCATCTGTTTTTACCTCATTACCGGGTTTCCATTCGGTCGCACTATTACTAAGTGGCAGCGTGTTACTTATTTTCCGACACCATTTAAAACCGGCTAACAATGGCTTAATATCATCCTCGTGGGAGAGGTAATTAGGGCGAATGTCAGCGTGTAATTGACCATCGACTTTTTTAAGTAAAATTTCACCACGGCTTTTAGGATACAGATTGCAAAAATGAATAGTAAAACCATGTCCCCAGGGTATTGAACGGCCGTGATCAACTAGTAGTCCAGGCAAAAAATGCAATTGTATATCAGCCAATTCAGCGTCAGGATGTGATTTGAAGAACGCACCGCCCTCGGCAATGTTTGAAGTAAACATGCCCTTTTTATTTAACATGTAGTTAAGCGGTTCTAAGGCATTTTTAAACATACTAGGTAGCGATAAGCCATAAGAACGGGTTTGTTTAGTTCGAAATAATATAGTGCCATCTAAATGATCCTGTAAATTTTGTCCAACACCGGGCAAATGAGCTTTAACATCAATATCTACTGCGTTGAGGTGTGCTTTATTACCAATGCCCGATTGCATTAATATTTGTGGCGAACCTATCGCTCCAGCACTTAATATGACGCGTTTTTTTGCAAAAATACATTGTGTGGTATTGCTAGTAGACACTTCGACACCGGTCGCCTGACCGCTCTCTACAATGACTCTTTTAACTTCAAATTTAGTCAGTATATGGAGATTAGGCCGTGCTTTTATTTCGTTAGACAAAAACCCTTTGGCCGTGCTGCAACGAGAACCATTGCGTTGTGTCACCTGATAGATACCAACACCTTCTTGAGAGCTGCCATTAAAATCTATAGATTCAGCCAAACCATTTTGCACACAAGAAGCCACGTAATCTTTCGTTACAGGGTTTACATGCTTAAGATCTGAGACACTTTGAAAGCCACCAATGGCATGCAACTCGGAGCTGCCTCGCGAGTTATCTTCACTTTTTTTGAAGTAAGGCAAAACATCATCCCAACTCCATCCTGTTAAGCCTAACTCTGCCCAAGCATCATAGTTTTGTGCCACACCTCTTATATAACACATAGCATTGATTGAACTAGAACCCCCCAGAGTTTTACCTCTTGGCCAAAACAGTTCACGGTCGTTTAAGTTACCTTCGCTATGGGTTGTAAAACCCCAATTAACAGACTTCATATCTGCTAAGGCGGCCAATCCAAAGGGAACATGCACAGCGGGGTTTGTATCCTTGCCACCAGCTTCAATAAGGCAGATAGACAGTTCCGGATTTTCGGATAGGCGATTCGCTAAAACAGCACCTGCTGAGCCAGCACCAACAATGATGATATCGAAGATATTCATAATAGGTAGTATATTACTAAATTTGAGTGTGATTTTAACATAACACACATCTGACCAGTTGGATTTAATATATACAGCAGAAACCCTATTATTTGTTTATTGATCAACTGATATAAATTCAACATCTTCAGCAAGACACTATTAGTAATTTAAATCACTTTTTTAGCTATTTATCAGCGAGCTACAAATGCGACTTACATCGCTAAAAATAGTAGTGAAATGCTATATTAATGGATAGCTCGCTAGATAATGTTGATTGTAAAATCCACAACTGCGAAGTAATATTGGCCGTGCGTTTAATTAGTAAAATCAAATCTGACCTATTGATGAAGCAGTAAATAATAAGCAGACACCCTTTATATGCTATTTATGCAAATGAATTAGCTTAATCCTAAGTGTATTTTGACTACCTTTGAGATAATATTTTTTGATAAAAACAAGTGGGCTAAACAGTGGAAAATACATGAGAATAGTACTAATACTAACCTTTTTATTAATGGTATTTGGATGCACCAATTTAAGCTCAAATAAGACAGAGTCCAACGTAAATGTCATATGTGAATGGGGCACTCAACAATTCGATTTATGTCAGTTCAATACCCGTGAAGATATGATTGATGCATTAATAGCAGAGATGACCTTAGATGAAAAAATTGGCCAAATGACCCAATCCATTTGGCATAACAATGTAACTCCTGAGATTATCCGCGATAAAAATATTGGTTCTATCATTCACACTGAGGGTCCAACGCCGGGTCCAAGAGCCATTGACTGGATAAACAAGTTTGATGAGTTTCAATATAGCGCATTACAAACCCGTCTAGGTATTCCTTTATTGATTGCTGTCGATGCTGTGCATGGACAAAATACTTTTGAAGGTGCTGTCATTTTCCCTCATAACATTGGTATGGCCGCAACTAGAAACCTGAGCCTAATTGAACATGCCGCTCAAATTACCGCATTAGAAGTAGCAGGTACCGGTTTTAATTGGACATTTTCACCTTGTATTGCCATGCCACAGCATGAACATTGGGGAAGAGTATATGAAGGTTTTACTGAAGATAGAGATCTTACTACCGCCGCTGTTATTGCATCGGTTCGAGGGCATCAGGGCAGTAACCTAGCAAATCGAAATACGATTGCAGCAACAGCAAAACACTTTATCGGCGATGGTGCAACCGATGGTGGTGTTGAAGGTGGCAATGCAGTAATGACTGACGAATTAATGCGAGAACGTTATTTACCACCCTATGCCGCCGCCGTGGATCAAGGGGTTGCCGCTATTATGGTTGGATTTAATTCTTACAACGATCTAAATATGCATAAACATACCCATTTAATTACCGATGTGTTGAAAAGCGAGTTAGGTTTTCAAGGCGTCGTGCTTACCGACTGGAATGGAGGCCTGCGTTTTGGTGAGCCCCACGAAGTTATCAATGCAGGTGTTGATATGGCGATGCAACCAGGCAATCATGACGAATTTATGGATAAACTGAAACTGTCGGTCATTGAAGAAACAGTACCGATGAGCCGGATTGATGATGCGGTGCACCGAATTTTGACTATGAAATTTAGTTTAGGTCTTTTCGCTGATCCGTTTGCGAAAAGAGAATTGAGTCTCAGCGTTGGCTCAAAAGCACACAGAGCGGTAGCTCGCCAAGCGGTAAGAGAATCATTGGTGTTACTCAAAAATGAAAATGCGGTATTACCGTTAGATCCCGCCGAGCCAATTGCGGTGGTAGGTCTGCATGCCAACAATAGTGGTTTACAGAGCGGCGGTTGGTCTATTCACTGGCAGGGGCAAACCGAAAGTTATGCAGGGGCCACTACCATTTTTGAAGGTATAAATTCGGTCGGAACGAACGTGGAATACGCTGAACAAGGCTGTTATGCAGACATGCCAGCTCAAAAAGCGGTTGTTGTAGTTGGCGAGGACCCGTACGCTGAGGGCTTTGGAGACAGCGATGAATTGTGGTTAAGTGATGCTCACAAAGCACTTATTACAGGATGTAAAAACCTAGGTAAGAAAGTGGTTGTGATATTAATTTCAGGTAGAGTTTTAATCATCAATGAGGACTTGAACAACAGTGATGCATTTATTGCTGCTTGGTTGCCTGGTTCAGAAGGTGCTGGCGTAGCTGATTTCCTGTTTGCCACCGATGGATTCAAACCAACCGGAAAATCACCTTATTCATGGCCAATGACGTTTGCTGACATTCCGATTGCACCCTATGCAGAGCATGCTTTGTTTAAGTTTGGCTATGGATTACAAGATTATTGAATCTTGCTAGTATTACCAGTTAGTCTCCTTCAAATTCACTGCTAAAAAGCAGTTACGTATGAGTAAAATGAATGACTAAAATCGCTAGTAATCTGAACTATGACGCGTTGGCTAAGCTTTTCTGGGTACAAGGATTTATTGTTATCGAGGACTTTTTTGATACGAAACTAATGTCCGAGGCCCAGTCTCGTATTATGTCTCATTTTGGTGAGTCACCCGACTACGCGCACGATCAGCATTTTATTGATTTGTCTAAAACCGAGGTGATCCCGTGGTTTCCGCAGAACGAAGGTCATACATTTTTTAATACTTTTGAAAGTGATACGCGCCTAAAAAAATTGACAACCCAAATTTTAGGTGAAGAGTGGAAAAATCAATATTGCATGGTGATGTTTTCCAAAAAAGGTAGTAAAGGACAAGCTTGGCACCAAGACTGTCCGCCAGAAAATAATACACAGTTTAATCTTAACCGTTTGCTTTATTCAATGGATGTTGATGAGGAATTGGGAGGACAGGTATACATTCGCCCAGGTACTCATCGATTAGGCGCGCTAACTAAAGGACCCTTGTTTGAAGATTTTGACGACCAAGTTGTGTTGTCGCCCAAACAAGGCACACTCGTTTTGCTGCACGGTCATTGTTGGCACAGGATAGGCAAACTTAATGGCGATTATAGAGTGTCTACAAACTATCGAGCAGCGCCGCGCGAAGCCGCCGACAGTATTACTGATATTTGTGTCTACAGGAACATGAGATATCAGTTCTCAACAGCTCAAATCGTAGGATGAGCCTACCGTTACTCATCTGCAATATAGATACAACTGCCCATTTCAAGATTTCTATGCTTGAACTAGTAGCATAAAACATATCCAAGGAGCATAAATGACAACTATTGGTATTGGTACGCAAACGCCAGAGCAAGCACTGGCAACATTAAGCGATATGACCAGCACGCTTATTCCAATTCAAGCTGAAGAACATCTAGCGCGTATTGCTAAAGCGCAAACTTACATGCAAGCAAATAATATTGATGCCATTTATCTAAACGCAGGTACAAATCTTACCTATTTCACCGGTATGAAATGGTATGCCAGTGAGCGTATGGTTGGCGCTATATTACCCGCGCTTGGCAATGTTCAGTACATAGCGCCCTATTTTGAAATTGGCAGCCTAAATGGATTTATGGTTATTGATGGACCGATACATGGTTGGCAAGAACACCAAAGTCCTTACACTTTATTTATAGATATCTTAAAGCAATTAAAAATAAACGATAAAGCCACCATCGGTATAGATGAAAGTGCTCAATTCTTTATATTCGATGGTATCAATAAAGTACAAACTGGCTTGAACCTAATAAATGCAAAAGCGACTACTGCGCATTGCCGAATGCAAAAATCAGATAATGAAATAGCGTTAATGCAAGGTGCAATGAACATGACACTTGCGGTACACCAAGCTACAGCAAGCATGCTTTATGAAGGAATAAGTACCACCGAAGTAGAAGCATTTATTAAACAGGCACATCAAAAAGTTGGGGCTCCAGGTAACTATTTTTGTATTGTTCTTTTTGGCATAGCCACGTCTTTCCCGCATGGTGTTAAAGATGCGCAGATACTGAAAGTAGACGATATGGTACTAATAGATACAGGCTGTAAAGTGCACGATTATTTATCAGACATTACCCGGACTTATGTTTTTGGTGAGTCAACAGTTAGGCAGCAGGAATTTTGGAATAATGAAAAATCAGCACAGCTTGCCGCCTTTAACGCAGCTAAAATCGGTGTGCCTTGCGAAGCTGTAGATGCTGCTGCCCGCGGTTACTTAGCATCACAAGGATTAGGACCTGACTATCAAACACCCGGCTGCCCCCATCGCACTGGCCATGGCATTGGCTTAGATATTCATGAGTGGCCTTATTTGGTCGGCGGCAATATGACACCGCTTGCCACAGGTATGTGCTTTAGCAACGAACCGATGCTAGTCGTCCCCGATGAATTTGGCATTCGTTTGGAAGACCATTTTTATATGACGGACGAGGGCGCACGATGGTTTACGGAACCAAGCAACAGTATAGATAATCCGTTTGGTTTATCTAACTAATCTGTAGGTTTAAGAATGTTGACTTGTATCAAAGTGATCTGCGATTTTTTATTTTACATTGTCGTTTGTTGAGCACAAACCTAACACTATATGAGAATAAAAAATGAAAACATTAACTAAAGTCATACTTATTTCCATGATATTCGCCTTGCCTGCTTACGCACAAGATAAAGATAAACATGAACATACCGATGACGCAGAGCACGAATCGATGGACGGCATGACCAACCATCAAGAGATGATGCCTATGCACCAACATATGTTGGAGATGCAAGATTTGATGAAAAAAATCAAGCAGGAAAAGGATCCAAAGGAACGTCAAGAGCTGATGCAAAAGCATATGGCCTCAATGCAAACGGGCATGCACATGATGAAAGGAAATATGGGGAACCACATGTCCAATAAAAATGGAATGAAAGAAATGGGTAAGAAATCAATGAATATGGATAAATGTATGCACAAAATGGAAGATCGTGTAGACATGATGGAGATGATGCTAGAACAGATGATGGAACACGACAATATGAAAATGTATAAGAATAAATAATAGAGTGGGGTTGTAGCCGCTATTATTCGACGACTAACTCACCTGCATACATTTTCATTTGGCAATGAAACGGATAACGGCCTGGTAATGAGGCCGGTATCTCAACACTCACTTTCTTGTTCAGCGTTAGCGTTGCATTAATCTCCAGGTCCGGGATGAGTAATGTTTCAGAACAAGGAGACGGATCTACTCTGTTAAACGTGATTGTAGTTGCTTCATTAGCACGTATTTTAATTTTAGAAGGTTGGTATACACCATCTTTTACAATCACTTCAATCACGCCTTCTTGAAGCGCAATACTGGGCGATTTATAGATCCAAAACCACCACACAATTAACACGATGAGTCCTACTCCAGCTAAATTTATCCATAACATAATTAACTACTCCTAATGCTCTTTTGCTTTAAAAAAACGCAGGCGATTTGCATTTGTGACGACGGTTAGTGAAGAAAATGCCATCGCTGCTCCGGCAATAACAGGACTCAATAGCACACCAAAAAATGGATACAACACGCCTGCTGCAATAGGCACCCCAGCAATGTTATAGATAAATGCACCAAACAAGTTTTGCTTAATGTTAGTTAACGTTGCCTGGCTAATTGCGATTGCATCAGCTAATCCATGCAAAGACCCTCGCATAAGCGTGATATCGGCACTTTCTATAGCCACATCAGTACCGGTGCCAATGGCAAAACCGACATTTGCATGAGCTAACGCAGGGGCGTCATTAATTCCGTCTCCAGTCATGCCCACTATTTCGCCTTCTTTTTGCAACTCGGCAACTTTCTTGGCTTTATCCTCAGGCATGACTTCAGCAACGTATTCACTTATGCCGACTTTTTCTGCTATCGCTTTGGCTGTAAGTCTGTTGTCGCCTGTTAGCATTACAATTCGAATACCGTTGTTCTGTAATCGTTTAATCGCATTGATAGAGTCACTTTTAATTGGGTCGGCCACCGCTATAACCGCGGCTAACTCGCCATTCACCGCAAAATACATAGGCGTTTTAGCTTCTTCGGCGAATGCTTGTGCTTTGTCTAAAAACGCAGCGATATTTATGCCGCGCTCGGTCATTAGCTTTTCGTTTCCGAATAAAAGTGCGCTGTTATCTAACGCGGCTGCAACACCTTGCCCTGCAATGGAAGCAAAACCTGTGACCTTCTGAGGCTCGATACCTTGCTCTTTAGCACTTTCAACAATTGCCATTGCTAGAGGATGTTCAGAGCCTGCTTCAATACTCGCCGCGAGCATTAATACTTCCTCTTGAGTTAGCTTGTTTGCCAAAAGAACGTCGGTGACTTTCGGCGCACCCTCGGTGATAGTGCCAGTCTTGTCCAAAATCATGGTCGTTATTTTAGAGGCTGTTTGCAATGCTTCACCATTTCTTATCAACACACCCGCTTCAGCCGCTTTGCCGACACCGACCATCACCGACATGGGTGTGGCTAACCCAAGCGCACAAGGGCAGGCAATAATTAACACCGTGGTTGCAGATACGATAGCGAAGGCGATACTAGGTGCAGGACCAAAGTTTAACCAGGCAAGTGCACTTAGCACTGCAATGATCATAATGACGGGTACAAAATAAGCGGCAATGATATCGGCTAAACGACCAATAGGCGGCTTGGAATTTTGTGCCCGTTTAACCATGTTGATAATTTGGGCTAAAGCGGTGTCTTTGCCTACTCGTGTTGCTTTAAAGACAATCGAGCCTGATTTATTGATAGTGCCGGCAACCACTTTGTCACCTTCTGTCTTTTCAACAGGCATCGGTTCGCCGGTGAGCATGGATTCAACTACTGCGGTATGCCCCTCAGTAACCATGCCGTCCACTGATATTTTTTCACCTGGGCGCACTCGTACTAAATCATTCAACAGCACATTTTCAAACGGGATATCGATGTCTTTACCATCTCGAATTACCCTTGCGGTTTTAGACTGCAGACCAATCAGTCTTTTAATTGCTTCAGAGGTTTTACCTCGGGCCTTCACTTCTAATGCCACGCCCAGATTAATTAAGCCGATAATCATAGCCGTGGCTTCAAAGTATACATGGCGTGCCATTTCGGGGAGCAGCTCAGGAACAGCGACCACCACCATTGAATATAGCCAAGCGGTGCCTGTGCCTAGCGCAATTAACGTGTCCATATTTGCAGAATGATTTTTAAATGAGTTCCACGCACCGATATAAAAATGCTTACCCGAAAATATCATGACGCCCAATGTGGCTAGCCCTACAGCAAACCACCCAAGCCTTTCGATGTTTGTGTTTACCGTCATTTCGCCAATCGTAAGTCCATAAATCATTAACGGGACACCGAGCAACAAGGCAATCGACATATCGCGAATTAATTTTTTATAGTATTGCGCATCGGCTTCATCTTTTTCATCTAGTGCTTGTTTTTCTGACTCGCTGGTATCTATTTTTGCGTTATAGCCTGCTATTTCGATTGCTGAAATCAAAGTAGAATCAGGAACATTACCCACTACCATGACGGTTCGCTGAGCAAAATTCATTTCTGCACTATGAACACCTTTTAAGATGCGCAGTGCCTTTTCAATTTTAGTAACACAACTAGCGCAACTTGCGCCATCGACAATAAGATGATGTTCTGCTGTTTTGGGAGAACTGTCTGCTAGATTTTTAGTTTCACTCTCAGCAGGTGGAGCGCTTTGTCCGGTGTCCTTCGCTTGACAACAGGCATGTTTGGTTTTGCCTGTTTTATTAGTTTCGTCATTGTCATTTTTCATAAAACTCTCCTCATCGAAAGTTACCCATGTTGTTGTTTATTCCTCTTCACTAAAGCGTATTCAATTGAAAGGTAAATCCTTCAAATATCAATACATCGTCAGCAACTAGTTCTCTGCCCGTTTGGCATCTTAATAAGAGAAAGCGAATGCACTAAACATAGTTAAAAACATCATAAAAACAAGGTGTATTTAATTTATATTTTTCATCATTATCACTTTATATTAGTCAATAAAATTTCATAGTAAAATAATTCAAATCAGCATAGAACGATGATCGAGCGTTGGTATAACAACAGTTGTTATTACCAGAAAAAGCAACCTAACTGATGCTTCAATTACAACTGAACGCATTAACGTTAAATGACCAGACTCCCGCTTTAGTGTACTTGGAACAAGGTCCGATTTAGGCTAATTAGCATAGACTAACATACACAGTACTAAGATGATTTTAGCTATAAAAAGCTGACAGTAGATAGGTACGGCATCTTCTCGCATTAATATCCTGCAACCCCTATAAGAAAATTATAATAATCAGCTCGATTTTTAAGATAATAGTGCTATCAATATATAGTGACTCTATATTTTTAAGAAGAAAGATATGTAGAGAAAGATGTCGATAAAATTATGGATTAAGGTATGAATAAAAAGAGAGCGCCTGTCGCCCCCTTTTTTTATAACGACTGCTGCCGTCAGTCCAAGCTAATTAGCGGCTGTAATCGTTCAGTGCATTAATTAAAAATCGAACTGAAAACCCAATATAATTGCGTTGTAGTCATTTTGGACATCAGATTGATAATCTTGTAATTCGCCAACAATCCGAAATTGCGTTGACAATTGATGATGTACAAACAACATTGTAAGTTCGTTATCAACGTCTGCTGCTGCGCTCAATCCGATAGAAGGGTCTGCTGCCCGACTATCTTGAGATCCTTCACCATAGCTAATCCCAAATCTTGTTTTATCAAGCATATAATCTGCTTCAAAAAACCATTGAGTCGCGTCAACATCAGCATCATTAATAGAACCACCATACAAACCGTCTGCACCAATACCAGTGGTATCGGTGTAGTTAACTGTTAAGCCAAAAGCGCCTGCTTGATAGTGAGCGCCCACATCAAACCCTTGCATGTCATAATCGAACGCTTGGGCGCCGGTTACAGATACAGCTTGTTGAAAAGCACCTGTCCATACTCTGAAACTTTCACCAGAATAAGTGACTTGCCCTTCAAAACGTGGCGTTGATGTTTCAATAGAGGCATCTTGAGGTTCTTCAGGATTAATAAATGCAATTTTATACACAAATCCATTCATATCAGTCGATGTGAATTTGATTTGTGGATTGAAGTTAGCATATACGTAGCCGGTGCCAATACGACCGCCAGTTGCATTGCCTGTGTCAGCTCCTCCTCCTAACCAGCCAACACCACCTTGACTCGCAATATCGCCAATCGCGTTGGTATTAAATACGCCAAAGTCTTTACCTAAAGTTATTGTACCAAAGTCACCCGACACTTGGATGTTAGCTACTCGACTTTCAAATAATCCGCCATTTTGAACACCATTCGGCGCATTCAAATGGGTATCAACTTGAAAGTGACCCGATATCGTTAATCCCGAATCAGTTTTAGGTGCAACCACATGAAAGTTGATGTTCGCCGGATTAAATCCTGATTGAATTCGAAATGCCTGCTCTGAATCATCATGATCCGAGGCAACTGCAAAAATCGGGATCGAGCCACTAATTGACGTTCCCCACCCGTTATCAGACTCTAAGGTCACTTCTGATAGAGCGACCGGAGAAAATGCTAATGCCGTTAAACCGACAACTGACGCAACTTTGCTGAAGGAAATAGCGGTAAAGTTACTTCTGTTTGATAAATTTTTCATTATAAATTCCGTTTTGGTGTGCACAAAGCTTGTCCACAATGATGTTTATTTTGGGCAAAGCTTGCCCGGCCTCTGAGTCATTGACTGAGGAAAATCGGGCAAGTTTGTTGTTGGAGCGTTACTTAGTTAGGAACTGCTTCCCACTGTTTTAGCAATTCTTTATAGGCAATGGTTTCGCCTTGAGGTTTTTCATTGCTAAGTTTCGGTTTTGGTGCGCCTGGTTGACTCAACCAGTAATTTGGGTCTCTTGGTTTATTCAACTTAGGACCACACTCGCCTTGCGCATTGGCGCGCTCTAGTCTGTTCATTACTTTATCTTGTGCTGCAGCTAAGCCATCAAGCGCTTCTTGCGGTGATTTTTCACCACTTGCTGCCTCAGCAATATACTGCCACCACAACTGCGCTAGTTTTGGATAGTCAGGGACGTTAGTACCCGTTGGCGTCCATTGCTTGCGCGCAGGGCTTCTATAGAACTCAACTAAGCCACCAAGTTGCGGCGCTACGTCAGTCATTGCTTGTGAATTAATGTCAGATTCACGGATAGGCGTAAGTCCTACTAAGGTTTTCTTTAGTGAAACCGTTTTAGATACGGTAAATTGTGCATATAACCAAGCTGCTAGACGGCGTTTTTCAGGTGTAGACTTTAAGAAAGTCCAAGCACCCGTGTCTTGATAACCAAGCTTCATGCCTTCTTCCCAATACGGACCTTTAGGTGATGGTGCCATTCTCCATTTTGGCAATCCATCTTCGCCCACAACCGGTAAACCTTTATCAGTCATACCTGCAGTAAAAGCAGTGTACCAAAAGATTTGTTGAGCAACATTTCCTTGGGCTGGCACTGGGCCGGCTTCAGAAAAGGTCATGCCTTGGGCTTGCGGTGGCGCATAGTCTTTTAACCATTGGACATATTTAGTCGTTGCATAAACGGCTGCTGGTCCATTGGTTGCCCCGCCACGAGATACACTTGAACCTACAGGTCTGCAACCATCAACTCTAATTCCCCACTCATCTACAGGTAAGCCATTTGGAAGGCCTTTATCACCTGCCCCGGCCATTGAGAACCAAGCATCCGTAAAGCGCCATCCTAGAGAAGGATCTTTTTTGCCATAATCCATATGGCCGTATACGCGTTCACCATCAATTGTTTTTACCTGATTAGTAAAGAAATCTGCGATATCTTCATAAGCAGACCAATTTACAGGTACACCTAATTCGTAACCGTAACGCTCTTTAAATTGTGCTTTTAGGTCTTCTCTTTCAAACCAATCTGCTCTGAACCAATATAGGTTTGCGAACTGTTGATCTGGAAGTTGATAGATTTTTCCATCCGGTCCGGTAGTGAAATCTAGCCCTATGAAATCTTCTAGATCAAGGGTAGGCAAAGTGAAATCTTTAGCTTCATTAGCTATCATGTCAGAGATAGCTACGGCCTTTCCATATCTAAAATGGGTGCCAATGAGATCAGAGTCGTTAATATAAGCATCATAGATGTTACGACCAGATTGCATTTGCGTCTGTAGCTTCTCAACAACGACACCTTCTTGTATAAGATCATGAGTAATTTGAATACCCGTAATTTCTGTAAAGGCTTTTGCCAAAACTTTAGATTCATACGAATGTGTCGCGATGGTTTCAGATGCAACGTTAATTGACATCCCTTTAAACTGCTTAGCAGCCTCTTTAAACCACATCATCTCTTGCATTTGCTGTTCTGGCGTTAACGTGGATACTGAGAATTCGTCTTTTATCCACTTTTTAGCAGCATCATCTTGCTCGTCTGCTAGTGCCACTGAAGATACTCCCATAAGCAGTAAACTAGTGCCTAATATAGCGGTAGTCCGTTTTATTTTTAATTTCATATCAATTTCCATTGTTATTGAGATTATATTTTTATACCGCTAAACTTGGCTAGTCTTTGAACTAGTTTATGTTCATTCGGCAATTCGTATTGGCTCTCGCCAATGTGAAGGACTCTCTTTGATGTCAAGCGTCGAATCTTCGCATCAAAGAGGTCCACTTCTCTAAATCAGAGAAATTCTTTTTAACATTACGTTCAATTACTTTTTTTAATGAAGCAATTAACCCCATCTGAATACCACCGCACTCCAAAATAGTGAGATACATAGCGCTACCCATAAAACAGTGTCTACAAATGCTAAGAAACCTAAATGTATGTAAGCGGCGCTTATCAAACTAATAAATAGCTTATCGCCTCTTGTTGTTGCAATTGGTAAAAAACCTTTCTTTTCGAGACTAGGAGATTTGATTTCCAAAATAGTCATAAAAATTAGTATGCACCCAATCACGCTAAAGAACGTGGCAGTTACTCCGGTCCAAGCCATCCAATTCATAGTATTAATCCTTATTTTTGTTATACACGACCAAGGGCAAAACCCTTCGCGACATGATTACGCACAAACCAAATAACCAAAATACCTGGAATAATAGTCAACACACCAGCTGCTGCTAGTAAGCCCCAATCGATTCCAGCAGCTCCAACTGTTCTTGTCATGATTGCTGCAATAGGTTTCGCATCAACCGATGTTAGTGTTCTTGCAAATAACAATTCTACCCAAGAAAACATGAAGCAGAAGAATGCTGTGACACCAATCCCAGAGCGGATCATCGGTAGGAAAATTCGCAAAAAGAACTTAGGAAAGCTATAGCCATCGATATATGCAGTTTCATCGACTTCTCTTGGCACGCCTGACATAAAACCTTCCAATATCCATACAGCTAACGGCACCGTAAATAGACAATGTGCTAACGCTACCGCGATATGTGTATCGAATAAACCGACTGACGAATACAGCTGGAAGAACGGCAGCAGAAATACCGCTGGTGGTGCCATTCTGTTGCTAAGTAGCCAGAAGAACAGATGTGAATCTCCAATAAAACGATAACGACTAAATGCATAAGCCGCAGGCAAGGCAACAACCAATGTTATTGCCATATTCATGCTCACATAAATCATTGAATTTACGTAACCCATGTACCAAGTTGAATCAGTAAAGATGGTGTGATAGTTATCGAAGGTGAAACTCTGAGGCCATAATGTCAAGCCTCCTAATATCTCTTCTGTTCCTTTGAATGACATGATCACTAGCCAATATATGGGGATAAACAAAAACACTATATATAATGCCAGGCCGAGTTTTTTACGCAGACTATAATCCATTGGAGGCTCCTATTTGGCTTTATCTAGTTGGTTAATTGCAGTGAAGAATGCGTAGCAAACAAGCAGTACAATGAGATAGTAAATCAGAGAAAATGCAGCAGCAGGACCGATATCGAATTGTCCAATTGCCATTTGAGTTAACGCCTGACTTAAGAAGGTTGTTGAGTTGCCTGGGCCACCACCCGTTAACACGAACGGTTCGGTATAAATCATGAAACTATCCATAAACCGCAGTAAAACACCAATCACCAAGACACTTTTCAAACGTGGCAATTGTATATGTCTAAAAATCGCCCATTTTGATGCTCTATCAATCCGCGCTGCTTGATAGAAAGCTTCTGGGATTGCGCGTAACCCGGAATAACACAAGAGCGCAATTAGCGGTGTCCAATGCCACACATCCATTAGTAATACAGTTAACCATGCGGCTGTTGGGTCACTGGTGTAATTGTAATCAATACCGACTGCATTGACTGCGTAACCAAATAATCCGATGTCAGCTCGGCTGAATATCTGCCAAATAGTACCAACAACATTCCACGGTATTAGCAGTGGGATAGCGACAAGGATCAGCGAGACTGCCGCCATTCTGCCCTTAGTTGGCATTACCAAAGCGATTAAAATCCCTAACGGTACTTCAATAGCAAGGACAGAGAATGAGAAAAAGAATTGTCTGCCAAGTGAGTCGAGTAACGCAGGGTTTCTTAGCATCTCACGGTACCATTCAGCACCGACAAAGTAAGCAGTGTTTTGGTCAAATATATCCTGAACTGAATAGTTGACCACCGTCATAATTGGCACAATGGCCGAAAACGCGACCAAAATAAATACCGGCAATACTAAAAACCAAGCTTTATTATCTCTAACTTTGCGTTGCATTAGATTGTCTCCTTTACTTCATCTTCTGGCTCATCTATATCAACAAGGTATTCGTCAACATACACTTTTAGCCATTGCTCAGGAAAACTTATGTAGGCCTTTTTAGTTGGCACTATCCGGTCTTCATGAATTCTAACTTTGAGCACTTCGCCATCTAACTTCATAGTGATGATTTTGTAGGTGCCTAGGTCTTCGGTATGTAAAACATCGCACTCAAATGCGCCCTCTGCTTTGTCGTCCCAAACATGGACAAATTCAGGCCGTATTCCGATTTTTATATTTGACGTAGTAATAGGATCGAGTAGTACTTGCATTTCAGGGTTGAGTTGTACAAGAGTATTGTTAAACATTAACCCACCTTTACACTTCTTAGCCTTAATTAAATTCATTCCGGGACTACCAATAAAGTATCCAACAAAAGCATGATTGGGCTTTTCGAAGAGCTCTCTAGGGGTACCAAATTGGACAATTTGGCCGCCATACATAACCGCTATTTTGTCGGCGAAGGTCGATGCTTCTAATTGATCATGGGTTACATACACCATGGTGATGTTGAACTGTTCATGGATTTGCTTCAGTTTGCGCCTGAGTTTCCATTTTAAGTGTGGGTCGATGACAGTAAGCGGCTCATCAAATAAAATCGCTGAAACATCACTTCTGACTAATCCGCGCCCCATTGACACCTTTTGTTTTTCATCAGCAGTAAGGTTTTTAGCTTTGTTTTTAAGCAAATCACTTAACTCTAAAACTGCTGCTATTTCAATAACGCGGCTATGAACTTTGTCCTCAGACATTTTCATATTGCGCAATGGAAACGCTAAGTTATCAAAAACTGTCATCGAATCGTAGACTACTGGAAACTGAAAGACTTGCGCAATATTGCGTTCCTCTGGCGGAATATCATTGACCTTTTTACCATCAAACAGTACTTCGCCATTCGAAGGAGAGAGTAAGCCGGAAATAATATTTAATAATGTACTTTTGCCACAACCCGATGGTCCTAATAGGGCGTATGCGCCACCTTGATGCCAAACATGGTTCATTTCCCGAATGGCATAATCATTCGGTGATGTGGGCTTTGACTTATAACTATGTGCCAAAGACTTTAGACGTATTTCGGCCATGCTATGGCGCTCCTTTTTGTATAGACGAAGGCACTTGTACTGTTTTACCAGTTAAGTCGAACACGAAGAGTTTATGTGTCGGTAAATACACTTTGACAGGTGCCTCAGTGCGATAATCATGTATGCCATTGAGTTGAACAATGAGTTCAAAGTGCTCATTGTGAACATGCATGTAGGTTTCTGAACCGCTGATTTCTGCAAGCTCAACAGTCATATTGAGTTCAAGGTCATCATCGTTATTAGGCGCAAGTCCAATGTGGCTTGGTAAAACACCAAACACATACTCACCGTTTGGTAAGCCTTCAAGCTCTGTGCCAAGGGAAAAATGCACGCTGTCTTCTAGCGATACTTCACTATCGGTGACACGTCCTTTAATCAGATTAATCGCAGGTTCACTATATAGCGATGCTGCTTCCATTGTGTCGGGATGACGGTATATATGAGTTGCCGCGCCGGTTTGTATGACTCTTCCTTCGTGCAGCAATGTGGTATTGCCGCCTAGCGCCATTGCTTCATGCGGTTCTGTAGTGGCGTATATTGCAATCGCGTTGCGCTCTTTGAATAATCCTCTCAACTCAGCTCGTAATTCTTCGCGTAATTTGTAGTCGAGGTTCACTAACGGTTCGTCAAACAAAATAATACTGGCATCTTTTACTAATGCTCTTGCCATTGACGTACGTTGCTGCTGGCCACCGGATAGTTCAAGCGGATAGCGATCTAAAAACGGCTCAATTTGGAGTATTGCAGCGGTTTCCTGCACACGTTTTGCAATTTCACTGTCTTTTACTTTAGCAATACGAAGTGGTGAGGCAATATTTTCCCTGACCGTTAGATTTGGGTAGTTAACAAACTGCTGATAAACCATCGAAACATTTCTTTCTTGAACCTTGACGTCAGTCAAGTCCTTGCCATGTAAAATGACTTTTCCGTTAGTTGGTTTATCTAGGCCAGCAATTAGCCTCATCAATGTAGTTTTCCCGGCTAATGTCCGTCCTAGTAAAACATTAAATGAGCCACTTTCCAGTGTGAGATTAATATTACTCAGAAAAGAACCACCGTTAACTGTGTGGTTTATGTTGTCTAAAACTAGCGACATCGCTTACAAAGCTCCCTGAAGAATGGTCGATAAAGAAAATAACTTGCGACCAATAGTTAATGATATGTTAATCAAATGCATATAAAGTGCCAATATTTAATATTAAATAAACAGAGCCTCAAAACCTATATTTGAAAGGCTCTCAGAGCAAATGCTACATATATCTTAAAGCTAGTTCATTGTGTTCATGCTGTTCAATGTGTTCAAAAAACTGTTCAAATTTGTGTTCAACATGAGCATTTTAAGTGAACAACATTATTATTAATAACTAATTGTTGCAACTATGTAAAAATATAGTAATAAAGTGATATATTTTTTATTAATCATAAGTAATTGTAATGTATATATAAAATTACTTTTACAATTGTATTTAGCCACACAATGATATTCAAACAGTGATTTAATGTGAACAACAGTGTTATTGTGTGTTCATAAAGTGTGCTGTGAGGTCGGTGATTTGGTCTGAAAAGCAGTTATGTTAACAAATTGTGTAATAATCGCTATTATAAGAAGAATAGCAATAAGGAGTTAAATGGCAATGGATCCGAAAGATAAGGCGTCTGATCCTAGCCAGATTATTGAACAATCGTGGCAGCGCTGCGAGAGATTGGGATTAAGCCAGTCAGGTCAGCCTGACTTAAAACAATTGCCTCGCTATGATCAAGAACTATTGGACGAAGAACATAAAGAACTAATAGACACAACGCATTCGGAAGTATTGCCTTACTACGAAAATATTCTATCCAACACCCAATGCCTTATATTACTAGCAGATAGTCATGGCAATGCATTGAATCGCTGGGGCAAACCTCGATTTCTTACTAAGCAGTATTCCCCTATCTTTCAAAAAGGCGTTAATTGGAGAGAAAATCACTTAGGAACTAACTCAATTGGTACCGTCTTAGAAAGCCGCGAGGCTGTGCAAGTGCAACGTGACGAACACTATTTTCGGACCTATCGATTTATGATCGGTTCAGCGTGTCCAATTTACGATGCGAATCGCAAATTAATTGGTGTACTTGATGTATCAAGCGATGCCTATTTACCACAAGCCCATACATTTGGGATGGTAAAGCTAATGGCTCAAGGCATCGAGAACCGTTTAATAGTATCCCAATTTGGTAAACATAATTACCTTGTATCCTTTAATACAAACGCCGACAACTTAGATAGTCAATGGTCAGGGTTAATTGCGTTTAACGAAGACGGTGTGATTATATCAGCAAATAAACGAGCAGAACTTATCTTGAACACTCCGTTAGCATTAGTTGACGTGAGCGCAATTTTTGATATGCCATTGAATGATATTAAAAATCTACCAGATAAAGTGCCTGTTTGCTTTCAAGCGATCGGCAAATATCGTATGCATGCCATATTAAAAAGCCCAACGGTTATTTCTATACAAACACCCAACTTTGAAAAAAAAGTACTGCCTAAAACAGATAAATACTTTATTGCTTTAGATGAGTTCTCATCTGGAGATGAGCGCATTGAACGATGTGTAGAGCAAGCAAAACGTGTCATTGATAAAGATATTCCAATACTCATTCACGGCGAGACGGGTGTGGGCAAAGAAGTATTCGTTAAGGCCTTACATCAATTTAGCGAACGAAAGCAAAATCCATTAGTTGCCGTTAACTGCGCAGCGATCCCCAGCGAATTAGCTGAATCAGAGTTATTTGGCTACGTTAAGGGTGCTTTCACTGGCGCCAATGATAAAGGAGCTCCAGGTCTAATAAGAAATGCACATACTGGTACATTGTTTTTGGATGAAATTGGAGAGATGCCACTCAAACTCCAAGGGAGATTATTACGAGTATTGCAAGAACGCAGAGTCACTCCTTTAGGCTCAACCCAAAGCTATGCCGTGGACATCAAACTTGTTTCTGCTACCAACAAAAGCTTACGTGAAAATGTAGCGAATGGGCTATTTCGGCAAGATTTATATTACCGGGTAAGCGGACTCAATATTGAACTTCCACCTTTGCGCGAGCGTGCCGACAAGATCCAACTATTTGCCAAAATAAACCAGATGTATAAAGAGCCACACCAGCCAGATAAGCTCAGCCCCCGCGTAATTGAATTGTTTTATAATCACCCATGGCCGGGAAATGTGAGGCAACTGGTGAGTGTTCTTCAAGTAGCCTTGGCAATGTGTGACGACGGCATGATCCAAGAATGGCATCTACCAGATGACTTTTTTGCGGATTTAAATGCAACACCATCATCGCCGTCTACTATTGCTCTGCAAGAAGGCGCTAGCGTATCAACATCGACTGCACCAGAAAAAGACCCTCTGAATGAAACCATTCGTGTCTACAATGACACGAATCAAAATATATCGAAGACGGCAAGACTGTTAAACATTAGCCGAAATACCGTATATAAGCGTTTAAAGAATGCGGATGTTATTAAGTAAAACACAAAAACTATACTCAACTAGTTTTGCTTAAGCTGGCAGGGGGGCGTTGATTGGAAACATTATCGACTGTTCATCTTCATCGAAAACAAACATTTTATGGATCGGAAGGTAGATTTTGATAGGTGCATCTATTTTATATAAATGCACTCCAGGGAGATGGACTAAAAAATTCAGATGTCGATTAGCAATGTGCAGAAACGTCTCTGCACCGCTTATTTCAGCGAGTTCAACATGCATAGAAAACTCAAAGTCATCATCATTTGAGGGTAATAAACTCAGGTGCGATGGCTTAATCCCAAAGGTATACTGTCCCCTTTTGAGTTTAGTAAAACGCGAGCTTTTAGGAAAGTATAGTTCAGACCCAAAGACCACTTCGTTTTCATTAATCAGCCCCTTAAATAGATTAATTTCAGGATCATTGAGAATACGCGCTGCTGCTATATTAACCGGCTCTCTATAAACATTCGAGACTTCCCCTTGCTGAATAAGGCCACCTTCATCAAGCAGGAAAACCTTTCCACCCAGCGCTAATGCTTCGTTGGGATCGTTAGTAGCATATACCGCAATGGTATCTGTTTTCTTTAACAAGTCTCTTATTTCGTATCTGAGGGCTTCTCGTAATTTGTAATCAAGATTTAACAAGGGCTCATCTAACAAAATGACTCGAGCGTCCTTTACCAGGGCTCTTGCTAACGCCGTTCTTTGCAATTGTCCTCCCGATAACTCAGAGGGTAATCTGTCCAAACAACTTTCGATATTTAGCTGTTTAGCAATAGCGTCGACTTTAGCCCTTACTTCTGCCATTGGCAACTTAGCAACGTATAAAGGAGAACCAATGTTTTCTCTGACCGTCAGATGCGAGTAGTTGATAAACTGTTGATGCACAAAAGCAACATTTCGCATTTGCACTGACAGTTTAGTGATATCGACATTATCGAAAAGCACGCGTCCGTAATGCGGTGTTTCCAACCCGGCGATAACTCGTAATAGGCTAGTTTTACCGCTGGCTCTGCCACGCATTCCTAGCAAGATATTTATCGAACCAGACTCAAAGGTTAAATTAATATCGCGTAATATTTGACCATTGTCTGTTCGAAGGTTGACGTTTGATAGTTGAATTGTCATGTAACGCCTCCTCTTCCACCACCAATCATACGTGACTTATTCTCATGGTTTATTCGTTTTATTACACTTGCAATAATACTATATCAGAACAAATTGATCACATGTTCCTAGCATCATCAGTGATTTAGAAGCATCGATTGTAATGCAAAATCAATTACAATTGCCATCATTAGTGTAAGTTGTATTAAAAGAAACAGCAGAGAGTTTGCCTAAATGTTATCGATAGACTTTAGGTAAGGGGTGTTAGTGCAGTTATAAAAGATTGCTTAAAGTCCGTAACTGCAATTAATCAAGAGGAAACTTGCGTGTCTAGGGATTACTCGCTTTGGACTTTACGAACCGATTTGCACCAGTCTTTATAGAAACCATCTCTTTTTTCTTTTGTCATCTCAGGTTTGTACCGCACTTCACATTGCCAATTTTTTTCAAGCGCTTCAAGTGATTCAAATACGCCAGCTTTTAGACCCGCTAAATAGGCAACTCCTAATGCGGTAGTCTCACTGACGGTAGAGCGATCTACGGTGGCTCCCAATATGTCAGAGAGAAATTGCATTAACCAGCCGTTGGCGACCATTCCACCGTCTACGCGCAAAACCGCTGGGCGCTCTCCATCAGCCTCCATTGCTTTTTGTAAGTCTTTAGTTTGAAAGCAAACAGACTGTAAACCGGCAGTAACGATCTCTTTGATGCCCGTATCTCGAGTAAGTCCAAAAATAGCACCCCGTGCATTTGGATCCCAGTAAGGCGCACCTAACCCTGTAAATGCGGGAACCATGTAAACGCCATGGTCCAACGATGTTTGCTTTGCAAGAGACTCAGACTCACCTGCTTTTGTGATGAGTTGCAGTCCGTCACGTAACCACTGGATAGTTGCCCCGGCGACAAAAATACTCCCTTCTAACGCGTAAGTAGGTACCCCGTTTAGTCGATATGCAACTGTGCTTAGTAATCTATTTTCGGACATTAGCGCGTTTTTTCCAGTATTAAGCATCATAAAACAGCCCGTTCCGTAGGTACTTTTAGCCATGCCTTCTCGGAAACATGTTTGACCAAACAACGCCGCTTGTTGATCTCCGGCGACACCTAGAATAGGCACGCAGTATCCGAGATAGTGCGACTCGCACACCCCAAAATAGTCAGACGAGTCCATTACCTTAGGTAACATCGCTTTAGGTACATCAAATAGCTCCAATAGTTCGTCATCCCAAGCTTGGGTATGAATATTAAACAACATTGTCCTAGATGCATTTGTGGCATCAGTACGATGTTCTTTTCCGCCAGTGAGCTTCCATAATAGATAACTGTCTACCGTGCCAAATACGAGTTCTCCGCGCTCAGCCCTTTCTTTTGCACCAGGCACCTCATTCAAAATCCAATTAATTTTAGTTGCCGAAAAATACGGATCGATTAATAAGCCCGTTTTGCGCCGGATCATATCTTCTTTGCCTAATGCCTTTAAACCCTCGCAAATAACACTGGTTCGTCTATCTTGCCAAACAATTGCATTATAAATTGGCTCGCCAGTCTTTCTATCCCATATTATGGTGGTCTCACGTTGGTTAGCGATTCCAATGGCAATTACTTTGTCTTTTGTGGAGTCGATTTTTTTAATAACAGCATTAGTCGTACACAAAACCGATTGCCATATATCATCTGGCTTATGTTCAACGCGGCCATCTTCAGGAAAATACTGCTCAAACTCTTGTTGTTCGGTATGTGCAATGTTGCCATGCAAGTCAAACAATATACTGCGAGAACTAGTTGTCCCTTGATCGATAGAAAGAATATAATAAGCCATTAATAAAGTTTACCTAATAATATATGTTCGTATTTGTTCGTTAACTATATTTATACACGCTTTTAACGTTCGGAATCAAACTAGTTCGAACATTAATTGCCATTTTGTTTATTAGATTTGTATACTCTGCTGATTTTGTTAACAATTTTATTTGAAGCGAATTTCACTTATACTGCGTTCGTGTATTACTAAAACTGAGGTTAAAATGACACAAGATCACCGACACGAATCGATTTTGGCACTTCTCAAAGAAAGAGGCTCAGTGACTATTGAAGAATTAGTGGAGCATTTTAAAGTAACTCCACAGACCATTAGACGTGACTTATCGCATTTAGCTGAACACCAGAAATTAAGGCGCCATCATGGCGGAGCCGGAACTATTTCCAGTACAGAAAACAGCTCTTACCAAGCAAGACAGATCATGGATCTTGAGGCTAAGGAAAAAATTGCAGCGCATCTTGTGAAGATGATCCCTAATGGTTCTTCGTTATTTATTAATATAGGAACAACCACAGAAACCATTGCCAAAGCATTACTCAATCATGAAAATTTGCAAGTGGTTACTAACAACTTGAATGTCGCCAGCATTTTGGGCGCAAAGAAAGATTTCTCTGTTTTAATTGCTGGGGGAGAAGTCCGTTATCGGGACGGCGGCGTTATCGGTGAGGCCACAGAGGAGTTTATTAATCAATTTAGAATGGACTTTGGAATTATAGGCATCAGTGGTATTGAGGACGACGGTTCTTTGTTAGACTTCGATTTTCGTGAAGTGAAAGTTGCCCAAGCAATTATCAGAAACTCTCGAAGAGTACTATTGGCTGCTGACAGTTCGAAGTTCGGCCGCTATGCTATGGTTCGTCTGGGTAACATTAATCAGGCTCACGATTTTATAACCGATAACAAACCACCCCTTAGCATTCAAACAATTCTAACTAGCTATGACGTTAATCTGCATATCGTGTAAATGCTCATAAACCGCCTCAAATAAATGTATTACGTTATTTTGCTTATCATTACCCCTTTATGTTCGAAATTGTTTGTATATGTTCGATAGTTAATGATAATGTTGTTTTAAGGAAAAAATTAGAACATACAAAGAACAAGCATTAAGGGCACTAAACAGCCTTGTTTTTTCGAAATAAAGGATATAAAAATGACAACAAAACACGAAGAGTATGACTTGGTTGTCATAGGTGGCGGAGTAAATGGAACAGGGATCGCGGTAGATGCTGCCGGTAGAGGCTTAAAAGTATTGCTTTGCGAGAAGGAAGATCTTGCATCAGCAACCTCGTCAAATAGTAGCAAACTCATACATGGTGGGCTGCGCTATTTAGAGCATTATGAGTTCCAACTTGTTAAACAAGCACTAACCGAGCGAGAAATATTATTGCAAAAAGCGCCGCACATTATGTGGCCTATGCGTTTCATATTGCCACATCGACCTCATCTAAGACCTGCGTGGATGATAAGAATGGGTTTATTTTTATACGATAATTTAGCTAAACGCAAGGTATTGAAAGGCTCATGTGGCGTTAAACTTAACAGCAATGGCCCGCTAGTCTCTGAAATCACTAAAGGATTTGAATACTCTGATGGTTGGGTGGATGACGCTCGATTAGTAACTCTCAATGCCGTTGACGCTCAAAATAAAGGAGCGACAATTCTAACCCGCACGCAATGCGTATCTGCGAAACGTAGTAATGATGATTGGGATATTTCATTAGAGGATACGCTAACAGGTGACATTACCAACATTAAAGCCAAAGCAATCATAAATGCAGCTGGACCGTGGGTAAAAAACTTTTTCGATACGGCGCTTAAGAAAAAGAGTCCAAAGAACATTCGCCTGATAAAGGGGAGTCATTTTGTAGTACCCAAAATTCACAATGATAACCAAGCTTATATTCTGCAGAACGAAGACAAACGTATCGTATTTGTGCTGCCCTACGAAGACGACTACTCGTTAGTTGGCACTACGGATGTAGAGTATATTGGTAATCCACTTGAAGCTAAAATTAGTGAAGAAGAAACTGAATATTTAGTAGATATTGTTAACAAACACTTTAAGAATAAGATTTCAGCTGCCGATGTAGTTCATTCTTTTAGTGGTGTGAGGCCTTTATTAGATGATGAATCAAGTTCTCCTGACGCTATTACCAGAGACTACACACTGGAATTGCAAGACGAAGGAGGAAAAGCCCCCTTGTTGTCGGTATATGGCGGAAAAATAACAACCTATAGAAAGTTGTCGGAATCTGCAGTAACCGAAATTTGTAGATATTTTCCTAAAGCGACGGCTCCGTGGACAAAAGATGCACCTATTCCTGGCGGTGATTTTGAAAGCCAAGACTCACTGCTTCAAAAATTAGAAGTGGCGAATCCGTTCCTTCCGATATCCTTATTAAAGCGCTATGTTCGAACCTATGGCACGCATTCGTATTTAATTTTACAAGATGTATTTTCATTAGATGACATGGGAGAAAATTTCGGTGCTGGCTTGTTTGCGCAAGAAATCAACTATTTGGTTAAAAGCGAATGGGCAATGACAGCAGACGATATACTCTGGAGGCGCACAAAAATGGGGCTTCGCCTAACGCCAATTCAAAAGACGGCGTTATCTCACTACGTTTTGTCGCTCTTAAATGAAGATAAGAAATTAAGAAGCGCTTGAACTAGGAAAATAGTCGCTAACAACTCGCCAATGCCAATTCGATTTAAGCACTATATCGACGATAAGTGCTCGGCGATACGCCCGTCCAATGTTTAAAGGCGCGAGAGAACGTTGCAAGTTCGGTAAAACCGATTGCTAAGCCTATTTGAGCAATCGTTAATTCATCCTGTTCTAAGAGATTGATCGCTTTGTCTCTTCGCGTGTTGTCTTTTAATTGTTGAAAGCGACAGCCTTCTGCTATCAATTTGCGACGTAATGTTCTTGCGCTCATATTAAGAGTCGACGCGACGCTTTCTAAATGTGCCTCTTTCTCCAACACAGCGTTTTCTAATACGCGAATTACTTTGGCACTATAGGTATCATAATAGGATTGTTTTCTAAACCACTGTAATGGCACTTGATTCAGATATTCACTCAAACTATCAGCATGTTGTACGATTGGAGAAAGTAAATATTTGGCGTCAAAAACAAGTCCGTTTTGTTTATGTTCAAACTCACATCGACACGGAAACATTAAACGATATTCTTCATGGTGTTCGGGTTGAGTATGTTTTACACACACTTTATTTAATGGAATAAGCTCGCCTATTAGCCAGCTTGCAAATCGATGAAAAATTAGTAGTAAAAGTTCGGTTAGTAGACTATCTGGAGTGCTTCCTATTCTTTTCTTTTCAAAATTAATAGTCAAAGAACAAACCACATAAGTACCTTTCGTTTCTATTTCAAGTTGAAGTTGATCACCAGTAAGTTGATAAAAGTCACTGGTGTGCATTAACACTTCTTCAAGCGTTTTGCAGTTGATTAAGCGCTCAGCCAACAAAGCAAACATGCCCCGTTTTACTTTTTGCTCGGTGAGCCCTAAAAATTCATCGCCATTTACTCGCCAGCAACTGTCTATAATGCTAGCTAATTGCGCTGGCGACACCCTAGATTTAAGTTGCTGCAATTGCGCAGATGTGAGACCTGCCTTAGCTAATATATGTTGTTCATTAGCTCCTTGGAGCACGACATTGTTTATATGGGTACGCGCAAAATAACTAGCAATGGTATGGTGATTAGTGGGTTTATTTTTAATTTGCATAGTTGTCCGTTTATAACAATTTATGTAATTTAACGACTAAATATAAAGTATATATAACATTATAATGTCCGTTTATGTTAAATAATTGACTTAAATAATCATTGCTTGTCCATCCGAATATGTCAATAATTAAGGTAATAATAAGACTAACAACATTTACATAATACAGGCTTCCTATGTCCACTACTCAAGATGCAAGCAACGAAGAGATTGAAATGTTTCGCGATATGGTTTTGCGCTTTTTAGAGCAAGAAGTATCACCCCATTATGATGAATGGGAAAAGCAGCACAAAATGCCAAGAGAAGTGTGGAATACGCTGGGAAGTGCCGGCATGCTGTTGGTCGATTTCCCTGAACAATATGGCGCTGCTGGCGCGAGCTTTGACGTATGTCAGATGATTCAAGAAGAAATGTGCCGCATGAACTTTCATGCATTAGCCACCGGCTACAATATTCACTCAAATATCGTCGCGCCTTACATTTTAAATGTTGGAAATCAGCAGCAGAAAGACCGCTGGTTACCACCAATGGCGACGGGTGAAGTATTAACGGCCTTGGCGATGACTGAACCTGGTGCAGGTAGTGATGTTGCAGGTATGCGCACCAATGCTATAAAAGACGGTGATGACTACATACTTAACGGCTCTAAAACATTCATTACCAATGGCAATACCGCAAATATGATCATTGTGTGTGCCAAAACGGACACGACTTTAGGCGCCAAAGGTATTTCACTGTTTTTAGTCGATACCAGCCTACCCGGCTTTTCTACCGGCAAACCGATTGAAAAAATTGGCCAACACAGCAGTGATACCGCTGAATTGTTTTTCGAAAATATGCGTATACCGGCAGACGCCCTGCTTGGTCAAGAAGGTCAGGGCTTTGTGTATTTAATGCAAGAACTACCTCGTGAACGTCTAGGTTGCGCAGTACAAGCAATTGGTCATGCTCAAGGGGCACTGGACATTACCTGTGACTATGTAAAAGACCGTAAAGCCTTTGGTCAAAGCATCTCCCAGTTTCAAAATACGCGTTTTAAACTAGCCCAATGCCAGACCGAACTAGAGATGTGCCGCGCTCTTTTAGAAAAGCACATGAACAAGTACAAACATAAGGAAATGACCGTGACTGATGCGGCAATGCTGAAATTGGCGGCCACAGAAATGCAGCTGACAATGGTTAACGAGTGTCTGCAGTTATTTGGCGGATACGGTTACACTGAAGAGTATCCAATTTCTCGATTTTATCGCGACGCTCGTATTCAAACTATTTATGCTGGCAGTTCCGAAATAATGAAAGAAGTGATTGCTCGAGGAATATTAGGTAGATAATAATCTACCTATAGCTTTGTACTAACAAAAATAAACGCAAACCTTTGACACCCTTTTACTGGAGACCTTATGCCTATCCCTGTTGAATTTAAACATCGCTTACGTATTCCCCTCATCGCCTCACCTATGTTCATTGCTAGTGGGTTAGCACTCGTCATTGAGACTTGTAAAGCTGGCATAGTTGGCACTTTCCCAGCCCTGAATCAAAGAAGTAGTGAAGGCTTTGAAACTTGGCTGATCGAAATTCAAACCGCTTTAGCTGATTGGGAAAAACAAACCGGTAAAAAGGCAGCACCTTTTGGCGTCAATTTGATTGTGCATAAAAGTAACCCTCGCTGGCAAGCCGATTTAGCGCTTTGTGTTAAACATAAAGTACCCCTAATAATTACCTCATTAGGGGCGGTCGCCGACTTAGTCAATGATGTGCATAGTTATGGTGGCTTGGTGTTTCATGATGTTGTTAATGCGCGCCATGCGCAAAAAGCAGCAGAGGCTGGAGTTGACGGTATTATCGCAGTTTGTAATGGTGCTGGCGGTCATGCAGGCTCTACAAACCCTTTTGCATTAGTTTCAGAAATTAGACGTTTTTTCGATAAAACGATATTGCTAGCGGGTAGTCTTTCACATGGACGGGATATAGCAGCAGCACAAATGATGGGGGCTGATATGGCCTATATGGGCACGCGATTTCTTGCTACAACAGAGGCTAATATCGCCACTGATTATCAAGAAATGCTCATTAATAGTAGCGCCAGTGATATTTTATATACACCAAAAATATCGGGTGTTAATGCCAACTTTATTCGTCAAAGCATCATAGAAGCCGGTATTGATCCGAGCGACCTAACACCTAAGGCAGAACTCGATTTTGGTGCTGAACTAGATATAGAAGACAAACCAGATGCAAGTGATAAGAAAGCATGGCGCGATATTTGGTCAGCAGGTCAGGGCGTAGGCTCGATAGATGAAGTGCTAAGTGCCGCCAAGCTAGTAGATAAGCTAACCGATGAATATCGTCAGGCAATAGAGGACCATCAGAAGATGTACCTAACAACATTTTCCAAAGCGGCGAACTAATTTTCTGCATTCAAAATAATCAAATACGAGGCTAATAAATGCAATACAAGACTATTGAGTATCAGGTACAGGATTTAATTTTAACCCTCAGTCTGAATAGACCTGAGCAGATGAACTCATTTACCGTCGAAATGGCTAACGAGTTGATCCACGCATTCAATCGTGCGAGTGACGATGATGATGTTAGCGCCATAGTAGTAACCGGAAAAGGTCGTGCATTTTGTGCTGGCATGGACTTAACGCGAGAAGGCAACGTTTTTGGTTTAGATGAAAGTAAAAAGCCAACGGTTGAGGACATGAAAAATAGTCAACGACTCGAAGGCGTTGCCGATACTGGCGGTACCGTAAACCTCAGTATTTTTGAATGTAAAAAGCCCGTTATCGCAGCCATTAATGGTGTCGCTGTTGGGGTGGGCGCCACTATGTTAGCGGCAATGGATATACGCTTAGCTTCTGAAAAAGCTAAAATAGGCTTTGTTTTTGAAAAAATAGGGATAACACCTGAAGCTTGTTCTAGCTGGTTTTTACCTAGAATAGTCGGTATTAGCCAGGCCCTTGAGTGGGTTTATACCGGAGAAATATTTGATGCACAAACGGCCAAACAGAGCGGCTTTGTGCGTTCAGTTCACGCGCCAGATGACTTATTAGAAGCTGCTTATGTACTAGCACGTAGTATTGCTAAGAAGTCGCAGGTTAGTATTACATTAGCAAGGCAAATGATGTTGCGCCTCTCTGCAATGCCCACACCAAGAGATGCACATAATGTCGACTCACTCGCTATATTTTATGCAAGCCAATTGGATGGGAAAGAAGGCGTTAACTCCTTTCTTGAAAAGCGCGAGCCTAACTTCAGCTCAAAATCATCCACCGATATGCCACGTTTTTACCCTTGGTGGGATTAATATTACTTATTCCGAAAAATATCAGTGGGCTTGAGAAGTTAAGTATTACAAAGCAGCACACGTTTAGGTGCGCAATTTAGCTGTTCGCGAGTTAACGCTTAGCGCTTAGCGCCACACTCGTCCATAATTTATCAGTATCTACTGATAAATTATGGCCTTTATGATAAATGCAATCATCGAGATTCCTCTTAATTACTAATCTCAATAACCTTCGTTACACAGAGCAAATATTGACTCTAAGGCTATCAACTACAATGGGTAAAAATACAACTGTAGATTATTTTTTGTCTTTAAACTTCAGCGTAAAGAAGAACAGTACGAAGTAACTTCCAAAGGCAAACCAATACGGTAACGCGCCATCTATTGAATATAAATAAGTACCTAGTAAAGGTCCTATGGCGAAACCTAAAGGCGGACACGATCCGGCTATACCCGCGACTGCTCCCTGCTCTTCAGATGAGACCGCGATGGAGGCGCCTGCCATAAATCCCGGCCCTGCGAGGCCCATACCCATCCCAAGAATACACATAGACAATATATACATGCTCTGAGAATCGCCCAATGCCATTATGCCGAAAGCAATCATCATTATAGGCATCGATATTCGAAGCAACACAAAGGGTCTTACAGACAAGCGAGGTATAACTAACAGTTGCACAATTAGTGCGGCTGCCGCTGAAAACATCAGACTAAACCCCACAATTTTTGCGGTTTCGATACCACTGAGCGCCAACTGATCTTGAAAGCGAAACGCTATAGTTTGTTGCACAATGGCAAAGCCCATAAACAAGAGCACGCCGGCAACCACTAGCGGAAAAATTCGTGGATCTGAATATTTGAGTCTCGGTTGCTTTTTTATTATGCTTTTTTTTGGCAACACTGGTAAAGCAAAAAGTGTTAGCACTGCCGCAGCTAGAGTTAACAAAACCGAAAAGTACAACGGCGTGAGTAAACTAATACTGGCGAGCAGCCCACCAATGGCAGGCCCTAATACCGAGCCAATATTTCCTGCTGCACCTATTGCCCCCATGCCTTTAATGCGGTCTTCTAAGGTCGTAATATCAGCCATATACGCATTAGCTGATGGCGACACGGCTGCCATTACTGTTGCATTAGCAACTCGAGTCAGGATTAATAATACGAGTGCGGTTAAGGGAACAAGGTAACCCAGAAGTGCCATTTGAAAGACACCCGCAAACATCACTGTTCCTGCTGAATAACCAAACAGACCTATTAGCAGAATTTTTCTTCTACCCCAGATGTCACTGGCTCGTCCCCAAAAAGGGCTGACCAGGAAAAGGGTTAAAGATGAGGCGGAAATAATGGCACCAATTTGCACTTCTACTAAGCCAATTTCTCGTCCAAGCGGGGCTAATATTGCAAAAAGTACGGTTTGCGCAAAACCCATTGCCGCCGCGGATAGTAGAAGTGTGCGTTTAGCTAAAATAGTAGAATTAGGGGATTGCGTCATTCATGTGCGCCTAACGACAAGGTCGTAAGCACTTCTCCTATGAGCTGCTCGAGTTCATCATATTCACTCATATGTTTACCTTTTGTAAAATTTTACGCTCTAATAATGAAAAACCCACAAGCACCAAAACAATCTTTAACAGCAATTGCATCAACGTTTGATTACATTGTTGAAATCAAAACAGCATGATACTGGGCTGTTTTAAGCAGGGCATCAAGCTATCTGCAATCAATTAGACCAATGGATATGCGTGATTTTCCAATTGTCGTCTTGTCTTCGGAGTGTTATTGTTTCATTACCTATTCGGTCAACATTTTTATCTTTGTAGGTGCCTTTCACGCGACTTCTTGATATCGACGTTGCTACAACATCGTATTGAACCACGTGGTGCTCTATAGACTCAATTGACATTGCTCTTAGATATTTTATGTCAGAGAGCATATGATGATTTGCATACTCTTGCGCGCTTCTCTCAACACTCTTACCTTCGAGTATTAATACGTTATCAGCAAGTAAACTGCGTGCGGTTTTCACATCGCCAGTTTCAAGGGCTTTATGAAAAGCCAATACTGCCTTGCCCGCCGGCGTTTCAAGTCCGGAAAACATAGTCGATTTTGTTTCTTTCTCAATCTCATTTTCATGAGAAAATACCGCCCCACTCAAAACAATAAGAGCGACAAGTGTAAGGAACTTAGTTTGAATAACGTGTTTCATAAATATGACCTTAAATAAATCGTAAATTAATTGATAAGTTGAACACATTACATAGCAGGCCCAGTTGCCGTTGTGACAATACTGGTGGCTATTAATACGAGCAGACCTATAGTGGCTTCAGTCATAATGGAATGCCGCAGTTTTATATGTCCATTGTCTTGTTGAAGTATACGGGGAACAAATACGAACTGGTGCGCTAGTGCAAAAATAAGCAGTGTAAGTACCCCGCCGATTTTCAGGATGAAAAGCTGGCCGTAAGTGCTCGACAAAAGAACGTCTATTGTTGGTACTAGCTGAATCAGCATCGCCGTGCCGGCAATCAGCAAGATAGCGACACCCCATGAAGCGTAACGACCAAACCTGTCCATTAATATGTAGAGCTCTTTGTTATTAAAGAAGTAGCTTGCATATATCAATGGTATGAGCGACCCAAGCCATGCAAACGCAAGCGCTACGTGTAATGTAATAAACGTTACACTCCCAAACTCAAGCGTATTGGTATGTCCAGAAAGAGTAAATGAAGCGCTTAGCGCTATTATTACGACAACTGCAAAAACCACAAATACAACTAATTTGCGCTTACTATTAAGAGGATTGGGGAGCCTCAACACATAGAGCATCATCGCAGCCGATAACGCAAACGCTGCAGCTCTAACAATGGTTAATGTGCTAACTGAGCTAAGCCACAACATTTTGAGCATCATGGGTTCAAACATCCCCGTCATACCTGTTTCTGACATATTTCCCGTTTGTACAAAAAAGTCAGCAAGATTGGCGACGAAACCAATAGCAATAAACAATAGAGCATACTTACAACTGCTAGAGTGCCATTTCCTAATAGCATCATAGCGAACGGCTATTGCATCGTGATGTGTAAATAACAGCATATTTGCAATAGCGCCAATGGCAGCCGCTATGCCTAAGTACACCAGAAACTTATTAAATATGAGTAGCCCTGTCCAAATCTCTGGCATCATTGTATTTTTATATTAGTAGTTGTCATGTTGGGAATGGTCCACCTTTTCACCCTTCATGCCCTTCATCTTTTCCATGGCATGCACCATAAACGAAAAATCGCCCTTCATTTTATGGCCGTCCTCTCCCATGATGGTCCAAGAGACGTTATAAGTACTTGGCGTCAACATAGGTAAATCGTAGGTGAAGGTCTTACTTGCCTCCATTGATGGCGCAAAGTTTATTTCTACAGGTTCATCTTTGCTGTTTACCACCGATAAACTGACTAAACGCACTTCATCTTCAAACCTTACTTCAACTTCTTCAGGACTCTTCATTAGCATAGCATCGTCAGCCGGTGCAGACGATTTTAATCCTATATGGGCGAACGCAGACATGCTTGTTATTACTGTAAATATTATGGCAATACATTTTTTCATTTTGTCTCTCACTACTTTAAAGCTTAAGTGTTTAGGATTAATAGTTGTTTGCTAGCATAAATCGTTGTCGTTTTTATTCAGTTTGTGTTTTCCTAGAATAATTAACATTAGATGTTAAAAACGCGGTGGCAAATAATATATGTTTTCAGGCTCTCCGTCTAAAGACTTCATGTAAATAATGATATCACCCGAATAAATAGTCAGATTTGCCACCACACCAGTCATTCATCATCAAATAATTAATAGTTGGACAATCAGTGCACGAAGCCTGCAAACTAAATTAATCAGAAAGGAGTCCGTGTTGATAGATCAGCGATAGCCATTATGTGGATTTATTAACACTGGCTCTTTTTTTCTTAATCAATTAAATCCACGCAATATTCGCCTGTCATTTTTTAGTCACATTATTGCCACACTCATGTAATATAACTGTCTAAATTTGTTCATTTTTCTGTAAAGTAATTGCCATTAACCTGGCCTACAATAGTCACTCATTTTTAGCTAAATACAAGAATTATAATCCGGACATTTGCATTAACACTAAACTCAGTTGCATCACGCTGGCTTGTTTAGCCGCGCTTAATACACAAGTACAAGCGGAAGAAAACATGAAAGCCAAAGACACTTCTATTGAGAAAATTCAAGTCATTGGCAAGAGCGTTTCCTATACAAACAATGAAACAACGGAGTCGATGCAAAAGCAGCAAAGCAATATGACTAGTGTGCTCGCATTAATCGATAACCTGCCAGGCATATTGATCAATGAAGGGGATACTTTTGGGTCTGATGACTGGTCAACAACAATCTCCATTCGCGGCTTTCAAATTTCAAAAAAGTTACTTCAATAAATAAAATCTCAGGAGAGAAAATGAAATTAAGATACCCAGCACTTATTGTTGCGCTATGCATGTCATCTGTGCAAGCCAATGACTTGATCATTACTGGAGTCATGGACGCAACATTATCGGGCGGAACACCTAAAGCCGTTGAATTATTCGTGGTTAACGACATTCCTGATCTATCGGTATGCGGATTAGGCGCTGCTAATAATGGCGGTGGTACTGATGGGCAAGAATTTACTTTCGAAGCAGCCTCTGCAACGGCAGGAAGTTATCTTTACGTAGCAACAGAAAATGAAAATTTTGTCACCTTTATGGGCTTTGAGCCAACTCACCTAAGTGGCGCAATGGCCATTAATGGAGACGATGCAGTAGAGCTTTTTTGCAATGATACTGTGGTAGATACATTTGGCGATATTAATACCGACGGAAGTGGACAACCTTGGGAATACCTAGATGGCTGGGCTTACCGAAATTCTGACACTGGGCCAGATGGCGCAGCTTTTGTTATAGGCAACTGGGTATTTAGTGGACCTAATGCATTAGACGGTCAAGCAAGCAATGAGGCCGCTGGTGACGCTAAATTTCCGATCAAAACGTTTGCTCCTGAAACCAGCATATTTGGTGGTGGCGATGGTGGAAGTGGTGGCGGCGACCCCTTATTAATTGGTGCTTGTACTGACGCTTCAACACTAATCAGTGCAATCCAAGGTGATGGCAATGCATCTTTATTAGTCGGCGAAACACTCGTAATCGAGGGGGTCGTTACAGCAGCTAGGCCTAATTTATCAGGCTTCTTAGTACAAGAAGAAACAGCCGATATGGATAATAATGCTGCTACGTCTGAAGGTATCTTTGTTTTTTATAACGATACACTGCCGCTTGAAGGAGAAGTCGTCCGTGTATTAGGTGATGTATCTGAGTTTTTTGACAAAACACAGCTTGCAGCGACAGAGGTATTGTCAGGCTGTGAAGCAGCAACAGTGACAACTGCTGATTTAACTCTCCCTTTTGCATCGTTAAATGATATTGAAGCACTTGAAGGTATGTTAGTCGCTAGTACTAAGGAATTAGTAGTGACTGATAGCTTTACGCTGGCCCGATTTGGTCAGGCAACTTTGTCTTCTACAAGGCTATACACGCCGACCAATGTTTATGCTCCAGGTTCAGCTGAAGCCGCCGCTTTAGAAGTCTCAAATAACTTAGACCGAATTATTTTAGATGATGGCGATAGTAGTCAAAATCCAGATTCTGTTCCGTACCCAACTGGTGGATTGTCTGCAAGTAATTCATTGCGTTTAGGCAATACCGTTTCAACGCTTACCGCTGTGGTAGATTTCAGCTTCGGAGAATACTTAGTCATTCCGGTCGGTGACCCGACATTTGCAGAAACGAATCCCCGTACAAGTGCACCAGATTTGGACCTTGGTAACTTGAAAGTGGCAAGCTTAAATGTGCTCAATTATTTTGAAACCATTGATGATGGTTCGAGAATCTGTGGGCCAGCCGCTGACTCAAGCTGTCGTGGTGCAGACGATGCTGAAGAATTTGGACGTCAAAAAGCAAAAATTGTAGCCGCTATTGTGGCTATGGATGCCGATGTAGTCGGTTTGATGGAAATCGAGAACAATGGGTTCGATGACGAGTCTGCTATTGCTGATTTAGTTGCTGGTATTAACGTAGAGATGGGTGAAGGTACCTATGCGATTGTTGATCCTGGTGCACCTATTGGCACTGATGCAATAACAGTTGCGTTCATCTACAAGCCAGCGGTTGTTACTCTTGATGGTGAAGCCGCTATACTAACAAGTGCAAACTCTACGTCTGACGACGCTGATGTTGTGTTATTTGACGACACTAAAAACCGTCCATCATTAGTTCAGAAGTTCGCTTTAGTTGAGAACGACGAAACTATTGTAATCAGTGTTAACCATCTTAAGTCTAAAGGTTCAAGTTGCGGCGCCGGTGACGACGATGAAACAACTGGGCAAGGAAGCTGCAACCTGACTCGTACTCGCGCTGCACAAGCTTTGGTAGCATTTATAGCTAGCGAGTTTCCTGACGTGGCTGCTTTAATTATTGGCGACTTGAACGCTTACGCAAAAGAAGATCCAATTACCCTCCTAGAGGAAGCCGGTTTTACCAACTTGGTTAGCGCTTACGATGGTGCAGAGGCTTATACATACTCGTTTAATGGTCTCTTAGGTAACTTGGACCATGCTTTAGCAAATGAGATTGCTTTGGCTAAGACAATTGATGTAACAGAGTGGCACATCAATGCTGATGAACCCGTTGCATTAGATTATAATACAAGATTTAAATCAGACGCTCAAATCCTTGACTTCTTTGCCCCTGACGCATACCGCAGTTCTGACCACGACCCCGTATTGATTAGCTTGCAGCTCGATGCGCCTGTGGTAGATGAGCCTATACCAGAAGTGCCTGTTGAGAGGCCATCTTCATCAGGCGGTAGTTTGAGCCTTATTTTATTAGGTTTGTTGGCTATGGTAGGGACACGTCGTAAAAAAGTAAAAACAACACCTTTATTATGCTCGTATAGCTAAAAAAGACGATCAATAGCAATGCAGTGCCCCCGAAAGTTGGACAAAACCTTCGGGGGGTTTTTATGGACAAATCAAAATACTCTTGCTCTATCTGGATAGAAACCTGAGTGGCTAAAAATACGCTCCCACTAACAAACAATATATTTATAAATACCGCCATCCAATTTAGTATTGAATATACCAAGAGGAACGTCTAAGTATCATAGCCTTGACTCCTAATGGGTCAGGCCGAGCTGTCCATCTAGAGCTTGCGCGAACTTAACTATCTGCATTCTGAGTACTTCATCCATTATAAGCAGAATCTGAGCGGTTGAAATAATCTCGCTAATGGTTGGCGGGAAGCGATATATTGCCCGCATAAATATAGGGCAAGATCACTGGCCCTGCTGCGCAGCAGCAGCAAAGAGCGAGGCCGTCAGCTAGATTTTAGTTGGATGTAAAAAACACGCCTGGTTTGGGAAAACTTGTATGGAATACTCTCGCTCACTCATTCACATGAATGCCGATTTAAAATAAAATGACACAGCGGGCAAGAAAGTCGTTACATCAGGCTATAGCATTTTGGGAGTTCAACAGTAATGACGCACGCAATTGTAAATAGGATAAGATGTTTTTGCCTATTTAGGCTTGAGGTATATCCATGACCCAGCACGAATACATATTTGTCACTGTCTCGATAATAATTGGTTTAGCCATTACTCGTTTGCTGCATGTGGTTGGTGATTTAATCCGCCATCACACTAAGGTCAAATTTCATTGGTCTACTGCCGTTATGGGGGTTTGAGTATTATTACTTTTACCCTACAGATTTGGTGGGCAGGTTGGGGCCTGCATGAATTTACTGCGTGGCAGTTTCAACATTTCTTGATTTTGATATTTGCCGCAGTTTGTATCTATTTCGCAGCAGAAATGGCATTACCTGATTCTGACGATGGACAATTTGATATGCTCGCTCACAGCAAAGGAATGGGACGCATATCGGCATTAGCAATGTTGATTTACTTTTTGACCGGACCTTATGTCAACATAGCGATGTTTGGCCATCCGGCTGGGCTGTCATTGGCGATACCCCTACTTGGAGTTTTTGATAATGGCGCTCGTGGTAGGCATACCTCGTTGGTTCAAAGGACTTTCTATTTTATTTGCAGTCTACTCTGCGATGATCCTATATATAACGGTTTAGATGACAGTTCGGTTAAATATTCTTCTTTTAAGAGACTTAATTCCTCGATTGGTGGTGCGAAGGTCTTCTTTGGTCGATTAAAAACTGAATTTTTCTTTTTATAATATTAGAACAGCAAAATCTTAAATTGTACTGGCCAGTGTTGCTGGGCGAGATCGAAACCCCATCATCGGCAAATACTATAAAATATGTGCTTGGATCGATCGCCGCAGGATTGGCAAGGAATAAATGCCCTTCGCTTATTCCTCTATATCAAGTCGGCACTAGAAATGCGTTCGTTTGAGCTTCGTTGAGCGTTCCGGCTGTGCGGGTAGCAAATCCGACAATCAGCAATCGGAGTTCCTGACGTTGTCTCACAAGCTCCCAGGTCGGCGAAATCGCTGAGAAAAGGCGGCATCACCCGCGGAAAGCAGAGTTTGCAGTTAAAACAGTGAAACCAATACATGGTGACGCATGCCGCAAGTAAAATTTCATCATCATTGCAGACAACCCGCAGAGTTTAGTGAAAATAAACCATAAGTCTTTTTTATCCAAGAGGTCCTGTTTTTATCAACTTTAAACAGGGAACGATTATATTCTGCCAATTTCCGCCATACAGCATAGAGAATTAGCTTAAAACGAAACTCCATTTTATACTCTATAATAAGGGTGGTGTTAGGCCAAATAATTAGCAAAGGAAAAAATCACTAAAAAGTCCGCTGACTATAAATCTGCGAGCTTTAAAACCTTCACATTGTAACCTCATGATAAAGCGCTTCTGGTAATAAAACACCTATCATATGCGGCTATTTACCCCATAACGATGATAACGGTGCAGCCCAAATGTTTTCGCCAAGAGGCATAGTTTCAGTGCCATCATATAACAACAAGCCTGTTTTAAAACGTTTGCCAGCAAGCCCTGCCAACTTTTTCAATCCTTTTAAGTCTTTGTCAGTAACAGTAGCCGAGGCTTTGACCTCGACCCCAACAATATCCCCTTTAGTATTCTCGATTACAAAATCTACTTCAACTTTGTCGGCATCTCGGTAATACATAATGCGGTAATTACCGTCGGAGTGTGTCGAATGTTTAAGAAGCTCGCCATAAACGAATGTTTCTAGGACGTTGCCGAATCGAGTTTTATCTTGTTGAATTTCGTCTGTTGTTAAATCAAGTAAAGTACTCAATAAACCTGAATCAATAAATTGTAGCTTGGGTGTTTTTACGACACGACTGAGCCGATTACGAGACCAAACGTCTATTCGTTTTAGTAAATACATTTGCTCAAAAATGCCGATATATCTGGATGTTGTCTTACCATCAAGGCCTATTTGACCGCCGAGTTTACTATAATTACACATTTGCCCCACCGTCTGGCATAGGGCACTTAGAAAACGCGGTAATTGATCAAGTTTGTCAATAGTCGCAATATCTCTAACATCCCGTTGAATAATAGCGTCAATGTATTGTTGTGACCATTTGGCTCGTCTTCGATATGATTCTCGTGTTACCGCTTCTGGATAACCACCTTTTAGAACACGAACAATAAGCTCATCCCCGACTGATATTTGCTCAGCCTGAAGAATGCGCCCGTTAAACGCGTTATCTATCCAATTAGTAGTTTGCAGTACTATTTCGCTTTGAGACAGAGGTAATAAAGACAAAGTTTCCATTCGTCCGGCTAGCGAATCAGCAACTTTTGGCATCGCCATTAAATTTGCAGAGCCTGTAAGCAGGAATCGCCCTGGGCGTCTGTCTTCATCTACACTCTTTTTAATCGCTAATAGTAATTCCGGAGCACGTTGAATTTCATCAATAACGACTCTGTCGATGTCTCTTATCATGCCTACCGGATCGTTTTTAGCAGAGAGAAGTGTTAACTGATCATCCAGTGTTATGTATTTTATCCCCTGCTCAACCGCTATTTGCTTAACTAGAGTTGTTTTGCCAGCCTGACGTGGTCCTGCTAGTAAAGTAACGGGGGTATCTTGTTGTGCTTCGAGTAGACGAGGTTTGATAAGTCGGGAGTACATATCTATTTAATCCATAATAACATTTACGTTAATTTAGGATTATGCTAGCGTAAATTACGGAATTCAACCACTTATATTTAGGAAGATTAATTGTTGAATTATGATAAAAATATGCCTATTAACCAAAGTGATGAATGTAAAAAATAAACAACACATAAACTTGTGACTGACTTAAATCCATTAAAAAAGCCCTCAGACCATAAAATCTGAGAGCTTAAAAGGTTTTACACTACAACGCTAGTTATCAGCGCGCAGTGATATGCTATGCAATATAATGCAATTACATCATGCCGCCCATCGGCGCATATACCACTTATATTATTAATAAAATAAAAAAATTGAAAACTATACCCCGCTTTATACCCCTTTGAATCATGCAACCTTGTAATAAATTCCATCAGTTAGTGTAAATGAGGGACAAAGGATGACTAATTAGCTTAAATCGACATTTTTGAATTAAAAATTCCAATGACAAGATTACGGCATTGGGGTCATACGCTGCTCAAAATTGTACGGGAAGAATGTGCCAAAAACTGTCATTCGATAATAGATATGGCACAATGATTTTTGACACAAATAGTCATTTATTCGAGCTGCATTCAACTCAATAATTGTTCGGCTTCGTCACCATAACGGACATTATTGGTATGTCATTTTTTAGCTTAGCGGAAGCCAAAACATCGTTATCGTGAATGGCCTCTTTAGGTCAAAGAGAGAGCGCGTATATGCCTTCCTCACCTTTGCAATTGGCTCCAAGAAGACATTGGTAAACTGATCAAATTACCCTACATTACTTGATTTCGTTAAACTCTTTCTTTTTTGTTTCTTCTATTGCCTGATAGACGAGACTTTGAAATTCGTTTTCTAGACTATAGACCAAAAACGGATCTAGTTGAGTCCAGACCATCGCAATTAACTCGACTTCTGGATCAATCCAGAAAAAGGTATTTGCCACTCCTCCCCATCGAAAAATTCCGTTGTGATCAGCATCTGAAGTTACTTCTTGGTCAATTAATGTGGCAAAACCCAACCCAAAGCCATAGGCTGGTGGGATCCAGCCTGGAATAGTAATTGGCTCATGTGATTCTGGCAATTGGGTCGAACGCATCATATCGACAGTTTCGGGCTGAAGTAGTCGTACGCCTTCAAGTTGACCACCTTGCAGCAGCATTTGAGCGAAACGAATATAATCGGAAGCAGTAGAAACTAGGCCGCCTCCACCACTAATTATGGCAGGTTTGCTATTATATTTACTATCTTTAAATGAATCCTTTAGCTGTAAATTATCATCAAGGATTTGATAGCGACTTACGAATCGCTCTATTTTATCCTTAGGCACCCAAAATGCTGTATCGTCCATCTTCAATGGTTTAAAAATTTCTTCTGCTAAAAAATCTTCAAATGGCTTACCCGATGCGACTTGCACAACAAAGCCCAGTATGTCCGTTGATACACTATAGTTCCACTTTTCTCCAGGATGGGAAAGCAATGGAAGCTTCGCGACGTTATTGACGAAATGATTGAGGTTTTTCGCTCTAAAAAGATCCGCTGCAAGATAGATTTTATCCACCTTAGAATCACCAAATTTTCCGTATGTTAACCCACTAGTGTGACTTAAAAGATGTCTAATCGATATCGCCCTTTTGGCAGCTCTTCGTGTTCCGTCTTCAGCTAATACTTCAAGGTTTTCAAAAGCTGGAATAAATTTTGACACGGGATCGTCCAGCGATATTTTACCTTTTTCAACAAGCATCATAATTGCTGTACTTGTTATCGGTTTCGTCATGGAATAAATACGGAAGATGTCATCAAGCTCAAGTGGATCTTCGGATTCAATATCTCGCATACCTAACGCCTTCCCGTAAACGATATTGCCTTTATGCGAAATCATCGTCATTACTCCGGGTAACCGCCCTTCATCAACGTGCTTTTGCATAGTTTTAGTAATCCTATCTGCCCCTTCTATCGATATAATCGAATTAACAGTTGACGAAATCGGCAGCACACGATCTTTAAAACTGCTCGATTCACTTAAAACTTCCACAGAAATCGTAATACAGATAAACAATACTAATGTTGTTATTAATCCTTTCATTTTATGTACTCTTTTTAATCTTATGTGTAGCGGCCAATGTTACTTGACCTCTATATAATGCGACCTTACAAACTACATTACGTTGTATGGTAGAAAAGTCCAGCATCCAAAAATAGCTCATCTTTATTGATCAAACTGATAAGTTATTTAGTCCACTTTGGTTCGAGCACTGACTTTAATGAGACTACCAGACAATTTTCTATGTGTCTGTTGCTCGCTCTTAGCCGCCCTACCAATAACACTGGCGACAGTCGGCTTTCGCCAAACCAGCTTGTTGGTCAAAAACTCCCACTTAAACTTCAGCAAATCTGGGCTATTCGTATTCGACTTGAGCTATCAGGTAATGTTAGAGACTTAGCACTATTTAACCTAGCTATTGACAGTAAGTTGAGAGGTTGTGACCTAGTTTCTCTAAGGCTACGTGATATTGCTCATGGACTAAGTGTGCAATCCAGAGCAATGATAGTTCAACAAAAGACTAGACAATATAGCCGGATTGTTGACCATTGGGTCGAATCGATAAAATTAGACGCGACTCAATACGCTACGCATACTATGAGGCGAACAAAGCCCTCTCTTATTTACAAAAAGACCAAGAATTTGAGAGCTTTCAAATTATTACTCGGTCATACAAAACTTGAAAGTACCGTTAGATATCTGGGTATAGAAGTTGATGATGCACTAGAGGTATCAGAGGGAATTGATTCGTAACAAAAGCCAGTAGGTCGCACTTCTGGTATAGAAGTGCGACCTATCAACTAATAGTCGGAAACGGCCTGTTCGCAAAGAGCAAGTCCACGGCATAAGCTGCCGTACGCCATTCAAATTTGTGCGAGAACTTTGTGGAAAGAACAGCTCTAAACTTTCAAATAAAGAATACATTAGCTCATGGTTGGAGGACTTGCATGCGACTTCCAAGGTTTCCATACTAATGGTCTATCGACATAAAATTGAAGACTGTCTTTTTAACGAAAATCACTCAAATTTACTGTTGGTAAACATCAACCCATACAAAAAGTCAGCTGTAACTAAGGATAGTAAATAGCTTTAATTCTCCCTATACTCTAGCTAATTTTTCAGAACAGAGATGAGAGTGAATTAGTAATGATCAGAGTTCTTCGCAAGATATCGTTGACGGCGCTAGTGTTTTTGGTAGCTTGTGAAGCGTCAAATAAGGACAATTCTACGCATGCACCATACGCCTGCAACGATTGCGAGACGGCTCTAGAGTTCAAACAGAATATCCTTTCAGTCACGCCAAAGAATTTTGACAGCGGTGGTGCAATTAGTCGGCAATTTCACCTTAATGCCGAAACCTATTTCGCTATGGCGACGATCTCTCGGGTCTTGGAGTCTCGTGAACTGCCACTTTCCTTAACACATTCTATTCCAAACCATACCATTACGATAAATGGTGAAGAGATGCGTTTTGAAGACTATGCAACCAATGACCCCTTATTGGATGGCATCATTGTCTTGCACAATGGTGAGATCGCGTTTGAAACGTATCCGAACATGAATTCATGGCAACGCCATTTTTCCTGGTCTGTGACGAAAGTCGTGACTTCGACCGCTTTAGCTGTTCTCGCTGAGCAGGGGCGCATCGATATGACAGCGCCCGTTGAGCAATATGTTCCAGAACTGGTTGACACGGCTTGGGCAGGGATTACCGTCCAGAATATTACGGACATGGCGTCCGGGATCGATTGTCTGGATAGCGATGGATATCAGGACGATACAACTTGTGTGTATCAGCAAGAAGAGGCGCTCGGAATTGCCGCTGCCACCGGCCGAGAACTTGATTTTCTGGATGTTGTTCGATCAATGCAATCAAGAAGCGCACAGGGCTTACAAACAGAATACGTATCAGTGAATACGAACGTCTTGGGGTTGGTTATTGAAGGAGTCACTGGCAAACCTTACCACACAGCTATAAAGGAGCTTATTTGGAATCCAATCGGTGCTGAAGCAGATGCTTTGATGGCAATTAGCGATCAAGGCAATGCCTATGCTGCTGGAGGATTACATGCACGTTTGAGGGATGTGGCGCGTTTTGGACAGATATATACGCAACCAGAATCATTTTCACTCCTGTCGCCATCTATGATTGAGAAAATCCAATCTTCCGGACTGCAACTGACTCCGACTGCGAAAGAAAGGTTGGTTTCAGTATTCGCAACTGATTTGCCGAGTAGATCGGGTTGGCAGTGGGATCTCATCTGGGCAGACGGCGGGATGTATAAGGCGGGGTACTCGGGCCAAGGTCTTTACGTTGATCCAGGTCGAAATCTGGTAATCGCCTGGTTTGGAACTGGTCTAAATTTCAACGAGACAACAAATGCTATGCTTCCAGTATCCAGACAGATCGCCCAATCCGTGAAACCATAATGAGCCCTCTCGAACTAATTTTGGAGCGTGGGCCAAACCAAGCGTTAGCGCATTATTTTTGCGCGTTATAAGCCTCTCGCCCAGCGTTATACATTAGGCGATTTAAACAATTAAGGGGTCAGGCTCACTTAGTATATTGGTATTCAAAGACACCGTGTTATTGACTCCAAATTTAGATGCATCGTTTTGCCGATAAACTATGAATGGATTCTCCCAAGAATGAAAACTCAAAATCCAATATGAATACTAATCGAGGGCACAGCAGTCATATTGATTGGTATGTCGACCGTCTCCTAACTGCCATTTTTGTCTATTAGCGTATGGCAAGTGCACGGCAATATGAACCATACGCTGTTCAAAATTGTGTGAGAAGTTTGCGCCAATTATGGTCGTAGCGGAGTATCGAAAAAACTGGTTTTTAGGCCCCTACTTTCGCTCAAAGGAGACTAAATCCGCGAAAGTAGCTACGTCGGCTAACTAATTATCTAAACATAAGCAGCCGCACAAATACGACTGCCAGTGACTCATATTTAATAGGCGCCGTAGCTTCGTCTCGACATGTTTTTGCCACACTTATCAAAGCGTGCAGTTAGTATCGATGCCTCCGAATCCGATTTGCCTAGATCGCTTACCCAAGCCTCCCAAGCTTTGCCAAATGCGACTGCGTTAGAGGACCTGCCAACCCAGAATATAGATTTCAGATCATTGCTCTGCACAGGCATCAGGATTTCCACATTATAATCGTATTCCTTTGCCCAATTATTATTGAAGTCTTTTGCTATCGCCAGATATTGGTTGAATCCACAGTTTTCTTTTAACTCGACTTGGATTACATCAAGATGGTCAGCAAAGGTATAAAATGGAGTTAATATCAGGATGGTGAAAGTTAATATCAGAGTGTTTATTTTTTTCATTATAATGACCTTATTTAATTATTAGAAATGTATAATTCACACCACACTACTCAGATGGATGGTATTTGAGATTAACAGCTGTACAAAATATGATCAATTTATAAAAATGGAATAAAGAGTCTAGTGCAAATTTCAAAGGCTAATGTTAGCTATCGTTCACTTCTTGCCTGATCGACTTGGTCTTGAATACGGCAATTGCAGCCTGTTTACGTTGTTCGCACTACACTAAAACAACCTAGGTCATCACCGCGAAGGCGGTGACCTCCCGTTGTTTACTGCAATTTCAAATAGAAACTAAGAATTGAAGGCAAAGTATAAATCTTCCCAGCTAGGATTCAGCTCATTGATAAGCCGATTTTTCCAATCCCTGTTCCATTTCTTGAGTCTTTTCTCCCGAAGTATTACGTTCTCCATATCGTCAAATTGCTCAAAGTAAACTAGCTTATCTAGATTGTATGTTGAGCTAAAACCTTTAATTAGCCTGTGTTTATGTTGATAGATGCGCTGCAATAAGTTACTGGTTACGCCGATGTATAAGGTAGACTTGTGACGGTTAGTGATAATGTATATACAGGGTTGTTTCATGATTGAATTCCTTTTCAATTACTGAATTAGCATATATCTGTTTAGCAGTATTGAAAAGGACTGTTTTATTCTACCTTGAGGTGGGTTTGGGAGGTTACCGCCTGCGCGGTAATGACCTAAGGTGTGTATACAACGGAGGTTAAATCAACGGCAGTTCACTGCCCTTTGGCGCCATATGCTCAAAGCCAGTTTTCGCAGTTCTTCAGGATTTCACATTTTATACACCAAAATATTCCATCGTCACGGTGTTGTTAGACCAAATAATTATCAAGGAAAAAATCAATAAAAAAGCCCGCAGACTATAAATCTGCGGGCTTTAAAGCTTCACATTGCAACCTTATGCAACGCTATGCACGGCTATGCAATTACATCATGCCGCCCATACCACCCATGCCGCCCATATCAGGCATTGCAGAGCTATCTTCTTTTGGTGCTTCAGCAACCATTGCTTCGGTTGTGATCATCAAACTAGCAATTGACGCTGCAAATTGTAATGCAGAACGAGCTACTTTAGTTGGGTCAAGAATACCCATCTCTAGCATGTCGCCGTATGTGTCATTAGCAGCATTGTAACCGAAGTTACCTGTACCGTTTTTAACTTCGTTAATAACAACAGAAGCTTCCGCACCTGCGTTAGTAGCGATTTGACGTAAAGGAGCTTCCATTGCGCGTAGTGCTAGTTTAATGCCCAATGTTTGATCTTCGTTGTCACCAGTTAAGGCAGCTAATTTAGCTGCGGCGCGAACCAAGGCAACACCACCACCAGGTACAACACCTTCTTCAACTGCTGCGCGTGTTGCGTGAAGTGCATCTTCAACACGTGACTTTTTCTCTTTCATTTCAACTTCAGTCGCCGCACCGACTTTGATTACTGCAACACCGCCAGATAATTTAGCCAAACGCTCTTGTAGCTTCTCTTTGTCGTAGTCTGAAGACGAATCTTCAATTTGTGCACGAATCTGGCTACAACGACCTTGGATAGCTTCTAACTCACCAGCACCATCAATGATTGTTGTGTTGTCTTTAGTAATAACAACGCGTTTTGCTGTGCCTAAGTCTTCAAGCTGAACTTTTTCAAGCTCTAAACCGATTTCTTCAGAAATCACAGTACCGCCAGTTAATGTCGCGATATCTTGTAACATTGCTTTACGACGGTCACCGAAACCAGGTGCTTTAACTGCCGCAATTTTAACGATACCGCGCATGTTATTCACAACTAACGTAGCTAGCGCTTCGCCTTCAACGTCTTCGGCAATAAGTAACAATGGCTTAGATGCCTTTGCTACCGCTTCAAGCGTTGGTAATAATTCACGAATGTTAGTGACTTTTTTATCTACTAGTAAAATGAACGGTGCATCTAGCTCTACCGTGCCATTTTCTTGGTTGTTCATGAAGTAGGGAGAAAGGTAACCGCGATCGAACTGCATACCTTCAACTACATCTAATTCGTTATGCAGTGCTTGACCTTCTTCAACCGTAATAACGCCTTCTTTGCCAACTTTGTCCATTGCTTCAGCAATGATCTGGCCAATAATTTCGTCAGAGTTAGCTGAAATAGTACCTACTTGAGCGATTGCTTTAGTATCTGCACATTCTGTAGAAAGTTTCTTTAACTCTTCTACAGCAGCGATAACTGCTTTGTCGATGCCACGCTTTAGATCCATTGGATTCATACCAGCAGCAACAGACTTCAAACCTTCTACTACTATAGCTTGTGCTAAAACAGTCGCAGTAGTTGTACCGTCACCTGCTTCATCATTTGCTTTAGACGCAACTTCTTTGACCATCTGTGCGCCCATATTCTCGAATCTATCTTCTAATTCGATTTCTTTAGCAACTGACACACCATCTTTAGTAATCGTTGGAGAACCAAACGATTTTTCTAAAATCACGTTGCGGCCTTTTGGACCCAGCGTTACTTTAACTGCGTTTGCTAGAATGTTTACGCCGTTCAACATTTTATTGCGAGCATCAATACCAAAACGTACTTCTTTTGCTGCCATGATTAATTTCCTCTAAATTTATTACTATCCACTTTTCGTTTTATTGGGAATAAGATTCATAAAACAAAAAGTTCGAATTAAATGTTAATAATTGAAGCGTCGTTGTTACTCAACAATCGCTAAGATGTCGTTTTCGCTAAGGATAAGTACTTCTTCGCCATCTAATTTTTCAGTTTTTACGCCATAGCCGTCACTAAAGATGATCATGTCACCTACTTTTACGTCTAAAGCTTTAACGTCACCGTTTTCTAGAACGCGTCCGTTGCCCACTGCAATAACTTTGCCGCGAGTTGATTTTTCAGCAGCAGAGCCCGTTAATACGATGCCACCAGCTGATTTACTTTCTTGCTCTTCGCGTTTAATGATGACGCGGTCGTGTAAAGGACGAATTGCCATTTTCAAATCTCCAGAAAATTCCAATATAATTGGTTTAAGTTAAAACAGCTGATTATCACAAAATAATCAGCTACGATTTTGTATTAGCCTTTCAACTAATAAATTTTTGATTGCGATCAAAATGGGGTTGCGCTGACATAACACAAGGGGCTAGTACAAATTAATATCAATTTGGACGATTTTTTTCTTTATTCTCATCTAAATCGCTTTTGTTTTTCTCGTCCGTAGGCCGATCGTAGTCAGACTTGGTCTCTTTTTTACCACTGATAAAAGGAATATCCACACTTGTTGTGGCCTTATTATTGGTAGTATCTTCATAGTCTGCATCGAAGACACTACCTTGTTCATTATACTGCTCAGACTTTGGGGAAGATGCGTCACTAGACCCTTGCTGATGAAATGAGAAACCACCTTGTATTTTGCCTGACTTCAAAAACGATGTTACTAACGCCGCGGCGATAGGAGTGCGGGTAAAAGGGATAGTAAACAATAGGCCGGCCACATCGGTTATAAAACCCGGCGTGACCAACAACACGCCAGCCACCAGCAACAATAAGCCTTCGCTTAGTTCTTTACCCGGCATTTGTCCTTGCGCCATCTTTAATTGTACATTTCGCAAGGTATTTGCACCTTCCCTGCGCACAAAATAAGCACCAAAAAATGCAGTGATCAGCACGATTGCAAACGTATTCCAACCACCGATATTATCGCTCACGTTGATCAGCAGCATGATTTCAAGAATAGGCAGTATTGCGAAAAGTATAAATAAGCGACCAAACATGCCGTCTCCCGATATCTTAAGTGTTTGTTAATAAACTTCTTCTAGTATAGCTATGTTTGGGCTCTCAACATTATTTCAAGGGTGGCTACAAGTAAGACTATACCTACATATTTTTACTCATCTTTATGACCTTTGAAGCCGTATACAGGTTTTTATAAAGCGCTTAGAATTTTATTCGTAACCTCAAAAAAATACAAAGTAAGATAAATTAGGTTTGCAAAATAATTCAAAAATAGTCAAACGTATACGAAAGAAGACAAGGTTACAGCGGGTCTTGTTGCATGCAATGGCCATAACAATACATACTGCACACAACTGGATAAGAGGTTATAAAATTTTATGAAGTTTTTTCAACGGTTCAAAATGTCGCTAAGAACGTGGACACTAGTCGCTATGGCCGCTGTGATAGCCTATCCGCAAGTATGTCAGGCACAGATTGATGCATCACCTCAGACGTTATTCCAAGATACACCTACCTTCCTTACTGTAGACAAAGCCTTTGCAATGGACTTTGAACAATCAGGCAGTCAACTAATTGTAAAATGGAATGTTGCAGAAGGTTACTATCTTTATAAGAAGCAATTTAGTATTGAAGCTGATGGCGCGCTCCTAGGCCAACCGATTTATCCAGAAGCAACCGAAATTGAAGATGAATACTTTGGATTGTCTGACGTCTATAGCCAAAACATCGAAGTGATTTATCCCATTATCAAAGCAGATCAAGACGCTGTCATTAAAGTGCGATTTCAAGGTTGTGCGGAAGCTGGCCTTTGTTATCCACCCAAACAAAACGACATCTATCTTAACGCAGTGGCGATCGGTGAGACCCAAGCTGATCTATTTTCTAATGGGACCAAAAGCAATAAATCGGTCGAGAGTGATTCACTACAAGGATTATTTGATGAGCAACCTACTTTCTTAAAGGTAGAAGAAGCATTTGGCTTTGCGTTTGAGCAAGTTGACGGAAAACTAATTGTTAGCTGGGACATTGAAGACGGCTATTATTTATATAAGAAACAATTTAAAACAGTGGTTAAAAACGCTGAATTAAGTGAACCAATTTACCCAACATCTACCCAAATTGAAGACGAATTTTTTGGTGTCTCAGATGTCTTCCTTGAAGATATGATAGTTGAATATGAAATTACCTCTGCGGATCAAGACGCCATAGTCAAGCTACGTTATCAAGGTTGTGCAACAGCTGGTTTATGCTATCCGCCCACCACTAAAGTGATTTACCTAAATGCAGTAGGAGACGCCTCGATGGCAACTCCTGCGTCTAGCAGTTCAAACACCAGCAACGATTCAGAGCAATTTCAACTAGCGGACCGTCTGCTCTCAAACGACAGTTTGTTGATCACACTAAGTTTGTTCGTTTTACTCGGCTTAGGACTCGCATTTACGCCTTGTGTATTTCCAATGTATCCTATCCTATCAAGTATTATCGTAGGTGCAGGTAAAGAAAAATTAACGACATCCAGAGCATTTTTCCTCTCGTTTGTATACGTTCAAGGTATGGCAATAACCTATTCATTGTTGGGTTTAGTCGTGGCGTCTGCTGGTGTGCAGTTCCAAGCAGCACTCCAGTCCCCAGTTATTTTAATTACCTTTATCATCTTATTTGTCGCACTGGCTATCGCCATGTTCGGCGGATATGAGATTCAATTGCCATCAAAATGGCAAGAAAAGCTCAATGGCGTAAGTAATAGTCAAAAAGCAGGTAACCCGATTGGCGTATTTATCATGGGGGTTATCTCAGGTTTAGTGGCGTCTCCTTGCACCACAGCGCCACTGACAGCGATTCTATTGGTTATTGCGCAAAGTGGTGACCTCACATTGGGCTTCACCGCTCTTTACGCATTAAGCATCGGCATGGGTATTCCTCTTATCTTGTTTGGCATGACTGGCGGCAGATTACTGCCTAAAGCGGGTCAATGGATGAATGTTGTGAAAGCCAGCTTTGGTTTCATGATGCTCAGCGTTGCTATCTTATTTGTAGAACGTTTTATTATTGCAGATTGGACAATGTTACTTTGGGTCGCTTTAGGTTTAGCCTTGTTTAGCTATTGGTTTGTAGTCAATCAAGACACTAAAACAACTTTCCTAAAAGGTGTTCGTACTCTACTTATTATGCTTGGTTTAGTCGTATCGATTATTGTCGGAATTAATAGCACGGCGAAACTTGGCTGGCATAGTTTGGCATTAACTGCTCCCCACGCTACCTCGAACATGTCATCGGCGACAACGCAAAGTCAACTGAACGAAAAAGGTCACCCTGAGTTCATGGTCGTTAAAAATCTAGAAGACCTGTATGCGAAAGTAGGCGCAGCCAGTGCTGAAGGAAAATCAGTGATGGTCGATTTATATGCTGATTGGTGCGTAGCCTGCAAGGAGTTTGAAACTCGCACATTCCCAGACCCAAGAGTTATTAAAGCCTTGGAGAATACCGTATGGATGCAAATTGATCTTACCGACAACACACCACAAGGACTTGAATTTCAAGAACAATTTAATATTACGGGACTACCGACCATATTGTTCTTTGACAGGAATGGTTACGAAGTTCCTCGAGCGCGCGTTACTGGTTTCATGAAAGCCGAACCTTTTGCTCAACATGTAGAAAAATCTCTTAACTGATGGAGTCAAAGATAGTTATCTTATTGCGCCCGCCCTCTTTAGATGCATAGAGGGCTTGGTCAGATTGATTGACTGCTTGGGGTAAACTTTGGCTTTGTGCCAAGTCCGCTAACCCTGCACTAAAAGTGCAACGAAACACTTTGCCTCTAAATTCAAAGTCAGAGGCCGCAAATTCATCTTTAATGGAATTTAGTCTTTGAATCGACTCTTTAGGAGTGGAACCTACGAGTACAATCATAAACTCTTCCCCACTGTAACGACCGATGCGATCGGTGCTACGCAAAGACCGCGACAACAACTGTCCCAATCCACTTAGTACTTTGTCTCCAGCAGCGTGACCAAAAGCATCATTGACCGCTTTAAAACGGTCAATATCCAACATCGCAATAGCACACTGACTTTTATGGCGCTTGCTCAGACGGAAGTTAGTCATTGCCGCTTCCATAATTTGCCCATGAGTGAGTACGCCGGTCAAACTGTCTTTAGATACAGATTCTCGAACACTTAAAGAGCGTTTTAAGTGAGTGAGCAAGAGCTGAATGACCAGAGCCGGCGGTGTACTTTTCACAATCACATCGTCGGCTCCCCCTTGCAGAGCTGAAAGTTTTGTTTCTATCTGCTCATCGGCAGTTAAAATTATAATAGGCGTAAAATCGAACTGTTTTTGTTGACGGATCATTTTCGTCGCTTCTAAACCATCAACCTGCGGCATATTCATGTCGAATATAAATAAGTCAGGATGAATATCATCCAAGCCATTGAACATTGCTTGCACAGAATCCATGAAATGGACTTCACATCGAGCATCTTCTAAAAGCGTTTGGTAAAACTCACCCATGGATTTTTGGTCGTCAATAAACACAATTTTATAGTCACGAGTTTGTTGTAGGTTTAGAACACGCTTAATTTTTTCGATAATACCTAATATCGATGTTGGCTTAACTATAAAGTCAGAAATGCCTGCTCGCACCGCAGCCAAGCGTGTTTCAAAATCAAATAGCCCAGAATAAGAAATGACTTTTATGCCACTACGATTTAACGTTGCCGCAAATTCAAATACGTGTTTAGTAGATACTTCAGGCATCAAAACATCTAACAAAACCAGATCTAATCGGTGGGTAGATTGTCTTTCGTTCAGCTCTGTTATGTTATTAAAGTATTCAACATTAAAATTAAATTCAGCAATTAAAGCTGTTATTACCAAGCCCGACGGTTTGTCACTATCAACAACAGCTATGCTTCTGCGCCTTTTTTTCTTAGCAGCAACACTCGTACTTTGACCATTTGATTCAAAAATAAAAGTTTGGTCATCTTCGATTAGCATAGGATTAGGCGTTTTTTGAGCGTTGACAGTAAGATCACTCATCAACGAATCAATATCAGGGGCTATTTGACGAAAACTTTTTTGCTTGCGCGCATCCGCCCATTGTCTGACCAAAACTTTTAATTGAGTTTTAAATTTAGCTTCAAATTCGTTCGGTATATTAATAGCTACTCCCCTAACAATATAAAACACACAAACAACATTGAGTAACGTAAATGACGTGTTCCGAACATAAACGCATCATGATGAATCACACTAGCAGACTAGCAGACTAGGATATTAATACATATATAACATTCAACTGGTCTAACTTCGCTGATTAGACCAGTAATTTGCTGAATCTTTGTAGCGATATGTGTATATTTCACATATTAGAAAATTTAAGAACCGTTTTTAAGGAAAACGATCGCATATTGGCATTTCAGGAACTAAAATGTCAATATGCAGTCAACTTAACGACTTGTTCACCGAAAATATAAGCATGTTAATGAATATTTTAGTTTTAAATGGGCCTAATCTTAACCTTTTAGGTAAGCGTGAGCCTGAAATCTATGGCTCAAGAACGCTAGACGCAATTGTCGCTGATCTTACTGAGTATGCTGACACTCAGAATGCGCAGTTGGTTCATTTTCAATCGAACGCAGAGCATGAGCTTATTGCTCGAATTCAATCCGTTCTATTTGAAAATGCGTCGTCGAATGCGCCGATTGACGGTATTATTATTAACCCCGCAGCGTTCACTCATACCAGCATCGCGTTGAGAGATGCGCTACTTGCGGTAAACTTACCGTTCATTGAAGTGCATCTGTCAAATGTGCATAAGCGTGAAAATTTTCGTCATCATTCCTACTTTTCAGATATAGCACAAGGGGTGATAGTCGGCTTAGGGGAACAAGGTTATCGGTTTGCGTTAGATGCCTTAATAACGATATTAAAAGATAAAGATAAAAATTAAACAAGCCCAGTTAAGACTTGCTTAGGGCTTGTCACACAACTATTAATAATACAAAAAAAGAGACAGAGCATGGACATTAGAAAAATAAAGAAACTTATCGAGCTGGTAGAGGAATCAGGCATATCTGAACTTGAAATCACTGAAGGTGAAGAATCTGTGCGAATTCACCGCAGTGGTTCATCAACAGCAGTTCAATATGCACCACAAATGATGCAGGCTCCTATGATGCACTCTGCTCCTGCGCCAGTTGCTCCTCCTGCAGAAGTAGCTGCACCGGTGCAGACCGGACATGTTGTTAAATCACCAATGGTAGGCACTTTTTATCGCTCCTCTTCTCCTGAGTCAAAAGCCTTCGTAGAAATTGGTCAAAGCGTCAATGTAGGTGATACCTTATGTATTGTTGAAGCGATGAAAATGATGAACCAAATCGAATCTGATAAAACGGGTGTGGTTAAAGAAATTCTAGTGGATAACCAAGAACCTGTTGAGTTTGATCAACCTATGTTCGTTATCGAATAAGGCGACAACTATGCTTGATAAAGTACTTATAGCCAATAGAGGCGAAATTGCATTGCGGATATTACGCGCATGCAAAGAGCTCGGCATAAAAACAGTGGCAGTGCATTCCACTGCTGACCGTAATCTAAAACACGTTTTACTGGCAGACGAATCAATCTGTATCGGTAAACCGGCAGCCAATGAGAGCTATTTAAATATACCGCGACTCATTGCTGCTGCAGAAGTTACAAACTCAGTTGCCATTCATCCCGGTTATGGATTTTTAGCTGAAAGTGCTGAGTTTGCTGAAGCCGTCGAAAAAAGCGGTTTCGTATTTATTGGTCCTACCGCTGAAACCATCAGTTTAATGGGTGATAAAGTGTCAGCTATCGCCACGATGCGCAAAGCAGGGGTTCCATGCGTACCCGGTTCAGATGGCCCGTTAAGTGACGACATAGAAAAGAATAAAACCATTGCTAAACGCATTGGCTATCCAATGATCGTGAAAGCGGCAGGTGGCGGCGGAGGTCGCGGTATGCGTGTTGTGCGCAGTGAAGCTGAGCTGAAAGATGCAATTAGCATGACCAAAGCAGAAGCCGGTGCAGCTTTCAACAATGACGTTGTTTATATGGAAAAGTTCCTGGAAAACCCACGTCATATTGAAATTCAAGTACTTGCCGATGGTCAAGGTAATGCAATTCATTTAGGTGAACGCGATTGTTCAATGCAACGACGTCACCAAAAAGTAGTTGAAGAAGCCCCGGCACCTGGTATTTCAGCCCAAATGCGCGAAAAGATTGGCGAGCGTTGCCGCCGTGCTTGTATCGAGATTAATTATCGAGGCGCAGGGACTTTTGAGTTCTTGTACGAGAATGGCGAGTTTTACTTTATTGAAATGAATACACGTATTCAAGTAGAGCACCCAGTTTCAGAGATGATCACTGGCGTTGATTTGATCAAGGAACAGCTGCGTATTGCCGCAGGACAGCCACTATCTATTGAGCAGTCGCAAATCCAAATTCGTGGTCATGCTATTGAATGTCGAATTAATGCAGAGGACCCACAAACTTTCATACCTTGTGCTGGTAAAATAACGATGTTCCATGCGCCAGGTGGCTTGGGTGTTCGTTGGGAATCGCATATTTATTCTGGTTACACGGTTCCTCCATACTATGATTCAATGATAGGTAAACTGATCACTTATGGTGACACTCGAGACGAGGCTATAGCCAAAATGCGCCACGCATTAAGAGAATTAGTGGTAGAAGGTATAAAAACAAATATACCTCTGCAGCAACTTATTATGGCAGACGAAAACTTCTCTAATGGTGGCACTAACATCCACTACTTGGAGAAAAAACTGGGTTTATCTAAGTAAGTTTGGTCACCTAAAACACGCTTAATTAAGTTTGAAAAATATCTAACGTTCAGTTGTGAAGCAGGCAACTGGGCGTTTTTTTATTAACTAGGCAGTTTAGTCACTTCTTGGTAATTTAAGTAGTTACAACCCACATTTACACCCCTTTTCTTGATCAATTTAATTTTGTAAGCGTATAAAGAATAATTAAAAAAACTGGATAACGGGAAGGAAGATGAGCAACAAATCCGACACCATCACTTCTGTGCTATCGCATATCAGACAATCAGGATTATATGGCGCACTGAATACTGACTTAAGCCTACCAAGCCTTTTTGTTTTGCGCTACTGGCTAGACCAACCCAACGACATTGTTAACCTGCAGAAAGATATTGAAGACTTGCCTTTTTTTCCTAACCGATTAAACGCAAGTTATCAGGATGAATGGATTATTTTTTGCAAAAAGAAAGTGAGTCAGCTTGGGCTTAAGGAGCTTAGCCTAACCGAACTCGCATTTTTAGCAGATGAACTTGATGACAATAACGCATGCGATATGATTAATGACGAAAATCAAGGAAAAGAAACCTTAATAAAGTTAAAAAAAACGCCTGCTATGCATGCGAGTGAGTGATATTTTTGATAAGCAGTTTGAGCAGCTATGTCTAATTCAAAAGATAATTTTTAGCAAAGGCGTTGCGGTATTAAAAAGTGAACAAGAACGAAAAGTTGAACGTTTCATCAAATTGTAAGAAAAAAGTGTGCTAAAACGAGCATGATACGTATATATTGTGGAACCAACTCACATTAGGAAAAGCAATGTTTGGTCTATTCAAATCCAACCCAACCAAAAAACTGCGTAAAACGTATGACATGAAACTTGAGCAGGCGATGCATGCTCAGCGCAAAGGCGATATAAAAACATATTCAATGTTAACGGCCGAAGCAGAGTCCATATGGACAGAAATAGAAACAATAGAAGCGAAAAATAAATAACAACGCTATTGTTCAAAATTGTGTAACATTCATTAAAAAATAAGATTTAAGCGGCGTTTGATAATGCACCACCAAGTGACTTTATCGGCGGCGCCCCGCCCCAGAAAATCACTATCTTGCGCTACCTGCCTCCTTTTCCGAGCAAACATTTGATGACCTACCTCAGTGTTATTTACCAAAAATCAACAATGAAGCATTACCCTGCAGACTATATGCTGTATATTCACCAACCTTCGCTCAAGGAGCAGGCTATTTATCTGCTAAAATTGGTAAAAAAAGGCCAATAGCGACAACATATAAATGATGAATTAAGGTAAAAAAATGGCTTGGCAACAATTAAAAATTAACGTGAAAGCAGAGTATGCTGAATCTGTTGGCGATATGCTAACGGCCAACAAAGCGCTGGCTGTCACTTTTGTTGATGCCAAAGACACGCCTATGTATGAGCCTAAGCCCGGAGAAGTCTTGTTATGGCCCGACACACAAGTGGTCGGACTGTTCGATGCCAGCGACGACCTGAGCTTAGTTATTAAGCGCTTGGAAAAAGCTAAAGCGCTCGGTGTAGGTTTTGTGCATGTAGTAGACCAATTAGAAGATAAAGATTGGGAACGTGAATGGATGGTTAACTTTCATCCAATGCAATTTGGTAAGCGCTTATGGATTTGTCCAAGCTGGTTAGATGCTCCTGATCCTAATGCCGTCAATATACTACTAGATCCTGGCTTAGCCTTTGGAACAGGCACACACCCAACGACATCATTATGCTTAAAATGGCTTGATCAGGCCGACGTAAAAGACAAAACTGTGGTCGATTTTGGCTGTGGTTCTGGAATTTTAGCCATTGCAGCACTTAAATTAGATGCTGCAAAGGTGATTGGCATCGATATTGACCCACAAGCATTGCAAGCAACTATGGACAATGCTTCTCGTAATAAAGTGGAAGGAAGACTATCTGTATTTTTGCCCGCCGACCAGCCAGAATTGAAAGCAGATATAGTGATGGCAAATATTTTGGCTGCCCCATTAAAAGAGTTGAGCGCGGTAATATCAAATTATTGTGCACACAACGGACAGCTTATTATGTCAGGCATATTGGTTGACCAAGCTGAAGACGTAAAATCACATTATAAAAGTAGCTTTACTTTTCAACCAACTGAAATAGATGGTGAATGGGTTCGACTAAGTGCACAAAAAAAATGAAATACGTCAGATTAGACACTCATCTTAACGAATTAGGTACTTGTAGTTACGAAGGCTCGCTGGAAAAAAATTAATTCAAAATTAATGTATAACTAATTGACCTAAATCAACATATTTTTTTCAAGTTGTGATTTTTTTTGATTTGATTGAAATTTGTGCTATTTATTTGTACGAAAGATAAGTACCATATGCGCCATACAGCGTAAGTTAGACCAATTGCACTTCAATGATTCTACGATAATCGTCTTAATCTAGCGTGCGTAGAAAAACAGGAGTATTAAGTGAAAATTGGTCCCTATAATTTAGACAACAACTTGATACTTGCTCCAATGGCTGGAGTAACGGATAGGCCATTTAGGCAGTTGTGTAAAAAAATGGGTGCTGGCTTAGTTGTATCTGAAATGCTTTCGAGTAATCCGAGGGTGTGGAATACAACTAAATCTAAACTTAGAATGAACCATGAAGGAGAATCGGGCATAAGGTCGGTTCAAATAGCAGGTTCTGAGCCGTTTTTGATGGCGCAAGCAGCGCAGTTTAATGTTGATAATGGTGCGCAAATCATCGATATCAATATGGGTTGTCCCGCTAAGAAAGTGAACAAAAAGTTGGCAGGTTCTGCCTTGCTTCAACAACCTCAATTGGTTGAGGCTATTGTGAAAGCAGTGGTCGATGCAGTAAAGGTTCCTGTCACTTTAAAGATCCGTACGGGATGGGACACTGATAACAGAAATGGTGTCCAGATTGCACAAATTGCTGAGGCAAATGGCATTCAATCACTTGCAGTACATGGAAGAACGCGTGCCTGTATGTACAAAGGGAATGCGGAATACGATACGATCAGAAAGATTAAAGAGACTATCAGTATTCCAGTCATCGCTAACGGCGATATAATGTCCGTTGATGACGCGAAAGAAGTTCTTCGATACACCGGGGCAGATGGGATAATGATTGGTAGAGGAGCACAAGGCAATCCTTGGATTTTTCGTCAAATCAGTTATTTTTTAAGCACTGGGGAGTATTTATCAGAACCCTCCATCGCTGAAAAATTAGAAGTGCTTACACAGCACATTCATAATGTTCAGCAATTTTATGGTGATACTGCGGGAGTCCGTATTGCTAGAAAACATGTTGGTTGGTACGTCGATAAGTATGATTCAGATAGAACCTTTCGTCGCGCATTTAATGCTATCGAAGAAGGCGAAAGCCAAATTGAAGCATTAATCGCCTATTTTTCATCGCTGCCAGAGCAAGACGATTTGTCTATCTCGCCTGCGGCATAGTTTTTACTTAATAAAGAGCAGCCAAAGTATTATGTTCGATCAAAACTTGACTTCACCATTTACAACGACGGTAACATCACCGACCCAAGCACAAACTCAAAAGCCTCTGAGAGCATCAGTTAAGCAAGCGGTTAATAAGTATTTAAAAGAATTAGATAATCAAGATATCGATAACTTGTATGACTTAGTGTTAGCTGAAATTGAAGCACCGTTGTTGGAAGAAGTAATGACATACACCCGTGGCAACCAAACAAGAGCAGCGAACTTGATGGGCATTAACCGTGGTACGTTGCGTAAAAAACTAAAACAGTATGGTATGAATTAATTAAACGTAGATTGTTCTTTGCGCAGTAGAAGGTATCTAGTGCGCATCTTCACTCCCAAAGTTTATTAATAGTCAAAGCGGATGTGCATTAATGCACATCCGCTTTTTTATTACCTTTAGAGTTCGTTATTCGACTATGTTGATCTCCTACAATAGGGTTTAATTATTAAAAATAGCTAGCCAATGATTGCTTCACGCTGTCATAATTTCTAATTGCACGAGATTGTTCGTCTTGATATTCCGGGATAAGATCAATTAACTCGACCATCTTGATTTCCAATGACTCAATTTGCTGACGAATTTCAAGTCTTTCGCCGCGCACTAGGCCATCTGCTATCATCAAATTATTTTTATCTAATAATACTTCTTCAAAGTTTTCAATCCTTGCGTAAAGACGCTCTAAAGCGTCATCGGCTGAATCCATGGCGCGTTGTGCAGAGTAAATTTGCTTACCATCAGTTAGACCATTCAAAAATGCAGGCGCTAATGCTTCCGTGCAATTTCCATTGTAATTCTGCCCTCTTTTTCCAAGAAAAAATCCATTGGTTTGAGTACAGTATTTTTTGGTTCCCTCAACGTGACCATCTAAATAATCATTAATATCAGCTGTAACACCATGCTCAGCGCATTCTTGACGATGTTGTGAAAATTGCGAGTCTCGAGCACCAGCCACCCCATCTTCGTAGCCAATTGCTCGCCAGTTAGCTGTTTTACACTCCGCCTGGTTCATATTTGCGCAGCCACTAATGCTCATAATGGTGAGTGTTAGCATTAGAAATAACAATTCCGTTCCTATCTTCATACTAGTGTCCTTTTATACTTGCTGCTCGCACTGTTATTTTGTGAATGCTGAACGTCAAATTAGATTTAGGTTTGCTGAAAAATGAGTATAACAAGCTACTTAAGATAAAAGGTATTACATTCGGCAACATCAACCAATATTTTTGATGCTAAAAACAGCAAAATTTAGTATCATCATCGCCCATCCAAAGACTGTTAAATCCCTCAATTTGTTAGCTGTAGAACGCTTACTTCAGGATCAGTAACTTGAAAGCCATTACTGTAAAGCCAATAACCTTAGAGAACACCATGCAAAAAGCTAAACCTATTCAACGAGCCTTATTAAGCGTTTCTGACAAAACCGGTATAATCGATTTCGCTTCGGCATTAATTAGCCAAGGTGTAGAGCTTCTTTCTACAGGCGGCACTGCCAAATTATTGAGAGACAATGGAATACCTGTCAAGGATGTGTCTGAACACACTGGACAACCAGAAATCATGGATGGTCGTGTAAAAACACTACACCCTAAAATCCACGGCGGTATTTTAGGTCGCCGCGATATAGACCAAGACGTTATGCAGGAACAAGGTATTGCCCCGATCGACTTAGTGGTTGTTAATCTTTATCCATTTGCCGCTACTGTGGCAAACCCAGATTGTAGCCTTGAAGATGCGGTTGAAAATATAGATATTGGTGGGCCCACTATGGTTCGTGCGGCTGCTAAAAACCACAATGATGTAACTATTGTGGTCAACGTCAACGATTATGCGAAAGTGATACAAGAAATGCGTGACAATAGCGCAAGCGTTACCTTCGCTACGCGATTCGATTTAGCGATAAAAGCATTTGAACATACTGCTGAATATGACGGTATGATTGCTAACTACTTCGGTGCCAAAATTGAAGAAGTCAGTCAGTCATGTGGCGAAGACTGTGGCCATGATCATAGCGAATTTCCGCGCACATTTAATCTTCAAATGACGAAGAAACAAGATTTACGTTATGGTGAAAACAGCCATCAAGAAGCGGCTTTTTACGTTGAGAACGAAATTCAAGAAGCATCAGTTGCCACAGCTGTCCAATTGCAGGGCAAGGAATTGTCCTTTAACAATATTGCTGACACCGACTCAGCGCTTGAATGTGTGAAAGAGTTCGAACAGCCTGCCTGCGTTATCGTCAAGCATTCTAATCCTTGTGGTGTGGCAATTGCCGATGATATTTATGTGGCTTATGACAATGCATACAAAACAGACCCTACATCTGCATTTGGTGGCATTATCGCCTTCAACAGAGAGCTTGATGCTAAAACGGCTCAAGCCATTATTGATCGCCAATTTGTTGAGGTCATTATTGCTCCAGCCGTAAGCGCTGAAGCGCAAAAAGTAATCTCGGCAAAACAGAACATACGTTTGCTAGTATGTGGCGAGTGGCATGGTCAATTAACCGAGGGTTATGATTTTAAACGTGTTAATGGCGGTTTACTGGTGCAAGAAAGAGACTTCGGTATGGTCGAAAAAGAAGACTTAACCGTGGTTACTAAAGTGCAGCCTACTGAAAAACAATTAGACGATTTACTATTTACTTGGAAAGTCGCAAAATACGTGAAGTCAAATGCCATAGTATATTGCCGTGACGGTATGACAATTGGTGTTGGTGCAGGTCAAATGAGCCGTGTATATTCAGCCAAAGTAGCAGGCATCAAAGCAGCTGACGAAGGTTTGCAAGTAGAGGGCTGCGTTATGGCCTCTGATGCGTTCTTCCCATTCCGTGATGGCATCGATGCGGCTGCCGCTGCCGGTATCAAAGCCGTGATTCAACCAGGCGGTTCAATGCGCGATAATGAAGTCATTGCAGCTGCCGATGAACATGGCATTGCGATGGTGTTCACCGGAATGAGACACTTTAAGCATTAATTTATAACAGAAATGCAATAGACATACAAAAGACGTATCAGACAATTGTGTGATGGCGTTCGCAGGAGTAGTTTGGTTTTTGTTATTATTTGATAAGAACAACTGGTCCAAGTTAACAACATTCAGTAAATAGAGAAAGTAAATGAAAGTATTGGTTATTGGTGGTGGTGGTAGAGAACATGCATTGGCGTTTAAAGCGGCAGAATCAGCATTAGTCACCGACGTTTTCGTTGCGCCGGGCAATGCAGGTACTGCACTTGAACCTAAACTCACTAACGTTGATATAACAGCTGAAGATAACCAAGCATTATTAGATTTTGCGTTGTCTGAAAACATAGGATTAACGATTGTTGGTCCTGAAGGCCCTTTAGTTACTGGTATTGTTGATTTATTTAGATCTCATGACCTCGCTATTTTTGGTCCAACAAAAGGTGCAGCTCAGCTTGAAGGCTCAAAAGCATTTACTAAAGACTTTTTAGCTCGGCATAAAATTCCAACAGGCGATTACGATAATTTTACTGAAATAGAATCGGCTCTTGCCTATGTGCGAGAAAAAGGGGCTCCTATTGTAGTTAAAGCTGATGGCTTAGCGGCAGGAAAAGGCGTTATTGTGGCAATGACTTTGCGCCAAGCAGAAGATGCAATTAAAGACATGCTTGCTGATAATGTCTTTGGTGACGCTGGAAGTCGTGTAGTTATTGAAGAGTTTTTGGATGGTGAAGAGGCCAGTTTCATCGTAATGGTAGACGGTAAGAATATCCTCCCATTTGCTACCAGCCAAGACCACAAACGCGCTTATAACAAAGACCAAGGTCCAAATACTGGGGGCATGGGAGCTTATTCTCCAGCACCGGTTGTGACTCCTGAAATTTTTGCGAGAGTGATGAAAGAAATCATCGAACCAACTGTAGTCGGGATGGCTGACGAGGGTAATCCTTACTCGGGCTTCCTATACGCAGGATTGATGATTGACGCCAGTGGCACACCAAAAATCATCGAATACAACTGTCGCTTTGGTGATCCAGAAACCCAGCCGATGATGCTGCGCTTGAAATCTGACTTAGTACAACTATGTATGCTTGCTTGTGATCAACAGCTTGATCGCGCACAAATCGACTTTGACGAACGCGCTGCTGTGGGCGTTGTGCTAGCCGCTAAGGGTTATCCTGGCGCATATCCAAAAGGCGACGAAATACACGGCTTAGACGATGCAGCAGCATTGCCAGGTAAGGTCTTCCATGCGGGTACTAAGATAGATGGCGATAAGATTGTAACGAACGGCGGTCGCGTTTTATGTGCAACAGGTTTAGGCAAAACCGTCACCGAAGCTCAGCAAAATGCCTACGCCTTAGTTGATGCTATCGACTGGCAAGGAGTCATGTTTAGAACTGATATTGCTTACCGCGAAATTGCTCGTGAAAATAACGAGAACTGAGAAACACCTTGACCGCCAGTTCATGGTTGCTTATAACTAGGGTAACTCAATTACCCTAGAAGCCTATGTCATTAAAACACCCTATTATTGCAATAACCGGTTCATCTGGAGCTGGCACCACCACAACGACGAATGCTATAAGACACATATTTCGGAACCTTAAGGTAAATTCGGCATCTGTTGGTGGTGATAGCTTTCATCGCTTTACGCGTCCGGAGATGGAAGTTGAGATCCGAAAAGCGCAGGAACAAGGTCGGCACATTAGCTACTTTGGCCCGCACGCTAACGATTTCGAATTATTAAGTAAGTTGTTTGTTGAATACGGCGATACCGGCAAAGGTCAGCACAGACAGTACTTGCATAGCTTTGATGAAGCGGTGCCATTCAACCAAATGCCCGGCACTTTCACACCGTGGCAAGATTTGCCTGAAAATACTGATTTATTATTCTATGAAGGTTTGCACGGTGGCATTAAAACCGACGAGGTCGATGTTGCCTCTCGCGTTGACCTGTTAGTAGGCATGGTGCCTATCGTAAATTTAGAGTGGATCCAAAAAATTGTGCGTGACACTACTGACAGGGGGCACTCCCGTGATGCCGTTATGAGCAGTATTGTGCGTAGCCTCGATGATTATTTTCACTATATTACACCGCAGTTTTCACGCACTCACGTTAACTTTCAGCGAGTTCCTACGGTGGATACTTCAAACCCATTCAGCGCACGCGAAATTCCAACTCAGGATGAAAGTTTCGTTGTCGTTCGTTTTCGTCGTGAAATGAAAAGTGTCGACTACCCTTACCTTTTGAAAATGATTGATGGTGCATTTATGTCTCGTATCAATACCATTGTTGTACCCGGCGGCAAGATGGGTCTTGCAATGGAATTAATTTTAACACCGCTTATTGAAGAATTACTCGACCAAAAAACGTCGAGCCGGTTATCAAATGGATTGGTTGGCAGAGAATAAATAAATAAAAACTAAAATACGCACTCGGACAACAAGTTAGCTTAAACTTTAAGCTTTTTACTATTGTATAAAAAATCGCAAAATGCTACCTTATTTGGGTAGTGAAGAAAAACAGCTAATCCTTTGATTGCGTGGGTTAGTTGTACCGCCGTTTTTCGGCGGTTTTTTTGTTTAAAATTTAATAACGTTATTATTTTTCAAAAATAAAAAACTTATAATCGTATATCTGACATCATTTGTAACAATCATCATGCCATCCCCCCTTTTGACTTTACTCATTGATGACATATAGTGTGGGTAAATAAATAAAGAGTTGAGTGATATCGATGGGCCAGGAAACCTCAAAGATTCTAGTTGTTGATGACGACATGCGTTTGCGTTCGTTGTTAGAGCGATATCTAATAGAGCAAGGCTATCAAGTCCGCACCGCTGCTAACAGTGAGCAAATGGATAGACTATTAGAGCGCGAAAACTTTCATTTGATGGTTTTAGATTTAATGCTACCTGATGAAGACGGTCTGTCTATTTGCAGAAGGTTACGCCAACAAGAAAACCAAATTCCCATCATCATGCTAACCGCAAAAGGCGATGAAGTGGACCGCATTATAGGCCTCGAAATGGGCGCCGATGATTACCTACCCAAACCTTTTAATCCCAGAGAATTGCTTGCCAGAGCAAAAGCGGTCTTGCGCCGTAAAACAACCGAAGCACCAGGAGCGCCCTCTCAGTCTGAGCAAATTGTTAGCTTTGGCAGTTACAAGCTCAATTTAGCCACCCGCGAAATGTTCGATAATGGAAAGCCATTAACACTCACCAGTGGTGAATTCGCGGTTTTAAAATCGTTAGTAAGTCATGCTCGCGAACCTCTTTCACGTGACAAATTAATGAACTTAGCACGCGGAAGAGATTACAGTGCATTAGAAAGAAGTATTGATGTTCAGGTTTCTCGATTGCGCAGAATGCTAGAAGAAGACCCTGCTAACCCCCGTTATATTCAAACCGTTTGGGGATTGGGTTATGTATTCGTACCTGACGGCGATATAGAAGCCTAACTTACATGCGATTTCTCCCTAAAAGTACGTTTGGCCAAACGGTTGTCTTGATTGCAGGTTTGTTACTGATCAACCAAATTGTGACGTATTTATCGGTAATTAATTATTTTATTCGGCCTAGTTATCAGCAAATAAATTCTTTAGTTGCCACTCAAGTTGAGCAAATATTTTTACAAGGTCTCAATTCGCCTGATAATCCATTGCATGAAGAATTTGTGGAGTCTACTGGCACACGTTTTCATACAACCGAAACGGCCATGCATGCCGGATTGCGTGACGCAACCTATTATCGTTTTATGTCCGATGATATTTCCAAGCAACTAGGGGGTAAAACGGAGGTCAGAACCACTGGCGGGGCTAATTATTTAATTTGGATACGACCACCGCAAGACCCTAACATTTGGATCTCAATTCCAATGCAAGGTATTGACGAAAGCTACTTTTCACCACTCACCATCTACCTTATTGTCATCAGTATTTTAAGTGTTGCGGGCGGTTGGATATTTGTGAGGCGACTAAACAAGCCATTACAAGCACTCCAAAAAGCAGCTCACAAGGTCGGTAGAGGGCAATTTTCAGATCCATTGCCACTCGAAGGGAGCAGTGAAATGGTGGCAGTAACCAACGCGTTTAATAAAATGTCACAAGGTATTCATCAATTAGAAAGTGATAGGGTATTAATGACCGCCGGGATTTCACACGATTTGCGAACGCCATTAACTCGCATCCGCTTGGCCAGTGAAATGTTGCCGGACAAACAGGATTGGGTGAAAGACGGTATTGAGCACGATATTGAAGACATGAATGCGATTATCGATCAGTTCATTGATTATGCCCGACAAGATCAACAAGAAGCTTCTGAAAACGTTGATCTAAACTATATTATTAAAGAGCTAATTCAAGGAAGATTACTAGAAAGTGACCACCATATTGAGCTGCAACTTGCAACGCTGCCTAGTGCAAGGTTGCGCGTTACTGGAATAAAGCGGGTACTCGAAAATTTAATCGAAAATGCCTTTAGATATGGTAGCAAAAATATTTGTATTAGCACCCACGTTGAGCATCAATCGAAGTCCTTGATTTGCAATATACGTGACTATGGTAAAGGTATTCCTGAATCGGATATTCCAAGACTATTCGCGCCATTCGCACAAGGTGACAAAGCCCGCGGTTCGGTAGGTTCCGGACTTGGTCTTGCTATAACCAAACGCATCGTCGAAAGCCACGGCGGTAAAATGTTATTCATAAATCATGCTTCTGGTGGTCTTTCTGCTGGCTTTAGCCTTCCCTATAGTAACTAACTCACGGTTTCTCACCAACTTACCTGATACTAACCTATGCTTTAACAGCGCTCGTTTTACCGATTTATATTATGTTCAGCTTGCGCTTCTTTTTATTTGCGTTTTAGCGTCTTACTTTTTTGCCGGCTTAAATTTTTTTATTACACTGAAAACGAGGACAACAAGGAGACCAGACAAGATACCAATAGCGCCATTAAGTGCAATACCCGTAAGCGAGCCTACTATGCTACCAAATGTCGGGAATACAGATATTACATCCACCGAGTGCTCTACAAAATGATGCAGGAATGGCAATCCATGGGCTATGATACCGCCGCCCACTAAGAACATCGCTGCCGTACCTACTATCGTTAGCGTCCTCATTAGAATAGGAGCAAAGCGTAGCAATGCTCTGCCGCTCAAACGTTGAATTTTATCAAAACTCCCCGATACTGATTTACGTAAAAGGTACAAACCTAAATCATCGATTTTAACAATCAACGCTACAAACCCGTATACACCTGCCGTGAATAAAAAACTCATTAATGACAGCACAGTAATTTGGGTTGTGAACGATTCGGTTTGAACTGTACCTAGAATAATGACAATTATCTCAGCACTCAGCACAAAGTCCGTGCGAATAGCACCTTTGATTTTTTCTTTTTCAAGTACGACTAAGTTAATTGATGTATCGGCTAAGGCTTTCAGTTTTGCAGAATGGGCTTGCTCATCTTTGTGTGTACTTGCTGTAAACTTATGAATTAGCTTTTCAACACCTTCAAAGCACAAGTATAAACCACCGATGATCAATAAATACATCACCATCCAAGGCGCAAAGTAACTGATAACCAAAGCACTCGGAACCAATATCAATTTATTTAGAAAAGACCCTTTTGCTACAGCCCAAACTACCGGAAGTTCACGTTCAGCTCTGACACCGGAAACTTGCTCCGCATTTAAGGCCAGATCGTCCCCCAGTACACCAGCCGTTTTTTTTGCAGCTACTTTAGACAATATAGCAACGTCATCTAATACACTTGCAATATCATCCAATAGCATGAGTAAACTTGCACCAGCCATAATCCTTCTCCTAAATAAGTTGCTGGCCATCTAAAATCGCTAGCAAGCATTCATGCATTATAGCTAGTACCCACGTAAGAGAATACTTAGTTAACTAAATACACAGTAACCTACGATTAATGTCTTTGTTCATCAATAACCACGTTGTCGGCATGAATATTTTCAACATCAATAGCATCGAAACGGTATTCTGCATGACAAAATTGGCAGTTCATCACAACGGCACTCTCCTGCGCGACAATTTCTAGCAAATCAGCTTTCGATACATTTTGTAAGGCAATAGCACTGCGCTTTTTTGAACAATCACAACTGAAAGTCACCGGTTGAGGATCGAACAAACGTATTGTCTCTTCGTGGTACAAGCGATGTAGAATATCTTCTGTTGGCAAACTGAATAGCTCTTCAATTTTTAGCGTATTCATCAGATGGCCTAAGTGCTCAAAATCAGGGTTTTCGGCTGCTTGAGATGTCTCACTACTTTGCGGCACGACTTGCAACAACATACCACCGGCAACTGCGCCGTTGTCATCACGTTGTGTGTGCAAGGTCACCTTTGTAAGGAGTTGTTCCGATTGGAAAAAATAGTCTTCTAAGCATTCGGCTAATGTCGGTTTATCCAGCGCAACAATACCTTGGTAACGTTCGCCATCTTTGGGCGCGAGCGTAATAGCCAAATAACCTTTTTTGAACAAATCAGCAAAGCTAGAAGGCAACTTAAATTCTTCGTTCCAGCGAGCAACGCCGCGAAGTTTTTGGTCGTGAGTGCCATTAACAACAACATATTTAACCAAGCCTTCACTTTGAATTTGCAGAGACACTTCGCCTTCAAATTTTAGCGTTGCAGACAATAAACATGCTGCAGCCATCATTTCACCCAAAAGATTTTGGATCATTGGAGGGTAATGATACGAGTCCAAAATGCCCTGATAACTATCGCACAATTTGACTAACTCGCCGCGCACATTGCGGTCTTCGAATAAGAATCTATCTAACTGGTCTTGCTTAACTGTCATAAATCTCTACCTAACTGATAATATATTTATTGATGTTTAAATTGAATAATTTGTCGACGCTGCTTTTTATCTGGCCGACCGTCCGGTTTTGGGCTATAAAAAACACTTAATTTTCGGGCTGCTGCATTCTTTTCACGGAGCGCAATGCTCTCTGTCGTTTCTGCATAAAGTAATTGCGCCAATGGTGCGCTTCTGCGTTGTCCAGCAACCTCTGTAACTATCACCGTTTTTAGGTCAACACCAACTGGAATTTGGATTATTGCGCCCAACTCTACCAACTTACTGGATTTTGAACGCTGTTTATTATACTGAACCTTACCCGATTGCACTAATGCTCTAGCAATCGCTCTTGTTTTGCAAAACCGCGCAGCCCATAACCATTTATCAATTCGCACATTGTTGGCATCTTGATCCGCCGCAACTGAATTATTTTGATTGGCGTTTTTCTTGTTTGTATTTGCACTATTTTGTTTTTTCATTGTCTTCTAGCTGTAACCAGTTATTTTTAATTATAAAAAATTGTATCTCTTATGCCCTTAGCTATTGTTCACACCCGTGTGACTAGATATGATGGGCGAAGCTAAAATTAATAATATTAATATTACCGAGAAAATGACAGCAACCAATTTATCATTGCAAAGCGTATTAAGGGCTTATAGTCAGCACCGAAACAAAATCATTCTTGTGGTCGTTGTGCTGCTCTCGCTGTATCTTATCGCGTTCGCAGCCGAGCTCACTTGGCGACTTATCCCTCAACCTGAAACATCGCAAACAAATCAGGTTGATAATGTTAACACTGCGCCGGCGCAATCGACATCACGATTGGATATATCGCCACTGATCAAACTAAATTTATTTGGTAACCCTAAAGCTAAAGCGTTGGCTAGCGCAGCTGCTGAGATTACCGATGCACCCGAGACTCAATTAAACCTCACACTAACCGGTGTCGTTTCAACCGGAGATCCTAAAGTGGGGGCAGCGGTGGTGGAAAACAATGGGAAACAAAATACTTATGGGGTGGGTGATAAAATTGATGGCACCAATGCCATGTTAGACGAACTCTATATCGACCGCGTCATTATCAAAAACCGGCTGACCCGCGAAACACTCATGTTAGACGGCATTGATTTTGATGAAGCAAATCAAACTCGGAAACAGGAGTATCGTCAAGACGCAGAGGAATTTCAAACATCACAAGGCCCCATTGCGCTGCGAGCGCCAGAACGTGATCCAGAGCGCTTGGCTACTAGCGCCCGAGAAATGCGCGAGCAAATCAGCGAGTCACCTACCAGCTTCACTGACTTTATTGCTATTTCGCCTCAGACATCTAATGGGCAGTTAATTGGCTACCAAGTTTCACCCGGCAAACAGCCTGAGTTCTTCCGTGATGTAGGATTACGCTCAGGTGATATTATTACACAAATTAATGGATTAGATTTATCTGATCCAGCACAATCATTAGAAGCAATTAGCGTTCTTAGAGAAGCACAATCTCTTCAATTAGAAGTGCTCAGAGGCGATGACGCTTTGTCACTAGATATCGACATTCCGTCGTCTGAAGAATAATTATAAGGGTCGTATTATGAGGCAGGTCAGCCAAAGAACCACCAGCATTAGTCAATTTTTGAAGACAACTGCTATTGCCGCAAGTATAGCAACTACCTTATTTATCACGGGAAGTGCTTACGCAACGGAATATAGTCCGAATTTTAAAAATACCGAAATTACCGAATTTATTAATATTGTAGGAAAAAACCTACAACGCACGATTATCGTTGATCCTAATGTGCGCGGTAAAATAACCGTTCGTAGCTATGACCTATTGACCGAAGAGCAATACTATCAATTTTTCATGAACGTGCTGCAGGTATACGACTTTGCCGTCGTTGAGATGCCGAGCGGCATACTCAAGATAGTGCGCTCGAAAGACGCAAAAACGTCAAATATCCCTGTTGTCGATGGTGATATTCTCAAGGGCGATGAAATGATTACGCGCGTACTTCCTGTCTACAATGTACCGGTGCGTGAGCTTGCTCCTATTCTTCGTCAATTGAACGACCAAGCAGGCGGCGGTAACGTAGTGAGCCATGACCCATCAAATGTAATGATGCTGACTGGACGCGCTGCGGTAGTAAATCGTTTGGTAAAAATTATCGAAAGCGTTGACCGCGCCGGCGATGAAGAAGTAGAGGTAATCAAACTTAAACATGCATCGGCAACCGAAATGGTGCGTATCATTGAAAGTATTAATAAGTCTCAAGGTAAGTCAGCCGGAGGCGTTGGAAAGTCAGACCCTCGTGTCGTAGCTGATGACCGCACAAACAGCATCATTGTCAGCGGTGATATTAAAGCACGTCAACGCTTAATTAACCTTGTTAGCCGCATGGACCAAGAATTAGAAACCAACGGTAATACGCGTGTTATTAATTTAAATTATGCGAAAGCGGAAGATTTAGTCAACGTATTACAAGGCGTTAGTGCTGGTATACAGGCTGAAAGCCAAGGCGGCACCACAACCCAGCGTCGCGGTGGCAACAGCAATCGTGATATCAGTATTGATTCGCATCAGGATTCTAACTCGTTGGTCATCACCGCGGAGCCGGATATGATGCGCTCACTTGAAGACGTTATCCGTCAGCTTGATGTGCGCCGAGCACAAGTGCAAGTTGAAGCTATTATTGTTGAAGTATTCGAAGGTGACGGCACCACATTAGGCGTGCAGTGGGTATCTGAAGAAGGTGGCGGTACTCAATTTACTAATGGTGTAATTGGTGTTGGTTCATTAGGTGTTGCTTTACGTGAAGCAGAAGATACCGAAATTAGAGGTAGTCAAACAACAGCAAACGGCGTTGTTGTGCCAACTACTACGACCGTAGAAGGTAACTTAACACCAATAGCAGCCTTACTTGGCGGCGCTAATGGCCTGCTTGCTGGCATTGTTAAAGATGGTTGGGGCGCAGTTGTCCAAGCGGTAAGCACCGACACTAATTCCAATATACTAGCAACACCGCATTTGACCACGATGGATAACGAGGAAGCCTTTTTCATTGTCGGTCAAGAAGTGCCTATTATCACAGGCTCTACAACCGGTTCTAACAATGGCAATCCATTCCAGCAAGTTGAACGACAAGACGTTGGTATTAAACTTAAAGTTACCCCTCAGATTAACGAAGGTGACGCCATTCAATTACAAATAGAACAGGAAGTCTCCAGTGTATCCGGTGCAACTTCAGTTGATATTTCAATTAATAAACGTGAAATCAAAACTACCGTTATTGTTGATGATGGCGGCACAATCGTGCTCGGAGGCTTGATTGATGAAGACGTTCAAGAAAGTATTTCTAAAGTGCCTTTATTGGGTGATATACCATTTCTTGGTCATTTGTTTAAATCGACAACAGTAAGTAAACGCAAACGTAATTTGATGGTGTTCATTCGACCTACGATTATACGTGACGGTATTACGTCGAATAAAATCAGTTTACAAAAATATAACTATATTCGAGCACAACAATTAATGCGTCAGTCTGAAGGTGTGCCGTTAATGCCATTTGCTGAGGGCCCTTCATTGCCAGAATGGAATGATGCAATGACTTTACCTCCGTCTTTTGATCAATACTTGACCGACGAAGAAAAGAAAGCCAAAGAAGGTAACGATTAGCGATGTCTGAAGTTACTAATGATCTTAGCCTAGAAGAAACCGAGGCACTCGTTACCGACGAGGTCACCAACGGCGCACCTGAAGAAGCTGAGCCTTTAGCTGCGCTGCAACTGCCCTTTAGCTTCGCCAAACGCTTTAAAGTGCTTATCGAGTCTGCGCACGAACCGGTCAAGGTTTATCACACACCAAGCACTGAGTTAGCGGCACTTACTGAAGTTCGACGTTTTCTAAACCAAACATTTGTGCTTGAAGAGATTGCTGATAACCGTTTTGAAGAATTGCTGACCAGCAGTTTCCAGCGCGATTCAAGTGCGGCCAAACAGTTGATGGAAGACTTAGGCAACGAAAGTGATTTACTCTCATTAGCCGAAGACTTACCTGATACCGAAGACTTATTAGAAAGTGAAGGCGATGCACCCATTATTCGCTTAATTAACGCGATGCTGGGTGAAGCAATAAAAGAGGGGGCCTCTGATATCCATATCGAGACCTTTGAAAACCAACTAGTCGTTCGCTTCCGTGTTGATGGTGTATTGCGTGAAATATTACGTCCACACCGTAAAATGTCGTCTATGTTAGTGTCTCGTATAAAAGTGATGTCAAAAATGGATATTGCTGAAAAACGTGTACCTCAAGATGGACGCATAAGCTTGCGAATAGCAGGGCGTGCTGTCGATGTCCGTGTATCAACGATGCCATCGAGTCACGGCGAACGCGTTGTCTTGCGCTTACTTGATAAAAATAATGCGCGTCTTGATTTACAAGACTTAGGCATGACCCTTGATAATCGTACCCAATTCTCAAGTCTCATTCGCAAACCGCATGGCATCATGTTGGTCACCGGCCCAACAGGCTCAGGTAAAAGTACCACCCTGTATGCTGGTTTAAGCGAAATAAACTCCAAAGACCGCAATATTCTTACTGTTGAAGACCCGATCGAATTCGACTTAGAAGGTATTGGCCAAACACAGGTTAACCCGCGTGTTGACATGACTTTTGCCAGAGGGCTAAGAGCCATATTACGTCAAGATCCTGATGTCGTAATGGTAGGTGAAATTCGTGACTTTGAAACCGCACAAATTGCAGTACAAGCAAGTTTAACCGGTCACTTAGTTTTATCCACGCTGCATACAAACACCGCAGCCGGCGCTATTACTCGTTTAGAAGACATGGGCATTGAGCCGTTTTTACTATCGAGCAGTTTATTGTCTGTGTTATCGCAGCGCCTCGTTCGTAAATTATGTAAAGAATGCAAAAAGCCGCATGAGCCGACCCCTACTGAACGCGCAACATTAAACGTTGCAGTTGATGAACAAGTTGTTATTTATCGCCCTGTTGGTTGCACAGCTTGTAACCATACAGGTTATCGTGGCCGAACCGGTATTCATGAACAGTTGATTGTCGATGAGCGGATCCGCGAAATGATGCACGAAGGCAAAGGTGAGCAAGCTATCGAAAAGCACGTGCGCAAAACCACGCCTTCTATCCGTCAAGATGGCTGCGACAAAGTAGTACTCGGCATCACGTCTTTAGAAGAAGTATTACGAGTTACCAGAGAGGAATAATATGGCAGCCTTCGCATACAAGGCCATGGATGCCAATGGAAAATCCAAAAATGGCGTATTAGAAGGTGATAACGCTCGCCAAATTCGCCAACAAATTCGTGAGCAAGGTTTAATTCCACTTGAAGTTGAGCAAGTTGCTGAGCAAGAGAAAAAAAACCAAGCTTCGTTTTCATTGTTTAAAGCTAAAATTTCAGCTGGTGAACTTGCCTTATTAACACGTCAAATGGCAACTTTGATTGAATCAGCGTTGCCCATTGAAGAAGCCTTATTAGCCGTTGCAGAGCAGTGCGAAAAACCACGTCATAAAAACATGATGATGGCGGTGCGCAGTAAAGTAGTCGAAGGTCACGGCTTTGCCGAAGCCTTATCTGAATTTCCTTATGTGTTTGATAACCTATTTCGCGCTATGGTCGCAGCAGGTGAAAAGTCAGGACACTTAGACACAGTGCTGAACCGACTCGCTGAATACACTGAAAACAGAGAGCGAACCCGGAACCAAATTATCCAAGCCTTGGTATACCCTCTAATAATGATGACCGTCGCTGTTGGTGTGGTCATCATGTTATTGGTAAAAGTTGTTCCTACTATTGTCGGGCAATTTGATCAAATGGGACAAGAGTTACCCACTATCACCAATATTCTAATTGCCATCAGTAACGCAGTGCAAAACTACGGTATTTATGCCGCTATTTTGCTCGTGCTCATTATATTTTTAGTGGCGAAACTGTTAACTATCCCTCGAATACGCTTAAAGTATGATAAGAATTTATTAAGCCTTCCCTTTTTTGGCCGCTTGACAAGGAGCACTAATACAGCAAGATTTGCTCGCACATTAAGTATTTTAACTGCCAGTGCTGTCCCTTTGTTAGAATCAATGCGCATTGCAGGTAATGTTTTGGAGAACCTTCACCTCAAAGGTGCGGTCAAAGATGCAGCTTCAAAGGTAAAAGAAGGATCAAGTTTAAGAGGCGCGTTGGATCATGCCAAAATTTTTCCACCTATGATGATGCACATGATCGCATCTGGGGAACGCTCTGGCGAGTTACAACAAATGTTGGCGCGAGCCGCCGACAACCAAGATAGAGAATTTGAGTCCACTGTGAGCATCTCTCTAAAAATATTCGAGCCCGTGCTGATTGTTGCTATGGCCGGTGTTGTACTATTTATAGTATTGGCAATTCTAATGCCGATACTGGCATTAAACAGTTTAGTCTAAGAGGTAATTTTTATGAGTAATCAGACAAGTTTCATCACGTTAAATGAACATAAACAGACGATTTTAAACAATAAAAAAAGTGAGTCAGGTTTTACACTAATTGAGATTATGGTGGTGCTTTTTATCATCGGTATGATGGCAGCATTTGTTGCACCACAAATTTTCGAAAACCAAGGCACGGCGCAAATCAAAAAAGCCGCCGTTGATATTCAAACCCTCGAAGGTCAACTGGAAATGTTTAAGTTACGCACCAATCGTTTTCCGACGACCGAGCAAGGTTTAGAAGCTTTAGTGACAATGCCCACAATTGAACCTATTCCGCGCAACTATCCAAACGAAGGCTTTATAAAGCGGTTGCCACTTGACCCTTGGGGCAATCCTTATCAACTGCTTAGCCCAGGCGAAATCGACACCGTTGACATCTATTCTTTCGGACCCGACATGGAAGAAGGTACGGATGATGATATCGGCACATGGAATATTAACGAGTATCTTCAGTAGTTCTAATAGAAGCGAGGGTTAACGTGCGCAAGCAGCAAACAGGTTTTACACTCATCGAGATCATGCTCGTGCTTGCACTCATGGGTTTAATGATATCTGTCGTTTCCTATACCGCACTTGGCACTAACAACTACGACAAAGTCGATCAACAAGCAAAGCGCTTTCAAGTTGTATTTGATATGGCAAGTGACTACGCCATCTTGAATCAGGTGCAGCTGGGTATCCGTATTGATGAAAAAGAAAACACGTATACTTATGTTGCACTGGATGATGAAGACGATTGGGTCGAATTTTCGGGTCAAAAGATGTTTGAAAGTCACCAATTACCAGAAGGAATGGCACTGCAGCTATTCCTCGACAATTTACCATGGCAGCAAGAAGACCGACTGTTTCAGGGTAGCTTATTTGATGAAGAATTGAGTGTTAGTGACGAAGGTGTTGAAATCGGCAACGAAGAGGATATTCCGCCACCACCACCGCAGCTATTTTTACTTTCAAGTGGTGATCTTACTCCTTTCGAACTCACCATTACTTTTGAAGACGCTTTTAGTAACGATGATCCTATTACCTTTATATTACGAGCTAAGGAAGTCACTCCAATAGAACGTATTGCGCCTGAGGACATAGATCAATGAACAAAGTAATAACGACCATAAGGTGCCACCGAGTGCCGCGCCAACAAGCGGGCTTTACGCTGCTTGAAGTTATGGTCGCTATGTTTATTTTTGCGGTTGCCGGCGCAGCCATTATTAAAACCACTACTGAGCACATAAGCTCTGTAGGGAAGCTCGAGGAAATGACATTTGCCACCTGGGTCGCCAATAATCAACTCACCCGTGCCACACTAAAATCAGCGAAAACTTGGCCTCCGAAAAACAATGAACGCGGCAATGTCGATATGCTCGACCGAACTTGGTATTGGCAACAAGAAGTGCAAGGTACTGCCGACGATAATCTCAAAGCAATTATTATTACCGTAGGCAATGACCCTGAATATCAAGGTTCAATTATTTCCGTCACTACCTATGTAGCGAAGTCTGATGGGTAGACTCAACAAACACTTAAAAAATCGCAAACAATCGGGTTTTACCCTCATTGAAATTCTGGTCGCAATGGCCATATTTGCTCTGATTGCGGTAGGCTCAGTTACTATGTTGACCGCCGTTTCAGCACAAAATGAATTATCCGATGAACGCATGCAAGCACTGCAAACGATGCAACGAGCAATGCTGATTATCGAGCGTGACTTTTTGCAGATGGTGCCACGTAAAACGAGAGTAGAAGGCGACGTATCTGATATTTTGGTATTTGCGGGTGAGTTTGAATTTGAAAGTGAAAGCGACGGAATCGGTTTTGTGCGTTCAGGTTGGCATAACCCGCAGTTAACCTTGCGCAGAAGCACTTTACAATCAGTAGCCTACAGAACTCAAAACAAAGAACTTCAGCGCTTATATTCAACATACGTAGATAACGTTATCGGTTTTGAACCCAAAGTCCGTGTTTTGCTTGAGGGCATTGAGTCAGTGAGTTTCGAATATTTAGATAAGTTTGATAAAAAAAACTTTGAATGGATAGAAGCCGAACCTGTTGAAGAACTTCCTATCGCAGTTGCGATTATTATAAAATCGGAAGTATATGGTGAAATTCGACGCGAATTTAAGGTGCGCCGATGAATACAACTAGACCCTGCTTTCAGCGTAAGCATAGATCAAGTCTGAGGGGCAACTCACAAGATGGTATTGCCCTCCTCGTTATTTTGCTTATTGTGGCAATTGTCAGCATATTAGCGACTGAAATGATGGCTAGATTGCAGATTAACGTAGCGCGAACCGTCAACATCAAAGACAACAACCAAGCCTATTGGTATGCAGTGGGTGCCGAACAGTTTGCTGAAAAATCGTTAAATGACCTTAAAACCTTATCACCCGACAACATGAATTTGGGTCAACCTTGGGCACAAGTCTTTGAGTACCCCATTAATAGTGGCGGCATTCAAGCTGAATTAATTGACTTACAGTCATGTTTTAATTTGAATACCGTGGTTCTTCCTGAGTCTCTTTCAGGCGTAGAAAATCAAAACGCAGCAGCAAAAAGCCCAGCCCAAGGCTTTTTTAACCTCATTCGTTTAAGCACCGAAGATATTGATTCATTTACCGCAGAAACCGTGCGCGATTCACTCAAAGACTGGCTCGACGCAGATAACGATATTAGCGGTTATGGCGCTGAGGACGCAGAGTACGAATCATTGCGCTTTCCCTATGTGGCAGCAAATGCGCTTATGACAAACAAATCGGAATTGCGTTTAGTAAATGGAATTGAAGTGGATAGCCTGCGTAATTTACTCCCGCACGTCTGTGTCATCCCTGACCCTGCATTCAACGCCATGGAAATTAATATCAACACAGTGACAGAAGAAAATGCGCATGTAATTGCCGCAATGTTGAATCTTAATTTAGACGCAGCAAAACGCATTATCGCATCGCGTCCGCTAAATGGTTTTGCAGATACTAACGACTTTCTGTCTGAACCAGAAATTGTGGCAAAAGAGTTAACCGCAGAGCAAAAAGCGTGGTTCGTTATAAAAACAAATTATTTTATGCTACGCACTAAAACCCGTTACAATAATGCGACGTTTAAAATGGTTAGCATTTTTAAACTCGATAGTGAAGGTGAAGGTGTCAGCGTGATCAGTAGAGAATTTGGAGGTATTAATTAATGGAAAAACTGGCAATACGGTTGGGCTCGACGCCCCATGACCCGGTTCACTGGCTAGTATGGTCTGACACTGAAGAAGAAATCATTGCCTCAGGTGAGTTACCCGATGTTGAAGGTTTAGGACAACTAAAAGAACGCGCACCAACTGCGCAAGTAGTTGGTATTGTACCCGGCTGCGACGTCGTATTAAAATTAGTACAGCTGCCTACTAAAGCAAATCGAAAAGTACTGAACGCAATCCCTTTCATGTTGGAAGACGAGGTTGCGTCTGACATTAGCAAGTCATTTTTTGCTTTTGGTAAACGCATTGGTGATAAACAGCAAGTAGCCGTAGTATCGCGTGAAAAACTCGATTTTTGGCAGGCAGTGCTAAAGCAGGCGGACTTGCAATGTGACTTACTGGTTCCCGATACACTCGCTTTGCCTTGTTTACCGGATACCATCAGCTTGTTAAGTTTAGGTCAGCATGACCAATCTGCATTAATAGTTAGGGCTGATGAATGGGCCGGTTTTCAAGGTGAGCAAAGTTGGACCTTTTCACTGTTAGAAAAGCAACTAAAAGCTAAAGCTCAATCCATAACGGCTTACTCAGAATTGCAACACAGTGAACATCTAGAAGCGTTTTTTGCGCAAACTGACACTGCTGGGGAAAGCAAAACTGATACTCCAACATTTACCGCTAACTACGATAAGTTGCCAATGCAGCTGCTACTAGATGGTGCTTTGGATATAAAGTTTAATTTGTTGCAAGGCAGTTATCTGGTTAAACGCAAAACTACTAACCAATGGCATAAATGGCGCCTTGCTGCTGTGCTCGCAATCGTCGCTTTATGCGTTAACTTAGTGAGTAAAACGGTTGAATTAAATTCACTTAAAAACCAACGTCAAATTATTGAAACTAAGTTACAAGCTAGCATTGATAAAGGCTTTCCTGACTTACCCAGAGCAAGAAATAAAGAAGCTGCGATTAAAAATGAGATAGCTCGCCTTGAAAGAGGTGGCGGCGGGATCTCTATGTTAGTAATGCTCACTCAAATGAGTCCATCTTTTGCTAACACTGGTGTTACGCCGCAGTCAATCCGTTACGATGCTACGCGCACAGAACTGCGCATGCAGTCTGTTGCCAGTAACTTTGAATCTCTTGAAAAGTTTAGGCGTGAAGTCCAATCTTTAGGCTTTGAGGTTGACCAAGGAGCAATTAATAATAAAGGCGACCAAGTTGTCGGAACGATTATTATCAAAGGCTAAAACGGCTATGCAGGCCCCGCTATAAAGATATGCGATTACGGTAAGCTATTAAGGTAAGAACATGAAAAAATATTTTGGATGGTTTTATGCGCTATCAGAGCGCGAACAAAAAATGGTAAGTGTCGCTGGCATAGTTTCTGCTGTCGCGATCTTCTATTTCGGATTATGGATGCCGCTAAATAGCACGTTAGCACAGCAAAAAAACTTACTTGAAAGTCAGACTGAGTTTGCTTCGTGGGTTGAAGGCCAAGCAGTTAGAGCAGCTAAATTAAGACAGTCCGCGTCTGGTGCGAGTTTTACTGGTTCGCTTACACAACTCGTCAACCAAACCACTCGCACAAGTATGATACAAGTCGCTCGCATACAACCGGTTGGTGATAACCTACAAATAAGTATCGACGAAGTGTTGTTTGCTGACCTTATGTCCTGGCTAGATTTGATGGAGCGCCGAGGCGTTATTGTCGTTCAGTCAGATATAACCGAAACAAATAAGGCAGGCTACGTGCAAGTTCGCCGTCTACAATTAGGAAAACGTTAAATGATTGAAATGAAGCCTTGGAAGTGGGTCATATTGGCTATTTCTGCCTACTTAATTTTAGTCATCGCTTATCTTCCTGCCGCTCATGTAGTGAGCTATGTACAAGATAACACCCCTAAATTACCCGTGGCAATGGGTCGGGTTGAAGGTACATTGTGGGCAGGTAAGGTAGACAGGATTATTACCCAAGGGATTGTTATGAATAACTTGCGTTGGGAGTTGTCACCTTGGTCTCTGTTGCTCGGAACAGCGAGCATCGACCTCAATGGCGGTAAAATTAGAGCGAGCGAGCAAGCTTATGTGAAGGGTAATATTAGTGCCTCATTGTTTAATCTTCAGAATATCAGTGCTCACGAGTTAACGCTTTTCTTGCCTGCCCGCAGCGTCATGGCGCAAGTACCGTTGCCAGTGCCAGTCACAGCCGATGGTCGTTTTAGAGTTAATATAAAAGAGTTTGAGTTTAACAACGTATGCGTAAGTTTAATCGGTACAGGAAGTTGGTTAAAAGGTACCGTAAGTGGACCTAGCGGTGTAATTGATTTTGGTAACTTCGATGCAAACTTGGCTTGTGAAAACGAACAATTTGCAATACAAATACAACCTGTAAACAAACTAAACCTTGATGCCAAGGTGTTATTGTCCGTTGCCGGAAAGTATAAAATCAATGGCCGCTTTAAACCATCGGATGATATGCCTAGGGAAGTACAGCAAGCGGCAAACTTTTTCGGAGCCGCCGATAATGATGGGTTTCGCATAATAAATTTATAGCTAGCTTTATCATTCCCCATTTTTTCGCTTGCAGTTAGACGAGCCGGTCTATGTTAGCGACATTGTTCGCGCTCTTTAAACAAAAAGTTCAGCATAAAAGAACGCGCTTAAGGTCATTAATGTCGCACTCACATAAATACTTTTTCGGGTTTCTAGTCCATTGGTCAATTGGCCAATGGCGCCGCCTTTCTGCTTAATATTAACCGTATTGAACATGTCATCCATAGCAGGCCCAAGTTCTGCTCCCAATATAAGCTTTTGATATATCTGCTTAGGTAATGGAAGTGAAGCTGTTCTGCCGGTTTGTAGCTTAAGTGCGTTCGCAATGCAGACAACAGCATAGGTACTTGGGATATCGTCGAGCACATCCACTCCCCCCTCATAACTCACATAGTAATCTGCTAGATGGTGTTGTTGGCAATATTTTACTCGATTAACCGCACCATCCCGGGTTTCTTGAGTGCTCATTGGTTGGTCACTGACTGACGAAGGCGCATCAACGGCAATAACGTCTATTTCCTCGCTGGCAAACGCCATTGAAAAACTCTTTCTAGCAGCTTCAATTTTCACTGGGTTTTTCGATGCAACAATAATTTTCATTCTTCTTTTTAATCCCTTACTTAGCAGCACCAGATATTTTCTGGCTGCGGGTTGTTAAATAATGTCGGCTAATAAATGCATATAATTGTTAGTAGTTGCATGCCCATGTAATTCGTTTTCTGGCTTTTGACTATCAGGGTTGGAAATACCTAGCGTATAGGCTATCCCATACGCTTTTGCCGCGTCTAGTATTACTTGGCTGTCGTCTACAAATAAGGTTTTTGCAGGGTCAAATTGTAGGTGAGCCTGAAGCTTCTGCCATAACAATTGGGATTCTTTGGTAACACCAAATTGGTGCGTTGAAATGAGTTCATCGATATGATCATCCAATTGCGTCTTTTCTACTTTTAGCGATAAACTCCCTGGGTGTGCATTAGTTACCAATACTACTTTTTTCTTGCTTGCTCTTAATGCATCTAAAAACGGCAATGTATCAGGGCGAAGACTGATTAAATGAGCAATTTCATGCTTTGCCTCGACGATATCCAAATCGAGTTTTTCGGTCCAATAGTCAAGGCAATACCATTGTATTTGGCCTTGCACTTCGGCACACGAATCATGCATTTCTTGTTTGCACTCTTGTAAGCTTCTACCGTGCTTAAGAGCCAGCTTTTGCGGAAGATGTTCCAGCCAAAATTGATTGTCGAAATGTAAATCAAGCAGTGTTCCATCCATATCTAATAAAACAGTTTCGATGTTATGCCAAGGTAAGAGTGCCAAGCGAATTTCCTTGTGATAATCTAAGTAAATAAGGGTTAATATAGTATTAGTTTATCGTGATATTCGGAGTGAGTAAAATAGACATTAATAAAGAGTTACCGACTATTCATGGCACTGAAATTGTTGCCAAATCTAAGTTTTTCAAAGTAGAAAAACTCGATCTTGAATTTAGTAATGGTGCAGTACGTGAGTTTGAGCGAATAGTCGGCGGTGGACGCGGTGCTGTTATGATTGTGCCATTAAAAGACGCTGACACCATGTTACTCATTCGTGAATATGCCTGTGGTCCGCATTCATACCAACTCGGATTCCCTAAAGGCTTGATTGACCCAGGCGAAACCTCAGAACAAGCAGCTAATCGAGAATTACAAGAAGAAGTCGGCTACAAAGCTAGCAAACTACATGCGCTGCATACCGTGCACATGGCTCCGACTTTTTTTGACGCAAAAATGCACATTTTAATTGCTGAAGGTCTCACACCTCAATTTTTAGAAGGCGATGAACCAGAGCCTCTGGAAGTGATTGAGTGGCCAGTATCAAAGGTTGATGAATTGCTCGCAAGAGAGGATTTTGTCGAAGCTAGATGCATAGCTGCATTGCTGTTATTTCAAAAGTGGAAGAAGGAAAATAGTTAAGTGCACCATTCGATTGCAGAATTACTAGAGATTGCTAAAGAAGCTGCTTTTATTGCGGGTCAAGAAGTATTAGATATCTATGACAAAGGCACCTTCGAAGCTTACCAAAAAGAAGATGAATCGCCGGTAACGAGTGCCGATTACCGAGCCAACGATATCATTATGAAAATCCTCAAAGAACAAACACCCTATATTCCTGTGATGTCTGAGGAAACTCCGCAACTGCCATTGGCAGAACGTGCGAAGTGGACTCGATATTGGCTAATTGATCCCATTGACGGTACACAAGAATTTATCGCTCGTTCAGGTGATTTTGCAGTAAACATCGCTCTCATCGAGGATAACAAACCTGTAATTGGCGTTATCTATTGGCCTGCAGGGGAGACTTTGTATTTTGCGAGTAAAAGCCAAGGTGCTTATAAACGCTGCAACGTCGAAACCAAAAAGATTACCGTTAGAGAATTCAGCGTACCTAGCGAAGATGTCATCATGATTGCGATTAGTCGACGGCAGTCACGTGAAAGAGTGTTCGAAAGAATGTCAGAAAAACGTGTTTATCAAACGCTACCGGCTGGCAGTTGCTCTTTAAAAGCCTGCTTTATTGCGGAAGGCAAGGCAGATGTTTTTATGCGTTTAGGCGTGACCGGCGAATGGGACACGGGTGCCTCCCAGTGCATTATTAACGAAGCCGGCGGACGAATTGTCGCTGCTACGTTTGATGAACTCAGTTACAACCAACGTGAGTCAGTGCAAAATCCAGACTTTGTTGTCCTTGGCGATCAACGCGTCAACTGGGAAGCCATTATTCGTTACACATAGTGTAAGTAAATATTGATATCAGTTCCAAGAATTACATTATATTTGGTTAAGAATAACCTGCTAGATGGCCTCATTATAGCTTTATTGCTGCTCGTCGAGGATGTAACTCTGACGGTCGGCTAAACTGCAATTATAGTGTGCCCAGAAAATGGGGGAAGACAATTAAGCAGTCATAGCTTTGTCTTTAATGTAACGTCTCAAAGGAACAATAAGTTTGCGCATTAAATTTTTACTAGATTATGCCAACTAAACCAATTCAAACCAATTCAAACCAATGATGATGATATTCAGAAGTACTTTTCACAAGCTCTTCATCGGAAACGTTACCATTGTAAAGTCAAAACTTAATAATTCTATAAATAGATTCTAGGCTGGGATCTTGGCCCTTAAGGTATTGCGACGACGATAGACTCGCAGGTACATTTGGCGCAACCCATAAGCGGTTGTCCTCGGCACCAGCTTCTTGACGAAATGTTGAGGAAAGTATTCCTGTTTGTTTGCTGTATGGTAAATTGAACCATCCAGCTTCACCTAAAGCGTTTGGTCTTGTGCCTGAAGGCTCACCGACTATTATCGCATCAGTAAGACGGCTAATTTTCTAAATTCTTTACTATTTTCGATATTGGTAAAGTGCTCACTTTTACCTTGTTGGAATAAACTTCGACCCGCTAACTTAGGTTTATATTTTCAAAAAGTGTGTTGAGTGAAAAAAATAAGAGTGTACGGTAATGCTGATACAAGTATATTATAGTGCTTTTATAAACTAGCAAATTAGGACGAGGGCCGCCATATTTTTGCACATAAACGAAATTTAACTCTTTTTGGCCAGACAGTAAGTAAATGAAAAAATTAATTCGGCAAATACGGTTTAACCTTATAGATAAAAACAACATACGGAAATACCTACAGTATGCCGTTGGTGAAATACTTTTAGTGGTTATTGGTATCCTCTTTGCTATAAGTATTAACAATTGGAATGAAAACCGTAAAACGAAGGACGGTTTAACAGTGCGTCTTCAAGAGCTTAAAACAGAATTATTAGCTGATAATAAAAGATTAAATAGTTTTGTGATTAGACTAAAAAAAGTAGACGCATATGGGCAATATCTTCAAGATTTCGCTCATGATGAGCTTGAAAATGTAGATATAATAAAATTAAGAAAAGCCATTTTCAATACTGGATTGCTACTAACCTTCGAAAAGAATAAAACAGCCTATCGGAACATTACAATTTCAGGCGATATTAAGCGCATATCAAATATTGCACTTAAGCAAGATTTAGCTAATTTTTACAGTGATAACAGTTGGGCACAGACGTATCATGATGATGTCATTATGGAAAGTTATTATGAATATTTGGGTTATATTCACAAGTTCACAAACCCCGGGGTCTTAAGGTCCTTTTATAAAGCTGAATACGACCGGAAGTCTGATGATGAAATACAAAAAGCATTGACTACAAAAGACACTTTAGTGGATTGGAGTAGTTTGAAGAATGATTCTAAATTTAAAATTTTATTAGACAGGGTTCAGCTCAGTAGGTTTAATCAAGTTGTTTTTTATCAAAACGATTATAGAAAAGATGCTACTAATATTTTGGCCATGATTGAAAATGAATTGGAAAAAGGCAGCTAACTGTTTGAGGGTAGAATCTCCTAGCTGCGTTATATGGCTGCGAGTTCAGTCGTTACGAAGTTTTCATTTTTGAACACGTGAGTACCGGAAATTGGAGTAGCGACGACGCTACTGGCAATTCAGCAAAGTACAAACTCCATCGATCACAAACCACATTGCTTTATCAATTGATCTAACGACATCCCCCTAAATTTACCGAAGCACGCTATTGAGATTTTGGCATCACCGACCGAATGATTGGCAATCATTCTCAATTTAGTACAAGTAATGGTAAGAGATTTCTTTTTCATCAGAAAGGATGAAATGTAGGTCATCTATTCTTTGAAGATAGGCAAGGAATTCAACGTAGAATATCTTTTAACAAGCAATAATTTTTAGTTAATCGAGTTTATTCATCTAAATTTTGAATTCATTAAGGTGGTTATAAACAATCGATTATGATGAAAAAAAGCTAAAGTAAAAGTACTAACTCGTTTAAATTAAATACCTAAATTGTCAAAATTTTAGTTAGTTATTTAAGTGGCACTCTCAAATTAGCGAATATGGATAGAATAATAAACTTAATTACAAACATTTATCAATAAATTTATTAGGTATATATTCTCTAGATTTTTTTGAATGTAAGGAGGATAAACGACACACCTAATCAATTAAATAGGTAAAGATTTTGTTACGTTAACAGGTGAATAATGACTATTGCAGGAGGCAACAGTTGAATAAAATGATCCTTTCGGCCGAGTATGTGAAGGCTCAATGTAAAAAATTCGCAAAGTTGACTGCTGCATGCACTCCCACATGGAACGATAAATAACCACCGAGTAATTTGATTTGCGCTAAGCTCCCAGTCAAAATCTGGTTTTGCTCGACTAAACACCGGTGGAGTTTGCAAAAGCGACAATACGCTTACTTTTGCATATGAAGCATATTTTTTTATTAATTTTTGTAAGTATATTTTTGAATAACAAAATCGGCAGGGATGCGGATGATTAGTACATTTCAAACTAGTAAATAGTAAATATAAATCTCTATATATATGATTTTATTTGTTTTATTTCTTATTCTTGCTATATTATTAAAGTTCAAAAATTGAACTGCGAAATTCATTTTTAAAAGGAAAATAAGATGACGAAGATATTAATTACATTAGCATGTGTGGTATTCAGTTCTTTATCAATTGCAAAAGACAGGTTAGAAATTTACCAAGATTATGACATAGGCACTGAAATTATGGTGATGACTACAGTTAAAGTCGATCCTAATATGGAAGATGTCTATCTAGCAGGTCTCACACAAAGCTGGGTCAAAGCCGTTAAGATTCAGAAAGAACTTGGCTTTATTAAAGATTGGAAAATATACGGTAGTGACCTGCCAGTGAGCGGTGATTTTAACATGCTGTTGGTTGTTACTATGGCCAGCGGTGCTGACTTGGAGCCTAAAAAAGCAAAATATGACGCGTTCATAAAGAAGTGGAGCGAGTCTGATAAACAAATTTCTGATGAAATTTCAGCAAAGTATCCAGAAGTGAGAACCTTGACAGGTGAGTATCGCATGCGTGAAATTATCCTCAAATAAATAAAAAGACGCTTTATTGCGAAGAGGCAATAAGGCGTTATATTAGAATGATGACCAAGGAACCTTACTCAGCAAACCTTATTAGATATTATAGTGCTATGCTTGCAGAGCAGTGAATAAAGTACTACATTTAATTAAGGTAATTAAATAGAATATTTGATCTTGCCGTTGCCTTTCTTATATAAAATATAAAGTTTATCCTCTTTTAAGTTCCGTTGATGCTAATGCAACCGCGAGTAAGTTATTTTATATAAAAATTTGCTGTTGCCATTATTTTAATGCCCCTAATAATCGTTACCACACACATATATTATAACTGTTGGGATCGTTGTTTACACCCATCTGCACATAGACGCTTAACTAGTAAGTCACGACAAAAGCCGCTTTTATGCGATGGACTCGCGTCTTGGCATTTATCAATGCAAACTACAGACTTTTCAAAAACGTTAATAATGCGCGCTGATTTTCAGCTGTCATTGCTTCGAATGCCTGTTTAGATACTTCGCCTTCTCCACCATGCCATAGGATAGCCTCTTCGATTGTGCGAGCTCTACCATCGTGCAAATAACCAATACGAGTGTCATCATCTCTTCTACCCGCTAAAGAAACAGCATCATTAGCCTTAGCATCACCCAACATTACATTTTGTGCATGACCTAAGCCCCAAAGTGCGGCGGTTCGCCACTCGGCTCCTGATGCAGAGCCCTCGGCTAAGGTATCGGCTAAACCCGGACCCATGTCATGTAAGAGTAAGTCGGTATAAGGCTGGATAGTTTGATTTCGAAGCTCTGCTAAGGGATGAAAAGCACTCGTTGTCATGGATGGGCGATGACAACTTGCACAGCCCGCATCTGCAAATAATGTTTCACCGCTCTGCTCGTCATAATCGCGGCGAGCGCCAACCCCCAGTAAGCTTAAGTACTTAACCAGTTTATCTAGCTCTTGGTCTGATAACTCAACCTCGGCAGTGCCACAGTCCTGTTGCTCGCTGCCACAATCAGGATTGGGCAGCATAGATGTCATCACACCCATGTCGGTATTAAAAGCGCTCGCACTTTGATGCTTTACACTAAAGGTACTGGCTTTGTAGCCAAAACGACCAAGTCGTTGAACTCCATTTGTGGGGTCCTCTACTATTGATGCACGCCCTGAAATGCCATCATTGTTGGCGTCGTCACTATCTACCCAGCTGAGTATTTGCTCTTCTGGTATAGCTTCAAGTAAACCTAAGCCAATAAGTTGAGGGGCTATTCTGGCTGAAAATTGTGCTGGCGTACGCTCTGAGAAAACATAGTTGGGTGAGCGCAATCCGTTTGCATGCTCAGTCCATGGGCCGAGTGTTACGCTTCCTTCGGGAGTTCCGTTTGACTCCATTTTAGGTTGTAGTACTTTGCCTATTAAACTGTCTGCATCTCCATTCTCGTCACCTATTTTAAATACCCATTTATCTAGGCTTCCACCGACATCTTCAACCAGCGCTTTACCATTTCTAACATGGCACCCAGCACATGAATGGTTAATATAGTGATTACCTATTTTGCCAACTTGTTCTGTCCATACTGGGTTATCGTTGCGTTCATCATGGCTGCCGTCGTCAAAGTTAGTATGGTGGACACGTCGACCTTCAACAAACGACTGGGCATTTTGAGAGCTCAGGTTAGTCGCCATTTGCATAAACCGACCGGCAGGCTCTTCACTGTAGTTGAAACCCAAAGTAGTGTCGCCGCCGAGCATACCTTGAGAGGGAATAGGTGTGCCATCATTCGCTCCGCCATTGTTTTCAACTCCCCGTTGCCATTCAAAAGGAGCAACGCCAAGTTCTCCGATGACATAAACAAATGAAGTGCCATAATAATTTAAACGGGCACCAGCAGGCGGTGATAGTAAAAATAGGCTTATCTCAAATTCCATGTTCGTGCCTTGCGCAAGTGCGGTCTGAAACTGACCTCCTGCCTCCCATTTATTGACAATATCGAGTGTGTATTTATGCTGTATGCCATCATCACTAATTTTTTCAAAGTTATCGTTGTAAGTGCCTTGGCCAACAAACACAACGCCCGTTTCATTTTGGCTAACCTTTGCTTCCTCTTTCTGCGGATTAAAGTGGAATTGGCCTGTTGTATTGCGGCCCCAGAACCAAACGCGGAACTCTCGCGCACCTAATTTAGCTTCAGTAATAAAGGTTGCTCTAATCAAACTTTGCCCTGTTGGTACATAATCTTCAAGCTGAATTCGGACCGTTCTATACTCCCAATAGTGAGCTAGGTAATGATCGTAGTGGTCTTGAATTGTAATGTCTTTGGCATGACGATCTCTGCCCCGGTCGCCAATTCGCGTTACCAATACACCATCATCGCGAACAAACCGGCTCATAGGCTGAAGGAGCGTATTTTCATCAAAAAGAACATCAACGCTGACTTGCGTCGTGTCTTCAACTTTGCAGCCTGTCGAGTCGACAACATCTCCCGCCGCTGAATTTGGACAAGAATCAGTGGAATCAATTACGCCATCACTATCATTATCGCTGTCTTGAACAATCGGAGGAGCCTCTGGCACCGGCAAGGGCGTTGAGCTGTCTGAACCGCCGCCACAGGCTGATAAGCACAAAATAGCAACAGCAGTGAAAACTAGGTTTGATTTCATAAATATTCCAAGAATAATAGCGCTGGCAACACACAAGATAGACAATGAAACGAAAATGTAGCATAAATGTTAATTTTCGAGCAGGAAATACGATGGAATGGTTTTCTTTCATGTTGGGTAGGATAAAAATGCGCCCGCACTCATCATTTATGTAAGCTATATAAATTATACTAACGCTGAATTAGTATTTGCTACTTTATCAGGTAATCGATCTTTGAAGATGTCGCTACTTTCCATTACTACTTGCGTTTATCTAGTCCAATTACCGACACTTCTTTTATAAGATGCTGACAAGCAAGTCGATAGCCTAAATCTAATTCGCTTTGGGTAATATGTTTGCGATCTGCTGCGCTCGCGGCTAATTGGACATCAGCTTTAAATTTACAAGTACCGCAAATACCGCCACCACCACATACCGCTTGAATACTGATATTATTGGTAAGCAGACTATTAAGGATCGAACTATTTGCGCTTGTCCTTAAGTGTTGCCCTTTTGACGTCTCAGAACTACGAACCAACACGGTTTTATTGCGTATAAACCAAGTCAGCTTAATTTGACCGTCTTTAAAAAGTCGATAAATCCACCACAGTCCAGAGCTAGACAATAATAAGGTCAACAGGGCAAAAACCTTGATAAACCAATTATTGAAACTACCCTGTTCCGTATAGTCCATGAAGTGCAACATTAGAAGTAGATCGCGCCATCGTGTTTCATCATTCACATGCGCAATCACATCGCCGGTTTGTGCTCTAATATAGACACTCGTTTGGCTTTCATCATCTATGTTAACTTGCCACACAGCATTGCGTTCACGCGGTAACTCTTCAATTGGGGGTTGCAACAATGCAGGGCTGGACATTGCATACCCGTTCTTTTTAGTAGAGGTTTTGGCTATCGCAGAAATTAACATGGCGTGCTTAGCTACCAAAACGGGACTAGATAAATCAATCAATTCACCCGTTATTGCATCTATTAATTTGTAATTAGAGGCTTGATAGTTATGCTGGCCCGCGAATATTTTTAACTTATAAATCGGTTGATTGAACAAATAACCAAGCTTGATTTGAGTTGCTAAAGGATACTGTTGAGTAAGTGCATTAATGCTAACAAAGGGGGATTTTAGTGCGCCTTTTGTAACGCTATCATTGGTATAAAAGCGAGAAAAAGAGGCGGGGCTTTGCCTGACTAAAGTGTCTCGCCCTGCTGCTTTATTACCATCCACTTTACCCAATAAAAAGCCAGTGCCCATCCAAATAAATAATTGTATAAAAACAACGAGCGATACCCATTTATGTATATTTTTCAATATCATGCGGTATGCTCAACTGGGTTGTTTTTAAATAACCTAAACCACAACAATATAAGGCCTGAAAGAGCCGCTAACAAACCACTAATAGTGAATACATTCAACAACCAGTTATTAATGTCCTCACCTTCATAGTAATCCATAATATGAAGTCGCCATAACACGTCGAAAATACGCCACGTGTTTTGCCTGACAGTGACTATCTCACCTGTCGTATAATTAATATAAAGTGTAGGCGAATTAATCCCAACAAAATCGACACGCCACAAAGGTAGCCGACGAAAACCAATTTCACTTGGTGGATTGTCAGTGATTAGGTTAACGCCTTGTATTTCTCTGGATCCATCTACACTAAGAAGTGCAATATCTGCCGCAAGGTTTTTCGATATTGAATTGATAACATCGCCCGTGATCGCGTCAATAACTATCGCCTCAACTGAAGTTAGGCGATAAACAGGTTTGTTTGCTAACCACCCCAAACTAATACTAGACGCGTTCGGATATTTACTGAGCACGTCATTAATATCCATACTGATTAACTGTCGTGTTTGTTGCTGTAAGCTTTGTAAGGTACTTTTTTTGGCTTTCTGGTAGCCTTCGGTCCATGGTGCAAGAACAGGCTGCTTTGCAGTGACCAAGTCCTCGCCGTGAATACTATGTATATCGACGAGTACCATGTACAAGCCGCTAAATGACCAAACTAAAAACTGTAGTCCAACGAACAACATCAACCACCGGTGATATCGACGGATCATTGCTACCATTTAAAACTCACCAAACTGCTTCCTCAACTGCGCTCGTTTGTACATTAAATAGATTACTGGCAAAATTAGCAAGGTTAAGAGCAACACACTTACCATTCCACCGACCATTGGTGCCGCGATTCTACTCATTACCTCAGAGCCAGTGCCTACACCATAAAGGATCGGCATAAGACCAATAATAATAGTTGCGGCAGTCATCATCACAGGTCGTACTCTCAGCGCTGCGCCATTTAAGACCGCTGAGAACAAGCTATCCTGAGTTGGTTTTATACCTTGATCAGTGCATTCTTCAAGCATGCGATTGAAAGCCTGATTTAAATAAACCAACATAATAACACCTATTTCAACGGCCACCCCAGCTAAGGCAATAAAGCCAACACCTACTGCGACCGAGAAATTAAAGCCCTCCCAATAAATTAACCAAATACTTCCGATCATTGCTAGAGGCAGGGTCCCCATGATCATGGCAACTTCTGCAATATTCTTAAAGTTTAAATATAATAAAATGATGATAATCATTAACGTCAAGGGCAATACATAAGATAATTTTTCTTGTGCCCTGAGCATGTACTCATATTGCCCTGACCATTTTATTGAATAGCCCGCGGGTAAATCCAGCTGCTCACTGACAGCGACTTGCGCGGCAGCAACGTAGCTACCTAAATCAATATTTTCAATATCGATAAAAACCCAACCATTAGGCCGTGCATTTTCACTTTTAATACCCGGCGGCCCGTCTTGAATAAATACATTAGCAACATCAGCAAGCGCTATACGCTTTCCTTGTGGCGTAACAATCGGCAGTAAGGCCAATGTTTCAGGAGACGCGCGATACGATTGTGGATAACGCATATTTACTGGATATCGTTCCAATCCTTCAACACTTTGTGTCACATTCATGCCACCGACTGCAGTGGCAACGACGGATTGAATGTCGGCAATATTCAATCCGTATCTGGCGGCTTTTTCGCGTTGAATATCGACTTTAATATACCGTCCACCGGCAACGCGTTCGGAGTAAACCGATGCTGTACCTTCAACCTCGCTTAATATTTTTTCAATTTGTTGTCCAATTTTTTGGATTTCGTTGAGATCCCGTCCGCCTATTTTAATACCGACCGGGGTTTTAATACCTGTCGCTAGCATATCTATACGGGTTTTGATTGGCATCACCCAAGCATTGGTCAAACCAGGAATGTCCAGTAAGTTATTCAATTCCTCGATTAGAGATTCCGTGGTTAAACCTTCCCGCCACTCATCTTTAGGCTTTAATTGAATGAAACTCTCAATCATAGTTAGTGGCGCTGGATCAGTCGCTGTTTCCGCTCGCCCGACTTTACCAAACACCGTCTTCACTTCTGGAATGGTGTAAATAAGTTTATTCGTTTGCTGCAGAATTTGCCTCGCTTTGCCAACAGATACACCAGCGTAAGTTGTCGGCATGTACATCAAGTCGCCTTCATCTAGTGGCGGAATAAACTCGCTGCCTATTTTGCTCACAGGCCAAAAGCCGACGATAAGCAAAAGTAGCGCTGCGAACAATGTCGTTTTAGGATTACTCATTACTGTCTTTAAGGCGGGTAAATATAACCACGATAAAAACCGATTTACTGGATTTTTATGCTCGGGAAGTATCTTTCCACGAATAAAGTAGCCCATTAACACAGGAACTAAAGTGATTGCGAGTGCAGCGGCCGCTGCCATAGCGTAAGTTTTAGTATAAGCAAGAGGCGCAAACATACGCCCTTCCTGCGCTTCTAGGGTAAAAACGGGTAAGAAGCTCACGGTGATAATGAGTAAGCTTGAAAATAATGCAGGTCCCACTTCGCAGGCAGAATCAATGACGATTTGCCATCTGTTTTCATTAGTAAGGGGCGTTTTTTCGATATGTTTATGCATATTTTCTATCATTACTATGGCGCCATCAATCATTGCGCCTATCGCAATCGCGATGCCACCCAACGACATAATATTCGCATTGATGCCTTGGAAATACATAATGATAAAGGCAATAAAGATACCAACAGGCAAACTAATAATAGCAACCAACGAGGATCGAACATGGAATAAAAACGCAATACAGACAAGCGCGACTACGATGAATTCCTCAAGCAACTTACCACTTAAATTGTCCACCGCTCGTTCAATTAACGCAGAGCGGTCATATACCGGAACTATTTCAACGCCCTCAGGTAAGCCCTTTTTCAACTCTTCCAGCTTTACCTTAACGGCATTGATCGTTTGCTGTGCATTTTCACCAAAGCGCATCACCACAATGCCACCAACAGCTTCACCCTCGCCATTCAGCTCAGTAACGCCACGGCGCATTTGCGGACCAATAACTACCTCCGCAATATCTTTAATGAGCAGCGTGGTGCCTTTGTCGGTGGTGCTCGCACCCAGTGGAATATTTTCAATGTCCTGCTGGTTCTGAATATAACCCGTTACACGCACCATATATTCGGCTTCGGCCAGTTCAATAACTGAGGCGCCTATTTCTTGGTTGCCACGTTGAATAGCCATTTGCACATGCGATAACGGGATCCCATACGCGCGCAATTTCTCTGGGTCTACGGTGACCTGATACTGCTTGACCATGCCACCTGCGGAGGCTACTTCAGACACACCCGAAACGGTTTGTAACTCATATTTTAGGAACCAGTCCTGCAAGCTTCGTAACTCACTAATGTCATGTTGTCCGGTTTTATCGATCAAAGCGTAAATATATACCCAACCCACGCCGGTCGCATCTGGACCCAATTGCGGTTTCGCTTTGTCCGGTAAACTGGGCGTTACCTGCGACAAATATTCGAGCACCCGACTTCTAGCCCAATACAAATCAGTATCATCATCAAAAATCACATACACGTATGAGTCACCAAAGAACGAGAAACCTCTCACCGTTTTGGCCCCTGGTACTGACAGCATGGCCGTAGTCAGAGGATAAGTAACTTGATCTTCTACTACTTGTGGCGCCTGACCCGGGTAGCTTGTTTTAATGATCACTTGCACGTCAGACAAGTCTGGAATGGCGTCAACCGGCGTATTTTTAAGTGTAACTAAACCGCCACCGACGATAATAAAGGTGCATAATAATACGAAGAATCGGTTATATACCGACCATCTAATAATAGCTGCAATCATGGTTTTACACCCACTACCTCGAACATACCTGACTCAGGTTTTTTCAATAACACCTGTATGGTTCTTCCCACTTCCAACTTAGTTAAGTCGACATTCTCAGCGACCACAAAATTCATAGTCATTCCAGGCATTCCCCAAGCATCGATATCTCCATGCGTTAGCCGCACCATTCTATCTTCTGGCATGGCGTCATCGACTGTAGCCTCAACCCATGCATCGCCACTCATACTTTCCATGCCTTCGCTCTGCATGCTATCCGCACTCTCCATGCCACTCATCTCGTGCTGATCCTCAGCATGAGATGACATGTCTTGAGACTGATTAAGCTCTCCACCGATACGTATAAAGTCAGAGCTGATACTGCTTTCAGAATCCAATAAAAATTGAGCTGAGGTGACGACTAAGTCATCATCCATCAAACCAGATAAAATTTCTGTATAACTACCCGCCTTCAATGCTTCTTGCATTGTTGCGTGAGGCCTCGACGAAGGCTGGCTTGCCTCAACCTCTACAACATTGCCAATTAGCACTTCCACAGACTTAAATTTTCCTTCGCCTAACGCAAGCACAACTCGACTTTGCGAACCTGTGCGGATAACGGCTTCTGAGGGCACAACAATATTAGGTTGCCCGCTAGCACCACCTTTTATAGGTGGCAGACTTGTAAAAATACTAACTTGTGCAAACATATTAGGTTTTAAGAAATATTCCGCATTGTCGAATCTTAACCTCACTCTTAACGTGCGAGTGCTTGCATCTAAAGTAGGATAGATATAATCAACTTTGCCTTCCCAAGTCTTACCGGGCAGATATTCCATTGTCATCAGCACTGGCAATCCAAGTGTCACTAAATTTGATTGGCGCTCAAAAATTTCAGCTTCAACCCAAACTTCATCTAAAGCACCGATAGACATAAGTGTCATTCCCGGCTGAACATAAAAACCTTCGCGAATGTTTAGATTATCGATGAAGCCCGTTTGCGGTGCGGTAAATACGACCGTTTGTTGGACTTTTTCAGAAGATATTAATTTTTCGATGGCAGCCTCTGGCATTTGCAATGCTTTCAGACGTGACTTTGCTGCCGCCATTAAGTTTTTGTTAGCGCGTTTTAATGCTAGTAAGAATTCATCCTGTGCATTTACTAATTCGGGCGAATATAAGGCATATAATGGTTCGCCTTTTTTAACGTATTCGCCCGCAGCTTTAACATTTAGAACTTCGATCCACCCTTCGACCCGCGGGTGAACATGTATTAGTGTGTCTTCGTTGTACTGTACATACCCTACCGTTTTTATTGTAATGTCGAGTACATTGCGTTGTACCTTAGCGGTCCTCACCCCCAAATTATTAACTACATTTGGATTAATTTTAATTGTACCAGGGCTATCTTGCCCATCGCTATTTGCGTTATTTTCATATACTGGCACTAAATCCATTCCCATGGGCGATAAGCCAGGTTTGTCTCGCCTGAAATTTGGGTCCATTGGGGCTACCCAATACGCAGGTTGGTTTTCAGCACTTTGGACTGCGTTTGAGGATACGTTATTCGGCCCAAGCACAAACGTGAAGACGAGCACGGTTAAAGTAACGCCAACCGCTAAACCTATTGCAAGCAATGTAAGGGCTGATACGGACCGACTCTGACTTTCATATGGTTTGTTCATTGTTATTTTCCTACCCTAATTGCGGTTGTCAGTATTGATCCTTCATTGTCTTGATTGTTTAAACCCAACGGGTCTGCAGCCATACTGTGCTCTGCTGGGAAAAAATAATTAAGCTCAACTTGTGCCTTTAATAAATCGACTTGAATATTGAGTACATCGATACGAACATTCAAATCATCAATTCGAGCTCGCACAACCTCAGAAAAATCACCATCGTCGTTCGTATAAGCAGTCAGTGAAGCTTCGGCTTGTTCTCTTGTTTGCACTAAAATAGAATCATCAAAAATTTGCTGGCGTTTACGTAAACGTTGATACCGAGACCAAGTCGACTGCAATTGTGCTATCAGTCCTCGCAGGGCAAGTAGTTTGTCAGTTTTAATAGCTTCTGCTTCTCGCACTGCCGCTGATACTTTCTTGTCTTGGGAACTTTGCGTAAACAAAGGCAAATCGAATGATACGCCAATTGAAAAGAAATCAGCGCGGCTTCTACCTAATTGGTCATCAGCTCGGTAAGCATAACTTGCATTTACGCCCCACTGCGATTTATAAGATTGTTTCGCTAATTCAACACCCGTTTCACCGGCATAGATGCGTTGCTCAATAGCAAGAATAGCTGGGTGGGTATTTAGTTTTTGTGCTAAGTGTTGCTTATCATTAGCCACTAATAAGCTCATCACAGATGGCGCTAAGTTAGTGATCAAAGGAAGTTCAGAGGACACGCGTTTGTATCGCGTAAAGTCAGACGACGATACCTGCCAATCGTTACCATTGCTCAACCATTCGAGCAGCTGCCCACCCGCTTGTTCTTTTTGCGACATCAACGTGTTTAGTCTGTCGTCAAGACGCGTGAGTTCGAGCTGTGCTCGCAGTATATCTTGCTGACGCACTCTGCCGACGGCCGAAGAATAAGTCGCTTGTATTATTTCGGCGAGTTGTTGAAATAGTACTCTATCATTTTCTATCAAGGCAACAATTTGCTGGGCTCTATAAAACTCCAACCACAGTGAAGACACCACTACTTTCGTTTTAGCCATTCGGTCTTGGCGCAATAACGGGTGTTGTTGAGCGAGTTCTTGCAGTTGCTGCCGCTGAATAGCAAGGCTCTGTCCGCGCGGAAATTGCTGCATGACTCCGGCTTTCAGCTGTGTCATCGGCTCTTGATCGAAAGCAAATCCATCAGTAGGAAGATTTGCCAAGCCGATCGAAATGATAGGATTAGGCAGGGAATCAACTGCTTCACTGGTATCAATCATTGCCTTTTGACGCAACTCACTGCGGTTTAACCAAGGGTCAACTTCAATCGCAATCGATATCGCTTGCGACAAACTCAGTGGATGATAGTTATCTGGTGCTTTACTAGAGCTTACATTTGCGCTTATCTTCGAGTTTTCATTTGCGCTAACATTAAAACCTAGCGTGGCACTATTGAATAATACAATGGTAACGGTCGCCACTTTTAGTGTAGGTAAATGACCTAATTTGGAAAATCTCATGTTCGACTCTTTTCTGGCTTATGGCTGAATATTGTTTAATTTAGTTAAAATCAATGTAGCATCTTAAAATTCTGTCGGTAATATTTTAGCAAATCAATTTAAGGAATTGAAAAAAACGGCTAAAGTCTATCAAGTACAAAATGAAACCAAGTTATTCTTCATTCATGACAATAGCGAATGCATACTGACATTAGTGTTGAAAGAAGTAGTTTCACAACGCCAAGATATAGCGAGATTATGCCGCTAAAATCGCCAGACAGATCTAAGCTGTGAAAGTGAACTGAAATTTAGGTGGGCGTTTCTGATTGGGGATAAATGCGTGCACTAGACGACGGTCGACGTCTATTTTCTCATCCTCGGTTAGATGCGAAATTGCTTGAATATTAAGTTCGATCAGCACGGCAAGTGAAAGCATAGCAATAGGGCAATCGCATTCTTGCTGACAACATTCGTGCTCCATCATTTGGTTTTTTGCAACTGCCTGGCCGAACATATCATCGTTCGCGTTCATTTCAGAGCTCATGTGCTGCTTAACAGCATTGTGGCCAGCATCTGCGGATACTTCGGTCATCATCACAATGCGCTCATTGTTAAAGCAAGCCATCGAGGAAATAGCAAAAGCCTCGCCTGCCTGCGCTACGAGCAAAAAGATGATCATTGTGATACTGGCAAACCGATTAAACACGTTGTTCAAAACACCTTTATATTACTTTATATTAATAAGAACACATCTTATGACCAGCGGTCTTAACATTTGTTCACTTAACGCTATAACTGTTACAGTATAAACTATATAACTTAGTTACAAGTACAATGTTTTTTTCAACAAGAGTAAAAAGCATAAAATACGACAATTTAGCAAACTGTTTTACTCGTCATATTGTATAAGTTACCTAAAACCAATTCTAATAAATGAGAAATAATCTATGTCAAAACCAACGTTAATGTCACTTTTTACATCTATCGCAATATCTTTAAGCAGCTTTAGTAGCTTTGCTGCGTTAACACTGGATAAGTCGCAGTCGTCAGTGAATTTTGTATCCACAAAAAACCAGCATATCTCTGAACAGCATACGTTTGACAATTACTCAGGCCTGCTTGATGATCAAGGTAAGTTAACAATCACTATCGACATAATGTCTGTTAATACAATGGTACCTATCCGAAATGAGCGAATGCAGAAGATGCTGTTTAATATGAGCGAATATAGCGTTGCAACATTTACTGCACAAATTGATCCTGCTATGACCAAATTAAAAGCGGGTGAGTTAAAGAGAACCACTATTGCCGGCGAAATGACAATTGCAGGAAATACAGCACCAGTCTCATTTGAAGTAGCCTTGATAGGATTAAAAAATGGCAGCATAAACGCGACTACGGTAAAGCCAACCATTATTAGTGCTACTGCATTTAATCTTGATGACGGCGTTGCTGCGTTGCAGCAAGTGGCTATGTTGCAAAGTATTTCTAAAGCCGTACCATTAAGTTTTAGCGCTACTTTTAGTCAATAAACCAGAACAGTCGGAGAAAGCATGATAAATCCTAGTCTCAATGTTGGCGCGTTAGCTAACGAGTTTAAAACCGACAGGCGACTGATGGTTCATAATTTCTTGCAAGCCGACATCGCTGAACGCATGCGCAGCGCATGTATGCAACACGTGCCATTTAGCACTCATTATGTGCTAAATAACATGTACCATAGCAAGACTGCCGTGGAAATGGATAATCTCACTCAGCAAGATAAAGCGTCTATTAATAAGCAAGTGTTCAGCGCCGCGAGTCAAGGTGTAGGATTTATATATGAAGGCTATTTTAAGAGAGAAATAAAAACTGATCCGAACAGTGTAGCTAACCTTGAGTTAGCGTTTTTGCATCAGGTTTTTGACTATTTGAGTAGCGAAGAAGTTTTATCAACAATCAAGCAGATTACCGGAAACCAAGATATCATCGGTGCAGAACCGCAATATACGCGCTATGCCCCAGGGCATTTTTTGACTCGCCATCTCGATGTAATACCGGGTCGTGCTAGGCGCTACGCGTTTGTGCTCGGGCTCACTAAGGGCTGGCACCCCGACTGGGGCGGTTTACTGCAGTTCTATGAACAAGATGGAACACCTCGCAACGCTTGGATACCTCAATTTAATGTTTTATCACTCTTCGACGTGAGCCACATTCATTCCGTCACTTACGTAACGCCTTTTGCAGCTGAACAGCGTCTTTCGTTAACCGGGTGGTTTGTTGCTAAACCTTAAAACGAGTAGTCAGTTCCTCTAAGTACGGCTCAAAATTAGTCCACTGCTCAAGTCCTGTCTTATAAATGGGCTGGCGAACTTGCTGGGCACTTGGCGTTTTGACAGCGCGTTTATTTTTGTGAAAGTCGATGCAAGCTTGCTCAAAAGGAAGACCACAGAAATCAAGTAAGCGTCTTATTTGTGCTTCAGTATCGTTGACGACGTCTTCATGTTGAACTCGTAATATTTGAGCAGGAAACACGTGTTGCCAGTGGTCCATGAGTTTTACGTAATTTTGATAATATTGGGCAATATCACTTAGTGAATAGCTGAACTCTTGGCCTTCGCCAAATAGTTGTTTAAAAACGCTAAAACAACATGCCATAGGGTCGCGCCTTGCATCAATTATTTTGGCATTTGGCAAAATAAGTTTAATTAAGCCTATATGCATATAATTATTTGGCATTTTATCAATAAAGTAAGCGGCACCTTGTCTGTATACTTGGGTGTCTTGAATGAATTTTTTACCAAGTTCTGCGAAATAATTTTCCGGTATGCTCTCTATGTTGTGTGGATAAACCGGTTTAGAGCCTTGCTTTTTACTTAAGTTACTAGCTAAGCCTAAAATTTCATGCAACTCCATAGTCCCGTCTACTTCAGAATGAGAAGCCAGTATCTGCTCCAGCAATGTAGAGCCAGCCCTGGGCATCCCTACAATAAATATGGGAGCGCGATCTGAGTAGCCCAAATTGCCCATTTTTGCGATTAACTCGGGTGTAAATGCCTTAATTTGCGATTCTACAAATTGTGCATGGTTGTTACTAGAGTAGCTTAATGTCGCACTTTGTAATTGATTACCAAGCCCGTAATGTAAGAAAGATTGCTCATAGTGCTTTTGATCTTCATAGGCTTTTCCCAAGGCAAAATGTAAATGTACTTTATCTTGTAGGCTAACCTCATTCTTTGTGGTGCCGGCAAGCATATGTTGAATTTCTTCAGGGTTAAATTCGTAGGTCTTTGTGTTAGCTAGACTCCAGTATGCATCACCGCAATACAGCTCAAGTTGATAAGCCTGTTGATAGGCGATTACCGATTGCGCAATATTACCTTGTGTTTTATACGCATGGCCTAGCAACAGATATACATTGGATTCTGCTTTATTGTCATCAATTATTTTTAGATAAATATCGATGGCTTTTTGAATCTCACCTACGCCCACTAATGCAGTTGCTTTCGCAACTGAATAGAAAATATTATTGGGATCTTTTTGAACTAGAATGTCTCCCAAAGACAGCGCTTTTGAAAACTTACCTAATTTACTATAAATTTTAAATAGCTGGTATTTTGCCTCTAAATTATCTGGTGCTAGCTCGATGCAAGTCTCCAGTATAAATTCGGCTTCAGATATCGCTTTTAAAACTACTGCAATTTCCGCTAATAAGAGCAAGCCATCTAAAGAGTGTTTATTTTCCTGCAGGTAGTGGCGACATAGTGCGTCAGCCTCGACTATTTTGCCGTCGTAAAGCAGGTCTGTTGCCGCGAGCAAGGACTTAGGTAATCCACTCAAATGGTTGATTTGATTTTTGCACAATACAGACGCTTCTTTTTGGTCTGCTTGTTGATAAATGGGCAGCAGAGCTTGCCATGCAGATAATAATGCAGGGTTTAACTTAGTCGCCTTATAAAAATGAATACTGGCTAGCTTACCTTGCCCCACAGCCCGATAATTATAACCTAGTTCTTGATGTGCTCTAGCGTGTTCAGGCGTGATTTTTAGCAACTGTTTGACATCTTCTATGGCTTGATCATATTTGCGCTGCAGTCGTCTACATACAGCCAACAAATAGCGACATTGAGTTTCTACTTGAATATCAAGCTTATCCTTTAACAGAGCAAGCGCACTTTGTTCGGCATCTGCAAAATTACTTTGTTGAAGTAGCTGCTGGATGCGTTTGAGTTCATGCGCTGAAGATAGAATTTGTGCTGACATAGTTACCTAATTTGTTGCCAAAGTTTATTTTATTTTTAGGGTGCAATTTAACATAAAAAAGCCCCTTTGAAAGGGGCTCCTATTATACTGCTATGACAATTTATATCATGTTACTTAGTAAAAGTCGTATGATAATCTAAAGCCAATAGTACGTGGTCTATTACTCACAACCTTAGGTGTGAACTGCTGATTGTCTACGTGCAAAATAGCGCGTTCATCAAACAAGTTATCAATGAATATTTCCGCTTTCCATTCATCATTAGTTATACCGAATGCAACGTTTGCAAGCACATAGCTATCTTGAATGTAACGTCCACCAGCGAAAAGGTCGCCGTTGGTGTCGGTGTAGTTAACACCTTCATATACGTCAGCTTCTCTTTGAATACTTAATCCACTGCCAGTCCCGTAAACAAGTCTTGTTGTGTCTTCAAGTACAAAAGCGTCCATAGTCATACTGGCTAAACGGTCACCAGTGTATACAAGTGAACCATTAACAAAACCAGTTAAACCATTGTCCATTTCATAGAAATAACGAGCCCTGATATTTCCTGAGAACGAAGCTGAGTAAGGCAACTCACTACCTACCGGTGGTGCAATACCAGCCAGTTCACTATTAACGCTAGTTAACTCAGTGTCTAGTAGGCTAAACGACGCATCTAAAATTAAGTTATCAGTCGCAAGCCACGTAATATCACCATCAACACCTTTAATCTCAGCATCACCGACGTTATCAGTAAATACTAAGAAACTAACATTGGTCGGGTCAAATCTAGACGTTTGTAGGTCTTCGATATCAGAGAAGAAGGCCGTTGCGTTAACACGAAGTACACCGTCAAAAAAGTCTCCTTTCATGCCGACTTCGTAGTTTGTAAGTGTATCAGTTTCTGAATAAACCGGTATTCTAAAACCGTCAAATGCACCTTGTTGATTAGTAGCTTTACCACCACCAACACGGTTAGTTACTGGTGGTCTAAAGCCTTCACTATAAGTAGCAAAGAACAACAAGTCGCTACTCGCTTTCCAATCGATAGATGCCTTGTATATAACATCATCAACGGTAAGTGCGCCGCTGTCGTCCAATAACGATACATCTAGCTGTCCACTTGCGATAGCTGCATCGATCTCTGCTGGATCTTCACCGACTGCAATAAGCTCATCCGGATCTAGTGTACCAAACGCTCTTAATCTGCGAGTAACATCTACCGTCGTAGTCGACCCTTTGTAATCGTCTTCTATTTCATACCAACGAGCACCCAAGCTTACCGTTACTGTGTCAGACAAATCGTATTCTGCTTGACCGAAAACTGCAATTTGGTCAATGCCATGAGTTACATCATTAACAAAACTCACTTCTGATTCAAACGGCCCGCCGTTGCTGTTAATGCCTTCCTGACCAACAGTGGTTCTAGCTAAATCAGGAAACAGTTCCGTATTGGCTATTTTGAATTTACCTACGGTGCTCAATTCTTGTGAATCGTAGAAAATACCAGCAGTGATGCGCCAATCATTAGTTGCATCAGTGTTAAATCTAAGTTCGTGTGTTATGCGCGATGTATCTGTTTCTTCTTTATAGAATTTATTCGGATCGAGGCATTGAACATCAGCTGGCGTAGCTGCTGTATAATGATTACAAACATAATATGCGGCAAATAAACCACCATTAGTATAGCCAGTATAATCTACGGTTGAAGCGATATCACGATTCAGTAAACCACCAGTGTAAACTATATCAAGTTCGTCTAAGCGTCCGCTAAGTGTCCATGTAGTTAAACCAAACACATCTGAGTTTTTGTCTTCTTGAAAACGATTAACCGACTGAGTGCCTTCAAGATTCGGGTCGTATGCAAATACACCTTCTGTATCTAGCTGCTGCTGAGTATGTTGAACTAACAAATCCCAGTCATCATTAACTTCATAAGCAACACCAAGTCTAAAACCGGCATAGCTTGCGTCGTTAGCATCTTCTTCAACTAAGTTATCATTATTAGGAGCAATTACTTCAGCACTTGCAGGGTCGCTTAATACGCCACCTGAAATTCTATTAATAACGACTGCGCTGCCCGCATAACCACCTTGGCCAGGTTCGTTACGGATATTATCTATCCAACCACCTTGGTTATCGTTATATACCGTTACACGAACGGCTAAATCGTCGGCTGGGGTGAAGTTTAAAAAAGCTTCAACCGAATTACTCATTTCACCGTCTTTAGTAAAGCTTGTACCTAAATCTAGTCCACCCGCGAAGCCACTAAAGCTAGGCTTTTTGGTAATCATTCGAACTGTACCAGATTGTGAGCTTGCACCGAACAGAGTCCCCTGAGGACCAGGCAGTACTTCTACGCGAGCCACATCAGCAGCGTAAATATCAAGGTTTCGACCTTGCATTGATACTGGTTGCTCGTCGAGATAAAAAGCAACTGAAGGTTGCAAAGCTTGTACGGTAGATACCGCTATGTTGGTTTGTGACGTTGCTGCACCACGGATATATATTTCGTTTTGACCAGGGCCTGTGCCTTGGAATACTACGTTAGGTAAAAATTCGACGTAATCTTGAAAATTATCTACCCCTAAATTTTCTAAAGCGTCGCCGCTCAGAGCACTAACTGTGACCGGAACAGCTTGAATCGATTCAGTACGTTTAGTAGCAGTCACTTGAATTGTTTCAATGACACGGCCCGTTTCAGTTTCATCTGTGGCTTCTTGCGCCATAGCGAAAGACGAAGCACTTAAGGCTGTTATAATGGCATAACTAAGTTTGTTAATTTTCAATGGTTTCACCTGTGTTAATAACGTTGAACTAGCAATCGTTGCAATAATAGTTAGTATACTAAATGCTACTTATAGAGCTGTTTTACCAGAAACACCTAAAATAATAATTAGCACACTAAATATTAGCAATAAACATATTATTGAACAATATAACACATTAGTTGTCATAATTCCCTTATATTACAGACTCAACACGTAATTCATTGGTTATACACCGAAACTAATCTCATATTTTCATAGAATAATCGTGTTTAATTCAATGCAATGTAATATGATTGTAGTTCAAATTAATTTAGGGGTAGTAAGTGAATAAAGATGAACCAGGCAAACTAAATAGTGCGGTATTTTACCCTGCTTCTATTTTAGTCATCAGCTTACTTGTGTTTTCCCTTGCCTTACCGCAAGTATCAGCAGTATTTTTTGCTACCTTACAAAGCGCCATTGTCGAAAATTTTAGTTGGTTTTATGTTTTTACCGTTGCCGTCATTCTCGTCTTCACATTATATTTAGGTTTTTCAAGATTCAGCGATGTGAAACTTGGACCTGATCATGCGACACCGGACTATTCGTATGTAAGTTGGTTATCCATGCTATTTGCAGCGGGCATGGGTATCGGCTTAATGTTTTATGGGGTAGCTGAACCGCTAATGCATTTTTTAGTGCCTCCCACTGCCGATCCAGGCACTGTTGAAGCAGCCAAAGAAGCAATGAAAACAACATTTTTCCATTGGGGTTTGCACGCTTGGGCAATTTACGCGATTGTTGCATTAACTCTCGCATATTTTAGTTTTCGTCATGACTTACCACTCACATTACGCTCTGCTTTATACCCCTTAATTGGAGACAAAATTTATGGTTGGCGTGGAGACTTAGTCGATGTCTTTGCAGTAACTGGTACCTTATTTGGTGTGGCAACATCCCTAGGTCTTGGCGTGTTGCAGATAAGCGCAGGCCTCAATTATTTATTTGACTTCCCAACGACTACAATAGCGCAGGTCTTTTTAATCGCTGGTATCACGTGCGTCGCGATTGTTTCAGTGGCGAGTGGTTTGGACAGAGGCATCAAGATCCTTTCAGAATTTAATATGATGCTCGCTGTTGGCTTATTAGTTCTTATCTTAGTATTAGGGCCGACTGTATTTTTACTCAAAGCACTGATGCAAAACACAGGTGCTTATTTATCTGACCTTGTGCGTAATACGTTTAACTTATTCGCGTATCAAAAAACTGAATGGATCGGTGGTTGGACAATATTTTATTGGGGTTGGTGGTTGGCTTGGGCTCCTTTTGTCGGAATATTTATCGCTAGAATTTCGCGTGGACGTACTATTCGAGAGTTTATACTCGGTGTGTTAATTGTGCCCACCGTGTTTACACTTATTTGGATGACAATATTTGGTAATAGCGCGATTGATATGGTGCTTAACCAAGGTAATGAGATGCTGGGAACATTAGCCAGTGACAATACGCCAATAGCGTTGTTTTTATTCTTGGAACAATTTCCATGGTCAAGCTTATTGTCGATAATCGCAGTATTGATGATTATCGTGTTTTTTGTCACCTCGTGTGACTCGGGTGCAATGGTAATTGATATGTTGTGTAGTCATGGCAACAATAATACACCATTATGGCAACGTATATACTGGACTGCAGGTGTGGGTATTATCGCTGCGGTGTTGCTGTTGTCTGATGGTATTAGCGCATTGCAAACCATGACAATAGCCAGTGCCCTGCCGTTTGCTGTAGTTCTCCTAATCGCCATGTTTGGTTTAATAAAAGCGCTAAGGGTTGAGGCTTTCAAGCAGGATAGCCAACAGTACACCCCGAACGTAATGCAAGGTAACGGCAATGACCAAAATTGGAAAGAGCGTCTAAAAAGCATCGTTGATTTTCCGAATAAGAAACGGGTGACACAATTTATTAATGACGTTGGTTTTCCTTCTTTTTTATCGGTAAAAAAAGAATTAAAAGAATTAGATATCGAAGCTGAGGTAGAGCATACAGAAGCAGGAATTACTATTTCCGTTAAGCAAGGTGAGGACCAAGGGTTTAGTTATGCGATCCTGCCTAAACTGCATGCGCAGCCAGATTTTGCAAATGATAGTGACACTGACCACAATGAAGTTTATTATCGCGCAGAAGTCCATTTAGGTGAAGGAGGCCAAGATTATTGTGTGATGGGCTGGTCTAAAACAGCTTTAATCAACGATGTTGTTGACCAATATCACAAACACTTGTATTTTCTGCATCTTATGAGATAAGGATAGTTAAATTCAATGATGAAAAAAGACGAAGAATTGCTGGTTGCGTTGCGGAAAATCATTCGTGCTATAGGAATGCGGTCGCGTCAATTAAGTAAAGAAGTCGGGTTAACCGGCCCGCAGTTAATGATATTGCAGAAGGTTGGTAAACAAGCCGGTGTTATGGTTCGAGAAATAGCCGAGGACATAAACCTGAGTTCAGCTACCGTAACTAATATTCTTGATCGCATGGAAGCAAGAAACTTAGTTGAAAGAATAAGAAGTACGACCGACAAACGAAAGGTCGGTGTGTTTTTAACAGCAGAGGGTGAAAAAGCACTGGCAACGGCTCCGCTACCGTTACAAGAACACTTTTCCAACCGCTTTAAAGCGATGGAAGAATGGGAGCAAAGCCAAATGGTAGCGACATTGCAACGCATTGCTTTAATGATGGATGCGCAACATGTAGACGCCTCTCCTATACTCGAAGTTGGAAATATTATTGAAAAATATAATGAATCTTAATCATTAGTTTTATGGATCAAGCTTCCTACTTGGTATTTTACATCACTATTTTTGAATATTAATCTGCTCCAATTGATTACTTTATATAGCAGGGACTTATCGTAGCTAATATAATTTTCGGCTACGATACCTTCTATATTCTCCGCATCCACGTTGTCTTCATCGCTAATGGTACATCCGCCTGTTGATTAATTTATGAACGTTAATAGTACTGATCTATATCAATCTTACAGTCGTTGTTGCCTCAATAGTATGTTTATCTTGATATAGTTGCATCATTATTTCGGGCTATTAAAAGGTAATTTTTATGTCCATATTGAATACGCAAACGATATCCAAACTCACAAAATCTCCTCAGGATGAACTCACAGATAAACAAAATACACTGCACGAATTAGCTGAACACAGTCATGATCCGGACTATATAGCGAATTCATTTAGGTCTGGAGAATATCCGTATAAAACTAAAATTTCCAAAAAATCCTATGAAATTCGTAAAACAGAACTGCAAATAGAGCTGTTGAAAGTGCAAAAGTGGGTTAAGCAAAGCGGCCAGAAAATTGTCATCTTATTTGAAGGCAGAGACGCCGCTGGTAAGGGAGGAACGATTAAACGTTTCATGGAACATATGAACCCTCGTGGGTGCAGAGTTGTAGCATTAGAAAAGCCTACCGAGACAGAAAAAGGCCAATGGTATTATCAGCGGTATTTGCAACATCTTCCAACAGAAGGTGAAATAGTCATGTTTGATCGCTCATGGTATAACCGAGCCGGGGTTGAAAGAGTGATGGATTTTTGTGAGCCGAATGAATATTTAGAGTTCATGCGTCAAACACCAGACTTGGAACGCATGCTAGTAAGAAGTGGCATACGCCTATATAAATATTGGTTTTCGGTAACACGACCAGAACAAGAAGCGCGTTTTATTAAACGCGAAACAGACCCATTAAAGCAATGGAAACTGAGCCCTATTGATAAAGAAGCAATGCAGAAATGGGACGAATATACCGAAGCAAAAGAGGCTATGTTCTTTTATACAGACACCGCTGACTCACCTTGGATAGTAGTCAAATCTGATGACAAAAAACGTGCTCGACTAAACTGTATGCATCATTTTTTAGCGAGTTTACCCTATCCTAACAAAAACACCCATGTTATTAAAGAGGCTGACCCTCTGATCGTGGGGAATGCTGCTCACGTCATTATTGAAGACAAGCATATTTTGGGTAAATCGTTGCATCCCCAGCATAATGGCCATTTAAAAAAACAAAGCAAAGAGTAGTGTTACTGCGTGAAGCGTTGCTGCAAATACTTAATGATTTCAGAGGACTCGTACAACCATTTAACTTCGTCATCTTTTTCAATGCGCAGACAAGGCGATTGGACTTTTCCGCCACCTTGGAACAGCTCATCACGATATGGCGAACCGCCAGATACGCTACGCTTAACAATCGGTAGGTTCATTTTATACATTGCGCGGCGAGTTTTAATACAAAAAGGGCAAGCAAAAAATTGATAAAGAGTAAGTTCTTTGAGGTCTTTTTCAACTTGCTGTTGTGCCTCCTTCGTGCGCTTTAATTTTGTTCCGCGAGTGACAACATCAAAAAAAGCGATGATGCCACCGAGTAAGTTACGAATTAAGGTAAGTATGAAGCTCATTTAGACAACTTTATGAGTTAGAGATAATAGAGCGAATTAGTATACCTAAAACCGCTTTGAAACTATATACGAGCCAATACTCAAATAAAATTAATTTACGCTAGTGTGTAAACAAACCCGATTTTTGCTTAATTACCTTGGTCACTTTATTCACTCTTGCGCAACTGTAGACAGCACCTCGGGCATCAACTGACCACTTGCTTCCCCCGAATTGCGGACATAATTGTCGCGAGGACTACAAAACTAAGAGACATCACTAGAGCTAAAGAAATCGTGCTCATCAAAGCTGGGTTGCTCTGGGTGGTAAAGTTAGCGTCGCCAATATAATAGTGGATCATCAAATTTACCAAACTCATGCCAACTAAATTACCTATCGTGCGCGACAGATTCATAGAGGCTGAAGCTACGCCAACCTCTTGTTCTTTTACTGCACCCATTATTGCGCTGTTATTGGGTGTTGAAAATAGACCAAAACCGAAGCCAATTAAGCCCAATGAACCACCGATATAAAATGCGGTTGTTTGCGTATTTATTTGGATAAGAAACATAAAACCGATAGCCACTATGAAACAACCCAAAGTGGCAATGACTCTGGGTTGAAAACGGTCAGCCAATTTACCTGCAATGGGAGCTATTATGGCCATACAAAGTGCTTGCATTAACAATATTTGTCCTGCGTATGCGGGGCCAAAACCTTTAATGTATTGTAAATACAAACTAAGTAAAAAGATAATCGCAAAGTTACTGCCATACATTAAAAATGAGGTAGTTAACGATAAACTAAACACTCGACTTTCACGAAACATTTGCACTCGAATCAACGGTTGTTGTTCACGGCTTTGATGCACAATAAAGCCGACCAAGCTAAACAAAGAGACAAGTAGCAAACCGATCCCTAACAAGCTGGGTAGTTTACTTAAGCCATAAACTAAGGCGCAGGCAAAAGTAATAAATATACCCGACCCGACCCAATCAAATCGTGAATGGTGTTCGTTTTTCCATTCCCCATGTAGCTTATATTTCATAAATACCAGCAATGCTATGATTAAGGGAATTTGAAAATAGAATACGGCGCGCCAACCTAACAACTCTGTCAACCAACCGCCCACTGCAGGGGCTAATGTGAGGCCTATATAGACGCATGCAGCAAGGAAACCCAATGCAGCACCTCTTTTCTTAGAGGGTGTAACTGAGGTAATAATAGCGACCCCTGTACTAAAAATCATTGCGCCAGCAGCACCCTGCATAAAACGCCAAAACAAAATCCAATCAATATCAGTGCCCACAGCGCACATTAACGCACTCAGCGCATTAAGTGAGAGCCCCAGCGCATAAATACGCTTTCTACCAAAGTTGTCTGCCAGTTTGCCAAAAGGCAACATAAAGGCGACGTTGGCTAAAATATATAATGTGGGTAACCAAGATACTTTTATTGCATTTGCTTGCAAATCTTCAGCTAAAACAGGAATAGCGACATTCACTGCAGCCATGCCCATCGGTGCAATAAGGTAACCTGCGCAAACCGCAATTAGCGCAATGGTAGTAACGGGAAGTTGTGACAATGAAGGTTCCAAAAATATTATAGGTTCAAATAACAGGACCCATCTTCAGGTAGTTACGCTTATAGTTACTATTAAGACTTTATGGCTTTGCAATAATAGTCACACTTTCATGTTCTTCTGAATATTCAATGACGATATCACCCTGACTTAACTGCTCGATAATCTGGTCAACTTTTTCCTGCATACTAATTTCTACTTCGCCATAGTCCGTGCCTTCGCGTAAAACGAAACTTTCAACCAGACTTTGTAATGTTTCATTGTCAATGGTTTCGAAGGGTATGATCATGCGTTAATCCCAGTTTTATTGGTTGTTTCGGTAACTAAAATTCGTTGGTGTTGCTCTTCCAAAAATTGAGATATGCGTTCTTGTAACCAAAGCTTAGGGCTAAAAGGAGTGCCATGTAAAAACCCAACATGACCACCTCGTTCACTTAACTCGTAAGCAACCGAATTAGATAACTGGTTATCACTTGGCACAACTGCTTCAGTCATAAATGGATCATCTTTGGAATGTAACACTAGCGTATTCGTGGTGATATTTTTAAGCATCGGCATTGCACTGCAATGGGCATAGTAATCGTCGGCACCGTCAAACCCATGCAATCGTGAAGTGACGTCCTGATCAAACTCTCTAAACGTAGATAAGGTTTTTACTTCACTCGCATTGATATTTAATATGTTATGCATATCTAAACGCTGCATTTTTTCAAGCAAATTGTCTTTCATACTGTTGAGTAAGTAGTGCTGATACAAACGCGAAAATCCACGTTGCATACGAAGCGCGCATTCAGCCAACAGAAGCGGTGCTGAAACAGCGATTGCAGCACAAATTATTTTTTGCCCAGCTGTTTCACTCAATAATTTTAATAGCATGTTGCCGCCCAATGAATAGCCTATTGCGAATATAGGCAAAGCAGGATAACGCTTTTTAACATGTGTGATAGTTTGCATTGGGTCGACCGTTTCACCCGAATGGTAAGCCCTAGGTGTCATATTTAATTCATGACTGCAGCCTCTAAAATGCATTAGAGCTACAATAAAGCCGTCATCTTTCAATCGATTTATAAGGTGTCGGGCATAATGCGAATTGACCGAACCTTCAAGACCGTGAAATATAACCACGACGCCTTTTGCGTTCTTTGTCGGAATATTATCGGGCATACACCAAGCTATATCGAGAAAATCACCATCGGGAGTACTAATGCGTTCATTAGTTGTATTTAATTCAGGCTTTTTAATCATATATCGAGGCCAAATAGTTTGCACATGCGCATTGCGGGCCCAACTAGGCGCCTTAAACGTGGATGACACGACCTTACCGAATTTACTCTTAAACATATACTTCACCAATACCTTGATCAACTGTTGTTGCCTTGCTGCATTATTATATTAAGCCGCAATGCTACTGGTTCGATTTTCTTGTCAAATTGTGTGGTTACAAACTTGCTTCAAAGTCTGCCGAAGCAACTTCTAACTGCTCTTGTGCATCAAGCCATAACAACTCAATTTCTTCTAATTCGGCTTTACAACTTGCTTGTGCACTTAATACTTGATTAAGCCTTTTTTTGTTTTCTGCATCATACAAAGTGGTGTCACTTAATTCAATTTCTAGCTTCGCTAATTGTTGATTATTCGCTTCCATTCGCTTCTCTTCTCGGCTAATCATGTCACGCAACTTTTTGGTTGATTGACGAAATTGAGCTTCCATTCGCTTGCGCGTTTTCTTATCAACATCATTACTTATTTTTTGTGCTGTCGTGTCGATGTTTTTATCTATCGATGCGCCAATACCAAGCACTGGGGCAGTGCTAAGTTTATCTGCACCTTTGGTGTTGCTCGCAGTACTAAACAACCATTTTTTATAATCGTCCAGATCACCGTCAAATACGTTCACACCACCCGCATCAACAAGATAAAACTCATCACATACGGTTGATAATAAAAATCTGTCATGCGACACCAATACCATTGCTCCTTCAAAGGCTTGCAAAGCGAAGGTTAGGGCATGACGCATTTCCATATCTAAGTGGTTAGTTGGTTCATCAAGTAATAACAAATTTGGTTTTTGAAAAACCACTAGAGCTAATACGAGCCTCGCTTTTTCGCCACCAGACATCGGCGCAACTGCTTTTAAAGCCTCATTACCATGAAACCCAAAACCACCTAGGTAGTCTCTAATTTGTTGCTCCGTTTGGGTTTTATCTAACCTAAAAACATGGTCAAAGGCTGAGCTTTCTAAGTGCAATAACTCAACTTGATGCTGGGCAAAATAACCGATAGTTAAACCAGCAGAAGTCTCATATTCGCCACGCAACGGTAGCAGTTCCTCAGCTAATAATTTGATAAACGTTGACTTACCTGCGCCATTTTTACCCAATAGACCAATGCGACTGCCTGGCACCAAATTCATTTTCACTTGCTTAAGAATGATGTTGTCAGCATAACCCACCTGTACTTCCTCCATTCGCACGAGAGGGTTAGGCAATTTTTCAGGTGGCTTAAATGAAAACTGGAATCCCGATGTTTGGTGTACAGGCAAAATGTCCTGCATCTTTTCGAGTTGCTTTACTCGGCTTTGCGCTTGTTTTGCTTTGCTTGCTTTAGCCTTAAAACGAGTAATAAAAGAGTTTAGGTGTGCTTTTTTACGCTCTTGCTTTTCATATTCACTGGCTTGCAAACGCATGCGCTCAGCGCGTTGATGCTCATAACTTGAATAATTGCCGGAATAGCTGATCAGGTTTTGTTGTTCAAAACTGACAATGTTGTTCACACAAGCATCTATAAATGATTTGTCGTGCGAAATAAGTAGAAGCGTGCCTTTATAACGTTGGATCCATGTTTCTAGCCAAATCACAGCATCTAAGTCAAGATGGTTAGTTGGCTCATCCAATAATAATAAATCCGAATCACATAACAAGGCTTGAGCCAAGTTTAAACGCATTCTCCAGCCACCTGAAAAGCTGCTTACAGGCAAAGATAGTTGTTCGTTTTTAAAACCTAATCCAGACAGAATAGTAGACGCTCTAGCCTCAACATCATACGCTCCAGTCTGTGCGAGCAAATCATGTAGATGACCTATTTTGTCACCATCATGTGCAATTTCTGCTTTAACTAAGTCTGCTTGTAATTGGCGTAATCTTGCATCACCATCAATCGCATAATCAATTGCTGAACGGTCGGTGCCAGGTGTTTCTTGCGCAACCGACACAATGTGCCAGCCTTTAGGCACCAAACATTCTCCCATATCGGGTTGTATTTCACCGCGAAGCAAACCAAATAGAGTTGACTTTCCACAGCCATTCGGACCAATAACAGCCGCTTTGTGACCGGGATAAATTTCAACATTGGCTTGTTTAATTAGTTCTTTGATACCGCGTTGTAGCGACAAATTTTGTATTTGAATCATGTGTTAGTTATAGCTTCTTAACGAATTATTCTGGGAGGCCTATTTGTGTATGATAACATTCAACAGTCTGGGTCAACAGAATAAAAAAGAGGCTACCGTCGTTTGCTTCAAGTTTGCATTCATATGACTTTGCGCAAGGTTAAATTAAGAACTTTTGCACTGTTACCCAAACAAGTGCGTATAATACGCAAAACAAGCGAATACTAGACAGGCTTTATGAGTAACAAAAACCGTAAAAGATTCATTGCTGGTGCAACTTGCCCGTCATGCAAAAAGATCGACTCACTAATGTTATATTTCGAAAATAATGTTGAGAAATTGGCGTGTGTTAAATGCGATTATAAAGAAACCCAAACGGATCCCAAAGTTGCCTCTGCTACACGTGCATCTGAAAGTGTAATTGGCGTTTTTAAACCTTAATAATATGAAGTTGTGCCGAGTAGTGACTCTTAAATCGTTTTTCACTTCAGATAATCTATCCATTTATTAAGGCATATTATGATCCCGTGGGTTCAACTAGGCAAAGCACAAATACCCAATAATGGCGGCGAATTAACTTTTTCTCAGCGTGATGCGGAGTTTTCTATTCGTCTGTCAGGTATCCGTGGTGAATTGATGAACAGTCGGGTTTATAATTCAGAGAAAGAGCTTTCTCAGATGGGTTGTGAGCACATAACGTCTGCTACCACTGCACACGTGTTGGTCGGCGGCCTAGGTATGGGATTCACGCTATCAGAAGCCCTCCGCATGGTCAGTAACAAATCTCAAGTCACGGTAGCAGAGTTAATTCCTGAGGTTGTTGAATGGAATAGAGGTCCGTTAGGCAAGTGCGCCAATGACCCCCTGCATGATCCGCGCACAAAGATCCATATGGGGGATGTAAAAGAATTACTGACAACTCAGCAGCCTACATTCGATGCTATATTGTTGGATGTTGATAATGGCCCTGAAGGTTTAACGCATTCGGACAATAACTGGATCTATTCTTTAAAGGGCCTGCAAGATATTTATAAAGTGCTGCGGCCTAAAGGCATGCTAGCAATATGGTCAGCAGGACCAGACTATTTATTTACTGTGCGCCTGAAGAAAGCGGGATATGAAGTTAGCACTCGGATTGCCAGAGCCCGCAAGGGGAAAGGCAGTAAGCACACCATTTTTCTTGCAAGAAAACGCTAGGTCGGATATCCGTGTTGCCCCCCTCTATAGCGTAAATGTTGTAGCTTGCTATTTCAGTAACTGCCCTCAAATATAGTATATGAAAAAACCACTCCTAAAAAATAGTATACTAATGACCGCGTTTGCAGTGGGCATTGTCTGGTGTATTAAGTCATCTGAATTTATCTTCCATATCGACCTTTCTTGGCTGGGTGTTTACCCGCAAACACTGCATGGTTTGTTGGGAATATTAACGGCCCCACTAATTCATGGTTCTCTTGAGCACATATTCAATAACACGCTTCCTATGCTGATATTGGGTACATTATTATTGTATGGGTACCCAAAAAGTCGGTGGCGTGTTTTAGCAACCGTATGGCTACTGTCTGGCCTTGGGGTCTGGCTATTTGGTCGCGAAAGTTATCATATTGGCGCCAGCGGGTTAACACACGGTGTGTTTTTCTACTTATTGGTGGTCAGTATTTTTCGTCGTGACAAACGGTCGGTTGCAATCATGATGACCGCATTCTTTTTGTATGGTGGTATGACAATGACTATTTTCCCGAGAGATGAAGGTATATCATTTGAATATCACCTTTTTGGCGCGATTGCTGGAGTGCTGTCAGCTGTTATGTGGCATTCTCTGGATCCCAAACCAATAAGGAAAACTTACGATTGGGAAAATCAATATGAAGCAGACGACCCTATCATTGGCGATGCCTGGCAGATGGACGAACAATATATAGACGCTACTCACCACCAAAACACTCAATCTACTAATGAGGAAAAGCAATAATATGGACGTAAATAGCTCACCACCTTTTGAATTACTATTGCGAGTGCGTTATTCAGAATGTGATGCTCAAGAGGTCGTATTCAATGCACGTTATGCTGATTATGCTGACTTAGCAGCAACGGAATTTATGCGTGAGCTAGTCGGCGGTTATCAAAATTTAATAAGCCAAGGACTCGATAATCAAGTTGTAAATTTAAACATCCGCTGGCAAAACTCGGCTAAATTTGACGATATACTGTGTTTAAGCGTGCATGTCAGCCATGTGGGTAATACTTCGTTTAGCATACAAATAACGATGATTGATTGGCTGACTAAGCAAGCGATAGCATCTGCCGAAATCGTTTATGTGATGTTAGATATCGCAAGCTTTACAAAAGTAGCTATCTCTCAAGAAATGAGAGAAAAGCTATTAAAAGGGGCCAACGGAAAGCGCACAAATATGTCAGGAATTGAGGTTGGTGCTCAATAATGAGGTGGTAAGTCATCACCTTGTTCGGTGTCAGTATCTGCAACTTGCATCGTTTTAATTTTATCTACTAAACCCGTTAGAAGATGAGTTTGACGATCAATCGTATACTGCTGATTGGTGACTATTTCATTAAGCTGCTCGAAATTATCTTCTTGATAAGCTATTTTAAATTCAAGTTGTTCGATTGCTGCTTTCATTTGCTCAATGCTAGCGTCTGCTGTGTTTGTTACTTTTCTATCCGTCACTTTATACTCTCATTCAGTCTATATGTTATTACTATTTATAAGCCCATTGCTCAAGGTTACCACTGCTCGAAATCGACACAACATCATTACCGAGAAAACCAACTCCGTAAACAACAGCGGATTGCGGTGCTGGCCCATATGAAGGTGCAACTCGCCATTCTTTCACCACATTTCCAGTACTGACATCCCATAATGCCAAACGCTTAGCTGGCGAACCTGTTAGTAAGTACTTCCCATCATTAGAAAATTTCGCACTAGTAAAAACCCATTGCCGTTCTATAAAGTGCAGTTGGCTAATGGCCTTGCCTGTTTGTGCATCCCAAATTTGACTATCGTTTTGACTATCGGAGGTAAACAAGAATCGCGCTTGGTCATCAATGGCAACTTTTGTTACTCGATTGGCATGATTAAAAACGTGAATGATCTGGCCACTCTCAGTGCTCCATAAATAAGCCTTATAATCATTACTACCCGTCAGTGCATATTTACCGTTAGGAGAAATGTCTATGCTATTTACTTTTTCTTCATGTCCTAAAAATTCGAGACTGCGACCAGTTCCGGGCTCAAAAAACATCACATTGCCATTCGCCTTGCCGACCAAAACTCCTCGACCTTGGTTGCTCACAGCAATATCACGAATAGAAGATTCATCTATACGCCAAAAACCAACCGGGTCTCCAGTAGCCTTATTCCACAATGCAAAATTTTCGCTGTCTGCAGTGACGACATGAGTTTCGTCAGCTGAAATATGAATATTAGCCACAATATTGCGGCCTTTCTCTTGATGTCGCCAACTAAATAAGGTTTTATTTTTTGCCAGTGACCATACAGAAATGTCCGCATTAACCCTAGAAATGACCGCGAAATCACCTGAATTACTTATATCTGCGGCGTACACGCCGCTTTCTGACATAGATGATTTGGCATCAGGTTTAGTTTCGGGAATGGAACAACCTGAACCAAAAAGCACAAAAAGGGAACAAAAGGGCAAAAAGACTGTCTTATTCATCTAAAAATGGGTTTCGCTTTTAGTTTCACACGTTTATTATTAGCGTAGTATATATTGAATAGCAACTAACAGCATACCGCTGATTATGGAGAAAATAGAATGAAAAAGACTACATTAGCTCTAGCAGTGTTGTCAGCACTAGTTTTGACTGCATGTCAAAAACAAGAAACGACTGACGCAACAGCCACTGAAGCTACAACCGAAGTTAGCGCAGCAGAGATGGACGCAAAAGAAAGCGTTTACAGCACAGAAAAAGAAAATCATTCTTATGCATTGGGTGCCAGTATGGGCTTGTTTGCGCAGAATAGACTCGCGCAACAAAAAGATCTTAGCATCGAATATGACGAAGCGGCCTTAATGGCTGGTTTTACAGACGGTTTAGCTGACGCAACTAAGTATACGGTGTCTGAATTACAAGAATTTACCCGTGCAGCTGATGCAATATTAAAAGCAACGCAAGACGAGAAAGCCAATATGGCTTCTGCTACTAATGTTGCAGAAGGTTTGGCGTATTTAGCTGAAAATGCTAAAAAAGAGGGTGTTACGACTACTGCCTCTGGTCTTCAGTACGAAGTAATTACACAAGGCGATGGCGAAAGCCCAGCGTCGCCTGCGACAACGGTAAAAGTGCATTATAAAGGTACTTTGCTAGACGGAACCGAATTTGATTCATCTTATAGTCGTGGCGAACCAGCTACTTTTCCACTAAACAGAGTAATTGTGGGTTGGACTGAAGGCGTTCAGCTTATGCAAGAAGGGTCGAAATACCGTTTTACAATTCCATCAGATATGGCATATGGTGAGAGTGCGACAGGTAAAATAACACCCAACTCTACGCTTATTTTTGAAGTAGAACTACTTGAAATCGTAGAGCCTGAAGCAGCAACTAACTAATCAATGCATCTTGTCCAATGCACGCAAATAGGTTGCAGTGGGCAAGCTTTTTAGTAAGTTAACAAAATAGAAATGAGTGGCGCAGAGCATTGTACACTTATACAACAGTACCCCTTTAATTTTACAATAAATGTGCTTTAAAGGGTTATTTCTAACCTACCTCGCCTTAACACTTTTCTGCCAACAAAGGCCGCAACTAAGCCAGCGCAAGCGATAAGCAGGATATTGCTAGAAAACGGCAAAAGAATCCAAGCCAATAAAGCATAACCGAAACTAAATAAACCGGTAATGAATGTTACAAATCCAATAAACAATACCATCTGCCGACCCATTGGAACCTGCTGCATATGGTCGCTGTCTCGATGCTTAACGTGCATAAATATTTTACCTCATTAATGGCGATCATAAATAAACGCCCTATTTCACTAATTGTGAATTCATTCCCTTTGATTAAAATTTATCTTTTGCATCAATGCTGATTAATCACTATCGTTAGAATAATAAAACCTATCGTGTTGTATATTAATCTATACGAACAACTCTCTACTTTAGTTTTCAAATTGTTTTTTTAGCATTTTTTAATAAAAATTTAGAGAACTAAATAAAGCGATAAAATATATAACGTTATTTTTTACGGCATATTTATTAAAATTAAACTCCGTGTAACGATAAGGATACAGTTATTAAAATATATAACATTATGTTTTGTTTAGATAAAATTTAGTTTCCACGAGTCAGTCGCAAACAATAGATAGCATCCTCTATTTAAAATACGAGCGCAATATCAGACAACCCTTTGATCGGTATTGATTTTAGGCATAGTGTAAATTCACTCAGCAATTAAGACTGAGACGTAAAATAATAAGAAGTATCCTTAAACAACGAGCACAATTAGGAATAATTAATGTCTAAATTTCGTCAAAATTTAACCGCAGGCTTGAGTGCAATGGCTCTATCAGTTGTCGCTTTAAGCGTATCCGCAGCTAACAACAATCAAATGGTAGAAGTGGAATCATCAGCGCAAGAAAAAGCCAGTTCAGCCGTATCCAAAGAAGAACGCTATATTATCACTTTTAAAGATTCTAAAGCGAATAAGGAAGACCTTAACCGAAGCTCATCGTTAGGATCTAAGTCATCCTTGGATCCACAAGATTCAGTGCCGATGATGGCGAATGGAAAGTTAATCACAGGCAATGCATACGGCTTACTAAGAAATTCAGGCGCGCAACCAATTAAGGCCATAGAAAAAAGGGGGATGGTTGCTGCGATGATGTCGAAAAACGTATTGAATAAACTTCGCAATAACCCGAACGTTGCAGACATATCCGTAGACCATCGTAGAAGCCTTATGGCACAAACTACCACTTACGGCATCCCAATGGTGCAGGCAAATCAACTTGCACAAAACAACCAATCAGCTCGCAGAGTTTGTGTTATCGACACGGGCTTCAATTTGGGTCACCCGGATTTAGGTGACCAAAACAATGGTGTAACAGGACAAGCTAACAATGACCAAGTCGGTAATTGGTTCAACGACGGCAACGGACACGGGACGCATGTTGCCGGAACCATTTCAGCTTTATCAAATAATGAAGGAGTCGTCGGTGTCTATCCAGGCGTTGATTTGCACATTGTTAAAATTTTTAATGACCAAGGCGATTTTACTTTTGCGTCCGATATAATCAAGGGTATTCAGCAGTGCGCTGATGCGGGTTCCAATATCGTTAACATGAGCTTAGGTGGCGGTGGATCGTCAACAGCTGAACGCAATGCGATGCAAGGTTTCGTGGATGACGGTATTATGCTTGTAGCCGCTGCTGGCAACTCTGGTAATAGTACATTGTCTTATCCAGCATCGTACGACGCTGTTATTTCAGTTGCTGCTGTTGATTCCGCAGAGAACATAGCCTCTTATTCCCAATTCAACAGTCAGGTTGAGATAGCGGGCCCTGGCACGGCGATTGAATCAACATGGCCGATTAACACCTATAACACGATTAGCGGAACATCAATGGCAACCCCTCATGTTGCCGGTGCCGCAGCGCTAGTCTGGAGTTTCTTTCCAAGCTGTTCAAACGAACAAATTCGTGCAGCAATGAATATCACAGCGAAAGACAAAGGAGCATCAGGTAAAGATAACTTTTACGGCAATGGTATAGTGCAAGCTCGAGATGCTTTTGATTATTTGAATACTAATGGTTGTGATGGCAGCGGTGGCGGCTCTCCTGACGGTACTGGTGTCGAACCATTTTCCGGGCAATTAACAAACCTATCAGGTAGCACCAACACTTGGAAGCGTTACACTTTTAACGTACCAGAAGGCGTTACTACTTTGACCGTAAGTATCTCTGGCGGAAATGGTGATGCTGACTTATATATGAAGTTTGGTTCGCAGCCTGAAACTAATAGCTTCGATTGTCGCCCGTATAGAAATGGCAACAACGAAACGTGTACTTTTACTAATACGAGTGGTGGTACTTGGCACATTGGTATCCGCGCTTTCTCTAGCTATAATGGCGTAACAATGGACTATGGCTACGAATAAATATTAATCGTATTTATTCGCTATAACGCAATAAAGCCGACAGCTACTGTCGGCTTTATTTTAGTAATTTCAATGCTTCCCCACTATTCACTATCATCTTTGCTTGACTCAATACCAAAAATGACGAAGATGGTCGGCCCGTTTATCTATAAGTAAGCTTTACTCCATGCTCAATGAAATGCGCTATCAATTTTCCTCAGCATCAGTTGCCAATCGTTTCTTAAACGAACTAAAGCACTGGTCAAAGGCAGATGTAAAAGCCAAACTCTTTAAAGCTTCAAATTCAGTAGCAGTATCGTATGAATATGAAGTGGGTAAATTTGATTACACGTGCTCTGATCTTGATGACTTAGCTAGTCAGCATGATGGTACTGAAATTTAGCTGACTAGCTTGAGCACATCGCGTGCATAGTAAAAATGCCAAGGCCACTCTTCTAGCGCGACCGAAGAGTTATTGCTACTAATGCAGTTCATCATGTACGAGTATAAAAAAAGCAGACCTAACGTAAATTAGGTCTGCCTTTTTGCCGATAAGCTTTGAGTGTCGTCCTTTTAGCGTTTCCTATAACGCAGATATGTTATCAATGCGCTGCATCATTTCTGACGTAAAGCAACCATGTTCAAGTGACAATGTTGCGATCCTACTTTGCTCAGAATTCAACTGCGCTGTGCGGATCATTAAACTCGCTATCACTGCATCAACAATAACTTGAGGCGCTAATGTACCTTTATTATCCCTTAATAACTCGGTTACTAAGGACTGATTAGCGCAACGTATCTGTATCGGAAGCTGGTTAGCGATACAATAGTCATCACCATTTAAGTCGGTAAACGTGTTGTCGTTGTTCATTCTGCATGTAGTTTGCTGCCCTCGGACAATAGTGCATGTTTTCAAATCACCGCGTAAAAAGGATTGTAGATTTCTATAAGCTTGGATTTTACTTTCGCCATCAATTTGCACGGCGTTAAAATCAATAACAATCGCATTGTTAGTCTCAAGCAAAATGTCTTGGATGCCCGCATTGTCACTTGAGCCACGTTGCCCCTTCCGATCAAACAAAATTTCTGTATGCAGACTCATTGATGATTGCTTTAATACAATCGAATCGGGTGCATGTTTATGTCCGCACAACGCCACAAATTGGCTAGGGTTAGCCAAACCTGATTGACTACCATCTTCTAAAAATGCTAGTAAATGATGGTAATAGACGACGTAGTTTTTAACATTAGAATGTGAACCTGACTCCAGTGCAAAATGCGTATCCAAGTGTTTTTTTGAGTCATCTTTAACATTTACTTCAGCGCCATCGGCCCCGAAAAAACTGGTCCATTGACTGTTAGCAGCTTGAATTAGTTGCTGGCGGTCTATAACAGGAGCAATCTTTGTATTTACAGCTAGCGAATAATTTTTCTCATCGTTTATATAGGCATCAGGCTGATTTGAATAATCGGCAATCAGTGTTTCAATCGCTTCCCAGAAGAAATTGACCTCAACGCCGCTCGCTGGCAATACATCTTCGTTAATGAAGGTGTAAAAGCCTTGATGAATTTGACTGTATTTCAACGCTGGCATGTTCATATTCAATTCCTCTAATTTTAAGCAAGTAACCGAGACCTATCGACCTATGGTAAAAACAAGTAATGCTTGAAATGCGTATTTACTTGACTTGTCACTAAGCATAGAGTAATTTTTTATACAATTTCACAATTAAAATTACACACTGTAAATTTTACAAAATGTATTAAGTGCATAAAATGAAAAATACAAAGTCATTGAGTCGAAAGTCCCATTTAATGGGCACCAAAATTCGTAACTTGAGAAAACGTAATAACCTCACAATGGAAGACTTATCTGCTCGTTGCATTAGAGTAAACGCTGAAATTGCGCCATCGGTGTCCTATCTGTCAATGATAGAGCGCGGAAAACGCGTGCCGAGTGAAGATATGTTAACGGTTATTGCCTCTGTTTTTCAGAAGCCGATGGATTGGTTTTTAGACGATGTACCTGAAGAAAAAGCGATTACGCCAATAAAAGGAAGTCGCGGCGGTATTAGTGGTATTGCGTTGGAACCCAGCTTTTTGTTTTCAAATGAAATACTGCAAATTGCGATCCCAGAAATGTTGTCTCAAACCGGCACCAGCGGGCGACAATTTGCACATTTGCTTATTCGCGCACATCAAGAGCATCATCAAAATCATTTTCCCGATCTAGAACGAGCCGCTGAAGAAGTCGGTTTGAAGCGGATGCCGTTAAGTGTTGACGATTTACTTGAAATCGCCAAACAACAGGGCTTGATGATTAAGTGGTTCAAAAAGCTGCCTGCCGCAATAGCGAAAGAGATTGGTGTCACTTCATCCACCAGCGGTAATAGTTTAGTCACTAGTTTTTTTGACTCCCCTGGCACCATTTACATTAATCAACTATTGAAGTCGTTTACCAACCGTTTGAAATACGATCTTGCAGTACATATCGGACATAGCGTTCTACATAATAGAGACGGACTAAAGAGTGTTTTGTTGACGGGTTTAAACCCCAACAATACGTTTTCAGAAGATGGTAGCCAACTAAAACAGTCTTCAACCCTCGACGCTCAAGATATTTTGCATGCATGGCGTGACTTTGAATCTAGCTTTTTTGCAGGGGCGCTGCTTTGTCCAAAGGTTCCTTTCAGGCAATTGCTTGATCGCCACGGCTACGAAATCAAAACGCATGAACAAGTTGGAGTGTCGGCTTCAGTTGCTATGCGCCGAATGACAGCAGTCTCTTCCTATCGCCATTGGCACTACTTTGATGCTTACGCCCCAGGCAAGCTTAAAGCAGTATATCGTGGAAATGGTATTCCCTTACCATGGGGTAATATGCGAGAAGTAGAAGACCCTTGCCAACACTGGGCAGTATTTCGCATGATAAATACTCCAGTTAAAGGCAGTAGTGCTCAAATATCTATCTTGAATGTAGGCGACGAACCCAGAATCTATTGTTGTGAATCGATTAATGTCAAAGACATGTCAGATAACAATCATGTGTTGTGCACGGGTATCGACTTAAACCCAGCAATTGATGCGCAAGGGGGCGATTCAGCGTCTATTGCTGAGGAACTGAAGCAAGCCTGTGTGCAAGGAGGCGGTTCATCGGCAATTCCTAGCAGTATAAAGTCACAACTAACCAGTGTGGCCCGCATTTTAAATATCAACTGGGTGGAACGAGGTATTGAAACTGATGCTCGTCTCATCTGTGCTCGGGGTGCGGTTTGCCCAAGAAAGCCCAGCTGTTACAGCAAATGTGGTGAATAGGCAGTGAACAAGCCGCACATTATAGGGCTTAAATAGCTGCCCTTAAATAAATAATGCAAGTTTGACTAATCTTTGATTGGCGACTTAATCGAGTTACCTCCCGTAACTGCTATACGCATTGCGGTTTCTACATCAATCGACAGTTCGGTTATCTTATCAGCGTCCAAATATAATGTATAACCGCCAATTTGGTAACTGAAAGGAATATAAACAGCGGTTTTATTTTGCCCCGGATATAACACTTCTGCGATCGAATCACCGGTAATAAAGCCAATTAAACTGACGCCTTCAGATACCTGAACAGAAACCGCTTTCTTAGTATTTTGGTCTTTTTTAATTTGAAATAAATCGACTGCATCTTTAATTGCTCCGAACACCGTTTTTATCAAAGGAACTCGATCAAATAGCGTGTTGGCTTTTTCAATAATAAGTTTTACAACATATAAATTAACGATAATACCAATAGCAGCTAGCACAAGAAGGGCTAATCCAATACCTAGTCCAGGAAAATAATAGGCATCAGGTATCAAGGGTGAAAGTAAGGTTTCCGTCGTATTGGTGACCCACGTTAATAGATAGACCGTGATCACAAAAGGGAGGATCGTGAGTAGCCCTTTGAGCACTAATATAAAGAGTTTATTGAGCATTTTGTTGTGGTGACCTAATGATTAAATACTGAGATATGCTAGCGCGATTAATCCTAAAAGCCGAGATAAAGTGTTAATTCTTCTGATACTCAATCGAATTGACATACCATTCACTAGTCCCTTTGGGTGTTTTGACTATAAAGACATCATCCACTTCTTTTTTAAGCAGTGCTCTGGCCATAGGTGAGTCGATTGAAATATAGTCTTTAACATCACCATAAATCTCCTCCGGCCCAACGATTCTGAACCGTTTGGTGTCGCCTGTATTGTTTTCTATTTCGACCCAAGCCCCAAAAAATACTTTGCCTGCTTGCTCTGGACGGTAATCGACAATGGATAATTCAGGCAATAGCTTTCGTAAAAACCTTACCCGCCGGTCAATTTGTCGAAGCACTCGTTTATTAAATGTGTAGTCGGCATTTTCTGAACGATCACCCAAACCTGCTGCCCAAGTGACTATTTTCGTAATTTCTGGTCGTTTGGTGTACCACAAATAATCGTGTTCATCTTTTAGCTTTGTGTAACCTTCGCGTGTGATCAGTTTAGTTTTCAAGCAGTTATCCAAAGTAAACGAGGTTGAATTTCAATTCATATATATTAATGCATAAAGTACTTTAACCGCTATCACTGAATGCTATAATCAAAGGGTTAAACAATAAGCCTTTGTGCTATATATTGTAAAAGCAGTTTAAGCCGAGTTATTAATTGCAGTACTAGTTATTACAAAACATGTATAACAGAACAAGTGACATAAACTATGCATCGCGCCTTATTCAATCCAGTCATCTATTTCAATTATTGAGTTGTTCATGATCATCGAAAAAATTGCTTCCGAGCTAAAAGCGTCGCCAAAACAAATTCAAGCCGCTGTGACCTTATTAGATGAAGGCGCTACTGTGCCATTTATCGCCCGTTATCGCAAAGAAGCAACACAAGGCTTAGATGACACTCAACTGCGCAACTTAGAGCAGCGCTTAGGCTACTTACGCGATTTAGAAGCGCGCCGTAAGGTCATTTTAAAATCGATTAATGAACAAGGTAAATTGGAAGACGGCTTAAAAGCAAAATTACTCGCTGCTGATAACAAAACTACCCTGGAAGACTTATATTTACCTTACAAACCACGCCGGCGCACCAAAGGACAAATAGCTATTGAAGCCGGTTTGGAGCCACTCGCCAACGAACTTTATGCGAATCTAGACGCCCAACCTGAAACACTTGCAGAACAATATGTTAATGCCGAACATAATATTACAGATACGAAAGCAGCTTTAGATGGCGCAAAGTTTATTTTGATGGAACGCTTTTCCGAAAATGCCGATTTACTGCAAAGCGTTCGTCAATATCTGACTCGCAATGCACACGTTAAAAGCACGGTTGCTCCTGGGAAGGAAACCGAGGGGCAAAAGTATAAAGACTATTTTGACTATACTGAAAAATACGCGAAAATTCCCTCACATCGTGCCCTAGCAATGTTCAGGGGTCGTAATGAAGGAATTTTGCAAATAAATATTGACCCCGATCCTCAGCAAGAAGAAGGCGCGCGTCGCTCTCACGGTGAAGAACTAATCGAGCAATCTTTGAATTTACGTTTAACCGATTCTGCGCGTGATAAGTGGGTAACGTCAGTTGTCCAGTGGACATGGAAAATTAAAATCCTACTGCATATGCAAACCGAGCTTTTCGCCACGTTGCGAGAACAAGCTGAAGCTGAAGCAATACAGGTATTCGCTAAGAATCTTAACGACTTGTTAATGGCGGCTCCAGCCGGTCCAAAAATCACAATGGGCTTGGATCCGGGTATTCGCACCGGTGTAAAATTAGCGATTGTTGATGCTACCGGAAAAGTCATTCATACCACGACTTTTTTCCCTCATGCACCACAAAATCAATGGGATAAGTCAAAGCGCACTCTTTCTACTTTATGCAAACAGCATAAAGTAGATTTGATCAGTATCGGTAACGGCACAGGTTCTCGTGAGACTGACAAGTTAGTTGGCGAAATGATGAAAGCCGAACCCGAATTAAAAGTACAACGCATTGTAATCAGTGAGGCAGGCGCATCTGTTTACTCCGCCTCAGAACTTGCCTCTAACGAATTACCTGGTATGGATGTGTCATTACGTGGCGCAGTATCAATTGCACGCCGACTCCAAGACCCATTGGCCGAACTTGTGAAAATTGAACCAAAAGCAATTGGCGTTGGCCAGTATCAACATGACGTTAGCCAAAGTCAGCTTGGTAAATCGTTGGACACCGTCATTGAAGATTGCGTAAACGCTGTCGGCGTTGACTTAAATACAGCGAGCCCGGCATTGCTATCGCATGTGTCAGGTTTAAACAAAACCTTAGCCAATAACATTGTCATATTCCGTGATGCTAATGGTGCTTTTGCTGACCGTAAAGCGCTAAAAAAAGTAGAACGCTTAGGACCTAAAGCTTATGAGCAAGCTGCTGGTTTTCTCAGAGTCATGAATGGTAAAAATGCGCTGGATGCTTCTTCGGTTCATCCAGAGGCTTACGCATTAATCGACATTATTGCATCCAAGGCAAACATTGCTGTGAATGATATGGTCGGCAACACGGAGCTATTGAAGCAACTTAAACCTGAAGAGTTTGTAACTGAAGAATTCGGTTTACCTACACTGCAAGATATCTTAAAAGAATTAGACAAACCCGGACGTGACCCGCGGCCTGAATTTAAAACAGCGAGCTTTAAAGAAGGGGTCGAAACCATGAAAGACCTCAAAGAAGGAATGATCTTAGAAGGCGTTGTCAGTAATGTGGCAAATTTTGGCGCATTCGTAGATATCGGGGTGCACCAAGATGGTTTGGTTCACATTTCATCAATGACAACTACCTACATTAGCGACCCTCGTGAAGTCGTAAAAACCGGTGATGTCTTAAAAGTAAAGGTGATGGAAGTCGATGTAGCGCGTAAACGAATTTCGTTGTCGATGCGCATGGACGATACTCCCACAGATTCAAATAACGCACCTAAAGGCAGACCTGAACGTGCTGCTAAACCAAAGCCACAAAACAATGCAACTGCACGCAATCATAAACCGGCGGCTAAACAAAGTGCTGGGAATGCGGCAATGGGCAATGCATTTGCCGACGCATTCAATAAAGCGAAAAAATAGCAATGGCCGCAGTGATGTCCTATATAGGCGATGGCTTAGCTAAGTTTTTAAGTAAGCCCACTGCGTATTACGAAACATTTTCATTATTAAGTACAGACCAACTCCAAGCCAATCTTCGGGTAGGTGACTTAATTCTGGTTGAGGGCAACAATCGTATTAGCTCAGCGATAAAATATCTCACTCAGTCTACCTGGTCACACGTTTGCATTTTTATTGGCGAGCAACCCGGCTTAAATCCTATTTTAGAGGCCGATTTAGTAGAAGGTGTCATTACGGTTCCACTGAACAAATATGACGGCTTTAACTTGCGAATTTGTCGGCCGGTTAATTTAACAACACAAGATACAGTCGCGTTATTGAGCTTTGTCATAGAAAGGATCGGGCATCAATACGACACTAAAAATATCTTTGATTTAATGCGCTATTTGTTGCCAACACCGCCGGTTCCGCAACGTTTTCGTCGCAGTATACTGGCGTTTGGCAGTGGAGACCCAACCAAAGCGATTTGCTCAACATTAATTGCTCAAGCGTTTCAGTCAATTCGTTATCCTATCTTGCCTATGCAAATTGACGAATATGAAGATTTAATGCAAACCGACTTAAATAACGAGGACGACGCTAGCAACTTTATTACGCAAAACGATAATGAAAAAGAAACGGTGAAAATAAACCTAAAGAAAATAGTCAGACTCAAAGACGAACAACTGTTGGCGAAACGTCATTTTAGTCATTTTACACCAAGAGATTTTGATTTATCGCCATACTTTGAAGTGGTGAAACCCACGTTAATGGCCGGGTTTGATTATCAATCTATTCAATGGTCTGAGCAGGAATAACACCATCACTTATCGGCATTAATCCTTTGTTGAACATAATAAAGCTGTCGGAAATTACACGGTAAAATTTAGACTGCTTTGTGATTGTGCGGAAACGCCAGCATAAAAACTACTTATGACCGCAGCTGTTCGCTGGGCCTGTTCATTCAATTCTACATCCGCTTTCAGTACTTGTCTTCCAACGTCAATTCCAGCCATCGATATGTCAGTTTCAAGGGACTTTGTTGTTGATACATCAGCTGCTTGCTCTTTAACTAGCTCAGTACGAGCCGATTGTTCTTTTTGTGTAGATTGTGCCGCCACTTTATAATCTTGCGCTGACGGCTCTGCAGGTGCTAATGCGGCAGCCTTAACTTGTTGCATTTTACGGATTGTATCTGCCGGTGTCTTCTCAGTTGATACATCTATCGAAACTTCGCCACCAACAACATAACTTTTCCCGTCTGGACCTGATTCGTATTCATATGATGGTGCTGCGGCGTATTGACCACCAACCGCAGCATGAGCCTGCTCATGCATGCGTACTTCACGATCTCGTTCTTTTAGAACACGCACTTCTTTGTCGTCAACTTTTTTGTCTTCGTTTTGTTGTTGATCTTGCTTCGACTCCGCGTTTTCTTTACCTGCACTTTCTTGGTTCGCATTATCTTTATTTGCTTCGCCATTTAAGTTGTTTGCAAAGGCTTGGCTAACTGTTGGGCGCTCATAGGTAGGGTTTTGAAATAAGTTTGCTTGATTCGCCGCTTGATTATTGCGCTCTCCATCGCTAGCAAGTCCTCTTTCTGCTGCACTTCTTTCGCCTTGTGTGACCGAAGGAATTGCTTCACGTAATACATTATCTCGACGCACAGCATCCGTTCCTACACTATTGGTAGGATAGCCAAAGCTATTCGGGATGACCGTGACAATATTCATTTGTTTCTCTACACTCTCATCTTAATAAAACGTAACTGCGCCTTAAGCGAAGGTATCAATAATGGTACCGAGCATTCCATCCGCAGTTTTGATCACGTTAGCGGACGCTTCTGCTTGCAAGTTTCCTGAGATTAATTCCACCGCACTTTGGTTAATATTTATTGGATTTTCACGATTCGGATTATTCGCTGAAGACAAATCAACCGCAGCTTGTTTAACTTGCTCAACACCCTGATTATAACCTTGAACGCCAGCGTAAAAAGCACTCGATGAATTGCCAGTATCAATACCATTTGTCATTTATTACAACCTCTTTGCTAACCATGGCAGGTGTCCATATCCTACATATCGAAATAGATGAGTATACCGCTGAGACTTAAAAAAATCACTATACCCTATCGTAACCTTGTTATCGGCAGCACATTCAAATTCTTTAGTAATTATTTTAATTTATTTATTATCTAGTGGGTTAAATTACAAACATCATGAATAAAGTCGATGATGTGCTTGGAAAACTCATTCGCATTGGTTAAGAAAGGTGCGTGAGAAGCATGCTTAAAAATCAAATGACGACTGCCTGGCTGAAGGTGTTGAATATGATTAATGGCCTGATAAGGTACTAGGCTATCTAGTCTTCCATAAGTACGCAAAGTAGGTATTTTGATATTTTTGATATCCTCTCTAATATCTGCGTCTTGCAGAATTTTTAGCCCATGGAACAAGGCAATGATATTCGGCGCAGGATAAATATTAATGGCAGTCGTTATTTCTTTTATTAATGCTTTAGCATTTTCGACTCCCATCATTTGAATGGCTAAGAAACGCGATAATGTTTTGTGATGATTTTGCTTTAATTGCTGCATAAACATAGCCAATACGTCAGGCTTAATGCCTGGCCAGTCATCCGTCATTTGAAACTTTGGTGTTGTCGCAATAGTCATTAATCCAATGACATTCGGATGGTGTTTACTCGCTAAGTATTGAGCAAGCAAGCCACCTAAAGACCACCCAATTAATATTGTGTTCTCTTTAACTTCTGGGTAAATGGAATGTGCAATCCCAGCTAAATCAAACGGACTAGGAACAAGCTCATGCTTTTCACCATGCCCTGGTAAGCTTATGGTGTAGCAGTTGAAACGTAGATTAGCGTTTGTAGAACGTTCTTTTAATTGGCTTTGCAGTGTCTTAATGAGTTGCGTAAACGCACCTGAATTCATCCCCCAACCATGTATAAATCCGATATTAACATCTGTACTTTTGGTCAGGCTACTTGAGGTTATGGGCATGTTAGTCTTTATCCATTAGGACGATTTTTTAAAGTGTGGCTGATAACGTGGACGATAATTTGAATGATAAATAGCCGAGAGTATAAAAGATTTATAATGAGGCTAACACAGCTAATAGCCTCTATGCAGGTATTTTTAGCTCGCTCTGCAGCACGATTTAATACACCCATAAAATCAGTATTTGGACATCAACATTGTTACTTGTGTCATCAGTATTGTGCTTATATCGTCTGCCACTATTGTATTGACAGATTGGTTGAAAGAGGCTTTGGACAGCATGATATAGGTGCCCAAGATTTGCTTCGCGCTCCTAAGGTATTAAAAAATTTAGACACCCCAAATTATGATCATTTATATGCGATAGATAATTATGTTTGGCCTCTAAACAAACTGGTGTTGGATATGAAATTTGCTCATAAACCAATTGCAGCGAGAGTATTAGCTATGATTTTTATGCGCTTCGTGTTCGTACGTTGCATAAGCCCACCGAGCCTCGCTCAAACACTGTCAAAGCCAACCGACTCATCTGGCTGCATATGCAATGATGCTAAAGCAAAGGATATTCCACAACTCCTAGTGCCCGTCCCCCTATCAAATAAACGTTATTGGCAACGACAATATAACCAAGCTCAGTTGTTGTGTGATTGGTTGAGTAAATCCACGCATGTCCCTAACAAAGCCATTGTTCAACGAATTAAACATACCTTGGCACAAACAGAATTAGATAAACAACAACGCATTAAAAATGTCGAAAATGCGTTTAAATGTGACTTGATTTTGAACGTCAACCATATTGCGATAATAGACGATGTCATTACCACCGGCGTTACTATTAATGCCGTTTGCCGAGCGATAAAAATACCTAATCCCACAGTGAAGATTTCGGTATGGACCATGGCTATTACCTTATTGAATTAAAAAAGCACCCTGATTACGACACATAATATGTCGTACCCAGGGTGCTGTTGCTCAATGTCAGCTTTATAATTTAATTAATGGTGACATGTACAAGCTGTTCGCCATTAATTTGCTAGTGCCGTCCCAGTAACCACGGAAGTGAATATTATCGACGAAGCCTATTACCACTCCTTTACCAACAGGCTTAGCAACAATTGCAGTTGTTTTGCCAATTAGCTTTTGTAACTCATCAGCAGTGTAACCCGCGACAAGCGGCTTTCCTTGATAGGTAGCAACTTCATTGAAAGGGTCATTTGAGGGTTTCATTACCATATTTGTCGTTTTAAATAGAGGTAAATCACTATCTTCATAACCAAACATAAGCGGATGGGTAAGATCAACATCCGCACGGTAAACCGAACCCGCGATCAATTTTTTAGCAGCAAGCGCATCTTTGTCTCCAAAACCAAGTCCCTGAGTACTAAACGCTTCGTCTACTTTACTGTTTGCTATAACCTCATTATCAATCCATTTTTTCTTACTAAACCAACGTACGGCTGATTTTTGACCAATCAGGATACCGCCTTTTTTAACCCACTCTTTTATTCCAGCGGCAGTGTCGTCATTGACTGAGGTATAAGTACCTGAAGCAAACACAATATGCGTATACTCAGAAATATCTCTATCGTTCAAATCCGACAAATCCAATAAGGTGGCTGGCAAGCCTAAACGAGTATCAAAATAATGCCAAATTTCGCCAACTTCATATTGTGATGTCCCTTTTCCACCAATTAATAATACTTTGGGTAAGGTGACAGGGGCGAATTGCCTGCTGCCCAAGTCGATCCCTCTTGATGTGAGGCCTGAAGCCACATTATATAAATTAATATTGAGCGTTTTCGCTTGGCTCGACAATATATCAAGCAAGTTAGTTGGTTGTTGCAGAGCCATTGGAATGACAATTGCGCCTTTGGCAAAATCTCTCGACGTTGTTGATCCCGCAGCGGCAATTTGAGCCGTGAAATCAGCACCAGCCACCCTTACTTGAACCTCATTACTTAACAAATACTGCAACAGCGCAGGCGCTTTATAATCGTGCCACTCAAATGCATATGCATACACATTTGCGGTAAGCGTTGTTTGTGCAACTTTGCGTTCAGCAGACTTTTCTGTAGACAACTTACGCATCTCTGATTTGCTAAGCGATGAATAATTTAGATTAAACGCTAAAGGTAAATTCCAATTTGAAACGTCATAAAATGTGTTGTCCGTAAAGCGCTGACGTTCAGAAAACAATGAGCGAATAAGGCGATATTGAGCTTGGTCAACAGGCACAACGAGCGCATTATTTGACTGTAATTCTAAACCATCTACTTTTGCATTTTTTGCCACAATAGAGAAATCAATTTGATGAGATGACAGAATTTCTTGAACACGTTCAAATCTGCTTTGGTCTAAGTTGCCTTGAATAACAAAAGCATTTATTTTGTCATCTTTGATCAATTTTTTTGTGTCTGTATAAAACTGCTTTTGATAAGCCAGAATCGCACTTTTGTTAGCCACTGAGCCTGCAAACGTCGACAACGATGTTGTGACTTGATTCTGGATCGTATCAGGGAAGCTCAATACACCGTTAACAGAATCCTGCAGATGCCCACGACTGCTTGCCTGTTCAAACAAAATACCAATGCTGCCATGCGCATCTGGATAGGTAGAGCCTTTGCCATAGTAGAAATCATCAAAGCTTTCTTGGGTGAAATAGAGCTGCTTTTGATCGTCTAATGCTTGTGCGTGGAAGTCGCCCAAAGCGGCTGTTAATGTTACGTTTGTATCGGGTGTCCATGGATTTTTACGAGAAGAAATACCGGGTTGAAAAAAGTAAGTACTGTCAGTTCCCATTTCATGGAAATCGGTTAATACATGAGGGCGCCATTGATGAAACTCAGCAATACGCGCGCGACTCTCTGGATGAGTAAGTAATAACCAATCACGATTTAAGTCGAACCAGTAGTGATTTGTTCTGCCTGAAGGCCAATGCTCTCTATGTTCCCTGTGTAACTTGTCGCTCACTAAGGTGTTACCTTTGTGAGAGTTAGCCCATTGTGCGAAACGAGATAAGCCATCTGGGTTTAACGATGGGTCGAGTAAAATAATATTTTCATTTAACAGATTTTGAACCTCAGCACCGTTCGATGCAGCAAGGTGGTATGCCACTAACATTGAGGCATTGGCACCCGACGGTTCATTTCCATGTACGCTGTAACCCATATTAATGATTAACGGAGCGTCCGCAGGAGCTGATTTGCCAGCATCAATTCTAGCTACATGTTCTATACGAAGCTCATCAATATTCGAGTGATTAGACGGACTCGTAATGGTTAGCAATAACAAAGGGCGGTGCTCGTGAGTTCGACCAATCTCCTTAATAGTCACCCTGTCAGATGCTTCAGCTAATGCATACATATAATTAACTAATTGGTCATGGCGCACATGCCATGTTCCTACTGGGTAGCCAAGAACGTCGGCTGGTAACGGTATGCTATTGTCGTAATTTTGATCCTTGGGAAGGTAATCAAGGTCGCTATCTTTTGCGAAACTAGGCGCCGCAAACAACGTGCAAAACGTTAGAAAAACGGTCGCCAAAGACTGTCGACTTATAAAGTGTTGCGGATTAAACATATAGATTCCTTTATGTGCTGTCTTATTTTATTATGGTGACAAGGACGCGTTGAATATTCAAGGCGCAAGCATCTTACCCTATATCGTAATACTTAAAAGCCTAGACTAATATTTAAAACCTCAATCTCATCCTCAAAAGCCAACTCAAATCCCTGAAATCTCACTATTTGTTAATCGATAAACCGATTTTTTATAAAATAGTTACAAAAATACTAATACCCGACTGTTTTACTCAGGTAATTTTGCTATTATAGTCGTCATAAATTAATTTCACTTGGGGAGGTCATTATGATCACTATATCGGAATCAGCACAAACTCACTTTGGTAAACTTTTATCGCAACAAGGTGAAGGCACCAATATTAGAGTATTTGTGGTAAATCCAGGTACCTCAACGGCTGAATGTGGCGTGTCCTATTGCCCAGCAGATGCCGTAGAAGAAGCAGATGTTACGCTTCCTTTTAATGGTTTTAATGCCGTTGTTGATAAAGAAAGTGCGCCATATTTGGAAGAAGCAGAAATTGATTTTGTTACCGACCAAATGGGCTCGCAGTTAACGCTTAAAGCACCAAATGCGAAAGCCAAGAAGTTAAGTGATGATGCAAGCTTGGTTGAACGCGTTAATTATATGATCGAAACAGATGTTAATCCCGGTCTTGCAAGCCACGGCGGGAAAGTAGTTTTGGTTGAAATAACTGAAAATAAGACTGCTGTCTTGCAATTTGGCGGTGGCTGCAATGGTTGCTCTCAGGTCGACGTGACATTAAAGAACGGTATTGAAAAGCAGATGTTAGTTGAGTTTGAAGGTGAAATATTGGCTGTGAAAGACGCGACTGAGCATGAAGCGGGTGAGCATTCTTACTACTAAATATAATAGATATTAGTAGCTATACGCAACAGACTTCATTAATCTGCTATGGTTAGTGAAGTTGATGTTTATAGGAGAGTGAGGCGCATGCTTGATGAATAGCTGGATAGAGAAAATAACCCACGAACCACTTAGACATTGGCTGCGTTTTATAAAGGGCTTCGCTATTTTTATGGTTGGTGTTGCTTTGTGGTACTCAGACCTAGGTTTAGTGTACTTAGGCGTTTCAGACGCTGCGGTAAATAGTTACAGCGATCCATCAAAAATTATCGCGTTAGTGTTTTTATTTTTCGGTACTATTATATCGGCCATTGGCTACTTACAAATTCTTGTTTGCAGACTGTTACCTAGCAAGACTGGACTCCCCCGCAATCAATAGAATTCATTACCAATAAAAAGATTGACCATATCTAATAACGGTGGCCGAGTGCTGGTCAATGATGCGGTCGTATCTCGTTGCCCAGCCAACGTTTTATTTCAGCTACTTTTGCGTCTTACAGCAATAGATAATCCTAACACTAATAGCGACCACAGTACGCTACCGCCCGCATAACCTCCTCTGCGTTCAACCTTTGCGACTTTATCCTCTTTCACTCGCGTTCTAAAAGTTGCTAGTTCTATATCAAGATTTTTACTCATGTCGGCTACGGCTAGCGCATACCCTTCAATCGATTTCTCTGCTAATACAGCGTCGATTTTAATCGCGGTGGAGCTTTCTGATAGTTTATTGATGCCTGGAGCCCTGAATAACATTTTTCGGCTCTTTACATCAAAAACCGCTGTATCTACAAAGGTTTGAACCGAATTGTCATTTGCTGGTATCAGGTACATTCCAACGATCGTCCAATATAACAATGCGCCTTTTTTCTCTAAAGACTGAGTAACTTGGTCATACGAAACCAGTGCCATGACGTCTACGTCATAAAGTCGAGACACCTGCTCTAGTGTAGTGAAACCCTCTCCACCCTGTAAATAGTCGCTAGGAATAATTTCAATTTTGTCAATATAGTCATATTGTAAGAATGACTTTTTTACTTGTTCAAGTAATTCAACTTGGTTACTTCGGTGGATACCATTTTGCGCCCAATTTTTTGATGGGACAAAGGCGAGTCCTACTTTAACTGGTAATGTAAGAACGGGAATTTCAGCTGAATGCTCGGTACGACTACTCTCATCAGGGTACAAAAAATTCATCAAACTGCTGGAAACCGTCTTTTTATTACCATTGAGATGAAGCGGTGAACTACATGCACTTAATGCGAACAAGCTAACAAAGACTATCGTTAATTTAAATCTCATTACGTATCCTTACTGGGGGTTAGGTTAGACTAGCCTAAAATTGTTTTTTGGAATCGCACGCTAAGATCAAAAAAATAGTTAGGCTAGACGCGTTATTGTAAACGTTAACTAATTGAAATTAATATTAGCGTTAATCAGACTCATCAAGCGAGTAATTAGTTCACTCCTAGCATTGAGGTGGCAAGGACAATAGTGGCAAACTGATTAAAACGATCGCTGAGTAAAATAATGATAAAGTAACGTCAACGTTAGCAATAAAACGAGCCAGCGACTGACGATATTTAGTTTTATGACTACAAATATTTATTCATTAAATATGCTTTTCTTGTTCCGATAACTGTTGACACATATACTTATAATAACGCATATTTTTCTTAATCAATGCCTCCACACGGCTGGGCATTTTCTCTCCATTTATAGGCCTTTTATTATCAGTAAATCCTTGACTGTTAATGGCATCAAGGTGCCAAGATTCTCTTCCTTTCCAGTTATCTCTGGACCCCGACTGCCATATTAAAGCGTGACTTGGCATATCATGATCAATGTATGCAAAGTACTGTTTTACTACTTGAGCTGGCGCTTGTATCAGTTGAGTAGCATTGATGATGAAAGGCTTTATACCCGTTACTCGATGTATCTTATCAAATAATACCTGCTGACCTTCAAACCCAGTTTCATTTTCATGGAAATCTGAGCGCATCTTATATAGTGAAGGGATTGACAGACGAGGATCTCTTATCAAGAAGGTATGTGTGGCAGATTTTATCTGACTATCGAAAATGAAGGGCGTTGCGTGATAAGCCATGTCTTTTACAAATACAGGCTTGGACTGATTATTATTCGAGAGCGAGTCAAAAAAAGTATTGAATTGCGCTTGTGCTGAGTCAAAATCGTTGGCTGAAATTATGCTTTGTTTATAAATATCAATAAATGGCTCGCCAATCACATTAAATTGACCGGTATTTGCCATCATTTTCTCGAAAGCGGTGCTGATAGACCGAGGCACACACCAAAGGAAATTAGGTAAACGGACTATTGCTTTTGTCAAACTGGGCTACCTGTTATTGATTGTTGTCTTATAAGCTGAAACGCCTAAGTTCATAAATATGACCCGCATCTTGTTAGAAGTAAAATAATTAACCAACATAATTAGTAAAAATACGCTGTTGCGGTTTGTTTATCAAAAATACATACCAACTACCTAAAATAGCCCCCCTAAACGCGAGAAAACTAAGTAGTGCGATCCATAAGCCAACATTGCCTAAGTCTGTAACAAACCACCAAATTAGAAAAAATCCAAATATCGCACTCAATATCATAGAATCTCGCATTGCTTTACCCTTGCTCAGCCCCACAAATACACCATCAAACAGGAAACACCAATGCGCAACTAGCGGCAGAATGATCATGAGGCCAAGATAGTTAGATGCTTCTTCTTGCAGCGCCGTTTGATTTGTTAGCAACTGAATAATCTGCGTACCAAATTGCCAAAACACGACAGCGTAAACTATTGCAAACAAACTCGACCAAAGCAAGCCGACTCTGACATGATAGGCCAAAGCCGTTTCGTTTTTCTTGCCCTTTTCTTCGCCAACTAAAGCTTCAACTGCATTGGCAACGCCATCTAACCCCAAAGCAATAAGTGCAAAAAACTGCATCAATATTGCGTTGGTTGCTGCAACTTGTGCTCCCATGCCAGCACCTGTAAAGATAATGAACGCAAGCGTAAATTGCAGTGCCAAGTTACGAAATAAAATATCAGAATTAAGGGTTAATAAAGGCTTTAATGACATCCATTTTAACCAACTCGATTTAAACAAAGTCATGTTAACTAGGCTCTTAGTCGCCAAGAGCGAAAGCCCCAAAAGTGCAAATTCAGCCACAACCGTTGCGGCAGCTACGCCCTTAACACCCCATTCAAATACAAAGACAAACAAAAGACTAAAAATGATATTTATAACGTTAACCGCAAGCTGAAGCAACAGTACTGTTTTGGTTTTTTGCTGACCAATTAACCATCCTACTAAGGCCATATTGGCAAGAGCTGCAGGCGCACCCCATATTCGGATATTAAAATAAGCTTGCGTGCTCTCGGACAGCAGTTTTGAGGATTGTGCGAAATACAAACCGGCATTCAATAAGGGCGATTGGAGTAATATAAACAATAGGCCCAACACTATTCCGAAGCAGACACCTTGCACCAATACTTTTGTGCGTCTTTGTTGTTCATCAACTTCAATATTACTACGACCTGCTTGGGCGCTTAATCCAGTGGTCGACATCTTTAGGAAGCCACAAATCCAATAGAGTTGAGTTAAAATTAGGGTACCAATAGATGCCCCGGCCAAATAGTGGGTCGCATCCATATGTCCTAAAATGGCAGTGTCCACCAATCCTAATAAGGGGGTCGTAATATTCGCTAAAATTAATGGGATAGCTAAGAAAAATAGATGCCAAACATGCGGTTTTTGCCCGCCAGATTCAGTTTGTTGCATCATGCTATTAATTACCTTTTACGATATGCTTAACTATTGGTAGCATGGGAGACTAACGCCATTACGCGGCCCGAGCAATGATTAACGCTTTTTTGAAAAAATACACAACTTCGCGAACAGTTGCAGTAACCCTCCTGCTAACTGCACTTTCATTTTCAGCTCATGGCTATAAAGTAAAGATGCAGGGCGAGATTGTTCAACCATCGAGTGAATCGGCGGAATTCGCAACAACACAAAATCTTTTAAGTGCACAAAAATTGCTATTGAAGGCCGCCAGCAGTGAACACAGCTTTGTTATTCTGCTTTATCATCATGTTGGAACCGACACGCCAAGGAGTACTTCGGTTACTCCAGAAGAACTGGAACAACATATGGCTTATTTGGCCGAAAACCATACCGTTATCTCTTTAGATACTGCAATTAATGGACTCAACAACAAAACCCCTTTTCCCGAGCGTGCAGTGGTCATCACTTTTGATGATGGCTATAAAAATATATTGGATAACGGCCACTCTATTTTAAAGAAGTACGGGTTTGAATATACCATTTTTATAAATCCTGCTCAGATCGATTTATTAAGTTCTCAGTTGTCGTGGGAGGATGTTAAAAAAATGAGTAAAGAGGGGGTCACCTTCGCAAATCATACGCTTGATCATTTGCATCTACTCGACAGATATCCGGGTGAAAGCAATGCGAATTGGCGCGCTCGTATTAAGAAAAACATTAGCTCTGCGGAGGAATCGTTAATCAAGCAACTTGGCTATTCAAAGAAATGGTTAGCATACCCATTTGGCGAATTTGACGGTGAACTTAAGGCAATGCTCAAAGATATGGGCTACGTAGGGTTTGGGCAACACTCTGGCGCAGTGAGTCAATTGAGCGATATGCAAGCACTTCCACGTTTTCCTGCAGCCGGACGGTACGCCAAACTTGATACATTACGAACCAAAATCAATAGTTTAGCTATGCCTGTAACCGCCGTAAGACCACTTCATTATGTGATTGGAGCAGAGGACGTGGCCGGTGAGGTTAATATTGATGTTTCACTTGATGATATTAGCTTCAGTCGCATTGCCTGTTACTTTGGTGGGGATTCATTACCCATAACAAAAACTGAGAAAGGTTTTAGTGTCGATATCCAGACCCCGTTTTACCCTGGTCGAACGAGAGTTAATTGTACGGCACCTAGCGTGAAACAGCGCGATAGATTTTATTGGTACTCTATGCCATTTTTCACCCCTAAAGCAGATGGAACGTATCTTAATTAAATGGGGGATAATGCAGTTTAATTAACTTACGCACTCGGTAATCTGAATACAAGCACAAGGGTTTAGCCACGGGATAACGGCTCTGCCTATGGTCATAAAACGTCACGATTCTGCGACTAAATACGCACTAGCATTCTAGAAAATGTTTGTTGCGTTGGTTCAAAATTGGTTTGTTTAAGTTCAACAAAGCCCGCGTTTAAATAACACTGAATTGCGTCGTAATTGACTGTATCAACATCTAAAATTAGTTCGCGCTTTTGGTTTTCTTTGGCATCATGTATAACATGAGAAATAAGGGCACTAGCGATACCTTTACGCCTACTACTGGGTGCAGTAGACACATGACCAAGACAAACTTGGTATGGTTTAGGAGGGGCAAAACATAAATCAAGTGTTTCTTTGTAGGTAAGAAGATGAATGATTTGTTCTGGCGCTACAAACTCTCTTAAAGAGGCAATCGTTCCTTGCTGAAATGCCACTGGCATAACAGAAGACCAAGACGCGCAGACCCCCTCTATTGCGTTATTTTTGTCAGACGCAACCCAATGATAGTTAGCACTGAACTGTCCGTGGGCTTTATTACAGGCCTGTTGCAAATAGGTTTTACAACGAAGTTCACCACCAAATAAGAAACTAAGTAAAGTGGGTTCAGATGCAAATATTAAGTCGGCAATAGCGGCAGATTGCGACAAATCACCGCGCTGGATATCCAATTTAAAAAGCCCTTTAACCTTGTTTTAGAAGTATTGGAACATCTTTCTTTAGTTCTTCCATGTCGCTAATTGAGAGTTGACCAAGTTCCTGCTTTGGCTTGAATCGTCCAACGACACGTCCATCAGGATTGATCACAACAATTGAAGCACTGTGATCGACTAAGTAATTTGGATTACTCATATCATCACTCATACCGTACATCATGCCCATACTGCGCACCAGCGGGAATAACTCATCGTGAGGCCCCGTACTAGCAATAAAATCTTTGTTAAAATAATTAATATATTCGTTTAAACGCTCCGTCGTATCGCGTCTTGGGTCAACAGACAAAAACCAAATTTGTAATGGTGTAGTTGTAGTGTGTTGCGCTAGCTCAGGATAAATTTTGCTTATTTCTGCGAGTGTCACAGGACAAATATCAGGACAGAATGTGTAACCTACAAATGCCAGTGTCCACTTTCCGTTAAGGTCGGCATTGGTCATTATTTGGTTATTATGATTTGTGAGAACAAAGTCATTTAAAGCGCGCGCTTGAGGATACCAACTCATATGCTCAGTTTTTTCGCTGAGCGGTTTTTTCATACTGTCAGGTGGTGCAATCGTAATCGCTAAATAAATCCCAAGGATTAATGAAACGACGGCAGCAACAGCAACCCATTTATTTTGATTCATATCGACAAACTCTCATTCAGGAAATAGATAAAGGTCTACTTTCATAGACCTTAATATAGCAGAATAATTTATAAAGGAATGTAGTGGTCAGCCAGCAATACTACAAACAAAATCATGAGATGCAGTATTGAAAATTTGAACGTATCCATAGCGGTTGTTTCGGTTGGTTTGTACTTCAACTTTATCGCGTAATACATGAATCCAGCGTTCAAAATGGTAGACCCTATAAGATAAATTAACCCACTCATATCGACCAAATAGGGCAATATACAAACTAGGCACAATAAGATCGTATATAGCAACACACAGGTTTTGGTAAAAGCAATACCATGAGTCACGGGTAACATGGGTATTTTAGCTTTGGCATAATCTTTTTCACGATGAATCGCTAAAGCCCAAAAGTGCGGAGGTGTCCAGGTAAATACAATTAAGACCAATAACAGGGCATAAGCATGAATATCGCCCGTTACTGCTGTCCAACCTAATAGTGGGGGCGCTGCGCCCGCTAAACCACCAATGACAATATTCTGCGGTGTCGCTCGCTTTAGGTAGGAAGTATAAATAAACGCATAACCGACAAGACTAGCTAACGTTAACCATGCGGTTAGCATATTGACGAACAGTGCCAAGGACACAAAACCAATTGCACCGATAACAAAAGCAAAAATTATCGCTCGTTTTGGCGACACTTTACCGGTTGCAACAGGACGATTAAACGTTCGTGCCATTAGACTGTCAATTTTATGATCAACAACATGATTAATGACGGCGGCAGAAGATGAGAGTAGACCAATACCCAGCATGCCAAAGACCAATACTTGCGGGTCAATCCAGGTTTCTGTAGCAAGGCACATACCGACCAACGCGGTGAGCAACAGCAGCATCACAACACGAGGTTTGGTCATTTCATAATAGTCACGCCAAGTGGCTTGACCGCGAATAGCTTTGGAAGCAATAGCTTGTTGGCTCATGCGCTTCTCCTTAAAAAATTGAATACAATAAACTCAGTCATGCTAGTACTTCCGATACATTGTGTAGGTGAGGAGGACCATGACGAGTAATAAACAAGCGGCAACCGCATTGTGCAAAACAGCAACTGTTAATGGCAAACTATATACAACGTTGCTTACGCCTAACAGTACTTGAGCGCCTAATATGAGCGTCATAATAGTTGCTAGTCGTTTAACTAAACCTGACGAAGAACGCGTATAAACGGTGATCGCTAACCAACATAAGTAAATAAAGGTAATGAACGCGCCGATTCGATGCATAACATGCATGGTGGCGCGCTCCTGATAATCATGCACCCCAAATTCATAGCTCTGAGCGATAGGAACACTGAAAGCGCCAGCGATATCTAAATTACCAAACCAATCACCCTCACAAATAGGTAGTTCAGTGCAAGCAAGCGACGCATAATTTGCACTCGTCCAGCCACCAAGGGCAATTTGCCAAACTAAAACCACAATGCCGAGTGCAGCAAACTTTGCGTAGCGTCTAATTTGTAAATCGCCACCGGGGATACGGTAAGGTGTTAGTCGTAAATAGAGCAAGAACAAACAAGACAGTACAGTAAAGCCACCGAGTAAATGACCCATAACAACAACGGGTAATAGATTGAGGGTGACGGTCCACATGCCCAGAGCACCTTGGAAACACACCAAAACTAATATTAAAAACGGGAGTTTCACAGGGCCAGCTGAACCCCGCATTTTTTTCACTACCGATGTAAAAAATATGACGACTATTAAAAAGCCCAGGCCAGCAGCAAAATAGCGATGGATCATTTCGTTCCATGCTTTTTCAGCTTCTACTGGTCTTTCAGGAAAAGCTTGATTGGCGCGTTCTACTAGTTCTTCAGATTGAGGAACCAGCAAGGTTCCATAACAACCGGGCCAGTCTGGACAACCTAACCCTGCATCCGTTAGGCGCGTATAAGCGCCAAGGACAATGACTAATAGTGCTAAAAATATACCTGCGAGCACTAAATTCTTCATTATTCGTATATCCTGTTCTAACCGATCCGAGACAATTTTAATAACTTGCGGAGATCCGCTAAGATGTCGCGACTATCCATAATTGCTTGTTCACGTTCAAGTGTGGTGTCAAATCTGAGTACCACATTACCCAACGTATCGATTAAGAAAATACCATTATTACCGGTTTGTTTAAACAAATTATTAACATTATTTAGGTTCGTTTTTAACAATTTACCAAAATTAGTTATTTCAAGGTTTTTTACCGCTTTTACGTCACTATTTTCAGTCACAACAAAGACGGCATCGACCCTGTCCATCTTGCGGCCAAGCGCGGTACGAACTTGGCTAATACTAAAGATGGCGTTTTCACAAGCCGCATCGCAAAGTTCGGGAATTATATAGGATAAACGCCAATGCGGCTCCTCACCCTCGATAATAAACAAGTCACCCGCTTCAATAATTGGATTTAACAATTGTCCCTTATTAGTCGCGCCTTTATTGAACCATTCGTTTTCCAATGCGAGTTTTGCAAGTATGACTGGAAGAGTAAAAACAAGGATAAGCGCCACGGCGGTGATTTTTTTTGATTTTTGTTGCATGTTAATTCTCTTTATTATTTTTAGTTTTAAATAGCTTCATCAAGCTGAGGAGATAAATGGTCAGTGCTGCGATCGCTAAGCCAAACCATTGCACTGCATAACCTAAGTGCTTTTCAGGACTCATCACGACTGGTTGCCAATTGCGTACAAATTCTGAATTCGGTTCAGGTGCTAAATTGACCACAAAGGGAAAAAGCGTTCCTGATTGTAAAAATCCAGTCGCAGTTAAATGTTGTTGGATTTGTGCCACGTCTATTTGTTGCAGCAATGCTGGAAACTGACCAAACGCCGTATTAGTTTCAGATACCATTCTGTTGATTGATGGGTAACTCACTACACCGGTAAAATCAAGCGATTGATTGCCAAATAAGGCCCTGACTTCAGCTGTCAATTCAGGTAGTTGACCACGAATACCATTGCCTCTTAGCCAGCCAAAATTAGCAAGTACAATGTCACCACTTATTGTCATTATCGGTACCACTAGTTGATAGCCAATCCGACCTGACACTATTTTATTGTCGATAAAAAACAAACTATTCATTTGAGCCGTCCCCGTAAAACTGACGGGAAAATCTTGAATATCGACGTCACTGCTATTATTAACTGTAGGCTCAAGTAATAGCTCGGAAAGCTGATAGGGCCTATTCGATTGACGCTCGCTAATTTGCGCTAGGCGAGTATCTTTTTGCGCCTTTCGTTCTAATTGCCAAATACCTAGACCAAACATAATGACAACACATAATAAAGTGATTATGGTAGGTAGTATAGGAAGTTTTCGAATCCACATATTCTTATAATGACCTTTTAAAATCCTTTTAAACTCTTTAATCGAGTTAACTACTATATAGGAAGTGTGCAAGTGTTATACGTAAAATTGGCAATTGGTGGGCTACTCATTTTTATGATATTCAGTCTCTTTCAAGCAATGGTGAGCATGCTGAAAAATGATCAAGAGAAAAACATGAGTAAGTATATCGGTCGACGTGTGCTTGCCTCCGCACTCATTATTGGGCTTATCCTAATTGCGTTGGCAACCGGTATCATTCAACCCAACCCAACACCTTATTAGCTTACAGTAATAACTCAAGGCTAGTATAAAAAGCAAATAAACACACCCTAATCGCAACTGCAAAGGCCATCTCGTTTGAAATGGCCTTTTTTTTTACAAAATATACACGAAGAAGAATAGCATCACCCAAACTACGTCAACAAAGTGCCAGTACCAACTACCGGCTTGAAACGCGAAGTGTTCTTTGGGCGTAAAATGTCCCTTCCAACATCTGAAGAACAACACAATAAGAATGATCGTTCCTAAAGTAACATGCATCCCGTGGAAACCGGTTAGTAGGAAGAAGGTATTACCGTAAACGCCAGAATCAAGTTTCAAACCCAAATCAACATAGGCGTGGATATATTCTTGTACTTGCAGAACGACGAAAATACTGCCTAGTACGATAGTGGCTCCAAGTAGCCACATTAGTTGCTTTCTTTTTACTTGTTCTAAACCAACATGTGCGTAATGCAGTGTTACTGAAGAGGCTAATAATAAGGCCGTGTTATAAAGCGGAAGTCCAGTCCAAGGCATAGCTTGGGTTGAAGCTTCACCTGTTGTTATTGCATCAGCAGGGGTGGTTAACAAAGGCCACGTAGCTTGAAAGCCATTCCATAAAACGTCGTTAGTACTCGCATTATTGGATGCACCACCTAACCATGGAATACTAATTGTTCGAGCGTAAAATAAGGCACCAAAAAAAGCGGCGAAGAACATGACTTCTGAGAATATGAACCATGCCATGCCTTGTCTATATGAACGACTTAACTGGGCACTGTAAAGACCTCTCATTGATTCTTCTATTTGGTTTCTAAACCAGCCGACGAGCATAACCAGCAATAAGGCAAAACCTGCCATGAGAATGTAGAAGCCATAACCGCTTTTATCTCGGGTAGTTTCGATGACAAAATTGCCAGCTCCAACTGCGATTAAAAACAATGCTACTGCACCAATTATCGGCCAGATGCTTTGTTCGGGTACATAATATTTTTCGTATTGTTCTTGAGCCATTTTATTCTCCATTAGCTATTGTTCATGGCAACGACAGCAGCGGGTTTTACCGTTGCGGATATGTCATATAGCGTGTACTGCAATGTTAAAACTGTAATATCTTTTGGGAGTTGTGGGTCGACATAAAACTTCATTGGCATTAATGCTTCTTCTCCCGCCTTTAGCGGTTGATGTTTAAAACAAAAACACTCAGTTTTATTGACATACAAAGCTGCCGTTCCAGGTGATATTGAGGGTATAGCTTGTGCGATAATGTCACGGTCACTTGGGTTTCGAACATAAAATTCGACTTCACCCATTTCTCCTGGGTGTAGTCTAATATCTGCAGTCCGAGCCTCGAATTCCCAAGCCATACCAGAATGAGTACGCGTAATAAATTCGACTTTTACCGTCCTAGACTCATCTATGACAACCGATTCATAAACAGCTGCTTCATTTGATGGTTTTCCATTTATACCTGTAAGGTCACAAAAAACATCATACAAAGGAACTAACGCAAAACTGAACCCCAACATACCGATAACCACGAACACGAGCTTTTTTGCTGTTTTGGCGTTTTCTGCTGCCATCTGAGCGCGTGTTTTCGGTATCTGAACATCCGATGCTCGCTCACTTTCGAACGCAGCACTGGATTTTTCAGTTGTATGTTTAGATTCAGACTGTTTAGACATACCTACACTATCCTTTACTATTTAATAAACGGTGGTGTTTCAAACGTATGGTAAGGCGCAGGTGACGGAATCTCCCACTCCAAGCCTTCGGCACCTTCCCAAACTTGGTCAGATACTGGTTCACCTATCTTTCTACACGCTTTGATAATTAGCACTAAGAATATTAATTGTGACAACCCAAATGCGAATCCACCGATGCTGACCCATTTATTGATGTCGGCAAACTGCAATGCATAGTCAGGAATACGACGAGGCATGCCTGCTAGTCCGACAAAATGCATCGGGAAGAACAAAAGATTAACCGAAATAAGTGAACACCAGAAATGCCATTTTCCTAATGTAATGTCGAACATTTTACCCGTCCACTTTGGTAACCAGTAATAAACAGCAGCCATGATGGAGAACACGGCTCCTGTTACTAGCACATAGTGGAAGTGAGCAACCACAAAATACGTGTCGTGGTACTGGAAGTCAGCTGGCGTAATCGCAAGCATCAACCCAGACAAACCACCAATCGTAAACAAAACAATAAAGGCAATGGCAAACATCATAGGTACTTCAAAAGTTAACGACCCGCGCCACATCGTTGCAACCCAGTTAAAGACTTTCACCCCTGTTGGCACTGAAATCAGCATGGTGGCAAACATAAAGAACATTTCTGCGGCCACCGGCATACCGGTGGTAAACATGTGATGCGCCCAAACAATGAATGACAATAGCGCAATGGATGCTGTCGCATATACCATCGAGGCGTAACCAAACAGTTTCTTCCGCGAAAAGGTAGGGACGATAGCAGAGATGATGCCGAAAGCAGGCAATATCATTATATAAACTTCAGGGTGACCAAAGAACCAGAAAATATGCTGGAACATGACGGGATCACCGCCACCGGCAGCATCGAAGAAGCTGGTACCAAAGAATTTATCGGTGAGGACCATTGTTACAGCGCCCGCGAGCACTGGCATAACGGCAATTAGTAAGAATGCAGTAATCAACCAAGTCCATACAAACAAAGGCATTTTCATGTAGGTCATGCCTGGTGCACGCATGTTTAGTATAGTTACGACCACATTAATCGCGCCCATAATTGATGAGATACCCATAATGTGAACTGAAAACACAAATAAAGCCGTGCTGTCGCCACTGTATTGAGTTGATAGGGGCGCATAGAAAGTCCAACCAAAGGCTGGGCCGCCGCCGTCCATAAATAATGAAGAAAGCAATATTAAAAAAGCAAATGGAAGTATCCAAAAGCTCCAATTGTTCATGCGTGGTAATGCCATATCTGGCGCACCAATCATCATGGGAACGAGCCAGTTGGCTAAGCCTGTAAAGGCTGGCATGACGGCACCAAAGACCATAATCAAACCATGAACGGTGGTCATCTGGTTAAAGAAATGAGGGTCAACTATTTGTAGACCTGGTTGAAATAATTCTGCACGAATGACCATTGCCATTGCACCACCAATCAAAAACATGATGAAAGCAAACCAAAGATAAAGAGTACCAATGTCTTTGTGGTTCGTGGTGAAAAGCCATCTCAAGAGGCCTTTTGGAATATGATGTTCATGATGGGCGTCGTGGCCATCGTCCGAATCATGTGCTTCGTTTACGGTTTCTGTACTCATTTTGATGACCTCCTATTTACCGTTAATCATTAAATTAACATCTTTGGCTTGTACCATATCACCAGTATTGTTACCCCAAGCGTTTCGCTCATAAGTAACCACTGCAGCTATTTCAGACATAGTTAACTGCTTGCCAAACGCTGGCATGTTATTTTTACCGTTAATGATGTAGTCGATATGAACGGGAATATTTTGTTTTTCCATCGCAATTTTACTGCCTTTCAAGGCAGGGAACATCGGCGGTAAGCCGCCCCCATTTGCTTGATGGCAAGCAACACAAGCGGTGTCATACACTTTCTTACCTTGCGTCATTAATTCGTCCATGCTCATGTTCATGGCAAGCAATCGTTGTTCTTCTTCGTTTGCTCTTATCGCTGCGGTCTCTTGCTCTTGTAACCAGGTACTATATTCAGCGGGACCTTTTGCAATCACGACGATAGGCATAAACCCATGGTCTTTGCCACACAATTCAGCACACTGCCCACGATAGATACCCGGTTCATTTACATTCGTCCAAGCTTCGTTAATAAAGCCTGGGTTAGCGTCTTTTTTAATTGCAAAATCAGGAACCCACCATGAATGAATAACGTCATCAGAGGTAATCAAGAACCTGACTTTTTTGCCTGTAGGGATCACGAGAGGACGATCTACTTCTAATAGATAGTTTTCACCTTTGGTGAATTTGTTATTAATTTGCTCTTGCTGAGTTGCCAGCAGAGAAAAGAATTCAACATCTGGATTGTCTTGGTATTTATAGTGCCACTTCCACTGCGAGCCGGTCACCAGTATCGTAACATCAGCCTCACTAGTATCCTCCATCGCGATCAGCGTTGTTGCCGCTGGCCATGCCATAGCGATAAGAATGACAAAAGGAATGATCGTCCACAATACTTCTACTTTGACGTTTTCATGGAAATTAGCTGGTTTCGCACCCGTGGATTTACGATGCATTACCATCGAATAAAACATTACACCAAACACTAATACACCGATAACTACGCAGATCCAGAACATCAGCATATGCAAGTCATAGACTTCCAAACTAATGTCACTTACTCCTGGGCGTAAGTTGAGGTCGGAACGCTCTGCGGCGGTTGTCGCTATTGCTGAATTGCTAAACGCTAACATTACGCCAGTGAGCAATGTGGATATTCGATTCACTCTGATACTCCTCTCGAATCTTCTTCGTCAAGCTGTTAATTTTTACCAACTAATGTGAAGATTTTGTTTAATTTGTTATTTTGATGTAAATCAGTCTCTAATGATTAAACAAAGAGCCTGCATAGTCTAGAGTTTTCTTGAATTTAGATGGAATATCTTAATAGCGATTAATTTTTAGGCGTTACATTTACCGCTTGTTCTAATTTACATGCATTTTATTGCTTAACTAAACAACTTTATACGCAAGAAAATCGGACAATTAGCGCTGCGGATTTAATTAGAACAGGTGGTATGAATAAATTAGCCATCAACATAAAACGAAAAAAGCCGTTATATATCGCTATATAACGGCTTTTTTATTTCTGTACTACTAATCTAGTGTTACATCCAATTGGAATTTCGGATAACGCCTACAGCAATACCTTCAATATTGAAAAGCTGGGACGCTAAGTCGACTTTGATAGGCAAGAACGCTTCGTTTTCTGCATGCAATAACACTTGACTACCTCGTTTTTCAAAACGCTTAACGGTGACGTCTTCATCGACTCGCGCTACAACGACTTGACCGTTGTGCACGTCTGTTGTCCGGTGTACGGCCAGAATATCGCCATCCATGATACCAATATCTTTCATGCTCATACCCTCCACTCTTAGCAGAAAGTCAGCGTTAGGCTTAAATAGATTAGGGTCAATTTTGTAATGACATTCGACGTGTTCGGTTGCCAATATCGGTTCACCCGCAGCAACACGGCCAATAAGTGGTAAACCTTCTTCCGCCTCATCATCCAAAGCACAATTTAGTCTAATACCTCGCGATGTGCCTGGAATAATATCAATCACGCCTTTTTTAGCGAGTGCTTTTAAATGTTCTTCTGCGGCATTAGCCGACTTAAAACCTAAGTGACGCGCTATTTCAGCACGAGTGGGCGGCATGCCCGAATCGATCATCGTGCTCTTAATAAGGTCGAGTACTTCTTGTTGCCTGGGAGTTAGTGGACGCATAAACAGCCTGTTTTTCTATACAGTTAAGTGTAAGTATATACAGGAAAAGGTAAATGGCAACGATCAAATTACTATTTGTTTGAAAATGACTCTTAAAGGAAAAAAATGCATAGAATCATGATTTGTATATAAACGAACTAAAGCAATGTTCAACTGTCGTGTTATTATTGTGACGTGTTGATTTTTATCAGGAAGATTTCATGAGTGGTGCACGCGCATTTTTTAGTAAAATAGTTACTTTACCTATTCGTTGGCTCATTTCGGTTAACAGCGTTCCCGCGAATATTGAAGCTGAATTAGGTATAGACAAAAAGAAACCGCTTTTGTATTTGATTCAAACAGAGTCCATCACTGATCTCGTAGCTTTGCAAAAGTCAGCTGCCGGTTTAGGCCTGCCTGATCCCACCACATCAATTGAATTCTTGGGAGAGGAACACAAACGTTGCTACTTTTTAACTCGCCCTCAAAGCTTACTGTCAAGAAAAGTGAAGAAGACAACAATTGAAGACGTGTTCACAAACATGTTCCATTTACATCGTGAAAATCCAGAACTTGATTTGCAAGTTGTCCCTGTTTTCATATCGTGGGGCAGGTCTGCGGGTAAAAAGTCTTCAGGCTTCGCTCAGCTTTTAGCGGACAGAGCATCTCCTAGTTGGTTAAGAAAACTCTTCATTGTTATATTTTTGGGACGTGACAATGTGGTCAGTTACAGTAAAGCGGTATCGACAAAACAGATGGGACAACTACATGGTTCAAACCAGAAAATATCCCAAAAATTAGTCCGCGTAGCAAGGACTCACTTTCAACGTAAACGGCAAGTATTAAACGGTCCAACACTTTTAGAACGTTCAACCTTATATAACTCCTTGTTAGCCTCTGATTCAGTTAAACAAGCTATGACTGACACCATGCGCCAAAAAAACATCAGTGCCCAAGAAGCTAAAAAACTGGCCATAGGGTACATCGACGAAATTGCCGCGGACTATCGTGTTGGGCTAATTCGCATCAGCGAACGCATATTGGGGCGTATTTGGAATAAAATATATAATGGTATACATGTCGGCCATGCTTATCGAGTCCGTGAGCTTGCCCAAAACGGTCATGAAATAATTTACGTGCCTTGTCATCGCTCGCACATGGATTACCTGTTGTTAACTTACGTTATTTACAACGAAGGTTTGGTAACACCGCATATAGCAGCGGGTATAAATCTTAATTTTTGGCCTGTAGGCAAGATATTCAGGCGTTGTGGTGCTTTTTTTCTACGCCGCAGTTTTGCCGGTAATAAACTCTACACCGCGACCTTTAGAGAATACTTAGAGCTGCTGTTTAACAAAGGATATTCAGTTAAGTATTACCCAGAGGGCGGGCGCTCAAGAACGGGCCGATTGCTTCCTCCTAAAACCGGGATGTTAGCAATGACGTTGCAAGCCGCGCTTAAAGGTATTAACCGCCCGGTCTCAATTGTGCCTGTCTACTTAGGTTACGAGCATGTGATGGAAGTAAAGAGCTATCAAAAGGAGCTCAAAGGGAAGACCAAGAAAAAAGAATCACCAACTCAGGTATTTTCGGCTATTCGTAAACTCAAAAACTATGGCCATGGTTTCGTTAACTTTGGTGAGCCATTGCAAATTAATCAGTTCTTGGACCAGAGCGTAGAAAATTGGCGCGAACCGTCGCCGGACAGTCCTGATAAGAAACCGGCCTGGTTAACACCTGCGGTGAACAAGCTTGCTGACGTCATTATGACCCGAATTAACCGAGCCGCGGCTCTAAACGGTACTGCGTTGGTTGCGTTGTGTTTGTTATCATCTAAAACTCACATTATGAGTGAGTCAGAACTGACCAGGGCACTCAAAGATTATCTGACATTATTGTCAAAAGTGCCTTTTAGTGGAGATTTTACCCTACCAGAAGAAGACGCGGAAGAGTTGGTGCAAACCACATTGGCACTCAATCGATTCGAACAATCGACAGACCAATACGGAAAATTAGTCGCTGCCAAAGAGGGTAACGCGGCATTACTGACTTACTACCGTAACAATATTTTGCACGTCTTTGCTTTACCCAGTTTAATTATGGCTGTTATTTTCAATCACAAGAAGGTGGAAAAGGCAGCCGTTATTGACATGGTCACCAAACTCTATCCTTTATTAAAACGCGAATTCTTTTTGCACTATTCGCTGGAGGAAGCACTTGAGCAAACCGAAACGCTTATTGTGCAAATGCAAGTGCAGGGTCTGTTGATGCAAAACGGTGACTTTTTATCGCCTCCCTCGTCAAGTGATGACGGTTTCCACTCTGCTTGGTTATTGAGTCGCGCGATGCAAGAAACTTGGCAACGCTATGCTGTCGTCTTAAGAGTATTGGAAAAAGAAAAAACTATCGCCCGCTCACAATTGGAGAAACAAAGCTGTCTTATTGCCGAGCGTCTTTCCACTCTCTATGGTATGAGCTCACCTGAGTTCTATGATAAAAATGTACTGGGATCGTTTGTGAATGCGCTGCGCGAGAACAAATTGCTCAACACCCTCGACAGTGGGACCTTTGCGTTTTCAGAAGACAGCTTGGCACTGAAAAAAGCGATTATGGAATTAGTTTGGCCTGAAATAGCTCAGCATTTAGAAAAAATTTAACAACAAGGGCAGATTAATTCTGCCCTGATAAAAATAGTCGATATGCAGGATTGTCTCTATGTTCGTGCATGTCAAAACCAAGTTCGCTTACGTGCAAGTCAAATAATGCTCGTTTGTTGTCATCAATATCAAAACCAGCTAAAACTAGACCTTCAGCCGCGCCATGATTTCGATAATGAAACAGAGTGATGTTCCATTGCTCTCCTAATTTTGTTAAAAAGTGCATTAACGCACCCGGATATTCAGGAAAGGCAAAAGAGAATATATGTTCGTTAATATGCTCTTGAGGCTTACCACCGACCATATGCCTAACGTGCAGCTTTGCCAACTCGTTATCCGACATATCTAAACACTCATAGCCATTTTTATTTAGTCGCTTTAACAGTGCTTGAAGCTCTGTCATACCACGCTTTAACTTAACGCCAACAAAAATATGTGCAGCGTCGCTTTTTGCGTAGCGATAATTGAATTCAGTTATTGTAATACCGCCTAACATTTCACAAAAAGCCTTAAAGGATCCTTTTGCTTCGGGAATTTTCACAGCAAAAACCGCTTCTTTTTGCTCGCCTAATTCACAGCGTTCCGATACATACCGTAATGTATGAAAATTAATATTCGCACCGCATAATACACCGCCAATTACGGCACCTTGGAGCTTATATTGCTTGGTATATTTGCGAATGCCTGCGACTGATAAAGCGCCTGCGGGTTCTGCAATAACTCGCGTATCATCAAAAATATCTTTAATTGCGGTACAAATTTCATCATTGGTTACGGTAATTACATCATCTAAATATGCTTGGCATAATCTAAAGGTTTCGCTACCAATAGTTTTTACCGCGACACCGTCTGCAAAAATACCGACGGTGGGTAAAGTAACCGGAGCGCCCTTTTCCATCGCCGCTATTAAACATGCAGACTCAGCTGACTCCACACCAATAATTTTAATATCAGGGCGTAGCTGTTTTATATAAACAGCTATTCCAGCGGCCAACCCACCGCCACCGACCGCTACAAATAAATATTCTAAATTAGGGTTTTGCTCAAGCATTTCCTTCGCTATGGTGCCCTGTCCAGCAATAACATCTGGATGATCAAAAGGCGGGATCATAGAAAAACCATTTTCAGCACATAGCTTTTTGGCTAGATCACTGGCCTGATCAAAACTCGTTCCCGACTGCACGACCGTGACATTGTTGCCGCCAAAACGTTTTACCGCCTCAACCTTAATATCGGGAGTCGTTTCGGGCATTATAATGGTTGCTTTAATATTTAACTTTTTGGCTGCGTAAGCAACACCTTGCGCATGATTGCCCGCCGAAGCCGCAACAATTCCAGCCGCTTTTTGTTCATCACTGAGTTGGCGAATACAATTATACGCTCCTCGAATTTTGAACGATTTAACCGGCTGTTGATCCTCGCGTTTCAAATAAACTTTGTTTTTAAGCTCCGTCGATAAGCTAGCTAGATAATCAAGGTCTGAATTAATAGCCGCCTCATAGACGGGTGCGCACAATATTTTAGTTAAATATTGATATGGCGACATTTTACCCGTGACTATTTGAGTACTTGAACCTGCGTTATTTGTATTTACGTTACTTGACGACATTAGTAATCCAATTTTGAGTGCTCGTGCATAATGGCTTTGACGCTGCTCTTAGCTTGTCATTTTTTATCTAAGCCAAGCTCGACCTCTATGCATTAAAACTTGTATTTTGTTTGCTAACCTATTCTATCCATCACTTTTGCAAGCGCATTTGCAGACCTAAGATTAGGTAACAGTTATAAAAAATAAGGGCGTTAAAAACGAAAAAACCCTCTTAAACTGAGGGTTTTGTGGACTCTAAGAATACACTGCTCCCTCGCTCAACAATCGCCATTACACATTTTTTGAATATGCCGATGTTGCGAAGATGCTTGAAAAATCTTGATTCATATTGTCGTCACTCGATCAATGTGCCTCAATTCATGGTGCTTCGCAAGCACTTCTTGAAAATACTCTCATAAAGGACAGCTGTTTTTAGTACGTCCATCAAATAGGCTATGACAATTAAATTAAAAGGATTTAACGCATGTCTTTATCTATCGTCTACACTCGCGCAAATTTAGGTGTTGACGCCCCCCTAGTGACAATTGAGGTGCATTTATCGAATGGGTTACCCGCGTTTAACTTAGTAGGGCTGCCTGAAACCACTGTAAAGGAATCGCGAGACCGAGTGCGCAGCGCTATCATCAATTCTGACTTTGAATTCCCGTCAAAAAGAATCACGGTGAATATGGCGCCAGCAGACCTTCCGAAAGGGGGCAGTCGCTTCGACTTAGCCATCGCTATTGGTATTATCGCCGCTAGTGAACAACTCAACAGAGTCGATTTAACTCAGTACGAATTTGTCGGTGAGTTAGCATTGTCAGGTAACTTACGCCCAATACAAGGTGCTTTGCCGATGGCGTTTGCAGCGTCCAAATCAAACCGGAAATTGGTGCTACCTAAAAGCAATGGTGACGAAGCGAGCCTTGTTAGTTCAGCTCAAATTATAGCTGCCAATTCACTCACCGAAGTCTACTTGCACCTATGTAACAAACGTAAAATAGCATCTCACATAACTACGAAAGCAAAAGTGACGCCGTCTACCTGCGGCGACATGTCTGAAATTGTTGAACAACACCATGCCAAACGGGCATTAGAAATTGCAGCTGCAGGGGCCCACAACATCTTGTTTTTCGGACCCGCAGGCACAGGAAAAAGCATGTTGGCCAATAGATTACTGTCCATTATGCCAGAGTTGGACGAGGAATCGGCGTTGACGTCAGCCTCCATTCGTTCAATTTCGGGTGATAAAATTTGTCCATCAACTTGGCGTAATCGTGCATTTAGACAACCACATCACACCTGTTCGGCTATTGCACTTGTCGGCGGCGGTAGCTATCCAAAGCCTGGAGAAATTTCATTAGCACATAAAGGTGTTTTATTTCTTGATGAGTTACCTGAGTTTGGAAGGCACATACTAGATGTGTTGCGCGAGCCCATGGAAACCGGCGAAATTAACATTTCACGTGCAGCGCAAAAAGTGGTTTATCCTGCTGATTTTCAATTAGTCTGCGCAATGAATCCAAGTCCAACCGGTGACATAAATGACCAACGCGCAAACCCCGATCAAGTACTTCGCTATTTGAATAGAATTTCTGGACCTTTTCTTGACCGTATCGATCTGCAAGTTAATGTACCTAAAATTGACTTGAGCAAAGCGCTAAAAATAAAACACCAAAGTAAGCCCGTCGTCGAGATTTCACAATCAAGTACGGGTGGTAATATTCACCTAATGAAAATAGCAGTCAATTCAGATTTCGATTCATCTACTGACCGCTACCATCCTAATTCTCGACTCACCACTACCGAGGCTGAAACCCCCTACTCCGAGCAATTGAATAAGAGCCAAAAGAGTCACAATGCCGCGCGATTAGTTAATAAGGGAACAGAGACTAGCGAAATTGTGAAGCGTCGTGTGATATTAGCACAACAGCGCCAGTTAGAACGTCAAGGCAAATTGAACAAAAGTCTAACTGGTAAAGAGATTGAGCAGTATTGTCCATTGAGTGAAACCGAGAGCTTATTTTTGAGTAAGGCGATGCAGAGTATGAATTTGTCGATGCGTGCCTATCATCGAACAATGCGAGTAGCTCGAACCATTGCAGACTTAGACTGCGTTGAACGTGTGAACCAACAACATTTGGCCGAAGCCCTAAGTTTTAGAAGCTTTGACCGTATGCTAAATGAACTCACGGAATAAACTAAATACTCTCGGGCGCTTGAAAAATCGCTTCGATGGGCATCTCAAAGAGCTTTGCAGCTTTAAATGCAAGCGACAAACTGGGGTCGTATTTGCCTTTTTCTATCGCAATAATGGTTTGTCGCGAAACATCCAATTCTGCTGCAAGGTCGGCCTGAGTCCAATCGCGCTCAGCTCTCAATACTTTAAAGCGATTTTTCATGAATACTTCCTGTGTGCCAAAATCATACTAACAGCATACGAAATACCCATCACAAAAAGTACGCCGGAGGGGTCTGGCTGAAATTCAACTAAGCGGATTGATTCTAGCAAACCATATACTGCACCAAAAACGATACTAACCCCCAACGACATGGCCATTGCGACCAGATGAATACGTTGCTGTAATTCGTCTAAATCTTCCAAGTGCTGTTTATTTGCCATAATCATCTTGTAGCCCATGATCACATTAAGGCCGATGGTACATAAAGAAATAGCCTGATGATAATCCCATAGCAACACTGGGCCAAAAGCTACAATAGCTAAACTTACTAGCCATGCACTCGTCCAAATAGCTAAGGATTTTGTGTTTCGTTTAGATTTTTTGGCAATACTATTGTTCGTTTTTTTAGTCTGTATATCATTCATATCATTGCCTTTTTTTGTTTTCCCTAACGTAAGTCTGGCTGAGCTAACGCGTTTTATCGTTAGATACCTGATAGCATATTTGTTGAAACCTGATGTCAACATGAGCCGTCATTCCCAAACACCTAAATTGATGAGCATTACGTTTATATAAGGGCTATCTAATAAAATATTACAGAAGAATTCACATTCAAACTCTTTGCTATTAGGTAAAGCGTCCTTTACTTATAGACAAGTTAAGCTTACTTTACATTAGTGTCAAGTAAACTTAACTTTTTGTTAGTTATTAATTACATTAACTTTTGAAAAGATCAATCATTACCCGCAATAAAGCTTCGTTTTCACGTTCACGCAAAAAACATAAACCTAAGGAGTAAGGTTCTATATCTTGAACATCAAGGCTGGTCACCTTTGTTTTAGCTACCGAATTATCTAAAACAATTTGCGGAACAAAACCAATGCCTAAACCTAGGGCCACCATACTTACAATAGCTTCGTTTCCTGACACACTGGCATATACTCGCGGTTTCACGCCATGTTCGGCAAACCAGTGATTTACGGTTCTTTTCGATGGCCCACCGGCTGGCATGACAACACTGTGCTCATGCCACTTCACCTCATCAATATGAGCTATCTGAAGTGTTTTAGGAACAATCAGAACTAAAGGAACTTTATCAATTTGTATAAATGATAAGTGATCAGGAAAATCTGGGGTGTGAATAGCAATCGCTATATCCGCTTTATGCTGCTCAATGGTGTCTATAGCAAGGGAATGATCGCCTGTATCTAGTTTCAGCTCAATTTGAGGATATTGCGCCTGCAGCTTATCTAACAACTTCGGTAAATGACTTTGACTTGCAGTGACTGAGCAGTATAACGAAAGCGATCCACTCAATTGAGTTTGCTGTTGACCGATGTCAGCACGCACTTGCAACCAGGCATTCAAAGTCACTTCCGCAAATTCCAAAAAGCGTTGCCCCGCAGCGGTCAATTTCACGCTGCGATTATTACGAACAAACAGCGCAGCGCCACATTCCTCTTCTAGCCGGCTAATGGCACGAGACAAGGTAGGCGGTGAAACAAACATAGCTCGAGCAGTTTTACCGAAATGTAAGCCTTTGGCTAGATGTCGGAACATTTGTAGGGCCTTTAATTCCATTCTTTGTCACCTATTACTAATCTAAACAGGATGCTCATTATAATTGCAACGTTTCATTATATGAAACATTAAGTTTCAAATATATCACTTTATAAAACAAAAATATTTACATATTATCGATGAATGTCGTCACAGACACAAAAATAAACACTCAATCCGCTTTTAATTATGTGTGATTTGAGTGAGATGCTTGAAAAGCAGATTCAAAAATTATTGGACAGAAAATGACAAATTACTTCAACACGTTACCTTTACGCAAGCAGTTAGATCAACTCGGTCAGTGCCGGTTTATGCACAAAAACGAATTCGCAGACGGGTGTGACTATCTTAAAGGTCAATCAATTGTCATCGTAGGCTGCGGTGCACAGGGTTTAAACCAAGGTTTGAACATGCGCGATTCTGGCTTAAACATTAGCTATGCATTGCGCCAAGCGGCTATTGATGAAAAACGCGATTCGTTCGTGCGAGCTTCATCAAATGGTTTTACTGTTGGTACTTATCAAGACTTAATCCCTGGAGCAGACTTAGTATATAACTTAACGCCTGACAAACAACATTCAAGTGTCGTTGAAGCAGTTATGCCACTGATCAGGAAAGGCGCAACACTTAGTTATTCCCATGGCTTCAACATCGTTGAGGAAGGTCAACAGATTCGTGCTGACATTACTGTCGTTATGTGCGCACCAAAATGTCCGGGAACGGAAGTTCGTGAAGAATATAAACGTGGATTTGGCGTGCCGACACTTATTGCTGTGCACCCAGAAAATGATCCCGAAAATAAAGGCTGGGCAATAGCGAAAGCATTAGCTAGCGCAACTGGTGGTGATAGAGCCGGTGTACTTGAAAGTTCTTTTGTTGCTGAAGTGAAGTCAGATTTGATGGGCGAGCAAACCATTTTATGTGGTATGCAGCAAGCAGGCGCCATACTTGCCTTTGATAAGATGGTAGCTGACGGTGTCGATCCAGCCTATGCAGGTGCATTGGTTCAATATGGATTAGAAGCCATCACTGAAGCCCTGAAAATCGGCGGCGTGACCAATATGATGGATAGATTATCAAACCCTGCCAAAATTGTTGCTCACGAATTATCAGTTGAATTAACGACATTGATGCGTCCTCTATTCGAGAAACATCAAGACGATATTATTAGTGGTCACTTCTCAACGACCATGATGAATGATTGGGCTAATGGCGACGCTAATTTATTAATGTGGCGTGAAGAAACAGGCCAATCTGGTTTCGAGAAGGCACCTATATATAACGGTAAGATTTCAGACCAAGAATTTTTCGATAAAGGTATTTTGCTAGTTGCAATGATTAAAGCGGGTGTTGAACTAGCCTTTGATGTGATGGTTGAAGTCGGTATTTTACCTGAGTCGGCATACTACGAGTCGTTGCATGAAACACCACTTATCTCTAATACAATCGCTAGAAAGCGGCTATATGAAATGAACGTGGTTATTTCAGATACTGCTGAATACGGAAACTATTTATTCGCGAACGCGGCAGTGCCCTTGTTGCAGGAACACTTAATGCCAAAAATCACTGCCGAGCATATTGGTAGTGGTTTAGCTGACGAATCCATGGGCGTGGACAATAAGAAATTAGTGCTAGTTAACCATGCAATTCGTTCTCATGGCGTAGAAAGCGTTGGCGAGAAACTTCGTGGATACATGATCGATATGAAAGCAATTGTAGCGTCTGCATAAGCGGCAATTATAGAGTCAGTTTTTTGATCCCTAACTGGCTAAATGATTTTTGTACTGAAACAGAAACAAGCATTGGTTTCATCCCTTTTTCTGTCGTTAGGTGCTTTTAATAAGCTCCTTTTGCCCGGCCATTTTGGTCGGGCTTTTTTTTCTAGACTGCTTATTATAATGTCGGCGAGATTAAGGGTGGTTTACCGTAACGGATCCGCAGAGTATTCATTGCAGGAAGTACTCCTAGCTTTAGAATCAACCAACGTTCAATTGCGTACTTTCCTGGGTAGTTCATAATCAGTAATCCAGCCAATATCATAACGAGTCCTTGCCCAGGTAAAAATAATAGGATAAACCCAACACACAGAAAGACGGCGCCTAATAAATTCTTGGCAGCTTTTAAAAGCAAATTAATTATTGGATGGTATTTACTAATCTTCATCGGTTTTTCACAGATAAAATAATCAGCAGGAATGTTTGTGATCAATATGGGAACAAGCGCAAGTGTTAAGAGCGCCGTTAGTAATGATGCGGTCACGAGTAATCCGGCATGCTCGATGCAAAAATTAACTAACGTACTCCATACAAAGTCTGCATTTTCAAGATTCACAGGATTTTAAATTCCGCTGACAAAGGTGCATGATCAGATAAGCGACTCCATGGCTTCCCATATAATGGTTTACTTGCCACGATATCAAGTCCACGGTAATAAATACGATCCATTGATAGTATCGGTAACCAAGATGGAAAAGTTCGTGCATAGGCACCATAGCTGTCTTTGAAAACCTCTCTAATACCGAGTTCTTGATACAGATAGTCCTCGGCACGTGAACGCCAATCATTAAAGTCACCCGCAATAATCAACGCTTCGTTACTCGGCACAACAGAATTAATACGTTGACTCAAGGTTATAATTTGACGCTCTCTTTCCCGTTCGAACAGGCCAAGATGTACGCATACGATATGAATTTTTTTTTCACTATCCGGCAGTCTAATAATACCGTGCAAAAGGCTGCGACTCGCTGACCGCATAATAGATACATCGATATTTTCCCATTCTATAAACGGGAATTTACTCAAGATAGCATTGCCGTGATGGCCTGCTTTGTATATCGCATTTTTTCCATAGGCATGATGAGGCCACATCTCATCAGCAAGAAAGTCTAGTTGATTATTATTGTGCCAGTCATCAAAACGTTTCTTTGATATCTGACGATCACCTTGAATTTCCTGAAGAAAGATTATGTCAGCATCAACGTTTCTCAATGCGTTTTTAATCTCATACAATATGAAACGAAGATTGCTAGTATTAAATCCCTTGTGAATATTGTAAGTCATCACTTTTATAGAAGTATTGGACATAAACTATTTGAATTATTGAATTACTGAATTAATATAAAGTATACGGTTGTCGACAATTTATCAAAATAAAACCGCTTTCGTGTTTTAAATTAATCACCTAGATTTGATATGAACCTTGAACTATTGCAACTACTATTATTGATTATAATCGCCAATGGTGCACCGATATTAATTCGAGTATTGTTAAAAGACAAATATAAGTGTCCTATCGATTGCGGAAAACATTTTGTCGATACTAGACGAATATTAGGCGATTCAAAAACCTGGCGAGGCGCATTAGGTGCATGCGTCGTTACGTCCGCATCTGCATGGTTATTAGGTTATGCAGCAGAAATAGGCTTGTTGATTGCGACTTATGCCGTTGTCGGTGATTTGGCATCCAGTTTTATTAAACGCAGGCTAGGCATGCAATCAAGCGCTATGGCTCCATTACTTGATCAAGTACCTGAATCATTATTTCCTGCTGTTATGATGAAAGCTACTTTTGGACTTAATATGTTGTCACTTATATTATTGATTATAGCATTCATCATAATCGAATTGATGCTCTCACAAACGTTATACAAATGGGGCATTCGTAAGAGACCTTACTAATTATTTTTAGGACAAGACATGAGCTCTAATAACCAAGATATCATTAATATTCCAAATGCTATTAGCTTCCTGAGGATTCTAATGGCACCTGTATTATTCTATTTTGCGTTAACGTTGCAACCATACTGGTTTATGGGTGCTTTGCTTTTTGCTGAATTCACCGACGTATTAGACGGCTTTTTAGCAAGAACGCTCAATCAGATAACACAGTTAGGCTCACACCTTGATAGCTGGGGTGATTTTGTAATCTACACAACCATCGCTATCTGTGCCTGGATACTCTGGCCCGGTATAATACAGCGTGAATTTATTTACTTTTTATTAATCGTATTAAGTTTCACTATACCTGTAATCATCGGTTTCATTAAGTTCCATCGTTTTACCAGTTATCACACATGGGGAGTAAAAATCGCCGTTGCTATTACGGTTATCGGATACATTTTATTATTTACTGAGTTTTCTGAATGGCCCTTTCGACTTGCCGCGTTTGTGTGTTTAGCGGCTGCCATCGAGGAGATTTCAATCACACTTATCATTAAAAATGAACACGTTGATGTTAGGTCATTAATGCAAGCGATAAAATATAATAAAGAGAATAGCGACCGAAAAATCTAGGATAAACTATAAAGTCATGTGGTTAAAAGACAAACACTTGTCATTTTCATATTTAATGGCATACTTCGTTTTATACCCATCAAACAAGTAATCATCCTAAGCTCAATGAAACCCTCAGTATCTATTAGCGGTCTGGTCCTTTTATGTCTGTTGTATTTTGCATCGGCCAGCGTATTTTATTTGGCGATTACTACTGAATATATCCGTTCCGATTCACTAACAAATGCAAGGCTTGCCATCTTTCTAATTTTGGCACCAATAATTGTTAAATATATTATTCAGTTAATCACTATTCCCTTTTACACTTTAGTTGAAAAGTATCAGCAATCCCGATTTTTGCTGCCAACCGATTATGCTGTTTCTGTTCTAATTCCTGCTTGGAATGAAGAGATGGGCATTTTAAAAACACTCAAATCTGTATTACAAACCAACTATGCAAATCTTGAAGTCATTGTCATTAACGATGGATCCACAGATAATACTCATCAGTTAGTGACCGATTTTATCAACACTTACCAAACTGACCCTGCAGCCACAACCCAAATAAAATATTTTGAATTACCCAATGGTGGTAAAGCGAAGGGGTTGAATTATGGATTGAAACACTCGTCGGGTGAAATAATCATAACCATAGATGCTGACAGCGTAATGGAAGGCAATGCGATTACCAATATCCTCAAACGATTTACGGATAAAGATGTTGCCGCTGTTGCTGGAAATGTCATTGTAGGTAATAGGAAAAAGTCTATAGAGCTAATGCAACAGCTGGAATATCTATATGGATTTTTCTTCAAGCGTGCTGATTCTATATTTAATTCCGTCTATATTATTGGAGGAGCTGCCGCCGCTTATCAAAAGAAAGTGTTAGATGAATTAGGTGGATTTGATGAAGATATAATTACCGAAGACATCGAAATGTCCACGCGTATATTAGGAGCCGGATATAAGACTCGCTATGCAGCTGACGCCGTGGTTCATACTGAAGGTCCATCCAATTTTAAAGACTTATTCAACCAACGACTACGTTGGAAATTTGGTCGTTTGTTAACTTTTATAAAGCATCGACATTTATTTTTTAGTTGCAGTAAAAAGCACTCTCCTTACCTCACCTTTATGTTGTTACCTCTTGCTGTCTATGCAGAATTTACTTTATTTTTTGAAGCTTTATTATTAGCTGTATTTTATGGTTATACTTTTTATACCAATGACTACATACCATTGGTCTTTGTCATTAGTTTTATTTCTATCGTGATATTAATACAAATTATTGTCGATTCGAAAACTCGATTTCATTCAAATCTGTTAATACTTGCACCCGTCGCTTGGATCATTTTTTACATCATAGATGCCGTTGAATTTCAGGCCCTAGTGAGAAGCTTAATTCGCCTCAAGAATAAAGAAAACGTACAGTGGCAAAAATGGGTTCGGGTTGGACTAAAGACACATCTTAAATAAGAGCGGATGGCATTGCTTACCATCCCTCCGTTAATTCATTGCATACACTTTAGACTGCTAACACAGAATTTTCGTCAAATGACACAGGCGAACGCATATAAGCGTCGGCGTTCCAATCATTTTCCCATTGATTGTCGTCTAGCAAGTAGCGGAATTGGTATTGTGCATCTTTTGGCAAAGCAACAGTGGACGAGAAAGACCCGTTTTTTAACTTCTTCATTGGGGTTGTAGCAACATCCCAATCGTTAAAATCACCCACGATACAAACTTTATCAGCATTTTTTGCTTCGTCTTTTGACAACGTAAAAGTGACTTTACAAACAGGCTTAGATTTTAGGTATTGTTTCTTGAAGCTCATGCGCCTCTCCATTTAGTAAAAAAATTTAATAATAGTAGAGCATCGTACAAAAAACAAGCAGATAAATCGTGATTTACTTTAACTGCGTTACAAATTCCTCGTGAACTAGTCTTCAACAGAGTGTAAGACCTTATGCTCAGTTTACAGATCGGTCGCTGGTTTTTTCTTGGCGTATTGCACTGCAAAAAATGACAATACTGAAAATAGTAAAAAGCCAAAGGCGATGGGTGTCAGGTCGTCGGTTAAAAAGAGATTAATGGTCGTTGCAATAGGCACTGCAATTAGGCTAGTAAGAGACCCAATAAACGCTGCACCTAAACCTGCAATATGACCAACCGGCAACATAGCTAACGCATTCAAATTGCCAAACAGCATACCGATAAAAAAGAAACCAAAAAACATGGTGCTAATAAATAACCAGAGTGGCGGTAGACCGTCAAAGTACAAGGTAATTCCAGTCAGTATTACACCGTAAACCACAGAGAAAAATAGTGCTCGGTCACAAATCGAGTGCATACCCCATTTCATGACCATAAGACCATTGAATAGCGATGCTAGGCCAATCGAAAATGCTAACGTTGCAAAGACTAATGGAAACCACTCACCAGTATCATAGATTTCTTGAAAGATAGTTTGCGAACCGCTCAGGTAGGCTAGAAACGCGCCAAATATGCAGCCCATCGCGATCGAGTATCCCATGACTTGTGGCTGCTTTAAAAGCCAAAAGCAAGACCGAAAGAAATGATGCCAAGCAAATTTTTTGCGATTGGCGCGTATTAACGTTTCCGGTTGACGTAAGAAAAACCACCCACCCGAAATAACCGCTACAATCCAAAAGACGGTGAATATTTCACGCCAATGAAAATACTTCATTACGGCTTGGCCAGCCAGAGGGGCAATCATTGGCACAAGGATAAATATAACGGTAATAAACGACATAACTCTTGCCATGGCATCGCCTGCATACTGATCACGAATAACAGCCATTGAGGCGACCCTGGGTCCAGATACGCCAAAAGCTTGTATCAACCGACCAAACAATAAAGCTTCCATCGATTGTGCAAAGTAGCAAACGAAGGTACCTATAATAAAAATAATAAGACCCACGAGAATAGTTAGTCGTCTGCCCCGGGCATCAGAAAATGGACCAAAGAATATTTGACCCAAAGCCATACCGCCGAAAAAGAGCGAAATAACGAGATAGGTTTGTTGAGTGCTTTGGCTACCGAGGTCAGAACCAATTTGATTTAAAGCCGGCAGCATTGCATCGATACTTAGCGCAACAAGTGAGGTCAAAAGCGCCATTAATGCAATAAATTCCAATAACGGCAATGGAGGTTTAGCTGCGATGGGTGCCGTTGTTGTTGTCATGGGGGGGATCAAACCTAAGCCGAGGTGCACGAGAAACAGACGTGGATTGTTCCATATTTATTGCATGTGCGCAATTACAAGCAAGTGCCAAGACAATCTATCTTGTTTATGATTAGGTGGGTGACTTTTTTATTATCAGCAACAGTCGACGCTATGTATGAAGTAATTCAAAAGATTCATAACACTTTAATCTTGCCATTTCTCAAACTATAAATCCAACTGTGGATCTTAACGTCTTGTTCGCGTTTCATTGCATCTCGATATACTGAGGTACGACGGACATTTTCAGCCTGCTGAAGCACATTGAGCTCGCACAATTTGGCGGCTCTTTGCTCTGGTAAAAGAGGATCTAATAATGCCTTATTCTCGTTTGCTGTGTCTTTAATATGTGCTAACCAATTATCGATTAATCCTAAGCTATCGTCTCTCATAGCTGCTTCAACGCCACCACAACCATAATGTCCACAAACAATCACGTGTTTCACTTGCAACACATCTATGGCGTATTGGAGTACTGACAAACAATTGAAATCAGTGTGAATGACCATGTTAGCGACATTGCGATGCACAAAAATATCACCCGGTAACAAATCCACAATTTGGTTAGCCGGTACTCGACTATCTGAACATCCAATCCACAAATATACCGGTTTTTGTTGTTCAGATAATTTATTGAAAAATTCGGGATCAGCTTTTTTTGTTTCTTCTGCCCAACGCAAATTGTTGTCTAGTAGTTTCTTAATTTCTGGCATGGTAACTCGTTTTTATGGACATTTACTATTCTCGTATAAAGTTGATAGTAACGTCGAAGTCTGTTGTTACGGCAAATTTATCAGTGATAAATTTTGGGGCGAAATACCATTGCTTAAGCGAATCAATGGCTAGCTTATCAAAATCGACGAGCGTGCTACTCTTAATACGCATGTTAACGGGCTGTCCGTTCTTACTAATATCCATTGTTATTGTGACTGACGCATTATTGATATTAGCATTTGCGGTACTGGGCGGCGGAAATTTTACAGAGACTTGATATAAAGGTTTTTGCTTGAGAGCCCAAAGTCCACTCTCGCCTACCGCTTGACTATGAAAAATAGCTTTTTTTGTTTCGTTTTTCCGCGCGTATAATGACACAAGGTGAGCATGAGCAATCACGCCATATTGACGCATACCTGGGTTTTGATCTTTCACTGACATTAGCACTTGCTCAAAAACAATTCGAGCGTCTTTGTATTTTTGCATTCCAAAATATGCTTGGCCAACATAGGTCAATGACTCGATGCAGGCGACTGAGTCTTGACCTAAATTTTTCTTCGCATCCAAATTGAATTTTTTTGCTATTTTGAGGAGGCATTGGTCCTTGTCTGTCCAATTATTAATGACCGCAGTTTTCACTGTGTGACCCCGGAACAGTAGACTATTTTCGGGCATGTGCAGAATTAGCTTTTCGGTAACTTCGAATAATTTTGCAATTGCCCTATTACGCCCAAATTGAGAAATACCTAAGTCTCGTGCAGACAGTCTTGGCCCTTTGTATGCGCTGTATATCAGATTGATAATATCGAGCAAGGCAAAATAATAAGCTTGGCTTTCATCTCCTTGAGTTTCCTCATGATAATTAATAACCGATTCATAATTGGCGGCAGGACAATGCATATTCACCCGCCTCTAGATAAGCGTTGGCTAAATTTTGCTGCAACATAAACGTGCTCTGGTGACGTGAACCAAACTTCGCCTTACCCAGCTGATAAGTTTGTTTTGCAACATGAACCAACTCGTCTACTGAATACTTTCCTGACTTTATGCTTATGACATATTCTTTATATGCTTGACTGAACGTCGTTAGAGGCTCGCTTTCATCAACACCTACCACGACTTTTGCCGTGGCATTGCCGGTGCCAATAAATACTGTCGCTAACGCTGTAGCTAGTATTTTATGACGCTGACTGAAGCTGGTCATTAACTCATCATCTTCCATGGTGTGAATATTTATCATTATTAAAGCTTACATCTTCGGACTTAAAAGTCCGTTATTGTTATTATTTTACTTTTAAAAATGGATCATTGTCTTACTGAACCATTCCCGATAACTATAAACTTTTCAGTTGTTAACGATTCAGCACCCATCGGACCATAGGCATGCAATTTACTGGTCGAAATACCAATTTCAGCACCCAAACCAAGTTCACCGCCATCCGAGAACCGAGATGAAGCATTGACCATAACCACCGACGAATCTATTTCTCGCATAAATCGCTGAGCAAGAGAAAAGTCCTCTGTAACAATTACTTCCGTATGGCCTGAAGCATACTCGCGAATATGCTCGAATGCCTGTTCCTCATCATTAACTATTCTCACTGCAATTTCTAAGGCAAGATATTCAGCTTCCCAATCGTCCTGACCAGCTAGTGTTGCTTGTTTAAAATAGGCGAGTGATTTTTCACAAGCATGCACCACAACCAACTTAGACTCAAACATTTTTGCCGCCAAAGGTAAAAACTCGGAGGCAATACTCTCATGTATTAACAATGTTTCAAGCGCATTACATACACCAGTACGTTGCGTTTTTCCGTTTTCTAATATTGCTAAGGCTTTATCGAGGTTTGCAGCTTTATCTACATATAAATGGCACACACCTTTGAAGTGCTGTATCACTGGAATACGGCTATGTTCTGTTACATAGTTAATTAAGCCTTCGCCACCACGTGGAATGACAAGATCAATACTCTCACTCAAGGTCAACATTTTCGCCATGACTTCGCGATCAGCAACGGGTATAACGGTAACGATATCTTCGCTTAATTGCAGGCTGATTAAAGCAGCTTTTAATACTTTCGCTAATGCTTGATTGCTGTGCTGAGCTTCTTTGCCACCACGC